>NZ_CP023317.1:587500-2067398 GCF_009497655.1 Priestia megaterium | reverse complement strand
CTGAAGCTGTATCCACTTCTTCTTCCGGCGCTTCATTTTCAGTTTCTTTATCATCAATTGCTTTAATGACTTCATCAATTGATGATGCTGTTAGCAACGTTTTTCGGAACGATTCGTCCATTAATAACGTAGACAAACGAGATAATGTTTCTAAGTGAGCATTATTCGCGCCTTCACTCGCTGCAATCATGAAGAATAAATGTGCAGGCTGTCCGTCTAATGATTCATAATCAATACCTTCTGTTGAGCGTCCAAATGCAATGGCCGGTGTTTTTACCGAGCTTGTTTTTGCATGCGGAATGGCAATGCCTTCCCCAATTCCCGTTGTACTTTGAGATTCACGATTTAAAATTGCTTCTTTATAGCCAGCTCGGTCGCTTAAGCGACCAGCTTCGTCTAATTTTCCAACTAACTCATCAATAACATCAGCTTTTGACGTGCTTTTTAAATCAAGAATGATTGTATCTTTTTTTAATAGTTCTGTAATTCTCATTCTCGGTTCCCCCTACTCTACCTTTGTGATTGACACTTGTTCACGAAGCGTCTTTACATCTTCTGCTGTACATAATTCAAGTGAGAATGCTGTGGCACTTCCTGAAGCAACTCCTGTTTGAAAGGCTTCTAATAAATCCCCTTGCTTTACATAAGAAGCAATAAATCCAGCTACAAGTGAATCGCCAGCTCCAACAGAATTTTTCACTGTTCCTTTAGGGACTGTGGCACTGTAGACACCGCTTTCGTTAATAAGAAGTGCTCCATCGCCTGCCATGGATACAACGACGTTTTGCGCTCCTTGTTCCACAAGCTTTTTACCGTATACTAGCGCATCTTCTGCACTGTTTACTTCTACATCAAACAATTCTGCAAGTTCATGATGATTTGGTTTGATAAAAAACGGCTTGTGAGACACGACGTCTAGCAAGGTTTTTCCACTTGCATCTACTACTACTTTTACTCCGTTCGCTGCTGCTAGTTCCGTTAACGTTTCATACACAGAACTTGGAAGCGTTTTCGGTATACTTCCTGCTAATACGAAGATATCGCCTTCAGTCATTTGCTTTACTTGAGTCAATAAAGACTGAAGCGCTTCGTCTGTAATAGCAGGCCCTTGACCGTTAATTTCTGTTTCTTTTTCCGTTTTTAACTTTACGTTAATGCGGGTATCTCCATCAACTCTTGTAAAAGCTGTTTCAATATTCTCCGCTTTTAAGTAGTCTTCGATATAGGTTCCTGTAAAGCCGGCTACAAAACCGAGAGCTTTATTATCAACATCTAATCGCTTTAAAACGCGAGAGACGTTAATGCCTTTCCCTCCTGGAAACTTGGCTTCATTCGTTGTGCGGTTAAGTCCGCCTTCTTCGAATGCTGAAACATGTACTACGTAATCAACGGATGGGTTCAACGTACATGTATAAATCATGATTTCACAACCTTTATGTCTGTTTTGTTTGCATACTGTATAAGTACATCACTAGGTACGTCATTTGTTATAATTTTTGCTTCATGTAAATCGGCTATTTTCGCAAAGCTTGTTTCAAAAAACTTAGTAGAATCTGATAAAATATAAGATTCTCTAGAAAGCTTCATTGCCGTTTGCTTGATCAATGCTTCTTCTGGATCAGGAGTTGTATATCCATATTGATGATGAATCCCATTCGCTCCCATAAAGCACTTATCAAAACGATACTGCTCAAGACTTAAAAGAGCTCCATTGCCAATTAAAGCGCCCGTTTTATGTTTAACAGATCCTCCAATTAAATAGAGGGTGATACCTTGTTCTAGCATCGGGTTTAAATGCATTAAACCATTTGTCACGACAACTACATCTTTTTGCTTCAAAAAAGGAATCATTTCATACGTTGTAGTTCCTGCATCTAAAAAAATACAGTCACCTTCATTTATAATGGAAGCCGCATACTCTGCAATGTTTCGTTTATCTTGAATATTTTTAGCAGATTTTTCGATAACGCTCAGTTCGATTCGTTTACTGCGAATAAGCGAAGCGCCACCGTGAACACGTTTGAGCATTTGCTCTTCTTCTAGTTGACTTAAGTCTCTTCTAATTGTGGATTCCGAAGCGCCTGTAACTTCGATAAACTCTTGCACTTTTACAAGTTCTTTCTCTTTTAAAAGTTTTAAGATTAGTTGATGTCTCTCCGGCGTTAACATGTTCTAGCTCCTTTTTCAAAAAAGCGTTTTCATTTATTTCATGTACTTACTTTATCACGGTTTACATTCAAAATCAATCATAAAAAATCAAAAACATTCATTTTTTTAATTACAAAATAAAGTTTTTTGAACGAACAATTAGATTTGCATTTGTTTTGATAATAGTTTATACAAAAGGAAATAAGCTGGTAATTCAAGAATTTGTCTACTTTTCTCATTATATGTAAAGGTTTTCTTGCAACTAATTAGCTATGACTGTTTTTGACTATTTCTTGACCGATTTAATTTCTCTTGACTGAATTATGTTTAGCTTGTCCTGTTTTAATGAGAGCCTATACATCAAAAAAGTTGTCCACCTTTTTGGACAACTCAAAGTGACCCATCATTTAAATAAAAACAGAAGCATATATAATATAGAAGCAAGGGCAGAAGAAATAGCCAAACTTGAGATAAAACGAACGAGTCTTTTCTTAATGAACTGCGTTAATTCAATTTCTCTTACTTGAGTTTTTTCATTTTGCATACAATATCCCTTCTTTAATCAAAATTTCCTAGTAGCTAAAAGTGACTACTCGCAGAATATGCTTTTATGTATTGTATGCAAGCGTTAAAAAAAAGATACAAATTCAACAAAAAAGCTACTCTTAGCTAGAGTAGCTTTCATCTTTCCATACATCTGCTTCAATTACTGCATCCGCTCGAATCGAATATGTATAACAAGGCCCTGTCACCATCAGCGTATTCGACTGCAGAGAAACTTTATCGATTGTCACTCGTTCATATCTTTGAATATGTCCTGCTTCATAGACGTGAAGGGTTACTGGATGATGCTCCGAGTAACTGTTCATAATGACCTTTTCAATATGCTCAATCTTTTCTTTTTTCAACCCTAAAGACTGCTTATGCGCCTCGGGACTGTACATTTTCTTCATTTTCTCTAAATGCTCAGGCATTACTAACTTCGCATACTGTTTTAATTCATCTTGATACACGTTCATTCTCCCCCTTGACTCTTGCTTCTATTTTACCGAACGAACATTCTCATTGCAAAACTTTTTAATCAAAATAAAAGCAAACAATTTATTTTTTCATACTCCATAAAAACTGTCAAAAGATTTTATGTTGATAGCAGAAATTGATTTTTTAAAAAATAATAATATCCCATCTTTAATTCAGCCTCTAGAGTTGGTATAATACATTGTCATGACTGTGTTTTCGGAGTTTTTGATGATTGGAGGTAACGTTCATGATCAATAAAATAAAAGAAATTATCCTCATTATTCTAGGAAGCCTCATTTTCGCACTGGCCATTAATTATTTTGCTATTCCAAATGAATTAGCAGAAGGCGGCGTAACCGGTGTAACAATGATTACCTATTATGTACTAGGCTGGTCTCCTGGTATCACAAACTTTATATTAAACGGTTTGCTGGTACTGATCGGATACAAATTGCTTCACAAACGTGTGATTGCTTACACAATTATATGTATTATTTTCACATCTCTATTCCTACATATAACTGAAGGACTGGGAAATCCTCTTGACGATACGCTACTTGGGGCTATTTTTGCTGGTATTTTAGCCGGTGTAGGACTCGGGCTTGTGTTTAGAGGTGGCGGAACTTCCGGAGGCTCGGCAGTTATCGCCCGCTTAGCTAATCAATATCTAGACTGGAATATTAGCAAAACGATGCTAGCAATTGATTTATTAGTTGTAGCAAGCGCCTATTTTGTCATCGGTGGAGAAAAGACGATGTACACGGTTATTTCTCTTTATATCGGAACAAAGGTGCTTGATTATATTATTGAAGGACTTAACCCCCGCAAAGCAATCACTATTATTTCACACCGTTCAGCTGAAGTAGCCGAACAAGTTAACAAAAAGATGCAGCGAGGCGTCACTGTCTTTTCTGCTCATGGAAGCTATACAAAAGAAGCAAAAGACGTATTGTACGTAGTTGTGAACAAACAAGAACTATTAGAGTTAAAGCGCATTATTCATAAAGTCGATGAACAGGCTTTTGTGGTTGTCCACGATGTGCGAGACGTCTTTGGAGTAGGTTTTACTATTCCAAAAGCCAGCTAAAAACCCGCTGTAAAAAAGCGGGTTTTTTCTATTATATATGTTTGCGCTGAAAATACAGTAAACCTGCTACTCCAAAAAGCAGAAAGCTGCTTATAACAACCACTAAGAAATTCTGTGTAGTCAGCATCAACCCCCATGATGCTTTTCCGGTTACACCTAACATTCCATACATTGGCTGAGTCCATGGGTACCAGGGGCCAAATCGTTCAGAATTAGCAACGAATAAATTCGGTAGTGTTAAAATGACGTTGACTGTCAAAGATGCTCCAAAGCTAGAACATGCCATTGACACAGCTAGCATAAACGCAAGAATGGGCAACACCGCAACCCATCCGCCTAGCATATTTCCAGCTATCATCTTTAATGGCACAGCGCTCGGATAGTCTTTTAACATGCTAACTCCTAATAAAACAACAAATACAAGCACTTGAAGAATTCCCATGAAAGCTGCTGCTGTAATCAATTTTGCTCCGTATACCGATGTCCTTGTCACAGGAAGAGATAATAATTGCTTCCATCCTCCCGCTTCGTGTTCATACCGACAGATGAAGGATGTTACTAACCCGCCAATTAACGGATAAAACACCAATCCGTGAACATTGGCAATCAAGGCATCTGCCATTGCCCATTTCGTTCTCCCGCTTGGCATTGCCTGATCACCTACAAAAAGGATAATAGCGATTAGAATAGGACTCACAAAAAGGTACGTCCAGGCTTTTGTTTTAAACAATTTAAACGATTCTATCCTACATAATTGCAAAAACATTTAGGCCACATCCTTTTTGATAAAGTGCAAGGCGCCTGCAGCATATAGGAAAATACCGATAATTACACCTGCTATTATGTACATATTCCGATAGTCAGAAAACGCTAGCATTGGCCATTGCCAGAAAAACCAGCTCGGCAATTCTCTCATACCACTCATCGTCACACTCATCACAATACCTAGTGCAAGAGAGCGGCCTTGATTTTTAAAAAGCATAGATAACCATATTTGAATAGCTACAAATGGAATGGCAGAAAAAAACGGATAAAAGGTATACACGAAAAGATTTTTCCAAGAAGACGGAAAACCAAATCCTAACCACCAGCCTAACCCAATTATACCGATTAATAGAACAGCAGAAGCGATAAGTAGCATAAACATAACTACTAAAAATTTTGCTGTATAAACACTCAGTCTGCTCACAGGTAAGCTCAGCAGCTGCTTCCATGAGCTTCTATGATATTCAATATGCGCTACATTTGAAGCAAGAATCGTTCCTCCCAGTAAAAAAGCTATTGGAAGCGTGATGTTTAGTTCATGCAAAAGACCTTCCCACACATTCGGATTTTGCTGAATTAAATATTCATATCGAACGCTATAATCAACTAGAGTTAAGCCAATTACACCCGCTGGACCTAAAAATAGTAAAAACCAGAGCCATTTTCTTTTTAACTTTATACACTCAGCCTGCAGTATTTTTGTGAACATATCTATTCTCCTCGCTTGTCAGCTTTAAAAAGATATCTTCTAATGATTTCGATTTTTCTTCAACTCGGTAGATTGAGACATTTTCTTGCACAAGCTGATAAACAAGATGTGCCACTTGCTCATGATCAATATAATCTAAAAGAAGACTATGTTTATCGATAGTAGGTACAAACCCGTTTGCTAATAGTATTGTTTTAGCCTTTTCTATCTCTCCTGTTGTAAATGCCACTTGATGCTTAGCTTTTTTGCGAAGCGATTCAATCGAGCCATTAAATAGCATCTTTCCTTTTGTAATAATACCTACTTGAGTCGCTAAATGGTCGATTTCATAGAGTAAATGACTTGAAATCAATACGGTAACTCCGTTTTCCCCTGGCATTTCTTTAATTAATGAACGAATTTCTTGAATTCCTGCAGGATCCAGTCCGTTGGTTGGTTCGTCTAAGATTAATAAACGAGGATTTCCGAGGAGTGCAGAAGCAATACCAAGCCGCTGTTTCATTCCAAGAGAAAAGCCTTTGACTGGGCGATTTGCTTCTTTTGTTAATTTTACAATATTTAGTACTTCATCCACTCTGTTTTTAGATACACCTAGTATTTTACGAAGTACCTCTAAATTTTCTCTTGCAGTTAAATGCGCATAATAGGAAGGGCTCTCTACAAGTGAACCTATCTTTTTTAAGGCGTGAATATGCTGCCTGTGATTTTTTATTCTTTCTCCAAACAGCTCAATTTCCCCGCTCGTTGGCTTCATTAGCCCGAGCAACATTCGGATTGTTGTCGTCTTCCCTGCTCCATTAGGCCCTAGAAACCCGTAGATTTCTCCTTCTTTAATGGATAAATTCACTTCATTTACAGCTTCTGCTCCTTTAAATACTTTTATCAGCTGAGTCGTTTTAACAATTTCCACTTTTATCACCTCTCCTTTACTATAAACAGCCAAAGTTAAGAGGACGGAAAAGAAAGGTTAAAATTCGTTTAAAAAAGCGAGTGAATTAACCACTCGCTTTGTACACAATTTGAATATCCGTTCCATGTTTTGTAGAATGAATTGACCACGTTAACTCCATTTCTTTAATCATCGCATCCACAATCGCTAGACCTACACCGTTTTGCTTCGTATGGCTATTCTTTTTAAAGCCTGACCCTTTATCAGAAATGGTGAGAGAAGATAAATCATGCTCTTGAACAAGACGAAAGCTAATAAAGTTACCTTCTTTGGCATGACGGATGACATTTTGACATAAATTATCTATTATTCTTTCTAACCACTGAACATCTCCGCGCCAATATATGGACTGAGAAGGCAGTTGAATATCCACTTCCATATTCTCTTCTTCAAATAATGGATACCATTGCGCAATGCTTTTTCTAAGAAATCGAGCCATATCAACTTCCTCTTCCCGATATGGATATTTTCCATTTAACAGCAGCGTATAGGAAAATAAATTATCTATTAAATCACTAACAAATTCTACTTTTGTATCAATTACCTCAAGAGATTGTTGAATGTTCAAGGCCATTTCTTCGTTTTTTAGCTGATAAATATGCGTTCGAACAGTCGTGAGCGGTGTTCGTAAGTCATGCGATAGACTCATAATTAAGTCTTGCCGCAGCTGTTCTTCTTGCTTCTCTCGATACCGGCTTTCATGAAGCTGTTTAACCATTTGATTAAAGGATTGTTCTAGCTGACCAATTTCATCCGTGGACTCAGATACAACAGGTAAAGGAATTCCTCGCTCGCCTTTGTTGTTCATAGCAGCTTGTAACACTCGCAGCCTTTTTCGAATTCGAAGAAAAAAGAACAGAGAAAGTACAATAAAAGAAAGCACGATAATAAAAACAAATCCTAAATAAATATTATAGTAGGCTGGGTCTAGCCTTTGAATAGGAGGCTCAACGGCTTTTTCTGGCACTTCAATGACCATAAAACCTTGCTTTTTATCTGTTCCAATAAAGGTAATAACCGTATACGGATTGTTTCCGTATCGTTTTTTTATAAATTCAGCCGTATAAGACGATGACCATTGCTTCGGAAGGGCTGCATGATAAGGAAGCGGAAGCTGTGTTTGTCCATCTTCGTTTACCCAGAACATTGAAGCTTCAGGGTATTTTTCTTTTAATAATTTTAGCTTTTGATTAATTGTTTTCTCATTTGCTCCTTCTAGCTTTCGGGCTTCTTCATTCCACATTTGTTCGTAGTAGCTTTTTCCTTTATACTCTTCATTTAATAATCCTTGAATATGCATAAAAGGGACGGTGATCAGCCATGAGCCTGCAAAGAATGATACCGGTATAATTAGTACAGCTGAAAGCATAATTAAGATATACTTCGTGATAAGAGACTGTGTAACGTTCATTGCTTCACCCTGTACCCAATCCCTCGTATTGTTTCAATAATTTCAGGCTTAGC
Source organism: Priestia megaterium (assembly GCF_009497655.1). Taxonomy (NCBI): domain Bacteria; kingdom Bacillati; phylum Bacillota; class Bacilli; order Caryophanales; family Bacillaceae; genus Priestia; species Priestia megaterium. Next base: position 2,059,256 of record NZ_CP023317.1, on the reverse strand, counting down.
TGCATTTTTCTCCAATTTTTCTCGTAAATAGCGAATATGTACCATTAATGTTTTATCTCCTTCTATATAACGCTCTTTCCATACTCCTTCATAAATTTGTTCTTTTGTTAAAATTTGATTTAAATGCTGAAGGAAATAAGTAAAAATATGAAATTGCTTACCTGTTAAACTAATTTCTTCACTTGTCTCTCTGTTCATCACGCGATAGTCTATCATCGAAATATGCAAATGTTTTACAATAAGCTCTTCTTTCTTTCTTGAAAATCTTCTTAACAATACTTCGAGCCTTGCAAGCAGCTCTTCTGGATGAAACGGCTTTGTGACATAGTCATCGGCAAACTCTAGCCCCATGATCTTATCTTCTAGGGCTGTACGAGCTGAAAGCATTAAAATCGGGACATCAGGTGCTAGTTTTTTAAGCTTTTTTCCCACTGTAAATCCATCTAACCCAGGCAGCATTACATCTAGAATGACAATATCCGTTTGTTTAATAAACTGACTGGCGATATCTCCTGATTGTAACCAAGTAACTTCATAGTTTTGCTTTTTAAGCTCATTTTGAATCATTAATCCAATTTCTTCATTGTCTTCAATGTATAAAACGTGATTCATGCGCACACCCCCTTTACTTCTTTTTCCATTTTACCGAATTCTTGTTAACGATAAAAGCCTAAAAAACTAAAAGGCGATGCCTTTTAGCTTTTTTCTTTACACATCCATTTAATTAACAAACCGCAATGCGTTAATCCTCCTCCAAACCCATAGAGAATAAGAAGGTCATTATCCCGTACTTTTCCTGTCATTATTCCTTCGTTCAAGGCAAGTGGAATAGAAGCTGAAGATGTATTTCCGCAGTATTGTACACTCGTTAACGTTTTATCCATTGAAACACCTGTTTTAGCACAAATAGCTTCAATCATCCGAAGGTTTGCACTGTGCGGAATAAACCAATTTACATCAGAAAGAGAAATGGAAGTACCCTTTAACAATGCTTCTACTCCTTTTGGAATCGTTCGGACAGCAAAGCGGTATACTTCACGCCCATTTTGAACTAAATTTCCGCTCGCGTTAATTTCTTTTCCTGAAAGAGTATCAGATAAATTAGAACGATATAAATTCACCCCTCCGCTTCCGTCCGTTCCGTAGTGACATCCTAAGAAACTTGGATTATGCTCATCGTATTCTACAAGCATAGCTCCCGCTCCGTCACCGAACAGCACGCAGGTGGCCCGGTCCGTATAATCTGTAATTTTCGACATGACTTCAGCACCAATAACTAAAATCTTTTTATGCAATCCGGACGTCACTAAGCCGTTCGCCACGTGAAGTCCATATGTAAAACCGGCGCATGCGGCACTTAAATCAAATGCAGCAGCTTGATCAATATGAAAGTAATCTTGAACCTGACATGCTACGCTAGGAAAAAAGTGATCCGGTGTTGTTGTCGAAACAATAATTGCATCTACATCTTCTATTTCTACAGCATATCGGTTGAGCAAATTTTCAACTGCTCGAATGGCAAGCGTAGACGTGTATTCGCCTTCACCAGCAATTCGCCGTTCTTTCATTCCCGTGCGCTGTACAATCCATTCGTCACTTGTATCAACCATTTCTTTTAAATGGTCGTTCGTTAATTTTTGCTTTGGTGTATATATCCCCATTCCTGTGATTCTAGCTTTTGATTGCATCATTTCTCCACCTCAAATCAGTTTATACTTAATTATAACACCTACTTTTAATATCTGGTACTAATTTATTAATAGATAAAAAGCGCAAAGGTATACCCTTCACGCTTTTTATCAAATAGAATAATCTTCTGGAATAAATACTTTTAGCTGCTTAGGCTTTACATACACCTGCTCTCCTACTTGAAGGCTGAGTGTTTTATAATGCTCTTTGCTTAATTCAGCTTCTAAAAATTCTTCTGCATCTTCTCTTTTTAATTCAATTTGCACGATAGGTCCTATCACATGAATATGGCTAACGGTTGCAGAAACGGCATCTGCGCTTGTTTTTACTTTTTCAAGGTGAATATCATGAGGTCGCACATATCCAACAGCTGCTTCTTCATTTCTTCCGCTAAATTCTGGAACATCCATTTCAAAGCTTCCTTGTTTTAGCCTGCCTTTATGAATGCGACCCTTAAATAAATTGACGTTTCCTAAAAAATCGTACACAAATGGACTGTTAGGATGATCATATACTTCCTCAGGACTTCCAATCTGCTCAATTTTCCCGTTGTTCATTACAACAATACGATCAGCTACATCTAAAGCTTCTTCTTGATCATGCGTAACGAATATACTCGTAATATGAAAGTCATTATGCAATTTACGCAGCCATCTGCGTAAATCTTTACGAACTTTCGCATCCAAAGCGCCAAAAGGTTCATCTAATAGCAGTACTTTCGGTTCCACTGCTAACGCTCGAGCAAGCGCTACTCGCTGGCGCTGCCCTCCCGATAATTGAGAAGGATAGCGATTTGCAAGCGGCTCTAGTTTCACAAGCTGCAGCAGCTCGGTTACTTTCTTGTTAATGTCCATTTTAGAAGGTCTTGTTTTTTTAGGTCGTACTTTTAAACCATACGCAACGTTATCAAACACAGTCATATGCCTGAACAAAGCATAGTGTTGAAAAACAAACCCTACATTCCGCTCTTTTGGATTTACGTGCGTAATTTCCTTTCCATCAAATAAAATAGCTCCTTGGTCAAGATGTTCAAGACCGGCAATGATGCGAAGCAAAGATGTTTTTCCAGAACCGGACGGACCGAGTAAAGCTACTAATTCACCCGTTTGAATATCAATGTTAATAGAATCCAGCGCTTTAAAATCACCAAAGTTCTTTGATACGTGCTTAATATGGATACTCATCTCATAAGCTCCTTCCTTTTTAAATATGTTTGGCTTTCCACTCAATAATGTTTTTTATAATTAATGTAAATATAGCTAAAACTGACATTAAAGATGCTACCGCAAACGCTGCTGCAAATTGATATTCATTGTAGAGAATTTCAATATGAAGAGGCATCGTATTTGTCATTCCTCGAATGTGCCCCGACACAACGGAAACAGCTCCAAACTCTCCAATCGCCCTCGCATTACATAAAATGATTCCATATAATAAGCCCCATTTAATATTAGGTAATGTCACTAGAAAAAAAGTTTTGAAACCGCTGGCTCCTAACGTTAACGATGCCTCTTCTTCGGCTGACCCTTGAGCTTGCATGAGTGGAATCAATTCTTTGGCAACAAACGGAAGCGTTACAAAAAGGGTAGCTAATATAATACCGGGAATAGCAAAGACAATTTTGATGTCGTGATTAAACAGCCATTCTCCGAACAACCCTTGTGCACCAAATAATAAAATAAAAATCAATCCAGCAATAACAGGCGAAACGGCAAATGGTAAATCAATAAGCGTAATTAAAATATTCTTTCCTTTAAAATCAAACTTCGTAATTAACCATGCAGCTACCACGCCAAAAACGGCATTTAACGGAACGGTAATCAGCACGACGATTAACGTTAGTTTAATAGCAGCCAGGGCATCTGGATTTGTAATCGCAGCGAGATATGTTTCCCACCCTTTTTGAAAGGCTGTTATAAAAATCGTGATAAGCGGAAGCACTAAGAATAGAGCTAAAAAAGCCAGTGCAATAAATGTAAGCAGCCATCCGACGACTTTGGGCTCTTTTAAACTAGAATGAGTGATTTCAACAGTCGTTTTTGCGTGCTGCATTGGAACATGTCCTGCCAATGTCATCCCTCCTTAACTATGTATAAATTTACGATTTGTCCACCATTGAATAATATTAATAAGTAATAACAGAAAAAATGATACAACGAGCATGACTGATGCAATAGCAGTAGCTCCCGCATAATCGTACTGCTCGAGTTTTGTCATAATAATAAGCGGCGTAATTTCAGTTTTCATCGGCATATTTCCAGCAATAAAAACAACGGACCCGTATTCTCCAAGCGCTCTTGCGAACGAAAGAGAAAAACCTGTTAAAATAGCGGGCACCAGCTCTGGAAAAATAACTTTTCTGAACGTTTGCATTCGGCTGGCTCCTAAACTAGCAGATGCTTCTTCAATCTCTGCATTAAAGTTTTGCAATACTGGCTGCACCATTCGGACAACAAACGGCAGACCAATAAACGTAAGAGCGATAATAATTCCGATAGGCGTAAATGCGATTTTAAACGTAAATAATTGACCAATCCATCCTTTCGGAACGTAAAGAGTGGTCAAGGCAATGCCGGCAACAGCCGTTGGCAAGGCAAACGGCAAATCCACAAGTCCGTCAATAAACCTCTTTCCAGGAAAATGATACCTCACTAATACCCACGCAATAATGGTTCCAAAAATAACATTAATGATGCCGGCTGCAAATGCTGCTCCAAAACTTAATTTATACGACGCTACTACTCTAGGTTCTGTAACAGTTTTAATAAAGTCGCTCCATCCCATAGATGCCGTATTTAAAAAAATCATAGCTAACGGAAAAAGCACAAGGATACTTGCATAAAACATCGTAAAACCTAAAGAAAGCCCAAATCCAGGTAAGATGCTTTTCTTTTTTTTCTGTCGTTGTAACACGCTCACGTCTTACACCTCTCTCTGCTTTCAAGATACATGTACACAGAAGATACGAATCACCATTCGTATCTTCCTCGTTCTACTTTTTTAATGAATCATATTACTTTGGCTGATAAATCTGATCGAATGTTCCCCCATCATTAAAATGCGTTTCTTGAGCTTTTTTCCAGCCGCCAAAATCTTTAATAGTGACTAGGTTAAGCGAAGGGAATTGATCTTTGTGTTTCTCTAATACTTTTTTATTTCGAGGACGATAGTAGTTTTCCGCTGCGATTTCCTGACCTTTTTCTGTATATAGGTATTTTAAGTATGCTTTTGCTACCTTTGTCGTGCCTTTCTTTTTAGCTACTTTATCTACTACAGCAACAGGTGGCTCTGCTAAAATACTTAATGACGGTGTTACAATTTCAAATTTATCTTTTCCTAGCTCATTTAACGATAAGTAAGCTTCGTTTTCCCATGCAATTAACACGTCTCCAATGCCTCGCTCTACAAAGGTAGTGGTAGCTCCGCGTGCGCCTGAGTCTAACACTTCGACATTTCCATAAAGCTTACTCATGAAGTCTTCAATCTTTTTGTTATCGCCGTTATATTTATCCTTCGCATATGCCCATGCAGCTAAATAATTCCAGCGCGCGCCTCCAGAAGTTTTTGGATTTGGCGTAATAACAGATGTACCTTTTTTCGTTAAATCATCCCAATCTTTAATTCCTTTTGGATTTCCTTTACGAACTAAAAAAACAATCGTTGATGTGTATGGTGTAGAATTATGAGCCAATTCTTTCTCCCAGTCTTTGTTTAATAATTGACGAGTTTGAGCGATTTCATCAATATCGTAAGCAAGCGCCAGCGTTACTACATCCGCTTCTAAACCGTCAATAACTGCTCGGCCTTGCTTACCAGAGCCACCGTGTGATTGCTGAATAGTGACGTCTTGCCCTGTTTTATCTTTCCAATAAGACGCAAAGCTCTTATTGAACTCCTGATAAAGCTCACGTGTAGGATCATATGAAACGTTTAAAAGTTCTACTGGTTTTTTTGAATCGTTTTTACTCGCAGAACTATCTTTCCCTGCTGTTTCAGTAGATTTTCCATTGCCGCAACCTGCTAGCACCACGAGCAGTGCTGTCAGCACCATTAAAAACTGAACTGCTTTTTTCTTCATGTTTTACTCCCCTTTTTATAAAAAAATACAAAAAGGCCGCTATCTCTTAAAAAAGAGAAGCAGCCTTCAGTTAGTCTGATCAGCGTATATGCTCTTAAATTATTCTTATTAAATTTATTCGTAAGAATAAAAAGAAGATACTTTCTGAAAAGACAATTTATTCTTGTTTTTATAATAAACACACTTTACCCATTAGTCAACTAGGTTTTGAATCTTTTTTACACTTATTTTAGTTCTTTTTACGTATTTTCCTTACTTACTGCGTGCCTGATACTCTTTTTCTAAGTCAGAGAGTGTGAGTTCAAAAAGATGATGATTTTCTTTTTTATAAATCCCTTTTTTCAGTAACTCTTCAATGAGGTATTGTTTTCTTTGGCGCACCGCTGCTCGTAATAAATTTTCCATCTTTTCTCCTCCTATTATATTAATTTAAGAATAAAAAAAAGACTCCTAACACAGGTCAGAAGCCTTCGGTAATCCGATCAGCACAGGAATGAAACTGTCAGATCTTCATAATTTTAAAACGTATAAAGCTGCTGCTTTAGCAGCTTTACACTTTTCATCGTCATACTCATACAACCTATAACTCAATTTTAATTCGAAAAATTCTAAATCTTCAACCGAAAAGAAAGTCAATTCTTCTTCGAATGCGCACGTTTTCTATATTTAATACAGTACTTGCTTGCCCCGCCGTCAAGCGTTCGCTATCTAGACAGGCCCTTCAGTTTCTCTAAATACGTATTGAAATAGGCTTATTTGTGGCTTGCTACTTTGCTTTTAGCTAAAAAGCGGTTTTTTTCCGTGCTGTCCACTTGAGTAATTTGTCCGTCGTGAAGAGTAATTAGTACAGACCCATAGTTGATTTCAGTTAGTAATTTAACAATATAATCTAATTTTTCTTGTGTAATTGAAGCCATTTTATCATTCTCCTATCCATAGATAAATTTATATTTTAGTTGCAGTTGAATAAACAAAGCGAACAACATCTATAAGTACTTGTATAATGTGCAGAAGATAAATACATCGTAATCCTCCCCATATGTTCAGTTGAAGATTGAGATTTTAATGACCACAACCAATGTACAGAAAAGGCCCACACCAGTAGCGAACAAGTATGAGCCTTCGGTTGACCGATCAGCTTCTTTAGCATCCCAATTTTTTCAAAAGATTTATACTATCTATATTATTTACACTTTACCTATATGTCAAGTAGGGATTAAAAAAATAAATAGATATTATTAATTTTTTTTATATCTTTGACCTAATAAAAAAGACTCATCTGCATGAACTTACACAGACGAGTATTTTTTATTCCTATTTTTTTGGATAGGCAAAGTTACCGTAAAGATGCTTCCTTGTTCTTTTTTGCTTTCAACACGTATTGCGCCCTCATGCAGTCGCACAATTTTTTTTGTAATAGCTAGACCGAGGCCGCTTCCTTTTAACGTTCTGGATTTATCTACTTTATAAAAGCTTTCAAAAATATATTTTTGATCTTCTTCGATAATACCAATTCCATTATCCTTTATTTTCACGTCTATTTCTTCGTTTTTTTGATGAATGGATATTTTCACAAATCCATTTTCAGGCGTATATTTAACAGCATTTGTTACTAAATTTAGCCAAACTTGCTCTAACAAATCTTTATCTGCTTCTATTTGAACATTGGATAAATCAAGGTCAATTTCTATATTCTTTTTTATCCACTGAGGTTCTAAAGCCATGACCACATGCCTGATTTGTTCATCTAACCGGTATTGCTGCAGCATTAGCGTTTGATGTTCAGAGTCAAGAGAAGCAAGCTTTAACAAATTGGAACTAAGCTGAGATAGTCTTGTACTTTCTTTTTCGATAATCGTTAAATATTGTATCTTTTTATCTTCACTGACGATATCATCTTTAAGTGCCGCTGAAAAACCGCGAATAGAGGTCAGCGGTGATTGAATTTCATGGGAAACGCTAGCAATAAACTCTTGCCTCATCGTTTCTATTTTGTTTAATTCTTTAGTCATTTGATTAAAGTTTTTAGTTAACAGACCAATTTCATCATTCGCTGCGTGCTCGACTTGCACATTGTATTCGCCTTGTCCGACAACTTTCATCGCTGTACTGAGACGCTTAATCGGTTTAATAATAATCGTTGAAACATATGCAAACAATACAATACCTACTAATAAAATCGTAATAAGCTGGATATTTTGAACATCTTGAATAACTGAAAATTGCCGCTGTGGATGAGACTGAATAAATAGAGCATACGACCGTCCATTTTCTTTAAAAGGGAGACCCACTACGTTTGGCTGTGGACGATCACCTTTTTCCTCGTTTAAATTAGAATAACGCTTCCCACCTAATACTTGATCTACTTCTTTCGGTGTAATTGGAATAGGCGGCCCCGGCTGTCCTAATACTTTCTCTTTATGCTGATCATCAATAATAATAAACGAAAAATGAATGAATGATGAATTAGATAAAAACCTTGCAGCTTTATCGGAGTCTTCTGCTCCGTACAAATCGATAAAATCTTCTCCCATCTTCACCATATCCTGACCTAATCGCATTTCGAGCTTCTGCTTGCTAAGAAATGTCGTGACAACAACGGTAATCACAACGCTCAATAAAATTGTAATGATGAACGATAGAACCAGCTTTACATAAATTGATTTCACGTTAACACCCTTCTGCTCTATAGCCTAGTCCGCGAATTGTTTTGATTTCCATACCGACGTTTTTCATATGATTAAGCCTCTCTCGCAGACGTTTTATGTGAACGTCTACCGTGCGCTCATCACCTTCATAATCATATCCCCAAATTAATTGAATAAGCTGATCACGAGTAAAAATCTTTCCTGGAGAACTAACTAATGTGAACAGTAATTCAAACTCTTTTAACGGCAGCTGTTCGCTTGTTTCTCCTGCACTCATCTCTAATTTGGTACGGTCCAATTTTATATTCCCCATATAAATTACATTGTTAGCTTCTACTCGGTACCTGCGTAAAAGGGCCTTTACACGAGCAACCATTTCCTGAGGATCAAAAGGCTTCACGACATAGTCGTCTGTTCCGATATCAAATCCTTTTAGTTTATCATGCGATTCGCCTCTAGCTGTTACCATCAAAACCGGTATATCAAAATACTCCTTAATTTCCTTTGTTAGTTCCCATCCGTCTTTAAATGGCATCATGATATCAACGACCGCTAGATCAATTCGAAACTCTTCCATTTTCGCCCACGCTTCTTCACCATCTGCTGCTTTTATAATTTTAAATCCTTGATTTTCTAAATATAATGATATCAGCTCTCGAATGTGTTGATCATCATCTGCAACTAATATTTGAATCATACATGTCTCTCCCTATTCCTAAGTTTGTCCAGCTTTTACGCACAGTAAGCTCTCTGTTTATACCAAACAGAGAGCCACATAAGATCATACAATGATTTTATACTTCAAATATGAACTGAATATGAACAAACTGATTAACTCTTATTAGCTGAAGTTGTTTGCTCGTTCTTTTTCTACAATTCCTTCCAAATACGATAAAAACGTTTGACGTAAATCTTTACGCTTTAACCCCACTTCTACCATTGCTTTCATATAGCCTACCTTATCTCCAATGTCAAAGCGCTGCCCTTCAAGTTCAAGAGCAAACAATCGCTCTTTTTCACATACGACGCGCAGTGCATCTGTTAATTGTAATTCATTTCCTACCCCTCTTTCAATCGTTTTTAGATAAGAAAAAATAGAAGGGTTTAAAATGTAGCGGCCCATAACGGCAATCGTTGACGGAGCTTGTTCTATTGATGGTTTTTCAATCAAGTCATTCACTTCATGAATGCTGCCAGATTTATTTCTCGGCTGAATAATGCCGTATTTTGATACTTCTTCCACATCCACTTTTTGAACTCCAATAACTGATTGATTAGTCGTTTCATACGCTTGAATCATCTGTTTGAGCGCAGGTTCTTCAGAAGTCATAATATCGTCTCCAAGAAGAACGGCAAACGGCTCATCTCCAATAAATTGCTCAGCACAAAGAATAGCATGACCAAGTCCTAACGGCTCTTTTTGACGAATATAGTGAATACTGGCCATTGATGAAATCGTTTGTACTTCTTTTAACATTTCGAACTTGTGCTTTTCTTCAAGCATTTGCTCTAGTTCAATTGATTTATCAAAATGGTCTTCAATTGATTTTTTATTTCGACCTGTAATAAAAATAATACTTTCAATACCTGATTTCACAGCTTCTTCTACAATGTATTGTACAGCAGGCTTATCGACAATTGGCAGCATTTCTTTGGGCTGCGCTTTTGTCGCTGGCAAAAATCGAGTTCCTAAACCGCCTACTGGAATAACTGCTTTTTTTATCGTCATATATGAATCCCTCTTTCTTTTTTAGTAGTAAATACAAATAATTTGGTGCCAATAAAATTGATACCGACACTTACGATTGTAATTAAAAGTTTACTGATTAGCAGTGGTATACCCCATTTATTATATAGAACAGTCAACAGAAAAGATGTTAGGGATAAAGTGATTAAATTCACGATCACGAATGAAATCACTTCACGCTTACTGCTTTTTTCTTTTTTCTCAAACGTCCATTTACGATTCATGACATAACTGTTTAAAATGCCCGCACTGTATGAAATCCACTGCGCTAGTATGTAGTTCACACCGATTGTTGTTAAAAGTGCGTATACTGCAAAATCAATCAGTGTATTTACCACTCCTACTAACGCAAATTTAATCAAGGGTATCCATTTGTTAGTCACGAAGTGATACTTCCTTGCGTGTTTCAAGCTGATACTTTTCACGGACGATATAGAGTGGACGATTTTTTGTTTCATCGTAGATGCGGCCAATATATTCTCCGATCATACCAAGAATGATTAAAATGATGCCGCTAAAGAATAGCTGAATGACAATTAATGACGACCACCCTGTGATGGTGCTGTCTGTAAATAACTTCAAATACAGCACCACTAAAAGATAAATAAAACCAACACCTGATAGCGTTACACCAGCATAGCTAGCTAGCTTCAGCGGTTTATAGGAGAAAGACGTAATGCCATCCATTGAAAGCTTCAGCATCTTTTTCAAAGGATATTTTGACTCCCCGGCCAAACGCTCGTCTCGCTCATATTCTACTGCTATTTGCTTAAAGCCAACCCAGCTTACTAATCCGCGAACAAAGCGATTTTTTTCTTGAATGCTATTCATTTGATTGCACACTTTACGATCTAGCAAACGAAAATCCCCTGTATCGAGCGGAATATCAATATCGGTCATCGCACGTAAGAAACGATAAAACATAGCCGCTGTTTGCTTTTTAAAATATGTTTCTCCTTTTCGCTTTGTACGCTTAGCGTATACAACGTCAAATCCTTGCTTCCATTTTTCAATCATCTCTAAAATTAATTCGGGCGGGTCTTGCAAATCAGCATCAATCACAACGACCGCCTCTCCTCGTGCATAATCCATACCAGCTGTAATAGCAATTTGATGACCAAAGTTACGGGCAAAATCTAATAAAACAACCGCTGGGTCTTGCTCACTGTACTCTTTAATAATTTCTGCCGTTCGGTCTCTACTGCCGTCGTTCACGAAAAGAAGCTCGTAAGCTTCTTTCGTTGAACGCATCACTTCTGTTAGACGGCGATAGGTTTCATGAATCACTTCTTCTTCGTTGTAGACAGGAACAACAATAGAATATTTAATAATTGAACTCATGTTCATGTCCTCCTTATTTAAGCGTTATTTCGTATAATGTTCCGTTTCCAGATGGTCCTTGCTGAGAACTTGATGAAGTAGACTGCCATTTGGAAGAAGGGATCTCCTTACTATTTTCTTTAATCCACGTGATAACGTCAGATTGGCCTCCCTTACCCATTCCAGACAGGTAGAAATATTTCACTTCACCTTTTTTAATCATAGATTTTAATTTACTCACCGTTAGAATTGGATCTGAACCGCTAAATCCTCCCATTGCCATGACTGGCTTGCCCGTTTTGATAATGTAAGGCGCAGCTGAAGTTGAATCCGTTGTGGCAAATAAATATTTTTCGCCTGTATTATTTTTTGTTAAATAGTTTAGTAGCTTTGTGTTTACTTCTGCGTTCATCCCTCCACTTTTTCGTTTTGAAGATGATAATTTGCTTGAAGAGCTACTTGGCATTTGCATTTGACCGCCGTTCGATGAACCGCTTGGCGGCTGCATTTGATTGTTTGAAGATGAATTGCTGTCAGAGCTTCCTGGAGGCTGCATGCCGTTAAAGCCAGACTGTTTGCTATTTGTAGCTGTGCTTGGAGGTCCTCCCATACCGCTTGAAGAATCAGGACCTGCTGCTGGAAGCATGCTATTTCCACCATAAATAATTGGTGTCATCGCCCAGTACGCCGGCATTGCAAGCAAGACAACCATTGCTGCTACTCCTAAATAATTCGTTACAGAATTTTTACGCTCTTTACGAATAGCTAAAACAAGAGCTAGAATGACGCCCAGTGCCCCTACACCTGCAATTGGCGCTACGCCGATTGAGCTGACATAAGGAGACATGATATATACTTGAAGCGCTGCTGTTGTTAAAATACCACTCGGCAGCAGCCATGATTTCCAGCCATTATGCTGTTTGTACATACTCCATAAAGCTACTGCTCCCGCTCCTGCAAATGCTGCGATTGGAGGTGCCAGCATAATTAAATAATACTGATGGAAAAATCCTGCGATACTAAAGAAAACAGCTACCGGCAGCAGCCAAGCTAACCAAAATAAACTTTCTTTTTGTTTTGCCGTGTAAGGTCCTTTAAATTTCACTCCAGCAAATAGACCCACGATTGAAAAGATTACAAATGGCAATAACCAGCTGATTTGATCTGATAACCCTTTTTGGAACAGTCGGAATGGACCAGGGTTCCCCGTGTTGAACATTCCGTTTTGATTTCCTCCATCTGGAGCCTGCATCTTTTGAGAAGAGCTGCTCTTGCTTTGATTTGAGCTTTGTGAAGACTCAGCATTTGAATTACTCGTTTGTTTTGTTTCACTGCTTGCTGTTTGCTGCTGAGCTTGAGCAGGCTGTTTATGACTGCTTCCCGTCACGCTTGTATTTCCAGTTAAACGATTGATACCGTTATATCCAAAAGCAAGCTCTAGAACTGAATTTGTTTGACTGCTTCCCATATAAGGACGCTTATCAGCCGAAGTTGAATCTACTACAACTGCCCATGAGACAGAAACAGCAAGCATCAGTGCAGTTGCTGTTGTTAAAAAAGCAATTTTCTTTTTCCACGTAATTTTGGTTGCCACTACATAGAAAACATAGAATGCTGGTAAAACCATGTATGCTTGAAGCATTTTCATGTTAAATGCAACACCAATCATCGCAAAAGCCGCTAACACCCAGCCAAATTTAGCTGTACGCACAGCACGAAACAACATCCACGTTGCTACTAATAATGTAAACACAAGCATACTATCAATATTATTTGTTCGGCTTACCGCGGGCACAATCGGCGTCAGAGCCATCGCAAGAGCAGCAAACCTCCCAGCCCATACGCCAAACGTACGTTTCACGAGTACGTATAGTAAAAGAACTGAACCGATGCCTGCTAATGCTTGCGGTAAAATGACGCTCCACCCGTGAAATCCAAATATTTTGGCGCTAATTGTCTGAATCCAAAACACAACCGGCGGCTTATCAATGGTTACATAGCCTCCTGGATCAAAAGATGCGTAAAAGAAATTATGAAAACTTTGAAGCATACTTTTGACAGCTGCCGTGTAATAAGCGTTGGCGTATTCATCTGTCCAAATTTTAAATAAGTTCAAAAACGCTGCAATTAAAACAATTGGAACTAAAAATAAGTCTATTCTTTTTTTGTTTGAAGTCCGTTCTTCTTTCACTTCACTGTTCATGTGTTTCATTTCACTCCTTCGTAATTTCTGACTTTAGTCTAACAAGCTTATGTGAACTGATTATGAACAGTGAAAATAATGTTTTTATTTTTTAAAAAGCTATTTGACCTCTTACGCTCAGCAATGAAATATTTTACAATTAAAGAATCAAGTACATGAAATGAAAAGGGTCTTTCTTGGATGCTGCAGCTTCTATGAAACATTCTTATCAACACTTCATCCACTTCTTGCTGAGAAAGGAGACAACTTTATGATTCAAGTAAAAGATATATACGGAAATTTACCCACACTAGAAACAGAAAGACTCCGCTTGCGGAAAGTTACCAAAAAAGATGTGCGTGACATGTTTGAATATGCCTCAAATGAAAAGGTAAGCAGATATGTAAATTGGGAAAAGCACCGAAAGCTTCAAGATACAAAAGAGTTTGTTTCCTTCGTTTTAAAGCAGTACAGCAACCAATCCATTTCTCCTTGGGCTATGGAAATCAAAGCCCTGAAAAAATGTATTGGCACCATTGACTTTGTCACTTGGAACCCTACTCATCGCATTGCGGAAATTGGCTATGCGATTTCTGAAGCATATTGGAATAAGGGATTTGTTACGGAAGCAGCTGAAAAAGTAATTGCGTTTGGATTTGAAGAAATGGATTTAGTGCGCATTCAGGCGAGGTGCTTTGTTGAAAATGCCGCTTCTGAGAAAGTGATGAAAAAAATCGGTATGTCTTATGAAGGAACAATTCGAAAAGCCATGTTTATTAAAGGAGCTCATCAAGACTTAAAGTTATATTCAATCTTGCGAGAAGAATACACGCGTAACGCGTAGAAAATGTATAGAATACTTTCCATAACACAGGCTAACTTGAACACTAACTCTTCCTTTTGAGGTGAACAATGTTGGAGCAAGCAATTCAGCATTTAGACTTATCTGCACACGGTTTGTGGTTTCCGATTACCGTTAGTTTATGCTTATTTATTCTTGCCCTTGTTTTATTTAAACGGCTGGTTTTTTATCTATTCAATAGCGGTATACTTCCTCGTTTATGCTTTTGTGCTGCCATGGCATATCGCATTTATTAAGTAAAAAAGCGGATGTTGATTAACATCCGCTTTTTTACTATGCACTTACTTTCTACATGCTGAAATCCATATTTATGGCCGGTCATTTTATGCGCCGCGATGACACATGCGTGCGGCTATGCTCTTCAGGACGTGTAAACCCAATTTTTAAAAGCGCCGCTTCTAAATTTGCTTCTGTTTTAATTTGATTAAAATCAATTCCTAGTTTCACTACCGTTTGGGCAATTTCCGGTCGTATCCCCGTTATAATAGCTTCCACTCCCACCAATTTAAGCGATCGATGAATTTTAAAAAGATTGTCTGCTACCATTGTATCAATAATCACGACACCTGAAATATCTAAAATAAGATAAGATAATTGAAGGCTTGTCCCTTTTTTCAAGCAGGTTTCCATAATAACTTGTGAGCGGTGGGTATCAATTTCTCCAATAATCGGCATAATAGCAATCCCTTTTGTGACAGGTACGAGTGGAACTGAAAGTTCTTCTAGTGACGTATAAGCTAAATTCATCATATATCGATTATGCTCGTCATAAATTTGACCAAAAACACATGTTACCGTATCTAAAAGTGGATCAATTCGTTCACTGACATGCAGCATGGTAATTGCCGCAAACTGATGCTCCTCTAGTTCTCTTGTAAATACATCCCAAATAACGCTGCGATAGATTGGAAGGATACCTAGTGCTTTTTCTAAAGGAATATTTTTTTCCACTGCATATTTACCCGTATCAAGTGCCCATTCTTTAACAAGTTTAAGTACAGCCTCCTGTTCTTCAAATAGAGATCTCCCAAAGTATTCCATAATTGACACTCGCCACTTCAGAATTTTCTTTTCTTTCAATTCCTCTAGACTTAGTGTATGTGTAGCATCTAAACGTTCGGCTAATTTTTCTGACAAGCTATATTTATGTTCAAGAATCTTTTTTCCTATATACACGAGCTCCTCTTTCATAAAATACGTTCAGCTCCTCTTTTCTGCTATTTTTACTGCGTATACAACCTTGACTAAGCCTACTTATCCATCCGAAAATTGACTAGCCTTCCTAAAAATAACAAAAAAGCGGTTATTTTATGAATTTTCTTTCTTTTTATTATAGTACCAGAGTAAGAGCCGCACAACTTAAAATTTGCTTCGGAAAAAATTTATGCTTTTATATAAAAAGCGAGATGGGGGCATAACGAAATCAACAGTTAGAAGCCAGTACATACATTAAATCTACGTTTACGATGAGCATAAAAAAACACGAACTATCCATCACCTTTCAATAGATCGTTCGTGTTCAACTTTAACTAACATACTTTTGTCTCAGCCTCGTTTTTTATATTCACTTTCTTTTATCTCGCCTTACACTTGGAATAGCCAGACAACAATTGGCCCAAAAACGGATCCTAATACAGCGCTTAACGTCATTGATACTGAACTCATCGATACCGTTAGCTCACCGTATTCAAATGCTTTAGAAGTTCCTAGCGCATGAGAAGCACTGCCTAATGCAATTCCTTTTCCTAAAGAACTCTTGATCCGAATCCATTTTAAAAGTAGCGGTCCAAGGATTACTCCAGAAAAACCTGCGATCATAACAAATACCACGGTCATCGATGGAACGCCCCCTAGCCCTGTGGCGATCTGAATCGCTACAGGAGTAGTAATAGACTTAGGAATAATGGATAAAATCAGGCTTCGATCAACGCCAAATACTTCAGCAAACACAAGTCCGCTGATCATGCCTGCGAATAACCCTACAAATACCCCTCCAATAATAGGAACGCTGTATTTTACTAGCATCTCACGCTGTTTATAGAGTGGATACGCTAATGCAACAACCGCTGGTCCTAGAAGTGAATTAATCCATTTGCCTCCAATCATATACTCATCATAGGAAACATGAAAAGCAAGCAAAAGAAGAATAACGAATATGGTTGTAGTTAAAACAGGAATAAGAATCGGATAGGAGAACCGCACGTATACTTTTGCCATGACTAGATACAAAGCAACTGTAGCTACGATTATAAAGACCGCGATAAAGAATTCTTGCACTGTTGTTTCTCCTTTCGTTTGTTCGCTTTCTTTTCCAAAAGTTGGCTGGCAGTCCCTGCAGCGGCCATCGTAACAATCGTACTAAGCACAATAATTAAAAATAAAACCGCTCCGCTGCTTGAAAGAAGCGAAGGATAATTCATCACACCTGCCATAGCTGGTATGAATAATAGCGGTAAAAAAGATAACAAGAAACTTGCTCCGTCTTCAATTATTTTGATGGGAACAACTTTGCACGTTAAGCAAATGAGCATTAAAATTAAGCCTATAATACTGCCTGGAATAGGTAGATGAAGCATATGGTGAACAGCTTCGCCAATCATAGAAAAAGCATAAAGAATCGCAATTTGTAAAATGATTCGTATCACTTTCATTATAGGTCACTGTCCTATAAATAAAGAACAGCTGCCCTCCTCTCTTTATTTTGTCATGTTGTCTAACATTTAACTATATAAACACCTTTACTTTACCTACTTTTACTTGTACTATACAACTATATATACATTTGTATTATACAAGTATATATTTCTTTGTCAATGAATGATTTTGTAAGGGGCGATTATAATGCAAGAAAAGAATTCAATTGAATTGATTGAATATGAACTTACTACCTTTATTAGACGAGCGGTCTATCTTGATAATTCCGAAAATAAAATAGGAAACCTAGAAAGATCAGCTTATTTATTGCTGCGGCAATTAGATGAATTTGGACCAGCTCGTGTAAAAGAACTGGCAGAAGCATTTAAACTCGACATTTCAACTCTTTCTAGACAGGCTGCTGCTTTAGAAAATAAAAAGCTTATTTCTCGCTCCTCTGATCCTTCGGATGGACGAGTCAGCCTATTTGACATCACAACACACGGGAAACAAATGCTGCAAACTGATAAGCAAATGCGCCTTGAACGCTATCATAGTATGTTAAAAAAATGGTCAAGTGAAGAAAAGGAGCTATTTGGCAAACTATTAATGCGGATGAATGACGCATTTATCGATTAAATAGAAATTCATGAAAATTAGGCTACTGCTGCAAGGTGTTTGTCCCTTTCTCTTTTCTCTTTTTTGCATTTAATGTAAAGAGACTATTGAAAAGGATGTATGATTATGTCTGTTCCGAATAAACGGAAAGCCACGCCCTGCCTCTTCCCCGGCTATAAATGGTGTGGCCCCGGATGCAGTGGTCCGGGATGTCCTGTAAATGATGTAGACTGCTGCTGTAAATACCATGATTTATGCTATGAAGATTACGGATCATGCCGCTCATGTGATGAGCAATTTCTTGAGTGTCTTTGCTCCAAAGCAAATCCTTACAGTTTAAAAGGAAGACAGGCATACGCTATGTATACCTATATGCGGCTGAAGTTAGCTTTAAAACAATATGACTAAGCAGAAAAGAGGTGAATTAAAAAATTCATCTCTTTTTTATGCCATTTTATCCGTATGAATCCAAAAGCGTTGAACAATAGCCCCGTCCTCTTCTATATAATCCTCGTCTTGTATACCACCGTTTGCCAGAATAGTTCGACGAGAAGCAGTGTTCCAATCATCACACACAACTAATGCCCGTTGAACTCCCAGCTTTTTAATCTCTTGAAGAGATAACCTCAGTAGCAGCTTGGCATATCCTTTTTGTCTTTCACTTGGCCGAATACCATACCCTATATGTCCTCCGCTGTTTCGAAGTATTTCACTTAGCTCATGGCGGATATTAACTACGCCTATTACTCTTTCGTGATGCATTAGCCAGTAGGTGGAATCGGGTACAAATCCTTTTTTTAATCCGATCCCTTTTTCTGCATCTAATAACTCTTGAACCATTTTTTCAAAGTAAGCAGGATCTTTAGCAATGACCCACGGAATCATTTTTTCTCCGCTTGCTTTCCATTCATGATAAAAGCTCATATAAGCCTTTTTATAAGCTGCATCTGGTTTAATTAAAACAGCGGCTTCCACGTACCTTCCTCCTTTTTGTTTATTATGTTTATACTACCTAATTCTCCCAATAAATAAAAGAGGATAATTTACGTGATGTGATCGTTGTATGAGCTTATTTATAAAGTATGTAACAAAAAGTACTCAATGAATGTTCATTGAGTACTTTTTTTCTACTGCCGGTTGTTTAAATAAACTCCTTAAAAAACCTCGTTACTTTTGCAAGGGTATACAGTAAGGTACGCTTCATAACAGGCTCTTCTTTCTTTTGGATTTCAGGAGGTTTAACCCAGCGCTTGTGATTGGCAATAAGAATACTTTTATCCATTTTGTTTTCCATCGCCATCGTCAACTCTTTTGCAAATTTTTGACTATCGATAATGACCATTGATTCGTTATTCAAAAATGTAGAACGGGAATCTAAATTAAAAGAGCCTACGGCGCTAAGTCTTTGATCATAAATC
This sequence comes from Priestia megaterium, assembly GCF_009497655.1. Taxonomy (NCBI): domain Bacteria; kingdom Bacillati; phylum Bacillota; class Bacilli; order Caryophanales; family Bacillaceae; genus Priestia; species Priestia megaterium. The sequence goes on along the minus strand of NZ_CP023317.1, from coordinate 2,040,060 downwards.
ACAGACTTTGCATGGATCGAATAAGGTCCTTGGTATTCGTAAAGCTTTACACCTGTCTTCATAATCGTATCACGCATACTAATATATCCGGAAAAAGCCAACACATTGGGCGTAGATGTAACTGAATTTGTGAGTAGCGTCCATTGAACGTCTGGCTTCTTTTTCATGGCTGTATACTTTCTCATCGCATTGGTGGGCACCACATAAGGACTTTGAATAAGAACAGAGCGGTTAGCTTCTTCTGCTAGGTTAATAAACGTTTTCCACATAAAAGGTCGTTTATTAAAGCGTTCAATTGGATTATGAATAAAAGAAACACGCTTTGTAGAAACGGTGGAAGCATTCCAATTAATCTTGGGGGTCGCAAACGTTTCTCCTACTTGCTTAGCTTTATCATATTGCTGCAGCAGCAAAGCTTTCATCCTCTTCCCCTGATCAACCTGGTACTGTGTGAGATGATGAAAAGCTTTTTTAGTGTAGGGATGAGCCCATAATTCATTTATATAATTTTGCATTTGAGTGATGACGCTATCTTGTTTATGTTTACTGTTTGTAATAAAGACATCACGATCATAGACGAAGTGTGGAGGAGGCTTTTTAGCCAAATATTTGTCCCCTATATTCCGTCCCCCTATTATGCCTAGCTGTCCGTCTACAACCATTATTTTGTCATGCATACGATTTTGCCACGCCCAAGGTTTAAACAATTGAAACGGTTCGTAATACTTCACTTCAATATTAGGATGTGAAGCTAATGCATAGAGCACGCCCCTTCGGTTTCCCCGTAAGCCGTTAGCTATCCCATCCAAAAGAACGCGAGTATGGACGCCTCGATCAGCTGCTTTAAAAAGAGCGGCCATAATTAAATCAGTTGACTCTCCTTTTCCTATTGAGTAATAAGCAATATCAATCGATTTCTCAGCTTGTTGAATCATTTGAATACGAACTCTTCCTGCCTCATAACCATCTTCAAGAAGTCTCACTCGGTCCGTAGACTCACTGTGACCAAAAAAGCTAGCCGGTTTAATTGAGGTCGTTTCCTCTCCTATTTTTAAAGGTACATAAAAGAGAACCACCGCCGTTATAACCACATACAGAATATATAAAGATAAAATAATAAGTAATCCTTTGAATGCTATTTTTATCATCGCAACTCCAGCTTTTTGTCTTTTTCTGTTATCGTTCACAAATAATGATCATTACATGCAAGAAACTGCTTCCTTGATTACTTTGCGCTTTGTTCTTTTGACACATTTATTTTTTCTGATTCACTATTTGTATAGTATGCTAGTACATATCATAGAAAAAAGGATGATGGTGATGGAGGAATATTCTTTTCGTTTTCATATTACAGATTCTTACCCTTTGCAAAATGAAAACGATAAAATAGAAGCTGTTGTACGCACCAAAATCAAGCATGCGGAGCGAGGATGCTTGTACGAGGGTTATCTTCGCGTTCATATCACTAAAATCGGAGTGTTTCCTGTAGCAAAAGATATTGCTGAAGCGATTGGCGTTCGTTCGCTTCGTCAGCAGTTAGCGGCCGAATTAAAAAGATACGTACGGCCGCACCGCAATTTTTTATAACTTTATCCAAACATTTGTCCAAGTGGACTTTCATCTGCAATAATATCTTGAATAGCATAGATAGAAATTGGAAAGTAAGGAATTCCATATGCGTAAGGAGCCAGGTCATACAGCTGATAAAATAGTACAAGTGATTTATCGGCGATATAAAAATCCTGATCTGGTTTAATTCCTTTATATTCTCCAAGAACCATAATATCGCGCTCTTTTATTTGCGCTCCTACTATTTTAGAAAGAACACTTACGTAATTACTGTCTTTTTTAAACAAATCTTTTAGTTGATACGTTTTTCCAGTCAGCACATTAAACGTTAACGGAACTACCACGGTCAATCCGTGCGCTCCCCCGGAATAAGCAAAATTGACAAGCGTTAAGCTGAGCACATTTCGCTCGTTTGTTTTCAACTCATAATAACCCGTTTCTTCTGTATCCGGATTTTCTTCATATCCCTGCTGACGAATTAATTCATTCGTACGCTGCAAGATCTTACTGTTAATGCTGTGCTGAACAGCTGGATTAGTCAAATGAACAGCTGGATAGTAAACGTTTAACTTTTTCTTCACTATTTGTTGAGAATATACCGTTGCAGGTAACGTAACCATCGCTTCCTCCTCTTTCTATACAGAATGTTACATTCTATTCTTTTAGCTTTCATTCCATTACTGAAGCAAAAAAATCCCGTGCATATACGCACGGGATTTTTAACTTTCTATTATTTTACGTTGTTAATTGTTTTAGCAGCGTCTACCGTATTTTTTAATAGCATTGTGATGGTCATCGGACCAACGCCTCCTGGTACTGGTGTGATATAACCTGCAACTTCTAAAGCCGCTTCGTAATCAACATCACCAACGAGTTTACCATTTTCCATTGTGTTACCTACATCAATTACAATGGCACCCGGCTTAATATCATCTGCTTTGATAAGTCTAGGTTGTCCTACAGCTGACACAAGAATATCAGCTTGTTTTGTTAAAGCAGATAAATCTTTTGTGCGAGAGTGAGCAATTGTTACCGTTGCACTTTCTTGAAGTAACAGCATGGATACTGGTTTACCAACAATATTGCTTCGTCCAATTACTACCGCATGTTTACCTGAAATTTCTTCACCTGAACGTTTAATTAACTCAACGATACCGTGTGGTGTACATGGTAAATAGCACTCATCGCCAATGACCATATTCCCTACGCTTACTGGGTGGAAGCCATCTACATCTTTTTTAGGAGATACAGCATTTAATACTGCTTTTTCATCAATATGTTTTGGTAATGGAAGTTGAATAAGAATACCATGAACAGATGGATTTCCATTCAAGTGATGGATTTCGTTTAAAAGCTCTTCTTCCGTAATCGTTACGTCACGTTTGATAATTTCAGACGCAACACCGATTTCTTCACAAGCCTTTGCTTTTGCTTTTACATATGATTGGGAAGCAGGATTTTCTCCTACTAAAATTACGGTTAAACCAGGAACGATACCTTTTGTTTTTAATTGAGCTACCTCTTCTTTTAATGCGGCGCGCAGTTCTTGCGCTACTTCTTTTCCTTTAATTACTTTCGCTGTCATGATGTTTTTTGCTCCTTTCAACTGTAGCCATTTAATAAATGTACGAATTATAGTTATTAATCTAACACAAAAGTTCGGTTTTGTTCAATGTTTTTATTATTTTTATTTTAAATAGATAAAAATAAATAACAAATAACGTATATTCCATTCTTATCGCACTATAATATTTTGTATTCATAGAAGCTGTTTTTATTCAAATGTTGCTTTTCTAAATTAAAAACCGCGCCTTCGGCACGGTTTTCGACGATTTATTTTTTTGTTGATATGCTTTTCTTTGTAGTCAACGGCAGCACGTCTTCCTCTGTTTTTAGATCCTTTACATGCATTTCCTTGAGAGGCACACTTATTTTCTTATTTTTCGGAGGTTCTTCAAAATTCTCCACCCAATCACATAGCAGTTCAAATCCTTGATACACATAAGGAAGGAGAGGCTGAAGCTTTCGATCTGGATCAATTTGATGATTCCATACTAAGCTATCAATATGGTTTCCATTTTCAATTACGTAGTGACGATGAAGGTGCTGCTTACCAGAATCTTTTACCAGTTGTTCATAAGGATAAGCATGAATATCCGGAAAAATAAGAGCATCTAACGACCCTGTAATGCTTATCAACGGAACGGAAATATCACCTGTATTTTCAATTTCACGAACTTTTTGCTTAACATCTTGTGGTCTTTCTTGATAATCATACTTTTTAAAAATAGAATCTAACGAACGATCTCTAACTCCGTTTTCAAAAAGCGTCAAGTATTTTTGCCACGGAATGCTTCCAGGTGCTTGACTGTCAAACTCATCTCTATATATATTAAGCGTTAAAAACCAATAATACTGGTCATGATATGGCCATAAAAACTCAGATCCTTTTGGCAACCCTGCTTGATACAACCGGTGCAAAGCTTCTTTTTGCGATTCACCTACCGTATACAGTGCTTCTTCGGCATGATTTACAACAGGTGTTAGGGAAGTGATCAAGTTATCGTGATCAGCTCGCCACATAACCCCTTCCCATTCAACCCCTCCATTAAAAAGCTGAGGCTCTCCATTTTTCCCATCGTTTTCTAAAGCATAGCGAACAACATAACCCCCATTAGAAATACCTAAAGCATACGTTTTTATATCAAAATATTCTGTCAATTCTTTCTGGAGTTTGTGACGATAATTTTCAAACAAAAATCTCTGAGCAATTTTTGTCACTTCTCGGTATTGAATATGCCATTTTCTAATGGAGTCTTCTTCTTTGACTAGAGCGTTTTTTGCTTTAGCAAATGGATCATCTCTCACTTCTTCTCCCTGTGTTCCTTTATCAGAAGCAGCAAACGCAAACCCTTTTGCCAACACATAGTCGCTGAACAGTAAATCCGTTGATTTCTCATCTCTGGTAGCTGGAACTCCCGACATAACTAACTTTCCATTCCAGTCATCAGGAATTCGAATGAGAAATTTACCACCATCAACTTCACCTTCTACTTGAACGCCCGTTATTTCTTCAGGCTGATACATGTAATACCATCCATTTTTTTCTTCTTTTGTTCCCCAATAGATAGGAGCCAGCCCAATGTTCCCATAGGCAGTCGCTGCTTGAAATTGAAGAGGGTTTTTAGTCGTTAACCAGTTTCCATACTTACCGTCAAACGTTGTGATATTCAAGTGATAACCTCCATTCACATTTGCTTTTGAAGACAATCTTCGGGGACTGTACACGCATAATTTTAGTTAAATATTACCATTCATTTCTCAAAAAGTACATCAAAACGCCTTTGTTGCAGAAAGAAAGTAGACATTTATCACATCTGAGCCCATAGCGCCGTATAATATTGAAATTTATTCAAAAAAAGGAGTGTCAATGACTATGAGTTCGTTTAATTCTTCAAAACTCTCTACGACTCTCATTCCCCCTGCTACTTCCTCCTATCCGGTTTCTGGAAGAAAATATACTCTTACTCATTCTGATACAACCGGTCAGCTTTTTTTAAGCATCGGATGCTCATATAACAACAAGGCGATAGATAAAAATATGCGTGATGAAGTACTAGCTGCTCTTCACGTAACAGACCGACAAGCAGTTATTCAAGGCGAAGTTTTTGTTAGCGGAGGTGAGTTCAGCCGCGAGCAAGCACAGCTTCGTTATCACATTTTCCGCCGGGAGCTTCCGCTTGCTTTAGAAGCAATATTTTACGGAGACCAAGTGTTTTTTCAACATTATCCAGACTTGCTAAATACACCGATTTACATTTATTTTGTATCGACTTATCAAGAATTTAGAGGGTGGTCCTATTATCAAACCCCTAAATTTTATTTAAAACAAACATGCAGCAGCTAGCACGCTAGTGCATAAACTAATGGAAAATGAACGAGGAAGGTGTGAATGTCTCATGTACAGTCAATGGGTTTACCCCTATATGCCGCGCTACTACCATCCAGTGGTTCCTACTACGAATGAAAATTATTTAGAACCTTATAGATACAATGAAGACTTATTTTCTTATATCCTGCATGAAGAAGAAGTTAGATCTACACGCGATGTAGACAGAGTGATGAAAATTTTAAAACGCCAGTATCAGTCCATCTACAGAGATGCTCAACGAGGTGGGATGGATAGCAAACTAACAGAATACTTATTTCGTTCCATTGTAAGATTTGTTGATGATAACTATAACAATTACAGCGGATCTATTAACGAACGCGTCGAAAAAGCCGCGCGACAGCTAAAAAAACGTGATCCCTGGATATTTGAACTTTTTAACTTATACAGCGTTTCCCCTGTTTCACAAGTTCGAATTACTAACACGATTTTAACCGTTTCATTTGAAAATTTACGTAGAGGAAATGAAGTGCCAAATCCTAGATAAACAAAAAACCGCCACAATTGTGACGGTTTTTTGTTATGGTAATACAGTTGCTCCCATTAGATGGCTATCAACTTGTTTAGCTACTTCACGACCTTCATGAATAGCCCATACGATTAAACTTTGCCCACGACGAGCATCACCAGCAGCAAAAACACCTTCAACATTTGTTTTGTAATTTCCATACGCTGCATCTACGCGACGATTTTTCGTTTCAACACCAAACGCTGATAGGACCGGATGCTCTGGACCTTCAAACCCAATCGCAATAAAGACAAGCTGAGCTGGCCATACTTTTTCTGTTCCTGGAATTTCGGTAAAGATGTACTGTCCATTTTCACCTTTTACTTTTTCCATTTGAACCGTATGAAGTTCTTTCAGATTGCCTTGCTCATCTGCCACGATTTTTTTCGTTTGAATTGAATATTCACGTGGATCGTCCCCAAATTTCGCCTGTGCTTCTTCATAAGCATATTCAAGATTAAATACATGTGGATATTCAGGCCACATATTATCTGCCGTACGCTCAGCAGGAAGCTGAGGATGTTTACCAAACTGAACAACGCTGCGGCATTTTTGACGAAGAGCAGTAGCTACACAGTCAGCTCCCGTGTCTCCGCCTCCAATAACAATAACGTCTTTTCCTTCAGCATCAATAAATTGACCATCTTTGAAGTTAGAATCTAAAAGGCTTTTTGTTGAAGTTGTTAAGTAGTCCATTGCAAAGTGAACTCCTTTTGCTTCACGGCCTTCTAATACTAGATCTCTTTGCTTCTGAGCTCCTGTACACAAAATGACAGCATCATATTGTTCTTTTAACTCTTCAGCAGTAATGTCTTTTCCAACTTCCGTATTCGTTACAAAATCAATACCTTCTTGTGTCAATAAGCGAACACGTCTTTCCACTACTTCTTTATCTAGCTTCATATTCGGAATTCCATATGTTAATAAACCACCGGCACGATCTGCTCTTTCATATACCGTTACTGAATGACCCGCTTGATTCAGCTGATCTGCGCTCGCTAAGCCTGCTGGCCCAGAGCCAATAACAGCAATTTTTTTGCCTGTTCTTTTCTCCGGAATACGCGGAGTAATCCACCCATTCTCAAAGCCTTTATCAATAATAGCGCGTTCGATATTCTTGATCGAAACCGCTGGATCTGAAATAGCAAGCGTACAGGAACCTTCACACGGAGCAGGACAAACGCGTCCTGTAAACTCCGGGAAGTTGTTCGTTTTCATTAAACGCTCTAAAGCTTCTTTCCAGCGTCCTTTATAAACTAAATCATTCCACTCTGGAATTAAGTTATAGATTGGACATCCAGAAGTAAAAGCATTAATATCCATTCCCATGTGGCAAAAAGGTGTGCCACAATCCATACATCGTGCTCCTTGACGGCTTAGCGCTTCATCAGATAAAGGAGCAGCATACTCTTTCCAATCACCTAAACGTTTTAACGGGTCACGTTCCTTCCCTTTTTCACGTTTGATTTCCATAAATCCTGTTGGTTTTCCCATCGTACTCTCCCCTTTCTTACTGAGCTACCGCTTCTTGTTGTTTTGCCGATGCTTTCTTTTCTTGTTTTGCATTTTCCTCAAATGCACTCATAGCTGCTTCTTCTTCCGTTAACCCAGCTGCTTTTTGCTCTTCAATGCGATTCATCATGCGTTTATAATCATTCGGAATCACTTTTACAAATTTCGAAAGCGATTCTTCCCAATTTTCTAATACAAATGCTGCTTTATGACTGTCAGTATATTTTAGGTGATTTGCAATCATCTCTTTTACTTCTTCTGCTTCTTCTCCTTTTAAGCTCTCAAACCCAATCATGTCTTTATTACAAAGGTTTTTGAATGCTTCTTGATCATCAGCAAATACGTAAGCAATACCGCCAGACATTCCCGCACCGAAGTTTTTACCTACATCACCTAATACGACAACGCGTCCGCCAGTCATATATTCACAGCCATGATCGCCAATTCCTTCAACCACTACGTTCACACCGCTGTTACGAACCGCAAAACGTTCTCCTGCTAGCCCGCTAACATAAGCTTCACCGCTTGTTGCACCGTAAAATGCCACGTTCCCGACGATAACATTTTCACCTGACACAGCTGTTGTTTCCTTAGGTGGAGCAACGATGATTTTACCTCCTGATAACCCTTTTCCGATATAATCATTTGCATCTCCAGTTAGATACATAGACATTCCTTTTGGAACAAATGCACCAAAACTTTGTCCTGCAGAGCCAGTGAATCGAAGAGTAATCGTATCTTCTGGCAGACCTTTCTCACCGTAACGTTTTGTAACTTCACTTCCTACAATTGTTCCAGCTACACGGTTAATATTAGAAATTGGCAGTTCTAACTCGACTTGATACTTATGCTCGATTGCTTGCTGTACCGCTGGCAAGATTTTTTGCATATCAAGAGATTCGTCAATTTTATGGTTTTGAGGTGTTTTAAAAGTACGTACACCTTCAGCTTGATATAAAAGAGTTGTTAAGTCTAAGTGCTGCGCCTTCCAGTGATTTTTTGCACGTTCGCTAACGCTTAATACGTCTGTACGTCCAACCATTTCATCTACTGTTTTAAATCCAAGTTCAGCCATAATTTCGCGTACTTCTTGTGCGACAAATTTCATATAGTTAACGATGTGATCCGCTTCTCCTAGGAACTTTTTACGAAGCTCTGGGTTTTGCGTCGCCACTCCAACTGGACATGTATCTAAGTGACACGCACGCATCATGATACAGCCTAAAACAATTAAAGGCGCCGTAGCAAAACCAAACTCTTCTGCTCCTAAAAGTGCTGCCATGACTACATCTTTACCCGTCATTAATTTACCGTCTGTTTCAAGCACTACCTTTTCGCGAAGACCGTTTAACATAAGCGTTTGATGAGCTTCCGCTAAGCCCAGTTCCCACGGTAGTCCCGTATGTTTAATACTTGTTTTTGGAGATGCTCCCGTACCTCCGTCGTAGCCGCTAATAACGATAACGTCCGCTACTCCTTTTGCTACTCCGGCAGCAATCGTTCCTACTCCTGCTTTTGAAACGAGTTTGACGCTGATTCGTGCATCACGGTTTATATTTTTTAAGTCATGAATAAGCTGTGCTAAATCTTCAATCGAGTAAATATCGTGGTGTGGAGGAGGTGAAATTAAGCCTACTCCTGGCGTTGATCCACGCACATCTGCTACCCATGGATATACTTTGTTTCCTGGAAGCTGACCGCCTTCTCCGGGTTTTGCACCTTGTGCCATTTTAATTTGAAGCTCATCCGCATTCACAAGGTAATGACTTTTCACTCCAAAACGGCCAGAAGCAATCTGTTTAATCGCACTGCGGCGATTATCTCCATTTTCATCCACAGTGTAGCGGCTAGGGTGCTCGCCACCTTCTCCACTGTTACTGCGTGCGCCTAAACGGTTCATCGCAATCGCTAATGTTTCATGAGCTTCTTGACTTAAAGATCCAAACGACATAGCACCTGATTTAAAACGTTTTACAATCGAATCAACTGATTCCACTTCATCAATGGAGATAGATGAACGCGTTCCATTAAACGAGAATAGGTTGCGCAAGAAACCGATGCGTTCTTCATTAGCCGATTCAGAGAATTTTTTAAATAAGCTGTAATCTCCCTTACGGCAAGCCCACTGCAGCGTGTGAATTGTTTTTGGATTAAACGCATGATGCTCGCCCGTGTGTCTCCACTGGAAGTCGCTTCCTGACTCTAACGTTTGCTCAATTGTTTCAACATAAGCATTGTCGTGACGCGTTTTCGCTTCTTTTGCAATAACATCTAAACCGATACCGCCAAGTTGCGAGGCAGTACCTGTAAAATATTGCTCGATAACCTCTGCACTGATTCCAACTGCTTCAAAAATTTGTGCGCCCCGATAACTTTGCACCGTTGAAATGCCCATTTTAGACATTACTTTTACAACACCTTCAGTAACGGCTTTTACATATTTCTCAACAGCATAGTCATACGATACGTTCAACGTACCTGCGTTAATTTCATTTTGATATGTTGCAAAAGTAAGATATGGATTGATTGCGTCTGCTCCGTAACCAATCAGTGCTGCAAAATGGTGCACTTCGCGCGCTTCTCCTGTTTCCACTACAATGCTCGCCTTTGTACGGTTTCCTTTTCGCACTAGGTGCTGGTGCAGCCCGCTAACCGCTAATAAAGCTGGAATGGCTACAGAGTGAGCTCCCGCTTCACGGTCTGTCAGAACAAGGATGCTAGCTCCTGCGTTAATTGCCGCTTCAGCTTCAGCAAATACGCGATCAAGATCTGCTTTTAAATCATTTGTGAACACCGCAGAAATAACAGCACTTTTGAAATCTGGATGAATGGCAGACTTCAGCTGATGAGTTTGATCGTTTGTTAAAACCGGCGTCTCAAGCTGAATTCGATGAATATTTTCTTTGGTTGGATGCAGTAAATTCCCTTCTGCACCAAGCAACGTCATTGTTGATGTAACCAACTGTTCACGAATAGCGTCAATCGGTGGGTTCGTTACTTGAGCAAACAGCTGCTTAAAGTAATTGAACAGCGATTGAGGACGATCAGACAACACGGCTAATGGAGTATCATTACCCATTGAACCAAGCGGATCTTTTCCTTCTGTAATAACTGGAACTAAATATTTATGAATATCTTCATACGTGTAGCCAAATGACTTCTGGCGAATGACCAAATCATCGAAGTATTCAGATTTTTCTTCCTGCACTTCTGGCAACGTTACCAGCTGTTCATCTAACCATTCTTGATAAGGCTCAGCCTGTGCCATTTCAGATTTAATTTCTTCATCTGAAATAATTCGGCCTTCTTCTAAATCGATTAGAAGCATTTTACCTGGGCTTAAACGATCTTTATATAACACATTTTCATCTTCAACATCAATGACGCCTACTTCTGATGAAAGTATGATGTAATCATCTTTTGTAACATAATAGCGAGCTGGACGTAAACCGTTACGGTCTAAAATAGCACCGATTTGCTTTCCATCCGTAAACGAAATAGCAGTCGGACCATCCCATGGCTCCATTAATGCGCTATGATACTCATAGAAAGCACGTTTTTCTTTTGACATGTGCGGATTCTCAGACCAAGGCTCTGGAATAAGCATCATCGCTGCATGGGCTGGCTTGCGGCCGGCCAATACAAAGAACTCTAGCGCATTATCTAACATGGATGAGTCGCTTCCTTCAGCATCTAAAATTGGAAGAACCTTCGGCAAATCCTTACCAAATGCGTCCGAAACAAACTGCTGTTCACGCGCTCTCATCCAGTTTTGATTACCGCGAAGCGTATTGATTTCACCGTTGTGAATTAAATAACGGTTTGGATGTGCTCTTTCCCAGCTTGGGAACGTGTTTGTGCTAAAGCGAGAATGCACTAAAGCAAACGCTGAAGTAAAGTCTTCATCTTGTAGGTCAAGATAAAAAGCATCCACTTGTTCAGGTGTTAACAACCCTTTGTACACAATTGTTCTGCTTGAAAGACTTGTAAAATAAAAACGGTTTTGACGTGCCTGCGCCCAATTTTCCGCTTGCTTACGAATAACATATAGCTTGCGCTCAAACGCTAAGTCATCTTGAATACTGTCATTTGCCCCAATAAATACTTGTCGTACGTATGGACAGCTTTCTTTTGCAACTTTTCCGATTTTTCCGACATTTACAGGCACAGTTCTCCAACCTAATAACGTTTGTCCCTCTTCTTCAATTAATTTATTAATATAAGCTTCAATTTCTCGACGCTCGTCTTCATTATTTGAGAAAAAGATCATTCCAACTCCATAACGACCGTTTTCTGGCAAGTTCAGTTCAACGCATGTCTTTTTAAAGAACGCGTGTGGAATTTGTACCATTAATCCAGCTCCATCTCCTGTTAGCGGATCACTTCCCTGTCCGCCTCGATGGTCAAGCTGGCAAAGCATGTTTAGTCCTTTTTTAACGATATCATGTGACGCTACGCCTTTCAATTGAGCGTATAGTCCGATTCCACATGCATCGTGCTCAAATTCAGGACGGTAGAGACCTTGAGCTTTTGGCATTTGATTGTATGTCATCTTCTTCTCCCCCGTTCGTTTTCTTTATCTTTTTAAGATCACCTGTTTACATTGTAAGTTTTCAAATCAATATAAACAATATATAATTTAGATAAAACTAATCTAATTTTGATATATATAGATGGAGGGTGCTTATGGAACTGCGTCAATTACGCTATTTTATGGAAGTTGCAAAAAGAGAACACGTATCTGAGGCCGCAGAATATCTGCATGTAGCTCAATCAGCAATCAGCCGTCAAATCGCGAACCTGGAATCTGAGCTAGGTGTTAGTTTATTCAAACGTGAAGGAAGAAATGTCAAGTTAACAGCAATAGGAAAAGTCTTTCTTGAGCATACGGAGACGGCTATGAAAGCTATTGACTATGCGAAAGAACAAATTGATGAATACTTGGATCCCGAAAGAGGAACGATTAAAATCGGATTTCCAACAAGCCTTGCTAGTCATCTTCTTCCTACTATTATATCAGCCTTTAAAGAAGAACACCCAAATGTTGCTTTTCATCTTAGACAAGGTTCGTACAAATTTTTAATTGAATCGGTTAAAAAAAGAGATATCAATATCGCTTTTTTAGGCCCTGTACCTGTAGAAGATCAGAGTATTGAAGGGCATATTCTATTCACTGAAAATCTTTTAGCCCTTGTTCCTTCTCATCACCCGCTCGCTGAACGGGATAACATTCGGCTGCGGGATTTAAGAAATGAAGATTTTGTGCTATTTCCAAAAGGATTCATTTTACATAAAATGGCCTTTGACGCTTGCAAACAAGCAGGATTCATGCCCAATATTTCATCTGAAGGAGAAGATTTAGATGCGATTAAAGGTCTTGTATCCGCAGGAATTGGCGTGACGCTTCTTCCTGAAAGTACAGTGTCTGAAACGACTCCTCGTTTTACGACTAAACTTCCTATTCATACGCCGCAGCTTCAGCGGACAGTCGGAATGATTATTCCTAGAAATCGTGATTTAGCACCTTCTGATAAAATTTTTTATAAGTTTGTCAAAACCTTTTTTGAACGTTTGGAACAGTATAAATAAGAGAGGCCCCCTGCCTCTCCTATTCTTTGCTTTATACACTATTCCTCAGCTGATCAATTGTATAAATAGATCTTCTCTCCCCTAAAGCTAACAGGCATTGACGCTTACCGGACTCTTTCTTATACTGAAGTAACTGACTAAAAAGAAACAAGGTGACTGCTATGGATTTTAAAATTAATTTTTTATCATTTTACGTAATACAAGTAGAAGGAAAAGAAGAACAGGCCTCTAAACAATATAAGCATTTTCAAACGCTTGATACGGAAGAATATGAAGAAAGTTCCATTAAAGATTTTTTAGACGGTGAATTTAAAAAAATTGTAAAGCGCAAAGTAGAGCGACACCCCAAAGCAGAACAAGTGCCTACAAAGCTCGGGTATTTTATAGTTGAACCGGGACACGCTCTCGACTCAAACCCTAATTATAATTTATTTCACCGCACTCGTTTTGCCACAACCAAAGAAGAATTTGAAGAAAACAGCGAACAGTTTATCAATGCATACCTTGATACTGCAGCCGTTCGAGGAGGAGCATTTTTAGTGGTATCTGCTGTTCCAAGAAAATATTTTGATCATGCTTTTGTGTTTATTTTAAAATGTGACTTCGAACCAAAAGTGGCTTCAATTTCAGATGAATCAACCCTTATTCGTCACGTAGAAATGGCGATTACTACTAAAAACATGAAATCCATTCAATACCCATACATGCCTGAAGAAGGCATGGTGGAAGAAAGCGAACTCGTTATCCACCAAGCGTCTCACGCCCGTTATTTTGAAGACTTTTTGAAATTCATTGATTACAACGAGCCCATGCCTGAGATTATGAAAACACAAGTGATGGATATGGTGCGTGAACACGTCAGCGAAACGCTTGAAGCAGAAAGCGTAGAGCTTGAACAGTTTGAATCAGACATGGAACTGTGGGCAACAAGCGAAAAGCGTGAGCTTCAAGAACGTTTGGATACCCATCAAGTCATGGAAGCCGCTGCTCATATCGTCGAGCATACGCCTGATGCCGAGCTAAAAATGAAGCTTGGCGAAACCGAGATTAAAGGACTGTTAGCTGATTTTGGGGAGAATATTCACTTAGCGAAAGTGAACGGACGCTACGTGGCGTTAATTGAAGCGGAATCGATTCTGTTTGAAAAAGGCGCGTCTCCGATTGAGTTTCATAAGCCTGGTGATTTGCACGGGATTATTGAGAAGATTAACAGTAAGAAATGGGAAGAATAAATAAAAGGAAGAGAGCTGTGTATCTGCTCTCTTCCTTTTATTTAACTGAACTAGTAGCTCTATTTATCCACCTTAATTCTCTACTAATTGACTCACCGCAACATTTTGTTCATTTTCCGGCTGACCTAGCGGATAAATTCTTGCCGTATCATTTTCTTCGCTTACATGTTGAATATAAACGGCCGTATCGTTATACGTAACGTTAGCCATAACGGGTGAATCAGCAATTTGTTTTGCTCGCTGCTTGTCCACGTTTCTTCCCCCCTCTATGCTGATATACATATAAGGTTTGCTTAAAGAATGGATGATATTCGCCGTTTATAATCGTTCTAGCGCTTTTTAGCGGTGCGGTAGCCAAGGTAAAAGATGAAAGAAGTATAGATAATAAATGCAGCTCCAGCTAGCAAGATCATTTTGTGATGATGCCAAAGGTCTACGTATGTTTTGATGAAGACCCCTTTTGTAAGTAAAATATATTGATACACAATAAAACCAACCGCCAAAGCAAGAAACAGCACGCGAAACAAACGAATGAAATCAATGTTAGATAAAATGGAAGCAGCTTTTACCCAGGGCGATGTAGGAGGCGGAGCTTTTTTGGTGCTGCGGCTCTTCGGCTTTTGTTTCTTTGCAGGCGGAGCTTTTGATTCTTCTATTTTAGGTGCTGGTTTTTGTTTCCCTTGAGCCATCGGTCACTTTCCCTCTTTCTTAAATAAAGTGTCTAAAAAAGAAGCTTTTCTATTTTGCATATTCAAGAAAGGGTTTGCTATCTCCTTTTTCCTCTTAAAAATACTTTCCTTTTTTAAAATACAGAATGTCTTTAGGTATGTGCCTATAGCATTTTTCTTATCTTCGCATACGTTATATCGTGTTTGATTTGAAGTTACTATTTAAAAGGAGCGGTGCCCTAATGAACCCTTATTATTTCAACCCTGGATATATTCCTCAGCAAGTTGATTACTCAGTTCAACAATACTATCCCCCTTACGTACCACAGCATGAAGAATACGATGAAAGACAGCAGCTTCAAAATCTTGGAGGATTTGAACGAAGAATTCGTGCTCTTGAGAGACAAAATGAGGAGCAAGTCAGAGAAATTACTCGTTTAAATCGAATTGTGGAGCGACATACTGACCGTATAAACAGATTAAATCAGCGCTTACGCAATGTAGAAAGAAGACTTAACATTCCATTTACAGCAAGCCAGGACGGATTTTAAACTTACCTTAAGCATTCCCGTTTCTTTTGAGCGAGAATGCTTTTTACATATCTTCCGTCGTTTTTGATAGCACGAAGGATATTTGATTAAACTTTACATAAAATAAAATTCGACTATAAAAAAGAAAAGGAGAAAATCACATGAAATCCCCTGTTGTTATTTGTCCTAACTGTCATTCTCAAAAAGAGCTCGCTACCGTTTTAACTGCTCAGTCCAATCAAAACGTTATCTATATATGCTCAGCTTGCGGCTATAAGCTGACAAACATTAAAACAAGCAAAGGATAACCAGTATCTCTCCCCTCACTTAGTACCTATACTTAATACGTTCTTCTGTCCACATACAAAAATTAACGTTTACGTAAATGTTATTAATTTTGTATACTGATAGTATTATGGGAAAGGGAGTTGAAGAAGTTGAAGTTTAAAATGAAGGAACGCGGGCAGCTGCATTTGAGTCCGGAAGGAAAACAATTGATTTTAGACTTATACGAATCAAATATGATGGAATCTGTAAATGAAGCTTTGGATGCTGAAACAAGAAGCTTTCACAGCGGAAAAGCCGACGGGATACAGGCTATTCTACTTCTTTTAGGGGTACAGCTAGAAGAAAACTCTTCACAATCATAAATAAATTCCCTATAAAACACATAAAAGCAGACGCACTCTTCTGGTGAATGCGCCTGCTTTTTATGATTCTTCCTGCTCGAATTTTACAATTGCAGCCTTAGCACGATCTCTCAGTGACAGAAGGTCAGACTCTACTTTTAAGATGTTTTTCTTTTTCTGTTCAATCAGCTTGAGCTGCTCTTCTACCGTATGTAACACTTGCTCTAACTTTTCTTTTTGTTGACTTGTTCCTTTCACTTGCCTATAATCCATCTTTTGTATTTCAAGAGTATCACTTAAAGCAAGAAATTCCTGTAATTCTTGAAGTGAAAAACCCATGACTTCTTTGGCATTCGTAATTTTCTTTAAGAATTCTACGTGTTCTTCCGTGTACAGACGAAATCCACCTTCACTTCTTGGAGGTGCTGGCATCAGTCCAATTTGTTCATAATAACGAATCGTACGTTTTGTTAAACCGCTTTGCTTCGCTACATCATCTATTTTTAGTTCACTCATTTTTAAATCCCCTTTAATCAATTAACAATGTCAACTTTTCGTACTTTTTACTATTATACACTAACGCTAGATATCTCAAAACAAATCTGAACAGCTGTGCACTTATTTAAAAATAAATAAGCAATTTCTTCACCCTTTTTTAGAGTAAAAAAATTGCTTATACAGTATATGCTGGGTTCTTTTCTCTAAAACCTTATCATAAATGCCGTTTCTGTTAATTTACGATTTAGCATACAAATTAATAAATTTGTTTTTGAGACTTCTTATTTCTATCGACTAAATGTTTATTAACTTGTATGTAGCCTTCTCTTTCTGTACTAGCCCCGCCTGCGCTGAGTACACCGATAGCCACGCATGCTATCCAACCTAGTTTCATTATAACAGAAAGCGCTTACATAATAAAGTGTTATGCTTTAATTTCTAAAAAGTTATAAATAAAATCAGCAGGTCTTTTTCTAGCCCCTGCTGATTTGTTAAATAGAACGAGCGACGATACACCTTTATGAAATAGTAAATAAGTCGTCTTAATAAGCTACTTTATAAATCAAAAACCGTTCATATGGATTTTTACGATTCAACTCTGGCAGCATTACCTCTTCTTTTAAAATGAAAGAAGGGTGTTTTTCGAGATGATGAAGATAATCCTCTGAGCTATAATACAAAATTAAATCAATCTCGCGCTTATTCTCTTCCCACGAAAGCAAAATATTGTTCACTACTTGGATAAAAATTTGAACTGAAAAAGGATTAAAAAAATAAAAGCAGTTGTCTAGTGGGTGAATCTTATATTCCTGGGCTAAACAACACTGAAAATAAATATGACTTTTTCGGCCCTTGGCTTTTTTTAAATAGCGCCTCTGATTATCTATGGCCTGCTCATAGAAGTGCTCATTCATTTCTATCCCTACAGCGGTGGCATTACATAGGTAGTTCACATAAAAATTCAGCCTTCCTTTCCCACACCCGAAGTCGACAATTCTATCGCTGCTTGTTAGCTCATACTGACTGAAAAGTGCTTCTAATGCACTATAAGGCGTGGGTTCATAACGATGGTAATGAAATGAATCATTAAATCCCTTTTGTTCTCCCGTTGTTTTTATATTTAATAAAGCGTCATAATATTGTTCATTCATGGCCAATCTCCTGTTTATAGTTGTCGAAAAAGAGAAAGAAGGACAGATGTCCTTCTTTCTCTTTTTACTCACTCTACTTTTACGCGCATTTCTGATATTTTAAGACCAATCTCTTCGATTAACTGCACAGCTTCCGCTCGTTTTTGATCATCTAATGTGCTGATTTCTGGTATGTCTATGCTTTTTAAATATCGATAAGAGGCTTTAAGTCGTTCTAGGGTATCTTCTTGGTCAAACTTTTTCATGATTATCTCCTCCAGTTTATGTAGTTACTATATGTATACCACAAACATGTCCGTAATAAATCTAACCTGTTTAATAAATACTAAACGTATCTGATTTATCTAAGAGGAAATGCACTTCTAATAGCTGATATATACTCAAAAAATTCCTGGGTTTTCGAATTTTTACGTTCATTTCTCGTGTTAGTTGAAAAAAAAGCTTCTCTTTGCGCTTTACTTATCTCAATTTGCACACCCATCCGCCTAGCTGTTTTATTGGTTATATTTCTAGGGCTGGTACCGGAAACAGGATCTTGATCTGATAAAATTTCTGTACTAAAGCCTTTAGAAACAAGCGCTTCATGTACTTTGGACCTTAACGCTTTGTCAGCACCGCCGATTTTAGTATGCTTTTCACTTTTGTCGTTGTATCCATGAAAAGATACTGCATAGTCTTCTTTTGATATAATCGTTAACGCATGAGGTTCATCAAAATGAGTGGATGTGATATGAAGATCGGCATTTCCTGATTTCTTTAACCCTTCAAATATATAGTACGAGTATTCGTTGCCCGCTAGGCCAACAGCAAGTTCGGATGTTCCAGTTTCAATACCTCCGCCGTGTATCGCGAGCATAATAATGTTAGAAGGTCTGATTTCAAATTGAATTTTGTAGTCTTGGTTGTATACTTCATAAGAGGCAAGTTCAGAGAAGCTAGCATATTTATCTGGCATCATATATCCTCCTTGTGAATAAGACATAGTAAATAAACTTATTAGTTCTTTCTTTAATGTACCACATCTTTTCTTTCATCACATACTATGTGATTGCAATTACCAATAAATATGGTACGATTAAGTTCGAGTTTCTTGCTCGTTAAAAGTTCACCAGATAGTCAAAATTTTCGTTTTTAAGCATTCCATTTTTATCTTATAATAAAGGATGTACTTATTTTCAGTCGGAAATTCGACATTTTTCTTTGTTTTTTAAAAAAGTTCAAGGAATGTTAACAAATTTTACGAGCAACCTTGATGTAATTACGATATTTTTTTGTTAAAATAGTTTAGTTGATTAATAAAGATTAGGTTTATTCATGTAAGAATAAGCTCAAAAAGGAGAATTGCTGTGAAAAATACCGAAGTTATCACAAAGGAATCACTTCCTATCAATCAGTATTTTTCCCGGGAAGTAATCAGTGCTATTATAAAAACTGGGATTATTAAATCGAACTCACTAGGAATGGTTGCTGGGCTTTGTCTCGCAATTGCTGTTAATGACTTAAGCTTTGTGACACAAATTCCTATCATTATTTTGGCTTTAATTGGGACATCCTTTGTCGTAGGAGGAGCTGGGGCAGTTAATAACTTCTATGACCGTGATATCGATGCAATCATGAAACGTACAAAAGACAGACCGACGGTAACAGGAGCGGTCAACCCTAAATTTGCTCTATGGTTAGGACTGGCTTTATTTGTTATTGGTGTAGGTATTTTATTTTTAGTTTCTAACATGGCCGCCATTATGGGTATTTTAGGATTTTTCTTTTATGTAGTGCCTTATACTATGCTTACAAAACGTACAACCATTTATAATACCGAAGTCGGAAGTATTTCTGGAGCTATGCCTCCAATCATTGGCTGGGCCGCTATTTCACCAGACTTATTTCATCCGGTAGCAATTGGATTGTTTGTATTTATGTTTTTATGGCAGCCTCCTCACTTCTACGCTATTGCGATTAGAAGACTTGAGGAATATAAAGCCGCAGGTGTACCAATGCTTCCTGTAGTAAAAGGTATCCGTCGTTCCAAAGTCCAAACGCTTGTATACCTAGTTATTTTACTAGCGGCATCGTTCTTATTTTTATCGTTTAGTAAAATTATCGCATTTACAATGTTCGGTTTAACACTCGTGTGGATGCTTCTTGGAATTGTTGGATTTAAAAAATTAGAAGATACAAAATGGGCTACTTTAATGTTTGTGTTCTCATTGAACCATCTTACGATTATTTTTGCCCTTATGATTATACTGTCATTTTTTAAATAATAAATGCTCAAAAGCAGGTAGCTATCAGCTACCTGCTTTTATATTAGATACATCTTTTGCTTTAAGCGAAATCATTCCTCCGTATCTCGCCGAAACTGCTCCACCTAACGCGTTGGCAAACATTGTGTACTGCTTACATGACTCCTCACTTTCAGGCAAACCTTTTTCATGAATACACCAGAGAATTCCTGCCATAAATGCATCACCCGCTCCTGTTGTATCTATCGCCTGCACTTTTTTTGCACTCACATGAAGCATTTGATTTGCAGTAACGGCTACTGCGCCCTTTTCTCCTTGAGTGACCCATACGAACGGAATATGATACGCTCTCAGTTTTTCTAGGCTTTCTGCCAGATCTGTTGAATTCATCAAAAATAGGAGCTCATCTTGAGAGATTTTCAAAATATCTGTTTCGTACAAAAACGATGTTACAATATTTCTACATGCTGCTTCACTTTCCCATCTTTTCATTCGAATATTCGGATCAAAAGCTACCAGCATAAGATATTTTTTTGCGAGCCTCACAGCTTCTCTTGTAGTTTCCTGGGAAATCGGATGAAACAAAGTGCCTGATCCAAAATAAAAAATCGCTGCCTTCTCAAATAGAGCTTCCTGCAGCTCATATTTATACACTTGCTCATGAGGGGTAGAATCTATGTAGGAATGAAAGTAACGATCTCCTTCTTTACTTTTATGTACATACACTTCACAAACTTTTTTCGTCACCGAAGTTACACAGCCGCTTTGGTTTACTCCTTCAATTAAAAGCTTCTTTCTTACAAAATCACTTGTTTCATCACTCCCTAACTTGCAGATATAAGATGCTTTTGCTCCTAACTTCTGAACTCCAACTGCTACATTAACGGTTGTGCCTCCTAAAAAAGGGTCAAAGTCAGTGTTAGATTCATTTTTGGCGATAAAATCAATAAATGCCTCACCGTATGAAATAATTCCTTTTTTCACGTTAATCCCCACCTTCTTCCTTCTGTCTCGCAACGCATTTGACGCATACACACGCTTTCCCTCTGCTTTCCAAAGGAATTTGTTTAAACAAATCAGGAGTAAAAACTTTCTGCATGCACCAACACTTTTCTATTTCTCTGCCTTGTACAGAAGCACAGTTATTTTTCTCTTCACAGATAGGACATCTGCTATCATCGCCTGAAAATGCCATAAATTCCTCTCCTTTTTTCTATGCAGTTGTATAAGTTATCTTTATTAGTATACAAGAGGCAGTTAAAATGCGCTTTCTGCTTTTTGATATTTTCGTTTTCAACTTCTTCTATTCTTGATACTATACATATAAAGGAAATAACATATTGAGAAAGGAGCCTTTATGACGATACATTTATTTCACCAAAAACCCCTTGCTACATGGATGCGTGAATATCCTTTATTAACACCTTTAATCAATAAACAGGAAATACTTTGGATAAATCCTTATTTAAAACCTGCTCAAGAAGCACTTTCGTCTCTTTCTTTACATACCAAAGATATAAAAGATGCAAAAGAGCGACTTTCTCGCTTTTCTTCTTT
The DNA here is from genome assembly GCF_009497655.1 of Priestia megaterium. NCBI lineage: Bacteria > Bacillati > Bacillota > Bacilli > Caryophanales > Bacillaceae > Priestia > Priestia megaterium. Next base: position 2,018,425 of record NZ_CP023317.1, on the reverse strand, counting down.
TCTTCAAATCGCTTTTCCGGAGCTAAAAGCATCAAAAGGAATCATTGAATCACCTCTTCAAGAAATTGCATACATGAAAGACTATTTAAATCAACAAATGAATAACGAGCTGCAAGGAAAATTATTGATGAAATGCGATCACGATCTTCCTATATCAGGTTCTATTAAAGCAAGAGGCGGCATTTATGAAGTATTAAAATTTGCTGAAAGTCTTGCTATCAAAGAAGGGCTGCTTACCGAAGAAGACAGCTATGCTCTTCTAGCTGAAGAACGATGTAAAAAGTTATTTTCTTCTTATTCTATTGCAGTAGGATCTACCGGTAATTTAGGTTTAAGCATTGGTATTATAAGCGCCGCTCTCGGCTTTAACGTCACCGTCCATATGTCAGCCGATGCGAAGAAATGGAAAAAAGATTTGCTTCGTTCGAAAGGCGTAACCGTTATTGAATATCAGTCTGACTACGGAAAAGCCGTGGAAGAAGGACGAAAGCAAGCCGAAGCAGACCCCGCCTGTCATTTTATTGACGATGAGCAGTCTAGAGATTTATTTCTTGGTTATTCCGTCGCTGCCTTACGCTTGGAAAAGCAGCTAGCCGAGCTGCAAATTCAAGTAGACGCTGAACATCCTTTATTTGTCTATTTACCTTGCGGAGTAGGGGGAGGTCCTGGCGGTATTACGTTTGGATTAAAAGCAATATACGGTGATCATGTTCACTGCTTTTTTGCTGAACCTACTCACTCTCCTTGCATGCTGCTCGGATTAATGACCGAGCTACATGATGGCATTTCCGTTACCGATATTGGACTTGATAACATAACAGCTGCCGATGGACTAGCTGTAGGAAGGCCATCTAGCTTTGTAGGCGAAACGATAAAATCGCTTATTAGCGGAATTTATACTGTAGAAGATGATCAGCTTTTCCGATTTATTTATGAGCTAGCCAATCGTGAAAATATGTATATAGAACCTTCAGCAGCGGCTGGTTTACAAGGGCCTCTTCACCTGATGGAAAGCGGGTCTTCCTATATACAAGCGCAAGCACTAGAAAACGATATGTCAAAAGCTACTCACCTTGTATGGTCAACTGGAGGCAGTATGGTGCCCGCTGACGTGATGAATAGCTATTACGAGCAAGGAAAAAATTTAATGAATAGATAACGTCAAAAGGCATGAAGAACAATGATGTTCTTCATGCCTTTTTAGAAGAAGTAGCTTGCAGAAAGATAGGATGCCAAATTTCAAATGGAAAATATCCCGATTTATAGCTGCCGCTTGTACCCATAGTTGAAATTTTTATTTTCCTGTATCCTTTTTTCCATAAAAAGGTGCCTGCAAACACCTCAATTTGCTCCACTTTCTTCCTTCTAATAATCGTTGTTTTTCGTGTTAAAAACTGTGAGCGAATAGCGACAAATACCTCGTTCATCATTAAGCCGCCTTGGCGATAGCCCAACCAGTGAATAAGTACATATGCAAGGCATAGCACAGCAATAACCCACACGAACATTGATTTCCAAAAGCTGATGCCAATCCCTGCCGCTACAAATAACAAGAGCGGTAATAGTAATGGGTACCATGCATATTGAATAGCTGTATTTCTTGGACACTTTATATATTCGTAGTGCGGGACATATACGTTCATTAACGATGAAATCTCTTTTTGCTGAATAAACGGGTGTAAATAGACCTTTTCTTTTAAATCAGAGGTTACGACATTTAACGAAACGGAAGACCATCCAAATAAGCGTCGAACCAACCCTTCCTCTATCGTAACAGCCTGTATTTTATGAAAAGGAATCGTAAGGGATTTCTTATTTAATAGTCCGTATTTAATATGTAGATAATGATCGTAGCGTTCCACTGTAAAACCGCCAAATCGTATCACATATAAAACGATAGACAACAAATAAGCAAGCACCACAATTGCAGCGACTAATACAAATAAACCAAGCATCGATTGATGAATCACTTCTTCGTAAGCTGTCTTCACCCAGCGGTTGATATACGTATCAATATACTGATAGAGAAAACCAAGAGCAGCAAATATATAGCCAAAATTCCCGGAAAACGCAGCAGCTAACGCCAGCTGTTTCACCGACACTTTCATCATACGTTCAGGACTTTTTTCTGTTATTTCCGGCTGACTCCCTGACAGCTTTAACGTATCTTTAAGATGGTGCGCTTCTTTTAGTGAAATACCAGATAAATCAATTTCAGCATCCGTACCGCTGCTGGCCGTGTCAATACGAAGCCGGGCTAAGCGAAGAATTCTAAAGACAAACGGCTGATCTAACTGAATCGATTGAATGCGATTTCGTTGAATAAATCGTTTTTCTTTTTTAAAAATCCCTTTATACAGACGCACTTCCGTTTCCGTTACTTCATAACGAAATTCCCTCCAGGTAAAAAAAGCAAATAAAGCGACTACGCCTCCCGCTAATAGCGTTGCCCACCAATATGTAAACAACAGGTGCCGATTGACGATAAATACAAACACAAAAGGCAGGATATTATTTTTTATATGTTCAATAAATGCTATTGCAATATATAGCGGATGCAGCCGCTTACTCATCTTCATCATCTACCTCTGCTAGTCTAGCAATATACTCTCGCAGTGCTTCAGCATCTCTTTGTACGAGTGCAGGAATTTCGACGCTTCCAGCTGCTGTGATGATTTTAACAGATGCCAAGTCAAATTTTCGAAAAATCGGCCCTGTCAACGTTTCAACGTGCTGTACTTTCACAAGGGGAATTTTCGTATGATACCAGATGAAGAGCCCTCTTTGCACATCAATTTGAGTATCTGTTACTTCATATGAATATACATTCATATATACATTTGGAGCTATAATTGTATATATGATAAAGCTCACGACTAATAGTCCAGCTGATATCCATCCAATAATTGACCACCAATCAAAAAAATGAACGAGTAGAAAATAACCCGCTGTTGCCAGAAGCCACAGGCTATGCGTAAAAATGGATTGCCAGCGCATCGCTTTTTTAGCCTCGAGGGGCAATTTGCCCTTTAAATGTTCAAACTCCATAAAAACTCCTTTCTCTACCTTTTTTACTATTTCTATTACTATATTACGTTAAAAAAGGAAAAAAGTTTCATCGTTTACTATTTTCTTATTATTTTTTGATAAAAAACAAACAAGGCTGCCTATTTCGAGGCAGCCTTGTTTGTTATCGATAAACGCCGTCTTTCTCTCCGTGTGCAACAGCCGCTCTTTCAACTGCTTCAGATACTGCTTCGTGTACAGCTAGATTAAGAGGGTGAGGAACTAAATCGCCTGGACGCGTTGAATTTGCAATGGCTTCAGCTGCAGCTACAAGCATCGTATGCGTAATATCACGCACTCCCGCATTTAATACTCCTCTGAAAATACCTGGGAATCCAAGCACATTATTCACTGACCTTCCGTCAGTAGCATAAATAGCTCCTGCTTCAAGAGCATCTTCAGGTTCAATTTCTGGTTTTGGATTAGAAAGTGCTAAAATGATTTGCCCTTTTCGAATCCATTCTTTCTGTATTAAGCCAGGTACACCTGTTGTCGCAATAACAATATCACAGTTCTCCATAAGCTCTTCTAATGAATCCGCTACTTTTCCACCGTAGCTGACCAAGCGCTCATTCGCTTCAGGAGACTTATCAGCTCCTATCACCTGTTTGACACCGTAAGCCATGAACATTCTGCAAGTAGCGATACCAGCAGCTCCTAAACCAATCTGCCCTACTTTTGCTTCTTTCAAATTCACACCTGTGCTGCGACAAGCTGAGATAGCTGCTGCTAGCGTCACAACTGCTGTTCCGTGTTGATCATCATGCATAACTGGAATATCTAGCTCTTCTTTTAAACGTTCTTCAATTTCAAAGCAGTGAGGCGACCCTATATCTTCTAGTAAAATACCGCCAAATCCTGGTGAAATATTTTTAACCGTTTGAATGATTTCTTCCGGCTCATTTACATTCAACAAAATAGGGATAGCGTTTACACTGGCAAGCTGATCAAATAACGCAGCTTTTCCTTCCATAACAGGCATTCCTGCAACTGGACCAATATTCCCTAGTCCTAGTATAGCGGTACCATCCGTTACAATCGCAACCGTGTTTCCAATGCTCGTATAAATTTTAGCTTTGTCGGGCTGTTCTTGAATAGCACGGCAAACGTTTGCTACACCTGGTGTATATACTCTTCTTAAGTCAGCGATCGACTCAATTTTCATTTTGCTTTTCATTTGAATTTTACCGCCTTCATGCGCATGAAGAACTTCATCTGATACTGTATGTAAAGTAATGCCTTCTAAACTGCGAACCGCTTCAAGCAATTCCTCAAGCTGGTCTTCACTTTCTACTTGAACCGTAATACTTCTCATCGTGTAGTTATGTCCTACTTTAACGGTTTCAACCTCGCCAATGTCTCCTCCAACATTTCCAATGGCTGTTGCTACTCTTCCTAAGTTTCCTGGTACAGTCGGTGTTTGTACCATTAATGTGCGTATTAAATTATTCATCATATCCCCATATCCCCCTTGTCCTAATCCTGCAAGTACGTATACTTACTAATGAAGCGTTTAAAACGGTCCAATCTCCCATAAGTTCATATTATCTACTTATCTTACAAGTAGATCTATGCGTACTCTCTTTTTCATCAAAAGAAAAGAAATAGATAACGCTTTCAAACAGATGTTTCGCTTTGATTATAAGCAAAGTTTTTAGAATAATCAAGCGATGACATTGTGAAAATTCATAAATTATTAAGAAGGATTTTGTTGTTCATAAACAGAAAAGACTTATATAGAGAAGAAACAAAGGAGTGAAGAAATTGAAATCAATTTGTGTGTTTGCAGGATCAAGCGCAGGAATAAAAACAGAATATAAAGAGGCCGCCGTCTCGCTAGGACGCTACATGGCCCAAGAAAACTACCGGCTGATTTACGGAGGCTCACGAATGGGCCTGATGGGAGAAGTCGCAAATGAAATGCTTGAACATGGGGGCGAAGTCATTGGTATTATGCCCCGCGGTTTGTTTAGCGGTGAAATTGTTCATACCGCGCTGACAGAACTCATCGAAGTAGAGAGCATGCACGAGCGAAAAGCAACTATGCACGAGTTAGCAGATGCTTATATTGCCCTTCCTGGAGGTTTCGGGACATTTGAAGAGCTGTTTGAAGCTCTTTGCTGGGCTCAAATTGGCATACATAAAAAACCAGTGGGGTTATTAAATGTAAACGGCTACTACAACCCCCTTATGCAAATGGTTCAGCATGCAGTAGATGAAGGATTTTCTACGGATTCTGCTATTCGTCTCATCAATATTTCTGATACTCCCGAACAGCTTATCTCTTCAATGGACACCTATACGTCTCCTTCAGAGGACCAAAAATGGAAGACTGAACGCTAAAAAGCAAGCGCATCATTTGCGCTCGCTTTTCAGGCGTTGTCAAAAGTAATTTCATATTTTTTTACCCCAAAAACAAAAGGGCTATCTATTGGCTTTAAAGACTGATTCTGAACTTTGGAAAATTCCCCTTTTTCTAGTAATTTAGCAAAGGCAATTTTCCCTTCCATTCTTGCTAACGGTGCTCCTAAGCAAAAATGGATGCCAAAACCAAAGCTTACGTGAGGATTCGTTTTACGACGCACGACAAAAGTGTTAGACCGTTCAAACTTAGCTGAATCTCTATTTGCACTTGCTGCCCAGCTAATTACCTGCTGCCCTTTTTTAATTTTACACTCTCCAAGTTCTACATCTTCAGCGGCTATGCGTCCAATCGCTTGAATAGGAGGATAATAGCGGAGCGTTTCTTCCACGAGATTCGGAACTAGGGATATGTCTTGACGAACTTCATTCTGTATGTCTACGTCTTCTGTCATATACCGGACTCCGTTCGTAATTAAGTTTGTTGTTGTTTCATTGCCTGCTACTAGCAATAGAATACAAAACCCTAGTACTTCCTCTTCTGTTAAATGTTCGCCGTCAATTTCTGCTTCTAAAAGCAGCGAAATCAGATCTTCTTGTTTCTTTCTCTGACGCTCAGCGATAATTTCTTTAAAATACCCTTGTAAAAAAAGCACCCCTTCATTACGCTTTTGCATCATTTTCGCAAAAGCTTCGTCTGAATTATTTTCAGCACCGCTCACTAAGTCATCGGAGTACTTTTTAAACAGTGCTCGATCTTGTATAGGTACTCCTAGCAGCTCAGCTATTACAATAATCGGCAGTGGTCCAGCAAAATCTTCTACTATATCAAACTTTTTTTTGCTGCTTACTTCATCTAATAAATAATCTGCAATCTCTTCAATATGACCCTCCAAGTGCTGAATAGCTCTTGGTGTAAAAGCTTTATTCACTAAGTTTCGTAATTTTGTGTGTTTTGGAGGATCCATCATTAAGATACTTTCTTGGCGTTCTTCCATTGCTCGTTTGGATGAAAAAAGCGACGGGTTTTTTAAAATATACTTTACTGTTTCATAATCAAATACATCCCAGCAGTTTCGGCTTTCATCGTAACGAATAGGTGCTTCTTGACGCAGACTGTTATAAATATCAAATGGGTAAAGCTGCTGTTCAACGGATTTAATTTCTTGCATAGGAATTAAGTTAGCATAACGATTTTCTCTTTTCACTGCTTTTGGATTCATCTCGTCTTCCTTCTTTCGTTTAAAAGTGACCTCATTAAGTTTTTTGACCTTCTACAGATGAAAGAATTTTTTTCCATCTTTATATCTTTTGATCAGACTATCACAAGGTTTTTTCACTTTCAACGGACATAATCAGAAAATTTTGTCAATTATACAGAAGACTTATTTTATTTAAGGTCTAAATCAGTGATTCTTTTCCATTTTTTTAGTTCTTTTATCTTGTTTCATAATAATCACATAGATGGTTACACTACAAATAAGTACGCAAGAAAGTAGGGATCTCATGTGATAGATGCCCTTATGTGGGGTGGTGTCTCAGGCTCAGCTGTATTAATTGGAGCTATTATAGCTATTTTTGTACCTTTAAAAAAACAGTTGACTGCTTATATTATGGCTTTTGGCACGGGCGTTTTGTTAGGAGCTGCTGCTTACGAGCTCATTCAAGATTCGGTAAAAGAAGCGGGAATTATTGCTTCTTCTTTAGGCTTCTTAACAGGCGCAGCACTTTTTACTCTTCTTGATATGTCTTTAGCTAAAAAAGGTGCTCACAAAAGAAAACGTTCAAACCACCTTGTCCCAGCTAGCTCAGGACTAGCCATTTTTATTGGTACCATTATGGATGCTATACCTGAATCACTAATGATTGGCGCAAGTTTGATTGAACAGCACCACGTTAGCTGGCTGCTTGTTGTTTCTATTTTTATCAGCAATATACCGGAAGGAATCTCCGGGACAAGCGGACTACTAAAAAGCCAATATAAGCGAAAGAAAATTTTTTCATTATGGCTTTCGGTCTTCTTTATATCAGCTCTTTGCTCTTGGATTGGATATCTATTTCTTCAAGACGCTACCCCAAACATGATGGGCTTTATTGCCTCATTTGCCGGTGGTGGAATTGTGGCCATGGTTGCTTCTACGATGTTGCCGGAAGCTTTTGAAGAAGGTGGTCCTGTTATTGGTTTTATTGCTTCATTAGGGTTATTAACTTCTATTATTTTGGATTATCTGTCTTTTTAATGAATAAATTTATATTTTGTATGAAACAAAAAGTGTAGGTCTTTCGTCTTTACAAGTAGATATAAACAAAAGGAGTTACCATTATGAAAAAAATAGATGCTTCTCTTACACTTTGTATAGTGCTCACTTGCCTATCAGGGTGTGCCTATGCACCTCATAATAATCTGTCTGCTGAAAGAGTCTCTGCTTCTTCTATTCATCATACTTCTTCTTTAAAACGTGATACTTCAATAGAAGAAATAACAAATAAACTTCCAGGACACGTTTATTTAAAAGGTATAACTTTTCAAAATGCGCAAAAACCTTACTACTTAGCAATTAACTACGCTGCAACAGATAATCAGCATGCGTTTGAAAAAAGCTGGACGTCTGTTAAAACTAAACGTACACTTTTACATAACGCAACCATTTTACTTTCTGCCGTACAAAATGTTGACAGCGTTCACTTTACTATTAACACGACTGTTCCTCAGACAATCACGATTACTCGAAAAGAGTTAACCGACTTCTACGGAACAGATCTGCGCAATTATAAGGACGGGACTCAAGCATGGAAAGCAAAATACGAAGGGCAGCAAGAAAAAATCGAGGAATTTTATGATGCACATCCAATTACGGAAATGCAGTAAAAGCGGCCCATTGCCGCTTTTTAAAGTTGTTTTTTCATAAACACCTGCTCAAGTTTGATTCCTTCATCTGTATATAAATCTTGAAAACCAAATGATTTTAACATTTTCACGAGTAAGCTATTTCCTTTTTCAGGTACATTATGTGTATTGTAAGCAATTGGTCCATACATATTAAAAATGGTTGCTAATAAAAAGGCCAGAACGTCCTCTGAATTTGAGATATGTTCCTTAACGCTTCCTTGATAAAAAGTAACGGAATTCACGATGCCTATGGAAGAAAAATTCTTTTGAAATAATAGATAGCCAACTTCTTCGTTTCTTTCATTCAACGCAATAAACGATTCTCCATCACAAATACAGTCAAATTGATTTTTCCACGGAACGTCGTATGTATAAAAGGGTAGGTTCTGAATATCTTTTGCAAGCCTTCGCTTTAACGAATACGCAAGCTGATTCTTCTTTTTAAGTAAAGAAGCGGGAAAACTACCTCTATGCTTTAGAAAGAAAAGCGTATCTACAATTTCATATCCATATTTCTCATAAAGGTGAATGGCTTTTTTATTGACTGTAAATGCTTCCAGACTGGCTTCCACTACTCCTTGCTGCTGATATTTCTCAAGTGTAGCTTTTAGTAAGGCTTCACCAATTCCCATTTTTCGGTAAAGGAATGCTACACTTGTACCTCCATTCCAAGCATGTTTCTTTCCTTTGACTCTTTTTATTCCATTTAACATAATTCCAGCTGGTGTGTCATTATAAAAAGCTACAAAAGAATGCTCGACAGATAAACGATCCACACCAAACCTACAAATGAATTGATCTAGTGACATCTCAACCGGAATGTAATAATCTTCAAAACCCTTATTAAATGCTTCTAGCGCATCAGAAAAAGAACACTGACTTAAAGGCTTAATTATAATCACAGGACATTCCTTCCTTTTTTAAAAAGATAATAAGCTAAAAAACCATTATAAGGAAAAATCATCAATAACATTCTGAATTTTTGTGGTTTTAAAAAGGAAAGGAAGAAACAAACCCTTTATACACCCTGTCTCTTCCTTTCTTTTAACACTCTATTCTATTGTTTTTTAATCTCTACATCCGAAGCTTTCACAAACGCATAGCGGTGATTAAAATAAATTTGATAATATTCATCTTTTCCCACAATCATTTTGTGATCGTTTGGATTTGTTGTAAAAGTGGGTGCATAGTAATAGTCACTCCTTACTTTTTCTACCCCTACGTACACCTGATCCGGAGAGATTGTATACTGAAGTGGGACCATGTCTTTAACCGGGATATCAGAAGGATAGGCTGAAGCTTCCGGGAAAGCTCCTCCGTACACTTGAATGCCTTCTTTTCCTGCTTTTGGCGTTAATAATATGCCCGTACCTTTACTCGTATTTTTATTATGCGGATTGTAAAACCAGGCTTTTTGTCCTCCGTACCAAATCGCTGTCCATTCTCCTTTTGTCTCAGCCACTGCGTACGTTTGGCCCGTTACAGCTTTGCTTCCCCAGTCTAACGTTTGTTTCGTTCCTGGCCCTGAAGCTGCAGGCTCATTCAGTAGCGGTGAATCATTGCTCGGAGCTTGATGCAAATACACAAAGTTGGCCGGCTGCTTTGGTGCATCTGATACCTCTGGCTGATTGTTTTCAAAGACGGGATTAATTGTAACGGCTAGTTTGCTTGTATGCTGGCGCTCGACTGGGCTTCCTACTAAATCCATATAGTGCCCCCAATCCCAAAACGGCCCGGGATCCGAATGCATACCTGATTGAGCCTTAGGAGACAAACCCGGTACCTCGTCATGACCGATAATATGAGCTCGGTCTAATGGAATATGATATTCTTTGGCAAGGTGGCGTACGAGTCTTGCTGAAGAACGGTACATTTCTTCTGTAAACCACGTGGATCCTTCAAGGGCGAACCCTTCATGTTCGATTCCAATACTGTGCGTATTAAAATACCAGTTTCCTGCATGCCATGCTACATCTTTGTTATGGATCATCTGTGCAATGTGGCCATCACTTGAACGTATGACATAGTTTGCAGCTGCTCTATTAGGGTTAGCAAACAAATCAATGGTTCCGTCATAACTTACTTCTGTATCGTGAATAACAATATAGCGAACATCTGATTTTTGACGATTTGCAATATCATAGTTTCCGTAATCTGAAGGACTTTCGCTGAATTTCCCGTAAAAAGCAGGAATATATTCACATTTTAAAGATGCCGGACAATCCGCTTTATTCGTATTGGAATTTTCAGCACGAGGAATCGACATACCTATATGTTGAGGAGAAATTTTAAGATGCTGTCCATCTGATGTTGTACGCTCTGCCCCTTTTTCCAGCGTTTCATATACATCATCGGCAAATACTTGAGCGTTTTCTTTATCTTGAGAAGAACTGTAAGCGGCGACTGCGTCGTACCATTTCTGATCAGTAGACGGTACGTTTCCATTTTTGTCCTTTGCAATAAAAGCTAGTACAGCAGCGCCACCACGAATATTTTGCACAGGGTCATTTTTTAATCTTTCTTTATCTGATTTAAGCAGCTTAGCAGCTAAGGAGAGCGTTTGCTGTTTGTCATATGCTGGCTTTGAAGGCGCAGCTCCATTTCCTTTTCCATCTTCTAAAGAAGGGATGTCTGTTAAATGCATCAGGCCGTATCCCCCGGCTGCGCTGGGTTTTCCATTATGACTTTCCCAGCGCGACTTGTTGTAGGAAATTGCTTTTAAAAGCGAAGCTGGCACACCAAATTCTTTAGATGCTTGTGCAAATGCTAGCTCCAAAGAGTCCGACTGATTCTCTGCAGCCTGAGCGACTAGAGGCGCTTGTAGCATATGAATAGGCGTATAACCTGTACATATCACCCCAGCCGCAAGCATGGCTGCCCCTATCTTGTTTAGTTTAAATCGTTTTTTTAGTTTCAAACGTATTCCTCCCCCGTAAAGTATGTAAATGAGGTAAATAAAGACATAATATGACTTTACCTCGTTCTCAACCATTTCGTCTTCTTTCTTTCTATTCCCTTGAGACAATAGTCTAGAAGATTCGACAGAGTTACTAGGAGGAAAGATGTGGTAGGAGGAAAAAATGATAAAAACCATCCCTCTTCTTTAAAGCTGCGCTTTCAAAAATGGTGAGTACAAAGGCGGTATATTCATCCCTTTGGCTGCCTTTTTAATAAAGCAGCAATATTGTAGATAATGACATTACTTCTATAATTCAACTATTACTAAACCAAATTTCTTAATTTACCAGTTTTTTAACAGACTGTACGTTCGACATTTTAGTAACTTTTCACCATAGTTAACCATGGAAAAGGTTGCTATTATTAAAGACAAGAGAATGTTTACATATGATTGAACGCAGCAAGAACTGCTCTTGAAAGGAGATACCTTATGAGAGGACACAGCATTCCAGCAATTAAGTTGAATGAAGAAGAAAAAGAAAAATTAGAGGAACTTATTGAACACTATAATTTAAAACGAACGTCTCTCATTCGAAAATTTATTATGGATGGAAAAGTTAAGCCGCCTTTAATCGGCAAAGAAGCAGGTGTGGAACTATTAGTTAACCTGCGAAAAATTGAGTCTGAGCTAAGCCGGCTAAGCAATAATATGCATCAAATCGCAAAGTATTTACATAAACCAAAAGATAAGCAAAATCATTCACAGAACCTTGAACAAATCCTGTTAGAAATGATGAAAAAACAAAAACATGTGCAAGAAGATGTAGAAACTATTTCAGAGCAGCTTAGCGATCATTTATACGTTAAATAGAGAAAAAACGCTCTTTTCATTTTAGAAAAGAGCGTTTTTTATAAAGAAGTAGGGATTTAAATACTTTTTTTCATGCCGCACTTTGCGCATGTACGGATAAAAATAAAGTCTTTTACTAAGCTTTTAAATTTCACATGTCCACAGTTATCGCATCTGCCTGCAACTTTATCCGGAAACTCCTCATATACATATACTTTTGTTAAATCAATCGCTTCTTGTTGCTCTTCCATTTCCATCACACCTTTATACATCTTTACGATTCAGCTCTTTATATTCTATCAAAAATAAGTAAAATTACTAGGGTGAAAGCTTCAAAAAAACAAGCAGGTTTCTTCACGATGTTTTTATCCGTTCAGCTTTGTACCACCATTTTTCTCTATCTAAAAATGCTTTTACATTCAATATTTTTTTATCGTGAAGTGTAAAGATGGCTACCGCAGCTCCTTCTTCAGAAAAGGTTACCGCTGTTTCTAACTTTTCTTTCGTCACAAACACTTTTAATGTTTCCATATTCTCTTTTGTTAATTCCGCAGTTGTGATAGTTTCTCCTTCAATGATTGTATCTTTTTTTTCAATAAAATGTTCTCCATCAATTATCCAGGCTGCATGCGTTTCACTATAAACTTGAAAGAGGGTATTCTTTTTTAAATAACCTGTTCTCTCTGACATATTGATATACTTATACGTCTCCTTATCCTCGGTTGTTTTTATCCATAAAGGTTTATATAAAAAAGTAGGCTTTAGAAACCCTTCCTCGTCAGGATCTCCCACAGAATTTGTAGATTTAGGCTCTAAGTTTAAAAACTGCGCAATCCCTTTTGCATATGCCACCCCCATATCTTTTAGAAATTGAGGATTTTTTAAGAGCTTTGCATCGTGTTCTGTATCAATAAACCCAATTTCAGTTAATACAGACGGCATATATGAACGCCTTAACACACTATAATTAGCTAATTTCCTGCCTCGGTTAGAGTGATTGTATTTAGCGAGAACAAATTTCACATGATCGTGAATATCGTTTCGTAACACAATGGTTTGGTTATTTATATTTTTGCTATAAATAAAATCTTCATATCCCGTTTCGCCACCTGAATTTATATGAATAGATAAGTATATATCAGCCCCCCACACATTGGCTTTGTTGACCCGTTCATTTAATGACAAAAACACATCGGTTGTACGCGTTGTGCAAAGAGAAAATCCTTGATAGTGAGTAGAAAGAAAAGAGATGATGTACTGTTGAACAGCTAACACTACGTCTTTTTCATATAACCCGCTGGCTACAGCTCCTAGATCTGCCCCTCCGTGACCTGCATCTAAATAAATTTTTTTCATATAACCTGTCTCCTCCTTATTCCTAGCATATGCATAAATAAGCGAAGACGTTTGTTATACAAAACTACTTTTATGTATAAAGCTTTTTGCTATGGCTCATTTAGAAGTCTTTACAACTGATTTACCATAGCTGGTAACATCAAAATATGTATTTGATCCATCGTCTTCATTGATCACAACATCTAAGTCATGAAAATAACGATGAAGTTCTTTTAACAGTGCTTGATCTTTCGTCTGCTCTAGCTGTCCAGCGAGCTTTTCCATATGCTGAAAGTCTTTCTTTAAAACAGAATCTTTTACTTCAATGGTGCCAATCGTATTTTTAATGGCTGCTGCTTCTTCTTGTACAGCAGGCCAGTCTGGGTGTTCAATGGCACTCCACCCCGTCAAATCATTTAGTACGTCATGATGTTCAGCTATAAAATCTTTTGCCTGCTGATCGCTGCTTTCCAGCTTATCAACTTTTTGTTGATTCACCTTAATGGCACTTGCCTTTATACTTTGCTGTGATAAAAAAGGAATTTTTCCGTTTTGGTACAATATCCATCCTGTCGCTCCTCCTCCGACTAAAAGAACGGATAAAGATATCGAAATGATCATACGCTTCTTCTTACTTTTATGTCTTTTTTCCATTTGACTCCTTTCCGGGTATTCAAAACCCTTTAGGCCTTATGAACTGAAACGAATAACCTACAAAAATAATTTTACCATATTTTTAATATTAAAAATATTAAAAAAAGAGACTCCTTCGAGTCTCTTTTAATCCACTTCAGTTAACTTTCACCTGTGTGTAACGATTTTTAGGAACATTCAATTGCAAGTTACTTCTTAAAGTACTCCCTTCGTATTCTGTACGATACAGGCCTCTTTCTTGCAGTATCGGTACGACGTGTTCAACAAAGTCATCTAAGCCATGCGGAACGCTTGAATGAATAATAAAGCCGTCAGCTCCTTTTTCTTCAAACCACTGTTGCATCAAATTAGCGATATGCTCTGGCGTCCCAATAAATTGTGTTTTAGGTGTAGCAATTCGCAGCGCCACTTCTCGCAGTGTCCACTTATGTTTTTTAGCGTTTTCTTTGATTTTATCAGTTGTACTGCGGAAACTATTACTTCCGATATCCCCTAAATCAGGAAACGCCTCATCTAATGGAAACTGTGAAAAATCAAAATGATCGAAAAAACGTCCTAAATAGTTGAGCGCATGTTCAATTGTTACCAATTGAGCAAGTTCTTCATATTTTCTTTCGGCTTCTTCGGTTGTACTGCCAATGATAGGACCTATTCCCGGGAAAATTAAAAGTTCGTTTTCATTGCGTCCTTGCGCTACGGCTCTTGATTTTACATCTTGGTAAAAAGCTTTCGCTTCTTCTAAATTATCTTGTCCCGTAAACACTGCGTCAGCCGTTTTCGCTGCTAAATCTTTTCCGCTTTCAGAGGAGCCTGCTTGAAACACTACGGGCTGCCCCTGAGCTGAGCGGCCAATGTTTAACGGACCTTCTACAGAAAAAAATTCCCCTTTGTGGTGCAAGCGATGCAGCTTTTTCTCTTCAAAAAATTGTCCGGTTTCTTTATTTCGAATAAATGCATCATCTTCCCAAGAATCCCATAATCCCTTCGTTACCTCTAGAAACTCTTCAGCTATTCTATAACGTTTATCATGAGTGGGGTGCTCTTTTCCATAGTTAAGCGCAGATCCTTCCAATGGAGATGTTACAACATTCCACCCTGCTCGGCCGCTGCTAATATGATCAAGTGAAGCAAATTGTCTAGCCACCGTAAACGGCTCGCTATACGAAGTCGATAGAGTGCCAACTAAACCAATATGAGAAGTGACAGAAGCAAGTGCTGATAGAATAGTGAGAGGTTCAAAACGATTCAAAAAATGCGGAAGCGATTTTTCATTAATATATAACCCATCGGCAATGAACACTAAATCAAATTTTCCTTCTTCCGCTTTTTGAGCCTGCTGCTTGTAAAAACCGAAATTAACGCTGGCATCTGACAAAATTTCAGGGTGTCTCCATGCCCCCATGTTTCCTCCCACTCCATGAATAATAGCCCCTATCTTTAATTGTCTTTGATGTGTCATATTACCATTCTCCTTTTTCATATCCATTCATAAATTCTCGTAATTGATTGGTCAAACCACCTGCTCCAAAGCGAAGGACTCCTTCTTTTTCGGTCTTTCTTTCATTTCCTTCCTGTGCAAATTGCAAAAAAGCAATAACGTGAACTCTTCTAGGGTGAATATTTTCAATTCCTGCGTCATAAAACCATTGATCAATTGTATTGTAAATCCCTTTATTGACTCTGAATTGACTGTGGCACCAATTAAAAAACTGTAGATCAGGAAGATTTAAATACCGCGCTTGCCCTAGCTTGGAAGCTGTATGTTCACTAGATACATAGCCCATATGTTGAAATCTTTGCTTAACTTGCAGCGTATCCGCTTTAATTTGATGCTTTAAAAACTCAATAGAAGGGAACTTTTTCTCTCCTCGCACCCGAAAGATCACGTCGCATTGAACTGTCTCTCCATAAATAACGTCGTTAAAATCCAAAATATGAACCTCAAATGTTTTAGATAGTTCCGATCCAAATGTCGGCTTAACGCCTACATTCATAACTCCTATATGATCAAGTCCCCGCAGATGAACGAGGACACCATACACGCCATTTTTTAATTCCTCATGCTGAGTATCTATATTAGCTGTTGGAAAACCCAAATGTCTTCCTTTCTGCCGTCCAGGTACAACCAGGCCTTTTATAATAAGTTTTTTGCTTGTTTTAGCTTTTAATGCTCCTCTATTCACTACGTTCACCCTTCTTCCCTTAAGTCTAGTTAAAAATAAAAGGTTCTTTGCACAATGCGTGACATTGTGCAAAGAACCTCTAGTGATCTAGTCGGTTTGTTTAATTTGATGATTTTATCATATACTTATTATTCCTATGAGTCAAGTGGGTTTTAAATTAAAATATTAGATTGTTTTTTCATAAACATAAGAGTAAGGCGAATGCGTTGGGTTAATACGCTTGAAAAATTGCTTTGTTCGATCTTCTTTTGGGTTTAAAAATATTTCTTCAGGATGACCTTGTTCGACAATCTTTCCTCCGTCCATAAACACCACGTGATTAGAGACTTCACGGGCAAAACTCATTTCGTGCGTAACAATAATCATCGTAATTCCTTCTTCAGCAATTTTACGAATAACAGACAGTACTTCACCCACCAGTTCAGGGTCCAAAGCAGACGTTGGCTCATCAAATAAAATGACTTCAGGATTTAAAGCAAGCGCTCTAGCGATACCCACTCGCTGCTGTTGACCTCCTGATAACTGACTTGGATACGCATTTGCTTTTTCAGCAAGCCCAACTTTTTCAAGGACGTCTAAACTTCGTTGTTTTGCTTCTTCCTTTGGCAGCTTTTGAACAATAACTAGCCCCTCCATAATATTTTCAATAACGGTTTTGTGTTTAAACAAATTGTATTGCTGAAAAACCATCGTTGTTTTTTGGCGAAGAGTTAAAATATCTTTGCGGTTTGGCTTTTGGCACTGCACCGTAAATTGATCGATCGAAACTTCTCCTTCATCTGCTTTTTCTAAGAAATTAATGCAGCGTAAAAACGTAGTCTTTCCAGAGCCACTCGGCCCTAAAATGGTCACAACGTCCCCTTTTTTAACAACTAAATCAATACCGTCCAATACTGTATGTTGACCAAATGTTTTTTTAATATTTGTTAATGTAATCATACAACCCCTCCTCGATTATAAACCGTTAATTTTCGTTCAAGCAGCGCTGTTATTCCTTCTATTAACATCGTCAGCATCCAATAAATAAGGGCAGCAGCAATATAGGCTTCTAAAAACTTAAGATTATTTGAAGCTACGATATTAGCTGCACCGTTTAACTCTTTTTGTGAGACGATGAATGCGATAGAAGACGTATGCAAAAAGCCAATGAAGATATTGCATAAATTTGGTAAAGATAAAGCAAACGCCTGAGGGAAAACAATTCGTTTCATCGATTGAAAACGATTCATTCCAATGGAATACGCAGCCTCAATTTGTCCTTTTTCTACCGCTAACAAACCAGAGCGAATGATCTCTGACATATAAGCTCCCGCTGTAAAAGACAAAGCGATTAATACAAATACGACAATAGGAATGCTGTTTGCATTGAAGCCCCACCCATAGTAGCTTGATAGTTTATTAATCAATAGCGGGAACCCTAGATAAATAACCATAATATGAAGAATGGCAGGCGTTCCTCGAAAAAATGATACGTATACGTTGGCAATAGGCGTTATTATTTTTACTGAATTAATTCTCACAGCCGCAACAGCAATACCAATAAGCAATCCGCCTAGTAATGGACAGATGGTAATAAGGAGTGTTAAAGGTAATGCCTTCAAAATTTCTACAAATGCTGTCCATATAAACGGTACGTCAATAATCATGTTTACACCTCTTTTAGTAAGCTCGTTTTATACATGAACAGGCTGATCGTGTTTTTGCAGCTTCTGTTCGGATTTCATAAAAAATTTCTCTAATATAATGGCTACAAAATAATAAATAATGGCAAGTGCAATATATACTTCAACTGCATGAGCCGTTGCTGCGATAATGGTATCTCCTCTTCCCATCATATCCATGACACCAATGGTAAAGGCTAAAGACGTATCTTTTAAGGAACCAATCACAAGGTTTCCAAAGTTAGGAAATGCTACAACGAGAGCTTGCGGCAGCACAATTCGAGTGAACGTTTGTTTTCCGGTCATTCCTACACTATACGCTGCTTCAGTTTGCCCTTTATCTACACTATTAATGGCACCGCGCATCATTTCAGAAAAAGACGCCGCCGTGCTCAGTGAATATGTGATAATCACAAATACGAGCGGAGCCATTCTAGAAACGTCAATATGAATCAATTGTAAGAGGGCAGGTACCCCGTAAAAAACTAAAAATAATTGAATTAAAATAGGCGTCCCCCTCATAAAAGAAATATAAACTGCTGCTAATTGACTTAACACCGGTACTTTATAAATACGAGGCAGGGCAATAAACAATCCCAAGGTACTGCCAATCAAAAGTGAAGCAACCAAAATCCAAATTGTAATATGCAAATAAGATAATAATTGAGGAATAGAGGTGAAAATCAGCTCTATATCAAATGCTTTTCCCATCTTTTTCTCTCCTTTGTTTCCCTCTACAGGTAGCGAAAGGACCCAAGTTCAAGGCTTGGGTCACAGTAAGTGATTTAGTTATTTCCAGCTGCTTTTGTATAATCTTCTCCTAGCCATTTTTTGCTTAATTTTGTCAATGTTCCGTCTTCTTTTATTTCTTTTAGCGCTTTATCAACATCTTTTTGTAAACCTGTTTCATTTTTTCGAAGCATAAAATATACTTTTGAATTTGAAATAGCAGGTCCCACAACTTTTTGCTCTGCGTCCGCTTGCTTATTGACAAAGTCAACTGCAAACGGCGTACTAATTGTAGCGTCCGCACGTCCTGTTTTTAGCTGCGTTTTTGTATCATCAGATCCTTGACCTGAATAAACGATATCAATTTTATTT
This sequence comes from Priestia megaterium, assembly GCF_009497655.1. Lineage (NCBI taxonomy): Bacteria > Bacillati > Bacillota > Bacilli > Caryophanales > Bacillaceae > Priestia > Priestia megaterium. Next base: position 1,999,426 of record NZ_CP023317.1, on the reverse strand, counting down.
CCATGTTCTTTGTTGTACTTATCGATTAAGTTAGCAGAGTTACTCGTTGCTCCTACAATTACCTTTTTACCGCTCAAATCTTTAATTGATTTAATTGACGTATTTTTTTCATTTACAACTACATGTAGCGGAAAGATATTATAAGGTTCTTTATTAAACAGGAACTTTTGTTTTCTTTCTTCATTCACTTCCATCTGATGGGCGACTAAATCAATTTTGTTGGATTCCAAGCTCAAAAGTAAATTAGAAAAATCCATCGTTTTGAATTCAAACTTATAGTTTGGAAGACGTTTGTCTATTTCTTTAACAAGCTCTACGTCATACCCCGTTAGATTTCCTTTATTGTCAAGAAAGCAAATGTTGGGAAATTGCGTACCCGTTCCTACAATAATTTTTTGCACTTTGTCTTTGCTTGCGTTAGCTGCTGTTTCTTTATTGGGTGTTCCGCAAGCGGCTAATAATAAAAGAAGTGATAAAAAGATAGCTGTCAGCTGTAGTTTTTTCATGTGTTTGGTCCCTCACTATGTCTCAAAATAATTTATTGTTTTAACGAGTTAATAAAATGGATGTTGCAGCTATTTAACGATTGGTGAATAGTCTTCAATCAACTTTTCTATTTGTTCATAATCTTTTTCAATAACTCCTTTAAACTGCCCCTTATCTCCAATTTCAACGACCGGTACATGACGAATACCGTATTTAATTTCAAGTAGATCTCGCAAATAATCTTTTCCTTCTACATCGATACTTTCATATTGATGGCCTTTTTCATGAAAATATGCTTTTAGTTCTTCGCAATGATGACAACCTTTTCGATTCCATAATAAAATTTTTACTGACATGGTTTCTCCTCTTTTCTTTTAAATGATTAATTAGCTTGTTGTAACTCCTTGTGTTTTTCTAACTCATATCTTTCGGGATGTAAGATCTTCCTTAAGAATACGCCTTTTCCTTCTTCTCCTTGATCGACTTCAAAAAAGCGTTCATACCCTTTTCTTTCATACATAGGAATCAGCCATGGGTGTCGATCAGAAGTAGCTAATGTAACAGCAGGAGCCCCCAGTTGATTTCGAATAACCGTTTCTTCAACCCACGTTAAGAGTTTAGAACCTACTCCTTTCTTTTTAAGCAAAGGATCTACCGCAAACCACCATAAGAAAGGCCAGTTCGTTATTTCTTTATACGTTCTTGCTGTAATCGTAGCTACGATTTTTTCATCACTTTCCAGCACGTAGCAGCGGCTGTTTTGAATGTTTTCTTTTACAAGTTGAATCGTTGCCGTCGCAGCAGGAAATTTAATTCCTAGCTTTCGAATCGGCTCATATGCTCGAAGCGTTAAATCCAACAGTTCTTCAGCATCTTCTACGGTAGCTAATCGAAATAATTCACTCATTTTCTTCACCTCATTTTATAAATGTTTGAAGGGATAGATTACCTTTGTAAATCAGCTCATCCACCGCTTCCTTTAAACGACTTTTGGCATTCGCATTGTTAATACCTGTAAAAGAGACGTATTCATGCAGTAGAAAAAGACTGCTGAGCCAGTAAGGTCTACCTAAAAAAGACGCTAAAAGTTTTAAATCATACTTAGCTTTTAGTAAAGAATTCACATTTTCACCAATAAGAATTGGCAGAAGTATTTTTTTATAAAATAAATCTTCTGGCAATATTTTTGTTAGCCGTTCAAAAGATTCTACGTATGTTTCATTTACTCCCGATAACAGAACGACAATGCTTTTAGCTTGGTTCATTTTTGAAATAAATGCCTTTACTTCTTTCTGCGCTTCCTGCTTCAAAGCGTGTACATCATGATACGAGATAGCTTCGGCGTGCACTCCTTTTGAGGTTAAGCAAGCTTCTAGCTCATCTTTCACTGAGGCTATTTGTTGATAATTATGAGAGCTTCCGTTATATAAAATACATACATCGCTCACCTTTTCCCCCTCCTTTTTACAGCAAAAAGGCTCCTAGAGTTTCCTCAGGAGCCTTTGGTAGACCAATCAGCTTTAACTGTTTCTTTGATAAAACCGGAGAATGAAGTGAAGTGTCTTTGAAACATACTCACTCAATTCTTATTTATCCAAGTTGTTTTATCGGCTTTTCTATTTGATGATTCAACTATATAGCCTCAAAATGGCAAAGTCAACTTATTTTTCAAAAAATATTTTTCTTTAAAAAAACTCTTTTCATCTGGAAAGTCCTTTGCTAAAATTAATCCCAATTATTCTTACCTTTTTTATCAACTTTAAGGAGTGTTTTCAGTGAAATTAAGTATTTTAGATCAAAGCCCGCGTTATGAAGGTGAGCGTGCTGAAGATGCATTTCAGCATACCATTCAATTAGCTCAGCTAGCAGAAGAACTTGGCTACCACCGTTTTTGGGTAGCGGAGCATCATGACTCTGAACATGTTGTAGGATCATCACCCGAAGTGTTAATTTCTCACCTGCTCGCCAAAACACATCATATCCGTATCGGCTCAGGCGGTGTTATGCTTCAACACTACAGCCCTTATAAAGTAGCAGAAAATTTTAACGTTTTAGCCTCATTATCTCCAAATCGCATCGATCTTGGAATCGGCAGAGCACCAGGAGGACTACCTCATTCTACTCAAGCCTTGCAACAAAACTCTCAGCCCACTAAGTCCTTAACAGACAAACTGATAGAACTTAAACAATACCTAAACGATACGCTGCCGGAAGATCACCCTCTTTACGGTTTAAAAGCCTATCCAAGGCCCCAAAAAGCAGCAGATATGTTTTTACTGGGAGCAAGTGCTTCAAGCGCAGAGCTAGCGGCATCTCTAAATCTTCCTTATGTATTTGCTCAATTCATTAATGGTGATCAAAAAGTGCTAGAAGAAGCGATTTCCGTCTATAATCAGCACGTTTCATCCCATGCACGCTCGCTTTTCGTTGCCCTTTCCGTCATCGTAGCGGATACCGTAGAAGAAGCAAAAGCATTAGCATCCAGCACAAAAATATTTAAAGTATACTTACAAAATGGGAAATCCGCTACAATAGGCTCCAAAGAAAAAGCGGAAGAATTTGGTCAGCAGTCTAAAGAAAGCTATCGAATTGAAGAAAAAGAAGCAAACGTCATATACGGTACAAAAGAAACCGTTCGTCAAAAGCTCCAAGCTTTGAAACAGGCATTTTCTATTGATGAATTTATTATTCTTACTGCTCTTCAAGATTTTGAACAAAAAAAGCGGTCTTATACGCTCTTAAAAGAAGCTTTCAGTGAAGGAGATGCTCAGAAAACGAATCAAACTCTAGCAGCTTACTAATCAAGAGGCTGAAATAAAAGAATTTTAGTCGAAGTAAAATACGAAGTAATAATCAAAATGATTGATTATTACTTCGTATTTTTTCGTTGTCATGGTAAACGTAGCTTTCATGTGTTTAATTGCTTTTAGCTATTGATTGGGCTGTTTTAGCTATGTCTCAAGTTCTTTGTTTCATCTACTTACGAGGCGTTCAAACAAAGTATACGCATGCTTCTTTTTTTCAAAAAATCATTAAATTGAATCAAACGTTTTTTTATAGTACCATATGAAGATATGAGTCTAGTAGAAGAAGGGAATTTAAAATTATGCCTTACAAAATGATTGTTTTAGATTTGGATGATACACTATTATGCGATGATCACACTATTTCTCCGCGCACAAAAGAAGCATTAATGAAGGCGCAAGAATCGGGAGTAAAAGTTGTACTTGCTTCTGGCCGACCAACTTACGGAATGGTTCACATCGCCAAAGAACTGGAGTTAGAAAAGTACGGAAGCTTTATTTTATCGTTTAACGGGGCGAAAATTATTAATTGCTTAACAAATGAAGAGCTATTTAGCAGCACATTATCTCCGAGAACCGTTGCACGTCTCGACGATATTAGCCGCGAAGAAGGAGTTTTAATTCATACGTACGTTGGAGATGAAATTATAACAGAAGTAGAAAATAAATTTACGGATATTGAAAGTGACATTACAGGTCTGCCGATCCGTGTTGTTTCATCTTTTACTGATGCCGTTACAGAACCTGTTGTAAAAGTACTCATGCTTGCAGAACCGGAAATGCTGGTTCACGTTGAAAAGAAACTTCAAAAGCAGCTTCAAGGAGAGCTAAGCGTAATGCGCTCTAAACCATACTTCCTTGAATTCACAGAAGAAGGTGTCACAAAAGGGACAAGCTTACATTTATTAATTCAGCAGCTTGGCATTACACGCGATGAAGTGATTGCTATTGGCGACAGTTATAATGACCTTGCCATGATTGAATTTGCTGGACTTGGCGTAGCAATGGGAAATGCTCCTGAAGATATTAAAGAAAAAGCCAACCACGTAACAGATACAAACATGAACGACGGTGTGGCAAAAGTTGTGGAAGAATTCATCTTAAAACCTGTTAGTGTTTCATAAGACAAAAAAAGCAGCTCGTACGAACCGAGCTGCTTTTTTGTTTTGATTTTATACTCCTAAAAGTTTCATAAGAAGCGTAGCTAAAATAACAGTGGAAGCGCCTCCAAGTCTTGTTGCTACTTGAGCAAATGGCATAAGTGACATACGGTTGGAAGCTGATAAAATCGCTACGTCTCCCGTACCTCCTAAACCGCTGTGACAGCCGGTTACAATTGCTGCATCCACCGGATGCATTTTCATCATTTTACCTACAAAATAACCGGTTGCTACCATAGCCATAACAACTGCTGCACATACGACTACATAACCTGGTGTCACAATTTTCACTACATCTTCAAGAGGAATATACAAAATTCCTAGGCCTACCATTAACGGCCATGTCAAGCTCGTAGAAATGAATTTGTACATATGGTAAGCACCTTGCTCCATCTTAGCAGGCATTACTTGTAAACATTTGACTAGCGTTGCCGCTACAATCATTAAAACTGGACCTGGAATTCCTAAAAACTTATGTGCTAAGCCTCCAAAAATAAAGAAACTACATGCAATTAAAAGACCTGCGCCCATTAACGAAAAATCTACTGGTTTCTTGATATTTGTATCTTCTGAGATGCCATCTCCGCCTTTTGTCTTCACAAGAACTCCATTACCTGTTAATTCTGGCTTTTTCTCTCCTAGACGTTTCATTAAGCCAGCACATACGATAGCAACGATGTTTCCAATAACAGCAGCTGGAATCATTTGCGACACAAAAGATTCTGCTGAACTACCTAAAATTTGAGAATAAGCAAGTGAAAGCGGTAAAATACCTTCACCAATTCCTCCTCCAATGATTGGTACAACAATATAGAAAAATGTATGTTTTGCTCCGTAACCAAATAACATCCCAACGGCTACGCCTGCAGCTACAGCGGCTAGCGTACCTAACACAAGCGGTACGAACATACGTGTAAAGCCTTGAATTAAAACTTTACGGTTCATGCCCAGAATACTTCCGGCTACTAAACAAGAAATATAAAGGTATAAAAAGTTTGATGTTTTCATCAAAGTTGTTACCGCTTCCATAGACGCGGGATTTAAAACATTATAAAAAACTAATACGGAAGGTACAAGCAGTGATAAAATAGCTGGTCCGCCAATATCTTTTAAAATCGGAATTTTTAATCCTAAATCACCAAGCAGCATTCCCATTACCATAATAATCGCAAATCCGCCAATCATATCTGGAGGAAGTTCGTTGTAAACGGCCGCGCCATATACAATTAATGCAAGTAAAACGTATAGCGGTAGAGGAATAACTCCTACTTTAATATTGTTGATTCGGTTCCAAAAACCCTTATTTTCAGGCTGTGAATCTTGAGTAAACGTTTCCAATTTACGTGCTGTATTCATCTCATAACCCCCTGTGGTTCTAATATAGAGAATCATACACAAGTTTAAAAAAACTATATACGTTATGTAACTTAAGAATTCTTTTTGTAACTAAAAAAAGCACAGCTTCTTTTTTCAGAAGCTGTGCTTTTTCTATCTAAAAATTAAGCATTTACCGTTTCTAAAGCTTTAATTTCTTTGTATGTTGGTTCCCACATTGCTGCTTTTACTGCCGCTTTTACATCTGTTGGAACTTCTTTTGCAACGCCATCTTTAATTGCTGCGTTAGCAACCGCTAAAGCAACGTTATATGATACTTCACGTAATTCTTCTACGCGTGGTAGTAATGAAGCTCCTAGTTTGCTGCTGTCTACCATTTGAGCTACAGCGTGTGCACATGCTGCGAACATGCTGTCTGTAATAACTTCTGCTTTTACCACGATTGATCCAAGACCAAGACCAGGGAAAACAAAAGCATTATTAGATTGACCAATTTCATATTCCACACCATCGTAGTTAACTGGTTCAAACGGACTTCCAGTCGCTACAAGTGCTTTTCCTTCTGTCCAATTTAATAGGTTTTCAGGAGTAGCTTCCGCAAGCGGAGTTGGATTTGACATTGGTAAAATAGCTGGGCGTTCTACATGCTTCGCCATTTCTTTTACGATTTCTTCTGAGAATGCGCCTGCTACACCAGACGTACCAATTAAGATTGTTGGCTTAACTTGTCTGACAACTTCTAAAAGAGAAATTTTGTCTTCTTCACGGTTCCAGTCCTTCACTTCTTCTGCTTTTCGTGCATAAGGCGTTTGGAAACCTAATAAGTCGTCCATGTCATCTGTTAAAAGGCCTCGGAAATCGACTGCCCAGAAGTTTTTGTATGCTTCATCTTCTGTGATCCCGTCTAATACCATTGCATCACGTACTTGATCTGCAATACCGATACCTGCTGTACCTGGTCCAAAGATTAAAACACGGTGGTCACGAAGTGGCATTTTAGACACTTGAACTGCTGAGAAAATAGCGGCAAGCGTTACGGCACCTGTGCCTTGAATATCATCATTAAACGTTAGAATTTCTTTTCCGTACTTGTTAATAATATTACGAGCATTTACATTACCGAAATCTTCCCAGTGTAACAGTGCATTAGGGAATATTTCAAGAGATTTTGAAATAAATTGATCTACGAAATGATCATAGCGCTCACCGCGGATACGTTCATGGCGGTTTCCGATATATAAAGGATCATTTAATAATTTTTCATTGTTTGTTCCTACATCAAGAACAACTGGAAGTACTCTGCTTGGATCGATTCCTGCTGCAGCTGTGTACACGGCTAATTTACCGATAGCAATATTAATACCACCAACGCCCCAGTCACCAATTCCTAAAATACTTTCTGAATCTGTAATAACCATTAAATCAATGTCTTCACTATTTGCATCGATATTTTTAAGAGCTTCTTCAATGCCTTCTACATTATCGATTGACAAGTATACGCCACCCGGACGGCGATATTCGTGGCTGTATTCTTGGATTGCTTGTCCAACTGTTGGTGTATAAACAACCGGAAGCATTTCTTTTAAGTGATCTTGCAATAAACGATAAAATAATACAGCATTACGGTTCTGTAAATCGTTTAAATACACATTCTTACCAAGGTTATCTGCCTGAGCTAAAAACTGCTCATATGCACGTTTTGCCTGCTCATCTAAACTTAAAGTCATTGGAGGAAGTAAACCTTCTAATCCTAACGTTTTACGCTCTTCTTTTGTAAAAGCTACTCCTTTGTTTAACATTGGAGCTCCTAAAATTTCTTTCCCACGTAAAGTCGTTTCAATTGTTTCATTATCTGTAAAAAATACGTTACGCATACGACTATCTTCCTTTCTGTAGACTTGTATGACAAGCATACAAGTTGGTTAGATTTAAGTAATTGATACCTTATATGGATATTACTCATATTATTCAAATGTCCGTTAACTTTTTATGAATAGCTTGCTAATTCATTTGACAATAGTATATTTTATGCCTATCTATTTCTGCTGTCAACTATTTTAGTAGAGCAATTTTTTAGTTACAAAGAGGTAGAAATTTCTGAATTTAATATTTTTTATCAATTTTCTTTTTATATAGGTACTAAGAACCCTCTTTATTCTATTCATCTCTTTTGGAAAGTCAAAATAATCCTTTAATATGGAAAAAATGTTTAATTATAAAAAATTTATTTTGAAATAATTTTAGTTTGCCTATAAAAGAATATTTTTTATTTTTTTGTCTATGCTGATTAGTGAATTACTATGAATATTTTTTCCTTTCTATCTATACATATAAACTACATAGTTCTTTTTTATAATAATGGAGGTTATTATATGTTAAAACCAGATACAGCTATTATTTTTGGATTTCTTATCGAAGAAGCGGCCAGTCGATTAGACGATCAAGAGATTAAAGAAATTGCGGCTAAAGAGCTAGAGAATGGAGAATTGGTGTTTGAAGAAGCCAGTTATTTTTATAAACGCTTTTTTATCCCTGCTTCCTCTGAATTAAGACAAGCTCTTCGCCGAGAGGTCTTATCGCTTCATTTAACATTAAATCAAATTAAAAATGCTTATGGCAACGGATCCATGTCTAAGATTGCTCATATGCATCAAATTATTGCAGAAACTGAAAAATCAACAAACGAACTTAACAGACTTTTAAATCTTGCGTTCTATGAGGGTGAGGACGATCAGACATACGCCTCCTTCATGAATATTTTTTCAAATAAATCATAAAAAAAAACCGCCCTTAAGGACGGTTTTTTTTATTGAACACCTTTCATTAAACGCTGAATTTTTGGCGAAATCATTAGTACAATTACACCTAAAATGACCGACACTCCGCCCAATGCAGCAAAATAAACAACTTGCGAAATGTTTTCATAGTATTGAACAAGCTGAGCATTGATTGCCTGCGCCGCTGCGCTTGTTAAGAACCATAAACTCATTGTCTGAGCAGAAAACGCTGCAGGTGCTAGTTTTGTTGTAGTTGATAGCCCTACTGGTGATAAACAAAGCTCTCCAACTACAACTAAGAAGAAGCTTAATACTAGCCATAGCGGGCTCGCTAACGTTTCGTTTCCATGAATACTAGCCGGGATAACCATGACAAGGAAAGAAAGCCCTGCAAATAAAAGTCCTAATGAAAACTTCTTTGGTGTAGAAGGCTGTCTGTTTCCTAATTTCACCCAAATTGCTGCAAAAACTGGGGCAAATATAATAATAAATAACGGATTTAACGATTGGAACCAGCCAACTGGAATTTTAAAGCCGCCATACGTTAGCTGTGTATGATCTTTTGCATACGTTGCTAAAATTGTTGACCCCTGCTCTTGAATTGCCCAGAACATTACTCCAGAAATAAAAAGAGGGATATAAGCTAATACGCGTGAACGCTCATCAGCTGTTGTCTTGGGACTCTTATACATAACCACAAAGTAAATAATTGGAATAACAATCGCTAAAATACTTACAAATAAAATAACGCCTTCAACTGTTAAAATACCTGCTAAAGAAGTCAGTACAATAAAGATAGCAAGTACAACTACAGCAAGTGCAATAGTACCAAAAACTTTTTTGCGCTCTTCTGGTTTTAAAGGGTTTGGAACTTGTCTACCTGCACGCCCTAGGTTTTTACCTCGTGTAGCCATAAATACGATTAGGCCTAAAAGCATTCCTACTGCCGCGATTCCAAAACCTAAGTGGTAGTTATACTTTTCACCTACTGTTGAAACAACTAGCGGCGCGATAAATGCTCCAGCATTTACACCCATATAGAAGATACTAAATCCAGCATCTCGACGGTTATCAGTCGGGCTATACATATCGCCCACAACGCTTGAAACGTTTGGTTTTAATAAACCTGTTCCAATGATAATCAAGAACATTGAAATAAACAGCGCCGTTACACCTGCTGGCAATGCAAGCACTAGATGTCCGAGCATAATAAATATACCGCCGTAAAACACCGTATTAGACGTACCTAAAATGCGGTCTGCAATCCAACCGCCAATAATTCCAGACATATAAACAAGAGAACCATAAATAGAAAAGATCGCTAAAGCGGTTCCTTGTTCCATTCCTAATCCACCGTTTGCAATTGTATCGTACATGTACAATACAAGTAGCGCACGCATTCCATAGTATGAAAAACGCTCCCAGAATTCTGTAAAGAACAAGGTAAATAAACCTTTAGGATGTCCGAAGAATCCTTTTTGAGGAACTGTTTCATACACTTTTTCTCTCTCTACTGACATATTCCTTAACCTCTCTTTCAACCGTAAACCACCATAGACAAAACTGTCAAAAAATTATGATGATATAAAAAAATAGAAACAAGAAAATTTTATTCTTATAAAATGATTCTGTCAATATCAGAATTTTACAATGAGTGCATAATATACGGTTTTTCATTATAAAATTGCACCTATAAAAAGCTTTAAATCAAGATTTCCTTTCTTAAAATATCTTTTTGAAAATTTTTTTATACAAAACCCTTGATTACAAAGCATCTGATTATCTACTTTTCATACAACCAGATAATATTTTTCTTTTTGGGAAATTTTTCTTTATATTTAAAAAGAAGCTTTATTCTTTTTAAATTATGCTTCCCTCAATCAAAAATATACTTTTTTAAAATAATAAAACCTTCTTTAAAAATGTCTCTTTTGTTATAGTAGATACTCTTTTTTCACCTATGTAATACTTTTAATATAAGTCATCCTCATTTTTTTATGTAAAAAAAGAGATAAAAGGTTTATTTTTCATCTCTTTTTTCACTGTGCCTACAATTTTACGTATTCACCATTTACCATTTGTCCTTTGTGAAGAGGAAACACACCTTCTTCTTTAGTGTATACAATCGTTCCTCTATTAATGGTAGTTAAAATAACGCTATTAAATACCGTTCCTTCATATATACTGTGCTTATGTTTGAAAACCATTCCTTCTTTTGTCACTTTTTCAGTTTGATTAAGATCAACGATAACCAAATCCGCATCGGCTCCTAGCAAAATGCTTCCTTTTTTGGGATATAAGCCGAATCGTTTAGCTGGATTGGTTGATACAAGCTTTGAAATGTGAGAAAGAGAAATCCCTCTAGTGATCGCTCCTTCACTAATCATTGCTTGCAAAGAGTACTGACCGCCTGATATTCCACCCCAAACTTTAAATAAATCATTCTGATGAGCTGTTTTTAACTCAATCGGGCAAGGAGAATGATCCGAAGAAATCATATCTACTTCTTCTGATTGAATACATGCCCATAATTTTTCTTTTTGACTCCTGCTGCGAAGAGGAGGTGCACACTTAGCCGTTACGCCAATTTCTTCAAAGTCTTCCTCTGTAAAAAGTAAATAATGCGGACAAGTTTCCAGCGTAACGTTCATTCCATTCTTCTTTGCTTCCGTAATAAGCTGCACTGCTTCATAGCTGCTAATGTGTACAAAGTGAAGCGGACATCCCGTTTCTTCACCGTACTCAAGCGCTTGCTTTACTGCGTTTACTTCTGCTACAACCGGTCGCGTTTCTAAATAATCTTTAATAGCCGTTTGCTTTTGCTTCTGTTTAGCCTGTTCAAGCTTTTGTATTAAGTCATTTCTTTCAGCATGCAGGGCAAGCACTTTATTTAGTTTTGCAATCTCTTTCATTCCTTCGTATAATGTGAGGTCATCTGAGAAATCAAATTCAGAACCTGCTTCTGACATAAATGCTTTAAAACCTATTACACCCGAATGAGCCATTTTGGCTAATTCTTCTTTATTACCAGGAACCAACCCTCCCCATAGACCGTAATCTACTACTGACTTTTGATCAGCCAGCTTTTTCTTTTCCCACAGCGCTGCTTCTGTTACGGTAGGAGGAACGCCGTTTAAAGGCATATCAAAATATGTAGTGCAGCCTCCTGCGGCCATAGATGCTGAACCGTAGTCAAACCCTTCCCAATGGTCTCGGCTCGGTTCATCAAAATGCACATGAATATCAATCATTCCAGGCAGAACATATTTGCCTTTAGCATCTACGTATTTTTTTGCTGGTATGCTAACACCTTGCGCTATTTCTGCAATCTTTCCTTTTTTAACACCTATGTCCGCTTTTACTATTTCGTCTTCTAATACGACCGAACCATCCCGAATAATTAAATCGTACATATTATCAAACTCCCCTTTACTTACTTCATCTTTTTGTTAAACGAAGTAGTCTGCTATTGTTCTATCATGCACTGTTTCCTTTAAAAAGTCTTTATCATTGTAAAGAACCCTGACACACAGACTGATTATTACGCCAGTTAATATAACTGAATTATCCGATTTTTTCATTCGCCATTTTGTCTAAACTTTTCTTTTTCATTTGGTCACTTTCACTAACTGAAAAGAGATGGAGACATAACTAAATCAACGGACGAACAAATTGGATAAATGAAACCTACCTCCACTCTAACCATAAAAAAATCCGAACGAGTTTGATTCTCCATCAAGAATCAAACTCGTTCGGATCTTCCTTCAACTAATTTTGTCACAGTCTCTTTTAACTCTTTTTTACTTTTTGTGACATTGGCAACCTTACTGTAAATGTACTTCCTTTTTCTTGTTCACTTTCTACATCAATTTTGCCTTTATGTGTTTCTACGATCCATTTAGCGATTGCTAGGCCTAGCCCGTGACCTCCCATTTGACGGGATCGGGATTTATCAGCACGATAAAAGCGGTCGAAGATTCGATCCTTTTCGTCGGGATGAATTCCAACCCCTGTATCACGTACTTTTAATGTACATTCACTCCCGTGCTGAACCACTTGAATGTTTACACTTCCATGAGGAGTCGTATATTTAATCGCATTGTCTAACAAAATGTAAATCAGCTGAGTGAGACGCTCTTGATCTCCAGTTACGACTAATTTTTCAGGCGTATCCAGCTGCAAATCAATATGTTTAGAAATCGCTAGAGTTTCAACCGATTCCATTACCTTTTGTACCGCATCTGTAATATCAAATGGCATCATTGCTTTTTCTACTTTATTAGAGTCTGAGCGTGCAAGCGTAAGTAAATCACTGACGAGACTCGTCATCCGCTTCACTTCAGCTTTCATATTATTAATTAATTTTTTAGAGAAGGGATCTTCTGTTACTTCCTCCTGCATTTCTAAAGCGTTGATAGAAGAAAGCATAACGCTAAGCGGTGTCCTTAGCTCATGGGATGCATCCGCCACAAATTCTTTTTGCTTTTGGAAAGCTGTTTCAATTGGGACCATGGCACGTTTTGACATTAAGCGGCTGATATAAATGGCTACTCCTACAAACAGTACCGTAAGGCTCAGCATAATAATGAGGAGCCACTTTAACAGCTGATAAAGAAACGAAACGTCTTTTCCAATATAAAGCATCCCTAAAAATTGGCCTTTATAAAAAATAGGTTCCCCCGCCATCATTAAATCAATATCTATTTTGCCTTCCCCGTTTTGCCCTTTTACTCCTTCGATGTGCTCAAAACTAGGACGCGGGGCTTTTATTCGTTCTTTTCGCACTTCGTTTTCAATAGGGATCCATCCATCAATTAAATCTAACAAGTTAGAGCGAAGACGCTCACTCGCTTCGTTGCCCATAATAAGGTCCCCTTCAGGACTGATGACATAATAAAAAAACTGGTCTTCACCGGCTACGACAATGTTTTTATACTCTTCTTTCGACTGTTGATTCGAACTGTTTACCGCTTGTTTAATTAAGATGCTTTGGACAATTCGAGACTCTTGTTTTAACATGCTATTTAAGTTTTGCTGCTGACTATTGGATACAACCACATACACCAATGCATAAACAATAAATACGAATAAAAGCAGAAACAGCATTAGCAATGCGCTGTATCGGAATGTTAAACGATTTTGCGTCTGGCTGAATAAATCTTGCTTTACTTTTTGTTTTACTTTCTGTTTAGCCCTCGTAAGAAGTTTAGCTTTCAATTTTGTAGCCTACTCCGCGAATGCTTTGAATAAGATCTTGTTTGTTAAATTTCTCTAGTTTTTTTCGCAAAAGTTTAACCGTCGCATCAATCGTTTTAATCGAAACATCTGATTCATATCCCCATACCCTGTCTAAAATAATATCCCGGGAAAGAACTTGTCCTTTGTTTTTTACTAAAAAATCTAGCAGTTGAAATTCACGAGGACTTAATTGAATAAACTCCTCGTCAAACTGCACGGTTTGACTTGCTCTTTTTAATATCATGCTGGCAATCTCTACTTCTTCTTCTAAAATTGGTGCATAATTACGACGAGCCAAAGCGCGAAGCCTTGCAAGCAGCTCGTCAATTTCAAATGGCTTAATAACGTAATCATCCGCTCCCGCATCTAAGCCTTGTATACGATCTTGAACCGCATCTTTTGCTGTTAACATAAGAATGGCCCCGGCGTATCCTTCTTTTCTTAGACGTTTACATACATCGATTCCGTCTCCATTGGGCATCATCCAGTCAAGAATTAACACATCATAATGTGCTTCAGATGCATAGTCATATGCATCATTCCCTTCCGTCACCCATTCGACGTTATAGCCTCCTTTTTTCTTCAGCATATAACTAACTAATTCACCTAGCTGCAAATCATCTTCTGCTAGCAGTACGTTCATTCTGCGTAACTCCTTCCTTCGTTTGATACATTTCCCTGCATCCTTTTGTTTACTTTATTATACAAAAAGAATCAGCAGAAACAAGCTGCCTCTACTGATCTCTTTTCATTTTAATTTTCCCTACCTGTATTAAGAACGAGAGCAAACTGCTGTTCAGCCGTTCGCGTCTTTTGTACTTTTATGAATGACTAACGATTTGATTTGAATATGAAGGATTTGATCCATTAACAGTTTCTGTGACCTTTACAACACGCCGGCATATTTCAGCTCGTACACCTCTGTGCTTCAATTGTTCGACGATTTTTTCTAATTTGCTATAAGACGCTGTTTGTTTCATATCCATCCCCTCATTTCGTTAAGGTATTATTTATGAATCAAGTTTGTTTGTAATATCATACTTTTTCTTTAGCTTTTGTAACCATGTTGGATACTCTGTTTGGTATTTTTGATCAAGCAGCGTTTGCTTGATTTTTGCTTTGCTGTTTTCATATGTTGCTTTTTGCGCTTCTTTTTTGCCTGTTACTTTAATAATATGGTAACCGTATTCTGTTTTAACAGGATCACTTACTTCATTTACCTTCATTGAAAATGCTTTGTTGGCAAAAGCTTCGACCATATCGCCTTTTTTGAAGTATCCAAGGTTTCCGCCATCTGATTTAGAAGCTGTATCCGTTGAATATTCTTTTGCTAGCTTTGCAAAATCTTCTCCTTTATCAAGCTTTGCCTTTACTTCTTTTGCTGTTTTTTCGTCTGCTACTAAGATATGACTAGCTTTTACCTGTGCTTCTGTAGCTAGTGAATCTTTATTTTGATTAAAGTACGATTTTATTTCACTATCTTTAATATTAATAGTCGACTCGACCATTTTTTTTGCTTCAATATTCGTCTTTAAATCTTTTTTCAGCTCTGACAATTTTACACCGCTAGATGCTAATGCTTGATTTAGTGCATCTTCTCCACCGTACTGACTTTTAAGGTTTTCTAATTCAGCATTAATTTCTTTATCGGTTACTTTAATATTTTGTTTAGCTGCTTCTTTTGAAATGACTTTTTGTTCGATTAGTGAATCAAGGACGCTTGATCCTCCTTGAGCAAGAAGAGCATCATACAGCTGATCTTTTGTGATTTTTTCATCACCAACGGTAGCAACTACCTTTGATTTATTCATTGCTACGGCACCAATAGCTACTGCAGCAATAATGACAACGGCTGCGATAATCATAATTATTTTGTTTTTAGACATCATTAAACTCCTTTTCCATTTCTCATTACTTACCTAAACTTAAACTTTTGCGCGTTGGTAACGGTTTAAGCTCAATTAAAGGCCTTGCAATCGTAGATACGTATTTACTCGACAACAGCCACGCCACTCCACAAGCTCCAATCAAAAGAATGCTGTATCCTTGTACACTTTCTATCCAGTCTCCAAAAGAAGATAAGCGAATATATTTAATCAGAAATCCATGTAGCAAATACACATAAAAGGTTTGAGCACCTCGAGATGTAAAAGACATCGTCTGTGTAGGGGTCAAAGCTAAAAAGGAAACCGTCATTGCTAAGCTGATGCTATAAAATAGTGTACGAATGATCATTCCCTCTACTTGATTTACACCTAAGGAGGCATAAGATTTTGAACCAAATAGCCACTCCTTCTCAAAATCCGGTGCTACGTACTGGATCCACAGAGCAATAATGAGCAATGTGCCTCCAGCTATTTTCTTACAAGAAACAGACGTCAACTTTTTAAAATGTTCTTTTTTCATATAAAACCCTGCTAAGAAGAAGGGGAAGAATACAAATGTTCTAGAAAGACTTAACGTTGTTTCTAGCGGTTCACATAAGCCAATCATAATTCCTAAAACTGCCGCGACAGCTAAAGGATATTTGATCTTTGTAAAAATGAACAGCATCGCATTCCAACAAAATAAACTTAGTAAAAACCACAGTGACCAAGCTGGCTGAAATACTGAAACTTCAAATGACGATTCATCATACAGTTTATAATCATATACCGCATAGATAAGTTGAAAGATAATATAAGGAAGTAATACTTTCTTCGCCATCTTCCACATATATCCTTTCTTTCGGTATCCTTTTGCAAAATATCCGCTTATTAAAATAAACGCTGGCATATGAAAAGTATAAATAAATATGTAGAGTGTTCGTAACCACTGTTCATCATTAATGAAGGGAGTTAACAAATGGCCAAACACTACCAGTACAATTAAGATAAATTTCACGTTATCAAAATACGCATCCCGCTTAGCCATTTGACTTCCTCCTTTCTTTTACGTTCTATGGATTTGTACGACGTGCTGCTGCGAATATCTTTTCTTTACATCCCTTACTATACATAGTGAAAATGAAAAAACAGTGAAAACTTTTCTTTTTTCTATTTTTAAATAAGGCGCCGCTAAATAAGTTTGACAAATGGCGCCTCTTTCTCTACTATATAGATACGCACCCTATCCAATTCAATTTCGCTTGTTGCGGGACACTTAACCAGTACGGATGGATAGGGTGTTTTTGTATGCAAAAAAAAGCAGAAGACCTAGGTCTTCTGCTTTTTATTTTGCTATAGGCTGACTGTCACCTTTTCCGTTTTCTTTTTTACTTTTTAAATAATAAAACAGATAACAAAAAAGGACAAATGGGATACCGCAGTATAATGCGATACGCTGACTCTTATCAAAAGCAAGTCCTACACAAGCAGCAAAGCATAAAACGAATGCTAAGATAGGAACGAGAGGATATAAAGGAGCTTTGTAAACAAGCTTTGATACATCATTTCCTTCTTTAATATAGCGTCTTCTGAACATAAAATGAGAAGCTGCAATAGCCATCCATACAGCTACCACCGCAAATCCAGAAATAGAAACTAATACTAAGTAAACAGTAGTTGGTGCAACCACGCTTGACAGCAAGGACAGACAAGCCACTCCCATGCTGATAAGCAACGAATTAAATGGAACTCCTTTAGACGTTACTTTCCCTAACCAGCTGCTAACCATTTTTTGATCGGATAATGACCAGAGCATTCTCGAGCATGCATATAAGCCTGCATTAGCGTTTGATAGTAAAGCTGTTAAAATAACCAAGTTCATAATATCTGCTGCATAAGGAATACCTATTTGATCAAACACCGTCACAAAAGGACTTTCTAACACTCCTGCTTGTTTCCATGAGATCAACCCAGATAGTACAAACATGGCGCCGATAAAGAAGAAGAATGTACGCCAAATGATATTTTTAATGGCTCGAGGTATGTTCTTTTCTGGATCTTCGGTTTCTCCCGCCGTAATACCAATTAATTCTGTTCCTGAAAAAGCAAAACTTACGGAAACCATCGTAATTAATACAGGCATAAGTCCATTTGGAAATAAACCGCCCTCTCCTGTAAAATGAGAAAGCATCGGCGCTTTTTCATGACCGCTAAGGGGAATGAATCCAAACATCGCTGCTGCGCCTAAAATAATAAATACAATAATCGTTAATACTTTAATACTTGAAAACCAAAATTCTGTTTCGCCGAAAAAACGTACAGATGTTGCATTTAAACCAAATAATAAAAGAGCAAACAGCGCGCTCCATATCCAAACCGAAACGTCAGGAAACCATCTTTGCATAAGCAGCCCAGACGCTGTAAACTCCGAACCGACAGATACTACCCAAGTCAGCCAGTAGAGCCAGCCCACCGCAAAACCAGTTCCCGGCCCTATAAACTTTGTAGCGTATACTTGAAATGATCCTGACACAGGCATTGCTACGCTTAGCTCCCCTAGACATATCATGACTAAATACATAATTAATCCACCGATTAAATAAGCAAGGAGCGTTCCCCCAGGACCTGCTGCATTAATTGTATAGCCAGAATTAAGAAACAACCCCGTACCGATAACACCGCCAAGGGAAATCATAAATAAATGACGGCTTTTCATTTTTCTTTGTAACTGATTCATAGATGTTGTATTCTCACCCATTATGTACCTCCTTTTTTTATAGTAAACCCATCCAAAAACTTGGTTTTTTTACATATTCTCTATAGTCTCTTCTCTTCAGGAATAGGCTCTATTTCTTCGATATGTACGAATTTTGTATATTGTATACAATATACACTTCTTAAATCTTTTTACGATTATATCATTTTTCAGATTTTTTACAACAATGAATAGTAAAAAATATTTCAATAATTCTATTTTTTATATTCTAACTAAGATTAAATGAAGTGATATGATATGATTATTTTTACACCCGTACGTTCTTTCATGCTATTTTTATACTCTTTCGTCACCATGACATGAAGAGAAGGAACGGCTGATGCGATATTTATTTTAGGGGGAAACAATGAACAAGGGGCCTATGATTTATCATTCATTAAAGGATCATGTATATAACTACATAGCAAGTCAAATTCAAGACGGTACACTGCTGCCTAACGACAAAATAAATGAAGCCAGTATTTGTTCTCAGCTGAATGTCAGCCGAACGCCTGTAAGAGAAGCGCTTATTAAATTAGCTTCAGACAACCTATTAGAATACAGACCGCGCAGAGGGTTTACTGTAAAGGAAATTGATACACACAAAAAACTAGAAGTATTTGAAATCGTCGGTGCTTTAGATGGTCTGGCAGCTGCCTTGTCGATTGATCACTTAACTGAAGAAGATTTTACGAAGATGGATGAGCTTATTAAAAAAATCGATGTTTCGATTGAATCAGAAAATTATCAGGATTATCAAAAATATCAAACGTATTTTCATCGAGTATATTTGAACCGATGCGATAATGTGACCTTAAAAGAACAGCTTATGTCTTTACAAGACGGATTCATCAGACAAACGTACTTTAGCGATGACACCAAAGAGCTATACGCCATTTTACGCGTAATGAATGAACATCACCGCCATATTCTAAAACTTCTGCAGCAGAAAAAAAAGGCCGATGTTCAGCTTTACCTTCAAAATGTTCACTGGAAAATCGAATACCCAGAAATGATTTGATCAAAAAGAACTCGAGACATGACTAAATCAATTCGATCAACAGCTAGAAGAAACGAAATACATGAAACCTACGTTTATCATACCAATGAAAAAATCCGAACGAAGTTGATTCTTCATTAAGAATCTCAATTCATCGTTCGGATTTTTCTTCAACTAAAACTCTTTTGTCCCAGCCTCTTTTATTTTGCTATAGCAGAACGCTGTTTTTCTTCTTTTACGTACCAAATGAATTTCCCTGTATATCCGTAAACAATCGCCAAAATAATAGAGACAAAACTGAGCCACATAAACGGCAGATAAGCGAATGTAGAGATCCCAAGCGTTGTAGCTAGAAATACACCGTTATCCGTCCACGGAACCATTCCAGAAGTTAAGGTTCCCCCTACTTCTGAGTTACGGGCAAGCACTAGACGCTGTATTCTTAACTTATCGTAACTTTTCTCCATAATTTTCGGTGTTAAAATTAATGAAACATACATCGCACAACCAAATATATTTCCTAATAATCCAACGAAAATAGTAGAAGCCGTAACGTTTCCTGAATTGACAAGAATTTTTTCAAATTTAGATAGCAGGACTTCTAAGACGCCGAGCTCATCTAATAACCCGCCAAATCCTAGTCCAAAAATAATGACAATAATAGAACCGACCATGCTTAAAATTCCGCCACGATTTAATAGCTCACTTAAAAATGTGTTGTCGGTATTAATTTTAAATCCTTCATAAGCCGTATTAAATGCGCTCGCCACATCCATATGTTGAAAGACAACTGCCCATATAATTCCTAATAATGAACCAACCGCAATTGCTGGAAGAGAAGGTTTCTTTAATGCTAAAAGGACAATGACAGCCAAAGCCGGAATCAGCATCCACCCGCTGATGTGAAATGTATCCAACAGCGAAGATTTTAATTCTTCTACCCGTCCAGCATCAAAATCTTTTCCCCCATACATAAACCCTGTTACCGTAAATAATACTGCCGTAATGAGATAAGCAGGAATATCCAATACTAACATTGCTTTTACGTGATCGATAACGTTCACTCGGGCCATTGACGCAGATAAAATGGTACTATCAGAAAGAGGAGAAAGCTTGTCTCCAAAATAAGCTCCTGAAATCACGGCTCCAGCTACTAAAGGAAGCGGCATACCTAAGCCTTGTCCGATTCCCATCATCGCGATTCCGGCTGTACCAACCGTTCCCCAAGATGTTCCTGTTGAAATCGAGGTAATAGAGCAAATGATAAGTGTAGCAAGTAAAAAGAATGTTGGATTAATAAACTCTAATCCAAAATAAATAAGAGAAGGAACAACTCCTCCGGCAATCCATGTTCCAATTAACGTACCGACGGCTAATAAAATTAAAATAGCTTCTAAGCCGTTTGATATTCCTCTTGTAATGGCCCCTTGCAGCTGATTATACGTATACCCAAGTCGTACTCCTAGCGCCATAACAATAAACCATGAAATAAATAAAGCGAGCTGAATAGGTAAATCAAAAACAGTTGCAAACGAAATAACAACAGCTAAAAATAAAGCAAGCACAATCATTATTTCCCACATAGATGGTAAACGGGTTGTGTTCAAACTAGCTCCTCCTAAACTGGTATGTAGATTCTGGAATGTGGTATCGTTTAAGAGCAAAACGTCCTTATTTTTTAATTGTTCCTCTTACTGCTCCAACGTATGTATTTCTATGAGTACTTAAACAATAAACTGCATCTTTTTAAGAACATAAAATAAGGATACTCGCGTAAACAATAAGCCATCTTTCTTTTATCCAGTGGTCATAATACCATAAGAGTGTGCTTTCTTACAAGACTCGTTATAAAGCGCTTTCTGTTTGTTTATACATTTTAATATATAAATATATTTTCATTTATTTTATTCAACGAAAAGAGGAAAGTAACATGAAAGAATATGCAACGTTTGCAGGAGGATGCTTTTGGTGCATGGTCGCTCCTTTTGATCAGCTTACAGGAATCATTAGTATCCGCTCGGGCTACGCTAGAGATGAACAAATCGCTTCTGAAGCTAAACAGGAAAGCGAGTACGTAGAGGCCGTGCAAATTGTATGGGATCCTTCTCAAATTACGTTTGAAGAGCTGCTTAACCTGTATTGGCAGCAAATTGACCCTACGGATTCCGCCGGACAGTTTTCAGACCGCGGACCATCGTATCGAGCCATTATTTTTTATCATAACGAAAAGCAAAAAGAAGTGGCTCTCGATTCTAAAAGAAAGCTCGCCCAAAGCGGACGTTTTAAGAACCCTATCGTCACACCTATTTTACCTTTTTCTTCTTTTTACGAAGCAGAAGAACAGCAGCAGGATTATTATCGAAAAAATGCATTTCACTATAAATTATACAAAGAAGGCTCGGGGCGAACTGATTTTCTGACGCAGCATTGGCCCAAGGACCGCTCTTACCTTAAAAAGTTCCTAACGCCTATGCAATATTTTGTTACGCAGGAAAACGGAACCGAACCCCCTTTTACAAATTTATATTGGAATAACAAAAAAAAAGGAATTTACGTTGACCTTCTAACTGGAGAAGCACTGTTCAAAACGTCAGATCAGCTTCCTTCTCATACAGGCTGGCCCATTTTTAAGCGTCCTATCTTATACGGAAACATAAAAAAAGTGCCGGCTCAGCATTCAACAGCGCTAAAAAGCAAAGAAGGAGATAACTATCTTGGTTTACTTTTAACAGAAGAAAACAGCGAATACTATCAAGTAAATTCTGCGGCTCTTCGCTTTATTCCAAAAGAGAAGCTTAAAGAAGAAGGCTATGAAGATTTTTTAATTTTATTTTGATGCCTATACTTTCTTAAACGGGTAAAAATAAGCAGTTACTTTCTTTGCGTAGTGTACAGTTAAATTATGATAGTCCGCCGGACGCAAAAAAGGCTGAGTGATAGAATCATCTCTTATTTCACACTCTCCTTTTTGCAGCTCCCAAGGATCATGATAAAGGTCTCCTCTGTAGACATTTCCTTGGTGAGTGGTAAATAAGCAATAGCGCTCTGTAAGCCAATGAGCTAATTCTCCTTTTCTACTGCGATAGGACGGAGAAGTACCTCTATATGTAAGCTTTACTCGCTCTTTTTTTGAGTCTCTGTGCGTTCGAACTGACTGAAAAGAAATATAGTTCTGAGTTTTGTTGAATGTCATAGCAGCGTGGTAATAAGGCAAGTGAAAAAACTGACGAGCAATCCATACTCCTAGTGGATTGCTTGCGTCTAAACTAAAAAAATAAACGCCTTTTTCCCCTTTATATGTAACATAGGTACGCACATTTAGCTCATATAGCCGTGAAAAGATGGGCACGGCGGGCGTTCCTTTGAATCGAATGTCTGTCATCGTAAAAGGCACAAGCGCAATCCACGCTTGACCATTATAGGTGTCAGGCTCTAACTGACTCGGCAATAAAGAAGCCAAAAATGCCGGATCTACAGGCCAATGAATAAACAGTAAATCTTTCCACGTTTGTTTCATTATCCAATTATTTTTCACTTCTTGGTCCCTCCTTTTTCTAGATGTTCTTTTCCATTAATTCAGCGGCTGCCGATTTGCCTGACAAATATGCGCTCTCTAACCGTGAGTGATTCGTCTCGTCTTCCCTTCTTAAAAAAGCATCTCCTGCCACCAGTAGCGACGGCATAATTTTAGCAAAGGGCTGATGAAGAACTTGTTCAACCTCTGCATAGCGCCATTTCTTTATCTGGATGCTTTTAATATGATTTGCACCTATCCATTCTTTTATTTCATTTTTTATCATCGGCAGCAACTCACGTTCATGTTCATCAAAATGTTTTTCTGACCAGTCTTTATTCATATATATGCTAAGAACGGGCGTCTTTGATATTCCTTTTTGCTCATGATTAACAATTCTTTGGATTGTGCTAGATGGATTTGTGATTTGACCATGATCACTATACAGCATCTCTGTGTAAAGCTCCACGATAGCAACCAAGCAGGGACTAAATTTAAGTGTTTTAAGAATAGATTGGTCCGCTTGCAGCTTACTATTATTAAATACCTCAATAACCTGAGGAGACGGAGGTGTAAGAATGATATCAGTCGCTTCAAAAATCTCATTTTCTTCTGTATACAGCTGGTACCTTCCGTTTTGAAAGTCAATGGTTTGAACTTTTCGATTCAAGTATACGCGTAGATCTTTTGCTAAATATTTAGCTAATGCATTCATGCCATTTATACTTTGATAACGAGGGTGATGCTCACCAAACCACTTCTTAACCTTTCTATCAGCTATCCATTTATTTACGGCTTGCTGAAATTCATCGGATCTCACTGTAAAAAATTGAGCTCCGTGATCTGCTTTTCCATCCCCTACTCTTCGTGTAGCCATTCGTCCCCCTACACTTTTGCCCTTATCAAGAAGAAAGACCTCTATTCCTGCTTTTTGTAATTCAGCCGCAGCTGTAAGGCCGGTCATTCCTGCACCTACTATTCCTACTCGTTTCATTTTTTCCTCCTTATTTAACTCATTTACTTACAGTATAAAAAAAGCGGAATAATTGAGCTAATTTAAACTGTCTTTTTCATTTACCTTCGCTCCTGCTTGTCTCAAAAAAATAGTCTACGATTCTTTTCATCTTAATATACTTGTTGTATACAAATATATCTTTACCTGCTAGCACGTCTATAGATAGGAGGACCGTCACATGATGCTCTATGATATTAAGCACAAAGTATATTACGAAGTATTTAATACAGCTCGCCCTAAAATGAAGGACGCTCACCAAGGACGAAGCTGGGGATATGTTTATAAAAATCTCAATGGACAACCTACAAAGTTCTGGATTGACTTTACACACGGTCGTTTTATGTACTTTCAAGTTGAAGACAAGTGGTATCGCGTGCAATATTTGCAGTCCAATGATAAGAAAAAAACAGCGGATGTCTTTAAAGGCGCTCTCATTGATTTGATTTTAGATGGAATGGATCTCAAACTAGTACGAGGAAACTTTGAGAAGAGAAGACTCTTAGCTTTATAACACATAGAAAAACAGCCGTAAAAGCAGTCCTGCTTTTACGGCTGTTTAATTGTACGAGGAGTAATCAATATTTCAACCCTTCTATTTTTCGCTTGCCCCTCTGCTGTATTGTTAGATGTCACGGGTTTGAACTCTCCAAACCCTTTTGCACTGAACATGCTTGGATTAAGCTTATCGTTTTTTAAGATAGCTTTCATAAAGTTAACGGCTCTCATCACGCTTAACTCCCAGTTGGATTCAAAACCAGCGTTCCGAATAGGTACGTTATCGGTGTGACCGCTAATAATAATATTACGAGGAGGATCAATCACCAAAAGCTCTGAAATATCATTTGCGATTTTTGTATCTTCACTCCGAACTTGTGCTCTTCCCGAATCAAACAATACATTGTCTCGAATGGAAATTAAGAGACCTTCATCTGTTAGCGAAGTCTGCAATTGATTTGTTAAGTTTTTCTTTTGAATATACGCATTAATTTTAGATTGAATTTGCTGAAGCTCTTCTTGATCAGCTTCTCGAATGGTTTGCTCCTTTTGTTCGCTCGTTAACGATTGTGAAGAAGCAGGAGACTGATTGGGAGCTGTCTCTACTTCATTTGTTTTTTCCGTACTTTTAGCTGCAGGAGTATTTGAAGGCTGAACCGCTTCTTCAGATTCCTGCAGAGATTGAAATTCCATCACGCCCGTTCCTCCAACGAACGCTTCATTAAATGCGCGGGAAAGGTTTTTAAATTTTTGCGCATCCACTGAGCTCATTGCAAACAATACAATGAATAAAGCAAGTAAAAGTGTAAGCAAATCTGAGTAAGGAAGCAGCCAGCTTTCGTCAACATGGTCCTCTTCATGCTTTCGTTTTCTGCGTCTACTCATTTATGCCCACTTCGCTTTCTTGAAGAAGCTTTTTACGTTCCGCTGTTGGCAAATAGGAAGCCAGCTTTTGCTCAATTACTTTCGGTGTTTCTCCTTCTAGAAGTGAAAGCACTCCTTCGATCATCATATACTTTACCTTTACTTCATGTTTCGATTTACGCTTCAGTTTATTTGCAAACGGATGCCATAGTACATACCCAGTAAAAATACCAAGAAGCGTAGCAACAAACGCCGCGCTGATCGCATGTCCTAGCGTATCCGTATCTTCCATGTTCCCAAGCGCAGCAATTAACCCTATAACAGCTCCAAGTACACCCAGAGTTGGAGCATATGTACCTGCTAAAGCGAAAATACTTGCACCCGTTTGATGTCTCTCTTCCATAGCATCAATTTCTTCAGACAACACGTCTCGTATATAATCCGCACTTTGACCATCAATAGCTAAATTCAAACCATTTTTTAAGAAAGGGTCATCTACATCAATAATTTGGGCTTCAAGTGATAGTAACCCTTCTTTTCGAACAACTTGTCCCCATTCTGAAAACATGGATACTAAATCAACGGGCTGCAGCATTTTTTGTTCTTTAAACAGGACACCAAACAGTTTTGGGACTCTTTTGATTTCATTTGAAGGAAATGCAATCACTACTGCTCCGACGGTTCCGACAATAATAATTAAAATAGCAGCCGGATTTCCTAACACAGATGGATTAACCCCTTTGAAAAACATGCCTACAATAAGAGAGGCTATTCCTAAAATCAGTCCAATAAAAGATGTTTTATCCATATGTAATTCTCCTATCCTTAACTTCCTGTTCTTTCTTTTTGTGTATTTTATCCTCATCTTTTATTTCGACTATTTCATAGAATTTTTAAGCTTTTTATGAATCATATTTACAATTACATCTTTTCTCTATTATAAAAACACTTTTTTCAACTTTTCATACAGAATATCTGAAGGTCCAGCTATAATCGCTACAATTTGATTTTCCACATAAATAGCAGCCGTCATCTTATTATCAATATCAGCTAAAATTGCAAACCCGACGTTAATATTCAACTTTACTCACCTCTGTAACGTTGTTGTTTATTCAACATATAAAAAGAACAGTCTTACCATTTATTTTTCCGTGTTTTATTGACATTTGTAAATTTTATATTAAGATTATGTAAATGAGTTGACAAAATGGAGGTGATATTATGCTACTAGAAAAATACTGTAAAGACACTGATTTAATGATTATCCAGTTTACAATCGAACTAACAAAAGATATTCACGCTAAAATCTCCGCACGTACTTTATTTTATGAAGAACAGGTGATACGTTATGCTGAAAAAAGAATACGTTCTTTCTTACATCCTCTTTCCCTTAAACATACGCTGAAATTTGTCTATCAATCTGAAATACTACAAACCATTCTATTCAAATTAAAACCAACTTTTGAACAGCAGCACGTACTGCGCTGTATTTCATCTTAAAAAGGAGTTCCCTTTAGCGGAAACTCCTTTTTGATTTGATTCTACGATATAGACGATATGCTTTTCTGATAACGTTTAAAAGCGGATACGGCAAGCGGATATGGTATTTATCAATAAACGGATAAAAGGTGTAATAAGCTTTTACAAGGTCTGTCCATTTTTTATCAATACCCTCCTTATAAAAGTCAGAAATATCCACCACATATCCTCTTCCATCTTTCATCATGACATTTTTGCCATGCACATCATACGGGTTTAACCCCTGGCTTCTTGCATAGTCCAAAGCTTTGTTCACATCTTTTATGACTTGTTCTGGAATCTTTATTCCCCGCTGTACAGCATCATACAAAGTAACACCTGTAAGTCTTTTTAAAATCAAGTACGTCTTTCCCTCATGAAAAAGTTGAGAATAAGCTGGGTGAACGCCCAGCTTTCTATACACTTGCGCTTCTTTTTTTACACCATAAACGTCTCTTCCGTATACTTTTACGACAAATTCAGGATAATTCTCGTGCGTAAACACACCGGCATAGTTTCCTTTACCAATAAGTACCCACTCTTTTGTTTTGTTCGTAACTTCAACTGGATCATAGTCACTTTCACTTTGAATCTTAACTTGCGTTAGTAATGATGTTTCAACTAGCGACACTAACTGTTTAATTGTTTTATCCATAGTCCCCTCTAAAAATCCTTCAGTAATCTCTATCAAATATTATCCTATGATAAATCTCAATGCAGGATGTGTCAATAAATTGACAGCCTGATATAAAGAGGGAAAGGATTCCCGTTCATTCAAGACTGCGTGTGAACTTTGTGAACATTCACATCCAGTTCTTCTTTCATATTCAGCATAACGCCCGCCATCGGAGCAATAGGCTCGGGCTTAGTCAGTTGAAATAAAAAGCGCTTTGTCATTTCTGACAGAAAAATAGTTACTATTTCAGTGATATAGTCCATGCCTCTTTCCGCTTGATGCTCAATCCCAAGCGGCATATACATATAGCTTGGGACATCAATGGATCCTCCTTTTTCAAAACGGTCAGGTAAAAATTCACTTGGCTCTAAAAAATAATCTTCATGGCGATGCATCATATAAGGGCTAATTAACATAATCTCCCCTTTTTTAATGCTGTAACCATCTATTTGTATATCTTCACGTGCTTGACGCCCAAATAGCCAAAGAGGCGGATACAGCCTCATGCTTTCAGCAATTATTTTGCGCATATAGGTCAAATTTTTGGTTGAAAGTGATTCACCGCTAGCATAGGCTTGAATTTCTTTATGCAGCTGAAGGTGCTCCCTAATATTTTGAGACAGTAAATGAATAGACCAGCTGCATACGTGCGTAATCATTTCATACATCGAAAGGAATATAGAATTTAGCTGTTCGTATATTTCTCTTTCATCGATGTCTTCCCCGTGAGAATTTAATACACACTGCAGTAAGTCATTTCCTTCGGTTTTGTTTTGAACACGCATTTGAACGCGTTCAAAAAGGAGTTGTTCTAGCTGCTCATCTGAGTCAGGCTGGTGCAAGGGTAGACGAATATAAATTTTGCCTAACTTTTCTTTTTTTCTCATAAGCGCTTGAACATAGTGAATTTTGTCTTTATCCTCAATCGAAATGCCAAATACAAGTTGAAGGAGTACAGCTACGACTATCTGTCTTATGTCTTTTACTATCGTTCGAAGCTGCCCTTCTTCCCACGTTTCCGTATGCTTTTCAATTATTTTTGCGATTGCTTCCTTATTATAAGTTAGATGTTGTTTAAGTTGTGAGGGTTGAATGGGGCTCATGTATAATGCTTCATCTGTCCATAACATTTCTTCACCCAGCAGCGTTTTAAACATATGCGTTAGTTTAATTTTTTGAAACGCCTTGCTGTTTGTAATGACTACATCTTTAATAAGTTGAGGGTCTCTCGTTACATAAAAGCGTTTGTGCGCAACTCTAAATGTTGCAATTTCTCCATACTGAGTCAAGTTTTCCAAAAAACCCAATGGGTTCTCTCTAAACTTTTGCAGGTGACCGGTAAGCTTATACGACGAGGGGCCCTGTATAACCGGCAATGTTATCACTCCTTTTCTAAAAATGCGGGACTTAAACAAATAAAAGAGTAGTCCACTAAAGACTACTCTTTTTCACACAAAGATATGCTATTGATTTTCACAAAAAATCTTACTTATTATTCCATATTGATCCATACGCTTTTCACTTCAGTGTAATTATCAAGCGCATAGCTTCCCATTTCACGACCAATTCCCGACTGCTTATAACCTCCAAACGGGCTTGCTGCATCAAATACGTTGTAACAGTTCACCCAAACTGTACCCGCTTTAATACCATGAGCAATATAGTGTGCTTTCTTTAAATCCTGTGTCCAGACGCCTGCTGCTAGACCATATGCTGTATCATTTGCTTTGGCAATCAAATCATCAAGATCGTCAAACGGCATAGCAGCTACAACCGGACCAAAGATTTCTTCACGAGCAATCGTCATCGAATGATCGACATCTGCAAAGATAGTCGGTTCTACGAAATAGCCTTGATCAAACGGTATGTTTCCTCCTGCGAGTACTTCCGCTCCTTCTTCAATTCCTTTATCAATATAGGTTTTCACTCGTTTTTGCTGCTGCGCAGATACAAGCGGACCCATTGTTGTCTCATCAGCTAATCCATTTCCTTGTTTAATAGATTTCGTTTGAGAAACTAAATCAGCTACGACATTATCATATAAGCTTTTTTGGACATACAGACGACTTCCAGCACAACATACTTGTCCCTGGTTAAACATAATACCTGAAAGCGCACCAGGAACAGCTTTTGTTAAGTCTGCATCCGGGAGGATAATGTTTGGTGATTTTCCTCCAAGCTCTAACGTCACACGCTTTAAAGAGTCGCTAGCTTGTTTCATAATTGCTTTTCCGACAGCAGTAGATCCTGTAAAAGCAATTTTATCGACAAGATCATGATGAACGAGCGGTTCACCTGCTGTTTTCCCGTAGCCTGGCACAATGTTTAGCACGCCTTTTGGGAATCCTGCTTCATCGGCTAGTCGAGCTAAGTAAAGTGCAGAAAGAGGCGTTTGCTCGGCTGGCTTGAGCACAATTGTACATCCAGTTGCCAAAGCGGCTCCGAGCTTCCAAGCGGCCATTAAAAGCGGGAAGTTCCACGGAATAATTTGGCCAACAACTCCTACTGGTTCATATCTCGTATAGTTAAAATACGCTCCTTGCACAGGAATAGTTTGTCCAACCATTTTAGTTGACCACCCTGCAAAGTAGCGGAAATGTTCGATGGCTAATGGAATGTCTGCATTTGATGTTTCACGAATTGGTTTTCCGTTATCAAGCGTTTCAAGCTGCGCAAGTTCCAATTGATGTGTTTCCATTAAATCAGCTAATTTATAAATAAGTCGACTTCTTTCAGCTGCTGACATCTTTGTCCAAGGTCCATGATCAAAGGCTTCTCTAGCCGCTCTGACGGCGCGATCAATATCCTCTGGATTTGCTTCAGCTACATCTGCCAACTTTTCACCCGTTGCTGGATTTACTGTTTCAAACGTTTTTCCTGAAACAGAGTCTACCCATTCGCCATTAATGTATAGCTGTTTAACTCCTTTTAAAAACTCCACTACTTTCGGACTCATTTCAACTTTTTTCGCTCCAAGATTTTGCATCAAATACATACCTCCCCACGAATTTTGAAAACGCTAACAATGAATATTTTACCATGTTATCTAGTAAAATCAACAATTTTGCATACAATATTCTGAATTTTTCTACATGCATTCTAGCTATCTAAAACTTATCTTACTAGTACAAATGTCGAAAGAGGCGAAACGTTTATTGTATTTCCTTTCACCGTACGGAGCGTTTTTGTTCCGGCCCGCTCGCCGTCAACAAGTAATCTCCACGTTCTGTTAGAAGGCAAATGAACCGTTTGAGCTTGTTTATTTGCATTATGAATCACCATTATTTCGTTTGCTTTATCTTTATTAGCTTTAGCATTTAACGTATAACCTACTACGTTTGCTGGTGCATCAACAAAGCGTAAATTTTGATGAATAGCCTGTGCACTCGTCATTCTAAATGACGAATATTGCTTTCGAAGCGCAATAAGTCCCTTCATGTAATTTACTTCTTGGCTGAAAGCTGCTCGGCGCTTCCAATCTAGCTGATTGACAGAATCGGGTGACTGATAGCTGTTATGGTCTCCGCCTTTTGTTCTCATAAACTCTTGACCTGCATGTATAAAGTTCATTCCTTGAGATGTTAAAATAATAGAAGAAGCAAGCTTGTGCATTTGCTTTTTCGTTTGCTCGGTGTCAGCAGGGTTCGTCAGCTGAAGCTTATCCCATAACGTATGGTTATCGTGCGCTTCTACATACGTAACAACTTGATCTGGATCTTCATACGTGGCAGTTGAACGATCATAATCAATTCCAGCTGCTATACTTTGCTGTATGAGCTTTTCTTGTCCTTGCTTTCCATTCACAAATCCGTTGTCATGATCAAAAAATACGCTGCCTTTAAGACCATCCCGCATACCGTCATTAAAGTGAGCGATGCGCTTCATATCCTGAGCGTTTTTCTGGTTAGCTTTGAGCTTAGCGTCAAGCTCGGTTCCTAGATCCCAGCCCTCTCCTAAGACGATAATGGAAGGATCAAGTTCATCTAATTTCTTTCTCACTTCATTCATTGTCTTTGTATCGTGAATCCCCATTAAATCAAACCGAAACCCGTCAATGTGGTACTCTTTTGCCCAATACGCAACAGAATCTACGATAAACTTCCGAACCATTTTCCGTTCAGACGCCGTGTCGTTTCCAACACCTGTTCCGTTGGATAGAGTTCCATCTTCTTTATAACGGAAGTAGTAGCCTGGAACTAGTTTATCAAAACTATGCTCACTCACTGCATACACGTGATTATAAACAACGTCCATTACCATGCGAAGCTGCTTGTCATGAAGCGTTTGAATCATTTGTTTGAGCTCAATAATTCTAGTCTTAGGATTATATGGGTTTGTTGAATAGGAGCCTTCTGGGACGTTATAATTTTTCGGATCATATCCCCAGTTAAACTGCGGCTCGTTTAATTTCGTTTCATCCACCGTACGATAATCGTAAATAGGCAGGAACTGGACGTGCGTTACACCTAAATCTTTAATATGACTGAGTCCTGTTTTTACTCCATTTGGTCCTTTCGTATTCCACTCCGCTACGCCTAAATATTTTCCTTTGTTTTTGATACCGCTCTCTTTTTGAGACGATAAATCTCGTACGTGCAGTTCATAGATAATGGCATCTTCTGGATTTTTAAATTTCGGCTTATTTGTACTCCACTTTTTCGGATTTGTTTTAGCCAAATCTACGACGACTCCGCGATCTCCATTGACCGTTGTTGCTCGTACATATGGATCAACCGCTTCATTCCAGACGTTCCCAATTTTTACTTTGTACGTATAAATTAGTTCATCTTGATTTCCTTTTAACTCCGCTTTCCACGTTCCTTTTTCACTTTTAGTCATAGAAATTTCTTTTAAAGCTTTCGAGTTCCATGACGAATAAGTCACTAGCTTGGCTTCGCTTGCAGTTGGAGCCCATACGCGAAAATTTGTTTGTTTCTTAGAATATGTGTTTCCTAAATCGTTTCCGCTATATGCATACTTTTCGTCAAATTCTTTCGTACGCACGACATTTCCATTGACTACATCAGCTGATCCGTATCCTTTTTGCTTAACTTTATACGTTTTTGTAACGTCCAGAGGCTGTTTTGTTATGATTTTAACTTTAGTAGTAACAGAGTCTCCTCCCTCTTTATAAGGTGTCACTTTCTCAATTTGAGCTCCGTCAATTTCAATGTCTCCTACACTCTTAGAAGAATCGAACGGTACGTTTGTTTCTAATGTAATTTGATTAAATGCATCCATAGTCGCTTTCGTGATTTTCCGAGTGATATCTACTACAGCTCTATCATAATAAATTCGATTTTGCCCTTGAACAATCCATACTTCTACATTCCCATCTTTCCCAACCTTGGTAATAAAGCGGTTTCCTCCGTCTTTATTTTCCCAATCGCTATCACTAGTAGAATGGCGTACAATAAAACCAATTTTGTCAAATAAATTACCACTTCCACTGTTAATTGTGTAAGTTGCTTTCTTCCCAAAATTCGTGTCTTCCGTAAATTCGATTTGCTTGCCTTCTTTTTCATCACCTGGCCATGTCCAAATGTTCCACCCGCTGTAATCTCCATCGTACCGATGATAGTTTAAGGTAACGTTTACTTTATCAAATTCCGGTAAATCTCGATATTCACCGTCAGGAGGAGACGTATATGTATGTTCATCTCCACTTTTTACCCATACTTCTCCTTCACCGTTCTCCACTGAAACGAAGCGGTCTCCTCCATCTTTTTCCCACGACTCGGTTCGTACAATAAAACCTACTTTGTCATAAGTACCGGGTAGTTCAACTTCCGCTACTTTTCCAAATTGATCTTCCCCTGTAAATGCGTAAGGCTTCCCTTCTCCTCCTTCAGGAAAAACCCATAATCCCCATTCTTTTGTATCGTTTGAAGCAGGCTGATAGTGAATCGTGAGTTTTGTGGTATCCGCTGCAGATGCAAACGATTGCATAAACGGGCTAAAAAAAGAGCTTACTAGTAAGAGTAAAGCCGTCAGTACCATTGCATATTTAGTCCAACTACGTTTCAATTAAAACCCTCCCGTAAAATAAAGTACGTACACATTTTTCACTATAACCTTTTTTGAAAGCGTTATCATAAGTATTTTTTCCTATTTTATGCGGATAAAGAAAAAAAATCCATAGTTAACAATGTTAACTATGGATGCCGTATCTCTTTTACACTTCTGCTGTTTCAGGTGAGATGGTTTGATCGTTGTATACGTTTGTATCTAACTCTTTTGTTAGTTTACTAGTTACGACTCCGGCTGTCATGCTTCCACTTACATTAAGTGCCGTACGTCCCATATCAATCAGTGGTTCTACTGAAATTAATAAGCCTGCTAGCGCTACGGGCAAATTCATAGAAGATAATACAAGTAAAGCCGCAAATGTCGCTCCTCCGCCAACCCCTGCTACGCCAAACGAACTAATTGCTACAATGGCAATCAACGTGAAAATAAATGAAGGCGTTAAAGGATCAATACCTACCGTTGGTGCAATCATAACGGCTAACATAGCTGGATATATTCCAGCGCATCCGTTTTGACCGATTGTAAGACCAAATGAACCTGCAAAATTCGCAATTCCTTCTGGAACCCCTAACTGTCTTGTTTGTGTGTTAACATTCAAAGGCAATGCTCCAGCACTCGTACGAGAAGTAAAGGCAAACGCCAATACAGGAAATACTTTCTTAACATATGTGATCGGATTTACACCGATGATTGTTAGAATAACTAAGTGAACGATAAACATAGCTGCCAATGCGACATATGATGCTACAACAAATTTTCCAAGTTTAACAATTGCATCAACATCACTCGTTGCTACTGTTTTGGTCATAATTGCAAGTACCCCATAAGGAGTTAAACGAAGAATTAGCGTCACTACACGCATCACAATTGCATACAGCGTATCAATAATTTTTGAAAATAACGCTGCTTCCTCTGGCTTTTTACGCTTCACGCCTAAATATGCAATTCCCACAAATGCTGCAAAGATGACAACGCCAATCGTGGAAGTTGAACGTGCGCCTGTTAAGTCAAGGAACGGGTTAGCTGGTAATAATTCTACTACTTGCTGCGGGATTGTTTTTGCTTCTAGACTAGATAAATTGTTTTCTAAGTCCTCTCCGCGCTGAAGTTCCGCTTCCCCTTTTGTAATTTGGACAGATTCTAAATTAAAGCTCGTCGTTGTAAAAATACCAATAGCAGCTGCTATCGCTGTTGTAACAAGCAAAATGCCAATAATTAAACTACTAATCTTTCCAATGTTGCTCGTCAATTTTAAGCGAGTGAATGCCGCTACGATCGACACAAATACAAGCGGCATGACAATCATTTGAAGAAACTTCACATATCCGCTTCCTACAATGCTAAACCAATCGGCGGTCGTTATCGTTACTTCATGAGTCGGACCATACACCCACTGAAGAGCAAAGCCAAAAATAATCCCTAGTCCAAGCGCCGTAAACACACGCTTTGAAAATGATACATGTTTTTTCTGCATCATAAACAGCCCCGCAAGCAGTGCCAGCATAATAAGGATGTTTAGAATGACTAATAAGTTATTCATAGATGTTCCCCCTGTGATTTTTCCATAATTTATGTCTCTATTACTTATAATACAACAATACCAATAAGTCAACTAGGTTTTGTATTTTTTCCTAAAGACAGTTTTTTTGAATAATTTTGACAAAACAAAAAAGCTAAGGATTTTCCTTAGCTTTCTATTTTACGCTTGTATGTACTTCAGTGGTCTTTTGCTCCGTTACCAGAGATGGCCTTTCTTTCATCAGACCGGATGTACTACAATTCATATATAGGATTACATTTCATATAATTCATTCAGCCATTTTACAAACAAATGTCTAGGTAATTCTAGTTCGTGAAGCTCGACATATTGAATATCAGATAGCGTCGTTCCTCTAGCCATATAAAAGTACCACTGCCAGCCAATATCTTTAGCAATGGCATAAGATTTAGCTAGATCTTGCCTATTATCTGTCTGCTGCATATCATTCATCCACTGCGTTTCATCCGCTTCATACTCATAATAATGGAGAGTATATTTATCACACCAATACGCAAGGTCTTGATGGGAAAACGGATTTTCTCCGTCACATACTTGAAGCAATAGCATTCTTAAATTTTCCGGTGTATACGGTAATATAATTTTTTGATCTGCACGTCTCATTTTGCTACCTTCCTGACATGTTCGTTTCTTTTATTACATCATGTACGGCTGCGTTTAGCAATAAGAAATGGATGACGTTTTCATTACTTTTCGTTTACAACATTTCATTTGCTTGCAAAAACCGCCGTATCTTTTACATACAGAGGCAGTCGGATTTTAACAATCGTCCCTTTGTTCTGTTCACTCTCAATCTGCAGGGTACCGTGATGATCATGAATAATTTTGGAGCTGATTGTTAATCCAAGCCCCATTCCTTTTTCTTTTAAAGTAAAAAACGGTTCTCCTATATGTTCTAGACGGTCTTTAGAAATTCCTACTCCTTCATCTCTAACTTCTATAAAAATATGGTCATCCTGCGCTGTTTTGATTGTAATGTAAATATTCCCAGGCTTATCCATGGCTTCAATTGCGTTTTTAAAAACATTAAGTAATACTTGAATAAGGTGATTTTTATTTCCATACACACTAGCTTTACTTGTTTGTTCATCGTATAAGAAGTCAATGTTTTTCAATAAAGCTTCATGGGAAGTTAAACTCATTACATACTTAACCGCTTCTGTAAGAGAAAACACGCGAAAATGTTCACTTTCAGGTTTTGACAACAGGAGCATTTCACTGACAATACCATTAATTCGTTCCAGCTCATCAAGCATGATATTAGCATACCCTACCGCGGATCGGTCTGTTTCTTTCATGAGCTGAACAAACCCTTTAATACTCGTAAGCGGATTTCTAATTTCATGGGCAATTCCAGCAGCTAATTCGCCTACTACAGAAAGCTTTTCCTTTTTTATCAGAAGCGCTTCTGCAAGCTTTTGCTGAGTGATATCTCGTCCAATCGTGATAAGAGCTTTTCTTGAGCCATCATCAAAAAACACAGGTACTTTAATAACATCAAATGTTTTGACCTCGCCGTTTGGTATTTCAAATGCTTCTTCCATGCGTACCTTTTCCTTTTTTCTCCAAGCTTCTTCATCCGATGAAATACAGTGTAAGAAAGCGGCTTGAAAGAACGGCACAAGCTCTCCAAGTTCTGCATCGGTTTTACCCCTGTAATCAATACCCTTTAAATGATAAAGTTCTCTTCCAAAATCGTTCACCGCCAACCATTTGCCAGCTCCATCTTTAAAACAAATAAAATCTGGCATTGAGTTTATTAATGTAGCAAGCTGATACTGTTCATCAGACACCTGTGTATGAACCGAACGCTTATGAAGTAAATAAAACGTGCCAGCCGTTATGCCCACTAGTAAACTATCTTTTATCAAACTGCTAAGAGCATATGCTCCTTTAAAAAATGCCATTGTTTGAAAGACGATGTACACCCCTACAACCAGAAGACCAGCAACCGCCGCTGCTTTTCGTACACCCTCCCTATTTTTTATCAATATTTCCCACCAGCCTTTGTTTTTTACGTGAACACTCTCTATGTCTCATCAATTAAGTTCTGAACATTCTTCTTACTTTTAAACTAGTTTACCTTATTTTTTTATTCTTATCTAATACCTTTTTTTATTACTTTTGACACAGTTTCTTTTATCCCCTTTATTTGTTTCCGCATTTTCATTTTATTTGAATTATTTTCTCTATTAAAATAGGAATTTAGATATGGAATACTCTGGAACATTTAGGTAATAATGCTCTTTTTTGTATTTTCTTAATATTGTAAATTCGAATAGTACCAACTACATCGATAAATTTAGGGGGATTTTAATGAAAAAAACCGTGATTTCTTTGGCTGTAGCAACAAGTTTGACTTTATCTTTTACAAGTGTACAAGCTTCTACTTCTGCAAATGTTTCTCACAATCAAAGTTCTGAACAAAAAGTATTAAAAAAAGTAAATTCCGAGAAAATTTATCAAGACATTGCGTATCTCTCAAAAAAACCTCGTGTGGCAGGAACTGAATCTGAACGCGAAGCTGCTACATTTGTTCAAAAGCGTTTGTCTAAACTAGGCTATGAGAGCGCAGTAGAGCCTTTTACATTTACCGGTTACACACCAGCAGCTAGTTTTTCACTAAGCGTAAACGGTACCAGCTACTCTCCAACAACTTTTACTTATACCACCAATGGAAATGTCACAGCTGAAATTGTAGATGGAGGGCTGGGTACAAAAGATAATTTAGCAAACAAAGATGTGACAGGTAAAATTGTATTAGTTCAGCGAGGCACTATTACTTTTGGTGAAAAAGTATTAAATGCTGCTGAAAAAGGGGCTGCAGCCGTCATTATTTTTAATAATACAGACGGTGAGCTAAACGGAACGCTTGGCGGCGCTAATGATAACTACATTCCGTCTCTTGCTGTAACCAAAGAAGAAGGTGAAAAGATTCTTACTTCTATTCAAAAAGGCGAAAAACCTTCAGGTACAGTAAAAATTGAAGGAGCTGTCGTAAGTGAGCGAACATCTTATAATGTAACCGCTACTAAGCCTTCTACTTTTAAGAAAAAAGGAACAAATGATATTATTGTAGTAGGCGCTCATCATGATTCTGTAGCCGGAGCGCCTGGGGCAAATGACGATGCTTCTGGAACAGCAATGGTGCTTGAATTAGCTCGCGTATTTAAAAGTCTTCCTACTGATACAGAACTGCGATTTGTTACATTCGGAGCTGAAGAAGTAGGCTTACTAGGATCCGAGCATTATGTTAGTGAGTTATCTGAAGATGAGAAAAATCGTATTGTTGGAATGTTTAATTTAGACATGGTAGGAAGTCGAGATGCGGGAGATTTAGTGATGAATACAGCTGATGGAACACCAAACCTTGTCACAGAATTAGCTCAAGCTTCAAGTACAAGATTAAATGGATCACCTACGCCATTCCAAGCTGGCGGCCGAAGTGATCATGTTCCTTTTGCAGAGGCAGGAATACCGGCTGCTCTATTTATTCACAGTCCGTCTGAACCTTGGTATCATTCCCCTGAAGATACCCTTGATAAAATAAGCAAAGAAAAACTTCAAGATGTGGCTGAGATTGTTGGAACAGCTATTTACGATCGTTCCCGTCCCGATCAACAAGGTTCTTCCGATAAAAAGAGAGCACCATTTAAAGCACCTCATCTTTATCACGAGCAAGATGTCAACTAATAATCTATCCCCGTTATTCATACATGACCAAAAAAGAGATGTTTATGCATCTCTTTTTTTGATAAGCAGATTTCTCAAGGTTTTAAATCCATTATGCTACAATTATCATAGAGGAACCTCGCTTAATGCTTACATAAAAATTTTGAACAAAAGAGGTGTATTTTTTGGATTTTACGGTAGACCATTCAATTCTTTTATTATCTATTCTCCTTGTCATAGGGGTACTTACTGCAAAGTTCTCTACTCGCCTTGGGGTCCCTTCGCTCGTACTTTTTATCATCGTAGGAATGGTTGTTAGCCACTACATCTACTTTGACAATGCTCTTTTAACACAAGGATTCGGAATATTAGCGCTTATCATTATTCTTTTTGATGGAGGCGTGCAGACCAAATGGAAAGATGTCAAACGCGTTGTTCGCCCTTCCGTTTCATTAGCTACTTTCGGAGTCCTCATTACGACAGTTTTAACCGGCGTACTTGCCAAATATATTTTAGGCGTTACTTGGCTTGAAGGCTTTTTATTTGGGGCAATCGTTGGCTCTACAGATGCTGCAGCCGTGTTCTCTGTACTCGGGACACAGAACATCCGCCAAAAACTAAACTCCACGCTAGAAGCAGAATCTGGTTCCAATGATCCGATGGCCATCTTCTTAACCGTTTCTATTATTGAATTAATTCAACATCCAGACTCTCCAATCCTCTCATTAATCCTTAATTTCTTTTGGCAAATGGGAATCGGACTATTACTTGGTTTAGTACTTGGAAAAGCATCCGTTTGGATTATTAATCGAATTAATTTGGATTCTTCAGGACTTTATCCTGTTCTTACATTGTCATTGGCCGCCTTGACCTATGGAATTTCCACATTTGTAGAAGCAAGCGGTCTACTTGCTGTATATGTAATGGCAGTGGTAGTAGGAAATGCAGATCTAACTTATCGTCACACAATTGTCCGCTTTAACGAAGGTTTTGCATGGATGATGCAAATTTTAATGTTTATTTTACTCGGCCTTCTTGTCTTTCCTAATCAACTGCTAGATATTATTTGGCAGGGTATACTGTTATCTCTTTTACTTATGTTTGTCGCTCGTCCACTCGGCGTATTTCTTTCGATGATGTTTGCTAAATACTCATCCAAAGAAAAACTGTTTATTTCTTGGGCCGGTTTAAAAGGAGCTGTTCCAATTGTATTGGCTACTTATCCTATGATGGCAGGTTTGGAGAACAGCACGCTCATTTTTAACGTCGTTTTCTTTGTTGTCTTAACTTCCGCTCTTCTTCAAGGAGCAACAATCGCTCCTTTAGCCAAATTTCTAAACCTTTCTCAAGGTGAAAAAGAGACGGTTCCTCACAGTCTCGAGCTTGTTTCGATGGGCAAAACCAAAAATGAAATGATTGAGTTGAAGCTCGTGGAACATGCAGATATATCAGGAAAATCGCTTGAAGAACTTCACCTCCCTGAAGATATTTTAGTGACTGCTGTTATTCGAGATGATAAATTACTTACACCTAGAGGAAATACACAAATTTTTGCAGGTGATACATTATATATTCTTATTTCAAAGAAAAAACGAGATAAAGTAAAAGCATTTTTCCAAAAAAATACGTCTGATGGGGACGAAAGAGAAGGAAAAACCAGTTAAAAGATTGGCTAAAGCTTTTACTGGAAAAACAGCACCCGCTTATTGAACGGAGTGCTGTTTTTGCTGTTGCATCAAATAAAGAGATTTATAATTGGGATGATGTTTTAAAAGTTCTGAGACCGTGACAAATTTATACCCCTCTTCCTTTAACTTCGGTAAAATTTGTTTTAATGCTTCAATGGTTTGGGTTCGATCTCCTCCCGTATCATGAAACAATACAATATCTCCTGACCTGGCATGGTTAAGCACTTGACTTACAATTTTATCGACGCCTGGATTTCTCCAATCAAATGTATCTTGATGCCAAGACCAAAGAATAATCGTATACTGCTGATTTTTAGCAGCTTTTACTACCCGATCGTCATAATAGCCAGTAGGCGGACGAAACAGGTAAGGTTTTATTCCTGTAATAGCTTGTATACGTTCATCCGCTTTTTCAATTTCTTGTTCAATTCTCTCTACTTCCTGGCCCCTTACTTTCAAATGGCTATATGTATGATTAGCAAGTTCATGACCTTCACGAACTTCTCTTTGAGCAAGCTTGGGAAACGACGTTATTCGATCGCCGACTACAAAAAAAGTTGCTTTGGCACCGTACTTTTGCAATAAATTTAAAATAGTCGGCGTATATTTAGGATCTGGTCCATCATCAAATGTAAGCGCAATTAACTTCTCATCTTTCATGGGAACTTCCCACACGATATCTCCTTTTCTTTCATAATAAAATCTGCTCTTCTTTGCAGCATCCACCTGAATACCGTAGAAATTAATGGAAACAATAATAATAATTGACAAGCACCATTTCACTCAATGACCTCCTTTTTTGTCTAGGTGTGATTCATGCGTATTGTCAATAAACGCTTTAATACCAACTGCAAATAATCGTTCATTACCCAAACACACGCGCTGTTGACGGCGATTAGCTGTAGAAGTTGATTTACGGTTTTTCATAGTCTTCTCTCCATTACTAATTGATTGTGTTTTTAGGTTTACCAAAAAGTCAAAAATAAACCTACGGGTTCTCACATGGCAAAACATTTTTATATAGCAATTACACGCTGTCTAGCGTTTTGAATAGGAGATATATACATGCGAAAATTTTATTTAGCGCTTCTGTTAATAATAAGCGGAACCATGGTTATACTGCCTTCTGTTAAAGCAATCAGTGAAAGCAACGAGAAACATCAGCAGCTCACCGTAAGCGAACAAGGATATTCTCTTTCATTGCCCGGTGAATATACGCTTCAAAAAGAAGAAAATGGAAAAGATATTCTTTTTTCAACCAAGACT
Source organism: Priestia megaterium (assembly GCF_009497655.1). Lineage (NCBI taxonomy): Bacteria > Bacillati > Bacillota > Bacilli > Caryophanales > Bacillaceae > Priestia > Priestia megaterium. The sequence continues at coordinate 1,957,710 of NZ_CP023317.1, read as the reverse complement.
CCCTATACGTGGATGCGAATTGAAGTCCTTTCCGGGAAAGAAAGTACAAGCAAATCATATCTAGGTCGTTCAAAAGAATTGTTTGATGACCAGTTTGGAAAATCGTTAAAAATTTCTTCTACATTCCCATTTATTCAACCCGTTGTGTTTGCATCTATGTCTGGGAGTAAAAAAGAAACGGCAAAACTATATGTATTAAGAGAAACAAAGGGGCACCCTGCTTTAAAAATCACGATGGTTACGGCTAAAAATTCTGATGATGAAAAAAAGTTAATTTCAATTGTTGACTCAGTAAAAACGCATGAATGAAAATAGATAAGGAAGCCAGCTATGAAAAAAAAGATATTTCTTGTTTGTTTTATATGTTTGATGAGTGGCTGCTCAACTGCTTTTCGCGAAGAGCTTATCAACACACAAAAAGAAATTCCAAGAGAACGCTTGCCACAGCAAAACTTCACCTATCCTTACAAAGGAAGCAGCAGAACAGATGTTGGTTATCTTAAAAGAAGCAGTAATCAAAACTATACGCTTTACGTACTAGAAGGATACGAGTTTACAGAAGAAGAGCCCCGAAAAGATGTCATTTACAATAAAAAAAATGATGCTTTGTGGATGCGGATTGAAGTGTTTCCCTCAAATAAAAGTGTAGAGGAGCTGAAGAAAGAAACAAAAGAAATTTTAAGAGCTGGCTTTTCGGAAGTGGCTTCCCTTGACACGCACCTCATTCACTCTAGCTTAGAGATAGAAGCTGCGTACAAAGCGTCCGATGATAAAAGTAATGCATACGGCTTTCTTGTTCGAAAGCAAAATCAACACCCTACTTTCCGATTAACGATCTTTGCTCCTAAATCCGAAAGGGATTTAACTCCGCTTTTGGAAATGGCGAGAACGCTTCAAAATGCATAAATCAGAAAAAAAGTCGGTTTACAAAGTGTGTAAACCGACTTTTTCTTTATTTCATATCTAACAGTTTAGTTTTTAAATCTTTTTCCATTTGATACAGCTCTGATTCTGCCTCGGTACGCTTCGTACGCCCTTCTTCTTGTATCTTTAGTACTTCTTCTAACGTAGTAATCAAGTCGGACTGCGTTTTTTTCAATGTTTCGATATCGACAATCCCCGCCTCGTTTTCACGAGCTACTTCAATTGTATTCTGCTTGAGCAGCTCTGAATTTTTAGTAAGCAAGTCGTTTGTTGTCTTAGATACTTGTTTTTGGGCTTCCATTGCTTTCTTTTGGCGTAATAAAGTGGTTGCGATGACTACTTGATTTTTCCAAAGTGGAATAGCTGTTAAAATAGAGCTTTGAATTTTTTCCACAAGGGTCTGATTGACTTCTTGAATTAATCGAATCTGCGGTGCACTTTGAATGGCAATTTGACGGCTCAGCTTTAAATCGTGCACTCGTTTTTCTAGCCTATTGATAAATTGATTTAAATCATTGACCTCCTGAGCCATTAAGTAGTCATTTTTTTGAGAGGCTGTTTGCTGAAGCTGGGGCAGCGTTTCATTCTGCAGCGCCACTAACTTGTATTCTGCCGCTGCAATGTAGACGTTAAGCGCCTCGTAAAACTGTTTATTTTTATCATATAAGCTATCTAACATTGTAATGTCTCGATACAGCATTTGTTTTGAGCGCTCTAACTTATCTGCAATTTTATCAATTTCAACATTAATGCTTTGATATTTTGTTAATAAATTTTGAATAGGCCTAGAGACTCCTGAAAACAATCGACCGATGACTCCTTTTTTCTTTGAAGAAAAGTCATCGGGATTTACTTGGCGAATCTTACTCATCAAATCTCCTATAACGTCTCCTACTGGTCCCGTATCTTTCGTTTGAACATGCTGTAGTACAGATTGAGAAAACTGAGATAGTTCTGACTGAGCTGCTACCCCGTACTGTAAGATAGCCTGCTGATTTTTATAATCAATTTGATTTGCGATTTTCTGCGCTTTTTCCTGATATTCCGGTGTCAAATCATCGTATGTGTTTCTTTTTGCAGCGCGAGTATCCGGTTGTAACTGCGGGGTAGGCGAAGCAAAAGGATCATCAAGCAGCGCATCTAACGATTTATTTTGATCATATTCTTTCATCATAAAATCCCATCCTTTGCATTTACATTACTTTGTGCGATTAGTAGCTGTCGGTATATACGGCTGCTCTTCTTCAAATGCTTGCTTTAGCACTTTAAGCTCTACATCTAATGTCAGCTTATCTTGTGAAAGAGCATTTGTTAATAAATGCTCATACTTCCCTGATAACCCGCGCAGCATGTCTTCCGCTTCATGAAGACTTTCTTTTACTTCTATGCTTTTCGTTGGTTTTGATAATAAAAACATATACCTTTCAATGACGGTAACCGTTGATTGTAAGTAGTTCGTAAAAAAGGGCTGAACATCTTTATATCGTGCGGGCTCTTTTTCTACCATTTCAATGATGCTTTTGCCTACTTTGTATAGTTTAGAAAGTTCTGTCCACATATGAACAGACCGAATTTTAAAACGATAGCTTCCAATGGTTCTTAATTGCTTTCTTGCCTCTTTTACTTGATGACGCACGTATGCAATTTCTTCTCTATATGGATTTTGATAATGACGTCGAGCACTGCTCATAATAAAAAACAGGCTCATCACGACCATTACTCCTATACTAATGCCAACGGATTGAATCATCGTGGTACTGAATCCAAAATAGCTGACCGGAACGGCTACTGCTCCTGTTACCCAAATGGCAAGAATCTTTTTTATGATTCGAACGACTTTCATCGCTTTCACTCCTATCTTAAATGTGACCGAACTTTTAAACGTATACATATTATACCATTGTCTTCCCATCTCTTAAAACGATTACTGTTATAATTTATATACGGATAAATCCCTTAAAAGTTTCACAAAACAAAAAAACAGGCAGCTTTTATAGCTGCCTGTTTTTTATTGATCTTCGCGCTTGTTGTAATCATACTTCGAACGTTCAATTGGTTTGAACCCTTCTGGTGTATGAAAGCGGAGTAAGTCTCCGTAAACAAGTTTATCTGATAGTTCTAGCTTTTTCTTAACTAGTTCATCATACTTATCATACTGTTTCGCTTCCTTATCTGAAAGCTGCTTGCCCGTTGCGTTGTCATACACTTTCTGATCAACTTTTGTTACCTTCGGTGTAACAAAATCACCGTTACGGAAAGGTACAACTTGCTGATGTTCTTTTGATAATAAGTCTGTACCAAAGTCAATATAGTCTTTTGTATCAAGACCTAATAAATGCATCACTGTTGGACGAACATCTACATCTCCACCATACGTATGATTTACGCCGCCTTTAAGGCCTGGTGAAGTAATAAATAATGGTACGCGCTGCAGTTGAGCTTGTTCAAAATCATTGATGTTTTTACCCATTACTTTGCCCATTGCACGCTTATGGTTTTCAGAAATACCATAGTGGTCACCGTACATCACAACCATCGTATTGTCTGCTAAGCCAGAGGCCTGTAAGTCCTCAAAGAATTGCTTGATTGATTCATCTAAATAACGAGCCGTTTGGAAGTATTGGTCAACTGACTTATCTCCCGTATTATGAGGTCCAATCGTTTGGTCTTCCTTATCTAATGGATAAGGGAAGTGGTTTGATAACGTAATGAACTTCGCGCTAAATGGCTGCTTTAAGCCTTTTAGGTACGGCATTGATTCTTTAAAGAATGGTTTATCTTTTAAACCATAGTTCAGCGTATCTTCGTCTGACATATTGTAATAAGCTGAATCAAAGAATTTTTCTACACCCATTGATTTATACATCTCATCACGGTTCCAGAACGATTTTCCATTTCCGTGGAACACAGATGTTGTATAGCCTTGCTGATCTAGAATACCAGATAGCGACTGATAGGTGTTATTTGCTTTTGTTGTAAATACAGAACCCTGAGGTAAGCCGAATAATGAGTTCTCCATCATGAATTCAGCATCTGACGTTTTACCTTGCCCTGTTTGATGGAAGAAGTTATCGAAATACATTGTGTTCTGATCTTTTAATAGTGAATTTAAGAATGGCGTTACTTCTTCACCATTTAACTTATAACCAATCATAAATGACTGAAGTGATTCTAATGAAATATAGATAACGTTTTTGCCTTTTGCTTGACCGAAATATTCTTTGTTCGGCTCAGCATACGTTGCTTTTGCATAGTTCTCTACCTCAGCCACATCACTGCTATCTGCTAGCGCGCGCTGTGCTGAAGATTTCGAGCTCTGGATGATGTCATAGATCGTATAGTTATACGTTCCTAAATATTTTACTAAATAGTTGCGGTCAAATGTTCTCGTTAATAGTTGAGGACGATCCATTTCCGCTAGTGCAATGTTGGCACTTAAGAATAAAATCCCTGATAAAAATACACCTGTCACAGTACGTCGACTAATTGTTGCTGGTAAGTCAACTTTTTTCCATAGTACTAAAACTAAAAGAATAAAGAAATCTGTGAAGTATAAAATATCAGTTGGGCTGATTAAAGCCATAGCACTGCCGCCTAATTGACCAAAGTTGTTTGACTGAGTCAATACAGGAACAGTAATAAAATCATTAAAGAAGCGATAGTACACTACATTTGCGTACAGGATGAATGAAAGTAAAAAATTCATTCCAAGCAGTGCTCGTACTTTTCCGCGCCCTTTAAATAGTAATGCAATGGCAAAAAAGAAAATTGCCGAACCAATTGGGTTTATGAAAAGTAAGAACTTTTGCATAAAATTATCTAGCCCTAAGTTAAATTCGATACGATAAACGGTATACGTTTTAATCCAAAACAACAAAACTGCAATTAGAAATAACGGCAGCTGTTTCGAAAAAATATTTTTACCGTTTGTCATGAGCTGTTTCATATTCCCACCTCTGTCTCTATTGAAATTTAAGCTCACTTTTATTTTTATAGTAAATGTAAAAAGAAATCTCCCTTACAAAAAATGTAAGAGAGCTAATCTGTTCTTTCACATTTTAACTCTTTAAAAAAAATTGTCAACACCGCTACGTATAATTTTCACCAAACGTGAGAAAATAACTACTTTCTTATTCCCAGCTCTATCGGCTTTCAAACACAAATATATCCTGCGCTTTTTTCTTCTCACTATTTAATACGGACAGCTTCTCTTTAGGTTTCACTATTTTATATTTATTTTTTATTTTGTCCACTATACATATAAATTTAACACTTGCCTTAGTTTTCCTTCTGCTTTACAAGAGAATGCATAAAAGCACTTGTGAATATTTGTTATATCAATGCCTCTTATTTTCTTTTCTTTCTACAGTAAACCACATATTCTGAGTTATTTCTTTCTTTAAATATGAAAAAAATGTGTCAGTTTGCATCGAAAATTTTTATTTTTTTACCTTTTTGTTTATAATATAAATTATAAATATTATTTGAAATTTCAGATCTCTTTAATATTTGATCTAGAAAGTGCATTTTTTATATAAAATTGGAATGAGTACGGGCTACGTATACTTGTATACCTAGAAGTTTAAACGTCTTACATTTTTATAAAGGAGAAAAAATGAAAGAATGTATTGTTTTCATTACAAATATTATTAATGTATTGCACGATGGATTAATTTATATTTTTTATTTACTAGGATTTTCTCTTTCAGATAAAGAACTTCACTTCTGGATTATTGGCATTATTGGACTGCTCACGTTTTTAAGCGTTTATATGATCTTTAAATTATTGTCAAAATGGAAATTTAGTATTACAGCTATTTCTTTTATCTATACTCTTACCGTTATGCTTGTCTTAGTTTTTGCTATTGAAATTCAGCAAGGAATTACTACCCGGGGCAACATGGAATTTGATGATGCCATAGCAGGCTTATGGGGATTTTTAGTGTTTTTTAGTATTTATATCGCCTTTGCTTCTTTTTTTCTTTTATCCAAGAAATTATTGTCTTCAAATAAGGAGAAAAAGATAAAAACCGAGGCCCCTACTCGGAGCCAAAGGCATGTTAATTAATTTCGTTTGAGTTTTAAAACGACTTGATGAATCCGTATTCGATTATATCGTTGAACCAAAATAAACGGTACGTTTGCAATAATCGCATAAATAACCATCCAAACACCTATAGAAGGAGAGTTCCATATAAAAAAAAGAATAGAAGGAAGTATGCTGATCCAGTGAGTTAACTCTGCTCGATTTGTTTCCATTAAAAAAAGCTGTGCATATTCCTTCGTTCTACTCTCCCATTTCTTTTTATAAAACCCTCGTTTAAATAGCTTTCCTGCATCAGGAAGCCAGGTTTTCCATCGGTGCACCCCGAATTTTTTATATATTCCAACTGTTTCCCAGCTGTGAACCTTAAACAGCGCAAGGTCTTTTTTTAAATAAAAGGCAGAAATTTTTGCGCACCTGTAGGCGATGAACATGTGAATCACAAACCATGCCATGATATTAATTAAGAGCTGAGCACCTGTCATTTTATCACTTTCTTCTTTTTTTCTTCTTCTATAGATATGCTGCGTTCTTTCCATTTAACTTGCTTTCTCACCGCTGTTTGGATGAAAGACCATACGAATAGGCCCAGAAAAAACAGCACGTGAATAGGAAATAAGCACAAAGAAAAAAAAGTAAACGAACCTATTTTTCTTAAGCTATTAAATAAGAGACTGACATAGCAAACATAACTGCTAATTGCCAAGCCTGCATGTTGATTCCATAGAGTAGGTAAAAAAAGAACATAATTAATCATGCTAGTAAGCCATAAACTTACTAGAAATAAATAAATGGCTTCCGTTTTCCCCGCACCTGAAGCAAAGCTTTTACTCCACCCTCTTATCAGGCTTTTCATACCATCTGGATACATGCGCATGGAAAGAGCTCCTTGTCCACTCATACACGCAATAAATTCACCTTGTTTGCTCATTTTCTCAACCAGTGCCATATTTTCAACCACTTCTTTTTTTATCCCTTCGTGGCCTCCGCTTTGAAAGTAGGAGGCTGCGCTGCAAAGCAAGCACTGCCCGAAACCGACGGAAGGACTTTTCCAATTTTTAAAGGGGTGAAAAGCGCCAATCGATGCAAACGTAACATAGTGAAATAAAGCAGAAAACATTTCATAAGGCCTCTTAACAAGATGATAAGGATGAACCGACAGCACCCCCCCTTGCTGTTGATAGTAGAAAAATACTTTTTCAATTCCGTCTTTCTCTACTGTAAGATCAGCATCTAAAAACAAAAGCAACGAGCCTTTTGCTTCTCTTGCTCCATTCCAGCATGCCCATGACTTTCCTAACCATCCAGCTGGAAGTGTCCCCGGGTGCACTACTTTCACGCCAAATGCTTTGGCTACCCGCTCAGTATGATCTGTTGAGTTGTCATCTACAACAATCACTTCAAAGTCAGCGTTCTGTAACTGGAGTGACTGCAATAAAAAGGTAAGGTTTTTTTCTTCATTTCTAGCTGGAATAATAATGGACAAACATGACATATCGTTTCTTACTATTTTTACACGTTTAAATGTAGGGATAGTGATGACAAGCGTACCTGTCAAGACAAGAGCAACCAGTAAAAAAGACATCTCTTTCTCCTTTCCTTCACGTATGAAAATTAGCGAACTGGACAAAATAAAAAGTTGTAGACCTATTTTTATTTTGCGTGAAGTCATTTTATACACATTGTTGACAACTCGCTTTTGTTTTATAAGGAGGAAAAAGATGAAAAAGAAAGTAATTGTTGTAGGCGCAGGTTTAGGTGGTCTGTCAGCTGCTATTCGTCTGTCAGCTGATGGATATGATGTAACAGTCGTTGAAAAAAGCGAGCGAATTGGCGGTAAGTTAAATATTCGCAGCGGCAAAGGGTTTTCTTTCGATACGGGACCTTCTATTTTAACAATGCCGTGGGTGCTAGAGCAGCTGTTTGACAGTGCAGGTCGCAATATCCACGACTACTTGACAATAGAACGAATTGAGCCTCAGTGGAGAACTTTTTTCCAAGATGGAACACAAATTGATTTGACCAGTGACCTTCCTCGCATGCTTCAGCAGCTTCAAGAACTTGCTCCAGAAGACATTGAAGGTTTTTTTGACTATTTATCTTATGCAAATAAAATGTACGAATCGAACTTAAAAAGTTTTTATAAAAAAAGTTTATCTGGACTGCACGATTTACGAACGATGCACACGGTAAAAGAACTGCTTCAAATGGATCCAATGAGATCTATGGATGCTACTACACGCAAATATTTTTCAAACAAACATTTGCGTCAATTGTTTAATTTTTTAATTATGTACATCGGCTCTTCTCCTTATCATGCACCGGCTGTATTAACACAGCTTGCTCACGTTCAGCTAGGATTAGGTATTTATTACGTAAAAGGCGGAATGTACAAAATTGCTGAAGCGATGGATAAGCTCCTTCAAGAACTTGGCGTCACTGTGCATCTAAATACGCCGGTAAAAGAAATCACAACAAGCGGAGCAAAGGCAACTGGAATTACACTAGAAAACGGTGAAAGCCTATCAGCAGATGTTGTGGTATCTAATCTAGAAGCCATTCCAACTTACCGCTATTTATTAAAAAATCATGCGCAAGCAGCTAAGCAAACTCAGCAGCTTGCAAAATTTGAACCTACTGTTTCTGGCCTTGTTCTTTTATTAGGGGTTAACAAACAGTACAAACAGCTTCAACATCATAATTTCTTCTTCTCAAAGGATCAGAAAGAAGAGTTTGATACAATCTTTAACAAAGGTCAAGTAGCCATGGATCCGACAATTTACATTGGCGTATCGTCTAAATCAGACCCTACGCAAGCTCCTGAAGGAAAAGAAAACCTGTTCGTTCTTACTCATGTACCTCCTTTAAAAGAAGGCGACGACTGGGCTGCATTAAAAGACCGCTACCGTGATATCGTACTAAAAAAGCTTGAGGCAATGGGATTAGAAGACTTACGTTCCAGCATTGAGTTTGAATATACGTTTACTCCTAACGATATCCAAGAGCTTTACGGCGCTAACGGTGGGTCCATTTATGGCGTAGCAACTGACCGTAAGAAAAATGGAGGGTTTAAAATTCCGGCAAGAAGTCAGCTTCTTTCTAACCTTTATTTTGTAGGAGGCTCTACACACCCTGGAGGCGGCGTGCCAATGGTGACATTATCAGGTCAGCTTACAGCGGACGCGATTAATGAAGATTTTCAAATTCCTCGTATGCAAAAAGATATTGGATAATGAAAAAGTGCAGGAAATTCCTGCACTTTTTTTAAAAGTTCATTTTTGACTGTCCACCGTCTACGTTTAATGTCGCACCTACTATCCATGAAGCTTGAGAAGATGCTAAAAAAACAACGGCGTTTGCCACTTCTTCTGGCTCTCCAAAGCGCCCTGCTGGTATTTCATTTTCAACAAACTGCTTAATCTTTTCCGGATTTTCATCCATTCTTTTTTTCCAATTACCCGTTTCATGCAAGATGCTTCCAGGCGCTACTCCATTTACACGAATTCCTTTAGAAATCATTTCATCTGCAAACGACTTTGTAAAGCTGATAAGCGCTGCTTTTGCGTTATTGTACGTGACTTTCCCTCCACTTTCTCTCCCAAAAATAGAGGTAACGTTAATGATGGACCCACCTTTTGTCATATGTGCCGCTGCTAATTTACTCAAGTGGACAGCTGAAAAGTAGTTTAGCTCCATCGCTTCCTGAAAAAGAGATAAATCTGTTTCCATTGCCGTGCTTCCATTACTTCCTCCAGCGTTATTAATTAAAATATCAATACTCCCAAAGTCGTTAATGAATTTCTTAATTAACGCAACTCTATCCGCTTCGTTTGTTAGATCTGCTGTATATGTACGTACGTTTTCTAATTCTGACTGTGCATGCTGTAATGCTTCCTCTCCTCTTGCAGCAATTCCAACGTTTGCTCCTTCTTGAATAAACAAAGCAGCTATAGCTTTCCCAATCCCTTTTGATCCACCGGTAATGAGTACATTTTTGCTTTGCAACTGTAAATCCACACGTATCCCTCCACGTTAAATGATAACTACTATACTTTCTATCATATCCCACCGCGTCTCAAAATTAAAATCATATACTACTTTACCTTTTACTTCCTTTCAAAGTGTGTTCTTTATGGATACATTCTTTGAATTTATTGTCAGAACTCTTAGCAAAAACAAGCCTTTGCGTGATATAATGCTTTTTGGTGTAAATGTTTTCAAATTGGGGGTTTTTTAATGCAACAAACGTTTTCAACGTCTCAAAAAGTTAAGCAGTTCGTTTTTATTTTATTTCCGATATTGGTCACCCAGTTTGGAATGTTTTCAATGACTTTTTTTGATACGATGATGTCAGGAAGAGTTAGTGCAGATGACTTGGCAGGGGTAGCAATTGGTTCGAGCTTATGGGTGCCTGTTTTTACAGGGCTAAGCGGAATTTTAATGTCTATTACGCCAATTGTTGCACAGCTGGTGGGAGCTAATCAAAAGAAAAAAGTTCCGTTCTCTGTCATTCAAGGGCTTTATGTCTCCATTTTAATGGCCGCTGTTATCATTTTAATCGGCTTTTTTGTTGTTAGTCCTATCTTAAAAGGAATGAATTTAGAAGCAAACGTGATGCGCATTGCCAAACAGTATTTAATCGCTTTATCTTTTGGTATTATTCCGCTTTTTATTTATACGGTTTTACGAAACTTTATTGATGCTTTAGGGCAAACTCGTACGTCTATGCTGGTCACCATTTTAGGGCTTCCGATTAATGTGGCTTTAAACTATGTATTAATCTTCGGTAAGCTGGGCTTCCCTCACTTGGGTGGAGTAGGCTCTGGTTATGCAACGGCCATCACATATTGGTGCATACTTGTCATATCGATTTTAATTATTCATAAAAAAGAGCCTTTTTCTAGCTTCGGTTTATTTAAAAAATTTCACCGTATCTCATTTTCTGCCTGGAAAGAAATATTAAAAATTGGTTTACCTATCGGTTTTTCCGTATTTTTCGAAACAAGTATTTTTTCAGCTGTCACGCTGTTTATGAGCTCATATAATACCATTACAATCGCTTCTCACCAAGCAGCTATTAATTTCGCCTCATTTCTCTATATGATTCCACTGAGTATTTCGATGGCTTTAACAATCGTTGTAGGATTTGAAGCGGGTGCTAAACGGAATCAGGATGCACGAAGCTATAGCAGAATTGGTATAACAATTGCTGTTGGCATGGCTTTTGTTTGCGCAGGTCTTTTATTTACTCTTCGAGAATCCGTAGCATCTTTATATACAAAAGATGCAGAGGTACTGGCATTAACTTCTCACTTTTTGATTTATGCAATTTTCTTTCAGCTTTCTGATGCTCTTCAAGCTCCTATTCAAGGTGCGCTGCGAGGATATAAGGATGTAAATGTAACCTTTTTAATGTCCTTGGTATCTTATTGGGTAATTGGTCTACCTTTAGGCATTGTGTTAGCAAAATACACCGATTTGCAGGCGTTTGGCTATTGGGTTGGACTAATTGCTGGGCTCGCTGCAGGAGCAACAGGACTTGCGTATCGTTTGATAAAAATACAAAAAAAGCAGCTGCTAGAGGAGGATAAATCTTCTCGAACGGCTTAAACCAAAAAAGAACGTTCTCAAAAGAACGTTCTTTTTTGGTTTAAAGATGGATGGATATTCTTCCTTATACTAAGACCTAAAACTTCTTATTTATTTAAGGTACGCTCTAACTCTTGTAAAAGCTGTTCCGCACCTTTTTTACTTAACACAACGTTTCCATTACCAAAGGTTAAGTTTTCACGCGTAATTTCCCCAGTTACTAAGCAAGCACCATACGGGCTATACTTTTGTAAAATAATAATATCTTCATCAACATATATTTCTACTGGATCACCTGTGTTGATATTTAAAATACGGCGCAATTCAATAGGAATTACTACGCGACCCAATTCATCTACTTTTCTTACAATTCCTGTAGACTTCATAAAATCCATTCCTTTCATAGTAAACAAATAATATCTTCTCGATACAAATCTAGTCAAATTCGTCAGAGTTGCTAAAACCAAAATGCTTGAATGATGGTCTGATAACGGTTTATAAGTTCTTAAAATATGGCAAATAACGTATTAAATAGATTTATATACACTTTGTATCATATCAATTCGTACACTATTTATGAATAGTGCATAATCTTTAAAATCGAATTCATCCATATATGTTAAAAGTGTGTATTTTATCCATAATATAACTATATATCCATCTTTTACACTACTTTGTACCCATTTTATAACTTTTATTCCGACATAAGACGACAAAATCAGCTATAGAAAAAACGTGTCTTTTCTAACTAAAGACACGTTCATTTGGACCCGAAGTTGTCACGAATAGCTTTTTGAATCATAGCTTCACACCGCTCCAGCTCTACTTTTAATTGTTTTTTATATAATTTAGCTTTCTCTTCTCCCTCATTTGTAAATGTATAATAAACCACTTCTTGAAGCTTCATTCCTTCTTTTTTACGCTTCACCTGTTTGAGGACACCGTCTTCAATCAAGTCATGAAGAGCTTTGTATACCTCAGAATGATTAGGTTTGAATCCAAAAGGTCGAAATTCATCTCTCAACACATCTAATAACCGAAGGCCATACAGACGCTCTTGCTCCGTCATTGTAATCATATATAATTTTAAGAAAGCACGTTGTTTTAATAGAAAACCACTGGATGTACGCTTTTCTCTCATCTCAACTTCCCCCTTCACATACTTGCTTTCATTTAGAATAATAGAAAGCTCTATACGTAATTATACTTTTTTTATTCTACATAATCCTTCTTTTTCACTCAAAATCTCTTTTTTTCCTCACATTTTTTCACTTATTTACGCATTTTTCTCATTCTTTGTAAGCAGGCATTGAATTTTCTTTTTTTCATATATATAGAAGGAATTTACGTGAATATAAGGAGGGGTTCCTTTGAGTAAAAAATATGAAGAGATTGATTGGGGTTCAATTCAGCATAAGGTAGAAGATATGCTTGGAAATCACTTTTGGAGCGATTTAAATCACATCTTGCCAAAGCGATTTCCAAACGTCGATTTATATGAAACCGATAAAGAAGGCATTATCGTCGTTGAAGTTCCTGGACTACATTCCACTAACGACATTCAAATTAAGTTGGACGCAAATATATTAACAGTTGAAGGGAACGTTCCTTATGCTTATGAAGCATCTAAACAAAAGCTAAAGCTGAACGAACGCCATACAGGCGTATTTTCTCGCACGGTCAAACTTCCTTTTCACTACACGGACGAACCAGTTCGCGCTAAGTACAAAAATGGTTTATTGGAAATTCGACTGAATAAGATAGAAAATGATCAAACCATTGCTATACAGTTTGAAGATGATTAACTGCACGTAACAAAAACCCTTCTGCTAGCAGAAGGGTTTTTGTTAGAGCGCTGAACTTAACACAACGTTTCCTTTTGGCGTCTTATTATTCGCGTTCGGTTCTAAAGTAATGGCCATAACATCCCACTTTTCACTCTGTTCTTTTTGGCTCATCGTATAGACCACTGTCCCATTTCCATTTTTATCTGTTACAAAAGCACCTGCCGGGTGAGGCTTATCACCTTTTATGAGCCATACCTGATAGACTTCATTCCCTTTTACATTTTTCAAGTTATTCGCTTGAATGACCACATTTAAATTTCCACCTTTTTTCGTCAGAGATGCTGTTGCTTCACCAGAAACATTCGGCTCTGCCTGCAGCTTCATCGTTTTCTCAGATGTAAGAGGTTCATTTTGAGGAGCAACCGAAACATTTGGTTCTTGTTTGCCTTTGTCTCCATCTTTCAACAGAAAGTAGCTGTTTCCTACAAGGGATAAAATAAGTGCCGCAGCTAATCCAATAATGACGGATTTTTTATTTGATTTCTTAGACGCAGCATATTGTTTTTCATTTTTTAAAGCTATTGATTCTCTCTTTGTCTCACCTTGATCTTCTTCGAATACATTTGCAAGTATTCGCTGTTTCATTTCTGGAGGAGGAGATTGCTCTGGTGTCAAATACGTTAGATCTCCAAGAACTTCCTCCAGTTCTTTTAGTTCATCCTGACAGCTTTGACAGTTTTTTAAGTGCATTTCAAACTCTTTTTTCTCATGGGAAGTCAACTGATCATTATAGTAATCAATTAGTTTATCGCACATACTCATGAATCAGCTCTCCCTTCTGCATCGGTACCTAAATATGTTTTTAATTTCCGCAACGCTAATCGCACCCTACCCTTTACTGTTCCTAATGGGATTTGCTGCTCTTCTGCTACTTTTTGCTGCGTTAATCCTTTAAAATAAACGGATTGAATAATCTTTTTTTGGTCTTCAGACAATTTTGATACAGCGTGCCGTACTCTCTGCTGTTCTTCTTTCCACTGAAGGTGCTCGTCAATCTGAGGATGATCATCTTCAATAAAATCAAAAATTTCTTCTGAGAAAATAGGATCGTTTTTTCTTTTTCTCACCATATCAATCGCGGTGTTTCTTGTAATCGTAAACAGCCATGATGAAAACTTCCCTTTTTCATCGCTGTAAACTCCCTTTCCTCTCCACAGCTTAATAAATACTTCTTGAACAGCTTCTTCAGCAATATCAGAGCTATTTGTTAACCGGTATACAAACGAATAAAGAATTCGCTCGTACTTGTCATACAGCAGTTCAAGGGCTTTTTTGTCTCGTTCTTTTATTCTATTGTATAAGACAACGTCGTTTTGCTCTTTCATACCCTTCTCCTTTAACTCTTATGAGTCCTTATTATATAATCGAATTACCTTTGCATTTGGATCACTTTCACATCTTTTAAACGTACCTTTATTTTTCAAAAATGACAAGTAATTATACTTTTTTTATGGAATAGGAGCGAAATTGTCCAATGAAACATTTGATTCTTTTTGATGGCATATGTAATTTATGTAACAGCAGTGTTCAATTTATTATTAAACATGATGAACAAGCTTTGTTTTCTTTCGCCTCTCTTCAATCAGATTTCGGAAAGCAGCAGCTCGCCTCTCACGGCTTACTTCCTGAGCAATTAGACAGCATTGTATATATCCATGGAAAACAAAGATATATAAAATCAACGGCTGCTTTAAAAATCGCCAAGCGCTTAGATGGACCCGTTAAATTTTTATATGCACTTATTATCATTCCTGCGCCTATTCGAGATATCGTATACAACTGGATCGCTCGCAACCGATATAAGTGGTTTGGCAAACAGCAGCACTGCATGCTCCCAACTTCTGATACAAAAAAGCGATTTGTCGATGACTAAAAAAGCTCGGCACATAGAGAAAAAACGATTCCAAAGAGGCATATTTTTATGTTAAGAAAGTCTATTCATAAAAAAATCCGAACTGATTCAACATTCTAATGAAAGAATGCTGAACTATAGTTCGGATTTTTTATCTAACATA
Source organism: Priestia megaterium (assembly GCF_009497655.1). NCBI lineage: Bacteria > Bacillati > Bacillota > Bacilli > Caryophanales > Bacillaceae > Priestia > Priestia megaterium. The sequence continues at coordinate 1,942,291 of NZ_CP023317.1, read as the reverse complement.
TGGTTGTATGAGCTTTTTTAGCTTCCACCCATTGCTTTTTTATTCGTTGCTTCAATTGCCTGCTTCATTGTTAAGAAAAAGTCTTGTTCTTTCATCACTTTTAATCCTTCGGCAGTAGCGCCGCCTGGAGTTGTTACTTGCTCTCTTAAAGACGCAGGATCTTTGGTTTCATGCAGCATTTGTACAGAGCCATACATCATTTGAATAACTAAATCTTTGGCTGTTTTTTCGTCCACACCGTAAGCAGTCGTTGCATCAATTAACGATTCTGCAAAATAATATAAAAACGCAGGTGCACTGCCAGTTACAGCCGTTAGCTCATGTACTTCTTTTTCTGAACACTCATGCGCTTCACCAATTCCTTTTAAAATCATTTGAAGCACTTCTTTATGCTCTTTTGTTGCAGAAGTTCCAAGTGTATACAGGGACATCGATTGCCCAATCATAGCAGCTGTATTTGGCATAATCCAAGCGACAGGCGTTTCCTGAGGAAGGTGGTTTTCTAAATAACTCGGACCAATTCCTGCAGCTAACGTTACAACAAATTGCTGATTTAAATGAGTCGAAAGTTCCTTGAGAACGGAAGGATGCGCCTCGGGAGGCATCGCTAAAATAATAACGTCCGAATTGTCAACTTCTTGGCGCCAATTTTGCGTCGTTTGTACGCCGTACGTTTTTTCAACTCGCTGTAACCGACCGATATCTCCGTTGTTTGACATCACCACTGCCTCAATACTATCAGCGCTGCTCGTAACCAAGCCAGCCGCTACGGCTTCAGCCATTCGTCCTGCTCCAATAAATAAAATTCGCTGTTTTTTCATCTGTTACTCCCAGTTATATGTCCAGAATTCTTCTCTTGTTAATAGACGTTCCATTTGCGGATAGTCAGATAAGCGATCGAAGTCAATTGCGTTCATCATTCCTTCTGTTTGAGAACGATGGGCTTTTAACGCTTCAATTTTTTTATCTTTCATCGCTGTTACATCAAAAATAACATCTGGTTCTCCAATATGTTCAATACGATCTTTTGAAAACGCATGACACCAAACAACCGGACGCTTTTCTTTTGGCATACGTTTTACCGCTTGGATCGTAGCTGCTCCCGTGGCATTATGATCAGGGTGTACTGCAAAGCCAGGGTAATGCGTTAAAATGTGAGTCGGCTTTACATCGTTAATAATTTCTTCAATTTTATCTGCAAAAACATCAATATCAAGAAATTCTAGCGTTTTATCACGAAGCCCTAGCATACGCAAGTCTTGAATGTCTAAAACGTTTGCTAAATCTAAAAGTTCTTTTTTTCGGATTTGAGGTAGAGTTTCACGGTTAGCAAACAGCGGTCTACCCATGTTTCGTCCCATTTCACCTAGCGTAACACAAGCATATGTAACGGGCGTTCCTTTTTGTCTAGCTTGCGTGATCATTCCTGCTGCTCCATATGCTTCATCGTCAGGATGCGGAAATACAATTAATAATCTTTCTTCCATGTTCTATTCTCCTCTCTTTTCTGTTATGAAAACGGATGTTCACTTAATTGAAGGGCAACTGCTAAACGACCTTCAAAGTCATGCCCTGCTAAAAGAAGTCTGCCTTCTTCATCAATTTCCCAATCTGTTAATCCCTCTGCATAAATCCATCCTAAATCAATTTGAAGACCTACACGATAAGGACCTTCTCCAGTTATCTTTCCGTTTGAAATAGTGACTTTACCATTGCGAATAAAAGCCCCAACTGTCATTACTTTTTCATTTACGTGTGAAGCATATGCACCGTTTGTCGTTTCAAGGTGTACATATACGTCTTTATTTAAAAATGTTTGTATTTTTTTTTGAACTGTTTCTTTATGAATTGGTTGCACGCTTGTTACTCCTTTCTCATGTTCATAAATTGTATTGTACTAAAAATCAGGAGCGAATCCTAATGTTTAGTTCTAGACTTTGAATTTCTTTATTCCATCGTTCATAATCATACATAAATGTTAATTCTTCCCAATTCAACATACTGATTTCTTGAATGTCTATAATAATCTCAGCGAGTTCACGGCTAAGCATACCTAGTTCTTTTCCTTCTGCTAGCTTTTTTTTGTAACGATTAAAAGCTGGATCTAATTGTTCAATTTGTGCATAAATTTCATGGATAGAGCCATATTGTTGAATAAGAGGCAGTGCGGCTTTTTCTCCTACACCTGGAACGCCCGGAATATTATCAGATTTGTCACCAAGCAATGCTTTTACGTCCACCCATTGACGAGGATGAATATTATATTCTTCTTGAAAGTGCTTAAAGCCATAAACAAGATCGCCAACCTGCTTTTTAGCAATAATTTGCGAAATATGTTGATCTAGGAGCTGAAGCAAGTCTCGGTCGTTGCTATAGATGTACCCTGGACTTTGCTTTTCCTTACTCCACTTGCTTGCAAGTGCTCCAATTAAATCATCTGCTTCATAAGAAGACAATGACATTTGATAAATGCCTACTGTATCAAAAAATTGCTTTAACGTTTCGTACTGCTGAATCAGCGGATCAGGCAGCTCTGCTCTTGTTTGCTTATATAAAGCGTATGTATCTTTACGTTTTGTATCCTCGCGTTTAACATCCCAAGCGACGAAAATATGGCTTGGCTCATATTGGTGAATCAATGCATGCATTTTTTGAATCGTTACTCTCAGGGCATTCGTAAATTGGCCCTTACTGTTTCTTGTCAACGCTGCTTCATCTCTTCCATAAGAAGTAGCAAAATAACAGCGGCTTAATAAATTAAATCCATCAATTACTAATAGTGTTTCGTTCACATAGTCACGTCCTTTGAAAACTTTGCTCCTTTAGCTTTTAGAGCAAACATACTATAGCACTTGTTCTTTGCACGCGTCAATGAAGTGCACAAAGCTCAAAACCCGCCCATTTTTTTCTCTCAATGTAAATGTAGTATAAAGATGTTAAATTGTTGTTATGATTTATTCGTTTGACTTTTAGAACTTTTGACTATCCTATAAAATGAGGATGAAAGATCAATCCTACAAATGAAGGTGAAAAAAGTGAATAAAAACACGATGATTAAAACATTAAAAGTTATATCTGTTGTGTCGCTTCTCGCTTTGTTATTTATCATTGCTTATGATCGTTCCATGTCTACATCCATGATTATTTTGTTCAGTTCGCTCATTTTCTTTGTATTTGTACTTAGCGACTTTTTTTTCGATCGCAAGCCGTGGGGATTAAAAGGCCTTCAATTATATATATCACTGATGTTATTCATCATTGCCATTTTTGAAATGCATCAAGTTGTCAGTTCACTTTGCGTTATTTCCATTATGGCTCTACCAAAAGTTATTGACGAATTAGCTTAAGCGCGAATGATAAATGATAAAATCCATGATCACAATGATCATGGATTTTATTACGTTTTGAGTAATTTTTCAGAGATGCGAAGAGCTTCTTCTATGCCAAATTTACGCACTAAACTGATGGCTTCCTTTATTTCTCTCTTTTTCAAATCATGAGTCGGATTTAAATTTAACAACACTTGAATAACAACTAAATCCCGCATCGTAAACATCATATTCTTTTTCATATCTCGCTGAAATGTATACTGTTCTTTTAAGAGCCGGTCACTTATTGCTAACACTTTCGACTCCGGAAGATGTAGCTGCGCTCCTGCTTCTTGACAAGACCACAATTTTTTCACTCGATCTTCAGCATTCATATTTGCGACTCGTGCATATGTAATATCGCTGTTTTCTTGACGAATCTCTATCTCTTTTAACGTTGGCTTTAGCACCGTTTTTCGCTTAGAGACTTTTTTCTTGTTAACTCCTGTATCCCTGAGGACTCTGCCGTGAACGGTGTAAATGTCGTATTCATTTTCTCTTTTTACATCTTGTTTATTGTATTTTGGAAAATAACCATTCACAAGCATCGTTCTCAACATATCTAATTCTTTTTTTAATCCATGAACTTCAATATATCCAACCGCATGAATTTCTTTGTGGAATTTTTTTGTATTGCTAACACCTTTTCCTGCAACGTGAGCTCTTACTCTTTCTGATAGAGAGCCCGTCGTGGTTCCGATATACAAAAGCCGGCCGGGTTCATCAAAGAAAAAATAAATGCCAGGAGCGGAAGGTAATTGTCCCATTTCTGCTGTACTTAGCAGCTTTTGCAATACTTGCATGACTGCTAAATCAATTTTTGCTGTCATTATTTTTGATAACCTTTTAACATTTCTTCATATACTTTTAGATGCGTATGTACAGTTTGAAGAAGCGGTACGTGTATAGACGATTTTTCAGCTAACTTCAGCAAATATCCTTGAAGGTGGTCTCCTTCAATTTGAGAGCTTTTTTCCATGTCGCGCTGCATCGATGACTTCATGTCATACGTCATTTTGTCCATCGTATTCATATGCTGTTCAATGATTCCTTCGGCTAATGGTGCATCGTAGGCCATCATAATATTTTCCACTTCTTTAAAAAGTTCTTGCACAAATTGACGCCCGCCTTTTGCTGCTAAAACTGGTCCAACAGGTGCGCGCATAAGAGTAGTCATGCCTGACATAACCGTAATAAACAAATACTTATGCCACATATCCTGTTCAATATATGAACTTTTCACAAACGAAGCTTTTGTACCACTGAACGCTTGCTCAATCAGTTGTAATCGTTCTGTGTCCTTCTGCTTAAATTCACCAAATACAAGTCTGTGAGCAGGACTCGTCTGGACGACCTCTCCATCTTGGTTTAAAGTAGTTTCAATAAAGCACAGCCCTCCAATGACTTTCTCTTCCCCAAAAGCTTCCTGCAATGGAGCGACATGAGCCATACCGTTTAACAAAGGTATTACAACGGTCTGATTCCCTACAAAAGGACGGACATCTTCAATTGCTTGTGTAAGATGATAAGCCTTCGTTGTGAACAAAATAACATCATAAGGTCCTTTTACCTCAGATTTTGTAATAGCTTGTACAGGTGAAGTGAAGTCACCGTGTGCACTTTTAATCACAAGTCCGTTTTGTTCCAGCTCTTTTTTTCTGCGTTCTCTGACAAGGAAAGTAACATCTTCTCCTTTTTCCACAAGCCTGCCTCCAAAATAACCGCCAACGCCGCCTGCGCCTAAAACTAATATTCGCATAACTTTTGCTCCCCTTTTCTTTTTCTTTTATTGTAGCACAGCTAGTTTGAAATTTTATAATATTCTTATTTCATTGTATTTTGAGTTTTCTACAAAAGATAGCCATAGCGCTTTTAAAGTTGTTATAATGAATACAAAAAAGCATAAAAATTTACGTTTAGACATTTATCCCCTCTTGGATATACGATTTACCAACCCTTAATCGGAAAAATTCCGATTTAAATAATGTTATTTACATAGGAGAGACTGAAATGAAAACAGAAATCTACATTTTATCTGGATTTTTAGGAAGCGGAAAAACAACGTTGCTTAAACAGCTGCTTCAGCAAGAAAAAGATCGTAATCGCAATATTGCTGTTGTGATGAATGAGCTTGGCCAAGTTTCGATTGACTCAAATGAAGTAGAAGAAGACACGCCGTTAAAAGAATTGCTAAATGGCTGCGTGTGCTGTACGATTCAAGGTCAATTTGAAACGCAGCTTCATTCACTTTTACAGGAGAACACATTGGATGCTATCTATATAGAAACAACGGGAGTTGCCCATCCCATTGAAGTATTAGATGCTTGTATGTCTCCTCTTTTTGCGCATCAAGTTACGATTAAAAGTATTATCACCACACTGGATGCGACAAGATGGAAAGAACGTGGTTCCTTAAGCATTCAACTTCAAAAACTTCTTCAAGAACAAGTAAAACATGGGGATGTAATTTTATTAAATAAAACGGACATGCTGTCTGAGTCAGAAAAGTCTTCCCTGCTTTTTGAGATTCAATCCATTAACGCTAGTGCAAGGACATTATTAACGACATTTTCCCGCGTGAAGCTTGATGTGATTCAAAAAGCTCAGCTGTCTCAAAAACAGCCGCACCATAAGGCTCATGTTGAAGATCATCTTCATTTGAAAACATTTGTATATGAGTTTACAAAAAAAGTGGATCTTGAATTATTTGAAAATTGGCTGCGCCAAATGCCAGATACCATTTATCGCATTAAAGGCTACATGCGCTTCACTCATTCGAATGATACGTATTCGTTTCAATATTCATACGGCATGCCTCTATATATGAAAGAAATGATGAAGCTGCCCACCACTCTTGTCTTTATAGGTGAAAACCTCGATCACGCTAAGATGAAACAAGAATTATTTAATCTTGAACAGCAATCTCATTAAAAATCCCGCTCTAGGCGGGATTTTTTTATTACTTATAAACAGGCATTTTGTACTCTGCGCAAAATTTCATATGCACGATTTCCGGCTAACTCTGTCAATTCTTCAAATTTTTCATCTCTTTTCAAATCGAGTTCAATAATTTCTTTTGCCAGCTCAATAATCTCTTCTTTTTTCAATTGTTGCACAGCCATGTAAAACGCCCTTCCCTTTTAGAATTTATGTATATTCTCACATTTATTTTCTATTCATCATTTTGAAAGCAAGTGATTAACCACAAGGCTTTATCCTGTATGGTTAACCACTTGGGATCGAGTTAATCATTAGTTTATAGGACTCTTTTCCCTATTTCATTATTTATGTCACTTTTTCTCACATAGTAATTCAAAAATATAACATATATATGTTAGAATGTATTACATGTTATAATTTTTTGTATTTTTTTCCTTTATAATAACATACTACTACGTACTCAGGGGTGAGGGAGATTGTCTACGAATGAAGCGTCATATCGAGATAAAAAAGTCATGTCTATTGGGATTGTAAAAGAATTAACCGGTTTATCAGAAAGACAAATTCGCTACTATGAGAAAAGAAGCCTGCTCTTTCCGGACCGAACCAATACGGGTATCCGGAAATATTCGTTTTCAGACGTCGAACGATTAATGGATATTGCCGATCGTATAGAAGAAGGAGTTCAAACGAGTGAAATACGCACAGAACTGGCTAAAAAAGATGAAGCGAGAAAAATGAAAGAAGTAAAAAACCAAATGCTTCAAGGTCAGTTGAACGCTCATTTCAAGCGGAAGCTATAAAGTATACATACGGTGACTTTTCCGTCTCCGTTTTTATTTCTTTACAGCAGACAAAAAAGCGCATATCTAAAGATATCCGCTTTTTTGTCCGTTAAGCTGAACGCCCTTTAAAGAATTTCGGCTGATGAGAGCTCATGAACTTAGTTTTAGATAAAATGAACATAACCGACCCGCCCCAAATGAACAAAAAGGCAATCATTTCCACGCTAGAAAACGGTTCGTGATACACGAATACCCCTAATAAAAGCGTCATGGTAGGAGCAATGTACTGCAAAAAACCGACCATCGATAGCGGAATAAGCGGGGCTCCTTTAGCGAAATACAATAGTGGCATAGCTGTAGCAACACCGCCTCCAATTAAAAGAGCACTCACATCAAGCGACTGAAGGGAAAAACTTGAAGATCCTTTCACTAAAAGAAAAATAAAATAAATAACTGCAATAGGTGCAACCATCATCGTTTCAATCGTTAATCCTACTTTTGCTTCTAACTGAATAGTCTTTTTTACAAGACCGTACAAACCAAAGCTAAACGCTAAGCTTAATGATACCCATGGGATATGTCCGTATGTAACTGTCATAACGATAACACCTATAGCAGCCAATCCAACAGAAGCACCTTGCCAAAAATTAAGCTTCTCTTTTAAAACGACTATGCCAAGCAAAATACTAACGAGCGGATTGATGTAGTAACCTAAACTTGTTTCAATAATATGATTATGGTTAACCGCCCAAATGTAAACGAACCAGTTGATGCTGATTAGCACTGAAGCCACAAATAAAATGACCGCTTGTTTCGTATTACGAAATAATAAACCAAGCGTCTTCTTTAAAGAACTCATTTGCTTTGTCACAAGCAAAAGTAAAAGCATAAAAATAAATGACCATATAACGCGGTGAGCGAGTATTTCATTCGCATTCACCTCGCCAAGAAGCTTCCAGTAAAGCGGAAAAAGCCCCCACATAACGTAAGCGCTGGCTGTATAAACAATACCTGCTCGTTTAGAATCTTGATTCATTTCTCAACCTCTTTTCTTTATCTCTCTGTCTCTTATCATTATAGATGCATTTACCTCTTTTTTATAGCTTTATTTTGCCTATCGAAATAGCTCAAAAAAAAAAAAAAAAAAAAAACGATCGCTTTTAGCTCGACCGTTTTTTATACATTATTTTTTAGGTTGTTTAAATACTTTGGCACTGCGAATATACTCTACGTCTTGTACATTTTCTCGCGCGTTAGCGATTCGAGCCGCAGCAAAGAAATAATCGGATAAACGATTTAAATACTGAAGCACCGCCACATTAATTTTATGCTCACGCTGCACGCCAACAACAAGCCGTTCTGCGCGGCGTGTAATCGTCCGACAAATATGAAGCGTTGTCGCTGCAGGTGTGCCTCCAGGTAAAATAAAACGCTCAATGGCCGGCGCTTCTGACATATAGACATCAATGCGCTTTTCAAGTACTGCTATCATGTCATTCGTTACTTTGTACGGATGATCATCTTTTGCAAATGCTAAATCACTTCCACAGTCAAAAAGCTCATGCTGAATCGTAATTAGCTCTTCTTTTACATCTTTTAATGTTGCTTCATCCAGCTGATAAATCGCTTGACCTACAAAGCCATTTAGCTCATCAATCGTCCCGTATGCTTCCACTCGAATATCATCTTTATTTACTCTTCCTCCAATCAAGCTTGTCTGCCCTTTGTCCCCTGTTTTTGTGTAAATGTTCATTGTATTTCCTCCTTCAATCGATTAGCAATTCCGTACCAAATGTGATCTACTTTCTGGGCATGTGCCGCCAAATGCTGATACGCATACCCGCATTCATCTCTCCACTGCCGCTCTATTGGATCTAAAGGAACAATGCCTTTGCCGACTTCAGTTCCAATCACTATTAACTGTTCCCATACACCGCTGTCTCTCCACTTCTGTATGACCTTTTTAACAACAAGATGCGGAGCCTCCAGCTCGCTATGTATTAATTCCTTAACATAGTGCTCAAATCCTTCTAGCACAATGTAACTTTCTTCAAACTCAATGGCCGGTAAAACGGGGTCTTCATACAAACAATGCCATTTTATCGACTTACTGGCATACTGCTGCTTCACCCATTTTCTTTTGCCGGTAAATGCACCGCCGAATACGAAATGCATGCTCTTCTCTCCTTTGCCTGTTTGTATGTGCACGTTACTGAAAAACCTTCTCCATAAGAAAAAGAAACATCCCAAAGCGACGCTGTCTGTTTAAAATGGGACGCAAGTAAACGCAGTGGTCCGCCGTGTGAAACAATAGCAATGTGACGCAATTGCTGACTAGCCGCCAAATCGACCGCTTCTTCCCAAGCTTCCCAAACTCGGTTTGAAAACCCTGAGAAGCTTTCACCATTCGGAGGCGTATGTTCTGCCCAGTGATCGATCCAATTTCTATATGCCCGTATGTTTTTTAAATCTTCATACGTCTTCTCTTCCCAATTTCCAAAATGCAGCTCACGCCAACTTTCCCTTTTAATCACCTGAGATTTAGGAAAAACAATTGAACTTGTTTCTAGCGCTCTTTTTAAGTCACTGGAAATAACGAGCTCCGGCTCTAGAGAAAGCTCTTTTAATTCATTTTTCCCTTCTATACTTAAAGGCGGATCACTCCACCCTATATATTTTTTTTGTTGATTTTCAAGCGTCATGCCATGGCGAATACATGTGATAACCAAAGAATTATCCATAAAAACGTTTCTCCTCCTTCAATGGTTGCACCTATAACATCTCCTGTTACGCCACCAAACTGCGAACGATAAAACCGTATCCAGAGCCATAAAAAACCGGCAAAGAAAAAGATAATGAATTTATTGTCTATAAAAACAATGAAAATAGCAACTAAGAATAGGCTCATGACGATAAATGCATAAATAGACCATTTGGTGACTCCTTTTTGAAAATAAGCAGCAAGCCCCGTATCTTTAGCGGGCTTATCTCTCATAACTAAGAAAGCGGCTCCGATTCTTGGAAGTGTAAAGACGGTTATACATGCCCAAACCGATAAAGAAGAAAGAGACGTTAATTCATAGATTGCACTAAAGCGCAGCAGAAGCAGAACAATAAGAGAAAGAATAGCAAAAGACCCAACGTGCGGATCGCTTAAAATCTGCAGTTTCTTTTCCTTTGACTGATGGGAAAAATACGCATCACTTACATCCATCCACCCGTCTACATGAAGACCACCCGTTAAAACAAGCGGCAAAAGCAAAACTAAAATACTGCTAACAATAGCAGTGATAGGTGAATAGTGAAGCAGCTGTAAAAAGCTATAAAACATTAAACCTAGTAATATGCCAATCCAAGGCAGAACAAAAAGTGAGCGTGCCGTTCTTTTTTCAGTCCATTGAACGGTTTTAGCCAGTGGTAAGATCGTAAAAAACTGAAGAGAGATTCGTAGTATGGCTATCCATTCTTTCATTTGCTTACACATTCCTTTCCTTTTTTAAAACGGGAAAGTCCCGCTTCTACACAAATAGCCACATCTGCTTTTTCTACAATATACTGATGTAATTTCCCTAACATATGCATATAGCTATATGTCGGCTCCTCTAACACGCCCGCTTCAAACAGTTCATTAGATACTAGCACGACCGTCTGAGACTGCGCAAACAGCTTATCGAGCGCTTCTATCATCTGACGAAAAACCTCTTGTTTACCTTCTTTTGTTTGCCACCTTTTTTCGGTTAAAAAAAGCTCATTGGCAAGCCAGTTTGTGACACAGTCCAAGAGTATAGTATCATCACTTCGAAGGTTTGGAAGAATTTGTTGTAAATCTACAGACTGCTCGATCGTTGCCCAAGGCGTGTTCGCCGCTTGACGTTCTGTTTGATGAAGCTGGATACGTTTTTGCATTTCACTATCTGTTTGCCGGCTTGTGGCAATATAAACAGCGCGCTTTGTACAAAAAGTTTGAACCATGTTCTCCGCTGCACGTGATTTGCCGCTTCGAACCCCTCCGCTAATAAAGATGATCATATTTCATCGAGTCCTTGTTTGATTACGTTAAGTAAATAGTCATTTTCTTCTTTCGTTTTCACAGCCAAACGGATATAGCGTCCATTTAAAAATGGGAAGTTTTCAGTATGCCGAGCTACCACACCGCGGCTTGCTAAATAGATAAGCCAGTCGCGCGTTTTAATAGAAGACGGAACGCTGCAAAGATAATAGTTTGTTTGAGACGGAGAAACCAAAAGCCCCCATTCTTCTAGTTGACTCAAGATCCGTTTTCGTTCTTGTTTAATATAATGTACGGTTTTTTTCACAAAATCTTTTTCATCTACACATATCATCCCTACTTGCTGCGACAATCCGTTTACACTCCAAGGAGGTTGTTTTTTAGACATCTTGCTAATAATTTTTTCATTTGCCAAAATATAGCCAAGGCGAAGCCCCGCAATATTAAACATCTTTGTCATCGAACGCACAACAATGAGATGTTCATAGTTTAGAATAAGAGAATCAAATGAAGGCTGATGTTCGACAAAATCAATAAATGCTTCATCAATTATTAAGTATGTACCATGATGAGCAGCAGCTTTTACTACTTTCATCCATTCCTCGTGACTATACATAACGCCCGTTGGATTATTTGGGTGACAAATCCATAGTACTTTTATATCCGGAAGAATACTCATAATCAACTCTATATCCCAGCTCCAGCCATTTTCTTCAGCTAAAGGAACGTATGTCACTTCACATCCATACGCTTTACTTGCCTGTTCGTATTCGACAAACGTCGGCTGTACAATCCCCGCTTTCTCTCCTGAAAATAAAGAAGCAATAAGGAAAAAAGCTTCAGCGGCCCCATTTGTGGGCAGCACTTGGGCAGCGGAAACATGATGATGAGCTGCAAGTTTATTTTTTAGTTCTGTTACTTCAGGATCAGGGTAACTAAACGCAGCTTCCTTGAATTCGTTCCACTTTTCGTGAAGAACAAGGGGAGCCCCTAAAGGATTTGTGTTTACGCTAAAGTCTTTTAGATGCGACAAATTCTCGGCCCCTATTGCTTTTAAAAAGACATTGGGGTTAGCTCCATGTGTAGGTAATAGCACTAATAACTCCTCCTAACAAAAGATAGAATAACCACGTAGCATAGACCGTCCTTTTCATAATGAAAACAGCTTGTTCAATATGACCGGGTTGCAGGGGAATGAGTGGTTCGCCCATTTTTGCACGATTAGATTCTATGCCTTTATATGTATTAAGCCCGCCGAGTTGAATACCTAAAAGGGCAGCCACTGCACTTTCCCCGTATCCGCTATTTGGACTTGGGTGCTTCTTAGCATCGCGCTTAATCAAACTCGTTACATGCCAAAGAGAATATTGGCTTTTTGCTACATTAACAGCGGTCATCACCACTGCAGTTAACCGACTTGGAATATAGTTTAATACGTCATCGGTTTTTGCACTAAAATAGCCGAACAGAAAGTAGCGGTCATTTTTATACCCAACCATTGAATCGCATGTGTTAATAGCTCGGTAAAAAAAGGCTAGGGCTCCCCCTCCTATAAATGCATAAAAAAGCGGAGCTGTAATACCATCACTTGTATTTTCAGCCACGGTCTCTACCGTCGCTCTGGCAATTTCTCCTTCTGATAAACGGTCCGTATCTCGTCCCACAATCATGCTTACTTCATATCTAGCTTTCTCCATATCTCCTAGCTGAAGCGGCTTTTGCACCTTATAAGCAGCTTCGCTTAAGGAACGAGTGGATATAGTAGTCGCAATCATTACGCCCTCTACTAAAACACCTAGTATAAAATGAACTCCGTACAAAGCATGAAGGAATAAAAAAGGAATAACTCCTGCGAGCACCACCATACTTATCACAAGAAGCAATCCTTTGAATCGTTTTCCTGCGCCTTTATTTAATCTGGAATCCATCCAATAAATCCACTTGCCAAACCAGCGAACGGGATGCGGCCAATTTTCTGGGTCACCTATGATTCGGTCAATGAGTAGAGCAATCGTCATGGCTGTCAGGTGTGCAATCATCGCTTGTGCAATACTCATTTCTTCACCTCTTTTCCTTAAGTGCCTGCTCTAAGCTTATTTTTACCAGCTTGGCTACCGCTTGACCTAAAGCGGTCATAGAGCCTGCATATTCATATAATGGTCCTTGCTGAGACGCTGCAACTGAGATACTGTCCGTAGATGTTCCCGTAGCAATCGTCTTTGTAGCTGGATCTATGACACCCAGCTGTGACAGCGTTTTTGTTTTGGCTTCTGTAGCGGCAATAAAAAGCTGTAAAAACGCCGCATCCGTAAGCCTGCCTTCCACGAAAAAAAACATATTAATTGTACCGGGAGAGGAATAGAAAGGGACAGCTTCGTCAGCTGTAATATCCACTGCGTTTCCTACTCCAGCCGTTATCACGGAAGCTACTCTTACTCCGTAGCCTTCATAACAGTAAATCGCTCTTTCTTTTAACCAAACCGCTGTCATCAACCCTACGATTTGCTCATGGCGCACATTTTCTTTCATCAAATATTGCTCATACTCTAAAGAAGGAGTATCTGAATAATAGTCTTTATGAACAAATCGATTGTAAAAGGTGTCCGTTTCCGTGATGCCTGTTCCTAAAACGCCTGAGCTGTATGTTTTATAAGAAGTCTCGGTTTTCATGATTAAAAGCTCAGGCCGTTCTTCAATTTTAAGATGTGAAAAGGGACCAATCCCCTTTTCAATTCGAACTGGAATATGGTCCCTCTTTTTATTTATTGTACACCTCAGGGTATACTGCTTTTGCTAAGTCCTCTAAGCCATCTACAATACGAGGTCCTAAGCGGTTGATTTTGTTTTGATTAACCTTTTCGATGTTCCCCTCTTTTACAGCAGTCATGCTGCTCCAAGCGGGACGCTTCATAATCTCATTTTTGTCTGCATCATACGTTGCGATAATAACGTCAGGGTTTAACTTAACAACTTGCTCTTCAGAAAACTTAACCCAACCCTTTTCACTAGCCGCTACGTTATCAGCACCGATCATAGTAAGCATTTCGTTCATGAACGTACCTTTTCCTGTTGTATAAATCTCAGGAGCTCCCGATACCTCTATCCATACTTTTTTACGATCTTCTTTTGAAATCGTTTTTGCTTTTTTCTCAATTGAAGCTACTTTTTCTTTCATGTCTTTAATTGTTTGATTAGCTTCTTTTGTTTTACCCGTTAATTTACCAATTTGCGTAATAGAATCATAAACCGTATCAAACGTTGTTGAATCTTTTACAACAAATACCGGAATACCCGCACTTTCAATTTGTTTAAATACTTCATCTGAAACGCCCATACTTGAAGCGTGTGCCAGCACTAAATCAGGATTTAAAGCAATAACTTTTTCTGCATTAACGTTCATATCTCCCACCTGCGCTTTTTTCTTTACGCTTTTAGGATAATCATCGTTGCTTGTGACACCGACTAATTCTTTTTCAAGGCCAAGGGCATATACAATCTCCGTATTACTTGGCATTAATGAAACAATTTTCTTAGGCTGTTTTTTCAACGTAATTTCTTTATCACGCGCGTCTTTTACCTTCACTGGAAACGCAGCTTGTGACGTTTGTTCTGTATCTTGCTTCGTTTTTTTATCACTGTTGCTTTGGCTGCCTGCACCGCATGCAGCAAGTACGATGACTAACAGCGCAATAATGGAATACGAAAGCCATTTTTTCATCTAAATACTCCCCCTATATATTGTTCATTGTGAATACGAAACCTCCACGTTAAAGAAAAAGCAAATGATCATGCAAAAAGCAGCGCTATCCCGTTTTTTCCGCTTTGACTATGTATACTGCTCGGCAGCAGCTTCAAAATAAAAAAGCTTTACTTTCAATTGAAAGCAAAGCAGGTAACGTCAAGATAAGCAGGAAAAGAATCCGTTCACTATACTTGATATGTATGTTCATTACCCTGCTTCACCCTTCCTCGAAGGTTTCACAGCTAACAATAAGGCAGGTCTCCTGACTTACGCACAAAGCGCTTACAGTGGCGGGACCGCGCTGGTTTTTCACCAGACTTCCCTTTTCACTCAATCTTTAAATTGAGACCTTATTGCTTTACGATTATTCACTTGTCCTAGTATACCCCACTCATCGAAAAATGGAAATAGCCATTCTCACAAAAAAAGCTGCGAGAATGCTCTCGCAGCTTAGGGAATTAAAGAGTTGCTAAAAATTCACGGACCGCTTCAGGCGTTTTAGCATTTGCACTGTGCAGGTGCGCAATTTTTTCACCGTTTTTATATACAAGAAGAGAAGGAATACCCATTACATTGTTTTCAGCAGAAAGTTCTTCAAACTCATCCTTGTCAATTTTAAACCATGCTTTATCTGTATTTTCGTCAACGATTTCATCAATAAACATATCCAAACGTTTGCAATCAGGACACCACGTTGTCGTAAAAATCCCAACGCTTAGTGTTTCATTCTTAATTTGTTCGCGAAATTGTTTTTCTTCCGTAAATTGTTTCATTGTGTTACCTCCAGCGTCTATTCGTTCCTTCCTACAATTCTATAGTAAGAAGTCTGACTTCATTATAAACGATTTTTTTATCGTTGTGCTAATGTTTCAGCTTATTTAGACCATAACGGTTTTAGACGTAAAAAAATGCTAGCTTAAAAAAGCTAACATTTCGAAATTGTAGAATGTTGTGTCTATTATCAGCTGAACCACTTAGGCGGCATGTTTCGGTTCCAATAAATTTTCCCTAAATCATAATGCTTTTGAAAATTATCTGCGGCCGCATGATAGTGAAAATTAAACCAGTATCCATCTTTTGGAGGATTTTCACGCCGTACATGAAACCGTATTAAGTCCTGACCGGTTTCCCGGTCATATACATGGAAAATCTTTTCACCGTAGCCAGCAGCAGGGTGCTCGCTTATCTCGAGATTCTGAATTGACTGTTCACGTTCAGTGCCAATGTCGGTCAGCACTTCTTCAATTTTAGGTAACACTGCTTGACGAAATTCATCTTCAATGACAGGACCAATTTTTGTTCCGAATTTTTCCACTGACTGTTTTTCAGCTGATTCCATTGCATACGTAACAAATGATGAAACGTCTTCATATTTTGGTTCTTCATATGGCAAATGAATATCTTCTATAACAGCTGTGACAGGAGTTGTTTCTCTTACATACCCTGCTTTATGTTGCTTGTCCGCTTTTGCATCATCAACGTATAAATATTCTGGTGGAGTGACAAGCCCAAATGTAAATACTGTAATAAATACAATTAGCATTCTTTTTATCCATCTAGGCATTCGTATCTTTCCTTTCTCATCTTTTCCCATATGGTCTTTTCATATTGTAAAATTCATTATCATAACTCACTAGGTATTGTAACATACTTATTAATTTTTTACCTATATTTGCTTATTCATTTATGCTGTCTACGGGCATTTGACGACTTTTCAGTTACCACCTTCCTTCTTCTGTTTGAGGTTGTCACACCGAGCGGAAACCTATACAAGATATTCCTTTTTTGCTGGATGCTTAAACAAAAAAGTATTTTTATGTTCAAAAATATATCATACTTTTATGAACTTTAGATGAAATTCATAAAAAAAACTTCCAAAACTTTTTAATTCCTAAAAGGTTTTGGAAGTCTTTTCAATGAGCGTAATTAATTTTACTTTTTTGGTTATTTTTGTATATCAATTGTCCCGTAATGAAATTTTGATGTTTTTCGTTTTTGCACAGTAAATCCATGCTCTTTAAAACGACTGCTTTTCCAATGATCTTTTAGCACGACCTTTTGTTTGGCTACTCTTTTTGCTTCTTGTATAGCCATTGGCGTCAGCGTGGTATACAGTGCTATTGCTTTAATACCGTTAATTCCATTCGATTCCTCAATTTGTTCTTGAAACATAGGATCAAAGTAGACAACATCAAAAGAATTATCTTCACAACACGCCAAAAACGATTCAAAATTTTGATGAACCACGTTTATACGCTTCATTGCATCATTCAACTCTTGTACGTCACTTTCCCAATTTAAAAGTCCTTGTTTGACTAAATAAGCTACATAGCGGTTGCCTTCTAGTCCGACAACTTTCCCACTTTTCCCTACCGCCACGCTCGCCATCATACTATCCGATGCAAGACCAAGTGTACAGTCAAGCACGCTCATTCCTTTTTCTAAACCAGCAGCTTCAATAAACGGATCACGTTCTCCCCGCAGCCATCTCTTCACTCTAAACATAGCGGAATTTGGATGAAAAAAAATAGGTTCTTCTTCACTTTGGACGTGCAATTCTACTCTATTTTTACCGACAACCAGCACGTCTGCCGCTTCAAGATTTTGAAGATCTGCAACAGATTTCTTCTCTCTTGTTACAAAAGGTATACTTAAATCAGCGGCTACTTGTTTGGCTTTTACAATCATCTGTTCATTTGTTCGACCAGCAGTCGTAACAATCACTTTCATAACTCCCCCTACACTGTTTGGCTATTTACATAAAGAAAAAGGATGCCGATAGACATCCTTTTTCTTATAAAGTATATGCGATTTTTCTTTAAAAATCTATATACTAGATGTGACAAAAGCAGGACATTTTATGAACAGTGCTGCTTAAAGCCATTTAAAATGTTTTCAAAAATAACTTCTAACGGCTGACCTTCAATTTCATGTCGAGGAATAAAATGAACAACTTCTTTTCCTTTTAAAAGTGCCATAGACGGTGATGAAGGCTCAATGTCCCCAAAATATTCACGCATTTTAGCTGTTGCTTCCTTATCTTGACCGGCAAAAACAGTTACCACTTGATCTGGTTTTTGCTCAGACTGTAAGTACGCTTGCGTTGCTGCAGGACGTGCTAAACCAGCAGCGCATCCACAAACTGAATTAACGACAACAAAAGTTGTTCCTTCTACGTTTTCCATAAAATCAACTACGGCTTCCTCTGTTGTTAATTCTTCATAACCGGCTTGAGTTAATTCTTGACGCATTGGTTTAACTAACTGACGCATATATTCTTCATATGCCATTGACATATTAACATTCCTCCTAACAATCATTCACGCTAAAAGCATACTATAAAAACCAGGAAAAATCTAGCTACTCACTCTTCAAATCCTTATCGCTGTCCCGTTCTCCTTTTTCATTTGACAAAAAAGATTAAAACCGGGTCATATCATCTAATTTTTTTCCATAAAAATGTCGATTTTTACTATTAATATTCCATTTTTTGTACTATAGTAGTAAATAGTAGTTTAGTAGAAAGGATTTTCAAATTGAACCAGCGATTTAAACCGAACAAACGATTTAAGCCAAACAAACGATTTTATGCATTTTTGTCTTTAGTGTTAGTGATTGTCGCTTCTTTATTTTTTATTACAGAAGCCAAAGGAAGTGAATCCGCTGCATCTCAGCAAGTCTTAGCATCTACTGCATTGCCGCTGAAAGAAGCTGCATCTTCAGCACAACCTGAGAAGCTGCTTAATACACTTCACCATAATATGTATGTAGGAAATACCGTGAACGATCAAAATCAAGCTCTTACACAGCCTGTTTACCTTACGTTTGACGATGGTCCAACGCCTGATACCCTTCACATTTTAGATGCTTTGCGTCAATATAACGTAAAAGCAACTTTCTTTATGTTAAAGTATCAAATTGACGCTCACCCTGAAATTGCTAAAAAAGTAGCACAGGAAGGACATGCCATCGGCTGTCACGGCGTCTCTCATGATATTCATGTCATGTATAGTGAAGACGGCGCCGCGTTAAAAGAAATGCAGGAGTGTCAAGCGACAGTTAAGAAAGTAACCGGTGTTGACAGTAAGTTAATCCGCGTTCCTTACGGCAGCGTTCCTTATTTAAAAGAGCCGCACCGTACAGAGTTGCTAAGCCACTTTAAATTATGGGACTGGAATGTAGACAGTGAAGACTGGGCACTTCGTTCTGCACCTAGAATTATTCAGGGCCTTGAACCTCATATTCAAGGGGTTAACTCCAACGGAAGAACACCCGTCATTTTATTTCATGACAAATCCTTTACGGCACAGTCTCTACCGACTATTTTGACTTACTTAAAACAGTCCGGTTATCAGCCTATTAAAATTGATAACACGATGCAGCCTATGCAGTTTCCAACTCCCGCTGCAAAACAGTCATAAAAAAAGATCATTCAAGTGAATGATCTTTTTTTATGCTTTTCTGCTTTCCGTCATTTGTTTCCAAACAGAACCTTTTGCTTCTTCTCCGCCTTCGATACGTTCAATCGCTAGCTTGATTTGTAAATCTACCTCAAATTCTTTGTCATTCTCTGCTGCTTTTAATGCAGGAAGAGCCGTCTCATCCCCTACCTCGTATAAATACATCGCTGCACGCCAGCGCACAAGCTTGTTTTTATCACCAAGGGCTTCACACATTGCCGGAATACCTTCTTCAAAACCTAAATCCGACATGCAGTCTCCAGCAGTACGGCGCACAGTGACTGATTTATCTTTTAATGCTTTGTATAAATAAGGCAGTACCGCTTTTGATTCAATCATTCCTAAGTAGACCGTAGCTAAGCGGCGAATAGATGCTTTTTCATCATCAAGCGCTTTATTTAAAACGTCTAAATCAGCTTCTGTTGGATCCATTTGTTCTAAATGGGCATAGCGCACTGACCAATCGTTGTCTTCTAGCATCTCTTCTGTAACTTTATAGGTTTTACGCGGCTGTACCGTTTTTCCGCCTTCTTTTTCTTCTTGTGCATTGGCTACAAGGCGAGTTAATCTTTCTTGCGGATATGCTGCTGCTAATTCTTCCACTACTTCGTCTCCGATAGCCGCTAACTCTCCGTAACGAACGCCTTGTTCTTTCCATTTCCGTTCTAACACTACATTATCTGAAAAGCTTTGAAGCTCTGCTACCGCTTTTGCGAATCGTTCAGGCAGACCAAATCGCTTTTCTTCATTTCCATCCGTTAGCTTAACTTGCATTGGTACGTTTTTGAACATTTGAACGGACACATTGACCTCACCAAAATGCTCATTCATTTTGTGCTGTTCGCTGTTACTCTGCAAATCTTCACCAAACGCTGCACGAACTTGCGGCAAAATTTGCTTCCAGTCATATTTAGCATTTCGCTCTACTGCTAAGAAGTCCGCTACGTGATAGACTCCTTTTACCCCTTCTACTTTCAAGATGTCTTGAACAACTTCAGGCGCTGCTTCAGCATTTTTTTCCGTATAGTTATTGCTTTTTCCGCCTGATAGCACTTCGTCTAAATTAATTTTCATTGTATTCGGACTTGGCGTTGGCTCAATTGATTTAATGTTCATATCGTATCGTACTCCTCTCATTAAAATTGTAGCATGTGGCTTATACTCAGTCTAACGACTTGTTTACGCGTTTTCAATTTCTTCAATCAGCTCTGAAAGCTCTGCCCAGCGATCAAGCAGTGCATTTAATTCTTCATTTGCTTTTTCTTGTTCTAACGATAGGTTATGCGCTTTTGTATAATCGCTGCCCACCTGTTCAATTTCACTTGTTAAGCGTTCAATTTCTTCTTCTTTTGCTGCAATATGATCTTCGATTTCTTCCCATTCTTTTTGTTCTTTATACGTTAAGCGACGCTTTTTCGTTTTCTCCGGCTGTTTTGGCTTTTCTTCTTTCACTTTAGCCTGCTGAGCCATTGCCTGCTTCTTTTTCACCGCTTCTTCTAATTGATCTGTATAAGCGCCAAAATAAGTCGAAATGTTTCCTTCTCCTTCAAAGACAAGTAAGTAATCTGCTACTTTATCTAAGAAATAGCGATCATGTGATACCGTGATAACAACACCTGGAAATTCTTCGAGGTAGTCTTCAAGCACCGTTAGCGTTTGAGTATCCAAATCATTAGTCGGCTCATCTAGCAGTAAAACATTTGGCGATGTCATCAACAATTTCAATAAATATAAACGACGGCGCTCTCCTCCGGACAACTTTTGAATCGGTGTTCCGTGCGTATGTGAAGGAAATAGAAATCTCTCAAGCATTTGCGATGCAGAGATCATTTTCCCATCCGTCGTATGAACAACTTCTGCCGATTCTTTAATATAATCAAGCATGCGTTGATTCAAGTCCATATCATCGCTTTCTTGAGTATAGTAAGCAATTTTAACCGTTTGTCCTCTGTCAATTTCACCGCTGTCCGGCTCAATGCGTCCTGCAATCATATTCAACAGGGTAGACTTTCCGCTTCCGTTCTTACCGACAATTCCAATTCGGTCTTGTTTTTTCACGATGTGCGTAAAGTCTGAAAGAATGATTTTATTTTCATACGTCTTAGACACATCTTTTAATTCAAACACTTTTTTCCCAAGGCGGCTGCCTGCTAAACTTAAATCTAGTGATTCTTTTTCAGAAGAATCGAGTTTTCCTTCTAATTCATCAAATCGCTGAATACGCGCTTTTTGTTTAGTCGTACGCGCTTTTGCTCCTCGGCGAATCCAAGCCAATTCATTGCGATATAAGTTACTTAATTTTGCTTGAGTTGCTTTTTCCTGATCTTCTCGAATCGCTTTTCCTTCTAGAAAAGCAGCATAGTTTCCTTTATAGCTATATAAATTTCCACCGTCTAACTCAAAAATTCGGTTTGTAACAGCATCCAAGAAATAGCGATCATGAGTAACAAGCAATACGGCTCCTTGATATTTGGATAAATATTCTTCGAGCCATTTAACCGTCTCATAATCCAAGTGGTTAGTCGGCTCATCCAAAATTAATAAATCAGGTGTTTGAATTAGGCTTTGGGCAATTGACACGCGCTTTTTCTGTCCACCTGAAAGCTCACCAATTTTTGCACTCATATTTGAAATTCCCAGCTTCGTTAAGATCGACTGTGCGTTAGAATTGGCTTCCCACGCGTTCATCGCATCCATTTTCTGCTGTAAATCATACAGTGTCTGCTGGTTCTTCTCGTTTGCAGAATCTTGCTCTAACGCATACAGAGCCAGCTCATAGTTTTTTAATAAATTAAGAAGGGGCGTATCTCCGCTGAAAACTTGCTCTAAAACCGTTAAGTCTTCATCAAAATCCGGATGCTGAGGTAAATATGTCACGCTGTAGTCTTTAGCATGAATAATATCCCCTTCATCTCCCAGCTCTAGACCTGCGATAATTTTAAGAAGCGTCGATTTTCCTGTTCCGTTTACACCAATTAAGCCGATTCGCTCATTTTCCGTAATTGTAAACGTTAGCTGATGAAACAGCTCTTTTTCTCCATATGTTTTTGTTAAGTTTTCAACAGTCAGCATTTTCATAATGATAATTCCACTCTTTCTTAAATTGAACTAAAAATTCTTTCATATATGTATGTCGCTCTTGCGCTAGAGACCGTGCTGTTTGAGTATTCATTAACGCAGTCAGCTTTAACAACTTTTCATAAAAATGAGCAATAGCCGTTGATTTTCCGTGTCTGTATTCTTCCTCTGTCATCTCACTTCGTACAGCAATGTTTTCGTCATACAGAGCCGTGCCTTTAGAACCTGCATACATAAACGTACGTGCGATACCAATCGCACCAATTGCATCTAAACGATCTGCATCTTGAACAACTTGACCTTCAAGCGTGGCCATAGCCGGACGGTTGCCGCCTTTATATGACATCGTTTGTAAAATATGAACGATATGCTTGCAGTTCTCTTCTTCTACGCGCTGACTCTTCAGCCACTCCCGCACTTCTTCATACGCTTTTTCAACATCTTCCACTAGCTTATCATCTACCACATCGTGTAAAAGCGCGGCTAGTTCAATAACTTCCCGGTTGCCGCCTTCTTTTTTATATAAAAGCACTGCATTTCGACGCACGCGATCGATATGCTGCCAGTCATGTCCCGTCGTGTCATGCGCAAGCTTTGCTTGAACCCACTTTTCCGTCTTTTCTATTTTGTTCATTTGCTCACCTCAATTATATCCACCATTATTTTAGCACAAAGTAAGGCGCTCGTCTCACTGACAGCTGAGCACCCTTTGAAAACCCTGGCTGAAAAATAAAAAACAGATGGAGATCCACCTGCTTTTACAGCAATTCTTTTATATCTTTTTGAATATCTTTTGGTGCAGTTTGAGGTGCGTATCGCTTCACGACTTCACCTTGACGATTCACTAAAAACTTTGTGAAATTCCACTTTATCGCTTTAGAACCTAGCAGGCCAGGTGCTTGTTCCGTTAAGTATGCAAATAACGGATGTGCATGCTCACCTTTTACATCTACTTTTGCAAACATTGGAAACGAAACGCCGTAGTTTAACTCGCAAAATTGTTCAATATCATTTGAACTTCCTGGCTCTTGACCACCGAACTGATTGCAAGGAAAACCTAGAACCGTTAGACCGTTTTCTTTTTCTTCTTCATACAGCGCCTGTAAATCTTTATATTGAGGGGTGAAGCCGCATTTGCTAGCTGTATTCACAATCAACAGTACGTCACCTTGATAGTTAGATAGTGATACGTCTTCGTCTTTAATTGTTTTTGCAGAGTATTCATACACGCTCATTAAAACGCCTCCTTTTCTCTATTGTAATTCACTTTATTTCTAGAGTACAACTGAAACGCTCTTATGATTTGTCGTAAAGAACCTTTAGCTGGTCAGTCGTTTGCAGCATATAATCAATCATTTCGATTAAATCTCCCACTTGATCTTCGTAAATAAATCGGTTAAAGGTCACCTCAATATTGTTTTCATATTCGTTTGCTCCAACTTCATGAGTAATACGCTGCTTAACCACTCTTGTTGTTCCCCAGATCCTTTCACACATTTCCTGTATGTTTTGAAACTCAGCTTCTTCAAACGGTTTTTGTTTTTTCAGCTGAAAATGAATATAAACTGTACAACCTGGTTTTTCTACACGGGAAGGCGTTAATTCCGCATGAATATTATCTAAGTCGGTTGATAAAGTTAGCGACGCGGTACAGCAAAAATGCTGTTGAAAAGAAATGCGGTACGTTCGAGTAAACTGAGCTAAGTCTACAAAATCTTCGCGATTCGTAACAGATACTTGCCCAGATAAGTCAAGATCATAGATCTCTCCTTCTACAACTACTTTTAAATTATCAAATACAATTGGATCAAACATTTCAACTACTTCCTTTTTTATAAAATACGAACAGTCAGCTCTTCTTCTTTCTTGCCAAATTAATTCATAACATACCTGTTATTTTGTTTTATATCATAAGAAAAGCGATGCCAAGGCATCGCTTTTCTCTTAAAAAATACCTAGTGCATGTCCATTCTCGTCAATATCCATATTGAGCGCAGCAGGTTTTTTTGGAAGTCCAGGCATTGTCATAATTGAACCTGTTAGCGCCACGAGAAAACCAGCGCCGAGCGAAGGACGGAATTCCCTCACTGTAATCTTAAAATCAGTTGGTCGCCCCAGCTTCGTCTGATCATCACTTAACGAATACTGCGTTTTGGCCATACAGATCGGCAGGTGATCCCATCCGTTTGCTTCAAATTGCTGTATTTGCTTTAACGCTTTTGGAGCAAAATCTACGCCTTGTGCTCCGTATACGGTTTTAGCAATAGCTTCTACTTTTTCTGGAATCGAAGCTGACACATCATAAAGAGGAGAAAACTGACTTTCTGTCTCGTTCATGACCTCAAGAATTTTTTCAGCAAGCATGACGCCGCCTTCTCCACCTTTTTCCCATACTTCTGTTAAAGCAACTGGAACATTCTTTGAAGCGCACCAATTCATAAGCGCTTCTACTTCACCTTTTGAATCTGTTACAAAACGGTTCACGGCTACCACATAAGGAACGCCGAATGCCTGAATCGTTTCAATATGTTTTTCAAGATTTTCAATTCCCGCTTCTAAAGCCTCAATGTTTTCTTCATTTAAACGCTCTTTAGGAACGCCCCCATGCATTTTCAGAGCACGAATTGTGGCAACGATTACCACCGTTTCTGGTTTAATATCTGCCATACGAGCTTTAATATTCAGGAATTTTTCTGCGCCTAAATCTGCCCCAAATCCCGCTTCTGTTACTACATAGTCGCCTAGTTTTGCAGCCATTTTTGTTGCAATGACGCTATTGCAGCCGTGGGCAATATTAGCAAAAGGACCTCCGTGAATGAGGGCTGGAGTATGTTCCAACGTCTGTACAAGGTTTGGTTTAATCGCATCTTTTAAAAGAAGAGTAAGCGCTCCTTGTGCACCTAAGTCCGCAACCGTTACAGGCTCATTATCCATGTTGTAAGCTACAACAATGGACGCTAAGCGACGCTTTAAGTCTTGTAAATCTGACGCTAAGCAGAAAATAGCCATAATTTCTGATGCAACCGTAATATCAAATCCATCTTCTCGAGGAACACCTTGCATCGGACCACCTAATCCAACGACAACCTGACGCAGCGCGCGGTCGTTTAAATCCACCACTCGTTTCCACGTAATTTTACGTGTATCAATACGCAGTTCATTACCTTGATGTATATGGTTATCTAAAATGGCTGCCAGCGCGTTGTTAGCTGTTGTGATGGCATGCAGGTCTCCAGTAAAGTGTAAATTAATATCCTCCATTGGTAGCACTTGAGCATAGCCACCTCCAGCGGCACCTCCTTTAATTCCCATTACCGGACCAAGAGAAGGTTCACGCATGGCGACAATCGCTTTTTTACCTAATCTATGTAATGCCTGAGCTAAGCCAACCGTCACTGTCGACTTCCCTTCTCCTGCTGGAGTTGGATTAATAGCTGTAACTAAAATCACTTTTCCATCTTGTTTTGTGTGTAAACGTTCCATAACGGACAAAGAAAGCTTGGCTTTATAATGTCCGTACGGCTCTAGCTCGGCCTCTAAAATATCGAGCTGCTCGGCAATCTCTTTAATCGGTTTAATCGTTGCCTCTTGTGCAATTTGCAAATCACTTTTTATTTGCTTCTTAGTTGTCATATAAAAACCCCTTTTCTGCTGAGAATTCTTTTTAAACACTTCATCAAAAAAGGATAAAATCCGTTTTCTGGGGGAGATATGAAGTTTAATAAATACAGGAACGACTGCTCTATAAATTTTACTGAGTTTCAGTCATGCTAAAAAAGCATAGCAATGCTCCAATTTAACCTTATTGTACCATTTCATTTTAGCCATTACGCATATTAATGCTCTTTTTTTTCAAAATTCAATTGCTTAATATTCTGTATATTCCTATAATAGTATATTGTACATAAATGTTGAACCTCATCTTCACGTGAGAAAGAACATTTATACGCGTCATTACTTCGAAATCGAATAGGAGGAATTTTATTGCCTATTAATATTCCACGTGATCTTCCGGCAAAAGAAATTTTAGAAAAAGAGAGAATTTTCATCATGGACGACGTGCGCGCTGTTAACCAAGAAATTCGCCCGCTTAATATTGTTATCCTAAACTTAATGCCGGAAAAAGAAAAAGCTGAAACGCAATTGTTACGTTTACTCGGGAACTCACCGCTGCAAGTGCATATTACACTTCTTTACACGGCAAGCCATAAAGCAAAAACAACGAGTAAAAATCACCTAGATCAGTTTTATAAAACGTTTGAACAAATTAAAGAACGAAAATATGACGGAATGATTATTACAGGAGCACCTGTAGAACATATACCATTTGAAGAAGTAAACTACTGGAAAGAACTTCAAGAAATTATGAATTGGTGTAAAACAAATGTGACTTCTACCCTTCATATCTGTTGGGGAGCTCAAGCCGGACTTTATCATCACTTTGGCATTGACAAGCGACCTCTTTCTGATAAATGCACGGGTGTATTTACACATGTTGTATCGAGTGAAGAACCCATTAAGCTGCTGCGAGGATTTGATGATGTCTTTTATTCTCCTCATTCCCGTCACACTGATGTAGACATGAATGAAGTAAAAAATCATCCTGACCTTGAGCTTCTTTCCTACTCTGAAGAAGCTGGTGTTTATATGGCGATGTCTAAAGACGAAAAGTTTGTTTTCGTGACAGGCCACCCAGAGTACGACGTTCAAACACTGCAAGAAGAATTTCTTCGAGATACAGAAAAAGGACTAGAACC
The DNA here is from genome assembly GCF_009497655.1 of Priestia megaterium. Lineage (NCBI taxonomy): Bacteria > Bacillati > Bacillota > Bacilli > Caryophanales > Bacillaceae > Priestia > Priestia megaterium. The sequence goes on along the minus strand of NZ_CP023317.1, from coordinate 1,915,152 downwards.
AAAGCTTCCGGAACACTATTTCCCAAACAATGATCCTGACAAAAACCCTTTAAAAACATGGCGTTCTCATGCCAACCTGCTGTTTATGAATTGGTTAAACTATTATGTTTACCAAGAGACTCCATATCTGTGGGAATGAAAGAACCGATCTATCCCAGTGTTCAATTAAATTACGCATGCTCTTTTTCATGTTGAAACTGCAGCGAACAAGAAACAAACTAAAAAACCTGCTACTCCAAACAAGTAGCAGGTTTTTTATTACTAATCCTTCTTTATTCCGTAATTAAAGCTTTCTTTCAGAAATTTCGCATCAACAACACTGACCTTAGAACCCAAAGGTTTTGCTCTCCTATTCACTCTCCCTTTTCATCTCCATTTAGGTTGGTACCCATCTCCTTCTTTTGTTCTTCTATCATTGTGTCCAGCCATTCAGGCGGCTTTTCACCTTGGTTTTCATTGTATACTTCTGAAGCATCTTTTTCCTCTAAAGAGGATAAGATGTCATGTATATCATTTTGATTGCCCAAAATATTGCCAAATCCCTGACTCACTTTTTTATGACTTCTAAAATTTGTCGGAAAGTTATTACCAAAGTTTACAGCTGAAGCATCTTCGATTGTACCAATATGAATGTCACCTATGCTAAAGATTGATTCTAGAGCCTGATTAGACTCCCTCATTTTTTCTGTATGGATTAGTTTGTAAGGGACACTTCTTTCATTAATTTTAACTGATATTTCAGAAGGACCCTTTTCTTTATTTTTTGCTTTATTATTCTGACTACCCGATTTCCGATTAACATCAGAGTCATTTGTTGTTTTTTTACCTTTCTTTCTCGGCGCTTGATATTGATTCGTTTGCGCAGGAAAAGTATTACCAATATTCAAAGTTCCACTAAGTTCCTTTACATCAATATGTTCTAAATAATAAGACAGTTCGTCCAAGTTCAGTGTTTCAACGTTCTTTATATCTAAATGAAAAGATTGGACCTTTTCTTTTGAAAGTTCATTTACGTGTTTTTCTAAGCTTGCGAGCCTTTTTTCAATGTTTTTGAGTATATTCAACACCTTTTCATCCATAGAGTTTGACCCCTCATTTGTTTTAACACTTTTAGCCCATTTACAACATATAGTAGTGTATTAGATAACTTTAATTAATGTCTCATATGTATGGGGAGGAATTATGAAAATAGATCTCCGTTCTCCGCAAATCATTTTTGATGACCTCACCGTAAATACGGTTAAAAACAACGCAGGAGTATTTATAGGAAAAAACATGCAAAAAAATTGGGAAACTACAATCAGCAGCAGCAATTCAGGTTTTGGCACAATTTCGGGAGATGATAATCAACTATCCTACAATACACATCTTGTTCTTGGTGAAGATGATGTAAATGACTCTTTTAAGCAGGCTGCAAAAGAAACTTAACTCTAGGATTTTACTCATCATTTTTTTTAGGGGTTTTCGCCACGGTGGTATTATTTAAAATTTTATTAGAATCACCAACTATTTTTCCGAAACCGTCAGAAATTCGACTTTTATGACTCCATTTATATTGAATATTAACGCCATAAAATAGGCCTGAACTGTTTTGGATTTTATTTACTTTGATGGAATGATAGTGAATATTAGACATAAAAACACCTCACAGACAGCAGTTTACTTCATCTGATTCAATATAAAACTGAAAATACATTATCTTATGTTTAAATTCTTATTTGTTCGTCTCAAATTGAACGTCTCTTTAATCATTTAAGCTTTTACGCCTTTTCTATGATACTTACTCCATTTACTATAAAAGTATTCCTCTCATTCCCCTTGCAGTGTATATTAATAGCTTTCCCTCTAAAATAAGCTAGCAAAAAAACCATCTGTATAAAAGATGGTTTAAGCCTGTTACTCATATATCCTCCCCACTCTGCCAAAATAACCGATTGATAGAATGCCTAATTACTTTTACTTCTTTAACTTTGTGTAACAGGAGCATTGTTGAAATCTATGTGTTCAGAAAAATTGGAATCAACGACGTCATTATCGTTAATAACATTTACCATTTGAGAGGCGAAGTTATTATAGCCAATTATTTCACCAAACCCCGTATTACTTTTCCAATTCACTTCCCAATCTGATTGAGTATTTTCTCCTGTGAAAATACCAGAGTTATTAGAAATATACGTAACATTAAGATTAGTAAATTTTATAATCAACTTTTCTCAACTTCTTTCATCTTCTTTTTCCTAGAACTGAGAAACTGGCTGAGGATTAATATTTTCAGGCTGAGTAATTGGCGTATCACAAACATCCTGATCATTAATGATATTCGTGCTGCCCAATATAGCTGAATTTATAGCAAAACCGTTTCCTAAGTTAAATTTACCTTGGGAATTCCAATCTGGCTGGCTATTTTGACCTGAAGCAATTACTGAATTGGACACCATACTTACCACGTTTATTTGGTTGAAAATGACGGAAACAGGCATTAGTCCATTCCTCCGCTTTCTAAAATTTTAATGTAGTATATGCGTCCGTTTAAAGTATGGTTCAATTGATTTTCTGCAATTAACATGTTCGTTAAATCTATCGCCACTAAATTCATATATGTTCTTCTCGTAAACCCTTTGTACTCCCCTACCTAGTAAGTTTAAAACGGGAGTTTTTTAATCGCCCTGAATAAGGTGAAGCATTCAGGCATCACTTCTTCTTTGTAAGCGGCCATGTCTTGTAATTTGTATTTAGAACATAGTTTTATCAAATAAAGAAAAGAGATTGAGACATCACGAGATCAATCCAATCCCAGAAGAAACGAACGGGATAAAAAATCGAGTATGAATCGCCTATGACACTGCTGTTGATTTCGGTGCAATACCTTACTTTTTATAGGATGATGTTGAGCTTCCTCGCCGTTTGCGCTCCTTCGGCGAGTTCTTATCTATTTAGCTTTTCTACACCTTGTCCTTCAACCAACCGCTAGAATCAGCTACATACATAAGGTCTACGTTCAGCCTATCCATGAAAAAATCCGAACGATTCACCGCTCGGATTCTTCAACTAATATACGTTTGTCTCAGCCTCTTTAAAGTTCTTTAATATATTCAATGACCGAATCTGGAAATTCGTTTCGAATTCCGCAATTCCCACAATAAAATCCGCTATATTCGTCTGTCGCAACGTACTGTCTTAAAAGAAACAATGTTAACCTGTTTGGGAGACCGCATTCTGTGCAAAACGCCAAGTACTTGCTGCGCTGTCTGTTTGCTGACATACGTTTCATCCTTTCGATTAACTATAGAAAGCGTTTTCTTATTTATATGGAGCTTTCTTATCAGTTTATGACAGCAATTACCGCCTATCTCCAATTGTTGTCGCGGCGAGAAGAGCGAAAAAAGCGCAGAATTAAATTAATGACAAGCACAATAGCCAAAATGTTAATTAATAACCCAAAAATCCCGCCCAGTGCCCCCATATGACCAAGCAAACCTCCAAATAAAAGTCCTGCTAGCCCTCCATACAGAAGTCCACGGGCGAATCCCCCCCGGTTTGAACGAGTAACACCTCGATTTACCGTTCCATTTCTGCGGTTTGAAAAATTAGATCTCGGCTCATTTTGTCTAACGCTTGGCTGTCTATTAAACGAACGCTTTCCCGAACGATACGACCTTGCACTTGCGTTATAGTCATCGTGATAGGAAATATATTCAGCTAAAGGAGATAAACTTAGCGAAAAGATTAATGCTACAGCGATCAGTATTTTTTTCATCTGTTTTTTCCTTTCTTGACCTAATAGTAACTGTTTATTATAGTGCGCTGTTTCATGCATATCATACGTTTTGGAACAAAAGGGCAATTCAGCTTCATACAAATTTTTTAATCGGGTATCATAACGTTATACTTTGTCCTAGAAAGGAGCGTGCATGTACATGATACGAAGAATTAGTATACTGCTTCTCACACTGTGCTTCTTATTTAATGGAGCCCTTCCTGCACTATGTAAAGCGGAACAAGTAAAAAATATAGCTGTGCGTGACCGTTTGCTTTATCAAGGTAATAACCACCTAAAGCAAACCGCCCTAACATTTGATGATGGACCGGATCCGCGCTTTACTCCACATGTATTGGATCAATTGAAAAAGCATGGTATTAAAGCAACCTTTTTTCTTATTGGGGCAAAAGCTCACGAACATCCTGAGCTGGTGAAGAGAATGGTAGCTGAAGGTCATGCTGTTGGGATTCATACCTATTGGCACCCCAACTTACTAAAAGAATCGACTGAAAAGTTTCACTGGGAAATTGCCAAAACTCAGGCTATTATTAAAAACATTACCGGGTTTGAAACACAGCTGTTTCGTCCTCCCTATGGAAATTTAACGCAAGAAATGATCAGCGAGCTGCCAAATGAAAATGTCTATGCGATTAACTGGTCTTCTGATTCATTAGACTGGAAGCAAATCCCAGAAGCGGAAATCACCAAGAATGTATTTAAGAACATGCACGCTGGAACAATTGTTTTGATGCACGACGGCGGCCATTGGACCATGGATCTTTCCAACACCCCAAAGTCGCTGGACACCATCATTCCTAGACTTAAACAAGAAGGATATCATTTTGTGACCGTCCCAGAACTTTTGCACATCCCTTATCCAAAAAATTAAGCTCCAACGAGTTTCTGATTTAGAAACTCGTTGGAGCTTTACAATTTTCTTTAATAGAAAGTAAATATGCCTCCCCCTACAAAAAGAGCGTGTCAAAAGATCTAATACAAATCCATCTTAAAACTCAAAAATATGCCTTATTCCTTCAAAACGTTATCATACTAAAGATACAAAAGGAGGCATTCTTTTTTTGTTCCATCACTCTACAATAGAGGGAATTTACGGATAACCTCTAAAATAGGTTTTAAGTTGCATAATTAGGAGTAAATATTACTATAACTACTCTCATATTTTTAGACAAGCTGCATATGTATAAAATGAGAGAGTCGAACGCATTCCACATATCCCTAAATTTCTTCTTCTCACAAAAAAATTGACGAACTTTTTTTGTCAACAGGTGCGTATAGATATGATAGAATTCCTATATAATGACCTGGATTCATTTCTAAACAAGGAGTTTTGACTATGATTAATGAACAAGAGACGTTGTTATTTATTAAAGAACTTGGCCGCTTGTTGAAAGACTATCAAAACTGTTCAAACGCCTCTGTAAAAAGTGAAATATATAAAGATATCGTGTTGTTGAGCAATGTTATCCAGTTAGATCACGTGAACGTTTCTTACGCTTAGAAAATCCTTTTTATTTCTTTATAAATTTCAGTTTTTCTACCATAACTACAGAAAAGGAAGAAAGGAGACGATTTCCATCCATCTCTTTTCTTCCTTTTCTCGTTCTCATATTTTTATGGTTATTTAGAACATAGTTTTATTAAAATTTCCATAGAGTTTTTCGAGTGTCTTCGGTCCAACTATTCCATCTACCTGCAAATAAAGTGCTTGTTGAAAAGCTTTTACCGCTTTGAGAGTGGAAGACCCGAATATACCGTCTGCTCCTCCAAAAAGAGAATAGCCTAAGTGAATAAGCATACGTTGAATTAACTGTACTTGATTTCCTCGATCTCCGTATTCAATTAGCACTCTTGAAACCTTTTCCGTCTGTTTCTCAGGTTTTTTTCCACTTCGAAGCTCCGACAAAGATAAACCGAATGTATATTGAAAATGAGGATAATCTTTTAAGCTTTTCCAATCTCCTCCCCATTCCAACCCGATCCTTTTTCCTACCTCTCCCGCTTTGTTCCATCTTCGATCAATGGTCCAGTCAACTTCTCCGTTGTTATCAAGCAGCGCAATATCAATAGCTAGTCCATAATTATGATAAGAATAGCCGCCTTTGGCATTAGTCACGATACTTCCTGGTGTTGTTCGGCCTTGTGAATATAGTTTGCGCTGCTGCTCTATCGATCTAAATCCTTCAGTGATCACAATAAATATACTTTCTTTATATGCTTGCCTAATGAGTTCGTACGCTTTTTCTTGCACTATTTCATGTACATTCTGCAGCTTATTTTCTGCTTTTTTTAACAGCTTGTCTAATGATAAATCGCTCATACTCCCCACTCCTTAACTAGATGGCTTCTCCTTATATATACGTATAAGACGAACTCTAAGGGAGGCATCCAGTATCAGTTTATGCGGAAAGTAGTTAAGTGGTGCAACAGTGACGCCTGCTGTGTAGAGCTGCTGTTATTTCAGTACCCAGTGGCTGATAGCCTTCGCTACTCCGTTATTGACATTTGTATCTGTCACCCAGTCCGCTGCTTCTTTTACAGCTTCCTGAGCATTTCCCATGGCGATTCCACAACCTGCCGCTTCAATCATAGCCATATCATTTAAGCTGTCTCCCATTGCAATGACTTCATCCATTGAAATGCCCAAACGTTCACATACAGTCATGATCCCTTTTGCTTTGTTAATACCAAGTGCATTAATTTCTAGATTCGTTAAACTAGAATTGCTGATTTCAAAATCTGAAATGCCTGCTATTTGTTTCAGCACTTCTTCTCGTAAAGCATCATCTGGAATATCGTAGCCAAACTTCAGCCATTCCTGTGAAGCAATATCTTCTGGAAATTCATCTCTCCATACTTTATCCGTCGTCACAGCCCAGAAGTTAAGCTTATGCTCTTGCGTTAGATTCCACATTTTCTCAATGTGTGAAGCATCAATTAACTTTCGTTCTACAAGCTGTCCAGATTCATCCCAAATTTCACTTCCGTTTACTGTAATAAGGTAAGAAGACAGCTGAAGAGACTGCGCGTATTCACGGCATGTTAAAAGAGATCGCCCCGTGCTTAATACCACATGAACACCTTGTTCTTGAGCTTTAGCAATGGCCGCACGATTTTCTTCAGAAATTTCTTGCTGATCGTTCAGCAGGGTTCCATCCATATCTAGTGCAATCAGTTTAAATTCTTTCTTTTCATTTGTTTGCATCTTTCTCTCTCCTTCTCATCAATAGTAAGTATGACATTGCGCTGAGTATTTAACTTATACTATGTAACTCTTACTATAACTGTAGCACAGGAACATTTCACTCTGCATCAGATAAGCGCTAAAATGGTCAATTATTCTATGGGGAATAATTGAAGGAAAGCAGCATACCTTTGCCGTAATTTATATTTAAAGCTTTTCATTTTTATTTATTTCAACTAGAATTTTGGTAAAAGGATGTGAATGTTATGAACACTATTATTTCACCGGCTGACTTACATACTGCATTACAGCAACCCCAACACTCCATTGTGTTGCTTGACTGCCGATTTACCCTTGGAAAGCCTGAGGCAGGAGCAGATGCTTATCAAAATGAGCACCTCCCGGATGCTCATTATTTGGATTTAGAAAAAGATTTGTCCTCTGTGGCTACTTCTCACGGAGGCAGACACCCGCTGCCCGATGTTCAAAAGCTCGCTCAGAAGCTCGGCAACTTAGGAATTAATGCTGATTCCAGAGTCGTCGTTTATGATGAACAAAACGGAATGATGGCTTCAAGAGCATGGTGGCTACTGCGATATATAGGAATTGAATACGTACAAATTTTAAATGGAGGTTTTAATAACTGGAAACAATCGGGATATGAAACAACTAAGAGCGTTCCAGCATCTTCTCCTCAAACTTTTGTACCTTTCGTTCAACAAGATTGGGGAGTTGCAGGAGTTGAATACGTAAAAGAGAATCTTCATAATCCTAATGTTGTTCTTGTCGACTCTCGTGAAAAAAAGAGATATCTCGGCTTAGAAGAACCCATTGATTTTGTAGCAGGACATATTCCAGGCGCCATTCATTCTTTTTGGCAAGATGTGTTAACTTCAGAAGGTTTATGGAAAACAGATAAAGAGTGGAAGGAGATGTTTTCAGCTATTGATTCTCACGCTGAAATCATTGTATACTGCGGATCGGGTGTATCTGCTTGCCCTAACGTTTTGGCTTTAAAATCAGCCGGTTTTCCAAATGTAAAATTATATGCCGGCAGCTGGAGCGATTGGATTAGCTATCGTGACAATCCAATCGAGAAAAACAGATAGACAAAGAAGGCTCAGTCTCACCAAAAGTATAGAGACTGAACCTTCTTTTTTTGTATTTTTCTTATTAGCCGCATGCTATTTACTGAGCCTCAACATAAAATCATGAAGCCGATCTAAGGTAAGCAAGTTTTGATTACACGCTTCGCTATCTTGACAAATATAATTTCCTCGTTGGGTAAATGTTCCTTGAACAGTTCCTTTGATTTCAGCAGTGAACATACCGACTTCCTCGTAGCTGTGGCAAAGTGTGCATATTCCCTTCTGGTTGATAGGCTTAAATGTTCCTTGAATACCTTTTAGCTTCTCGGTATACGGATCCTGCGCTACGATAAACTTTTTGTTTGAGCCTTTATCGACCCAGCTAACATATGAAATGCTCCCTAGATCAATGGTATCAACTGAAGGAATCTTTAACTTTTTCACTTTCGGAAACAATTTTTTCACGCCAGCTTCTGTAAACGATTTAAATGGAATCACGTAAGGCTTTATCGTTTCTAAAAACACCTCTGCTTGTTCTTTATTTTTAACTTCAGCAACCGGTAGCAATAACTCTTCCTGTTCCTCAGTAAGAACTTCAAACGCGTTTAATACTTTTTCTTTTGCAAGAGCTTTTAAAGCCTGCAGCACATCGGAATTGTTCACTGTTCCATATCCATTGATAAGAATTTGCGTTTGGCTTTTGATAAAGTTATATTGATCATTTCTTATAAACGCTTCCACGATCTTCACTCCTTCTTCAGGTAATCAGCTACTTTTTACTTTACCGTATGGATTCCTTTTACGAAATGTAAAAAATAAATCAGAAATAAACTATACCTAAAAAAGCGCGGGCATTCAGTCGCCCGCGCTTGATTTTTACCGTTGCTTTTTATATACAATTTTTTTGATGGTTTCGGTTGATAAGAAATATTCACGGGCTAGCTCCTCGATTGAAGCTCCTTTTTTGAACAACGTCTTAATCTGTTCGTTTCGCTCGTCAATCAACTTTCTTCCACCAGAGCAAGTGCCCCATTTCTTCCTTGCCTTCTGCGGCTTTGGAATATAAATGGTTTCTCCTTGAATATATTTTTGAATTTCACTAATCAGCTCTTCAGGTAAAATATTTGTTGCTTTTACATACGTCATTTCTGCCAGCTCCTTATGTGATTTTGCTTATACAATAAGGGGCAAAGCCGTATATATTAGAAATGAGATATGCTCGGTTAGGCGATGTCTATTACTAAACCGTCCACCCCATGCAAAGTATCGCCTCTCTAATATCAGGCTTTGCATGAGACGCTGCAGTATCCGGTAAATATCTTTTATTCACCATTTATTACACCTCCGCTTTACATCGAATGGAAACCAAGCTTGTAGAAAATTACAATTATTGGCTCAGATTTTATTATAAGCTATCTGCAATCTTGCAGACAATACCTTCTTACTTATAAAGATGACACCGTAAATAAAACGAACTTGCAGTGAGCTCGTTGTTCTCCCTGCAAGTTCGTTTTATTTTTGTTATGAACGCTTCTGCTTTTTGTTAGCTGAACTGCTTTGAACACCTTGTTCAGAAGTGGTCGTCCCTTGTCCTTCTACATTTGGTGAACCTAGCTCTGATTTTGAGCGGTCTTTTTTAATTTTACTCATGTCACTCACCTCCAGTTTGTAGTGTACCCTTTGTACAGCTACATATAAGGAGACGCGTGCTGTTTTTATTGTTTCTTGAGCATAAATAGCCATAGAAACGTTAAGGCTTGCTTTAATTCATTTGGGAGCTGTCCAATCAGCTTATCAGTAACATTTCGCTTATATACACCTTCGCCATCGATTACTTCCCAACCATTTTCTTTTGCAAGCTGTTCAAACTCCCACGGCATCATCGTATTGCAAATAACGTCTTCCCCATATAGCCTTTGATAACTGTTGGTACGAGGCTGAGCAGTTGGCCCAAGAATACCTACGCATGCATATCCTCCTGGTTTTACAACTCGGTACAATTCCTTCAAAGCTAATCGAGGATGCTCAGTCCATTCTAACGCATTGATTACCATAACCCCTTCTACTGATTCAGAAGACAGCGGGAGCTTCATAATATCAGCTTGAGCGAACGACAAATTTTCACTTTTATGCAGCTGCGATGCTTTTTGAATCATTTCTTCCGATAAATCAAGACCGATTGTTTTGTATCCAGAAGCAGCTAGAAGAGATGTCCCAAACCCATCACCGCAGCCCACGTCTGCCACTATACCCCCTGATTTAAGATGTTTTTGAACAAATGGAATCACTGTTTTCCGACTTCCGTTTTTCCACATTTCTTCACTTCGGCTATTCCAAAATGATACTTTTTGGTTCCACTCGTCTTGAGCTTGATCATGCCAATTAAATGTTGTCATTTTTTATCCCCTTTGCACTCTTTTCTTTACCTTATCACTTTTTATAATGAATAAAAACGACTATTTCAGCAACCATATAGATGTAAAGGAAGGTGTTTATTTGTATGAAAGAACGTTTCGTTGCAGTACGTAAAAATGCAGACGGTGACCTCTTAGAATTCCAAACGGCTTCAGGAGACGTTTTAACCTATGAAGAAGCGTTAAAGAAAGTAGAAGCTGGGGACGTTGAGCATGTGAGTACCTTTGTAGGGAAAGACGGCGGTACGTATATTCGCAGCATTCCTGACCATGACAAAACAAATAATCTCGATGCATTGCCATCGTTTTAAAGGAGAATGGATATGACAAAAAAGAATAACAAAGGAAGCGCTAATCAAAGTAATCCAAAAACGCAGCACCACCTTGTTGAAATGGGTGAAGAAATTTCAAGCGGGGATAATTCAAAGGGAAACAAACGCAACAAAGATCAGTCTAGTAAAACACAATAAAAAAAGCCGTGCTTTTTAGCACGGCTTTTTTTATTAATGTTGGCTTGGAAGACCTAATGTTGAAAAATCTCCTGTTGCTACGCTTGTTCCAACTGAAGCAACACCTGCTACTAATGTAAACGCTAATGCCATACCGACTAATACTTTTTTCATAATTATTTCCTCCTCTTTCTTTGATTTGACTCTAGTGTATCACAGGATAAAAGTAGATGAATTCCTTTCTATCAGCATTTATCACCTTAAAACCATGGATTTCCTCCATTTTGATAGAAATTTCTCAAAAATTATAATGATAGGAATATTTTAAACAAATAGAGCTTCAAGTTCTTTTTCTACTAGCTTGACGAATCGCTCGTTTCGCTGCAAGGTGAAAATGGTCATAGACTTTTCCATATATTCTTTACCTTGTTCAATTTTACCTAATTTGATTAAGCTCTCTCCTGCTTGGTAATGAAGTTCTCCAAATAAATACATTGATTCATTACTAATGCACAAATCGATTCCTCGGTTGCTATATATCAATGATTCATCATAGTTACTCATATCTCCAAGCGTTTTGGCAAGTGCATTTAAAATTCTAATTTTTATATTTTCGTCTTTTGTTTGGGGCAGCTCATTTAAGCTTTTGAGTGCTGTTTGATATGTATCTAGAGCCTGTTCATACTCTTTCTCTTCATAAAGAATAATCCCAATGCTATTTAAAATTTCAATTTCTCTTTCTTTATAAAACGTTGCTGATTGCTTAGTAAGCTCGATCGCTTGGTACATTTTAGACAGCGCATCTTCTTTGTTGTGATGAATGTAATACACGCAAATACCTTCGTGCCACATTAAAAACTGCTTGTTCAGCGGATTTTGAAACAGGGGACTTTCTTTTTCTTTTACAATGATATTATGAATAGCATCATAATCTCTCTGACGAATATATTGACGAATTAACGATTGAACCGCATCTACGTAATCAAGTCGAGGTGATTCTACACTATCAAAAAAGTAGTTAACATCTACGCCAAGGCGCTTAGAAATTTTATAGAGGGTAATGCTTGATGGATATTCTTCACCATTTTCAATTTTGCTGATTTGCGCTTGTGTACAAATGTCTCTTGATAATTCTTGTTGTGTCAACCCTGCCATTTTGCGAAGGTCTCTCATAACACTCCCAATTCTATACTCTCTCATCTCTTTTCTCACCCTTACTTTCACATAATATATTCTCTCTATAAACATATAGTGCTTTTATTTAGATAGTCAACTGTAAACACGTTAAAAATTTATACACTGTTTCGAAATTGACCATTCCCTATAATAGCAAATTAATCTATAAGAGTAAAATAGTGTATTATTTTTCTTCTCTAAAAAATCCGAACGATAAATCGTTCGGATTTTCCTTCAACTAACATATTTTTGTTCCAGCCTCATTTACATTTTCATTTATAAACAGGATATCCAACAAATTTAAAGTCTTTACCAATTGAAGTAACAGAAAGACGCTCCACGTCCACTGCATCCCACATCTTTTCTACGCCTTTTCCTTCTAGAAAAGTAGGAGCTTCTTTTCCTCCTGAAAGCTTTGGAGCCATATACAGCACCAATTTATCAATTAAACGATTTTCTAGAAATGCGGCATTCACTTCGCCGCCTCCTTCAATTAAAAGAGACGACACAAATTTCTCACCTAGTATAGAAAGCATATCTTCAAGATTTACTTTGTCCTCACCGCTTGTGACAAATACTTCGACGCCTTGTTTCTCAAGCTGTTCTTTTTTTTCTTTTGAATAGCCCTGACTTGTAAATACCCATGTTGGGGCTAAAGAATCCGTTGCTAGCTTGGAATCAAGGGGCATACGCAACTTCGAATCCATCACAATACGAATCGGGCTTCGGCCGCCTTCGATGCGAGTTGTCAGCTCGGGGTTGTCCTTAATGACCGTGTTCACCCCTACTAAGATACCCGCCGTTTCATGACGAAGCTGATGTACATCCAAACGAGCTGCCTCAGACGTAATCCACTTGCTGTGAGAAAAAGCAGTAGCTATTTTACCGTCTAACGTAATCGCTGACTTTAACGAAACAAACGGCTTCTTCGTTACAATATACTTATTGAAGACTTCGTTCATTTGACGTGACTCTTCTTCACATACACCTGTTATGACCTCAATGCCTGCTTTTTCTAAAATTTCAACTCCATTACCTGCTACTAAAGGGTTGGGGTCTAAAGTTGCTATGACCACTTTTTTTACACCGGCTTCAACCAGCGCTTCAGCACAAGGACCTGTACGTCCGTGGTGTGAACAAGGCTCTAGCGTTACATAAGCAGTCGCTCCTTGTGCTTGTTCGCCAGCCATTCGCAGCGCATGAATTTCAGCGTGAGGCTCTCCCGCTTTTAAATGCGTACCGATTCCAACGATTCGATTATCGTTTACAATGACAGATCCTACAAGCGGATTTGGATCTGTTTGTCCTTTTGTTGCTTTTGCGTTTTGTAAAGCTATATTCATATAAAATTCGTGATTGATCAAAGAAGAACCTCCTCTTTTAAGTGTCCTGAACGTTTAACTTTGGTGTCTAGATACTTTTCATTAAACTGAGATACATCTCCCCAAAGTGGAACGCGCCCTGATAAAAGTGCACCGTTTTTCTCAAGTGCGATTAGCTTTTTCGGATTATTCGTAATCAGCGTAACAGGTTTTTGACGCAGCACTTTTAACACACTGATGGCCTCGCTATAGCTGCGAGTATCATCTTCAAATCCTAACCCTTCATTCGCCTCTACCGTATCAAATCCGTTTTCTTGAAGAACGTATGCCATTGCTTTGCTGAATAGGCCAATGCCGCGTCCTTCATGATTTGCTAAATAAAATAGCGCTCCGCTTCCATTTTCGACAATCATTTTCATCGATTGTTTTAATTGAAAACCACAGTCGCAGCGTTTGCTTCCGAATATGTCTCCCGTATGGCAGATACTGTGCATACGAATGAGTGCCTCATGCGATTCTTGAAAATCTCCGTACACAAGAACACTCGATTGCTGCATGTCAGCTAAATTAGCTCCTTGCATTTTTTCAATAAGCTCTTCCGTACTTAAAGATCCTTCTTTTACATTATCAGAACGCAACCATGAATACCAACTAAATACTTGTGTCTCTCCATCTAGATTCACCGGAAGCGTGATAGGTCCTACTATATAAATAAAATGATCATCATTTTTTACTACATTAATCTTATCTTTTAAAATTGAAACAACTTTTTCGTTAATCACAGTCATTTCCTCCTCTTATGTGTCTTTCACTTATCTACTCTTTTCACATTGTGCTCAATCTCTCACATGAACAAATATTTTTTCTAGCACTTCACTACATTTATCTTTTTTAATTGATGTATTAGCTTACTAAAAGTAAGTAACTTTACTTGCTTAAAGTATTATATGACGATACATTTATCTTGTAAAGCTTTTATGTTCTCTTTGTTACTTTTAGTAATTAACTTCTTTAATTATATAAATTATATAATTAAAACATAAAAACGTAAAGTAATTTATGTTCTTTAAGTAATTAAATTACACAACACTAGATAAAATGCTGACTTTGTTTTATAATATAGGAAGAGAATGGAGGTAATAACATGGACGGTTTAGCACTCTGCCCGCGTTTTGAAAAGGCTGTTACTATTCTAACGAAACGTTGGACGAGTTTGATCATTTTTCAGCTACTTTCCGGCTCACAGCGGTTTTCTCAAATGCAAGAAGCACTTCCAGTAAGCGGAAGGCTCTTATCCGAGCGCTTAAAAGAATTAGAGTATGAAGGAATCGTCATTCGTACGGTTATTCCGGAAACTCCTGTTCGAATCGAGTATTCGCTATCCGACAAAGGATTAGCACTGGCGCCGGTAATTCAGGAAATTCAGACATGGTCCAGTGAGTGGATTACAAAAGAAGAAGTGGAATAAAAGAAATCTCTAAAGAAATCAGGAAGGCTTCAATATCGATGTGCTCACAGCCGTTTTCTTTAGAGCTCCATAAATAAAAAAGGCATGCTCCCCTTGAGCACGCCTTTTTTTATTTATGTTATTTTCCTAATGATTCATTTTGAGAAATAATACGCTGTTTCTGGCTTTTTCGGCCGTGCAATACAAGGTATACTGCTATAGCTAAAAGAGCAACAATGGAACAGAATACATACATGCCTTTATATCCGGCTGCTGTAGATAAAATACCTAATAAAAAGGACCCTAACCCCATTCCAGAGTCAAAAAACACAAAAAACGTAGCCGTGGCGACACCTCGGCGATGAGGAGAAGCTTTTTTTACAGCAATGGATTGAAAACTTGATGTAATCGTTCCAAATCCTAATCCAATCAATGCTCCAGCTAATAAAAACACCCAGCTTGTTGTCGCTTGGCTAAGCAAAAAGATACCGATAGCTAGAGATAAAATGGACGGATATACCACGCTGTTTTCTCCGTATTGATCAAACCATTTTCCAGTAAAAGGTCTAGAAGCTAATAAGCACACCGCGTATACAACAAAGAAAAAGCTTGAAGCTTGCGTAAAGCCCATTTCTTTTGCATACATAGACACAAACGAAATAACACTTGCATATGAAAAAGCTACCACAAGGCCAGCAACAGAAATAGGCAGCGAACGGTATTCAAAAAACGCCGCAAGACCTTTAGCTGGCTGTATTTTATTTGTTGCAGAAGAAGCTGGCTCCACCTCAGGTACACGAAGTACTAAACTGCATAATGCTGCTAAAACAGAAGATACAATCGCAACGGTAAAGACCGCTGTATGACCCAAAGTATTTGTTAACGTTAAGCCTACAAACGGACCCACTACCATCGCTAAATTCATGAACGTCGCATAGTATCCCATCCCTTCTCCTTTTCTACGCTCTGGGATCACATTTGCAACAATTGCTCCTGTAGCAGTTGTGCTCATTCCAAAACCAATACCATGAAGCACACGCAGCAGCAGCAGCGCTGATAATGAGTGGATATTCATATATAAAATAGAACCAATTAAAAAGATGAAGACACCTATTAATAGGACTTTCTTTTGTCCTAATGTTGTCATCCACTTACCGGCTAGCGGTCTGAACACAATGCCGGAGACTAAAAAAATTGTCACAATTAACCCTAAGCTTTGCTTACTTGCATGAAGTTCATCCGTTGCAAACAGCGGCAATGTGACAGTTAACATATAAAAAATGACAAAAACAAAAAAGCTAGTCAGTGAGACCGCTAAAAAATCTTTTGTCCATAATTTCGATTTCTGCATGATTTTCCTCCTTTTATCTTTTCATTCGTACCTATTTATTAAAACAAACTAAAGCATAGTCCATAAATAATATGTATACGAATTATCTCAACTCAAACTATTATAGGGTTCATATATGTAAGTGTCAACATGTATTTATCGATTTCATTTTTCTATAGAAACAAATCGATAAATGAAACCTACATTCACCATCACAATGAAAAAATCCGAACGATTAATCGTTCGGATTTCCCTTCAACTACATTACTTTTATCCCAGCCTCTTTTAGAAGCGTCACTTTTTTAAATGAGAAATAATTTGATCCGTTACTTCACCAGTAGTTGCGCTGCCTCCAACATCTGGTGTAATGATACCCGATTCCGTCACTTGCTCAATAACCTCTAACAAATGACTGCCTAATTCTTGTTCACCGAAATGATCCAACATCATTTTAGCCGTCCAAATCTGTCCGATTGGATTTGCAATTCCTTTTCCGACAATATCAGGAGCAGACCCGTGCACCGGTTCAAACATCGAAGGATATTTTCCGTTCACATTAATATTTGCAGCAGGAGCAACGCCAATACTCCCCATAATAGCAGCTCCAATATCTGTTAAAATATCTCCAAATAAATTGCTTGCCACAATGACATCAAAACGACTTGGATTTGTTACGAAGAAAGCCGCCAGCGCATCGATGTGCTGGGAATCTGTTTCAATATGAGGATAACTCTTTGCAACATCTTGAAACACTTCGTCCCAAAACGGCATGGAATGAACAATTCCGTTTGACTTCGTGGCGCTTGTAACTTTGCCTTTTCTTTTAGAAGCTAATTCAAAAGCATAGCGCATCGCTCGTTCTGTTCCTTTTCGAGAAAAAACCGCATTTTGAATCGAAATTTGATCTTCTCCTTGATATATCCGGCCTCCTACTTCACTGTATTCCCCTTCACTATTTTCACGAACAACAATTAAATCAAAGTCTTTTGGGTTCGTTAGTGGAGATGCGATGCCTTTTAGCCTCTTGGCCGGACGAATATTAATTACCTGCTGAAATTCTCGACGAATCTTAATAAGCAGACCCCATAACGACACGTGGTCTGGCACAAGATTTAAATTTCCTACGGCTCCTAAAAAAATTCCGTCAAAGTCTTGAAGCTGCTGTAGCCCATCTTCCGGCATCATTTGTCCGTACTTCAAATAATAATCACAGCTCCAAGGAAATTCTGTAAATTCAAATTTTAATCCCCCGTGAAGCTCTGCAATCGTATGAAGAACTCTAACTGCCTCTGGAACAACTTCTTTCCCTACTCCATCTCCTGGTATATTCGCTATTTTTAACGTTTTCATCAAAAGTCCCCCTGCGTCTTTTTATATAGATCTATACACAATACTTCATGCATTATACTCTTTTGATTATACGCAGGGAAAATAATCATCTCAAGAAAATTCAGAATATACAAACCGTGAAAAAGACATCCCTCAAAGAGATGTCTTTTTCAAATCGGCAAAAACACTCCAGGTGCTTCCCCATGTTCATCGTCATCGAGCCACCATTTAAAGCCTTCCTGTGCAACTAATTTTTGTGCTTCTTCAGGGCCTTGTGAACCAGATGGATATTCATAAAGCGGCAGCATATCAGCTTCAAATGCATCTAATACTGGCTGTACCCACTGCCAAGATAGCTCTACTTCTTTCCAATGGGCAAAAAATGTGGAGTCGCCGATTAATGCGTCGTAAATAATTCGTTCATATGCCTCCGGCACACTTTCTTCTTCTCTTGAAAACGTAATACGAACCGGCTCAATAACGCCATTTTTTAATGGATTTTTGCTATTAAGCTGCAAAGCGACGTTTTCGCTTGGGCTAATTTCAATAATAAATAAGTTTGGCGCTACTTTATCATAAGGAGTTTCATACAGACCTTTTAACGAATCTTTAAATTCAATGACGATACGAGTTGATTTTTCTTTCATTCGTTTACCCGTTCGAATATAAAAAGGAACACCTTTCCAAAATGGATTATCAATCCATAAGCGAGCGGCTACAAACGTGTCATTTTTAGAGTTTGCTTCTACGCCGGGCTCTTCTTTGTATCCTTTAACAGATTTGTGATCAATTTCTCCGCTTCCGTATTGTCCTCGTACAACATCGCGAGCTACTTCTTGTGCTGGAATTTTCCTCAGTGACTCCATTACTTTTTGCTTTTCTTCTAAAATGTTTTCTGAGCAAATTCGTTTTGGAAGATGCATGGCTGTCATCATGAGAACCTGCAGCATATGATTTTGAATCATGTCGCGTATGGCTCCCGTATGATCATAATACCCTGCACGATTTTCAACACCGACTGTTTCACTTGCTGTAATTTGGACATTCGCAATGTGTTTGTTATTCCACAATGATTGCAGTACAGGGTTCGTAAATTCAAGCGCTTCTAAATTTTGTACCATCGGTTTACCTAAATAATGATCAATTCGATAAATTTCTTCTTCTTTAAACGTACTGCTTAGCTTTTCATTAAGCTTTCTTGCTGAAGCAAGATCATGTCCAAATGGCTTTTCAATCATAAGACGCTTCCAGCCGCTCGTTTGGTCTAAGCCGCTTTTTTTTATATGCAGCGCAATTACATCGAAGTATTCTGGTGCTACGGACAAATAAAACAAACGATTTCCTTTACTTCTATGAGTTGTTTCTTGCTCATTCACAAGATTTAGCAGCTGTTTGTAATCTTCTGTTTTGCTTGCGTCTACTGCTTGGTAATGAAACAGCGACAAAAAATCTTCCTCGTTACTTTCCATTTTCCGTCTCGAAAAATCGTTTATAGATTGCTTTACACGCTCTTTAAAATCCTCATGAGATAGCTGCTCGTACCCTGATCCAATAATAGAAATAGCATCAGGGAGCTTTTTGTCTGTAAATAAATTATAAAGAGCAGGAAAGATTTTTCTTTTTGCTAAATCACCCGTTGCGCCAAATAAAACAAAAGTTAAGGACTCCACTTTTTTTCCTCCCGTCAGGTTGTATGTATGATGGATTTTCTCTTCTCCTAGCTTACCTCTGTTTATTTGGGAATATCCTTTTTTCATCAAAAAGGACGCTCACAAGTGCGAGCGTCCTTTGTTATTCACATTAAAATATTTGTCATTCCCCACAGCAGCAAAAAGCTAAGCAAAATGGTCATATTTGAAACGGTCCCGACAAATTTCTGATCGTATTTGAATTCTACTGCGTAAGGTAAAACGGATCCCGCTACGGGTAGAATGAAACAAACTAAAATTGTATACCGGAACATATCTTCAAATGGAAGCAAGAAAAACAGCGCAATTCCTACGCCAAGTCCGATCACGTAGCGAATGCTTAAAAACATGATAATTTTTTTTAAGTAGCTTTTTTGGAACGAAAAATTTAAATATACGCCTAAAAGCAAAAGAGAAAGCGGCATATTCGCTTTAGAGATAATACCTGAGACGTCTAATACATATGCTGGTAAATGAAGGCCTATAATCGCAAGAAGACAAATGATTACATAGGTCAGAAGCGGCATCGATTTTAATACTTTGTATAAAATCTTTTTAAATTCAATGTCAATATCATCCCCTGAGTAGTAGCTGCCAATTACGTAGCATAAAACAAAAATAACAAAAGCATTTCCGACATCAAACATACCAAAGTATTTAAGCCCTTCTTTTCCCCAAATGCCTTCTACTAACGGATAGGCAAACATTCCAATATTAAACCCTGGAATCATCATCGTCAGCATGCCTTTCACCTTTCGCTCATCTTTTCGAAAAACAAAAATTCCGACTGCAGCTAACAGCAAGCCATAGACAATCCCAATAACTAATAGTAAAATAAGCGATCCATCAATTTTAATACTGCTGAATGTAACAATAATCAAGCAAGGCATTGTAATATTAAAAATAATTCTTGCTAAAGCTTCCCCGTCTTTTTGCTGAAGGAGGTTTGTTCGTTTTAGTATGTATCCTAATAGAATAATTGTAATGGAATACAAAAACTGACTGTTAAAGCTACTCATAGACCTACTCCCTTACCTTCTTTTATACTTATTTAATCGATTGTTTTACCCTGTCTTTTTTAATCCTTGTTTCATTATAATATAAGCAGCCTAAAAAGAAACTAGAGAATTGGATGCAGTTTACCTATTTGTCAGACAAAAACAGCTTAGAAACAAACGCAAAAACTTTTTTCTAAATTGATTTTAAAACAGGACATTTTTCTTTTTTATGGAATTTACTTAAAAGGTATGAGTATTTTCATGAGGAGGAAGAAACGTGAAACGAAAAATGATAGCGCTTACTTTTTCTGCTGCTCTTTGTTTTTCCGCTTCAGGATCTCTTGCTGAAGCTGCTAACAAAACAGATGTCATTCCAAATGCTGATCAATCAGCAGAAACCTATTTTGACGGAGCGAACGGGAATTGGCTGACGACTAAAAACCCCGCTCAATATCAGCTGGCTACGCTCTATGGAAACATCGGGCTTACTCCTTATAACTGGGGAAAAGCTGAAGATGAATCAGGCTGGTATCGAATCAATCAGCCCGCTGCGGTTAAAGGAACGCAAGTAAATGGAATTTTTGAAGACGCTCAGTTCGTCATCCGGGTTCCTGATAACTGGAATGGAAAACTTGTGGTAGCCGGCATTCCTGCTACGCGCAACGAAACGTCCACCGATTTATTATTCAGCGATTACGTTCTTAAAAAAGGCTATGCGTTTGCCGCGATTGATAAAGGAACGCAAGGAGAAAGTGACCCTACCGATCCTTTTGCTAAAGTAAAAAATGCGCTTGCTAACGATGACGACAGCGTAGCAGAATGGAATATGCGCTATCGTCAAATGACAAAAGCAGCTCAGCAATACTTGACTACTCATTACTCAGACAAACTAATCAATCCGGCTAATCGAAAAAACCCTGCAAGCGATTTGATTCGAAACGATCATAAAGTACCCACGTATGCAATTGGCATTTCAAACGGCGGATACGTTGTCAGATACGCACTTGAACACGACGATCCAAAACAAACCAAAGAGCCTCGTTTATTTGATGGAGGCGTCGATTGGGAAGGCGTATTGTGGAGTGCAAAAGCGCCAAATTTAATCAGCTCACTAACACCGGTTGTAAACAACGCGGAAGAAGCGCTGTACGGAACGGGAAAAGAGCAGAAAAAAGCTATTAAACAAATGTATAAAGCCGGCCTTCCCAAAGGATCAGAAAAACTGTGGAATTACCATGATCAAGTGTACTGGGCGGTTACTTTAAACATTTACCGTGACCATTTTGATCCGACAGCTCCAGGAAGAACAAACTGGCACAAC
Source organism: Priestia megaterium (assembly GCF_009497655.1). NCBI lineage: Bacteria > Bacillati > Bacillota > Bacilli > Caryophanales > Bacillaceae > Priestia > Priestia megaterium. The sequence goes on along the minus strand of NZ_CP023317.1, from coordinate 1,893,628 downwards.
TATTTAAACTTTACTTCATCAGGCCTGCGCGACCGTTCATGGGACTATATCTTTGAAAATTATCGCTATCAAACCCGTCCAAAAAGCGTAAAAGAAAATGTAGCAAAAGTAGAAAATACGGGCGATATCGATGTGCCTCTTATCAGTATGACTGGCTCTCTCGATTCACTTATCTTCCCGTCTATTCACGCCGAAGGCTATGAAAAACTCGTTAAAAAAGCTGGCAAGGCAAATCTTCATCGCCTTTATACTGTGAAAAACGGAAATCACGTTGATAGCTTAGTGTGGAATAAACAAACGGATCCAAATCAAGAGCTTCAGCCCCTGCTCCCATATGCTCATCAATCTTTTGATTTGTTAGTAGACTGGGTAGAAAATAAAAAAGTAGCGCCTGCAAGTAAAGATATTAAAGCACCAAAAGACAGCCTTAAAGTCATCGACATAAAATCTGGACGAGAAGTAGATCCCCGCTGAGGCTGAGACATAACGAAATGAATTCAGCCTAAAGGCGAACAAATGAGATACATGAGCTGGACTGCTTGTGACACCGAAGTTGATTTCCGTGCAAGGCTTCGCTTTCCGCGGGCGGCCGCTGAGCCTCCTCGTCGCTTGCGCTCCTGCGGGGTCTCACCTGATCCGCTTTTTCCGCAGGAGTCTTCACCTTGCCCTCCAATCAACTGCTAGAGGGAACGAAACAGATAAAACGATATGTACCATCACAAAAAAACGAACCACTAATCAACATGTTGATTAGTGGTTCGTTTTTCACTTGGGCTAAAATACGTTTGTCCTAGCCTCAGTCTTCATAATAATCAAGATAGAGATGACCCGCTGAGTCTGCTTGCCCTAAAAATACTTTGTCGACTGCAGCACCTTTCTCTTTGAGCTGTTCTTTAACCCACGCTACGCTATACCCCAGCTCATGAACCGCTTCTTTCATTATATTTCCATCCATGATAATCGTTTGAGGTAATCTTGTATGTTCTTCTTTCAGTACTAAATCTTCACGCGTAACGTTCTGCTTTTCTTTTTTTAACAGCACGCTTAATTCGCCGTTTGTTTCGAGCATGGCAAAAGCTACGTCTTCCACATAAAAGATGTCTTTTTTCCGAAGCTGTTCCATGAGCTCATCTACGGTATATTTTTCTTTTTTTACATTTTCCTCAAGAATTTTTCCTTCTTTAATGAGGATCGTCGTCGTCCCTTCCACCGCCTTTCGAAAGCTAATACTTTTTAACGATACGTTTGAGACAAAAATAAGAAACGATGCCCACACTAAAATCGCGACTACCCCATGACTTGCCTGTAAATCTACGTCCATTGAAATGGTTCCCGCAATATCTCCAATCGTAATGCCAACGATATATTCAAAAAAAGAAAGTTTGGATAACTGTTTTTTTCCTAACAGCTTTGTAATAAAAAACAAGCCAAGTAAAATCAGCACCGAACGAAGTACTACTTCCATCCAATGATTCAACGCATGCACCTTCTTTACTAAAATTGATGTATCTTTTATTTTGTGCATATTTGTATGTATCAAAGCAGATTTTCATCTTCCATTATTTACATACCTTTCACGGCAGGTTAGAGTAGAAAGAAGTAGGAAACAAATTGGGGGACTTATGATGAACGATGAAGTGTTAACCATATTTAACAACCAACAGCAGCGCATAGGAACAGCGTCTCGCAAAGAAGTTCACGAAAAAGGCTATTGGCACGAAGCGTTTCACTGCTGGTTTGTCAGCCGCGAAAATGATATAGACTATATTTATTTCCAAATTCGCAGCGAGCAAAAGCAAGATTACCCCGGTGCACTCGATATCACAGCTGCCGGACATTTGCTTCATACAGAAACCGCTGAGGACGGTGTAAGAGAAATTCACGAAGAGCTCGGCGTCAACATTTCATTTGATGAATTGCTTCCTTTAGATGTCTTTAAATACGAAGTATCTCAGCCGCACTATGTTGATAAAGAATTTGCACATGTATTTTTATACTACAGCTCTCACCCTCTTAGTGCGTTTACGTTGCAGCAAGAAGAAGTATCAGGACTTGTAAAAGCGCCTTTTTCTAACTTTTGCGAACTGTGGCTTGGAAATCAAACAGAACTGATCATTGAAGGGATAACAAATGAAAAAGAGCCAATTCACCGTACAGCACATAAAAGTGAATTTGCTCCCCATCCCAAAGCTTACTATAAAACAATTATTGCATGTATTAGTCAGCAGCTGAATTCAGCAGAAAAAGCTTAGAATCCTAAGCTTTTTTTGCTGAAAAAATCATATATGTTGCACTGCCAAGCGCAACAAGCTTGCCGCTGCTGTCTTCAATTTTCACTTCTCCAACAGCAAGCGTTTTGCCGCGGTGAGACAATGTAGACTTTGCAACTAAATATTCGCCTATACCCGGCCTTGTGTAATTTACTTTTAACTCAACTGTACTGGCACTTTCCTCCTCAGAAAGAGAAGAACGTACAGCCGAACCAACAGCCGCGTCGATAAGCGTGGCAATAACGCCTCCATGAACCGTTCCTCTTCCTTGCAGAAGCTGCGGTTGAATCGTAATTTTCAACTCTGCATATCCTTTTTCAAGCAGCGTTTCTTCAATGCCAATATAATCCCAAAACGGAATCATCCCTTTACTCGTTCGTTTCATTAATCTCATCCTTTACATAAATAAGCTATGTAGGAAATTCTAGAAAGGCTGGAAAACTCCTGTTTTTACATACAAAAAGCGCCTGCTCTTTATCTTTAGCAAGCGCTTTTTATCCCTCTACTTTTCAAATAAAAACTGCACTTTGTTTTCTTTCCATTCTAACTTAGCGTTAAAAGTCTTGTCGCCTTTTTTAAAACCTTCAATCAAATCTGTCTGTCCTTCGCTTAACAGCTTTTTTAAATTAGCTTGAGTAACTGTTTTACCTAAAATCTTTTTTGATACGGTAAACGTGCATTTTGTTTTTGCATAGTTTGAGCATCCGTAAAATGAACCTTTATCGACTACTTTTCCGTCGCAAAGCTTACATGGACCAAACGATTTAGAAGAAAAACTTTTACCTTTTCCCTTGCCTTTTCGCTGAATGGATTCAGTGTCGTATCCGCTGAAATTCCACTTACTTTCTGCTTCGACAGCGTCTTCGATAATTTTAGCTGAAAGTTTCTTTGTTTGTTCCATAAAAGTAGCGGCCGATGCTGCTCCTTCTCCAATTTCAGCTAGACGCTGCTCCCACTTAGCCGTCATTTCTGGTGAAGCTAAAATTTTATCTCCAATCGCGTCAATCAATACCTTTCCTTTATCAGTCGCAAACACTTGGTTTTTTTTCACATCAATATATTTACGATCTTTAAGCATTGTAATGATTCCAGCGCGCGTAGCTTCCGTCCCTAACCCTTCTGATTTTGCTAAAATTTTCTCCAGCTCATCATTATCTAAATGCTTACCTGCTGTCTTCATCAATGTAATCAACTGACCTTCGGTGTAGCGTTTTGGAGGCTGTGTTTTGCCTTCTTTTACGTCTACCTTAATAACTTTACCTTCTTCGCCTTCTTGAACATTCGGAAGAATGACATCGTCGTCTTTCTCATTTTGAAAAATTACCTTGCGCCAGCCTTCTTGAATTTGCTGCTTTCCTTTTGAAATAAAAGCTGCTCGCTTTGCCACAAGTGTCGTAATCGTTGTGTAGTCGAAAATCGCTTTTTCGTAGTGTGCCGCAATTAACCGTCTTACGACTAAGTCATAAATTTTCTGTTCGTCTCCTGATAGTTTGCTAGGGTCCTTCACTTGTTCCGTTGGAATGATCGCATAGTGATCGCTCACTTTTTTTGCATTTACGTAGCGTTTATTTCCTAAAATTGAAGGGTAAGGAAGCGGAAATAAATGCTCATATTCAGAAAAAGTACTCAGCTTTTCTAAAATCTCAGGAAACGTTTCCGCTTCGCCTTCTGTTACGTAGTTTGAGTCTGATCGTGGATAAGAAACAATTCCTTTCTGGTACAGCCCTTGCAGCACATCAAGCGTCTTTTTAGGTGAAAACTTAAACGCTTTATTCGCCGTTGCTTGAAGTGATGATAAGTTAAATAATAAAGGCGGCTGGAACTCTTTTCGCTCCGTTACGAGTTCATGAACTTGTGCGTCTTTTCCTTCGCAAAACTGAGCAATTTTATACGCCATTTCTTTTTCTTTAAGACGCGACTCTCCGTCTTGATGCCATTTGCCTTCATACTTTTTTCCTTCAATATCAAACTTAGCAAGCACTTCCCAAAAAGGCTCTGATTTAAAATTATCAATTTCCTTTTCACGCTTTACAATTAAAGCAAGCGTTGGTGTCTGCACGCGCCCTGCTGAAAAAACATCTGACATCCCATGCTTTTTCAATAAGATGCTATACACGCGTGAAGCATTCATCCCAACGACCCAATCCGCGCATGCTCTTGTATAGGCTTCATAATAAAGGTTGCGCGTGTCGCTTTCGTCTTTTAACTGTTGAAACCCATCATAAATGGCTTTTGGCGTTAACGAAGAAATCCACAATCGTTTCATCGGCTTATGCACACCTGACAGCTGAATGATATTGCGGACGATTAATTCTCCTTCGCGTCCCGCATCTCCCGCATGTATAATTTCTGTGACCGTCGGCTTTTTAAGCAATTTTTTTACCACTTGAAACTGCTTTGCTTTTGAGCGCGTCACTTCATATTGAAAACGGTCTGGAATCATCGGCAGCGTGTCAATTGACCACTTTTTCCACTCCGGCTTATAATCTTCCGGGCTCACAAGCTGACATAAATGCCCCACTGCCCACGTTACATATGCTCCGTCTGTAAACACTTCATTCGGTGGAATCTCTAAATAGCCGTCGTGACGCTTCGGCTTGAACTGTGAAGCGAGCGTCGATCCTTGATCCGGCTTTTCTGCAATAATTAACTTCATGTATTTAATCACCTTACATTTCAAATTTCCATGTGAAACTTAGTCAGTTTTATTATTTTATCATAGAAAGAGCTGTTGGAGTATGAATGGAGAGAAAAGTAGTTTCAATGAGAAATACATAGCCCATTTTAAAAGCGTGTCAGTGTCCGTTATACTTTTTCAATAAAAAAGCTGTAGATTATTTTCTACAGCTTCGATACACATCTAAAATTTTCTAATAACAGCGATTATCCTATTGACTGAAACACATCTCTTTTAGGACATGTTATGAAATAATTAATAGCCAAATATACAAACCAACAAGCGTAATAAACAATGTCGGAATCGTTAAAATAATACCCGTTTTAAGATACGTTCCCCAGGAAATTTTCACGCCTTTTGTTGAGAGAACATGAAGCCATAAAAGCGTTGCTAAAGAACCAATCGGGGTAATTTTCGGACCTAAATCCGATCCAATGACGTTTGCATAAACGAGCGCTTCCTTGATTGTGCCAGCTGCGTGTGTTGCATCGATTGCTAGTGCATCAATCATAACGGTTGGCATATTGTTCATAATTGATGAAAGAATAGCGGCAGTGAATCCCATGCCAATTGTTGCCGCAAACAGTCCATGACTAGCCGTTGCTTGGATCACATCAGCCAGAATTTCTGTTAAACCAGCATTACGCAAGCCGTATACAACGACATACATGCCGATAGAGAAAAAGACAATCGCCCATGGAGCTCCCTTTAGCACTTTTTTTGTATGAACCGCTCGGCTTTTTTTTGCCATCATCAAAAACAGAATAGCAATAATACCTGCGATGATCGAAACGGGGACGCTAAAGAATTCTCCAATTAAATAGCCTAGCACTAGCAAAACTAAGACAATTCCAGATAGCCGGAACATCTTTTCATCTTTGATGGCATCCACTGGCTTCTGCAAATCTGCTACATTGTATTTCTTAGGAATTCTTTTGCGGAAATACAGATACAAGACCATAATACTTGCAAACAGAGAAACTAAATCTGGAACAATCATGCGTGATGCAAATTCAGAAAAGCTAATGCCAAAGAAGTCGGCTGATACGATATTCACTAAGTTACTAACAACAAGCGGCAGCGAAGTTGTATCCGCAATAAATCCACTTGCGATGATAAACGGAAAAACCATTTTGTCGTCGAACTTTAATGCCCGAACCATGGCTAAAACAATGGGTGTTAAAATCAAAGCTGCTCCGTCATTAGCAAATAGCGCTGCTACAACGGCTCCAAGAAGAGACACGTAGACAAACATACGCACGCCGTTCCCTCCTGCAGCTCTAGCCATATGAAGCGCTGCCCATTCAAAGAAACCAATTTCATCTAAAATTAAAGAAATAATAATAATAGCAATAAACGTAAGAGTCGCATTCCACACAATGCTGGTTACCTCAAGGACGTCTTGAAAATCAACAACGCCTGCCAGTAAAGCAAGGATAGCTCCCCCGCAAGCCGACCAGCCGATTGACAAATTCTTCGGCTGCCAAATGACAAAAATTAGTGTTACTAAAAAAATCAATGATGCTAGTACAACTGATGCCACTTTTTAAACCTCCAATTATTCACAACAACTAATACGCAGTCCTTGTTTTTCTAGCTCTTGTAAACGTTCGTCCTGACTTGGTACAGATTCAAGTATACCTAGAACAAACTCATAGTACTGGCTTTCTTTATTAAGAGAATAAAAAACCCATTGCCCTTTTCTTCTTTCCTTCACAAGCTCAGCATCTCTTAATTTTCGCAAATGCTGACTAATTGAAGGTTGGCTAGCTTGATAGATATCCACGAACTCACACACACAGCATTCATTGTTCTCTATTAATTTCACCATCGAAAGCCTTGTTTTATCTCCCAATAATTTTAAGATTTGAGCTGCCTTTTCAATACTATCTATAGATTTTGTACTCATTAATGAACACCTCCTACTCCCTTTCAGCTGATGTATAAATGGGCTTATGTATTAATGCTTCATTACTATAATTGATTTTTAACTGATTTACAATTTTTTAGTGAACTAAGAGTGATTTAGTAGTTGTTTAAGGATTGGATTTAAGAAATTATTTTCCCCTACTAATTTAAGTCAAATCTAACATACGATAATATAGATATGTTTTCTCGTAAAAATGCTACTAATGTCCTTGGACAAACATACATACTTATTTTGTCTATCTGAATAAAATATAGAGAAAAATAAGAAAGGATGATTACGATTAAAAAACATTATTCCTATTATAATCCGCAAGATGGTAAATATTATGTAGACAAGCCTTACTCTCTTAGAGACGATAAAGTATCCCCCTCTGCTGCCCCTAAAATGCCTTTAAAAAATACAGCCGACAGAGCTTATAAAATTCCTGTATTCCTCAGCCACCCTTCTATGCTTAATGCTACTCAAACAAGATTTCTTAATCGTTTAATTGATGAAATTGAACGTGCTCTTCTTTTCCCTCGTACACTGCCTGATACGGAGCAATATCCTAATAAAACGATTACAAGCGTTCGCCGAATGATCCTCTCTAGCTATGGATTGATTGCGGTGAATATGCAGCAAGTCTTCGCCAATTATACCATGACGAATATTCCCGGCGGTACACCTCCGCCACCATCATGGGAAGGTGCTCCATTTTTACAAATAGAGCCAAGCATGGGTTACCAACGAGGCCTGCCTTTACTTCTTATCAAAGAAGCAGGTGTCAATAGTATAGGCGTATGGAATCCATCAGTAGTTCCGTTCTTTATCATTGAATGGGATTCTTCAAAGCCGCTTGATGAGTTTTTTAACCGTGTTGAATGGAGAGAAATATTTCAAAACTGGGTAGCTCAAGTACGAAATGGCTATTTTATTCAAACACAGCCTTCCTATCAATATGGCCCGGATGATCTATAGAAATCACTTCAAACGAAGAGTACTTTCGAAAGCTATTTCTATAAACAACGTTGAAATGTGAGGTGAATATAATTGACTCTAATTACTAGTGGGACATGCGTAGGAGTTCTATATCGAGCTAATGCCGGTGCATCATGCAGAAACGGGTACTGTGTTCATAATGGAAGATTAGTAGGCGGCGTCATAAGCTCAAATGCCGGTACCTTAACGGTTACAAGAAGCATCGATAACACAAAGTTACAGACCTATAATGGTATTCTTCTAAGTCACCGAGCCGTAAATCGAACGACAGGGCAAGTCACGCAGCAATATTTGTATTTTAGAAAAAATCAATTGGAAAAGGTAGAAGTCACACCTTATACACAATATAGTGACCCTAGCTGTCAAAGAGAAAGTCATTACAACATCCCTGATATTATCTATCCCGGTGAATGTGTAGGAATCAGATATCGGTCAGAAGATGAATGGCATATAGGAAACGGGCGATATCTATATTGGACAGGCCAAGTGAATCACTGTATATTTGATGAACGTCCACAAAGTACAAACAGACAATTTTTACGTCAGATTTGGTACGTACACTGGATACTTGACCCAAAAAATGAACGAAATATTATACCTCAAAAGACCTCTCGAGGACGTGGATCCCCAAGAGGTGAACGTAGAATTTATGCTTTTAAGAATCTGCTTCCAGCTAATGGTGAGACGGTCCTTGTAAAAGCTGCTTCTCCTGTAAATTCTGCTTCTTGGCCTTTTCGTATTATCTATCAGTAAGAAAAACAGATTGTAATCCTTAATGCTATTACAACTCCCATCCTCCACCTAGTTTCCTCTCAAAATCCCACAAATAGGCCGAGGTTAATTTGAACTGCCCCTCCAATGGTTAACCATTGGAGGGGCAGTTTCTTATGACTTTCTGTTTTTATTTGTCCATACGCTTCTCTACTTTATTTCCTTGTACTGCTTCCCTTTTTCTCTTTTTTGTAAGAAAATAGAGGCACTAATCCAAGAGGTAATCGGAATAATAATGGCTACACCAATGCCCCCGCTTAAAATAGAAATGACTTCTGCACAAAAGGTTTTTGAATTGATAATGTCTCCAAACGAATACGACAATCTCTTAAACCAGATAATTAACGTCAAATATCCGCCTACAAAGGCAAAATACAGTGTATTGGTTGTGGTGCCCAAAATATCTCTTCCGATTTTCAAACCAGAATTGAAGAGATTCTTTTTAGTTACGGACGGATCATGAACAAATAATTCATTCATAGAAGACGAAATAGATAGCGAAATATCAATGATCGCTCCTATGGCACCCATAATAATTGTACAAATGGCTATTTTAGCAAAGTCAATTCCAACATAAAGTGAAAAAGCGTTAATTTCTTCTTCCTGTTCTTCTCCAAATCCTTGAATCATTGCATGATGTTCAATAATAAAAATAAAGAGTACTAAAACAGCTAAGGTAATAATCGTTGAAACAAACGCAGCAAGCGTTTTATGATTGAATTTATTAATATAAAATAAATTAATGCAGCTAATGATTGTACAAGCGATTAACGTAACAACAATCGTATTTTTTATAGACAGCATAAAGAGAATGGTGAGAAAAATAACGCCAAAATTCAAGAACAGCGCAAGGAAAGACCGGATTCCTTTTTTTCCGCCCACAACACTCATCAGAATAAATAAAATAAGAGCAAGCAATAGTAAAACGTTCACTTTCTGTTCCCCTTTCTAAAAATAAAAAGAATCGAAAGATAGAGTGTAATGGGAATCGTTAAAACAATGCCAATGCTGCCAGTAAGAGCACGGATTAACTCCAAGGAGAAATTCATCGAAAACGTATATCCTAGAGGAGAGCCATTCTTTAAATAAAGAAGAACCATTGGGATTGTTCCGCTTATATATGAAAAAAATAAAATATTCGTCATAGCTCCCATGATGTCTCCGCCAATTTCTTTGCCTGATTTCAGTAAATCTTTGCGCGCGATCTCTTTATTTTTTTCATATAGTTCATAGACAGAAGAAGTAATCGTAATCGCTACATCCATAACAGCTCCTAAAGATCCTATTAATACCTCACTCATAAATATTTTTTGAGGAGGAATCGTCACAAACTCCATTCCTTCATAATGAAGGCCATTAGAATCTGTCAGTTGCATGACACCATACGCGATTAAAAGAGAAACAAATGTACCTATTAAAGTTGAAATAATTGCTACATGCGTTTTTTCTTTATTACCGCTTACTAATAACAAAGAAATAACCGTAAAAAGAACGACCGCAACAATACATACAGCTAGCAAGCTCACATTTCCTAGTGCTAAATATACATTGAGGGCCCCGATTAAAAGAACAATATTAATAAATAAGCTAATGATTGAATAAAAACCTTGTTTTCTTCCAATAGCCAGCAAAATTAATATAAATAAACCAGCGACAGCGGTAACCTGCTTGTCCCGCTTCACTCCTTCAATCGTTCCATTTAGAGCATGCTGTGAATTCTTTTCTAAGGAGACAAAAAGATCTGTTCCGACAGTATACTTTTGATCATAAGCACCTGAATATGAGTACGTATTCTCTAAATGGATAAGCCTTCCTTTATATTTTCCGTTCATTATTTTAGCAACAATTTCCTGAGAGTATACGGTATCTTTGTTATGATTTAAATCAGCAGATTTGTTTTTTTCTACAACATTCGTCTTCACTACCTGAGCTATTGGTTTTTTATAAAGAGAATAATTGTGGTTTGTTACAATGAGCGCTATACACAAACAGCAAATCCCTAATATGTAGAGAAAAATTTGTTTCCGTGATGATTTATTGGACTTTATTTTCGAAAAAAGGTTCCTTATGTGCTGAGCATACAAAGTAGACATAAATACTTTCCTTTCTGGTTATCAGTTGAACGCAGAGCTTTTGAACATGAAGAGACTGCAAAGAGATCCAAATTCCCTTTGCAGTCTTTTCATTCGTTTATTATGAGCGTTATAGAGCAAGACATACTCCAGGTACACAAGACGCTTAAACCTGCTGTTTTTTCCTTCCGTACTGTACCAGAGAAAAATGAAATTATAGTGAAAACATAGAACGATTTATCTACTTCACTAGTTTTTTATGACTATCTTATATAATCATAGGAATATAAAAACAAATAGAAAACTGCCTGCGCTATAATAAGTTGACTTTATAGCTACTAATTAGTTATAAAGCTCATGAAAAGCGACAAATAGTTGCTAAAAACAAGGAGGTTATTTCATGTTAACGAAAAAAACACTTGTCATGCTTTCTACTCTTACGCTTGCAACAACATGCGTAGCATTCAGCACTCCAACTACTGAAGCAGCTGCTAAAGATGCCTACTCACAAAAAATTGAAGCTAAAGCAGAAACGAGGCCTACGCTTCGTAAAGGTTCCCACTCTAGCTACGTAAGAGACTTACAGCAAAGCTTAAAGGATGTGAAGTATAACACATCAGTTGATGGCATTTTCGGTACGCGAACGCAAACTGTAGTAAAAGAATTTCAAACCGATCACCGCTTGTCTCCAGATGGTATTGTTGGCCCCTTAACATGGGCAGCTTTAGATGAGAACAAGGTAGAAAGAAAGCAATTTCCTGTCAGCACGGCTATTGCATTCGGTAAAAAAGAACTCGGTGACAACATTGTCTTCAGTACAGACGACCGCTTACGGAAAGATAACAACGATAAAGCTTACTATAGATTCGTAGCAAAAAATAAAGACTGGATGGATCAAGGGGGATCAGGTACCATAGGCTGGTATCATATTTACAAAAGTGGAGATGTGATTGAAGAATCCAATTAAATCTATTTGCAGATAACCGTTCGAAAAAAGCCTTTATAATCACTCTTTTGAGTGATTTACTGCCCGCCTTACAGAATGCTAAAATTTAAAGGAATCATTCCGTAGGTATTTTACTTGAACAAGAACAGCTGCTACTCCCTTTAGCTGTTCTTGTTATTTTTTTAAGTAAACATACAAAAAGCAGCATGTAAACATTCCACACGCTGCTTTTTGCAATTACATGACTACTCTGTGGGTCGAGGTCCTGCTTCTCGTCCTGAGCTTTCTACCGTTAGTATTGGCCGAACGGTGACATCTTCATTTACACGAATTTGGCACGATAAGCGCAAATGATCTTCAATTGAACTTTCTGAGTATGCATTTTTCTCCGCATGTGTTAAATCACAATATTCACCTTCGAGCACTTCTACCCTGCAAGTCGTGCATTTAGCTTTCCCACCGCACCGATGAAGAATATTTATACCGTTGTCTTCGAGTGCCAAGACAAGCTTTTTTCCTTTTGCCACTTCAAAACTGCCGTATCCTAAAACGGTTACTCTTGGCATATATCTCCCTCTTTCCCTCTACTGTATCCAAGCGATTTGAATTACACTCTATGCAGTTTTTTTGTTGCATGCCTAAGTTGCAATCCATTATTTCTACTGATTGCGACGTCTGTTGTACGTTGCAAGCTCCTTTTACATGCCTAAATCCAATTAAGAAGACCATCATTTTGTAATACGGCCACTAAAACGACAAGCCCAAGTATAATAACAGGTATCAGTGCTTTTAAAATTTGGTACTTAGATAATTCTATGCGCTGAGGTTCCTTTAACAAATGACTTTGATTTAACTCAGTATTGCTTTCACTTTCTTTATGATTCATGTTCCTCTGCCTTTCTATTTTTTTATAGTGCGGTTCGTATCTACTTCTGCTGAAATAACAAAACTAGACACAAGGTTTCTTCATAAAAACCATCTTAACCTTTTTAAGAACATGCTATACTAACAATTCTGTTTTAAAATAAGTCTCTATCATATGTTTTAAACAAACAAATTTACCTTATTTCCCTTCTTAATAGCGTTTCTCACATCGCTAAACGCACAAGCAAGGTCGTTATTTATAATCAAAAGTAAAACCCCATAACGAGTCATGGGGTTTTACTTCGTACGTTGATTTTTTGGAATTTTAATTTGTTTAATATCTCCTAGCACATAAATATAAAAAATTAAGCCTAGCAACAATACAATTCCCGCTACCATAAAGCTTAGATTAAAAGAACCAGTTTTATCCAAAAGATATCCCGTTAAAGCTGTCGCTATAATTCCACCAAACAAATTATTAGCTAAATTAACAATAGAACTGAGAAGAGAAATAGAGCCTGCAGGCGCAATTTCAGCGGAAATAGACCAGCCGATTGGTGCCGTTGCAGATATACCTGCCAGTCCAATCGAAATACAAATCATCGCTAAGACGACACTATTAGTGAAAATAGAGCCTAAAAAAACAAACCCTAAGCATAATCCTATAACAATGATGGTGCGATATACTTTTTGACTGTCATAACCTTTTTTTATGAGGTAATCAACAAGCCACCCGCCTACTAAAATGCCAGCAAATGTAGCAATTAGCCAAGGTACTGCCGTAAGCAGGCCCGATGACATGATATCCATACCGTATTTTTCTTTTAAAAAAGTTGGCAGCCACGTTAACAGTAAATTAAACGTATATCCATAGCCTGTAAACCCAATCATTAGCCCCCAAACTTTTCGATTCGTAAATAATACTTTCAAGGTATGTAAAAATTTTGATGTTTGCTCATCGTTTGCATTTAAATTATTTTCTTGAATATACTTCAGCTCATCATCTGATATGCGTCTATGCTTTTCTGGCTTTTCGTAATAAAACCAAAACAGCAGCGTAAACAGCACGTTTATAATTCCAATAGATAAGAATGCTGTGCGCCAATCAAATTTGGTGATGAGAAACGCTACAAGAGGCGCGCCAAGTACATTCGAAAATTTGGCCGCTGAATCAAACAAAGAATTTGGTAAGCTTCTTTCATTTGGAGGAAACCATAGCGACGTAGCTTTTGATGCTGCCGGAAATGCAGAAGCACTCATTATTCCTATTAAAAATCGGACAATATAGAGAAGAAGTTTTCCTTGCAAAAAGGCCATCGACATCGTTAATAAACTCCAAATCACCATACCGACTCTTGTCACCCATGCTACTCCGAACCGATCAAGCAAGCTTCCCGCAGGTATTTGCATGATCGTATAAGAATACGTATAAATAGAAAAGACAATTCCAAGCTCTGTTCCCGTTAAGTGAAATGCATCTTGTATTGCAGGAGCGGCCACTGACACCGCTACACGATCAAAATAGTTTAAAATAATCATACTGCTTAACAAAGATGAAATGAACCATCGTGTGCGTCCTGTTCGCTTTACTGTGTGTTCACTCATAGCTAGCTCCTTTCATCAGTAGTTTGTTCGTTTTATTACCGTAGCATTCTACTTAATACCGCAGCTAGAAGACACTACATAAAACCTAAGCTCACCCTACCCATAAAAAATCCGAACGATGAATCGAGATTCTCAATCAAGAATCTTGATTCATTGTTCGGATCTTCTTTCACCAAAAATACTTCTGTCCAGCCTTTTTTCTCGCTAACAGTCTATTTTGCTGAAAGCTCATCTTCCGTTACCCACTTATGATTTTTCACTTTCTCTCCGCCTGTAGTCGGCGTGTAGTCTACCATATATACCGTTGTTTTTTCGGCTGAATCAATCGTTGCTTTTGCCCCTTTCATACCTTTCATATGATCTGCTTCAAGCGTCACTTCGCTGCCTGGCTTTAACTGCTCGTTACCCGCATCTTTTATTTCTTCTTGAATAACCCACTTATGATTTTTTACTTTTTCCCCGCCAGTCTTTGGCGTATACGAAACGGTATAGGCCGTAGTATCGTAAGCACCAACAATCGTTGCTTCAGCCTCGTTCATGCCTTTCATATGATCAGCTTTCATAACGGCTTTATCTCCAACTTTATATGTTGGATTTTCAGCTTGCTTTAATCCTTTTGGAACCTCTCCTGAACTAGAGTGATTCATCTCTGAGTGATCGTGCATGGATTCATTTTTGTCAGCTGAAGGTTTTTCATGACTAGAATCGTTTCCGCATCCGCTTAGTCCAATAATGACAGATGCACCAAGAATAAATAGCTGTTTTTTCATGACAGTCCCTCTTTTCCACCTAATAAATTTTAAAATAAAAATCCTTTAATCCTTAGAAACAACTTATCTTTGCATACTCTTCTTCTTTTCTTTATTGTAGCCAGACTTTGTGCAGATTTTGTGAAGATGAAGGTAATTAGGTACGAAAATTTCCTGTGCCTAAAAAAGGCCTTCGTATGAAACACTTACCACTAGGAAAAAGTATAAAAATAAAAGGAGGAAAGAAACATGCTAAAAATACGCTTTGCTCTATCCTCACTCTTACTTGTAGTTAGCTTGGTGATGGGAGCCCCCTTTGCTTCCGCACAGTCCACGCTCTCACCTAGCGTACAAAAGATAGAAGTAACGTCCATTAAAATGAAAACACTCAAAACGTTTATCGATGAACAAGATATGAATACATTCACCAATAGTATAAAAAAGGCTGAGCGCATGAAACTTCTCTTAGATGAAGAATCTGCTGGGAGCATCGATTGCAAAATGACCATTACCTATGGAGATGGTTCTAGCCGTCATTATTTCATTTGGATTATGGATGATGGACGTGATGTGTTAATTGCTCAGCAAAAGCATCCAGAAGACCTTCATCTTAAAGGGTATGAATTGAATCAAAAAAATTCCTTGCACCTGACAAAGCTGCTAAAGAATATTCTTTAGCAGCTTTGTTTTACATCACTTTCACCGAAAATGGCTTGGTGACCCAAATATTTTTCACTTTATATTTCCCACACAGCATATACTGCTATAACGGCAAGCACGTACAAAATAGCTGAGATGATCCACTTTTTCATACCTTATAGCCTCACTCTCTGCAATCGCAGTGCATTTAATACAACCGATACAGAACTAAAAGCCATCGCGGCACCAGCAACCCAAGGAGCTAACAGCCCAACTGCTGCAATTGGAATACCGAGCGTGTTATAACCCATCGCCCAGAATAGATTTTGCTTGATATTAGAAATCGTTTTTCTACTCATTTCAATCGCATCTGCAATGCTCATCAAGTCTCCTCGCATCAGCGTAATATCAGCGGCTTCCATCGCTACATCCGTTCCTGTTCCGATGGCCATTCCAATATCAGCTAACGCAAGTGCAGGAGCATCGTTAATACCGTCTCCTACCATTGCGACTTTTTTACCTTGCTGCTGAAGCTTTTTCACTTCTTCTGCTTTGCCTTCTGGCAACACTTCTGCTATAACGTGCTCAATACCCGCTTGCACCGCAATAGCCTGAGCTGTTTGACGATTATCTCCGGTAATCATCATCACTTCTAAGCCCATCTCTTTTAACCTAGAAACTGCTTCTTGAGAAGTCTCTTTAATAGTGTCTGCAACAGCAAGCATGCCGGCATATTTTCCGTCAAGAGCAACGAGCATGGCCGTTTTTCCTTCTCGTTCTAAATTTGTCATTTCTTCTAAAGCTGCATCAATATTCACTTTATGTTGGTTCATAAGCTTTCTTGTTCCTACTAACAGCTCTCGTTCTTGTACAGTTGCCCTTACTCCATGCCCTGGAATCGCTTCAAAAGATAACGGATCTTGAATTTCTATACCTTTATTTTTTATACCTGCTACGAGTGCTTGAGCTAGAGGATGCTCCGATAAACGCTCAGCTGATGCAACTAACTGTAATAGCTCATTTTCTTCGTAGCCCTGTGCAATACGTACATCGGTTAGCTCAGGCGTTCCATTTGTAACAGTTCCCGTTTTATCTAAAAGAATCGTATCGATTTTATGCGTCGCTTCTAAATGCTCGCCGCCTTTAAACAAAATACCAAATTCTGCTGCGCGGCCCGACCCCGCCATAATGGAAGTTGGAGTAGCTAAACCTAATGCGCATGGACATGCGATCACTAATACGGCGATAAGCTTTTCTAAAGCCGGTGCAAATTCGCCAGGCACAATCCAAATGTACCAGACAAAGAACGTAAGAAGAGCAATTCCAACCACAATTGGCACGAATATACCTGAAATATAATCAGCTAATCTCTGAATAGGGGCTTTAGACCCCTGCGCTTCTTCTACTACTTTAATAATTTGCGCAAGCGCCGTCTCTTTTCCAACGTTTGTAGCTTTTATTTTTAGAAAACCATTTTTATTGAGTGTGGCTCCAATTACTTTATCTCCAATGCTTTTATCTACCGGTACGCTTTCCCCTGTCAGCATGGACTCATCTAAAGCCGATTGTCCTTCAATAATCTCTCCGTCTACAGGTACTTTTTCACCGGGTTTAATAAAAATAACTTCGCCTTTTTGCACTTCTTCCACTGGAATTTCAATTTCCGCTCCGTCTCTTACTACAACGGCCGTTTTAGCTTGTAAACCCATCATCTTTTTAATTGCTTCTGAAGAACGGCCTTTGGCATTGGCTTCAAATAATTTCCCTAAAAGAATCAGCGTAATTAATATAGCACTCGTTTCATAGTAAAGCTGAGTAGTATGAGCAGATGAGCCAAGCGATTTAAGAGAAGAGTATAAACTATAGAAATAAGCTGCGCTTGTACCTAGTGCTACTAAAACATCCATGTTGGCACTTTTGTTACGAAGAGCTTTAAATGCACCTATATAAAATTGCTTCCCTACGACGAATTGAACAGGCGTAGCTAAAGCGAGCTGAACCCATGGATTCATCAGCATATGAGGCAAAGGAATAAACGACGTAAACGTAAAATGACTAACCATTGCCCATAATAACGGTACGCTTAAAATAAATGAAAACCAAAACTTTCCTTTTTGTTTACTCAGTTCTTTTTCTCTGTAGCTTTGCTCTTCTTCTTTTTCTTCTGACTTTAGCTTGGCTCCGTATCCAAGCTTTTCAACTCGCTGCGTTATGTCTTGCGGATCTATTTGAGAAGGGCTGTATTCAACAGAAGCCGTTTCTAAAGCAAGGTTAACACTTGCCTTTGTCACGCCTTCTAATTTGTTTAACCCTTTTTCAATACGAGTCGAACAAGCGGCGCACGTCATGCCCGTAATAGCAAATTCGGCTTTTTCACTTACAACTCCGTACCCAAGCTTTTCGATTTTTTCTTCAAAGGCCTGTGGACTTGTTTTAGACGGATCAAATATGATAGTAGATCTTTCCAAAGCCAAATTCACGTTTGCTTCTTTTACACCTTCTATTTTTTTTAACCCTTTTTCAATCCGGTTAGAACACGCTGCGCACGTCATACCCGTAACTTGCAAGGTGGCTTCTTTTTGTTTATCACTCACCGCGTTTCGCCTCCTGTTATATACCTACAAGGGGTATATTTTTCTCTTAAATCAAGCGTGCGAAGGTATTCGCACGCGATGCTGTTTATGCTACTTCATAACCTTGGTCATCAATAGCTTCTTTAATATCTTCGACCGTTACTTGACTTGGATCAAATGCAACCGTTACTTTTGCATCTTCTAAGCTTACTTCTACGCTTTTAACGCCATTAAGTTCGCCTACGCCGCCTTCAACAGCTTTGACACAATGACCGCAAGACATTCCTTGTACTGATAATGTTACGTTTTCCATTTCTAGCATCTCCTTTATTTCATTAATCGTTTAATGGTTGTTAATAATTCATCCACTACTTCTTCATCACCATCTTGCACACGTTCTACAATGCAATGCTTCAAGTGACCTTCAAGCAAAATTTTACTTACACTATTCAAAGCAGACTGCGCAGCTGCGATTTGAGTAATCACGTCGTCACAATACGTATCTTTTTCAATTAATCCTTTAATTCCTCGAATTTGTCCTTCAATTCGATTTAATCGGCTTGTTAGGTTTTTTTTCACTTCTGGAGAATGGTGACTTTTTCTTTCACTATTTATCGTACAACATTTTTCTTCACTATTCATGTGATTCGCTTCGACCATCTAACATCCTCCCTTCATAACTTCATGATACTATACCCCCCTACCCTATGTAAAGCGAAAAGCTGGCTTCTGCTTACTTTATCTTTTCACCAATTTCAGTAGCTATGCTCATATCATTTTCAACTAACATCAACCCACTTATAGCCTATTCCCCATACGGTTTGCAAGTATTCGTCTACGGGAAAGCCCGCTTTTCTAAGCTTATCCCGAACATTTCGCACATGGGAGTCAATAGTACGGTCTCCAATCTCCGCCTCATATCCCCACACTAACACAAGCAAGTCGTCTCGGCTGAACACACGATTTAAATGCTGAAGAAGTAACCCCACCAATTCAAACTCTTTAGGCGTTACTTGAATCTGCTGATCTTTATATTGTAATACGTGATTTTCCTTGCTCCATACTAACCCTTTATAGGTGATTTCATTCTTTTCTTTTGAGGAGCGTCTAAGAACCGCGCTGATACGTGCAACCAATTCTTCTTCGCTAAACGGTTTGGTAATATAGTCGTCTGCCCCTATATTTAATCCTTTTACTACATCTAACGTTTGGCTGCGGGCTGTGAGCATAATGACCGGTAGATCAGACATTTTTCTTACTTTTTGACAAGTCTCCCACCCATCTTCGCTTGGCATCATAATATCTAATAACATCAAATCTGCTTTGTTACCTTCATAAAGATAGCGCAGCGCTTCTGTGCCTTTTTCAAATTTTATACATGTAAATCCATTGGGCAGCAGATAAAGTTCTAGTAAATCCAGCATCCTTGCTTCATCATCTACTAATAAAATAGTTGCCATCCTATCCATCCTCTCTTAATACAATCTCTACAGTCGTACCTTTTCCCGTCTCGCTTGTGATTGTTATTTCTCCTCCATGAGCTTCTACAATCTCCTTTACAATTGATAAACCTAATCCGTAGCCTCCGCTTTTTCTCGAGCGGGATTTTTCCACTCGATACAGCTTGTCAAATACGTAAGGTAGATCTTTTTCTGGAATGCCTATTCCTTGATCTTTAAGAGTTATTGTCAATGATTCAGCTGATTTTTTTACACTTAAATCAATTTTGGTCTCTTCTTTTGAATAGTTCATTGCGTTATCAAGTAAATTGATAATCACTTGCTGAAATCTTTCAGGATCTAGTGAAACGTAAAGACCTTGAGGGCAGCTTATCTCCAGCTCCATCTCCTTTTCTTTTAAAGCTAAATGAAAATGCGCGCATACGGTGTGCAAATACGTAGCTAGCTCTACTTTTTGTTTTTGAATAAAAAATGTATGCTGATCCAGCTGCGCCAGCTGAAACAAATCTTTGACTAACTGTGAAATTCTTCCTGCTTCTTCTTCCACAATAGCAAGATACTTATCACGTTCTTGCGGTGTATTAGAAGGCCTTCTTGCTACGTCTGCATAGCCCTTTAAATACATCAAAGGCGTTTGAAGTTCATGTGAAATGCTGCTTAAAAATTCATTTCGCTCTTTTCGTAACCGCTGCAGCTCATTCGCTAACGACTGAATGGACATTCCTAATTGTCCGAGTTCATCTCTTGAATGAGCGCCAAGTTTCACAGACAAATCTCCTTGACTCAGCTTCTCAGTTGCTTTTTTCATTTTGATTAAAGGAGCGGTTATAAATTTAGACAGAGCAAAAATAGTCACAATGGAAAATAAAACGGACACAGCTCCCGCTACGTAAAAATGATGCTGTAGTCTCGCAATCATTTCGTGAATATCCTTTGTGTTTTTGAACATATAAACCGTTCCGAACTGTTGATGGCCTTCTTTAATAGGTGATGCCGTGGCGATATAAGGTTTGCTTTTCCAGTCGCCTTGCATAATTTCACCTTTATATGTAAGAGACTTTCCTTTCCATTTCTCTACTGCTTTTCTTGCACCTTGAATTAAAGGTCTAGATGAACTGATAATTTCCCCTGTTTTATCCGTTATGATAACATCAGTTTCTGCTTCTGATTCCATCAGTGCAACATGGTTAAGCGTAGCAGAATCATGATGCTTCTCTAATACTTCCCGGTGACTGTTTCCTCTTAAACGCAAGCTTTGCAGCTCCTCTGAAATTCGTGTATTGGCAAGACCGCTATATAAATAGAAAAAGAGAGCGGCTTCAATTAGTAAAATGAACATTAAAAACAAGAGTCCAAGCTTAATAGAAATACGATTCATTTATTCACATCCCTTGCTTTCATTATAAAAGTAATAAATGAAGAAACTGTGCAGAATAAAACATACCTAATTAAATAACGATTATTCTTTGACATTTTACCACGGGTATCTGACAGCTTAGCGTATGAAGTAAGTTTATCATACAGCAAATTTCGAACTTACGAAGCGTGCAGCAATACATAATCCAAAAGCAAAAAGAGATTGAGACATAACAAAATCACTCTAATCTAAAGACGAGCAAATTGGATAAGGGAGCTAGTATAAATTACTGGTCACACCGCAGTTGATTTCCGTGCAAGACTTCGCTTTCCGCGGGCGGCCGCTGAGCCTCCTCGTTGCTTGCGCTCCTGCGGGGTCTCACCTGTTCCGCTTTCCCCGCAGGAGTCTTCGTCTTACCCTCCAATCAACTGCTAGAAGCAACTATATACATGAAACCTACGTTCACCATACCAATAAAAAAATCCAAACGAGTTGGATTCTCCATCAAGAATCTCGATTCATCGTTCGGATTTTTCTTTAACTAAATTTGCCTCAGCCTCTTTTTATTTAACAATAATAACAGGACATTCTGCGGATTGAGCAACTTCGTGACTTACACTTCCTAGAAAGGTCTCTTTAACAAAGCCCTTTCCTCGGCTTCCTATCACAATGACGTCTTGTTGATTGTCACATGCGTATTCAATAATTTTCTTTGAAGCAGTGCCTTCTACACCGTATGCCTCATATGGAATACCTGATTGAGTTAAATGATTGTGAGCTTCAGATAAAATATCGCGGTTTTCTTCTTCTATCAGTGCGTCCAAGTCAACGCTAAAAACAGGCTGCTGCAAGTGAATTCTTTCCTTAATATGTACAATTGTCAGCTTATTAGCATTTACGCTTTCAGCTAGTTTACTTGCATGTTGAAGAGCACGAATAGAAGGTGCGGAACCATCAAAGGCGACTAAGATTTTGTTATACATATCAAGAACCCTCTCTCTTTTTGTTCTTACATGATGTATTACCATCTAGATGCTGTAGATGATAAAGCAAAAAATAATAAAGTAAGAGACTTCTTGATTTTTGCTTTATCATCCATACTATACTTTTACCGCTTTCAGAAAAAACAAAACATTTATCCGTTTTTTTCCATATAAAAAGCCTTTGCTCACTAGAAGCAAAGGCTGATTGTTTATGTTAGTAGGTTATTTAACAAACTTCTTTTAACTCTTCAGTTAAACGTAAAAAAGTTTCTTTATCTCTTTTTTCTAAAGACTGATCGATTTGCAGTAAAAGCTGTGCTTTTTTAAAGTCACGAAGAGATTTGTTTAGCACTAGTTGAGCTGCTGTCGCGTCTGATACTTTTACTTCTTCTCGTGTCATTTTGCGGGACGTATAGTTTTCCATTACAAGTCAACTCCTCATCCTTTTCGCTATTATATAAGAAATCATATAATTATTCAAATATTTTTTCTTATTTTTCATTTTAAATTTGACCCCCAAAAACCGAGATTAAGACATAGCGAAATCAATTCAATCTAAAGACAAACAAATTGGATACATGAGCTGAACCGCTTGTGACACCGCTGTTGATTTCCGTGCAAGCGCTAGAAGCATCTACCCACATAAACGAAACCTACGTTCATCACAATAACAAAAAAATCCGAACGAGTTGGATCCTTTATCAAGAATCTCGATTCATCGTTCGGATTTTCTTTCCACTAAAATAATTTTGTCTCAGCCTCTTGTTATCACAACCACTCTGGGCGTGAAGAACCTCGAGGAACGAGAACCGTCTTATATTCCCCTGGAGTTTCCGACATTTCGATTTGTTCTGTAAGCCCTTGGTACAATCCTAAAGGTGTTTGGGCTGTAAAGAGATCCGGTGCAATGTACTCATGCTTCTCTGACGAACCAGCTGTTTGATGGGCGTATGTTTTGTCATAGATGCCCATTGATAAGATCCATAAAGATACGCGATCTAATGATACACGCACGCGGTAGCTGCCTCCTTCTTTTGCTCTTCTTTCCAATGCCATTAAAGCACCAACTTCAAGCAGCCAAGAAACTGCATAATCATTGACAACTACAATAGGAGGCAGCTGAGGATTTTCTGGCGACCCTTCTAACGCCATGACTCCCGTTACGCTTCCCGCTGTCTGGTCAAATCCATTTCTTTTTGCCCACTCTCCTTGCGTTCCGTGCAGGTTAACGGTGCAGTGGATGATGCCTGGTTTTAGTTCTGCACACTCTTCAGCTGTTAGACCGTATCTCTCTAGAAATCCGTAGCGACGGTTCGCAAAAAAGATATCGGCTTCTTTTAGAAGTTCAACCATTTTTTCTTTTCCTTCTTTTTCACCGATATCCAGCGTTGAAGAGCGCATACCGACATTAGACGTAGCGTAAATCGTATCATGCTCCCAATCCGTTGGCTTCCAAATATTTAAAACGTCCGCACCGTGTAAAGCGAGAGCTCTACCGAATCCTGCTCCTGCAATAACGTGACCAAGCCCTAATGCTCGAATACCATCTAGCGGCGTTTTAGGGTTCTTGGAAAAAGGAATTCGCTCACTTTCTCCAATCTTTTCAATTTCAATTAAAGGAAGCTGAGCTATTTCTTCATACACGGCTTCTTTCATAAACTCTTCAATTGTCCGCACAACAGGCATGATCACTCCTCGCTCCGCTGCAGCTTTTTCCAATTCTTCTGCATTCCATCCGCGAATCGCTTTTGCCACTGCATCAGGGTCTTCTATACAATTTAATAGCTTGAGCGTTTCATGCTTAGAGCGTGGATACGGATTCAGCGGCATTACCCATTTGCCGTCTTTTGTTTGATAAAAGCGAAAGCCTAATGGATTATAAGGATCATTTGCTTTACTCGGGGCATACCCATTAAGCTTTTCCCATTTTTTATCGTAAAAAGGTGATAATCTTCGGATCGCTTTTCGTAAATCCATATGAATATCTTGACCTTTTCCTCCGCGTATTCTCCAAATTTTTGAGACAGCTACTGACTTAGCAACCAGTGCAATAGCTGCTGCTGAGGCAAGTCGCAGCGTACTAGGAACAATCGGATCTTCTCCGTAAAATGTAATGTTTCCTCCGCTGTCTTTTGCTGATAAGCCGACTCCTTGAAGCACATTTTCCAGCTCTTGATAGATATCAAAATCACTATTATCCGTTAAACGATTTTCATTTGCTTTCACAATAGATTTTGTTAGCTGACCTTTCGTAATGTTGCTCATGTGTAGTCCCTTCTTTCCTCATATAATTACCTCATTATGTCCCTGCTTGCTGAAGTTATGCCCTCATCGAGTTAAACCAAAACACTTTAAATATAACCTTTACGTTAACGTTAATATTATCTTAAAACGAATGTATCATATATCACTTGGGCGAACAAATAATTTGTTTCATAAACAAACAAAAGCGCTTTATGTTTTTGTACATAAAACGCTTTTTCCTATTTCATATTTTCTTTTTCGAACTACTTTTCGATTGGTTTTTTTAATGCATGTAAATTTTCTTCTGCAGAAAGCATGACCTGGTTCATAATATCTTCCGCATCTTTAATGGCTTGGTTATAAAAATGAGGACCTATATGTTCTTTAATAAACTCCAATACATTTTCCGCTGCAAATTCACTAATTTCTTCATCTCGTTCGTTATAAAAAAACGTTTGAATTTCATTCAGCATTTTATCTTTGTCTTCTTTTGAAAAATTAATAAACATAAACAAAACTCCTCTTTACATTGATATCTGTCTACCTGACATCATAGCAAGAGGAGCTGAGAAAATGCAGTCTTTTTTTCTTGTGATTTTTGTGTACAATGCTTGTGTTGATTTGAATTAGCTAGACACTTTCATAGCCGGTTTTTCTTTTATGCGGCTTGAGCGTTTTTTCATATCCTGTAAAATCTCTAAATATCTCTTTTCCGTCAACTCATATTTTACGAGTGGGACAAGTGATAACAAGCAAAGAATACCCGGAATAATCGTAAAGATTAAAGCAATCCAAATGAGCGTGCTGTGTGACTGAATTTGATTTGGCATGTACCCTACTGCTGAAAGGATGTACCCACCTACTGCTCCACCCACTGCTGAAGCGACCTTTGTTTTGAAAATATTCGTAGAAAACACCATTCCTTCTGCTCGGTTCCCCGTTTTCCATTCGCCGTATTCTACACAGTCAGCGAGCATAGATGTTTGAGCAATGTTACTAACCCCACCGCCAAAAGAAGCTAAAAAGCTTAAAATCATTACTGGCATAACGTGGAAACCCGTTGCAAACATTGTAAGAGTGGCTACAGCATTTAGGGCAATTCCCCCTATTGCTGCACGTTTCTTTCCAAATTTATTTGAAATGAAAGGAGACGCGATCGCTCCTACAATTTGTGCTGTAAAAAATAAGGTTAAATAAAGAGACGCGATATTCTCTGCATTTAAATTGTATTTAAAATAGTAAATAGAAAACGTAGTTCGAATTGTTAAAATCGTTTCAACTAAAAGCATTGAGAAAATTAGGTAGCGCAACGGTTTATTTTGAATAAATAAGTTCCAAACTGCTTTTGGCGTCTGCTTTTCCTGTCTTTTTACGGTATAGTTTTCTTTTACTCCTGAAAATGTAATAATCATTGTAATCATTAAGATACACGCATAAATAAGACTAAGCATAAACCAGTTTCCAAAATAATGAGCTAGTGGAAGAGTTAATAAACTAGCAAATAA
Source organism: Priestia megaterium (assembly GCF_009497655.1). Classification (NCBI taxonomy): domain Bacteria; kingdom Bacillati; phylum Bacillota; class Bacilli; order Caryophanales; family Bacillaceae; genus Priestia; species Priestia megaterium. Next base: position 1,868,005 of record NZ_CP023317.1, on the reverse strand, counting down.
AGACCCTACTGCTGCAATGGTTCTAGGAAAAGCCACAACTTTGTTTCGTTCTTTTACATCTTGTGTAATCGTTGCTGAAAGCGACCAATAAGGAATATCCATGATAGCAAAGCTTGTTCCCCACGCGATATAAGTGATATAAGCATAAATTAATTTTCCTGTGTGAGAAAGATCCGGACTAATAAAACACGCGACTGTAGCAACAGCTGCAAAAAATCCGCCTATTAAAAGATAGGGCCTAAACTTACCAAATCTCGTTTCTGTATTATCAACAATCATTCCGATAATAATGTCCGCAATCCCATCCCATATCCTAGCAATAAGAAATAAAGTTCCTACGGCTGCAGCATTTAATCCTACACTATCCGTATAAAAAATCATTAAATATGTACTTGTTAATGCATATATAATATTGTTTCCAAAACTCCCCATTCCGTATGATAATACGGTTTTGAGAGAAACTTTTGACTGTACCCCCATGTTCATGTAACCTAACTCCCTTCTCCTATAAAACGCTTTCATATCATATTATGAGTGACTAGAATCTCATTGCTTTATGAGATTCTAGTGTCCTGTTGCTACTACATGTTTTCTACAACTCGACTTTCGTAAGGCTGCAGAACAATATCTTTAAATACTTTTACTTCTGGCGTATGGTTCATAAGGAAGTAATAACTTGTCTCTCCAAGCTTGCGAGGATATACTTCAACTCCATCTTCACTTTCCGTATGCTCAATCTGCTGCTCTGTTACAATATCAAGCGCCATTTTTTCAAACGTTTTCCCTTCAATTCCACAGCCTACATAATAGACCGTCCCGCGACCAAACTGATTTTTTGTTACAGCCGCTTGATTATAAAATGGATCATCATACTCATACAGCACTTCAGCTGTTACAGGTGTGATAATGTCTCTCCACACGGACGCACTTGCTTGTTCTCCTTCATACGGTCCTTTTCCTTTAATAGCTGCTTTTTGAGTAGAAGACAGTGCTTCCACTTCATGAATTTCAATCCCTGTTATTTCTTTTACATATCCGGGCAGCGTCTGTTTAAAGTGAATATTATTTTGTTTGTCTTTAATGCCGGTTCTAAACGTAAAAACGATGACGCCTCCGTTTTCAGTAAATTCAGTAAATCTTTTACCTAGTTCTTTATCAATGATTTGCAAAGCCGGAACAACCAGTACTTTATAGCTTGAAAAATCTCTTGTAGCAGGAATAACATCAATGGGTGTATTCAACTTATAAAACGGTGTATACCCTCTAAGAAGCTCTTGCGTAAAGTCAAACCCTTCACTTTGCTGCTGAAAACGCCATGACCATATATTTTCATAGTCATATAAAACGGCAATCTCCGATTTAATATCAGACTCAAGCACATGTTCGTAATGAACGATTTCACTAAATAACGACTGAACTTCTTTGTAACGTTTTCCATAGTGATTATCGTGACCTACAATTCCGTAGCAGTATTGCTCAGCTCCTCTTGTCATTCCGCGCCAGCGAAAATACAGCATATTCGTGCATCCATGAGCAAAAGCTTGATAAGACCACATTTTTGCCTGATTAGGTCGCGGTAGATAACCGATGATATCATGACCTTGAGCACCCATTAATTCCTCTACAATCCAGAAATTTTTATGTAACAAGCCTCTATTAAAATCATGACCTAGTGCAATATGAGCCGGGGTAATCGGCTCTGTTTGACCGCCCCATACCGGATAATTATCATAGGATACAAAGTCCATTACTTCTAGGTTTTCTTCATGATCGAACCATTTATCAAAAAAGCCTCCTGATACGTTCGTGGTCAACAGCTGGTGATCACCTTTATATTTCTTCACAATCGCTGTTTGTTCGTGAGCGTATCTGTTTAACGAAAAAGAGCGAAAGCGGGCCCAGTCTAGCTTTAACGAAGGGCTGTGTGTCGTAATTGTTTTTACAGGCATAGGCACTTCGGTAAAGTCGTTATACGTTTGTCCCCAGAAAATAGTGCCATACTTTTCATTTAACTCATTAATATCTTTATATTTTCTTTCCAAAAACTGCTGAAACTCTTTATGACATTGTTCGCAGTAACACATATCACTGCCTTCATGGCCAAATTCATTGTCAACTTGCCATGCTACGATTGCTTCTTCTGAGCAGTAGTGCTTTACTAGTTGTTCTGTAATCTGAGCGCTATACTGCCGGTAAAGAGGAGAATTAAAACAATATTGACGTCTTCCTCCAAATGCTCTGACCGCCCCATTTTCATCTTTTGATAAAATAGAAGGATGCTGCTTCGCAAGCCAAGCCGGAAAAGTGGCAGTAGGGGTACCAAACATAACGTCAATACTCTGTTTTTTAAGCTTATTGATAACGCTATCAAAAAAAGAAAAGTCATATTGCCCTTCTTTAGGCTCCATAAGATGCCAAGCGAACTCCCCTATTCTCACCATATTTGATCCTAACTCTTTAATACCTTGGATATCTTCTTCTATCATATTCTCTGGCCAATGTTCAGGGTAATAATCGACGCCGATGTACATTTTTCTCTACTCCTATCTATTTCTTTATTTCATTAAATGAACGTTTTGCTGTTACTTGTTAAGGTATTCTTGGAAACGGTGATCAAAAGCAAAAAAATCACATTTCCTGTCTTCATAAATAATTCTCTATTCAACTTTTAAGATACATACTTTCTAATCTTTTAAAACGCTTACAAGTTTATTTTATGAACTTTATTCAAAATATTCAATGGTAAAAATTTAGAGAAAAACATCCTTTTTTTGCTCTTTATTAAAATAAAGAATAAAACGCTTACAAAGACAAATGTTTTTTATAATTCTTTTATATATCTTCCCTCACACTCCCCACATCCACATTTAGGTAATAAATTGCTTAAAAAACACTCTTCAAAAGTCATTTCTTTCATACATGTTATCTATCAATTAGTAAGAGTCATTTGACTTATCTATAAAATAGTAAAAATTCCAGAGCAGGTTTTTACCATTATTAACACATTGATCCTACGTTCACCATCACGACAAAAAAAAGACCGCACAATGAATCGATAATCTCGATTCATTGTGCGGATACTTCTTGGGCTAAAATACGTTTGTTCTACCTCTTACTTGCAGCTGATTATGAACACGCCCTTTTACGGATTTGTATTCATGCAGCTTCCATTTATACAAAACTCTTCAAACACAGGGTTCTTTACATTCTCCATTAACAATGGGGTTGCAACATGCTGGAAATTAGAATGACGAATTGTTAGGTTTGTAACGGGAGAACGTTCATAGGCTCGAATCCATAAGCCGTATTTCCCTCCATTACTTTGCAAATTTTCTATGTTGATATTACGAACAACGGGCGTAAAATTCCCTGTGTCTCCTTCTTCATAGTACATGTCTATTTGAATCACTTCACTGCCAACGCTTTTGACCGTATTGTTGCTAAAGTCGATATCTTCAATCGTTCCGCCGCGAACTGAATTTGTTTTAATACGCAGCGCCCGGTCTAGATTGGGACTGTCCATAACATTGTGCTGAGCAAATACGTTCCGGACGCTTCCTGATATTTCGCTGCCGATCACAACGCCCCCGTGGCCATCTTTCATTTCGTTTCCTTCAATAATAATATTTTCACTTGGTACGTTGATTCTTCTTCCATCTGCATTACGCCCCGACTTAATCGCAATACAATCATCTCCATTGTCAAAATAAGAATCTTTAATAAGCACATTTTTACTCGATTCAGGGTCTACTCCATCATTATTAGGACCATGACCTATAATTTTTACATCATCAATTAAAATGTTCTCGCTTAAGACAGGGTTGATTTGCCACATGGGCGAATTTAAAATGGTTACACCTTTTATCATGATATTTTTGCTGTGATAAGGCTGAATAAAACTAGGTCGCAAATAGTGCCCTTTGCCAAATACGCGCTCTTTAACAGGAACTTTCTCTTCTGCCATTTTAAACAGCAAATCGCGATCTTGCTGTTGATTGGGCTCGCCTTCTTTCCATCCAAACTCCTTTTTTCCTTTCCAGGGCCACCAATGTTCGTTATCACCCTGTCCATCTAACGTACCTTCTCCTGTAATCGCAATATTTTTTTCGTTATAAGCATAGATAAGCGGTGAATAATTATATAGCTCCACGCCTTCCCATCTTGTTAAGACAGCAGGTAAGTATTTGTCAGGATTTTGACTAAACTTAATGGTAGCTTTTTTCATTACATGAAGATTTACGTTGCTTTTTAAATAAATCGCACCGGTAACATAAGTTCCTGGTGGAACAACAACGCGCCCTCCTCCTGCTTTGTTAGCCGCTTCGATTGCTTTTTTAAAAGCAGCCGTTGAATCAGACTTTCCATCTCCTGCTGCTCCGTACCGCTTAATATTAAACGTACGGTTCGGAAATGAAGGAGGCTGAATTTGTTCTTTAACTGCTGTTATTTTTTCACTTGCTGAAAGAGCTTCTCCTTGGGCAGAAAACGGTAAAATAAGCATCAGAGTCATCACAAACAAAGAAAGCACATATTTTTTCACTAGCTTTTCCCCTTTCGTTTAACAATCTAGTAACCGACTTATTTATAAAGTAACGCCTGTTTTAAAAATGGCCATTTCTTTAAAATCATTTTTTTCGTTATTTACAAGCTCTCCGCTAGAAACCCCGATCATGTACTCAATAAAGCTTTCTAACGTAGCTTCTTCTGTGTCACCTTCAACCAGTACCCCTCCATTAAAATCAATCCAGTGCGGCTTCTTGTTATAAAGAGCGGTGTTTGTAGAAATTTTTATAGTGGGCACAAACGTTCCAAACGGCGTTCCTCGTCCCGTTGTAAACAGTACAATATGACACCCTGAAGCCGCTAAAGCAGTTGAGGCAACTAAATCATTTCCAGGAGCACTTAGTAAATTTAAACCGTTAGTTTGTAAGCGATCTCCGTAATTTAACACGTCTACGACTGGGGCCGTGCCTGCTTTTTGAGTACAGCCAAGTGATTTATCTTCTAACGTTGTAATGCCGCCTGCTTTATTGCCGGGAGAAGGATTTTCATACACCGGCTGTTTATGATTGAGAAAATACGTTTTAAAGTCATTAACCAGATGAACAATTTTATCAAATGTTTGTTCATCAACAGCTCTTTCCATTAGCAGGGTTTCTGCACCAAACATTTCAGGTACTTCTGTTAAAACTGTTGTGCCTCCTTGAGCAATGAGCCAGTCAGAGAATTTACCGAGCAGCGGATTTGCTGTAATACCAGATAATCCATCTGACCCACCGCATTTAAGACCTACTTTCAGCCTGGAAATATCAACGTCTTCTCTTTTATCATCTTTAGCAGCAGCATAAATTTCTTTTAACAAAGTGACTCCTGCCTCAATTTCATCCTCGACGTCTTGAGATTGTAAAAACTTCACTCTGCTTTCATCAATTGTACCTAGCGCTTGTTTAAATTCTGTTAAGCTATTATTCTCACATCCAAGCCCTAATACTAATACGCCTCCAGCATTTGGATGCTGTACCATTCTCGTAAGCATGGTTCTTGTATTAAGGTGATCATCACCGAGCTGAGAACATCCGTAATTGTGTTTTAAAACGGTTACATGTTCAAAAGGCGAGATATCACCTATTTCTTTTTGAAACTGTTTAATCATTTGTTCGGCTATACCATTTACGCACCCTACCGTTGGAATAATCCAAAGCTCATTTCTAATTCCAATGTCTCCGTTTTTGCGGCGATATCCTTTAAACGTTAGCGATTGTTTTTTTTCTTTAGGAGCTGCTAACTTTTGATGAAATTCATATTCGTTAACATTATTTAAATTTGTTTTTGTGTTATGCGTATGCACCCATTCACCAGGTGAAATAGAGTGCGTCGCATGCCCGATTGGAAAACCATATTTTATAATGTTGCCGCCCGCTGAAATTGGCGTAAGAGCTATTTTATGGCCCCTTTTTACTTCTTCTTTTAGAGAAATTTCTTTTCCATCAACCATAAGGTTCTCTTGTGCTAAAAAATCTCGTAAAGCTACTGCTACATTATCTTCCTCATGAATACGAATTACTTCTTTCATATGCTTCACCTCTTACTGTTTAGTTGCGGTTACATAGAGAATTTCTTTTATTGCCTGTTTCATTCCGAGAGTTTCAATGGCTAAGACTCCATTTGTTACGGCTTCTGTTAAGCTAGGAATCGTATTTAAATTCTCTCCCCAATGCTCTTTATATCCCAGTACTTCTTTTACAATGTAAGAAATGCTTTTTTCAGTACCGTCAAACGTATTCCAAAGAGATTCATACATTTCTAGAACTGCAGGGTCATCTGATAGTTCAATTTTTTCTCCTTCTCTTTTTCCTTTATAAAAAGAAATGAGGGCACTGAGAGAAAATGTAAGCAAAGCCGGCAGCGCTCCTTGCTTTTCAACGTACTCTTTAAGAGTTGGGATGTTTCGCGTTTTAAACTTTGTCATGCTGTTCAAAGAGATGCTCATTAATGCGTGGTGGATAAACGGATTTTGAAAGCGTTCTAATGCAGATTTAGCAACTGGCAAAGACTCTTCTTCCGAAACTGGTAAACTAGGAATAATTTCTTCATACAGACACTTTCGAATAAACGTTCCGATTACATCATCTTCGACTGCTTCTCTGACCGTATTTAGTTCCGCTAAATACGCAACAGGCATCATAGCAGTATGAATCCCATTTAAAATTCTGACTTTCTGCAGCGCATATGGTGCAATGTCGTCCACAAATTTCACATGTAAACCAGCTTCTTCCGCGGGAAACTCTTCTTTTACCCACTCAGGTCCCTCAATAACCCATAAGTAAAATGGCTCTGCGATCACAAAAAACTCATCTTCATAACTCAGTTCATTGAGCAGATTTTCATCGTTTGGATAACCTGGCACAATTCGGTCAACAAGCGTGCAGCAAAAAGCATTTGCTTCGTGTATCCATTCGGTAAACTTTTTCTCTAAATTCCATTTGTCGGCATAGCGCAATACCATTTTCTTTAACAAATCCCCGTTTCGCTCCACTAATTCACAAGGAAGGATAATAAGTCCCTTTGTTGGATCTCCTTGAAAAGCTTGAAACCGCTTATATAGAAATGCCGTAACTTTACCAGGAAAACTCGTTTGCGGTGCATGTTCCAAGCGGTCTTCTTCTAAAAATGCGATACCTGCTTCTGTTGTATTAGAAATAAGAAATCTTAGCTCTTCTTTCTCCGCTAATTGCATATACGCCTCATAATCTTCATATGGATTTAGACCTCGGCTAATAGATTCAATTACTTCATGTTCTTTGACTGCTTTACCGTCTTGAATTCCTTGAAGAGAAACCGTAAACAAACCGTCTTGCTCATTCAATTTACCTGCATTTCCCGTAATTCTCGGATTGACAGCTACTATACTGCCTTTAAATGCAGTGCGTTTGTTCATTTGATGAATTTGCCAATCAGCAAACCCTCTTAGAAATACGCCTTCTCCAAACTGCAGTACTTTTTCTGGGTATATACGTGTGTTAGCTTGCATCTGACGGTTTAACTTCATGTTAGCATCTCCTTTTTTGCACACATTAACATTGTTATTTTTATAGCTTTTTATATTGTTTTATTTCTTAAAAATGTTAACGTTAACATTTTTGGGCCGGTTATACTAAATAACCGGCTACATAGATGAGCGTGACTTTACAGACTGGCGAACCATTAATTCGGTATTAATTAAAACTTTATTTTGCAGCATCTTTTTGTCATCTTTGTCCATTAATGATAAAACTGCTTCTGCTCCGGTCATGCTGATTTTCTCGATTGGTCTTTTAACGGTTGTGAGTGAAGGAGTGGTGTATTTGGCTAATTCAATATCATCAAATCCAATAATTGAGATATCACTCGGTACGTTTAGCCCAGACTCGAATGCGGCGTTCATAGCACCGATTGCCATATCATCATTTGAACAAAAAACAGCAGTAGGCGGCTGCTTTAACCTTAACAGTGCTTTCATTCCTTCATATCCGCTTTGCATATCGTAATTTCCTTGAATCATATACTCTTGGCGAATGGAAACATTGTGATCAATTAACGAGTTAAGAAATCCTTCCTTACGCTGTTGAGTTGATTTAAAACCTTCTATTCCTTCTATGATTGCAATATGCCTGTGACCTAATTCAATCAAATATTCGCCGGCTTTGTAGGCTCCTTCTTTGTCATTTGACAAAATATTAATAATCGATGAATCGTCAACTTGACGGTTGAGCACAATCAACGGGATGCCTTTTTCTACTACGTTATATATAAAAGCGTTATCACGGTCGCTTTGACTCATTAAAATAATCGCATCAAAGCGTTTATTGTTGATGTACGTATAATCATCATAATCGTCAATGCCTCTTACAAATAAATTATACTGAACATCAATTACTTTACTTACCCCTCTAATACTATCTACTAAAAAACTTGGTGACGTACCGTTTGCCATGCTCGTAAAAAACAATCCAATTGTATGAGATTTTTGAAGCACTAAATTTTTCGCATGATAATCAGGAATATAGTTAAGCGTATTTGCAATCTCTAAAATTTTCTTTTTTGTTTTTTCTTTAATAAGCGGACTATTGTTTAATGCACGTGAAACCGTTGTATGTGATACGTTTGCTAGTTTTGCAATATCCTTAATTGTAACACCCATTTCATTTACCTTCCTTTAATGAATCAGTATCGATTTTTATTATAAGGATATCACAAGTTAGTAGGAATAATAAGCAAATGGTGAATGTTATGACAGTTTTGACTAAGACCTAGCATGAATATCTTGGACAATCTCCGCGTGTTTCTTATCCGTTAGCTTATACATAAAACCAATAATCACTGCAGCAATGGATAAAGCAATAGCAGGATATAGTAACAGCAAACTTTTAATTCCCACTAATGTACCTGCCTTTTGTGCCACGTTTGGGATATACCCAACTAACCCTAAACCAATACCTGATAAGAAGCCGGATAGCGACTGAGCAAGCTTTCGAGAAAAGTTGAACAATGAATACGTTGTGCCTTCTTTTCTTTCGCCTGTTTTCCATTCACCATAATCAATAATATCTGATACAAATGCCCATGTAATCCCGTTAGGAATGCTGATACCTATAAAGGCAATACTTGCTAAAATCGTAAAAATTATGACGTTAGAAGGCATAAAGAAATTTACTGTGTCCGCTGCAATACTGATTCCTAAGCCAATCATTGCAGCTTGCTTTTTTCCAAATCGGCTAACAAGCTTTGGCAGCATAATGACTCCTAGAAAGGATGAACCAATAATAATAAAGTTCATGTAAGCCATCAATTTAACATTTCCTAAATTATACTGTGCAAAGTAAATAAGCATAGCTGATTTAATATTGTAAGCTGAAATGGTAAATACCGTCATAAACACTAAAATTAAAAGAGGTTTGTTACTTACAAACGTTTTAAAAATAGACTTAACTGATAGTTTTTCTTTTGGACTCTCTTTTACGACAATGCGTTCTTTGCAATTGCGATAGCATACATAAAAAGCGATGATGCCAATGACCGACATAATTCCCATGACAACGGGATAACCGATTTTTTCATTTGGAAATAACAGAATGAGCGGTACAACAGCAATGCTGGTTACAAACAGTGCACCTAATGATCCTGTTTGACGAAAAGCAGCAAGAGACGTGCGATCAGAAGTATTTTGAGTCATGGATGCGCCTAGCGATCCGTATGGAATATTGACAAATGAATAGCCAATTCCCCAAATCATATAAGAAGTGTACGCATAAATTAATTTACCCGCCGGTGAAAGATTTGGCGAAATAAACGTGAGTACGGTTAAAATGGCTAACACCATACTTCCGAATAGTAAATACGGCCGGAATTTTCCTTTAGCTCCGATGTTTTTTCGGTAATCAATGGACGAACCAACAATGGGATCACAAACTGCTGCAAATAACTTACTTACTAGAAAAATCCCTCCCGCAGCCGCGGCAGGGATGCCTGCCACATCTGTAAAGAACTTCAACAAATAAAGCTGCCCTAAATCAAACATGAAACCGTTACCAAAATCACCCATACCATAAGATATTTTTTCTTTTACACTAAGATTTTTCTTTTCTACTTTTATTTCAACCTTTCTTTCTGTTGCCACAACACTCATGGTAATCCCCCTTCTCCCCTTGCAATTCTTTAAACTATTTTGCCCCTTTATTTTTGCAGCGTATAGGCTGGGAAGCTAAAGTAGTCTTTAGCATTTTCATAACATATTCCTTTTACAATTTGCTCAAGTAGCTGTTGGTCATTAGGTACTTCCCCTTCTTCTACCCACGTACCAATTAAGCTGCATACTAGTCTTCTGAAATATTCATGCCTTGTATACGAAAGAAAACTTCGGGAATCTGTTAACATACCGATAAACCGACTAAACAACCCAACATTTGATAACGCTTTCATCTGTTCTAACATACCTTCTCGTTGATCATTAAACCACCAAGCCGTGCCAAGCTGCAGCTTGCCAGGAATACCGTCTCCTTGAAAGCTGCCAATTATACTTGCTAATACATAATTATCTTTTGGATTTAACGAATATAAAATCGTCTTTGGCAAACTATTTTGTACGTCCATTTGATCAAGAAGCTGTACGAGAGGCTCTGCCACTTGTCCGTCATACATCGAGTCATACCCTGTATCTGGACCTAACTGACGAAACATTTTGGTGTTATTGTTTCTAAGAGCATGAAGGTGAAATTGCATTGCCCAACCTAGCTCATTATACAGCTTCCCTAAAAAGATTAACGTATATGACTTGTATTTACTTTCTTCTTCAGTACTTACGCCTTCACCTTTTAAGGCTTTTAAGAAAATCTCCGAAACTTCTTCTTTCGAAGTCTTCGTATATACCATTTTATTTAGTGCGTGATCAGATAAACGCCCTCCCATGGAATGAAAAAAACGAGCTCGACTTTCAAGAGCTTTTAACAAATCCTCATAGGTGTGAATGGAGCGGTTTGAACAATCTTGCAACTTTGCAATCCAGCTCTTAAACCCTTCTTGGTTGATTTCAAGCCCTTTATCCGGACGAAAACTTGGAAGTACTTGGGTCTCAAAACCTTGGACATCTCTTAGTTTCATATGATACTCTAATGAATCTGTTGGGTCATCCGTTGTACAGATAACTTTTACGTTAGAACGTGTAATAAGATCTCTTGCACCAAACTTACCGCTGCGTAATTTCTCGTTTGCTTTTTCCCAAATAAACGGTGCCGTCTGTTCATTTAATATCTCATCAATATTAAAAAAACGCTTTAACTCTAGATGCGTCCAATGATATAGTGGATTCCCAATCGTCATCGGAACTGTTTTAGCCCACGCGAGAAATTTTTCATAGTCACTCGCTGATCCTGTTATCTTTTCTTCTTCAATTCCGTTCGCTCTCATCAGTCTCCATTTATAGTGATCTCCATCTAGCCAAACGTTAGTTAACGTTTTAAACTGTTTATTCTCATAAACTTCCTGCGGGTTTAAGTGGCAATGATAATCAATAATCGGCATATCTTTTGCGTAAGTATTATACAAGTGTGCTGCTGTTTCATTTGTTAATAAAAAATGGTCATCCATAAACTGTTTCATTTCTACCTACTCCTTTACTTTTTTGTTAACGTTAACAAAATTTTATATGAGGATAAATAATCTTATTTATAGATAACTATTTTAATAAGATATAATCTTCAACAACAAAGATGTTAACGTTAACATTTTATTTAATTCTATTACTTATTTCTAAATTTTACAACAATTTATCTTTATATTTTTTCGATTTTTTTCTTTTCTTGTTTTCATATACTGATTCTTTAATTTTAAAAACACGATTTCTGACATGATTCCATAAGAATTAAAGCAAATTTTTTTACATAGAGCTTATAAGGTTACTAAGACGAATAGCTATCTTTAATGCTATAATTAGCGTCGGATGCGAAAGGAAAAAATATCACTACAAGCATTTAAATCATACATAGCCGCTCCACCTTGTTTTCGTATCATTTAAAATAAAGGAATTTTAAAGAGAAAAGTGAATAGTATAAACATGCACTTTATTTACTATCTCTTTTTAATTTTCATATATTCATTGCTTTTAAAGGAGAGGATATCATGCCAGGAGCCACAAGCATGGTCGTAATCGGGATTACTGCCTTAATTGTATTTGGACCAAGTAAATTGCCGGACATAGGACGAGCATTTGGACATTCCCTGCGAGAATTTAAAAATGCAGCAGAAGGAATTATACAAGATGACGACAAAAAAACTCCAGAGGATACCACTAAAGATAAAGAGGAAAAAGCCTAATTTTTATTTAAATGAAAGTTATACAGACTAAAAAAGCCCACTTTTAACGTGCAGTGGGTTTCTTTTTTGATGTATGATAGTAAAAAATAGTAAAGAAAGAGGGTAACTTTTTGTTTAAATCGAAACTGCATTTTTGGACATTAGAACTATTAATGATTGCTTTACTGATTTACATTTGTAAACATATTTCGTTTGTTTTTCTACCAATCGGTGTGTTTATCTCCACTTTGTTTTTTCCTATTCTTGTAGCTGGTTTTCTTTTCTTTTTATTCGAACCAATTGTGTCATTTCTCACAAGAAAAAAAGTGCCAAAAACACTGGCCATTTTACTATTATACGTTGTTTTTATCGGCGTAATTGCTTCTATTGTGGGCGGTGTGGGACCTACCTTATCTAAACAATTAACTGATTTGGCTAAGAATATTCCGTCTTACATTGTAGAAACGAGAGAGTACATAAATGATTTATCTAACTCAAGATGGTTTAACTGGCTGGTTGAACAAAAATATGTGTCGCTCGATCATATTGAAGAGTCACTTTTAAACTACGCGTCTACTTTACCTACGAATCTCACAAACAGTATTTCATCTGTTTTAAGCGTCGTAACAAATATTACTCTTACGGTTGTAACCGTTCCTTTCATTCTTTTTTATATGCTCAAAGACAGCCATAAACTTCGTAAAAATACGCTGCGTATGGTTCCTGCTTCTTATCGAAAAGAAACGTTACGTACAATGAAAGAAACAACAAATACGCTAGCTACTTATATTCAAGGCCAAATGCTCGTTTGTTTGTTTGTCGGTATTAGTACATTCATTGGTTACCTCATCATCGGGTTGCCTTATGCATTAATACTCGCACTAATAGGAGCCCTTACTAATATTATCCCGTACGTCGGCCCTTTTATTGGCGTAGCACCCGCTTTAATCGTAGGCTTATTATACTCTCCTACAAAAGCGATATTAGTAATTATCGTCGTCGTAATCGTTCAACAGCTCGATGGGAACATTATTTCTCCGCTGGTAATTGGAAAGAAATTAAACACTCATCCTTTAACGATTATTATTTTATTGCTTGTTGCGGGTAATATTGCAGGAATACTCGGAATGATCTTAGCGATTCCGGCTTATGCTGTAACAAAAACAATTGTGATAAATATTGTAAGAATGATTCAATTCAGAAACAAATCTATCAAGTTATAAAATGCAAAGGCAATACAATAAAAGGACCTTCTCTTGAAGGTCCTTTTATTATTCCATAGGTTCAGCATTCACACACCATAAGATGATTTCCATCTGGATCTTTAAATATAAACCAGTGATCGTGTTCAATTCCTGTCGTTAGCTCTACTTTTTTCTGTTTCATATACTCATAAGCTTCTTTGATATCGTTTGTATTCAAATGAAAAGCCGGTGTTTTAAAAAGCGTATTTTTTGAATAAGTTTTGCTATCTAATACAATTCCTGTTCCATTCATAGGTATCACATATAAATGATCATATAAAATGTCTCCATCTACCGGCAAACCTAGCACGTCACAATACCAGTCTCGTGCTTTTTGTATATCTTCTACAGGAATAAAAATCGTGCCTACTTCATTTAATATAGGGTTCATTCATGACCTCCAGGGTATGTTTAGTAGTTTTAGAAAGTATTCTCTTTTAACCGCTGATATCCTTTTATTTTAAATTGCTTGCTATTCATCCAGTAAACTCCGCAGCAGAATTAGCAGTCTTGCGAACAGAGTTACCCTCCTTACATAAGCTACGCAGCAAATGTATATACTTCATGACCAAATTTAGATTACGAAAAAAGAAAATAAGAAAATCCCCCCCTTCGCCCCCTTTGCACGTGTATAATGAAAAATAGACTATAGATAGTAGCCGTCTTTTGTTTGTGGCATCGAACTTTCGTGCATTACAATAGATTTAAAGCTACTATCCAACTAAGGATTAAAATGACTAACTTAAGATTAAGGAGGTTAGATGTGTATGGATTATTCATCTTTACTCATACGCGAAGTCATTGATAGAGTATCTAAATTACGCCTCTTATCCGTTTATAACGAAAGTATAAAAGGTGATTTAGAGAGCACCATCCTCCCTCTTTATCAGCAGCACTTTGAAAATAAAGATGTAAACGAAGCGTTGAGGATTTTAAAAAAAGACTTTCTCAATCGTACGAAACGCAGATGGTTAGATGCTGCTATACGCGACTATGAGCAAAAAAAGCCCAAGAAGAATAAAGAGCTGATTGGGGAATACAGAGCGCTAACAGCTTATTATAAAACAAACGGAAAAGAACTCTTTTGCAAACAGTTTGAAAACATACCGTCTCCGGAAGAAGTCATTAATAAACGAATTGATATCCTACGTGAATGGAGTCAAGAAGATAGCTTCTTCTTAACTGATTATCCTTATATTCATCAAAAAACCAAAACGCAGCGAGAAAAAGCAATTCATACGGATATATCTATTATTATTGGGCTGACTATACTGGACCCTAGCTTCCAAAACGGAAACCATAGTATTATTGAAAGCCCTTTTTCAACTGTAGAGAACCCTTTTTTCTCTAACTCAAGAGCAAAGCTTCTCGTCGAGCAACCCCTATTAGAGAAAGAAGGAAAAGAATATTTCTTAAGTACTTATAACTCTGAAGACGGGACAGATTACGAATTGTTAATAGAAAAAGAATACGCTGAAGAAAATGGAAATAAAATTAGTGATTTAGATCGGTTTGATTATAAAGTGTTTTTAGAGATCATGAGCCAACGCGACGAGTTGTTCGCTACACAAAAAATCATTAATGTAAAGATTGGTGACCTTGTGAAAGCACTTTATAAAACAGACAGTAAGCGCAATTACCAGATGATAGAAGAAAGAATTACAAAAATGAAGCACTACAGCATGTCAAAAGTACAGCATAATAAGACAATTGCCTATGGTATTTTTGACTTTGTGGATATTACTACGATGCCAAACGGAACGCGAATTGCTGAAATTCACGTCAATGAAGTGATATATAGAGACTATATTCAACGCCAAACGGTGCGTATTTACAAAAATAAAGTAGAAAAATTAAGTTTAGACGCCGCTTACCATTTGCTATTCGTTATGCAAAAAGAGCGTCTCATTTGCTATGAAACAAAATCTTCATACAATGTCACAAGAGATTATTTATATTTTTCGACAAGAGTCCGCTTTCGAAAGAGACGTAAAAAAGAAAACCTTGTCGAAATTGAAACAGCCTTAGATGAGCTAGTCGAACAAAAACTAGCTGTCCAATCTTATAAAAGAGTGGGCCAAGTGTTTCAGATCACCTTTATTCCTGTGGGAGAAAGTGAAGTAAAAGACTTATTAGCCGGTGATTACGAATATGCTCCCCTTTCTATCTATCAAAACGTAACAAGCTCTATAGGCTAAAAAAAGAATGCTCTTATGATCTTTATAAGAGCATTCTTTTTATCTGCCTACCATTAGTTACTGCATTTTTTGCTCCACATTTCCGTGCAAAAGTGTTTTTTTGCTCCAATTCTCCATATAAACATACTATTTCCCCTGCTGATATAGTTATTAAACTTCACCTTCCCTATCATTTTGTGAACTTTTTGTGTCTAAAAGAAGTGTTATAGCTAATTTTTGCTCCAGGTTCCCGTGCAAAAGTGTCGTTTTTCTTTCTATACTGCATTTACTATAAGTTTGGCTCCAATCTTCCGTGCAAATATGCCACTTTTACATAATTTTTCTTGAGACAGCGACTTTCCCCCTTCGTTTTCTGCATTTTTTGCTCCAAATCTCCGTGCAAAAGTGTTTTTTGCTCTAGATTTCCGTGCAAACATGCCACTTTTTTAAAAAAGCGCGATTTTTTCTGCAAATGTTCATTTATTCTTTGTAAAAATGTGAACTTTCTGTGTCTAAAAAAGGGCATTTTTTTGTTTTATGTCCCTATTTTCCGTGCAAATGTGTCACTTTGTTGCCCAAATCTTTATTTTTATCATTTTTGCTCCTATTCTCCGTGCAAATATGTCATTTTTACATCAAATTTTTTTTTGAATTTGTCACATTACGTGTATTTCATCCGTCATAATACGACATTTGTCTTAAGAATGCTGTTTTATCAACGTTTATGAAATGTAACGCTATTTTTGCTCCACATCTCCGTGCAAATATGTCACCTTGTAAATAGATGTCTCGTCCCTTGGTATCACTAGTCTTTTAAAAAAATGCACCATTTTTCCGTGCAAATATGTCATTTTACAGCCTATATGACTGTGTCTATACTGTAAAAGATGACGTATATAGTTTTGGAAAGGAGGTAACTACATGAGTATACAAAAGCTGGCACTAAAACGGCACACTCTGATAGCAAACAAGCTGCTGATTGTCATGAGTGGTTTAAATAGAGAGACGAAACGAGACAACGGCTATTACTATGAAAAACATTCATTTGGTCTAGCAAAAAACTTTGTAAACATAAAGTGGACGGGTTCTCTGATGAAGCAAATTTTAGCTTACGTAGCCAAATGTAACAGCCAAGGTCATATTTCAATTATTTCTGAGCAAGAACTGGCTAATACAATCCAATGTTCCGTTCGGACCGTTCAAAATAATAATAAGCTTTTAGAAGACTATGACATCATTCGCTGGGATCGTTTATGGGGAGACTATATTCAAGTTTCTTTAAACAACTATTTAGAGGATTTTTTAGATTTACATATAAAAGAAGCTGCTGATGCTCAAAACATATCATATACTCCGGAAATGCTTGATAAAGATCACAATACATATACTTCAAAAGGTGGTTACACTTCTGTTTCAATGGAAGTGATTTATCAATTGCTGGCTATCAAAAATATTAACATGCTGCGCCTGGCTTTACGTGCTTTGTATGTATACGAATCTGATGTAAACGTAAAGAAAGATTCAGAAGCCCTTTTATCTTACACCGAGGTAAAACACATTCTTCCGAAATACATTGGCTATAAAGCTGCTATTAAAGAAATGGCTAGTAAATTAAGTAAAATTTTCCGTATCGATGTACTAGAAAAAGATGATTGTGTCAAAACATTATTAGAAGAAAAGCAGCCAAGAAAATCGATTATTGAAAAAATCAAGGATGGTTTTATTTTAAGTTTCAATTTAACTGGTGCTCATGATAGTAAAAAACAAAAAGAAATCGAAAAAATCCGTGGAGAGCATGCATTTGCTCAGTTTAAGAATTTCTTTAAATCTTTTGGCCATTATTCTATTAAAAAAGAAGATATTCATTCCATTGTGCATGAGTTCGGTTTAGATATAATCGAAAAATCATTAACGTCCGTTCAGCGTTACCTACAACAAACTTACATAGAAGAAAGTATGGATGCATTTCGCCCTCTTGTGCATGAAATGGAGTCAAACTTCTTTACGTATATCCGCAAAATTGCCAACGGGTATTATCAGGCAAAAATTAACGCTCTATAATACTCTTTTTTGTTATGCCTTTTTTTCCTCATCTCTACTCTATTTCCCTCCTACTCTTCTTTTCTCTTTAACTTACTAAAACATATTTGTCTCTCAGCTATAATAAATCTCTTTAAATGATAATGATTTTCGTTTTCATGAAAAAAATCAACTAAATGAACAAAAAATACAATAAATAAACGTTATTTTCCGATCGACTGCGTAGAAAATATAGCTGTTATAAAAAAATCCTATATTTTTTCGTGAAAATTCTTGTAGTAATCTGCAGTTTTTTTGATTGCTTCATTCCCTATAACCTCAGTCAGCAGAAGGCTTTTGTCCATATAAGTTTTAGCAATGTTTATAATTTCTTTAATTTCTTTTTAATCTCTTATAAATGTATAGTAATTTCTATAAAATAATGAGCAGCAAATAAATAACATTTTTTATACATAGAGACATTAAGCTCATATACAAATTGTAATCATAAATTGCTTTAGTTTAATGATCATCAAATATAAAAACAGGATTTACAGCTTTTTTCTCTTCAAATAAAAAACACACAAAATTTGGAGATTTGTTTTGTGTGTTTTTTACTCATTCAAGCTATATAGGTTAAGAGCTTTTACATATTTTAAGGCAAGTCATTTAATTAGTTGGAGTTTAAATGATTTCTATCTACGGCTGCCGGTGGTGTTTCCATCCAGCCGTTTTCCATCATAATATCCGCTGCATCTTTTACAAACCTCGAGATATTTGTCATTGATTTTCCATATTCGATTTGTTTTTAGGTCGGTCTTTTCTATTTTATCTATTCTTACACTTTTGATTTAACATTATTAGGTGAGAAATGCAGGTTTTCAGTATTTCAATCTATAGTCGGACCTATTCGCTGTTTGTTTCCGTGCTTAACCTGTACGTTGACCTTCACGTTTATTGAGTCTTTTGTTAGAGGAATGGCCCCGTTGCTTTGAACAGCTTTCCATTTACGCAGTTCTTTTTTGTAAAGAACATGAGAAAGCCTGTAAACATCGCTGTTTATACTTAAGCCTTGCGCGTATGTTTCAATAATTTGTTTCTTAATTTTCTGTTCAGCTTCTTTTTTTATAGTTGATAGTTTTTCGTGCTGCGGCATAACTAAAATCGTTGCTTTTGCCCGAACTTTTATATTAAAGGTTAGATTACTACCTTTTAGAACAGGTTCGATCTTTACTTTTTTCTTGTCTACCACAAGATCAATATCGGAATGATCAGGTAGCCTTACCCGTAAACCAGCTCGTACAAATTCATCAGTTATCCATCTAAGCCCTTTGATTTTACTTTCAGAAAAAACTCCTTTTAATTCAGATGATGTAATAGCCACTGCTCCGTTTACTTGAATAGCTGTTTCACTTTTTTGATCCGTTGTTAAATGTTCTTTAGTCTGAACTAAAGGGATGTTTACTTCGTGACTTGGTTCATTAAGATGGATAATGAGCTCTCTTAAATCAACTGGTGGAATAAAGGAGTTTTGCTTGAAAATCACTTTAGGATCGCTCAAGCGAGAAAGAGCATTCGATACTTCGAACATCGGCGTAGCTAACAGCGTTTTTTTCAAAGGGCTTTTCGTAGCATACATCCAAATGTTATATCTCGTTTCCCGATAACGATCTAAAAAGTCCACCGCAGATTTGACAGCACCATGCTTTAACGCATCGTCCGTTAGAACAAGGAAAGCTAAGTGCCCAAAAAAGATTCTGCGCTGAGAAATTTGATAATATCTAAAAATAGCTTCATCAATGGTTTTTCCTGTTGCGTAGCCAACTTCTACTTTGACTTGACCCGCGCCAGCACCGCTTGCCTCAGATTTTGCCAATAAACTTAAATTGATTGTCTGCAGGTAAAGAACGTAACGATTATCTTTAAAATCTACCCCCATTCCCTGTGCGTATACCATTTGTTCCGGTTCATTCGTATCCCAGCACCCCGAAAGAAACAATAAAAAAGAGCTCATAGCAAGTATAAGTAAGTTCCTTATGGTCCTTTTCACTAACTTCCTCCTTCTTCGCGGGTGGAATCGTTTGGGTTAAGCATACTAGCTCTCGTTGCTTTTTTACTTTCGGGCAGGCGGAAGAGAGATTTTAAAATATTTTTCGCATCTAATCGGGTTGCTAATTCGAAATATGGCACACCAAACGTTCGAATGTTTGTAATATAGATCATGACTAAAAAGATGGAAATAAAAAAGCCAAAAAAACCTAAAATGCTAACACAGATAATACTAAAAAAGCGGATCAGTGAAATTGTTCCTATAAGGGACTGATTTGCTAGCGTAAAGGTAGCAATCGTAGAGCCTGCAATGACAACCAGCATGGCAGGACTTGTTAAACCGGCTCTAATGGCTGCATCACCGATAATAAGCCCTCCGATTACACTGAGTGTCTGCCCGACAGAAGTCGGGAGTCTAAACCCTGCCTCTCGAAACAATTCAAATAAAAGGAGCATTAATATTGCTTCAAGAGAGGTAGGAAACGGGACACCTCTTCTTGCTTCAACAATCGTAGCTAATAAGCTGAGAGGAAGCTGATTTTGATGAAAAGCCGTCATTGCAACCCAAAAACCGGGCAAAAAAGCAGCGATAGAAAGCCCGAAGATTCGAAGAATACGCTCAAAAGAGCTGTATAAATATGTATTTTCTTTATCCTCAGATCCTTTTAATAAGTAAAAAAGGTTAATAGGTGTAACATACGCATATGAAGTGCCATCAATTAATATAATGAACCGGCCATTTAACAGAGATTGAACCGCAAAATCAGGCCTCCCTGTATAAGCGTGGCGAGGAAAAAAGCTATACGGATTTTTATTAATGAGCTCTTCTAGCTGTGTTCCGCTGAAAATACCGTCGATATCGATATTCCCTAACTTCTCCATAATTTCGTCAAGTATCTTCTTGTCAGCTACGTCTTCCATGTATAAAATGCTTACTTTTGTTTTTGTTCGTTTTCCAATTTCTAAAGATTTTGTTAACAAGGAAACCGATTTAAGACGCTTACGAATTAAAGCAATATTCACAGGTAAGTCTTCAATAAAATTATCTCTAGGACCCAATATGGTTACTTCATTTTTCGTTTCTTCTGGACTTCTTTGAGGACGGTCAGAAATATCGATAGACACAACAGCGTTCGGTAATCCAAAATCAATGAATAATTTCCCAGAAAAAATTTCCGAAACTGCCTGTTCTTCATTTTGAACGATAGAAACTGAGGGAAGGTTTAATAATTTTATGATCTGGTCTCCTTCTACTTCCCCCTCTAGCTTAGCGCAGCATTCCTCTAATCTTTTAGGGATCATTCCATATAGCATTTCCGTACTCACTAAACCGGTACAATAAATCATAAGCACTCGTTTGTTATAAAAATAAACGGTCTCGAAGTTAATATCGCCGCATTTTCCAAATAAATCTCTTAACGTACGCTCATTGATGATCTGAGAACGAGAAGAACTTTCTTTTAAAAGACTTTCGCTCTCTTGTTTTTTAGAGCTGTAGTCTTTTTGCTTCTTAAAAAATTCCACTTTTATCCCTCCTTGTTTTATGAGAAATTAGAAAGACTATGACTACTAAGAAAAGAGAAAAAGCAACAAACAGCCAGAAAGTAGCCGGTATGATTGTAAAAAATAAAAGATTTGAAAAAGTAAAGTCTGTTATAGGAGCCAGCGTGCATACAGTGATAACCACTAAAATGAGTAAAAGAAACCTTTTGTGGCCTTTTTGAAATGGAACTAATTCTTTCATAATAAAAAGAAAGGTCGAAATGCGGATGAAGGTACCCGACAGCCACTGATAAATAGATAAAAAGTCGATATGCTCTATAAACTTTCCAAGTGATGCAATTCCCCATTCTTCATAGGGAGGGAAACGTTGCTTAGAGGCTTCTACAGGACCAAATTCAGTAATTGCCCCAATAAGAGGCCCAATTGTAAGGCCCGTTAAGAGAATTCCTGCCACCGCTAAATGCTTATAGCGTATAGGCTGCGGTACTTTGTGCTGCAAGAAAAGCAGCAGCAGCAGCTCTACCATCCCTGATCCTTGAAATACAATACTTTTAATAACCGGAAAATAGCCATTTTCTAAAACAGGCTGCAATAAAGAATAATCTTTAAATTGAAAGTTTGTAAAAGAAACAAAAAAACCTAATAGTACAATAAAAAATAAAAGAAACACGTTTACAATACTAATCGTTCTCATGCTCGTAGCGGCAAGTAAGCAACAGGTAAAACCAAATAGTAAAACGAGTATAATTAAAGGTGTTCGCTGAAGAAAAATAATATTGATCCACGTAATCGTCTCTCGTAAGGTGGCAATTTCCATAATGGTCAAATAAGCGATTATAAGAAAAATAACAACGTTGGTAAATGACTTATTCATATGTTTTTTCATCCATTGAAAAAGATGTTCGCCGTTTGTTTTTTTATTTACATATACAAGTAAAGGAACCCATATGAGTGTTAAAAGACAAGTAAGAAGAACGGTGATCCAAGCATCGCGCCCTGCCGTTTTAATTAATGGAGATATAAGCATCACATGAGTTTTTAAGCCAATAAACGTCATCGAAAGAAGGATCAGCTGAAAAACAGAAATTGAGTCTGACTTATTCATGGTAACCACTCCTTCTCTCCGGTAAATTTACTACTGGTAGCTTATCCTAAATTTCTCATAATATAATGGAGAATCATTATTCACAAAATAAAAAAGAGCTGTTTTATACGTCAAATTTCTCACGTATAAAACAGCTCGGTCTGTTATTTACTTATTTTCACGAAGTCCTATTCTCTGCCCATTATTAAGCGCGTTCAATTACTAGTTAGCTGGACTTCTTTCTTATCTTCATTTTCTTCTATTCCCGCTTCTTCTATATTCACAAAAGGTTGCTCAGCAACGGTCACTAGGTCGCCGCCACAAACGTGACGAACAACGGTTACGAGCTCTGGAAAATCGGGAAATTTTCCGTATAACGTTTTTAAAGGAAGTGCGCCTTTGCATATCTTACTGTTATGTGGTTCATACCCTTTGAGCGTGTCAAGCAATAATTGTTCTCCATTTTCAGTCAGTTTGATATAGGTGTTTCTTTTATCATTTTCTCTTTTGGATAGATACAGATACCCTTGATTTTCTAATTTTTTCGAAAAATTAAATGCTGTAGAGATATGCATAGCTCCTAAGTTAGCTAACTCTGACATAGAGATTTCTCCCGTGCTGCTAGCCAAACATAAAATATGATGCTCATTTACATTCAGACCATAAGGCTTCACCCATTGCTCCCAATCATCTTCTGCAGCTCGCCAGATGGCTTTACTTACCTGCATTAATTTAAATCCAAACAATGATGCATCTTTTATTGTGTATTCATTTTCTTGTTTCGACATACTATCATTCCTTATTTGTAGGCTATTGTAAGTTAGTTTATTTTTAAAGCGTGTAAAAACATTTTTATTTCATCTAATTTATCAGTATACCTACAAAATCAGACGAAAAAATACACGTGCAGTTTAATTTCTCAGCTTTATTCCACAATATCTCTGCAATTTTGAAGAAACGTCTACCAACTAAAAAGAGTTGCTTACCTTATTTTTATTTAAAAAAGTAATACATGTCTTTTTAATTACTAATAGGTGATGCAGATTCTAAGTGAGCAAATGCTTGTTCTAAGTCTGCAATTAAATCTTCCGTATCTTCAATTCCTACAGATATGCGAACCAGTCCTTCGGATATTCCAAGAGCTTTACGTTCTTCAAGCGTACATTCTACGTGACTAGTCGTTCTTGCCGGACCGTAAATCGTTTCAACTGCTCCTAAATTACCGGCTTTATTTGCATACGTTAACTTTGGCAGCAAAATTTTAATAGCTTCCATTTCTCCTTTTAACACAAAGCTTAATATTCCGCCAAAGCCTTTCATTTGTTTTTTGGCAATATGATGATGAGGGTGTGTTTCCAATCCAGGATAATAGACGGCTTCAACAGCTTCTTTCTTTTGAAGAAATTTAGCAATTTCCAAAGCACTTCGTTCTTGTTGACGTATACGCAGCTTTAACGTCTTCATTCCTCTTAAAATAAGATACGCTGACATAGGGTCCATGGTCGCGCCATTGATCTCACGGTAGTGATACACATGCTGCATTAATTCTTTAGAGCCGCATACTACTCCGCCTAAAGCATCGGCGTGTCCGCTTAAAAATTTTGTGGCGCTGTGAATGACAAGATCTACTCCTAATTGAAGAGGGTTTTGGTTAATTGGTGTCGCAAACGTATTATCAATAATGACCACTGCCCCTACCGATTTTCCTGCTTTCGCTATTCTTTCAATATCAATAATTTTCATCGTAGGATTTGTAGGAGATTCTAAATACAGCACTTTACATCCTTTATTTACTTCCGCTTCAATTTCTTCATGATTCCCCGTATTACATAAGGTTACATCCACTCCAATGTTAGGAAGAAACTCAGTGAAGATTTTGTTTGTTCCCCCATATGTATCTTTTACCGATACGACTCGGTCTCCGGGTTTTAAAAACGTGTATAATGTGCTGCTAATAGCCGCCATGCCGGAGGAAAATGCGACCGACTCTTCTGCTTCTTCAAGTATCCTTACTTTTTCTTCAAAAGCTTTAACCGTAGGATTACTCATGCGATTATACGTATAGCCTGGTTTGTTTCCTAACGCAACTTCTTGCCATTCGTCTACATCATCATAATTGTAAGCTACGCTGAAGACGACGGGAACTTGAGTGGCATTGTAAGCAAGCGATTCTTTTTCTCCTGCCCATACCGCTTTTGTGCCGTCTTGTACATTTCTAAACTGTTTGTCTGTCATTCACTCATCACCTCTGGTTTTGTTAATTAGATATTGATTAAATTATATATTGTATACAATATACTGTATATAGTACAGAATAATCTGATAATAAAATATGCGTACATTCTTCATTAAATTTAAAAAAGATCGAGATATAACGAAATCAATTCAATCTAACGACGAACAAATAGGATACATGAGCTGAACGCTCGTGACAGGTCAGTTGGTTCCGTGCAAGACTTCGCTTTCCGCAGGCGGCCGCTGAGCCTTCTCGTCGCATACGCTCCTGTGGAGTCTCAACTGTTCCGCTTTTCCCGCAGGAGTTTTCGTCTTGCCCTCCAATCAACTGCTAGAAGGGTCTAAACAAATCGAACGTACGTTCACCCTAAAAAAAAAACGAACCACTAATCGAAAATCTTGATCAATGGTTCATTTTTTACTTCGTCTAAATTTAAAACAGCTAAAAACTCTCAGCTTATAAATTGAATTTTTTTAGTCTGTTATAAAATGTACTTCTTGGTATATCTAACAGCTTAGCAGCAAGCGACACATTTCCCTGGGTTTTACGTAAAGCATCCATCATCAAGTCTTTTTGAACTTTTTCACGAAATGTGAGTGCGGATAGGGACGTAAAATCGTTTTCTTCTATTTCTTGTGAAGTATCAGAGTGAGAGATGTTCCTCTGACCACCAACAAGGTTTAAAGAACTCAAATAACTCAATATTGTCTCTTTTTCTGAGTCCGTGTTTAGCGAAATCTTCAAGCGCTCAAGTACATTAAATAATTCTCGAATGTTTCCCGGCCACTGGTAATCTATCAATTTATCTACTAGTTCCTTGGGGAAATTCATATTCCAATCATTCGTTTGACAAAAGTACCGCATAAGATGTGGAATATCTTCTTTTCTTTCCCGTAAAGGCGGAACATACACGGGATACACGTGAAGCCGGTAATATAAATCTTCTCGAAACTTCCCTTCACTGACAAGCTGACGAAGATCTCGATGAGTAGCGGTAATAATCCGGATGTCTACCGGAATTTCCTGATTGCTTCCCACAGGCGTGACCTTGCGCTCTTGCAATACTCTTAGTAAAGAAATCTGCATAGAATGAGGAAGCTCACCTATTTCATCAAGAAAAATCGTACCGTGATTAGCCTGCTCAAACTTTCCTTGGTATCCTTGACGCCGTGCTCCTGTAAAGGCTCCTTCTGCATAGCCAAATAATTCACTTTCCATAAGTTCCTTCGGAATGGCACCACAATTAAGAGCAATAAAAGGCCCGTTTTTACGCGAGCTGTTTTCATGAATCGTTCTCGCCACTACTTCTTTTCCAGTACCTGTTTCCCCTAAAATATAGACTGTTGTATCCGTAGGAGCCGCCTGCTTTATTTCTTCTAATGTTCGCTGAAAGGATCGGCTTATGCCTGCTTCTCCTTTAAAACAAAATGATTGAGCAGAGATCTGTTTAGTTGTTTGGTTATGAGTCGTTTCTT
Source organism: Priestia megaterium (assembly GCF_009497655.1). Taxonomy (NCBI): domain Bacteria; kingdom Bacillati; phylum Bacillota; class Bacilli; order Caryophanales; family Bacillaceae; genus Priestia; species Priestia megaterium. The sequence continues at coordinate 1,841,891 of NZ_CP023317.1, read as the reverse complement.
CTGATAAGTAAACAATCTTTCCAATAGAATGACCGTGTCTTTTTGAAATGACAGGCACTTCCATTACTATACGAAATCCCTGTTTTACAATCGTATTCAACTGCAAGCCTGACCATTTTGGTATACATTCCCGAACGGTTTTACTTGCTCCTACAATCACTTCTTTGTAATTGCAAAGCAGCAAGAGCTGTTTGCTATCAATGAAATTCATAGAAGCATGAACCAACTCAATTTCGTCTTTGTGCATTCGAATGCTTAATTCCCGTTCGATTGTATACGCGATGGATGTAACCATTCCAAGCATATAAGGATGAGCTCTGTTTACAGGACAGGAAATATTAATAATCCCAATTAAATTTCCGTCGTCATTTCGAACAGGTGCTGCCGAACAGCTCCATTGATGCGAAGCAATCGAATAATGTTCTGTACCCGTTATCATAATGGGCTCTTCCGTTTGCAGAGCCGTACCGATTGCATTTGTGCCTACTTCTTTTTCTGTCCAACAAGCACCTTCCACAAAATTAATTTTTCTTGCTTCATTCAGTGTAAGTCTATTTCCTGTAATAGATAAAATATAGCCTTCTGGGTCAATTAATAGAGCAACCATTCCTAAATCCGCCGCTGATTGTCTTATTCTTTCTAAGTGCGGCAACGCCGTTTCAAGAAATAAAGAATTCATTTGTTTTCGAGAATGAAAATCTTCGTTTTTTAAAATCGATCTGCCTTTATCTAGGTAAGGATTAACATCTGCGCTTTTACAACGATGCCATGATTTCACAATAATGTCGTTTAACCTTGGGGATTCAAGTGCCCCTTCGTTCACAAAACGTTTCCATGTGTTTAAAGAAAGTGTGGATTCCATTTCTTACCTCTCCCCTATAAACTTAATTGAATATAGTAAATCAAGGCTTGTTACTATTATTATAAATCACAAAGAAAACGTTATCATTATCAAAGATAGATTCTTAAACTTACATTATGTAAAAATTAATAGAAAAACTAGACGAGGATGCAGGAAAATCCCTCTCCCTCTTTCATGATTCCTTCATCCTCTAGTTTACCTTTTTGAATCATTCATTTTTACTTTTCATTCTTAAAGAGCTTAATAACTTGAGCACTTGTATAATCATGAGTGAACGGCCTGACCCGTTGACTGCAAAAGAGCTTCATGAATCGCTTCGGATAATGTAGGATGAGCAGCGATAAAGTCTTCCATTACATCCGTGGTCAACTCCCCGTGCAGCATGATGGTTCCTTGTCCAATTAATTCTGTAGCATGTGCACCTACAATGGAAAGTCCAATAATTTCATTAAACTGCGGTTCTACGATTACCTTCACTTTTCCAACCGGATTATTTGCAATCATCGCTTTGCCGTTTGCCGTAAACGAGAATTCTCCCACGCGAATATCGCCGTATTCGCTTCGAGCCTGCTTTTCTGTCATACCGACACTTGCAATTTCAGGGTGAGTATAAATGCAGCGTGGTACAGCTCGATAATTTACGCTCTTATCTTTTCCGCATGCGTGCAAAGCAGCAACTGTGCCTTCATGAAAGGCGACATGAGCAAGCTGAATTCCGCCAACTACATCTCCACAAGCATAGATGTTAGGTACATTCGTTTGCATATGCTCATTAACATCAATTCCTTGTTTTGAAAAATGTACGCCAACCTGTTCCAAACCCAAACCTAGCACTCTAGGTTTTCTTCCAATTGAAATTAATGCATACTCAGCTTGCAGTTCATGCAGCTCTTCTTTATGTTTAAATAGAGCTTTTTTGTTTTCAGGCTGCATTTCTGTTAGCAAAGCGGATGTATAAATCGCTACGCCTTTTTTCTCTAACTCTTCCTGTAACGTAAATGCGATATCGGCATCTTCACCAGGAAGCAGCTGGTCTGCTGCTTCCACAATCGTTACTTTTGCACCCATTTGACTGTAAATGCTTGCAAATTCACACCCAATTACCCCTCCTCCTACTATTAAAAGAGATGAAGGGATAGCAGGCAGCGACATTGCTTGTCCACTGTGAATGATCCACTTTCCATCAAACGGAGCAAATGGCAGGCTAGCAGGTTCTGAACCCGCAGCAATAATAAACTGTTCAGCCTCTACCTCTTCTACTTGATTTTCATTTCGCACGGCTAGACGATGATTTGTCAAAAAGGAAGCTTCTCCTTTCATGACTTTAATACTGTTCTTTCTCATCAAATAGCCAATTCCCTGCACTAGTTTTTTAACAATAGCTGTTTTATGATGCTGAACGCCATCCCAGTTAATTTTCACTTGTTCTAAAGGAAGAGTGATGCCGAATTGCTCAGCTTGCTTGATTTTCTCGTAGGCTTCCGCGCTTGCTAATAATGACTTTGTTGGCATACAGCCCTCATTTAAACATGTTCCACCTAAATCTTTTTGTTCGATTAACGTAACTTGTTTTCCTTGCCGGGCGGCAGTGATTGCCGCCACATATCCTGCAGGACCGCCGCCAATGACAACTAAAGGTTTCACGGAATGCACCACCTTTCTATAAGAGTAGTAAAATAGGTTGCTCTAAGTATTGTTTAATAGTTCCAAGGAAATTAGCTGCAGGTGCCCCGTCCAGTACCCGATGATCAAACGTCAGGCTTAAAGGCAGCAAGCTTCTTCTTTGTAATTCGTCTCCTTGATACATTGGTACATCTTCAGTAGCTCCAACACCAAGAATTCCTGTTTCAGGCGGATTTAATACAGGTGTAAAATACTCTACTCCGTAAGTACCCAGATTAGTAATAGTGAATGTAGAACCTTGCATTCTATCAGTGCTCAGCTGACCTTGCCGAGCATCCCCTGCTCGTGTTTTAATCTCTGCAGCTAATTCAACTAACGACATCTTTTCAGCATGCTGCATAACAGGAACAACTAATCCATTTTCTAAAGCCACGGCCATTCCAAGATGAACATGGTTATAGAGATGAATTTCGTTATCGATATAGGCACTGTTCATTTGCTTGTGTTCTTGAAGTGAAAGAACACAAGCACGAGCAATAAAATCGGTTAGAGAGATTTTCACCTTATGGCGTTGCTGGGTCACTTCTTTAATTTCTTGTTGAAGAGACAGCAAGTCCGTCACGTCGGCTCTCATATTAATCGTTAATTGAGCACTGTTTAATAAGCTATTATGCATTCGACTTGCAATGACTTTCCTCATGCCCGCTACTGGAAGCGTTTCTTTGTTTATAGCGGGGTTATCTCTTTCTGCCGGTGGGTGACTCGCTTCTGCAGCTCTTTCCGCCAGCACTTTCTCTACATCCGCTTTTGTGATTCTTCCTTTAGGTCCCGTGCCTTTAATCGTCTCAATATCAATGTTTTCAGATTCGGCTATTTTCCGTGCAATTGGTGAAATGCGCACAGTTTCTTTGCTCTTCTTTGACGAAGCTGCGTTTGCTGGTGGCTCTTCTAAAGAAATAGTAGCCGCTACCTCGTTTTTGGGAGCCTGAAGCTCATTTGCTGAACGGTTCTGCTCAGTAAGCTGCTCGTTTGGATTTCCAACATAACAGATAATCGTTCCAGGAGGCACACCTACATCTTCTTGTACAAGGATATCAAGAATCACACCGTCCTGCGGAGCTTCAATTTCCATTTCTATTTTTTCAGAATTAATGCTTGCAATCATATCTCCTTTTGAAACGGAGTCTCCAACTTTTTTATTCCATGTCGAAACGGTTCCTTCTTTCATTGCCATACCTAGTTTTGGCATTACAACCTCTGCAGCCATTTGCTTCCTCCTCCTTTCTCTTTAATTACACGCTTAGAAGCGATTTATCTCCTAGCAACTCCGATACAACTTCAATTACTTTTTGCGGTGTTGGCAGATAAATATCTTCTAATGGAGGTGAAAATGGTACAGGTGTATGTGGTGCTGTAATTCGTTTAATAGGTGCATCAAGCATGTCAAATCCTTTATCGGCAACTAGCGCAGCAATATCTGTTGCTATGCTGCATCTTGGATTGGCTTCGTCAATGACAATTAAGCGATTTGTTTTTTCTACAGATGAAAGAATGGTCTCTTCGTCAAAAGGTGATAAACTTCGCGGATCGACTACTTCTACGTCAATTCCTTTGTGAGATAATTGCTCAGCTGCCGTAAGCGCAGTATTTACTTGTTTTCCAATCGCTACAATGGTTAAATCCGTTCCTTCGCGTTTTACATCCGCTTTTCCTAACGGAATCGTATAGTAGCCTTCAGGAACCTCTCCTTTCATGTTGTACAATGTTTTGTCTTCAAAAAAGATAACCGGATCATTGTCTTCAATTGCTGCTAACAATAATCCTTTGGCATCGTAAGGGGTAGAAGGCACCACTACTTTAATGCCAGGAATGCTAGTGAACAAAGCATACAAGCTCTGAGAATGCTGAGCTGCAGCCCTAAACCCTGCTCCATGAGTCGTTCGAATCGTCACGGGCACTTCAGCTTTTCCTCCAAACATATATCTAAATTTTGCGCCTTGATTCAGCACTTGATCTAAACAACAGCCAATAAAGTCATTAAACATTAATTCTGCAACCGGTCTTAACCCTGTCGCTGCCGCTCCCATTGCAGCTCCTATATAAGCTGCTTCTGAAATAGGCGTATCAAGAATTCGTTCACGTCCAAATTCTTGTACAAGCCCCTTTGTCACTCCAAGGACCCCGCCCCAAGCCTCATCATCTTGCAGGTGGTCAATTTCCGCTCCACCAGCTACATCTTCTCCCAGCAGAATCACATTCTCATCTTTTCGCATCGCTAGTTTCATTGCTTCATTGATAGCTTCAGACATACTTAATTTTCTAGTCATCTTCTTTTCCCCCTTTAATTAGTAGGATACATAAACATCTGTTAATAGTTCGGAAGCATCAGGATAATCGCTTGTTTCTGCTAGCTCAACTGCGCGTTTTACTGCTTTTTCTACATCACCATCAATATCTCTAAGCTCTTTTTCAGTTACTACTTGTTCTGAAAGCAAGTAATTTTCAAAAAGAGCGATCGCATCTTTTTCCTGAAGATGTTCTTTCTTTTCACTTCCTGATTTATACGTTTGTGCGTCGCCTTCGAAATGCCCGTAATTTCGATACGTTACACATTCAATTAACGTTGGGCCTTCCCCTCTGCGCGCTCGTTGAATCGCTTCTGCAGCTGCTTCATAAACAGCCATCACGTCTTTTCCATCCACTCGTACCCCAGGAATGTTGTAAGATGCGGCACGGTCTGCAATCGTGCTGCAGCTTGAAGCATAAGAAAATGGAGTTGCCTCTCCGTAGCCATTATTCTCAGCAACAAAAACAACAGGTAGTTTCCAAATCGCTGCTAAGTTAATTCCTTCATGAAAAGTTCCTTCATTGCCCGCTCCGTCTCCAAAAAAGCAAACGCTTACATCTTTTGTTTTTTTATACTTAGCAGTTAAAGCAGAACCGCATGCAAGCGGAAATCCTCCTCCTACAATTCCATTTGCTCCTAAAATTCCTTTATCTAAATCCGCGATATGCATAGATCCACCTTTTCCTTTGCCTAACCCGGTTACCTTCCCAAATAGTTCAGCCATCATGCCATCTAAATCGCCGCCTTTAGCAATACAATGACCGTGTCCCCGATGAGTGCTCGTAATACTGTCACTGTCATTAAGATGAGCGCACATTCCAACCGCTACCGCTTCTTCACCTGCATACAGATGAACAAAACCAGGCAGTACACCTTTTGCGAAAATTTGATGTACTTCATCTTCAAACTTTCGAATTTCTACCATTTTCTGATACATCCAGCTGGCTTTTTCTCTCGTAAGCTTTTCTGTTTTATTTTGAGCAGTTTTCATTATGGTAAGCCTCCTCATTTGATTATCAAACTTCACTTAACTACTGTTGCAAGTACCGTGCCAACATTAAAATCGCTTTATACTAGCAATCTATTGTTTTATTTCGCCTTTTGAAATTAGACAAAATTGGACACTGTTCCAACTTTGTCTAACTTTGTCCAATCTTAGAGGAATCAATTATGTAAACTGAATTTAAGGTGCATAATAAGCGTGTGGGTTGAAAATCACATTGAATAATTAACAAGAAAGCTTTTATGTAAATATGATATAATGCTGAAGGAATCGTCTTCATTTTAAAGAACACCAAAACTTTTAAAGGAGGTTGGTTAAAGTAAAACGGATTTTATAGAAGTTTTACCGTAAAGTTGGATGTAAATTAAACGATGAAAGATGAGGTGAAAACCTGGACAACATCCAAAGTTCTCGTCACTAGATGCCATATCGCCAGGTTACTGTTATGCACAATGCAATTCAACACATTACAAGTTTTCATGTATACGCAGCCATTATTATATTTATCATTACATATTTTTTGATTATGACCGAAAAGATCAATCGCGCTTCAGCAGCTCTTTTAGGTGCTATATTGATGATTCTGTTAGGTATTGTTGACTTTAATAAGGCCATTATGGAGCACATTCAATGGGAAACGATTGTCCTTCTTATGGGTATGATGATTTTAGTCGGCATCACAAACAAAACAGGCGTGTTTCAATACGCAGCCATCAAGTCGGCGAAAATTGCTAAAGGTGATCCAGTTAGAATTCTAGTTATTTTATCGATTTTAACAGGTGTCGGATCCGCTTTTTTAGACAATGTAACAACGGTGTTGTTAATTGTTCCGGTTACATTTTCAATCACTACTATCTTAAATATTAACCCTTTTCCATTTCTTATTTCAGAAGTGCTGTTTTCAAATATTGGAGGAACAGCAACTTTAATAGGAGATCCACCGAATATCATGATTGGGGCAGCGAATCCTCATCTTGATTTTAACGCTTTTTTATTAAATTTAGCTCCTGCAGTACTAATTATCGGTGTTGTTACACTAGGAATTCTTGTTCTTATTTATCGTAAAAAATTAAAAGTAGAAGATAGTAAAAAACAAGAGCTAATGAGTTTAAATGAAAAAGATTATATTCAAGATTCCGCTTTAATGAAAAAATCGTTAACGGTATTAGTATTAACGATTCTAGGTTTTACCCTGCACTCCGTTTTACATATCGATGCGGCTATGGTAGCCATTACGGGTGCAGCTGTGTTATTGGTAATTGGATTACGAACTCATGATGAAGTAGAAAGTGCATTTGATTCTGTTGAATGGACAACGATTATTTTCTTTGCTGGTTTATTTATTCTTGTCGGAGGATTAATCGATGTAGGCATTATTAAAAAGCTGGCTGCCGGCGCGTTGAACGTTACAGACGGCAATATTGCACTGTCAGCTTATCTGATTTTGTGGATTAGCGGAATTGCATCAGCTGTTATTGACAACATTCCTTTTGTTGCTACAATGATTCCGCTTATTCAAGATATGGCTCACGGAATGGGAATGAGCCCTGATTCTGCTCAAATCAGTGTACTATGGTGGTCACTGGCTCTAGGAGCATGTTTGGGAGGAAACGGTACGTTAATTGGAGCATCTGCCAACGTCATTGTAGCTGGCATGGCTGTAAAAAAAGGACATAAATTTTCATTTATGGATTTCTTAAAAATTGGAGCTCCAATCACACTCGTATCTCTTTTGATTTCAACGTTATATATCTTCCTTCGCTATCTTTTATTTCTGTAAGGGAGAGAAATTAAAATCTACACGAACAGTAAAAAAGACTTCTCAGCTGAGAAGTCTTTTTTGCTCTAGATATATGCGCTCAGGCAGCCCAGATGAAGTTGATAATAAAAGCGGCGCTAATGATGTACATAATCCAGTGGATTTCTTTCGCCTTGCCGACTAACAATTTAACGAACGTATAAGATAAAAACCCTAGCGCTAAGCCTTCGCCGATACTAAACGTTAACGGCATCAAAATAATGGTGCAAAAAGCAGGTACAGCATCTGTTATTTCGTCGAGAGGAATGTTTTTAATTTCTGTTAACATGAGAGCTCCAACCATAATTAAAATAGGCGCTGTAGCAAAAGCAGGAATAATGCTGATCAATGGAGTGAACAAAATACTGACTAAAAACAGCATGGCAACAACCAGTGCTTTAAGACCCGTTTTGCCTCCTTCTGCAATTCCCGCCGCGTTTTCTACATACGCGTTCATTGCGGTAGATCCCATAGCAGCACTGGCTACAGTCGCAAGAGAATCTGCCATAAGCGCTTTATCTAACCCTTTAATTTCTCCTTTTTCATCCATTAGTCCAGCTTTTTTAGATAATCCAATCATCGATCCTAAATTATCAAATAGCTCCACAAGCGTAAATGAAAAAATAATAGAGAAAAGACCGTAATGGAGAGCAGATTTAATATCCATTTGTAAAAAAGTTTCTGACATGCTTGGCACTGAAAACGAAACAACGCTGCTGATGCTTTTAGGTGCTTCTACTATGCCCAGCACCATCCCTGCAATTGATACTAGTAAAATACTAATCAAAGCAGCTCCTTTAATTTTTCGAGCAGTTAATACAGTTACCGCGATAAAACCTAATAAAGCAAGTAATGGGCCCGGTTTTGTCAGTTGTCCAAGCGCTACTAAATTTTCTTTGTTGCTTACAATAATTCCAGCTTGCTTAAAACCGATAAAAGCAATAAATAGACCGATTCCAACGGAAATAGCACTTTTTAAAATAGCGGGTATCCCTTCAATAATCTTCTTGCGTAAGCCTGTTATGGTTAAAATAAAAAATACAACCCCTGAAATAAATACGGCTCCTAAACCTGTTTGCCACGTTAACCCTTCACCCAATACCACTGTATACGTAAAAAAAGCGTTTAGCCCCATTCCCGGTGCAACTGCAATAGGCATGTTCGCCCACAATGCAAACAAAAGAGTTGCAAAAACAGTGGCAAAAATTGTTGCCGCAATTGCCGCTTCTTTTGGAATGCCTGCATCTGCTAAAATCGTCGGATTAACAAAGATAATATAGCTCATCGTCACAAAAGTCGTAATTCCCGCAAGAATTTCTGTTTTTACATCTGTTTTACGTTCTGTTAAATGAAACAGCTTATCTACCCATGAAGGATTAGGTGCTGATTTTTTTGTTAGTTCCATATGCTGAGTTTCCATTTTTTCATTCATCGCCACTTGCTTTTCACTCCTTTAATGATCGATTGGATTTTTTTAACTAGTTTTTACAGCCGCTTTATCAACAAGTGTATATTCAGTCATTTCCCCACTCCTTTTTTATGAAAATATGTATAAAAAGAGCCGTGAAAACAGAAGGAAACCCTTCTATCTTCACGGCTCTTTGCTTCTGTAAACAGAAGATAAGCATCCGTCTTTTACGTTTTTTGCAAAACAAACGATTTCATCGAACGTTTTGCCATTTATATATAGAAGTTATTTAAAGCAAATAACCGTACAAGAATTCTCAGTAGCAGGATCATAATCTCTAAATAAAGAAGTGACCTGGATATCGAATAATAGCTCCACTTTTTGCTTTAGCATTTTTTTATATTTAGTCGACAAAGCCGCATCAAGAGACATCACTAATTCTCTGTATTCTTCACTGAGGGCGTCTAGCGCTGGCATTCTTTTTGATTGAGCTAGTATCAGAATTTTATTATCAATAATATCTATTTTTTGAGTATTCACGCCTACATTAAAAATTTCTTGGCTAATTTGAGTATACAAAGTAGCTATCTTCTTTTTAGAGATCGGCTCCATATGCTTCACCTTTTTCATTGTTAAAAATGTAGTTTTATTATGTTGTTTTCACTTGATTAGCGTCTTTTGACCAGTTGCCGATAAATTCAGGCTCATTATAGTCAAAGAAATTGGTTAAATTCTCATGGCGGTTATCAATAAAAAGCTGATTGGCGACTTCTGATACGAGCTTTGGTATCGCATATTTCAGCCCTGAAAGAGCGGAAGCAGAAATTCCACAGCTAATTAAAGCAGAATAATTAAAAGCAAAAAGGCCATATACCATTTTTTGACCTTCCCCATTGCGATTTGAAAAAGCAAAGCCATTACTAAGGTAAGGGTGGGCATCCAATACTGGATTGGCAATTTCATGCGGTGCTTTGTAATGATCGCTCCAGCGGGCGATGTGTTTTTCAACAAGGCGTAATTCTGGACGAAGAGCCGGATCTGTTAGAAGGCCTGTGCTAATAATTAAATAGTCAAATGTAAAGACTCCCTGAGGAGTTGTTACAACTGCTTTGTTCTGTTTTTCTTCGACATCGAGCCACGGTGCATGTACGTGCAAATGAAAACCTGGCCATGAGGAAGCGCGTCCAAATGTATCATTCGTAGGCGGCTGATTGTATTCGAAAAAATGAGCCATTACTTCATATTTTTCAGCATCTGACAAAGCATGAAAACGCTCAATCATTCCTGAAGCTTCCATTTGTCTGATTGGATTAATACGCGGAAGTTCTTTTCGGCGAACAAATACATGAGCTTCAGCAACTCCTTCGGAAAGCGCATAGTTGGCGTTATCAAACGCCGAAGCTCCTCCTCCTAAAACAGCTACTTTTTTGTTCTTTAACGTAGTAAAATCAATCGTTTGTGAAGTATGAGAATAAAGATGAGGCGGCAACTTTTCAGAAATCATAGGCGGGACGTGCCACTCTCCTCCTCCTTGAATTCCTGTAGCTAGTATAACTTTACGTGCCATCAGTGTAGGACACGAAGCTCCATTCCCTTCAATATGCAAGCGATGAATACCTGTTTCTCCCGGCTCAATTAACGTTAATTTTATTTCATTTGCCACAGGGAGGTTAAGAATGCTCCGATACCAGCGTAAATAATTCATCCAGTCTCCTCTTGGAATTTTGTCAAGAGCTTCCCATCCTCCTGAGCCAAATTGTGCTTCCCACCACGCTTGAAACGTCAGTGAAGGAATTCCTAAATCGATAGATGTTAAGTTTTTTGGTGTTCTCAGCGTAATCATTCGCGCATACGTTTCCCACGGCCCTTCTAAACCCGAACGGTTTTCATCAATAACAAGAATATTCGACACGCGTTCTCGCAGCAAACCAAACGCCGTTCCTAAACCGCTTTGACCTCCTCCAATAATGATTACATCGTATACGCGTCCGCTCTTAGGGATGATTGGCCTTGCTTCTGTTGGTTTCCTGAAAGAAAGGTAAGACAGATCGGTTTCTACTCTTTTATTTAAAGCTTCTAAGCTCATTGTTATCTCTCCTTTCAATAAAGTTTATTTTAAACCTTACACAAAATGATAGGTTTTATAACATCGTTTAATGTATATTTATATTATCACTTTTGGAATATGATTGTATCTCCATTCTCTCTAAAGTTTTTTTTGCAAATTGTATAAAATCACTAATATAATTTTTTTATATCTTATGTATGAAAGCATATTTACATCGTTTAAAAGGAAAAAACCATTACAAAGTTTAAGGAAGAAAGCTTTTCTGACATAAATTTTAAGGTAAACATGTGCGAGTTTGTGACAGTTATTTGTTAATTACGCTCTACTACTTGACTATCGTATTCATCAAATCTATAGTCATAATTAGTAACTCAGCAAAGGGAGTCAACGTATGAGAAATTTATTTAAAATAACAGCTATATTTACAACGATTGTTATGTTTATTTTAATGATTGCCGGCAGTCTGGTCACAACCACAGGATCTGGATTAGGATGTGGAAATGAGTGGCCACTGTGCAACGGGCAGTTAATACCCGAATACGCGGTAGCAACAATGATTGAATATACGCATCGTTTGATTACCGCATTTGCAGGTCTTCTTGTTTTAGCATTTTCTATTTGGGCTTGGATTCGTTATCGCAGAAACCGTGAAGTGAAAATTTTAGCGATTATGAGTATTGCATTTATCGTTATCGAGTCATTGCTCGGGGCTTCTGCCGTTATCTGGCCTCAGTCAGCTGAGGCGCTAGCACTGCATTTCGGTCTTTCGCTTATTGCGTTTACCGGTGTATTTTTACTTTCCATCTTTGTTATTCAAAAGGACCGTTCGGACCATTTTATTAAAGGAGCGGTTACAGGCAAATTTAGATGGCTCGCATGGTTTACGCTCATATTTACCTACTGCGATATTTATTTAGGTGCATATGTACGTCACAAAGGTGCAAGCTTAGCATGTACAAGCTTTCCTGCTTGTTATGGCAACACTCTTATTCCAAAGCTATCAGGAACAACAGGCATTCACTTTGCCCACCGATTTGCTGCTCTTGTGCTGTTTGTTCTTATCATTTGGATTATGGTATCTGCTATCAAACAGTATAAAGAAACTCGCCGTGATATTTACTACGCGTCCATCATTGCAGTTGCTTTAACCTTTGCTCAAATATTTAGCGGTATCTTTGTTGTCATGTCTCGTTTAAATGTCTTTGCTACACTGTCTCACTCGGCATTTATTACAGCGTTATTCGCTACGCTTAGCTACATTTGTGTACAAACTTTAAAAGGTAAAAGACGATAAAACAAAAAACACGTGCAGTTCATAACTGCACGTGTTTTTTGTTTTAAGCTAGTTCTATTCCGCCTGTAATTCCGTAAACTTGAGCTGTTACGTAGCTTGCATCCGTTGAAGCTAAAAATACGTATACATTTGCTAACTCTACCGGCTGACCAGCACGCTGCAAAGGTGTATCTTGTCCAAAGCCTGGAATAGCGTCGCTTGGCTGCCCTCCAGAAATTTGAAGCGGCGTCCAGATAGGTCCTGGAGCAACGGAGTTAACGCGAATACCTTTTGGAGCTAATTGCTTGGCTAGTCCGCGAGTGAATCCGTTAATGGCAAACTTTGTAGCTGCATAATCTAATAAATTAGGACTTGGGCTATAGCCTTGTACAGAACTTGTGGTAATAATAGAAGCACCTGCCGGTAAATAAGGCAGCGCTGCTTTTACGGTCCAATATAAAGAGAATACATTTACTTCAAAGGTTTTGCGCAGCTGATCCGTTTCTAAATCAGCAAGATCTTCTACTGCCTGCTGTTTACCTGCTACGAGCGCTAAAACGTCTAATCCATCTAATTCTTTATAAGCTTTTTCTACTAGCTCCTTGCAAAAAAATTCTTCGCCTACATCACCAGGTATGAGCACGGCTTTTCTTCCTTCTGATTCAATAAGCTTTTGTACTTCTTCTGCATCTGCTTGCTCTTGTGGCAAGTAATTAAGCGCAACGTCCGCTCCTTCTCTTGCGTAAGCGATAGCTGCTGCTCGGCCAATACCTGAATCTCCACCTGTTACAAGAGCTTTTCTGCCTTTTAATTTACCTGCACCTATGTAACTGTTCTCCCCGCAGTCTGGGATGACGTTCATTTCTTTTTGTACACCAGGCGGTTCTTGATACTGTTTTGGATAGTCTTCATGGAAATATTGAGTTAATGGATTATTTAACTTTGACATATTCGTCACTCCTTTATAAATCAACCTTAACCACCTAAGGAAAAGTTTTCTATATGCTTGTTCTTCCCCTCTTCTTCTTTCATAAACATGTTTGATGTGCTCTACTATCCTCACCTTTCTTTCTGCCATTCCCCTTCAATCCACAGCTGGATACATGAAAACTACATTCACCATCACAATAAAAAAATCCGAACGAGTCACGTTCTCTCTTGAGAACCTTGACTCCTTGTTCGGATCTTCTTTTAACTAAAATACGTTTATCCCCTCTCTTTAAATAAATGGTGAGAGCTTTGTATTTTGTTGTGTACAACAAGTTTTATTTCTCGTCTGTGTCTGCTACTCTGTTAGTTCTACTTGTAAAGGCTTTGATTCCTCTTCAGCTTCTTTAGGAGTGCGAACGATTAACACATCACATTTTGCATAGCGCAAAATATGCTGAGATACACTTCCGATTAAGATACGCTCTACCGCGTTTAACCCGGTTGCACCGCATACAATTAAATCAACGTGCTTATCGGGAGCAATTTTTTTAGATATTTTTGTTTTAGGAGAACCGTGTTCAATTAAGGTCTCGACTTTCGTTACTCCAGCCTTAATGGCTAGGTTACTATAGTTGGTTAAAAGTTCTTCAGCAAATTTCTCTGCATCTTGAAAGCGTGTATCCATATAAAATGCATAAGGTGATGGACTTAACGCCTGTATATCGATAACGTGACAAATTATCAAATGAGCGTTATTTTTGGTCGCACTGTTAACTGCTTTTTTGAATGCCCACTCCGCTTCTACAGAACCGTCTACTGCTACGAGGATGTTACGATAAGCCATATTCATCATAATCTCTCCTTTAACATTCGTTTATAAAGAACTTTCTTTGCTACACTTTTATTGTACTTCTTGCGCAAGCGAAAGTATGTGATTTTTATCACAAGTTATAGAAATTAATAAAAAATGGAGCCGCGCACATCGTACACGGCTCCATTTTTATTGAACTTGAGAGTTAAAAGTCATTATCCAAATAGATCCTGCTACAATCGTAATAACAAAAACGATTCCAAGTATTAAAGCCATCACATTATAACGAGGCTTCTCTCCGTCTTTAATATGCATAAAGAAAAACAATTGAACAAAAAATTGAAGCACGGCCATTCCTAGAATGCTAGCTAGTAATATATTTTTAGCAAGTACGTGGTTTAATACCAGCAGTAGAGGAATAACGGTTAAAATAAGTGAGAAAATAAATCCGGTTGTATAAGCTTTTAACGACCCATGGTTCTCCACCTACATCACCCCCATTAAATACACAACCGTATAAAGGAAGATCCAGACAGCATCAAGAAAATGCCAGTATAAGCTGATAATCGTCACTTTTCGTTTTGTTACAGAGGTAATTCCGTATCGTTTTAACTGGATTGTAATTGAAATCATCCAAATGATGCCAACCGAAACGTGCAGCCCGTGTGTACTAACTAGTGTATAGAAAGCCGTAAAAAATGCGCTTGTGGAAATGGTTGCTCCTTCGTGAACCATAGTTTGAAATTCATGAATTTCAAGGCCAACAAAGCATACACCTAAAAGCAGCGTTACGATCAGCCAGCCAATTAAAGGCTTTATTTTTCCTTTGTGCATGCTCAATACAGCTAATCCGCTCGTAAAGCTGCTCGTTAATAAGATAAACGTTTCAGAAACAAATCCTGGAACTTCAAAAAATTCCTTTCCCGTAAGGCCTCCCGCAGTATGATTAACAAGAACAGCATACGTAGCAAATAATGCTCCAAATAAGATGCAGTCCGTTACGAGGAAAATCCAAAAACCCATAACTTTGATTTCTTCATCATGTTCATGATGATGTTCTTCGTGGTGCGCTGTCGCATATGCCATGTTATCCGACCCTCCCTACTGAATCTTCTGTATGTTGAATTTCATCCACGGGAATATAATAGTCCGAGTTGTATTGAAAAGAACGAGCTAGTAAACAAGCTCCTACTCCTGTCAAACCGAATATCGCCACCCATACCCAGTGGAACGTTAAGCCAAAACCAGCAATGAACCAGAAAATCGACATGATAAATGGAATACCTGAATTCTTAGGCATATGAATTGGAGAAAAAGCCGCTGTTTCCTTCGCTTTTTTCTTTTTTCTTTCTTCTTTTATCGTCCACCACGCATCTTGCCCGGTTACTGTTGGAATCACTGCAAAATTATAGTGCGGCGGAGGTGAAGGGATGGACCATTCTAATGTACGTCCATTCCATGGATCTCCTGTTACATCTCGTTCTCCGTACTTAATGCCATGAAGAATCTGCCATGCTTGAAAGATAAACCCTATGCCCATAAAGAAGGCTCCCACTGTAGAGATAACGTTCAGCGGTCCCCATCCCATGTCAAAGTCGTACGTATAAATACGGCGCGTCATTCCCATAAACCCTAGTGCATATTGAGGCATGAAGCATACATAAAAACCAATATTCCACGTCCAAAATGCCCATTTGCCAAGACGGTCATTTAACTTAAAGCCAAACATTTTTGGCCACCAATAGTACAAACCTGCAAAGAAGCCGAATACAACGCCTCCGATTAACACTTGGTGAAAGTGTGCAACTAAAAAGTAGCTATTATGATACTGATAGTCTGCGGGAGCTGCTGAAAGCATAACACCCGTTGCTCCTCCCACAACAAAGCACGGGATAAAAGCAATTGTCCATAGCATCGGCTGGGTCATTTGAATACGGCCGCGGAACATTGTAAATAACCAGTTGAACACTTTAACACCCGTTGGAATCCCGATGGCCATCGTGGTAATAGCAAAAAACACATTTACATTAGCACCTGCACCCATCGTAAAGAAATGATGCACCCATGTGAAATACGATAGAACGCTAATAATCATCATTGAAAAAACCATAGATTTATAGCCAAATATCTTCTTTTGAGAAAACGTTGCAACAATTTCAGAAAAAATGCCGAATGCTGGAAGCACAACAATATACACTTCAGGATGTCCCCACATCCAAATTAAGTTAATGTACATCATCGGATTTCCACCGCCGGTCATGGTAAACAAGTGTCCGTCAAAGAAGCGGTCGATAAACAATAAAGCAAGCGTTACGGTTAATACAGGAAACGCGAAAATGATAATAATACAGCTTGCTAGAACAGACCACGTGAATAGCGGCATATGCATAAGTTTCATGCCAGGCGCACGCATTTTTAAAATGGTCATAATAAAATTAATTCCAGAAGCCAAGCTGCCAATACCTGATATTTGAATGCCCCAAATATAAAAATCTTGACCTGGTCCAGGACTGAACTGCATGCCAGAAAGCGGCGGATAACTCAACCACCCTGCATCTGGCGATCCTCCGATTACAAACGACAAATTGAAAAGCATGGCGCCAAAGAAAAATAGCCAAAAGCTTACCGCGTTTAAAAAAGGATAGGCGACATCTCTTGCTCCAATTTGAAGAGGTACAACAATATTAAAGAAAGCAAACATAAGCGGCATTGCCATAAATAGAATCATAATGGTTCCGTGCGTAGTAAAAATTTCGTTGTAATGATTAGAATCTAGAAAATGCCACTGAGGGAATGCTAGTTGCATACGCATCAATAATGCATCTACTCCGCCTCGAAACAGCATTAACAATGAAGAAAGCATATACATAATTCCAATTTTTTTATGATCCACCGTTGTGAGCCACTCACGCCATAGCCACTTCCACTTTTTAAGATACGTAAGAACAAAAATAATACCGGCTAGTGTTAACAATATGGCGACATCGGCTCCGTAAATCATTGGCTCCCCTGTCACAAAAAAATGAGATGAAAAATCTTTTAATTTGTCTAACAACTTAGTTTCCTCCTTCCTGGTGCTCGTGCTGTGTATGTGCTTGTTCATCAGAAGCCACATTCATTGTCTTCATGTCTTCATTTTTCATATGGTGATGCTGACTATAATATTGACCACCGTTTTTAATGACAGTTTCTTGGAACAAACCTTTAGGAATGGTAGAATACGATTTCTCTAAAGAAAGACCTTGTTTTGCAAGACTGTTATAATCAGCTTTTGTTAAAGCTGGTGCTGTTTCTTTTACTTGCCTTACCCACTGATTAAATTCTTTTGTCGATGTAGATTTAACTTTAAAGTTCATATGAGCGAACCCTTCACCCGTAAAATTAGCACCCGAACCAAAATATTCTCCCTTGTGATTAGCTTGTAGCCAAAGCCCCATGGCCATTCCCGGCATTGTATATAATTGTCCTCCTAGCTGGGGTACCCAAAAGGAATTCATAGGTGCATCTGACGTTAGCACGAATTGAACGGGCACATTCTTTGGAATTTCGACATAGTTGACTGTCGCAATATCTTGATCCGGATATTGGAATAACCATTTCCAATCAAGAGACGTTACTTCAATCGTTAGCGGCTTTACATCTTTTTTCGGCGGATCTACTAATTCATAAGTCGTCTTGGCCGTAGCGAAACCTAAAATGCCAATAATAATAATGGGGATGCCCCACCAAATAAATTCAAGACGCTTGCTATCGTCCCAATCTGGTCGATACGGAGCCTTGTTTCCAGGCTTATCACGGTAGCGTAAAACGATATACACAAGCAGACCTAAAACAGGAATAACGACAATTGCGCATAAAATTATGGAAAAAATAATTAACTGGTATTCTTTTTGAGCTACCGCCCCCTGTGGATTTAAAATCAAATAACGACTATCACAGCCTGCTAAAAAAATTGTGATGAATACGAAGAGAATGATTAACTTGCTAATATGCATTGATTTTTGCTTTCTCACCTAAGTTCAGGCTCCCTTCCTCTAAATCCTCTGTACATAATAATGGTATATAAACGTTCATATTAGAGATGCATCTCAACAGATCAAAAGGCTAAAAACCTCCTAACATATTGAAGTTTGTCATGACATATTGCTTACTCCTAAAAAATTATCATGTTGTATGTTTAAAAGGTGTGATATTTCTCACACTTGAAGCGATTTTTATCTAGTTTAAATGGCTTTACCATAATTTCGTCACATATTTGGTTAAATGTGGTGTGAAATATCTTTCTCCTAGCGCGTAGATTCTGATAAAAGTAAAAAAGCTCTTCCAGTTCTTATTAACTGGAAGAGCTTTTTGGGAGTAATGAAGTATGGAGCTTTATTTCTTACTAGTTTGTTTGCTTTACTTGCTGAAACATCCAATCAATCATTTTCTGATTCCGATACGTTGGAACCCATGAAGCATGGTCATACTTTAATTCTTTAGGATATTCCGTATATAGCGGATGCCCCCCAGATTTTTTTATAGCCTCTATGATATTCCTTGAATAGGTAACAGGAATGATAGAATCGTCTTCAGCATGAAATCCCCATATCGGTTTGTGTGTAAGAAGATGTGCTTTAGCTGGATCGGCTCCTCCCGCTATTGGAACCATAGCAGCAAACAAATCAGGGTGTTCTATATTTAAGTTAAATGTGCCAAATCCTCCTTGAGATAATCCTGTAGAATAAAGGCGATTACTATCTATATTGTAGGATTTTCTTACACTTTGTAGAATTTCATAGGCCGTTTTTAAATCTTCTGATGTTTCGAATACTTTTGCTAAATTGACTTCATTGTTATTATCTCTTGTAACAGTGAAGCCCCCGCTTGGTACATTACGAGCTTGGGGAGCTAAAATAAAAGCGGGGTGCTTTCGTTGATTTTCTGGTGAAGCCCAAATGATCGCTCCGTCGTTGCCAAGAAGCTGTTTTTTATTATCATTTCCTCGTTCACCACCTCCATGTAAAAATAGCACCAGGGGATATGATTTTTTAGAATCATAGTCTTTAGGTACATAAAGTCGGTAAGGCATTGCCTTATAAGTGAATGATAAAAATTGAGTAGCTATAGATTCTCTGCTTTCAAATGAATAAGTAAATATAGCTATACCACTATGATTCTTTTGATGTTTATTTTTCGCGTTTCCTCTTATGGAAATTGCTTTAAGCACCGTATCGTTATTAATAATAAGTGGGTTCGTATACGGATTGCTTTGACTGGTCGGAGTGCTCCCATCAAGTGTATAGTAAGTCTTCGCACCTGGTGTGTTTGTCTTTAATTCAACCTTCTGCTCTAGATAATATTCGCCTGATAAAACTGAAGAAGTTGGTTTTTTTACGTTTCTATAATCATTTTCTCCTTTTGCCGCGACGATATTTAAAGGGAAAAAAGCTAGAATAAGAACTCCTACAGTAATAAAACTTATAACTTTTTGTATTGATATATTATTCATTGATAATGTACCTCCTTTATATGGTTTTTTAAATGTCTACTTCCATTTCTAGAAGGGCATAGCTTAAGCTTTTCCCGTGCGTATCCACTCCTAAAGAAGTAGTTACTCCACCAAGTAATGCGCGGTGACATACAAATTGAAAAGCTGATATATTAGGAACCTCGTAGCGAACAACGTCTCCTTCTACAATATTTTTTAAGTGTTTTTTCACTTCCAAAGCAGTCACTTTTTCACGTAATAAGAAATAATCTTTTTCGTTATATGGAATTAGTGATAACATAAGCGTGTTTCCCTTATCTCCAGCTCGACTGTGAGCAAGTTCATATAATTTCTTTTTCATTTGTTAAGCTCTCCTTTAATGTAAGATAAGTTTTTATTTTGTTTCGTGGAATCAACGTCGACACAATACCTACTACCTCATTAACATACTTTCTTGCTCCGCCTCCGCCCGCTGGTCCGTTCGTATAAAGAGCTTCTACCTCTTCTCCAATTTTGGCTGCTTCCTTTGAAGTAAGACATCTCCCTGCTACTCTCAGTCTGATTTCATAAGGAGCTGATTCTTGAAAAGAAACTCTATGAACGGAGGAAAGACCGATATAATCAATTCTTAAGTCGACTACTTTATCTTTTAAACGACTATATAAAATTTCACCGGCTAGCTTAGCTCTTTCTAGAGCATTGGAACCAGCGTAGGAAATTTCTCCTTCTCCAATAACACCTGCTTCGTAACCTACGCTGACTTTTAACGTTTTAGGTCTTGGTATACCTGTTCCACCAGATACATGAATTTGATTCAATTTAATTTCATGCAAATGAACCGAAGTAAAGTCAGCAATAACATCTGGTGTTATATATTGATGAGGGTCAGTTACTTCGTAAAGCAGCTGTTCTTTTACAGTAGCTAAATTAATGACTCCTCCTGTGTCTTCTACTTTAGTAATAATTGCTGTCCCATCTTCTTTAATATCAGCAAATGGAAATCCTAATTCAGCAAGCTGTGGGACTTCTTTTTTTCCAGGATCAGCAAAATAACCACCAGCTATCTGTCCCCCACACTCCAATAAGTGTCCAATTACTGTTCCTTGAGCAATTTTATCTACATCGTCTAAAGACCATCCAAAATGGTGTACCATTGGAGCAACAAATAAAGACGGATCTGCTACTCTACCAGTAATAATAACTTGAGCATCTGTCTCTAGAGCTGGCAATATTGTTTCCACACCAAGGTAAGCGTTTGCAGATATAACGTTACCAAAATGAGATATCGGTTCATTTGTTTCTAGAGTCAATCCATTCCTATCTATCAACTTTAGTACATCATCTCCCGTTACGGCTGCTACCTTTATCTCAATGTTTAGTCGGTTAGCTATTTCAACAACTTTTTCAGCAGCATCTATTGGATTGGCTGCTCCCATATTGGTAATAATTCGCACCTTATTTTCCTTAATAATAGGTAAAAGAGGCTCTAGTCTTTTTTCTAACAAAGGATCATAACCCATTAAAGGGTTTTGACTTTTTCTTTTTTGGGCAAGTGCGATTGTTCTTTCGGCTAAACATTCCAATACTAAATAATCTAAATTTCCTTTTTCAGCTAGTATAACCGCCGGTTCTAATCGATCTCCTGAGAAACCCGCGCCTGATCCAATTCTTATCATTTTTATCACCTCAAATAGTAATTGCTCCTGTTATTAATGCCACAATCGTCATAACAATGGTCGTTCCAAAGGCCCACTTAAAGATAAAACGCTGATGATCGCCTAAATTCACTCCGGCTAACCCTACAAGGATAAAGGTCGATGCGGTTAAAGGACTTAATGGAAATCCAGTTGTCATTTGTCCTAGAATAGCTGCTCTGCCAATCTCAATTGGATTGATGCCAAAGTTAGAAGCCGTCTGGCTAATAATTGGTAAGACCCCAAAATAGTAGGCATCCGGTGTAAACACTAAGCTAAGAGGCATACTTGTAATTGCTACTAGTACAGGTAAGTAAGAAGCTAGTGATTCAGGGATAATACTAACCATTGCAGAAGCCATTCCATCTATCATCTTTGTTCCTGTCAAAATACCCGTGAAAATGCCTGCAGCGAAAATCATCGTAGAAACAATTAAAACGTTATTTGCATGGCTTAGTAAGCGTTTTTGCTGCTCTTCTGGATTTGGATAATTGACTAAAAGAGCAATTGCAAACGCGACAATAAATAAAATCGGTAAAGGCAGCCATACTTTAATTAACGCGATAAGAAGCAAAATTGTTAAAGCAAGATTAAACCAAAAAAGCTGGGGCTTTTTCATTTCTAGAGCAGCTGCATGTTCTGTAAACCCTTGTATATGTTCTTCTAGTTCAATGACTCCTAGTCTCTGCCGCTCCTTTTTCCCAATCCAAAAAGCAGATGCTAACACCCACACAATCCCAGCAATCATCGCGGGGATAACAGGGTTAAATAATTGAGAAGAATCTGCATTAAATGTAGTCATGGCTCTAGCAGTAGGCCCCCCCCAAGGAGCTAAGTTCATAACTCCTGCTCCTAAAGCAACCACTCCTGATAAAATAAGAGGATTCATCTTTAATCTTTTATAAAGAGGTAGCAGCGCTGTAATGGTAATCATAAAAGTAGATGCACCGTCACCGTCTAATGATACAAGCATCGTAACAATAGCTGTACCTACGACTACTTTTAATGGATCTCCTTTAACTAGACGAAGCATTTTAGAAATCATAGGATTAAATAAACCCGTATCAATCATTAAACCAAAGTACAAAACTGCAAAAACAATCATAATGCCTGTAGGTGCTACTTTTATAATGCCTTCTAACATCATGTCTCCCATTTCTAATCCAAATCCACCTATTAATGCAAAAACAGTTGGTACGAGAACTAACGCAATCAATACAGATAAACGATTGGTCATAATTAAAAATAGAAATAAACCAATAATTAAAAATCCTAATAATGCTAACATGTAATCCCCCCTGCCCTAAATTTGTAGATTGATGAATCTTGGATGTAAAAAACTTCTGTACTTTTTATTCTTGCAGGATTCATGCCAAGGATATGTAAAAACAGCAACAAACCTTTACAAAATCCTTTCAAAATGTGACAAAAAAATTTATTGCACAACAAAAAAGAAAGCGTTATCAATGAATCTGCTTTCTTTTTTTGTTCTTGTCAATTGAAATTCTAATATTTTAGAAATAATCACCGCTCAGTGAAGAGATACGTTTCTTAATACATAGTTTCCAGCATTTCTGAAAATCTAGAAATCTTTCTAACGACTTAGAAATGAATATGATATTTCTTCATTTTATTGTATAAAGTAGCTAAAGAAATACCTAAAACCTCTGCTGCTTTCCTTTTTCCCCCAATATTATTTGGGTATTTTCTTAATATTTCCTGAATAAATGCGCACTCTTTATCCTGTATAGCTTCCTGCAGTGTTTGATTAGGTTTATCTACCTTACCTAGAACGTCTGAAAAGCTTTGTTCATCTTTAATCATAAATTGTGGAAGGTGATGAAACATAATATCTGTACCTTCTGCCATACATGTGGCATAGTCAATCACATTTTTTAATTCTCTTACGTTGCCAGGCCAATGATAGGATTGAAGAAAGCCTAGTGTATATTCGTCAATTTTGTAAGATGCATTGGCGGTCGAGTATTTAATAAAAGAGGAGACGAGTTTACGTATATCTTCTTTCCTTTCTCTCAAAGGAGGTATCTCTAGTTGAATAACGTTAAGTCTATAAAATAAATCTTCTCGAAATTGTTTCTTATTCACAAGCTGCTGTAAGTTGCGGTGCGTAGCAGCAATAATTCTTACGTCAACTTCTCGTTCAGTAGCTTCTCCTACCCTTCTGATTTTCTTCTCTTGCAGAACTCTTAACAACTTAGCTTGAAGATCATATGACATATCTCCAATTTCATCTAGGAATATAGTTCCGTTGTTTGCTATTTCGAATAGTCCAGCCTTTCCGCCTTTTTTAGCATTTGTAAAAGCACCATCTCCATATCCAAAAAGTTCACTTTCTAACAGAGACGAAGGAATAGCCGCACAATTTACAGGTATAAAAGGACCATGCTGGCGCTCACTTTTATTATGTATAGCCTGTGAAAATAATTCTTTTCCCGTGCCGCTTTCTCCCGTCACAAGAATAGGAAATTGAGATTCTGCTACTTTTTCAGCTATATGAACGACGTGCCTTAACCCTTCTTCCCTACCAATTATTTGTTCAAATGTATATTTTGCTTCATAGATAGAATCCATTCGGTTTTCTAAATTCTTTAACTTTTCGGTTTGTCTTCTCAATTCCTTTGATAACTTGTCAACTTCATTAAGACTTTTACAAACCGATACGGCTCCTGCAACTTTACCTTCTATTATAATTGGAGCCATATCCACCATATATTCCCGATTTTTTTCTTTTCGATATACACCTACTCTGCATTGTTGGTCTTTTAGAGCATTTGTTAACTGAGCTCCTGGGCGATATTCTATTAGTGGCTTTCCAATAATATCACTTTTTACTCCTGTAATCTTTGTATACTCTGGGTTAATAAATCTGACAATCCCTTCTCTGTCGATAACTAGAATACCATCATTTATCGAATTTATAACTGCATGCCACCAGTTAAAATTTTTAGAAGAGCAGTCGACCTCTATGTGCTCTTGGAATGTATTCTTCACAGTATTGTAAGCTCCTTTCTATAATAACTTGAGAGTAGATTCTTGCTTTATTTATAATTATCAACTAATTTTCTCTTTTTTGAAACAGAGTCCACTCAATTAATTTGAATAATCTGATTTATAAAAGCGGATATAACCGTGTTTGATCTTATTCCATTATTTGTATTCAAGATGAAGCATTCTTTGAAAAGAGAAATATTTCTCTTTTCAAAGAAACTTATCACCGTAGTTTTTCCGTATTTAACCATTTTGGATTTTGAATTAGAACCGAATTTAACAGCTTCAGCTACCGGTCAATCTTTAACGTATTTGCCCATGACCGTGTACAGATAAAGTTTATATACATGACAAAAAAGAGAAACGTGAAAGAGATTTACCTTCTCCGTCACGCTTCTCTTTTTGTTATTCCACTATTTATTGGACTTTTAGTATCTTTGCTAAGTATTTATGTAGTACACTTGAAGGTCTTCAATACCATTTACAATTGGCAGTAAGCGACACTTAAATGCCGATGAGCTCGTTAACGAACTATCACCTATTGTCTTCTCTGCCTTAAAACATCTTCTATAAAATGCTGATACAAATAATTAATAAAAGCAGTCGCAATCGAGATGAGAAAAAGTTGAAAGCGCGTCATGTTTACCATTTTATATACCTTTAGTTTTTCTGCCAGACTGGTCAAAGGGTAAGCAAATAGATAGTCAAATAGGACGTTAATTAACAAATATTTTTTGAAATTCCCATAGGTCAGCTTGAATACCCAAAAATTAGCTATAAAAAACGGTCCAAATATAAAAGAAACGTCGCTTGAAAGTTTAGGGAAAAGAGGTTTCCTTACTTTCCACCATGTAAAGCTTTTAGATAACTCACTGATAAAAGCAATAACTAATGAACTAAATGTCAAAACAGGTAGGTATCTTTTAAAGACAAATTTATCAACTTTTACTATAGACAGCCAAGGCAATAAAAGTACTGCCAACAGCGTTAACTTTCCTTTCATTATGTACCCAACTCCTGCCGTTACGAAAATGTAAGCTAAATCATATTCTCTTTAGTTTTGTGTAATAGGCTCTTTTTTATGTGTTTATTACACTGCGTTAGTTCTTTTATTCGCCTTTTATTACAAGATTTTTTGCTTTCAGGAAATTATTGATTCTCATATTCTGCATGTGCATGGAGAAAATACGGAGGTGAATGTTTAAAGGGAGGAATTAAAAATGACCACAGTACGTGAAGTTATGACTCAAGATGTGAAAGCTTGTGCACCGCACGACCCAGTAACAGCAGCTGCAAAATTAATGCGTGATATTAATTGTGGCTCTGTGCCGGTGTGTCAAGAAAATCGAGTAATGGGAATGATCACAGACCGTGATATCGCGTTAAATTGCGTGGCGGATGGAAAAGATTGCAACACTGTGCATTGCCATGATTGTATGACTAAAGATGTAGTTACGTGTTCTCCGGATACGGATATTCATGAATGTGCACGTATGATGGCAGATCATCAAATTCGCCGCATTATTGTAGTGGAGAATAATAATATGGTTGGAATCTGTGCAATCGGCGACCTTGCGACAGTGAACGTATATGTTGATGAAGCCGGTGCAGCATTAAGCGAGATTTCTAATCAAGTTCATTGAAATTTTTTAGCATATAAATCCTTAATGCTTGTACAAAATAACCCTGTCTGCAAGGAGGTGCTAATATGCCAAATTTAAACGATAACAAATTTAAAAAGATTCAGTCTGAGAGTCAAAAGCAAGGAAAGTCTCAAGAAGAATATGCGGCTGAGCTTGACGCTAATCGTGCAAAAAGCCAAAAGAAAAAGTAAGAATAAAAAAGGATTACAATCGGCAGAGGTTCGGTTGCAATCCTTTTTATCATCCCGTTTTGTTATAGGCTGCGATCAGTTATAAATGTATAGTGAGTAGATGCTTCATACTTCTCACCAGGCTTTAATACACAAGAAGGAAAATGCTTATGATGAATAGCGTCTGGTAAACCTTGTGTTTCCAAGCAAACACCGAGATATTTCTCTGAGTGAACTCCTCTAATTTCGAATTCTTCGTCTAGATGATTTCCCGTATAGAGAACAACTGAAGGCTGATCCGTTTTGACTTCTATTTTGCGACCGCTTGCTGGATCAAATAATGACATCTGGTTTTCAGTTTCTGCTTCTAAAAGAAATGGATGATCGTATCCTTTACCAACTAATACATTTTGCGGATGTGTAGATTCCACTCCTTCCTTGAGGCTATGTCCTTCTCTAAAATCAAATGGGGTATCTGTGACACTTATCGTTTCTCCAGTAGGTAAAAGATCATCATTCAGCTCTAAGAATTCGTTACTTTTCAGCTTTAAAACATGATCTAAGACCGTTTCCTTTAGATTTCCGCTTAAATTGAAATACGTATGGTTTGTTAAATTGATAAGAGTGTCTTGATCTGTTGTTCCTTCGTAAGAGATATGAAACTCATTTTTATTAGTCAACGTATACGTAACTTTCACTTCAAGATTGCCAGGGTACCCTTCTTCTCCATCTTTACTTACATATGTAAATTCAACACCTACGTGATCACTTGCCTCGATTGTTTTTGCATGCCATATTTTGTGGCTAAACCCTTCTGAACCGCCATGCAAATGGTTATTTCCTTCATTTTTCTCTAGACGATAGGTTTCATCATTAAGCTGAAACTCCGCTCTCCCTATACGTCCTGCTACGCGTCCGACCACAGCTCCGAAATAAGGAGAATACTTTTGGTATTCTTCTATTGAATCAAATCCCAAGACAACACTTTCAATCTTCCCTTCAGAATCCGGCATTTCAATATTTGATATCACACATCCATAGTCAAGGCAGGTGATTTTAAGCCCTTCATCATTTAATAAGGTATAAGCATGTACAGCTTGATTGTTTAGTTCGCCAAATTTCTCAAAATTCACTTTCATTTTTAATCAGTCCAATCCTCTTTTTATTCGTAAATTGCTTAACGGACCCTACATGTTATACACATGGGATATGTTCTTATAGTTCCCTCTGCAATCCTTCCTGAATCTTCATTATTCTCATTTTATTGTAATCGTGTACATTTCGTAATTCAAGCTTGAATGATAAAGGCTGGCTACTGTTTGTCATTGCTATTTCTTTAGTATTCCTAAGTATTCTTCCCAAGGTCCTACATCTTCTCTGTATCGTTCTGCCATTACTCGAACAATTTGGGCAATATGCGTTAAATCGTGAGCAACCCAAGTCGAGAGCAACTCTCTGACTTTTACTTCCCCAAACTCCGGGTGTTCTCCTCTCACTTCAAGATGCTTTTCAGGCTTAATTAACAGCTTTAGTTGTTGTAAATTCTGCATTCTTATCATGTTGAATTCAAGAAGCTTTTCTTCAATAGAACTAGTAGATTCCTTGTGTAAATGAGCATAGCGATCAAATGGAGGGAAAGCTCCTCCTTTTCCTTCTTGAAGGATGAATTTTAGCCTTGGTATCCAATTGTTTTTTTCTGCTTCTATTAAATGTTCTATTACTTCCGAGGTACTCCAAGTTCCTTCTCCTTCATTACATTGCAGCCACCCTGCAGATAGACCCGACAAAAGTTTTTCAAGCGTCTTAGGCGTACGCTCAAGTATTTCGGTCGCTTCTTTTAAATTAAAATTCATGCTCATTCCCCTTTCTCAACGTAATGATGCTGAGCTGTCAGTTATGTAAAAATTCTTGCGATTCTAGTCAATTTTACCACAATTGACTTTTATTAAAGGAAGGAGCTAATCTTCTACTTACTTTAATGCTTACTAAAACAAAAACAGAACACACGTTTGGTTTTTCTCTAGAAATATGATAAAATATATACAGGCTAGAACGCAGTGAGTATCAGTCTGAATGGGTACTGCTCATTCGTAAAATAGATTGCTAGCAACTTTTTCATCTTGAGCTTTTCGTTTGAATTGGAGTGAGACAACAGTGAGTAAAAATCAAAAGCGATGGACAAAAGAAGAAGATAAATTTCTTATCCAACACTATGGCGTTATGACGCTTCAAAAGATGGGTGAGCATTTACATAGAAGCAAGGAATCGGTTAATAAACGGCTTACTCGATTAAATCTTCGAGCTTCAGATACAGCTTTACGTAAAAAGTGGACGCCAAAACAAGATGCTTTTTTACAGCAGAACATTGATATCATGAACAACCGTGAAATGGCAGACTCCTTAGACAGAAGTCCTTCTTCTATTGCTACGCGCATAAAAGTTTTGGGTTTAACTCGAAAAACTGCGATGCGAAGATGGACCGTACAAGAAGACGAATATTTGCTAAGGTATTACGGAACAAAACCCCTTTCGCGCATATCAGCGAAATTGCAGCGAAGTGTGCAGGCACTAGAATCGAGGTTAAGTCGTTTAGAGGTGTATGGAGCTAAATCGCACGTAGGACATATCACAGCGTGTGAGCTAGCAGCCTGCCTCGAAGTAGATGTTCATACAATTTACAAGTGGATTCATAAAGAGAATCTACCGTATAAAATGATCATCGCCAAGACAAGAACATTCATGGGAATTGACATTCAATCTTTTTGGAAGTGGGCTGAACAAAATAAATCGTGCCTTAACTTTTTTAAAATACCTAAAAATACACTTATTCCAGAACCAGCGTGGGTGAATGAACAAAGAAGGCTAGACTATGTAAAGCGCCCTAAATACGAGCATAAAAAGTGGACAGCAGAAGAAGATGCCAAGTTGTGGCGTATGTTTTATCAGGAAAAGCGCAATCAGCGAGAAATTGGGCAGCTGCTCGGGCGTTCGAGAAATAGCGTGCAGCGACGCTTAGAGCGTTTACGCAAAAAGAAACTAGCTAGTTAAACGATAAAAAGCTTGGAATAAGCTATGCTTACCCCAAGCTTTTTTTATTGATATGACTTTTGGTTAAGCTTTAACTGCTTTTTCCCAATCTGCTGCAAATTTTTCCATTCCTTGGTCAGTTAACGGGTGTTTTGCTAATTGCTCAATAACAGCGTATGGAATTGTGGCAATATGAGCCCCTGCAAGTGCTACGCGCGTTACATGATCCGGGTGTCTTACAGATGCGGCGATAATTTGAGAGTCGATGTTTTGAACGCGGAATAACTCCGCAATTTTAGATACTAGCTGTACTCCGTCTTCTGAAATATCGTCAAGACGTCCTAAAAATGGAGAAACATACGTCGCTCCAGCACGAGCTGCTAAAAGCGCTTGGTTTACTGTAAAGATTAGGGTTACATTTGTTTTTATGCCTTTTTTTGCAAGGTAGCGCGTCGCTTCCAAGCCAGCCAATGTCATAGGCAGCTTAATCGTAATATTTTTATCTCCGTCGTTAATTTTAATCAGTTCCTCAGCTTGAGCGATCATGTCTTCAGCAGAAAGTGCGTCAGGCGTTACCTCAGCGGAAACGGATTCAACCTCCGGTACCATTTGAAGAATTTCTTCGATGCGGTCTTCAAATCTTACGCCTTCTTTTGCTACTAAAGATGGATTGGTTGTTACACCTGCTAGAACACCAACTTTATATGCTTTCTTAATATCCTCAAGGTTTGCTGTATCAATAAAAAATTTCATCTCACTATTCCTCCTTATTGTTGTACATCAATCTGCATCTCAACTTGCGTGAACTATCGCCTAGCCAATTTGCTGCAGGGCATATAGATTTTCTATAGAAGCGTTTTCAATCTCTTTTGCAGTTAATACCTTTAGTTTTTCTAAAAATTGTATAGCGTCCACGCGGTCTTCGATGTCTTCCTCTGTACGAATATTCTCCGTTTTAATCTGATGGATACATTCGTTGATGACTTCTTTGTACGCATTTGTTTGGATAAACCATTCTGCTAACAGCGTTTTTGTTGCTTCTCTTTCTTCTTCACTTTTAACTGCAAACAAACTTTCTGTTTCCGTTTCACTCAGCATAAGGCTGCTAAAATCGTGATTCATACAAAGCCAAAAATAACCTTTTTGGCTATCGTAATACTTTCCTTCTCTTAAAAGAAAATACTTGATTCCAAATTTAATTTTATGAGATTGGTTCTCTGAACTCGGCATATGAATTTCTTTTATTTCTACGCTTTCTGGTACATCCAGATATGTTTCTAAACCGTACTTTGTATTCACTACTTTTGCATCCAATATGTCCATTCTCATTCTCCTTTTCTCAAGTTCTATTTATTTTTATAAAAAAACAGAGGTCTGATTTTATGTAATAACGAATCCAGTTTTTGTGGATGTTTTTCTTAACCAACCGACATGTTTTACTGTTTACGCTTTCATTATATATCAGATTATTCGAAAAATCATCAAAAACAATCAAATTCATTCAAAAAAAGTCATAAAATCGTAAAAAGTAGTCAAAAAAGGTCATATAACATAAAAATTACGTAGTCATAAAAGATTTTCACAATACAATTGTAAAAATTAGGGGTAAAGTAGCTAAACTCAACGATGTACTAATAAGCGTTGCACTTGAAACAAATTCTGGCTCAGTATCAAATTGCAGCGCATACATGGTTGTGTTTGCTGCTGTTGGCATAGCGGCCGTAATAATCATAATCTGTTTAACCATGTCATCAACTGGAAGAAACAAAGTAAGTAAATAAGCAACGGCAGGAGAAATGATCAGTTTAATTATAAGCGATAAAGAAACTTTGCTTTTGGCTAAATTTTTAACTGATATTTTTGCCAGCTGCATTCCGAGTACAATCATAACCGTAGGAATTGCTGCATTCGCAACTAAATCTACCGCTTCGAGGACTGATTTCCCTAAATGAATATTGGAAAATTGAAAAAAAGCTCCCAAAAAGGCGCTATATATAGCAGGCATGCGTTGAACAGCACGAATAGCTGAACGTATACCATTTCCTTCTGCACTTCCTTTTGCGGCGTAGTAGACTCCAATTGTACACATTGCCAGCTGTTGAATAACCATTAAAATGATTGCACAGTCAAGCCCTGAAACTCCAAAGATTAGTAAAACCACAGGAGTACCGTAATTCCCATTGTTCATAAAAGAAGAGGCTAATATCATTCCGCATGTCTCTCGAGTGGAATACTTCTGAATAAACGCCACAATATATACAACTATAATTAAAGTAAAACAAAGGGCAAACGTATAAAAAGCAAGATATAAATAATCCACCTGAAATTTTGTCGTATAAAACGTTCTAAAAACTAATATCGGAGACATTAAATAAAGCGCCATGGTGGATATCGTTTTTGTATCGAACCCTATTTTCTTTTGCCCAATAAAACCTAGTGTAAATATGCCGAAAATAGGTAATAGGATTGTTAAAAATTCCATTTTAATCACCTGTTTATATTCTATTCTTTAGAGAAACAATTGAAAAGCCTAGATAGTCAACTCTCTAGGCTTTTCATTCCCTAATTCATGTACGTTCCGCCATTCACATTAATAGATTCACCCGTTATAAAATCAGACATACTTGAAGCTAAAAACAAAACACTTTCCCCAACATTTTGAGGAGTTCCTAACTTATTTAACGGAATTCGCTTTGTTACTTCTTTCCTGTATTCATCTGTCCATTGATTGCTCATGTCCGTTTCTACAGGACCTGGACATACAGCATTTACAAAAATATTATGATGCGCCATTTCTAAAGCTAAATGCATCGTAAGGTAGTTAACTGCAGCTTTTGAAGCTCCGTAAGATGGCGCTGCATTTCTATGCGCTGTTTTGGCTGTTGTAGAACTTACATTGACAATTTTCCCATAGTTTCGCTCTATCATATAAGGTAAGACGGCTTTACAGAAATATAAAGTTCCATTCAAATTAACATCTAATACCTTTTTCCAATCATCCAAAGTCATTTCTAATGTTGAGCTGCGCATATTGATACCCGCATTATTTATTAAAATATCAATTTTTCCAAAACGCTCTACAGCAGCTCTTACAACCTCGGTTGCAACATTTGGATCTGCTACGTCCCCAGCTTTTACAATACATTCTCTACCTAAGTCCTCAACCTGTAAAGCTAATTCATTTAATAAAGTCTGATTCGTACCGTGTATAACTAATGAGGCACCATTTTTAGCTAAAGTTAAAGCGATAGCCTTTCCAATACCTCTACTAGCTCCTGTAATAATCGCAATCTTGTTTTCCAACAGCATACTTTATCCCTCCGAAGTATATGAAGCTATTAAGACTTTATGAATTCTTCTGACACACATACATATTTAATAGCTTGTCTAAAATACGTAAAAGCGATATGAATTTTTCCATCAGCGCTTTGTTTAATAGAAGGATATGAGTATTCTCTATTTAATTTTTCTTTTGAATTATTGGTCATTGCATAGCCATCCCCTATTTCAATATCCTTTTTATATGGCCATGTTCTACCTCCATCTTCTGAAATCGCAACTGTCATCGGTGCTCTAGGTGCTCCCCAAAATGCTTGTCTGCCTTCATCATCTTTTTCAGGCGTATCTTGATTAGCAGACAGAATATCCGTACCCTCTTCATCTTCAATTTCATCATAAAGCGACAGCCTGCGCTCCGTACAATTATCGGCGTTCATATTGTTAAAAACTAGCGCTAAATGCCCGTTATTTAATTTTGTGAATTGAATAGAAGAATTGTTATTAGGTAACTGCGTTGGAATGGGCTCGCTCCACGTTTTCCCGTAATCAGTTGAACGGCTGCTATAAATATGATCAGCCCAGCGGCTGCGGAATAATGCTAAAAGCGTACCATCATCTAATTTTTCAATATTCATATGAACACACCCTAAGCTATTAGGCACTTCATACTCTTCCCAAGACTCACCTTGATCTTTTGAGATTTTCACCGCGCTTATATCTTTATTTCCTGTCCACTTTTGTCCCGGAGGCGTAATGCAATAGAAAACAGGTAAAAGCCAATCACCGTTATCTAATACAACAATAGGCTGTCGAATAAAAGTACCTGGCTGATCAAATAAAGTCTCAATAGGTCCCCACGAATAGCCTTCATCTTCCGAAATACGATATCTTACAATCGCTGTGTCTTGATTACCGGATTTTTGTGCCGTGTACAATAACCATAATTTATTGTCTGGAGCACGAAATAAAATGGGGTTTTGCTCAGAACGAGCGGGATCATCTGAAAGTTTTACAGCTTTACTCCATTCTTTTTGGCCTTTTTTAAGTCTTGATAGATAAATGTGAATGTCGGCTATTCCCTCTTGTGTGCCGCCAAACCAAGTGCATAACAGGTCACCGTTGTCTAACACAAGTAAATTAGAAGCATGATTTTGTATACAATCAGAGGGAATATATGCCTCTACATGTTCCAATCCGTCTGGACACATTTTTAATTTTCCATCTGCTACAATAGTCGTTGATTGATTACTCATTACATATCTCTCCTTTTAACGTATTAACGTAAACTAAGCTATTTTCTACTTTGCATCTATATATTCTACAGTATTGGATTCAGTATTTTCAGACTTTTTATCTTTTCCACCGATAAATCGGTCAATTACCATCACAATAAATGGTGTAATGACAGCGACATACATATTGTCAATACCAAAAGGGTTTCCTAGCAAATACCATACAGTTGTGAAAATACCGGACATTGCTAAGCCGATAGTTGCACCTCGGTTTGAACTGAAAAATGGAAGATAAAATCCCATTGCAGCTACCACAGCAATAGATGTTCTCAATGCACGAGTGAAAAAAGATAAAGTTAATAGTTCTGGGGCTAAAACCACACCAAGTAAAGGAATGATACCAACAACTACAGAAATAATTCGAGTCATCTTCATCTGTTGTTCTGGAGATGGTTTAGCTTTTGGAACATAAAAATCGTCAACAATTAATGTTGTTGTAGCTAAAGCCACGGTTGAAACCCCAACGAAAATGGATGCTACTAAGGAAGTTGCTACAATTGCTGTTAATACTGGATTCATATGTTCTAAGAATACTGGAAACGCGTAGATAGGATCGATATTTGGATACAAATATCGTGCACATACCCCAATCACTCCGATTGCCAATGCAAGCGGCAAGCATAATAGTGCTGCATAT
The DNA here is from genome assembly GCF_009497655.1 of Priestia megaterium. Lineage (NCBI taxonomy): Bacteria > Bacillati > Bacillota > Bacilli > Caryophanales > Bacillaceae > Priestia > Priestia megaterium. Next base: position 1,807,547 of record NZ_CP023317.1, on the reverse strand, counting down.
AAACTTGATTTTTTAGCTGCTTTTGCACTTTTTGACGACGTAATGGCTTGAATAATAAATTGTGTAGAGAAAATAGCTCCCATATTCCCGATAAGCCATGCAAAAATAGTCCCTCCACCAATCGTTCCATCCCATGTAAAGTAGCTTTTTGGCAGTTCGTGCACGATAGGCTTGAACCCACCGCAAAGGTACAATGCCACTCCTACTGTGATCAAGACACCCGCATATTTCACGAATGAGTGAAGAATGGTTACCCAAGCAACCCCTTTCATTCCCCCAAATGTAAAATAAAATGTACTGACAATGGCTGTAATAATAGCACATGTCATTAATGGTAAACCTAACAAAGAAGCAATGGCCGCAGAACCACTCAAGTAGTTTCCTAGATTCACAAGTAAAAGAGCCGCTATCATAATAATTGATACAACCGTTTTTGTAGATCTTCCAAATTTCTGCTCAATTATACCGGAAATAGTATATTTCCCAGTCCCATAAAATTTATTAACCAAAAAGAATGAAAAGAGGAAAAAAGCAATTGTTACCGTAATAAGTGACCAAGAAGCCGCGATACCACCAGTAAATGATGATTCAGCAGTCCCTACTGTTGATTTCGTGCCGATAAACTCTGACATTAATAAGATTCCAACTACAAGCGCAGGCAATGTTTTGGCTGCGTTATTAAATTCCGCGCTGGATTTACTTCTTAATCTCATTGTTAACCATGTTGTAAATAGAATATATACAACAATTACTGCTAAAACAAAAACCAGGCTTGAAGGATTTAATGCTTTCATTATAGATTTCCTCCTATAATAACAACAGAATTTTGATATATGTCGATAAAACTTTCAATATTTTAGGATTTATTTTTCTCAATGCTTCTACCATTTTTTCTGTTCTAAAAAGATTCATTGGTCAGTAGTCAAACGTTTTTATGCGGACATTTATTAAGCGCTTTCATTTGTGTTCTGTGAAGAAGTAATAAAACATTACCAAATATAACTCACTGTCTTCGGAGTTCTTTGATTACAATTCATATTATTACTACTATACTCATAGTAAAAGATGTTCAAATTCCTCCGAAGACATTTTATAAAAAATTGATAACAACGCCACTTTTAAAACTTATTTAAAACCTTTTTAGGTGATAGCTCAGCAGCTGATTGAAGAGCAGCTAACATACTTCTTTCATCAGCAATTCCTTTTCCTGCGATATCAAATGCTGTACCGTGATCGACAGAAGTGCGAATAACGCCGCCGTTTAAACCAACTGTGATGTTGACACCCTCTTCTAACCCTAGGACTTTAATAGGCACATGTCCCTGATCGTGATAACAAGCGATGACAATATCGAAATCTCCGCGAACTGCACGGAAAAATAGCGTATCCGCAGGGTATGGACCTGTAACATTTATCCCTTCAGAAGCTGCAATTTGAATACCAGGAATTAGTTTTTCTTCCTCTTCTCCTTCTCCAAATAAACCGTTCTCTCCAGCGTGAGGATTAATTCCGCAAACGGCAATTCGCGGGTTTTTATACCCTGCGCGACTTAATGTTTCATGAGCAAGTTTGATAACGGTGTATGTTCGTTCCGGTGTAATAGCATCTATTGCTTTTTTTAATCCTACATGAGTAGTAAGGTGGATGACTTTTAGCTTTGGTGAAGATAACATCATGGAATAATCCTTTGTATTCGTAAGCTCTGCCAAAATTTCAGTATGGCCAGGGTAAGTGTAGCCGCCTTTATGTAACGCTTCTTTATTTAAAGGTGCCGTACAAATGGCCTGTATCTCTTGCTGTTTTGCTAATTCAATCGCTTTTTTAATAAATTTAAACGCTGCGCTCCCAGCTAATGATGAGATTTCTCCAACTGGAAGATCTTCCGGCACTAAGTCCAAATGAAGACAATCAATTACCCCATGAGTAAATTCTCCTTGATTTACCTCGTTAACGCGATGGACAGTTAACGAGGTTCGTGTCATTTTGATCGCTCTTTCTACTATCTTAGCGTCTCCTACAACAATAGGACGACAAGCTTCATAAACCGATGGATCTGCTAGTGCTTTTACAATAACTTCTGGACCTACTCCAGCTGCATCGCCCATTGTAATTCCGATAACAGGTTTCATCATATTCCTCCTTTAAAATTCACTTCCATTTTTATTGCACTGTTTAATTATTTGCTTAATCTTACAGAGGGTTCCCAAACATCTTTTTTCCCCTGCAGCTTCGACTTAGCTTTAAGCATAGCTACATCTGTACCAAAACTTCCTGCTTTCGTTACAGCAAAAATCTCTCTTTTATAATCTAACTTGCCAAGCGGTATACCAGGCTCCACTTCGTCAACCAAATGAAGTCTATGAACCTGTAATTGACTTAACACTTGTTGAGCCGTGTCTCCTCCTGTAAGAAAAAGATTAGTAATAGTACATTGATTAATTAGATCTACAGCTACTTCTCCCATGGCCATTGAAATATAGTCACTTATTTCAATAGCGCTATAGCCTTGTTTTTTACCAATCTCTTGTGTTTCTTTTACTTCTTCTGAAGAGAATAAAGCAATACTTTTTCCTGTTTTCAGAAATGTTAAAGCCCTCTCTATTACCTGATCTATTTCTTTTTGTCTGGAAACACCGTCTAAAATGATTTTTGATGGGTTCATTTCTACACTAATGGTGTCAGAGTATAGTAATAGTTGGTTCAGCTGATTTCTTCCAACTTTACTTACGCTTCCAATAACAAATAGCACAGGTTGATCATTTCTTAGAAAACTGACTTTCTTTGTGGATGGCTGTAGTCCATAAGCTTGAGGTAAATAGTTAATTAACCCGCTTGAACCGGACCATACAACAGAAAATTCCGTCTTTTTTATCGTTTCAACGAGACATTTAAGATCTGATTCATGAATTGAATCTACTGTGATGTATGAAATGTTTTGATTTTTGTATGCTTTAAGCTTTTTGAAGATAAATTCATATCCTGCATGAAGATCTTTGTACGAAAGATGGCCCACTTCCTTTTGCGCTTGGTTTTTAACCAGTCGGGCAATTAAAGAATCCTTTACGGGAGTTTTAGGATCGTTCGCTACTTCAGTTTCATCTAAACGTTTTTGATTCAGAAAATGTACGCCGTTAATCACTTGTCTTCCGGCGTTTGGAAAGGCTGGAGCGATAAAAACAAAATCAGGTTGAAATACGTCGTACACAGCATTAATTTCTTGTCCGATATTGCCTCTCATTGTGGAGTCAATTTTTTTGTAAATAACATCAAATGTTTCACCTTGAATTCTTTCACAAACGTTTTTAACTCTTTCGTAAGCCTCTTTCCCTGAAACAGCGCGGCTATCCGTATTAAATATAAAAGCTTCTTTTTTACTTAAATTACTATTGTCATTGGTTAAAACAACAGAAACATCTAACCCATAACGAACTAATTGTCCTCCGCAATCACTTGCGCCTGTTAAATCATCAGAAATAACGGATATTTTCATAGAATGTCATCACCTTTTTAAACAAGTAATTTACGGTAAATTCCTTCCATATCTTTCAAACTTACTTCTTTAGGATTATTATTTAATAATCGCGTTACTTTTGAAGCGGAAAGAGCTAGCTCTGGAACATCTTCTTCCTTTACTCCATATTCTTTTAGATTTTGTGGGATTTCTAAAACGTTTGTCCACTCTACAATACGATTTACTACTTTTTGAGCTACTTCCGTCTTTGAAAAACCCTCTATTTTAATTCCCATAGGCTCAGCTACGAGGAACAACCGATCTTCAATGGCATCCATGTTAAACTCCATCACATGAGGTAAAAGCATCGAATTAGCTACACCGTGAGGAATTTTAAATTTTCCGCCTAGCGGATATGCTAATGCATGAACCGCAGCAGTACCTGCACTTGTTAAAGCCATTCCGCCGTACATAGAACCTACAAGCATTTTTTCTCTCGCCTCGACCGAATTCCCATTTTGATAAGCTTCTATAATACTAGACGAGATGAGACGAATTGATTCTAATGCAACCATATCGCTTATTAAATTTGATTTATTTGAAATAAATGATTCTAATGAGTGAGTAAATGCATCCATCCCGGTTGCAGCTGTGATAGGTCTTGGTAAACTTAATGTTAGAACTGGATCGAGTACCACTAATTTAGGCAGTAAATACTTACTTACGATTCCAATCTTCAATTCTTCATCGGGCAGTGTAACAATCGCATTAGGCGTTACTTCCGAACCTGTTCCTGAAGTAGTTGGAATTAAGATAGTTGGTGTACCTGGGTTTTTAACTAAATCTGTACCTAATAGTTCACGGATAGATTGGTTATTTGTTTGTAAGACTGAAAGAATTTTTGTTGCATCCAGCACGCTTCCTCCACCAAATCCAATTAATACATCATACTGTTCTTTGCTAATGGCTTGAAAAACTTCTTCAATGTTTTCAACCGTTGGCTCTGGAAGAACATCAATATTCACATAGGCTGATACGCCTTTGTCAGATAACTGATGAATAAGCTTCTCGACAAAACCTAACCTTTTCATCGATGGTTGAGTAATAATTAAGGCTGACTTGACTTCTGTACCTAATAGAGAAAGGTATTCTCCTACTTTTTCAATTGAATTTGGTCCTGCGATAAGATGATTTGCTGTTTGAAATTGATAAAGCTTTTGCATCATTTTAACCTCTTTCCCTTATAGTTAGTTTATTTTAAAGTGCATTCTGTTTTTTATAGCCCGCAACCATTTCTTTTACCTTTTCAAGTCCCTCTCCTGATAGTTCAGAGACTGGCAGTTTAGGAGGGCCTACCGGAATTCCATATAGTTCTACAGCTTTTTTCAAAGCCGATGGAAGCGTACCGTATTGGAATGTGTCTCGAAGAGGCTGTAATTTTTTTTGAGCTTCTTCCGCTTCGTTATTAAATCCCTTTAACCAGCTGGTGTAAATAGATACGACAATATCAGGGACCATATTTGCAGTTGCAGCAACTGCTCCTACTCCTCCTGCTTCTAAGGTCTTTAGTATTAAAGAATCCGTTCCCGCAAACACGGAAAAGTCTTTGTCTTTTGTTACATGAATATAGTTTTTGATATTTTCGAAGCTGCCGCTGCTATCTTTAATTCCTACTATATTAGGAACGTCCGCTAGCTTGGCGACAGTATCGGGCTCTAAGCTCATTCCCGTTTTTGAAGGGATATTGTATAAAAGAACTGGTAATGATGTTTCTTCTGCTATTTGCTGAAAATGAACGATCACTTCTTCTTGAGTTGGTGTAACAAAGTAAGGAGTAATAACAGAAAGAGCATTTGCTCCAAGGTTTTCCATCTGCTTTGATAATTCAATAACTTCTTCTGTACTGTTCCCTCCCGTACCAACAATTACGGGGATTCTTCCTTTGACCTCATCAATGATCACTTGAGCAATTTTTAATTTCTCTTCTTTTGTGAAGAGATGAAATTCACCATTTGTTCCTAAAGCAAAAATGCCATGGACACCTGATTCAATAAGATGACTAGTTAATTGACGCAGTACCGGTTCGTTTATTTTCTGCTCTTTTGTTAAAGGCGTTAATAACGCTGGAATAATTCCTTTTAACTCCATATTCCTTCCTCCCTACACTATCTATTTGCATTTAGTTAATTGTTTATTTTTGCAACATTTATGTACAATTCACTTTTTTAAAAACGTTTACAATTTGAATTATATACATAAATGTTTAATTAATCAACAGTTAAAGAAAATAAAATTTAATATTTTCTGAATTGTTTAAAAATTAAACAACAAAAACCACTTTATCTTTACTAACTTATAGATAAAGTGGTTTTTAAATTTGACTCAATAGAATACATATAGGAAATTTTATTTTAGTTTCCGCCACAGAGTGGTTCGATTTATACCTAACCTTTCAGCTGTCTTTGTTTGATTCATACCCTCTTCTAACCATATTCTTTTTATGATTTTTCGTTCGATTTCTTCTAACGTTCCGTTTAAATCAATTTCCTGATTGTCACTTGTAACGCGAATGGTACTTATTACTTTCTTTAGATCATGAAGCTCTAAAAAAGCCCCTTCAGCTAATAGTACACTCTCTTTAATAATCTGTTTTAGCTGCTTTATATTACCAGTCCATTCAAAATTCTTTAAGTTTTCGTTTGCATCGCTACGTATCCCTACGATTTGCTTGCCGAATTTTATATTGTATTCTCCGATAAAGAAAAGAGCTAAGCTTTCGATATCTTCTTTTCTTTCTGTTAATGAAGGAAGATCCAAGGTTAAACTAGCTAATAAATAATACAACTCTTGATCAAAACGCTGTGTTTCAGTTAAGTATTCGATACTTTTACGCGATAAAGTTATAAAACGGCACGTAGTTGAATTCTTTTTTAAATAACTCGCTAATTGTTTTTGAGTATCCAATTCTAAAAAATCTATATTGTTTAAAATAACGCTTCCATGCGGATTATGGGCTAATAAATCATCATAGGAACTTTTGTCTAGAAGGCGCGCCCACTGTGCTTTTGAGAGAACTTCACAATCTATAATAAGCAGTGGATATTCACGTCTTTCACTATTAACATGAATAAGCTTTGCTAGTCGTTCTTTTCCAGTTCCTTCTTCACCGCTAATCCATACAGGTTCTTCCGTATTAGCATAAATAGTTGCAGCTTTTAAAACACCTTGCATTCTCTCATTTTTTGTGACGATAGTAGTAAGGTTACTTGCAGAGCTTGCTTCGTTTTGTAAAGACACAATTGAGATTCCATCTATACCTTGATTTTCATTGGACTTATATTGATTAATGCGAAACATAATCAATTTTGAATGTGAGGTTTCCAGAGGATATCCTTTTACTGTCCAAAAGTCATCATCCCTACTAAAGACTGTTTCAAAAGAACCTGTGTTACATACAGTCTTTACAGCCTCTTCTACATTGAGGTTTTGTTTAAAGCTGTCAATAAAATTCTTATTAAAATAAGGATTAGAAAAAATAGCTTGAGACGTTGAATTGTATACAACAATTCCTTCCATTTCATGTTGAATAATATCATAAGACATCAAGTAATTTTTTTTGAAAGACGAAAGAAATCCATATATTTTCTTTGCATTTTGAAAAGATTTTAAAACACTTTCTTTTCCAGAAGTCAGCAATATACCATTGAGTCCAAGCTTTTCAGCTATTTTTACCGTAATGGCATCTCCAATAATATTTGTATATCCATCTTGCTGTAATTGAACTAAAATAGGCTCGATTTCTTTCTCGCTTTTGACTTTGTATGCAGACATATTGATATCTAGTATTTCACAAATTGTAGAAGCTCCTTCTGAAATAGGAGAGAACCCAACAATTGCTTTTTTTCCTGGGTAACCCTTAGCAAGCGTCAGCACGCGAAGCATATCGTAACCAGAAACTTCAATTTCAACAACCGGGATAGTCAACTCTCTTTGGATGAGTTCCGCCGTTCCTCCTCGACTGATGATGATATCTATGCCATTATGTATTGCATCTTTAGCAAGAGTCAGGCCTTCTTCTAAATCACCTATCTCTACTTGCAACTCGAATTCTTCTTTTTCTCCTAGGGTAATCATTAGCTCTTTTAAACCGTTATAAGGAGCGATAGCCAGTACTTCCATTCAATCACCTTCTGTTGCATTTTTAAACACATCTATAATATATCAAAAAATTGTTTTGATGCAAAATGAATCAACTCACAAATATTTTAAAAAAAGCTTTATATCGATTAAATATAGGCAAGGCTTGAAAACACGGACAAAGGTTACCTGCTAAATGACCTCTTCTTTTATTAGTACAAACTTCTCTATATTGAAAATATATCCACTCATTTCACCGTTTTTTCACTTTAACATGATATCCTGTAGTATAATTTTGTTTCACGTGCTAATTCCCATGAATTTTTGCTATTTAAGGTTATTCGTTTTTATTAGTGGGAAAGTTACATAAATACAACACGTTATAGGGGGACTTTAACATGGATAAAAGAATTGAAACATTAAAAGAAAAACTGCCTGATAATCATAAGGAGGTTGCTGTTCTGACCTCTCATATTTTTGATGCGCTTGATAAATTAACAACTGAACATCGCAGATATGTTGATATTTCGGCAGCAGCCAAAATAAAGCCGAATCCGGATGAAGAGAAAGCTTTTTTTGATACCATCTATGAAGTAAAAACACTCATTATGTCAGAGCTCGAAAAAACCGTTGAAGATATCGAGCACAAAGGGGATAAAAACTGGCATAAGAACTATAAAGACGGAATCGAGTGATAGACAAATAAGACGTTTAAAAGCCTGTGCTTTTTGGAGCACAGGCTTTTTTCCATGAGATTCTCTACATTCTACTGGGTCGATTGGATAGCTCATGGAATTCAATCATTGAAGGTTTAATACCGTTACTTTTTCACGAGTCATCGATTCAATACTTTTACGAATACCTTGAGCGCCCATACCGGATCCTTTTACGCCGATAAAAGGAAAATGATCAGGGCCGCGTTCTGTGCGGCCGTTGATTTGAACGGAACCGACTTCCATTTTATTTGCAATTGAGAAGGCTTTATTAATATCTTTTGTGAAAACGCTTGCTTGTAAGCCGAATTCTGATTCGTTTGCGATGTCAATGGCTTCTTGGTCAGAAGCGACGCGGATAATTGGTAACACAGGACCAAATGGTTCTTCCCATGCTACGCGCATAGTATCATTCACGTCATCTAAAAGAGTAGGATAGATAAGGTTGCCTTCACGCTTGTTCCCAGTCACAACTTCTGCACCTTTTCCGAGCGCGTCTGCAATTAAAATTTGAATAAAGTCCGCTGCCTTACTATCAATTAATGGAACGATTGTGCATCCATCTTCAGGAGAACCAACTGATAGTTTATGTACTTCTTCTTTTAGGATGTCGACCAGCTCGTTTGCCACTTTTTCATGTACAAGTACACGTTTAATAGCTGTACAGCGCTGACCCGAATAAGAAAATGCTCCGCTTATAATATGTTTTGCTGCTTCCTGTAAATCTGCATCTTCACATACAATACCCGGGTCTTTTCCTCCAAGTTCTAGTACAAGAGGAATCATGCCTGCCTTTTTAGCTAACTGAGTACCCGTATTTGTTCCTCCGGTAAACGAAATCATGTTAATGCCTTTATGTTCAACCAAGTAATCACCAATTACAGATCCGCGACCCGTTACGACGTTTACAAGTCCTTGTGGAATACCTGCTTGATCAAGAGCTTCAATCATCTTAATACCGCTGATCGCTCCTTGCGTTGCGGGTTTGAAGATAACTGCATTTCCTGAAATAAGCGCAGGCGCAAGCTTAGCAGCTGACAAATTTACCGGATAATTAAATGGAGGAATCGCAAGTACCACGCCTAAAGGCACGCGTTCAACAATGGCAACTTTAGACTTAGAACCTCCAGGAAAACTATCTCCTTTCATGCTTTCTCCATTCATATGAAGGGCTTCTTCAACTGTATAGCGAATAAAATCAGCTGTGCGCACGACTTCATTCCTTGCATCTTTTAAGCTTTTTCCAACTTCTCTCATAATAATTTCGGCAATTTCACTCTGCATTTTTACCAGCTCATCTGCCCACTTATATAAATATTTGGCACGGTCTTGCAGAGAAGTTTCCGCCCACTCCTTCTGAGCTTTCTGTGCGGCATGTACCGCTTCATCGACTTCTTCTTTTGTGATAGCCTGCACTTTTCCAATCACATCATGACGGTATGGAGAAACAATATCGATCGTCTGCCCTGATTTGCTTTCTTTCCACTCACCGTTAAGATAAAAAGAATAAGTTGATACATTTAAAACCGTTGTTGTCATAAAAAGTCCCCCTTAATAAAAGTGAAATTTATTATCAAAATTTTCAGTCTTTTTTACGAATGAAAACTATGTGAATATTTGAGCAAAAAGAATTCTACTTGTATTCATTTCTATAACTTTTATATTTCGTGTAACTCCCTAATCTTATACTGCTTACTTGTTGCCTTTAAAGCAGCAGCTTCTTTCTTTTTAACTTAAAACAAACCCTCGTATAATTTAATGAATATTTCGTATTTTTAATATATATAAATTTCTTTCATTCGTACAATATAAATAAGTTATCTTAATGATTAATAATTTTAATGATTCATGCCCCGAATACGAAGAAATCTTTATGGTTTCCTACTTTTTTAAGTGAAATGTCTGTTTTAAGCTCCCTTGATTGTATTTACTTTGGATGGATATTCAGGCGATGCATACACTCTTTTTATTCTATGTGTTGAGAAAATAAAATAAGGGTATAAAATAAATATAGGAAAATGAAGATGAAAGTAGAATATATATTCTAAAGGGAGGGATTTATTGTGATTGTTACTTTAGGTTTTGTGGCATCAATTATTGCGTTGTTTATGCTTTTTACTAACCGGACGTCCAATATCCCGGAAGAAATAATCCATGAAACAACAAATGCCAATAAAGAAGAGCAGTATATGTATTATATATAAAGCGTCTTAACAGACGCTTTTTTGTTGCGCTTTTTACAAAGTCTATAGCGGTTAGAAACGGCCCTCACCTATCATTTATCTTTATTTGTCAGTGCCCGATACCCATAAATAGTTAAACAGAAACCAATAAATGAAAAAAAGATATGTTTTGGTTTAAAGTTGACTAACTTAAATAAGTCCAATCTTATGTTAACATGCCTAAATGTAATCTGATTATGCCTATATCCAAAAAACAGGGTAAGCTCTGTTACTCCGTCAGTTATTTACAACCGGTGGAACAATCATAATTAAGACAGAGCGCAGCTTCCAGCAAAACGTTTAAGAGTCAATTCTTTTTAAATGAAAATATCTGAATTCAAAATACGACAGACTTCGACACTATCTATTTGTTACTATATTTTTTAGGTTCTATTTTTAGATTTGAACCGTTTTTACATAAAAAATTCAATAATTTAAACCTTTAAAATGACGTGGCAAGTGGAGGAAACTTAATGTGTTTCAAATGTAGGCTACTGCTGATAAAGATAGAATTTATACGAAAAATGATGATGATGATTGCCCTAGAAGAAGGGTTTACAAGTAGTAATACGATTAAAATCAGTCAGGATCTAGATGTATTGTTAAATCGGTTTGAAGCTACTTGTTAAGAAATGCTGGTTGATAACAGAAAAAGGATCTTTCGATAAGATCCTTTTTTACTGTTGATCGACAATTATTTGTTTCAAAAAAATGAAGGCAGATGTTATTTAGTAGTACATCTTGATCGTTCGTTCATATTTTATTTAATCATTCTGTGCCTCAAAAAAATCCCACATCATTTTTGAAGCATTAGGACCTTTTGAATCAGTATCTGATCCATTGTCATTTCCACCTGACCATGCATGCCCCATATCCTCTACCATAATTTTTTTCATCCAGATTTTATTTTCTGCATCTACGTAGTCATAAGTTATGTAACTATAATGATTTTCGTTTTCCCTTGAAGTGTAAGAAGCAGCATTTTCATGTAGGTCGATACCGAAATGCTTATATGTATAAATCCACTGCTGAATTAATGTAGACGCATTAATTGGATTAACTGTTGTATCTGATTGGCCATGAAACGTAATGATGGGAACAGGCCGTGCGTAAGGTCCCATTTTCTTATAAGCTTCATCACCGTCAAATTCAGGATTTAGAGATCCATATAGCATAACTTCTCCGGCTGTTATGAGGTCTACAGCATACGCATTACTGCCTGCTGAATGAATGCCTACCGCTTTAAATATATCAGGATAAGCAATAGCCATCACATTCGCCATAAAGCCTCCAGCTGACATGCCAGCAAGGTAGATATTAGTAGAATCAATCGCATATTTAGTGGTTATGTGATCAATCATATCTTTTATTATGTCTGGCTCTCCATTACCGCGAAACTGGTTATACTCATAAAACCAATTCCAGCACCCGTTGGAATTAGCAAAGTAATTCATTTGGGGATAGAGAACAATAAAACCTTTTTCTTCCGCTAGCTTATTCATTTCCGTACCCGCAGCAAAATCATCTGCGTCTTGTTGACATCCATGAAGCATAACGATTAATGGTACTTTACTTAACCCAGTATATGTACTTGGAACATATACCTTGTAGGTAAAGTAATCATCATAATTATACTCTTTCCAAATAGGGCGAAAGAACGCACTCTGTAATTCTATTAAAAAAGTTGAAGCGCTTAAAACTGGATTCATAAAAAAGGAACATAAAGTATTCACGGAGTTTACCCTCTCTCTATTTCTGATGTATATACTCTCTATTTCGTTATATCACAAAATAATCCTTTTATTATGTATCTTATCTTTCATATATGTCTTTCATTATTTTTCTCTTCACTCTTTAGTGGTACAAATTCATAGAGTAAGTTATGCTCTGCGTTGGGTAACAACTTTAGGTGATTTAGTATGTTTAATACAAGTATACGCGTGGAATATTAGACAAAGATAATGAACTTCATTTCGAATGCATCCCGCTGCTAATCAGTGGGATAAATTTGTGATAAAAGGAGACATACACATGAAATATACAGTCATCACCGGAGCAAGTTCAGGAATTGGATATGAAACGGCTCTCGCGTTTGCAAAGCGTGGCAAAAACCTTATCTTAGCTGCTCGCCGAGAAGATAAATTAGAAGAGTTAAAAACTGAAATTACAAGTAACCATCAGAACGTCGACGTTGTTATTAAATCTGTTGATTTATCAACTGCAGAAAACGCGCATGAGTTTTATAAGTCGTTGCAAGGTTATGAACTAGAAACGTTTATTAACAACGCAGGCTTTGGAGATTTTAGTTTGATTGCAGATCAAGATTTAAATAAAGTGGAGAAAATGCTTCATTTAAATATCGAGGCATTAACCATTCTTTCATCTTTATTTGTAAAAGATTATGAAAACGTTGAAGGCACACAGCTTATCAATATTTCTTCAAGAGCAGGCTATAACGTAGTAGCTACTTCCATTACGTATTCCGCCACAAAATTTTATGTAAGTGCATTTACAGAAGGCATAGCTCAGGAACTAAAAACAAAAGGAGCTAAAATGCAGGCAAAAGTATTAGCCCCTGCTGCTACGGAAACAGAATTTGCTCAGCGCTCGTTTGGTACAGACAGCTTTGAGTATAAGGGGAAAGTTGCTAAGTATCACACGTCAAAAGAAATGGCTGAATTTCTGTTAGCCCTCTACGATAGCGATAAAACAGTGGGTCTTATCGAAGAAGGCACGCGTGAGTTTAGCTTAAAAGACCCTATCTTTCCTTATTCTGAACCAACTACAAAATAAATATCTTTTAAGTGTATAAAAAAGGACTGGCTTTTTATAGCCAGTCCTTTTTATGTTATCGAACGATTATTTGTTTAAGCAAAATTAAAAACTCACATTATTTGGCGGGATGTTGTCGTCTTTGTCATCTGTTTTCAACTCGGACTCTATGTATGAATCTTTAGAGGATTCTCCCATACGCCAATAAACAAGAAAGCTGATGGCAATACACCCTGCTACATAGAAGAAGAAAATTGATTCATGGCCAATACTTTTTAGCCATAGGGCGATAAATTCTGCTGTCCCTCCAAATATGGCAACTGTAAGTCCGTACGGTAATCCTACACCAAGAGCTCGAATTTCCGTTGGAAAAAGCTCAGCTTTTACAATAGCGTTAATAGATGTATAGCCTGTTACAATGATAAGTCCAACTGTCATTAATAGAAAGGCCATGACTGGGTTATGTGCTTGTTTCATAAAAAGAAACAGCGGTACAGTCAGCAATGTTCCCAAAATACCAAAGCTCATTAACAGAGGTCTGCGTCCAATTTTATCAGATAGCATCCCTGCTATTGGCTGAATGACAACAAATACAAGCAGCGCACAGAAGTTAATCCAGCTTACGACCCCTTTATCCAGCCCTACACTGTTTACCATAAATTTTTGTAGATACGTTGTATACGTATAAAATGCAACCGTTCCTCCTAATGTTAAACCAATAACGGTCAACACTGCTTTAGGGTGCTTCATGAGTGCTTTAATAGTCCCTGCATTTTCACGGCTTTCAGAGTCCATTTTAGAAAATTGCTCTGACTCATCCATCGTACGTCGCAGCCATAAAACGCTTAGCGCGCCGATGGCTCCAATAACAAAAGGAATACGCCAGCCCCATGAAATCATATCTGCTTCACTAAGAACGTTTTGCAGAATAATTTGAACACCTAATGCTACCAGCTGACCAGCAACAAGCGTTACATACTGAAAGCTTGAATAAAATCCTCTTCGCCCGCTGCTCGCCATTTCAGAAAGATAAGTTGCAGACGTTCCGTATTCTCCCCCTAAGGAGATTCCTTGAAGCAAACGTGCGAGTACTAGAATAATAGGAGATAATAACCCTATTGTGCCATAGCTAGGGGTACAAGCGATAATCAAAGAACCGCTCGCCATGATGGTAATAGATAAGGTAAGCGCAGCACGGCGACCATATCGATCGGCATAGCGTCCCATTAGCAAACTACCGATTGGACGCATTAAGAAACCAACAGCGAAGATTGCGGCTGTGTTAAGCAGCTGACTTGTTGGATCGCCTTCTGGGAAAAATTGCGATGAAAAATAGACGGCAAAAGCAGAGTAAACGTACCAATCGTACCATTCAATTAAATTTCCAACAGATCCTTTAAAAATATTACTTGTAACACGCCTGTTGTTTGCAGCTTCACTAGTATGAGCCATAATTAATCCCTCTTTTCTTTAAGTAGTGTTTTCTTCTGTACAACTTTATAGATAAAGATTTAGTTTATTTTATAATGCCTTTTTCTTCATAATACTTTTTTGCACCCGGGTGCAGTGGTAAAGGAAGTTGTTCTACCGCTTTTGCTAACGTTATTTTTTCAGCAGAGCTATTTGTTTGCTCAAGCTCTTCTATGTTTTCAAACAAAGCTTTTGTCAGTTCATATACTTTTTTTTGCGGCATATCTTTATTAGTAATCAAAAGGTTTTTAACCATGACTGTTTTTGTTTCTGTGTTGACATCCTTATATGTATCAGCCGGAATCATCCCACTCCCTAGTGGCGGGTATGATTTTTTTAATTTTTCTGTCACTTCTTCAGGCACTGAAATCAGTTCAATTTCGTTCGTTGAGGCTAACTCTGTAATTCCTGAGTTAGGATATCCAGAAGAAAGAAAAGCTGCATCTGCGGTTCCATTTTTAATTCCTTCAATCCCTTCAGAAAAAGGTAGAAACCGTGCATGAAAATTCTGAGTGCTGATGTCCATGCTGTTTAGAATTCTCATAGCCAATACCTCTGTACCACTGCCAAGCGCTCCTACTACCACGTTTTTCCCTTTTAAATCTTGAAGCGTATGAATTCTAGCCGACTTCAGAGCTACAATTTGCATATAGTTTGGATATAAAGAAGCTACTGCTCTTACATTGGATAAATCTTTCTTATTAATTACGGCTTTTTCTTTTCCCCGAGAACTTGCCAGCATATCTGCCATCGAAAAGCCGAGCTCGGCTTTTTTTTGCGCAATTTTACTAATATTTTCTACAGAAGCGTCCGTTGTCTCTACGCTGGCTTGGATTCCTAGCTTTTCTCCATAAACTCTGGCTAGAGCATTGCCTAACTGAAAGTAAACACCTGTTGGTCCTCCTGTTACAATAGTAAGCGGTTTGTCGTCAAACCCTTCACTAGCCTTTGCGTTAGAGTCAGTGCTGTTTTCTTTTTCCTTATGAATAGTTAGTAAATCTCTATTTAAGACGGCTATGATAAATAGTAAACAGAAAACGAGCGCCACCCCTATATATCTCTTCATTTATTCACCTCTATTTTCTTTGATGTGGGCGCTTACAATAATATGTTGCAATTTTCGTGCCAACAAAAAAACGCTTAAATGGCAGAGGAACTGACAAGAACCCGGCAAAAAATGCCGGGTAGAAACGGAAATATGTTCCTACTCGGCATTTTTTGCCTCCTTTTGTTGAATTGTGCGGTAAAGATGAAGTTTGTTACGGATACTTCGTTCACTGATACCGAGTGCCTGAGCTGTTTTTCTGCGGTTGCCTCCACACTCTTCAAGGACTGATTCGATAATTAGCTGTTCTGCTTCTTTCATCGTGTAGTTAATTGGAATATTAATTAATTTTGTTTCTTCGGTGAAATTTTCATTCTCATAGCGTGACAAAGAAATCTCTTGTTCGTGTTGAACAGTTATAGGTAAATCTTTTTCCATAATCGTTCCATCTTTGGTCATAGCAACTGCATATTCAAGAATGTTCCCTAGCTGTCTTATATTTCCAGGGTAATCATACGTTAAAAGCTTTTTATATGCATTTGAAGACAGCACACAAAGCGGTTTCTCCATTTCTTCTGAGTATTTTTGCAAAAAGTATGGAATAAGCAGCGCTATATCTTCCTTCCGTTCCCGTAATGGCGGTAGTGTGATAGGGATGACATTCAAGCGGAAATATAAGTCTTCGCGAAAGCCATTTTCTTTTACCATACGATTTAATTCTTTATTAGTGGCACTCACAATCCGAACATCTACTTTTCTTGTTTCCGATGAGCCAAGAGGCGTTATTTCTTTTTCTTGTAAAAATCGAAGCATTTTTGCTTGCAACGACGGAGGCATCTCACCAATTTCATCTAAAAAAAGAGTTCCTCCATCAGCTGCGGCTACTTTCCCGTTTTGATTGCGAGTAGCTCCTGTAAAGGCGCCTTTTACAAAACCAAAAAGTTCACTTTCAAGTAAAGTCTCTGGAATAGCCGCACAGTTAACGGAAATAAACGGTCCGTTTGCTCGCTTTCCCTGACGGTGAATCCCTCGCGCTACTAGCTCTTTTCCAGTACCGCTTTCACCGAATATAAGCACGTTCGAATCAATGTCTTTTACTCTATTAATAATCGAAAAAACTTGTTTCATAGCTGCACTTTCACCAATCATTTGATCGTAGCCTTTTATTTTCTCAATCGTTTCGCTTAATTCACGAACTTTATCATGAAGCTCCTGGTGTTCAAGCGTTTTTTCAATTAATATATGAAGCTCTTCAATATCAAGAGGCTTTGTAATGTAATGGTAAGCTCCTCTTTTAATAGCTTCTATAGACGATTCAATCGTCCCGTAAGCCGTCATCATAATAATGGATGTTTGAGGCTGAATGTCTTTAATTTTACTTAGCACTTCAAGCCCATTATATTCGCCGAGTCGCCAATCCAGCAAAACAACGTGGACAGGCTGACTGCGTAAAAATTGATAAGCTTCCGGTACTTCTGTAAGATTGGTCACTTCGTAGTTTGTTTCTAGAGCAAAACGAAGAGATGAACCAATAGCAGGTTCGTCATCGAGAATGAGAACAGTCGGTTTCATATGAATGGCCTCCTTTTTCTTTCGTAACAGGCAAGACAATCGTAAATGTTGTACCATTTCCTTTTTTTGTTTGCATCGTAATTTCTCCATTATTCTCTTCTATCCACTGATAGCATAGTGATAAACCAAGACCCACGCCCTGCTTTTTTGTTGTATAGAAAGGTTCCATAATATGTGGGACGTCTTTTTCATCTATGCCTTTTCCTGTATCACTAACATTAATAAAACCCAATCCATTTTCTGTTACAGCCCTGATAGAGAGCTCCTTACGAGGACTGCTTTCCATCGCGTCCAGCGCATTTAACATCAGGTTTAGCATAATTTGTTTAATTTGATCGGGATCACTGTAAAGACGCATACCCGGTTCAATATCAAGAGATAAGTGAACCGCTTTTTTTTTTAACGTAGGGCTAATAATAACCGCTACAGAGTTTATAAATGTTTCTACGTCAAAAGCTATTTTCTGAGGGTATTTAGGCCGGGCATAATCTACTAAACTTTCAACAATACGATTCATTCTTCTCAGTGCTTCTGGAACGTGCTTGGACAGTTCTTTTCGAAACTCTGGATTTTCATATTTATTTGGCAGCAAATCAATAAACGTTTTTACGGATGTAAGCGGATTACGAATTTCGTGTGCCACACCTGCGACCAGCTGACCTAACGCACGCATTTTCTCTTGAGTTGCTAACTTCTTCTCAAGCAGTCTTTCTTCAGAACGATCGGCTAGTGTCAGTAAATAACCGTTCATTTTAGTTGTATCTTCATAAAGCGGAATTACTCGATACAATACAAAATAGACTTCTCCATTTTGTTTGTGCTGAATTTCTTTTGTAAATGGCAATGCCATTTGCGATTGCTTTATCGTATTATACGTTTTAAAAATTTGCTGGATAAGCGGATGTTGATGAATATGACTAGATTGAAATGTTTTATCCTCTATGAGAAGAATTTCTTTTGCCCGCTGATTGATAGTTGTAAGGTTTAGCGATTGATCAAATGTAAGAATTCCGTAATACATATGGTTAATAACTTGTGTCTGAAATGCATGCGCCTGTGAAATTGCTTTTTGCTGAATCTGCAGCTTTTGATTCGCATCAGCAAGCGCCGATGTACGTTTTTTTACTTCTTTTTTTAATCGCTTGTTCCAAAGATATATGGTAAATAAACTACCTAGTGTTAAGACAACTATAATAAGAAGAAAAACAATCCAATTGCGCAATTCTTTTAGGCGTTCTTCTGAAGAAGAAACAAACCATTTTCTATATAGTTCTTGATATGTTCCATCCGCCTGCATACGTGAAATTGAACGGTTAATGATCGATAAAAATTTTGCGTTTTCAGGTCGAGTTGCAACCGCAAACTCTGAAGGTATTCCTACATTATCGAGTATAGTGTACTGTCCTTTTTTCTTTGATTTCTCAAGATAAAATTCCGCGGTCCACTTGTTTGAAAAAAAAGCATCAGCCCGATTTAAAAACAGGAGATTGAGCGCATCCTCTGGATTTAAAGCCACTTGAAACTCTATGTTTCTTACATTCATCAGCAGTTCAAAGGAGATTTTATCTTCCCGCATGGCAACTGTTTTGCCTCGTAAATCGGTTAAAGATGTAACCGAGGATTTTAATGAGTTTGGAATGACTACGGCATCTGCCATCGTAAAATATGGATCGGAAAACTTAAACACTTGATTTTGATTAGCCGAATACTCCAAGCCCATAATGGCATCAATTTTACCTTCTTGCAGTGCTTTTGTTGCTTGATAAAGATCCATTGGAATATATGTAAATTTCACATTCTCTTCTTTCGCTATTTGATTGAGCATATCAATACTAAAACCAGTAAATACTCCTTCATCGTTCACGTAAGAAAAAGGCGCAAGATGTTTTTCTCCAGCAATGCGGTATGTATTTTTTTCGGCTGCGTAATTTGCTTTTTTATTGGGTACAGTTTCTGCTTTTACAGAAACCGGAAGATAAGCTAGAAATAAGATAATAGATAAAATAAAACAAAACGGGCGGAGTGTAACATACATAAGATATAGCTGTCTCCTTTTAAAAAACCTTTAGTTAAGTAGATGAAAAATGTCTTTTATTATTATGTATTTCTTAAGGTATTGGAATTTCAAGAACCAAAATAAAATGATATTGAAATATTCTGTCAATCTTTTTTATAAAGAAAAGCCTCTTTCTAGAGGCTTTTTGTTATCGCAAACAAAACATATTTGTTCGGTAATTAATATTCTTTTACTCTCGGCCTTTAGCTTCTTTGATGTTAAGTTGTATGTAATTTTAGCCCTATAAATATAAGGAGCTGCTAAATGTATTATATCATATTTTGAATGCCTTTTATTTGCTTTCGTTATTGGTCATCTTGCAGCTCTCTTTTTCTTGCAATCCAAAATTTATCTCATTTAACTTTAAATTCACACAAAAATCGCTCCACTCCGGGATATTTTTCACCTAAACTTGTTATTTGGAAGCCAAACTTAGAATAAAAGTTTACTGCCTCTTTATCTGTCTCAGCAAAAATAGAATGTATATCATAGTTCTTACAAAGAAAGCGAATGATGCTGCTTCCTATTCCTTTCCCTCTCTCTTTTGGTAAAACAGCTATATGTTTTATAACAGCTTCCTTGGCGTTAAGAAATTTAACTCCTATACAGCTAACTGTGTCTCCATTTACTTCAATACTATATAATTTCCGACTTGGCAAACACGTGTATTTTTTATACTCTCCATCAACCTTCTCTTCTAAAGTTGCATAAGATAACAGCTTTTTTATTGTCGGGTTCACCATAGTTGAAGTGATTTCTTTCATCCTAGCACCTCTTTTCGCTATTATCTTATGAATAATTAGTTTGTTTTTTAGGACCTTGCGGGTTGCTCTTACATGTCGAAGAATAAACTATACAAAGTAATGAATGAGAAGAAATACCCCGAGAACTGGAGCGGCAGCTAACATAAGGTTTATAGAATTTGTTATTCTCCACTTCTTGTCTGCTTTTGATTCTGTGGAAAGGTTAGCTCTCATTCGATCACCGCTTACAGCTGCTCCAGATATGATAAGAGCTAGCCCCACTAATATAATGAAAGCGGTGAAAAGTACTGTTTCTGAATTTACGTTAGCTATTGTACATGCTACTAAAAGTATAAAAGATAAAATGAACCCACCAATAATTGATTTAATCATTTTTGTCCTCCTCCTATCCTTTTTATAAAGTTTCCATATATTAACTATATAATATCATTTTTTCTGTCTTTTTACTTTTGTTTTTGTTATTCCAACAGTAATTAAACCAACTAAAAAAGCGAAACGCTTATGTCTAAGTGCGTTTCGCTCAAGGGAACTACATTTTAACTATCTTTTGTGATGTCTGCCGGACGTATACGAATTACTTTTGATAAGTCACTTAGTGGTAGCTGTATCTGATGACCTACACGCCCGCCTGAAAAGTAAATCGTTTCACAGTCTTCTGCCGTAGAGTCAATGAAGGTTGTGAACTGCTTTTTCATCCCGATAGGAGAACACCCTCCGTGAACATATCCTGTCAGAGGCAACAGCTCTCTTTGAGGAATCATTTCTAGGGATTTTTCACCAGCTGCTTTTGCCGCTTTCTTTAAATCAAGCTCCTTTTCAACCGGTACCATGAAGACATAATGTTCTTTTGATTTTCCAACGGTCACAAGTGTCTTGAAGACTTTAGCAAGATCCTCTCCGAGCGAAGTAGCTACCTGTACTCCACTCAGATTTTTAGTTTCATAAGAATAATAATTGTACTCAATTTTTTTCTGATCTAAAATTCGCATTACGTTCGTTTTGTCTGCTTTTTTACCCATAATTATCACCGATACCATCATAACACGTTTTGTTTTCATATCTCCATATATTAGGATAGGTAGGTTAAAAAGGGCCATTCATCTATCTTATCGTGATACAATCATTGGTCGTAAGGCACTAAACTTTTTTTAATATCACCCGCCCCTATGTCACAAAAATTTCTTTTCTAAAAGAAAACAAAGGCTTTATCTAAGGAATAACTTGTAGAATAAATGCCGTAATTAAATAGTTAGAGGCAACATAGACCTTCCTTCTTTAACACAAAAAACAAGTCAATAGGCAAAACTTCTTGTTTAATATGCATCATTAAGTAAATCAATAATTTCACCTGTCTTAGGATTTACTGAGTACCATCCATAGGTAGCTTCGTGTGCTTCGCTGTAAGGTGTATTAGGGTCGTCTTTTACATCTTCAAGATCGTGGATAACATAATTCCCATCCTCATCATCGTGGTCATAAACAACAATGTGTACCGGATCATTAATAGAATAACCTTGTTGTTTTCTAACTAACTCCTCCGCTTGTTCGTGAGTCAGTAATGTTTGCGTATCCTCGGCTGGTGCGTCTTCAGCAGCAGATTTTTCGCTACCTTGTGGATTTTGTTGTGAATCCTCAGCATCATCTGTTCTTTTTGCTTTTATCTGAGGTGTTTCCGACATACTTCCTTTTTGATATTTTCCATCATAGTAAACGCCTATTCCTCCACCAGAAC
This sequence comes from Priestia megaterium, assembly GCF_009497655.1. Classification (NCBI taxonomy): domain Bacteria; kingdom Bacillati; phylum Bacillota; class Bacilli; order Caryophanales; family Bacillaceae; genus Priestia; species Priestia megaterium. The sequence goes on along the minus strand of NZ_CP023317.1, from coordinate 1,785,613 downwards.
TGGTACAGCTTGGCTGATAATCAACTTTTATATAACTTGTATAGTTAGTCATCGTAATCATACAACCACCGTCTATATCATCCGTTATTTGAGTAGCGACATTTCCTTTAATCTTTGCAGTTCCTTCCACATCCCCTGCACTCACAATTCCAGTACTAACATCTTCTGGGTTGTCAAAATGATTTGCGTTTAATTTGAACTTAAACGTGTCGCCTTTTAAATTAGTAATATCTATTCCAGCGGGGTCTGTATCAATATTTCTGCTCCACGTGCTACCCCAGTCAACTTGACTAGGCGCTGATTCAGTTTTATCTGCTGCTTGCGTAGAATCTTCTTTCTGTTTATCCCCTGGTTTTGAGGAGTCTTTCTCTTTTTCTGTGACTTTATTTGTTTTTTTATCCGACTCTTCTGTAGCATTGTCTTGAGGCTCTTTTTTCTTGATTGCTTCGTTACTTTCTTGATTGCTTCTACGTTTTTCTTTGTTGCGTTCTCCTTGGTTTCTTGAGTGCTTGTAGCGGCTTCCTTTTCATCTGAAAAACTACACCCGGTTAAGCTACCTACACATAACAGTAGTGAAATTCCCAAAACAAAAGATCCCTTTTTCATATAAAAACCCCTTTTTATGTATATTTATAGAACTATATTATCGTTAAAATATTCGTTTTTTATATAAAAATGAATCTAATATGCTAAATAATGACTTTTCACTACCCTTGGAACCCAATGTTTTCAAAGAAAAAAGCCACTAGATGTACTAGTGACTTTTTCATTTCTATTCATTCAATTATGCTGCTGCATCAATATGTTTGTTTTCTCTATCGCTACAGATTTTCACCTTAACTATATAGATGACATTTTACTTTATGCTTGCTATCAATCACTGTATCTTCAGGTGTTTCTTTCATGCAGCGGTCAAATGCGAACGGGCATCTTTTATGAAACGCACAGCCTGAAGGTGGATTAAGAGGAGAAGGAATTTCACCTTTAACCTCAATTTTTTCACGTTTTTCATGTTCGTTAATCGCTGGGACAGATGATAAAAGAAGTTTTGTGTAAGGATGACGAGGGTTTGAAAAAATCTCATCTGTTGGTCCTTCTTCTACTAATCTTCCTAAATACATCACGCCCACGCGGTCTGCAATATGTCTTACGACGCTTAAATCGTGGGAGATAAAGAGATATGAAAGCTTCATTTCTCTTTGCAAGCTGCGCAGTAAGTTTAAGATTTGGGCTTGAATGGATACGTCCAGCGCTGAAACCGGCTCATCACAAATGATGAGCTTTGGATTCAAAATCAATGAACGTGCAATGCCTATACGCTGGCGCTGACCGCCTGAAAATTCGTGCGGATAGCGGTTGTAATCTTCTTCGTTAAAACCAAGCTTTTTTAATAACTCAATGACAAGCTGCTTTCGCTCGCTTTTTGCGCCTACATTATGAATTGTTAATGTTTCTTGAATGGAAGCTCCAATCTTTTTCCTTGGGTTAAGGGAAGTATGCGGATCTTGGAAAATCATTTGCAAATCTTTACGAATGGTTCGTAAGCGTGATGCTTTGGATTCGAAAATACTTTCTCCATTAAACTGTGCTTCTCCGCCTGTTGGTTCTACTAATTTTAAAAGCGTGCGCCCTGCTGTACTCTTTCCGCAGCCAGATTCACCTACTAATCCGTACGTTTCGCCTTCATAAATGTCAAAGGATACATCTTGGACCGCTTTGATTTGTCCCTTCGCTTTTCCTAAAGCAGAACGAACCGGATAGTATTTTTGCAGGTTGCGAACTTCAAGCAAGGGCCTCACGCTTTGCTGCTTTGCTTCACTAGACATACGCAACCTCTCCTTCTTGAATTTTTTCATAGTGCCAGCATCGAACGCGATGCGTCTCATCGGCATGCTCTAAAACAGGCACTTCTTTATGGCATTTTTCCGTTGCAAACGGGCATCTTGGTGCAAAACGACAGCCATCTGGCACGTTTGAAAGCGGCGGAACGGTTCCGGGAATGGACGAAAGTTCTTGTGTTCTGTCGCCATCTAAGTGAGGAACCGACTTAATTAAGCCCATTGTATAAGGATGAAGCGGCTTTGAAAACAGCGTTTTAACGTCCGTTTCTTCCATCACTTGTCCTAGATACATCACGGCTACTTTTGTACAAATATTAGCGACAACGCCTAAGTCATGGGTGATGAACAGCACGCCCATGTTGAGCTTGTCTTTTAAATCCATCATAAGATCAAGGATTTGCGCTTGAATGGTTACGTCTAAAGCCGTTGTTGGCTCATCGGCAATAAGAAGCTTCGGCTCGCAGGCTAAAGCCATCGCAATCATAATGCGCTGCCTCATTCCTCCCGAGATTTCATGCGGATACTCTTTTGCTCGCTGCTCTGGAGACGGAATGCCAGTTAGTCTTAAAAGCTCTACGACTTTCTTTTGCGATTCTTTTTTAGAGACTTTTTGATGCAGACGAATCACTTCAGCAATTTGTTTTCCAATTGGCATAACGGGATTTAATGACGACATGGGATCCTGGAAAATCATTGAGATTTCGTTTCCTCTTAGCTTTTGAATTTGCTTTGAAGACATGTCTAATAAGTTTTTTCCTTCAAACAAAATCTTACCATCGTAGCTTGTTAGGTCTTCATCTAATAACTGAAGAATAGATTCGGACGTTACGCTTTTTCCAGATCCGGATTCACCGACAATGCCCAATACTTCTCCTTTATTTAATTGAAGAGATACATTGTCAACAGCCGTTACTTCTCCGCTATACGTTGTAAAAGTTACTTGTAAGTCTTCTAATTTTAAAAGGGCGTTACTCAACGTTTTTTCCTCCTTTTCTTCAGCATTACGTTTTTCGGATTTAACCAATCGCGCAGACCGTCACCAAATAAATTAAGGCCAAGTACAATTAAAATGATAAATACACCCGGAAACACGGTCATCCACCACGCGTTGTAAATCGCAAGCTTTCCGTCATACAGCATATTTCCTAAGCTTGGTGTTGGCGCAGGAATTCCGGCTCCTAAAAAGCTTAGCGAAGCCTCTGTTAAAATCGTCACGGCAAACACGTATGTTACTTGAACGATTAAAGGCGATAAGACGTTTGGTGCCATATGAAAACAAATGATTCGAAGTGAGCTTGCTCCTTGAGCTTTTAGCGCTTCAATAAATGTTTTTTCTTTTACAACAAGCGCAGCTGAACGAACAATTCTCGCAATCGAAGGAATAAATACAAGGCTCAGTGCGATAATAACATTGCTTGTTTTAGGTCCTAAAGCAGACATGATGGCAATTGCTAGTAAAATAGACGGGAAAGCAAACAAGCCGTCACAAATTCTCATTAAAATATAATCAAGAATTTTATAATAAGAAGATAAAAGTCCAACGATTAAACCAAGTACAGTAGCAATAATCGTTACTGCGGCTCCAATCATTAACGATATTCTGACGCCGTACATTGTCCGACTAAATACATCTCGCCCAAAGTTATCCGTTCCAAACCAGTGCGTGCTTGAAGGCGGTGCTAATCGATTTGCAGGGTCGATTTGTAAACTGCCAAAAGGAGAAATGAGCGGAGCAAAAACAGCAATCAAAATAGATAATAAAATAAGTATCGCTCCTCTTACTAGCAAACGATTTGAGAAGAAACGCGCTGCCGCTGGGTTTCTTTTTTTCTTTGAAGTTACTGAAATGGTCTCTGTATTTTGTTGTGCGTTCACATTCATCACCCTCCTTTAATCATGATAAGAATTGCGTACACGCGGATCGATCACGGCATACAGCAAATCAACAACTAAATTGATGACCACGTAAGCAACCGTAATTAAAAGTACAGCTCCTTGAATAAGCGCGTAATCTCGGCGTTCAATTGATGAAACAATCAGCTGACCTAATCCCGGGATGTTAAATAATGATTCTGTTACTGCCGCTCCGGTCACAAGTCCCGCAAATGATTCTCCGATAACTGTTAAAATCGGTAAAAAACTCACGCGCAGCGTATGCTTAAGCATAATTGTGCGTTCATTTAATCCTTTTGCTTTTGCCGTTTTAACAAAGTTTTCAGAAATGGTATCGAGTAAAGATGAACGCGTCATACGCGTAATTAATGCAGCTTGAATCGCTCCAAGCGTAATCGTTGGTAAAACTAAATACTTTAAGTATTCAAATAATCCGGCATTTAACGGAACGTATCCTGAAACAGGGAAAATTCGAAGCTGTACAGCAAAAAGCAAAATAAGGAATGAACCGAGAAGAAAGCTAGGAATAGAGATACCTAAAAGGCTGGCTCCCATAATGCTTTCATCACGAATCGTTCCTTTATGTTTAGCTGCATATATACCAAATAGTAAAGCAAACACCACGCCAAAAATTTGCGCAAGTATAGCTAGAGAAACCGTAGGACCTACGTTATCCCAAATTGCCCCGAGCACAGGTTTATTTAAAAAGTAGGAATAACCAAAATCTCCGTGAAAGATGTTAGATAGCCAGATAAAGTATTGATTGACAACAGGCTCATCCAATCCCATTTCTTTGCTTAGCGCTGCAATTTGTTCCGGACTTGCGCCTTGTCCTAAAATGATTGCTGCGGGACTCCCAGGCGTTAAGCGTGTAATTAAGAACACAACAATAGATACAATGAATAAAACAGGAATTAGTGCAAAAAGTCTCTTAAGTGTATAAGCTCCCATCGTAAACTCCTTTCTAAAACAGAGAGCATAAGCCCTCTGTTTACTAGAATAATAAGATATTATTTTGTTAAACTCATATTGTAGAAAATTGGACCTAAATTATACTCATAGCCTTTTGAATTGTTAGAAACGGCATTGATGTTCACTTTATGACCAATAAGTGTGAACGGAAGCTCGTCCCATACGTATTGCTGGATGGCATCAATGTCACCGCGAGCTTCTTTAACAGAAGGAGCAGCTTTAATTTTGTTTAAGTAGTCCATTGATTTTTCAACTGATGTACCTTTTGTCGTCCAGAATCCTTGGAAGATGGTAGAACGAGCATTCCAGTCAACAGGATAGATGTCCCATTGGTTTGTATCACTCATTTTATCGCTGAATGTCGCCCAGTCGTATACTTCTAATTTTACATTCATACCAATGTCTTTTAATTCTTGTTGAACCACAACAGCTGTATTGTATTGATCTTGGTAATCACGAGACGCCATTAAGCGAATTTCTTCTCCGTTATAACCAGATTTCTTCAAATATTCTTTTGCTTTTTTCTTATCATGCTGGTTATATTCTTCTTTTCCAGCTGTACTGTAGTAGTTTGGATACTCTTTGTTCACAATGGATGAAGAAAGCTTGTAATAATCTGAGCTTCCGTAAGAACTGTCTAAGATATCTTTTGAGTTAAGAGCTGCGTTAACTGCTTTTCGCGCATTGATGTCTTTAAAGACGCCTTTATCTGCGTTGTAGAAAAGTCCCATAAATCCGCCTGGTGATGTTTCTACTTTTGCATTTTGACTGCCTTCAACTTGTTTGGCATTATCGCTTGATACAGATAGCGCAACGTCAAATTGTCCGGTTGTAATACCAGAAATCCTAGTTGACTCATCGCTTACGAAACTAATCTTAATTTCATCAACGTGAGGAGTTTTCTTAACTTCGCGGCCTTTCGAAGAATAATCTTTAAATTTTTCTAATAAAAGATATTGATTTTTCTTCCACTCTTTTACTTTATATGGACCTGTTCCTATGTAGTCTTTGATCCCTTCATCAGATGCATTGTCAACGACTTCTTTTGGTAAAATAGCTGCTGCGGGGATTGGATCAGCTAATAAAGATAGCGTGTTAACATTTGGTGATGGTAAATGAAGCTCTACCGTATAATCACCGGCTTTTGTCATTTCAGCACCAGAGAAGTTTGTTTTCCCAAGGGATGATAGCTTAATCCAGCGGTTAATAGAAGCGACAACGTCATCTGCAGTCATTTCTTTACCGTTATGGAATTTAACCCCTTTTCTTAATTGGAACGTGTATGTTTTTTTATCATCGCTAATATCTACTTTAGACGCTAAGTCAGGCTTAGGATTTCCTTTGTCGTCTAAAATCATTAACCCTTCATAGATACTGCGCGTTGCATCTTTTACATCTGAGTCCCCAGTGATTTGAGCATCTAGCGTTGCTGGCTCACTTTGAGACGCGACGTTTAGCGTTCCGCCTTCTTTTCCTTCTTTTTCACTTGAAGTATTTTTACTTGCGTTACCACTGCACCCTGCTACCATGAGGACAATGATTAAAAGAGAGATGAAAAGTAAATAAGTCCTTTTCACTAAAATCACTCCTATTTCCTTGTATAAAATTTTAATCCGACTATAATAAGAAGAATAGTAGGAATGTGAACAATTGTAGCACTACCTTCTACCTTTGGCAATTAGTATTTTTGACACACAGAGGCTATTATACCATTTTCTATTAAATAAATATGGTATATATGTATAATAGTTGAATAAAAGAACCATTTATTTCTTATAAAGCAAGCGATTGAAAACACTTTATCAACGCAGTAAAAAAGAAAAAACATCTTAAGAAATGGTAATTTAACAAAAAAGGAGAAAACAACAGTGGGATTTTTAATTGGTATATCAGGAAGCATTATTGTGGATCAAGGAGGACGCTTTCCAGGCTATAAGCGAGCGTATGTGAATAACGACTATATCGAATCAACAGCGCTCAGCGGCGGAGTTCCTTTTATCTTGCCAGTACTAGAAGATGAAGAAATGATTAAAGCGCAGGCAGAAAGTATAGACGGGTTGATTTTATCAGGTGGACAAGACGTCAATCCCCTTTTATACGGTGAAGAACCGACAACAAAAACAGGTTCACCTTTTTTAGCACGAGATCAGTCTGAACAGCTATTGTTAAAGCATGTGATTGATCAAGGAAAACCGGTATTAGCGATTTGCCGCGGTTTACAAATTTTAAACGTTGCTTACGGCGGCACGCTTTATCAAGACATGTCAGACATTAAAGAGTCATTTATCAAACATGATCAATACAACAATACAAGCGACCCTTCTCATTCCATCATGATTAAAGACGGAACACGCCTACATGACCTTTACGGTAATCAAGCTCTTATTAATTCATTTCACCATCAAGCGATTAAAGACGTAGCGCCAGGCTTTGAAGTTTCCGCATGGGCAAAAGACGGAGTCATTGAAGCCATTGAAAAACAAGGAAATCAATTTGTAGTCGGCGTCCAGTGGCATCCAGAAATGATGGCAAAAGAACATATTTCAATGCTGAACTTGTTTAAACTGTTTATGGAGCATGTGCAGCAGACAGCTACGAAAAAAGTCAGCATTTGACGTTTCAATCTACTTTGCTACCAATATAAAAAAGGCAGACCATTGTGGCCTGCCTTTTTGTATGAACTGAAGATGCGCAAAGAAATCTAGACAAATCTTCATCTATTAATTAGATAAAATAGTGCAAGTATTTTTGGCTTTTACAGTATTTCAATATACCCTTCTGTTCCATGTACGCGAATTCGCTGACCGTCTTTTATTAGCCGAGTAGCATTCTCTACTCCGACAACCGCTGGCAATCCGTATTCGCGGGCAATGACTGCGCCGTGAGTCATCAGTCCCCCAACTTCCGTAACAAGCCCCTTTATCCCTACGAATAACGGGGTCCAGCTAGGGTCGGTAAAGGAAGTGACTAATATATCTCCATCTGATAGATTAGCTTTTTCCATGTTTAAAATGACGCGCGCGCGCCCTTCTATCACTCCGGAAGAAACCGGTAAACCTACAATTGCTTGGGGCGGGAGGTTTTCTCGTTTGTACGCACCTGTAATAATTTCACCTTGAGACGTGATCACACGCGGAGGCGTTAGCTTTTCATATAATTTGTACTCTTCTTTTCGCTTGCTGATGATTTGGTAATCCAGTTTATGTGTGCGCAAGACTTCGTGAAGTTCTTCAAACGTCAAATAGTATATATCTTCTGATTCATCAATAACGCCGGCTTTTAAAAGCTGCTCGGCTTCTTTCAGCAGAGCCTGCTTATAAACAAAATAACGGTTAATCATCCCGTATTTGGGATATTCACGATAACCGATAAAATTCCGGAGGAGATTAATTCTTTCTTTTGTTTCTTTTGCTTTTTGTTCGCCATTGGGCAATTGCTTTAATCTACTTAATAGCTCTTTCTCTTTTTTTAAGGCTTCCTGCAAACCTTTTTCAAATTTTTTCTTGCTGGCATTAGCCTCAAAGTTTTTAATATTACCAAGAATCACCGGGATAAGTGCAGCTGGCTTTTCGCTCCAGCGAGTTTTCGTAATATCGATTTCTCCAGGACATCGCATTCCGTATTTGCTGAGATAATCATAGATAGCGTCTTTGGTTTCCTGCCCACCTTTAAACTTAACTACTTCATCCAAAAAGTTATCATCTTTTACATGTTGTAAATAATGGATGACTTCTGGATAAGGACGAATTACATCTGCGACATCCAATAGCGCAAGACCCATTTCTGAAGTAATATTGTTTGGGACAGATTGAGAAAGCGTATCTGCTGCGTTTTTTTCACCTAGCCACGTCTCCATTTTTTCATTGATCCATGATGAAGCATCCATAGCGGCCATAAACACAGCTGTACTTTGTGGATCAAATAAAATCTTCTTTAATGTCCCGATATCTTCTGAAATGAAATCGACTAATTCCGACTCTGACTTCGTTTGGATGGTTTGTTTTAGCTCTTCTATTGAAGCTTGATTCTTCTTGATCAAGTCAAAAACGATCGTAAAGTCGTTTTCGATTTGTACCTTAGGTTTCGTAGGCGGCACGCTTTTATTGCTTTTACCGGAACTTTGATCATTAGATAAAGATTTTATGAAATCTCCTCGCTCTATTATGCTTGTAAGTGCGTCTTTCATGAGCGGATCATGTTGTCCCATGGCACCTAACATCATTTTTCTGCTGTCAGGTGAAGCCAGCATAGGGGTGACATCAACAAACAACCTTCCACCGGCTGTACGCATCGGTGCATTAGTCGTTAACAGAAAAAAAGACAATCCCAGTGGTTTCATGGCATCGGTCATCATTTGTTGGTGTCCAACAGATACATACACGTGATTTTCTTGATCAGCTGCTTCTGGAATTGGATATAAAGTAGTGATTGGACGACTTTGGACAATATAAAATGTATCATCAGCCAAGCACCACTCGATATCTTGAGGACAATCAAAATAAGCTTCAAGCTGTCTTCCAACGCGTTCTAATTGTAAAATTTGAGAGTCAGTGAGCGCTTGCGTTTTTTGCACACCAGAAGGAACTTCCTTCGCTTCTGTTCCGCCTTCTTTTAATCCATAGATAGCTAACTTTTTAGCTGCTATTTTTTTATCAACGATTTCTCCTTCTTGTACTTTATAGCAATCGGCAGATACCAAACCAGACACCAGCGCTTCTCCAAGTCCGAATCCTGCATCAATGGATAACAGCTTTCGGTTAGAAGTAATTGGGTCAGCGGTAAATAAAATACCTGAAGCCTGCGGGAAAACCATTCGTTGAACAATAACCGATGCGTGCACTTGACTATGGTCAAATCCATTTTTTATCCGGTAGGTTACCGCGCGATTTGTAAACAGGGAAGCCCAGCATTTGCTAATGTGCTCAAGGATGGCTTCTTTGCCTCTGATATTTAAATAAGTGTCATGCTGACCAGCAAAAGAAGCATGTGGCAGATCTTCAGCTGTCGCACTTGAACGAACTGCATAAGCATGCTCTTCCCCAAACTGAGAGAGAGAATGAATAACTGCTTTTACAACGTCAGAAGGAATTTTTATTTCCATAATGGTTTGGCGAATTTTTTCGCTGATTTCACCAATTTGATCTCGATCATCAGCATTTAGCATCGTCAGCTGGTTCAGTAACGCTTGAAATGTTTCATTTTGTTCAAGAGCTTTTTGATACCCGGCCGCTGTCACACAAAATCCTTCCGGTACTTGTATTCCTTGAATTTTTGATAACGCGCCTAAATTTAAAGCTTTTCCTCCAACAAGTGAAAGCTGTGTATCTTTTATTTCTTGAAAGCTAAGAACTAAAGAGTTCATTCAACATCTCTCCTAACCGGTAATGTTTTATTGATTTTACCAGCAGTAAATGAGAATAAACAGTCTATATCGGCATTTTTTTATGTGGTATAATTAAAGTAGGAAGAGAAATACATACCTTTTTGTTTGCGGTTACATATTTAAAAGTTGTAATAAATAGCTTACCTAATTGATTCGTATCCTGTTTAAAGCAGGTAAGTATATGCCTAATAACGCTTCTATTCTTCCCTCCTCGTTTGACTGCAAGAGAATTTTTTTCAATGTTTTTAATCGCTTTATCTTCTCATACAGAATGAATTTCTTTTTACCCCTTCTTTCAGCTAGTCATCTGAAGAGTCTGGCCCATCAAATGACTAACTCTCTTTTTTGCTATTTTGAAACCATAGCGTTACGAATGTATCTCTTCGCTCGCTTTCTAGCAACTGTATAAACAATCATCTGCAGTACAAGCGCCGCAAGGCTTATGAGTACGATTTGCTCAACCGAAGTAACAGGCGAAAAGTATTTTTCCCATTTTGGATCAGGAAGTCTTAACGCGTTATAAAAATATGAAGTACTAAAAGAAACGATATTTCCTAAAATAAGTGACAAATCTGCTCTAATCAGCCCGCTTAGATAAGATAGTACGACTGTAACCATGGCCATGATTATATAGTTTATTTTTGAATCATCTTCAAAATCTTTTCGTATAGATAGATAAACATATGGAATGCAATAAATGGTAAAAATTATAAAAGGAAGTATTCTTCTCATATAGCAATCTCTCCAATATTTAGGATTCGACATAGTTCTCTATTATTATAAATGAACGAAGAGAATTTTTTCCAGTTTTTTGTGCACAGCGAGTGTAGAAATACCCATATGTATCATGATTGTTTGTAAAATCATTTCTTAAGGCAAAGTAAAAAGCACTCTTGTGAGTGCTTTTTTACAGCATATTTATTTAAGCAGCACATGTGTTTATTCAACTATTCTTTGTTTACTAAAGAATAGTGCGTCTTTGTATACTACCTCTTTTACTCTTGACTGTAGCTTTTTTTCTATCCCTGCTTTAGCATTTTCAAAACATACTTTAAAGCGGTAGTTAAAATATAAAAGCACGTTAACTCGGTTCTTCAGCAAGTACCCAAGGGACTTCTATCTCAAAATTCAGTTGAAGTACGGGTCTGGCAAATCCACCAGGGACAAATTCCAAATTTTTAGAAAAGCCAATATGTAAATTATTACTTATTTGGATTGCATCATCTGAATTTATAATTTCAAGAGGCGTTTGAAGAGATACCTTACCTACAAGATGATAACAGCCAATATAGAAGTGTAGCCCATTTTCTTGAGGATCAAAATGTGATAAGTGATTACATTGAGAAGGATTAATACCTAGTTGGTAAAAAAGCTGAAGCTCTATCTCTGATCTTGACTTCATAGCTTCATAGAAGTTTAGACAATATAGACAATCGCACAAATCCCACTTCTTCAAATACTGTTTTTTTGTTTCTTCAACATCAATTTCTAAAATCCAATTATTAATCTTTATAGTTTGATACATAGTCTTCACTTCCCATACTTAGGCTATTTAGAAGTTACCTTCAGCTGCAGAATTCTTTAGCTTAATTTATAAGCTGATTAGAAAGATAAATTATAACGAATTAGCAAAAGCATCTAATAATTCTTCACTTTTATCTTCTGAAATCAATTCCTACCATTAGTCTCTTCCTCTCTCTACATTCTTTCTAAGTTTAATAGATGCTAAAAAAGAGGACAGCTAGGTAGATATTAAACTACTATCTGTCCTCTTCTGACCGTACTCTTATCAAAATCTTTTAACGAAGCCATAATTAAGTAACATTTTCTACAAACTCTTCTAGAGAATCATACATTTCTAAAGCGTCCCATTCACCCATACCATGTTCAGCTGTAAAAACTGGATAATCTTCATTCGCTATATCAATAAAAAGCGGGTCACCGCCGATTTCTTCATCATACCCTATGACAAACCAGCTTTCTTGCCAATCTCCTTCTTGATTCCCTATAAGGGAATTGGCTTCTAGATCTTCTCTATAGCCTAATTGTCCATCTAAAAACTCGCTTTTAAGATAGATATAATAAGGAGTAGAAAGAATTTCTCCCACTTCATCTTCAAATTCTACTTTCACCGACGTACCTGGAAGTGCTTTAAGAATTTTATAGATTTTCTCTATATCCGGCTTTATCATTTGCTTCTCCCCTTTAATGATCTGTATGATTTATCGTGGCCATTACCCATTCTTCTAAGCTATCTGCTATTACTTCGCGCTGTTCCCAATCGTGCCAAAAGGTGATAATTTGGCCGACTTTTCCTCCTTCAGCCGGATCCAAGTCTATACAAATATCATCTCCTCCCCCATTCGTGGCAATCGAAATCCAACGCGGGTTCCACCACAATTCTTTTTTCACTGGTCCAACAGGTTCTACTTCTGGAAAATCTTCAAATTCTCCTCCGTCTAAAAGCTCTTTTAAGGTTTGCCACGTATACAGAATCTCCTCTAGAGGTAATAGAGTATAATTTTCAATAACTCCTATATACTCATCGCTCTGTCCATTATGTATCATTAACCAGTCTTTAAGGTTTTGGGGGAAGGTTAGTCCCATCTTTTGTTCAACCGCTGCAATTTCTGATTCAGCAGCTGCTTCGTTAAGTGTTCCTACTGCTTCTGGCCGATTTATTCTCAACCACTGTTCAAATTCATGCCAAACCTGCTTCATTTTAAAGGCCTCCTTATATAACATTACTAAATGAATCTATGAAAATGATCCTGTACTTTTTAAGCTTATACTAATTATGTATGGGAATCTTATGTAAATAAACTGTTTTATTACTTTCTACTACATGAAACGAACATCAATTAGCTCGCTTAACCTCATTTTATTCGCCTGGTTACCCCCCTCATCTATAAAAACAAATAATCCTCCTAGAGAATCAACAAACTGAATAACTCCTGTTTCTGTTATACACTGCCCATGCTTGTAATACGTCAGGTACACTTTTTTATGTGTATGAAGCGCTTCAATCAAAGTGAAATTAATCTGTTCCATTTGATCTTCTGTTAAAAAAGGTTGTGGTATTTCTGCTTGTTTTTTTATAATTTCCTGTAATCCTTTGTATTGCTCTGGCATAGTGGCGAACGGTCGCCATTTTTTCATTCCTCTGTTCTGCATAGCAGCTTCCTCCTTTATGCTTTATGACCTCCTAGAAGGCCGTTTCGATAACGAGCCGTTGAATGATCGAGATAGCTTGAGGCCCGTAGAACGCTATTCTTTCCATAACGAAGACGAATGTCATCGATCGTTTTTGCAAGTGCATAGGCTCTTTCCCGCTGATCAATATCCTCAAATAAGCTCATTTGTTCTTCTTCTTGAATGCGTGTGTTCGACAAGGAAATCCCAATGGAACGAATCGGCATTCCGCTATCATGTGTATGTAAGATGGTTAAACAATACGGAAAGATATCTTGGCTTAAATTCGAAGCTCTCCCCATTTTCTTTTGTCTTGAGAAGCCTCCACCTGTTTGTTTGCTGTAACCAATAGATAAATGAACAGTCTGAGCCACTACTTGATGCATGCGTAAACGAAAACATACATCGTCCAATAGCTCTAACAGCAATAACTCCACTTCTTTTCGGTTTGTATAATCATGGAATAGAATCTGACTTTTTCCAAATGAACGAGAGCTAGGAATGTACACATCAGAAATGCGACTGTAATCAATCCCATTCGCATGTTGATACAACTCTTCACCCAGAATGCCAAATTCTTTTTGTAACATCTCCTTTGAAGAAAGAGCGAGTTCTTTGATGGTGTGAATGCCTAACCGTTGTAAGCGTCTTTCCGTAGCAGACGAGATTCCCCAGAAATCCTTCATCGGATGAATGGACCACAGCTTAAAGGGAATATCCTCATACCGCCAATAAGCAACTCCTGTTGGGCTATTCTTGGCCTCATGATCTAAGCTCACTTTTGCCAGTAAGAGATTGGGACCGATTCCGGCAGTAGCTGTCAGCCTTGTTTTTTGATAAATCTCGTTGATGATTTTATAGGCTAATTCTTCTGGTGTTTTAGCGAATAAATGCAAAGAAGTTGTCGCATCAATAAACAACTCATCAATGCTGTACGCATGAAAGTCTTCAGGAGCCACATACTGTAACACCAAACTAGAAATATAGTTCGAAGCCTTGATATACCTCTCCATAGATGGATTCACGACATGGATATCTTTTCTTTTAGGAATATCGAAAAGACGGCTTCCCGTTTTGATTCCTTCTTTCTTTAGTAAGGGTGTGGCAGCTAACACAACCGATCCAGACCGTTTGATATCTCCTACTACCGCAAGCTTTGTTTTTAGCGGATTCAATCCCCGTATGACAGAAGAAACTGAAGCGAAAAATGCCTTCATATCGATGCATATAATGACTCTGTTTGGTAGCTGGGCATAATCCATTGAAAGAACTCCTTAGATAAAGAACGTTTGTTCTCTATTATATACGAACAAACGTTCTTTATTCAATGGAAATTCTAAATTTTTCCCGATTATTGTTACTGCAATATGATATATCTCTTTTTAATCAACTTACAGAAAGGTCTATATAACTATAAAAATAACAAATTATTATTTTTATGTATATTTTTGTTACATTTTCTGTTTTTGTATAGTATAATTTCTCATTGTTGACAAAATATGAAAAAGGGGAGAAAATCAAGTGGTAAAGAATCGAATTTTAGTTAAAGCCTTTTTATTAATGATTTTAGGTCTATTTTCGTTTAGCAGTATATCTTACGCAGATGAATGGAACGATGATGAATTTCAGAAGTTAGTTTTGGAAGAAAAAATTGAAGTATATGGATTAGATGAACTTAAAAATGCAGGGATTTTAGAGAACGATGCAATCAACAAAGTTACATATACTGCTTTTTTTGAAGATGGAGTTAGTTACGATATCAATTTACAAGTGACTACAAACACAAGTGGGGCTATTACGGCTGTTGTATCTGATGCTTCGACAAGTACTTTTGAAGCTTTAAAAAGAAGAGGTAAACCTAAAAAGGGAAAGAATAACACTGTTCCATATAAATTAAATGGTGGAATGAACAAATCAAGCTTTATCAATGAGCACGCATATGATAGGCATAAGTATAATCCAAAGAAAAAATCTACACCTAATGATACTCAATATGGTCGCAATGTTGATGTCAAAAAATTAAGAGAAGAAACTATGAATAATTACGATAATAAATGGTCACAAACTGATAAAAAAGGAAATACTCAAGTTTTTTACGCTAAACGTTTTGATTCTAATATTAGTACCTCAGATACTTCGACAAGAGATCATAGAGTTATAATAAATAAAAGCAACTCTGCAAAGAGTACGCAATTTCCACTAGCATTCTAATTGTGCTATAGATAAGGGGTAGACAACAAATGATTAACGTAAAAAAAAGCCAAGTTTTTATAGAGCTTGATATAGCTAATTGGGATAATACTGAGTTTGGTAGCACTTTGTATGAAATGTGTGAAACTAACAAAGAATATGAAAATGATTTAGTTGAAGTTCACCAAGTTGTTTTTCTTGGTAAACGAAAAAGCCAAGATCATTATTTAATCATTTTAAATATTACTCAGGATATAAACAATTTAGGTAAACCTGTAGAAAATTTATATAGATAATCTAAGAGGCTGGGCTTTGTCCCGGCCTCTTATTATATTCTAGTTCACATAAGTTTAATTATCGGAACCATACAAAAATATGAGCTCTTGGTATACAAGGGCTCTTTAACTTTCCATCTTTTCTTTACATAGTTATTTCGTCATTACATCATCTTCCTCAGTAACATATATTTTAAATCTTTATAAAACGCAATTTTATAACTTTCAATTGCTACTATGTTTTCATTCACAAGTGAAGCCTCTTCTTACTGTTCAATAAAACCTGCCTTAAATCATATGATTAATTCCACAACAAGTGGATTAATTTAATTAAAATAGAAAAAAATGATATTATTGGATATTAGGAGGTATTTATGTACAAATTTTTGATTTTTATTATAGTAGCGTTTTATATCGCTCGTTATGTCGAAAAATACTTAAGAAAAAAGATGCACTTAGAAACCGATCCAGATATTTATAGAAAAAAAGTAAACAGGTGGCACTCAAGAATAGAAGTTGTACTATACATAATATTTTTATTTTCCCTAAGCTATTATAATCAAGTTCCTATGTGGATTATTTTAGCTGCTTTTTGTATTGTTTATCAGGGATTTAATATATTTATGGAATGGAAATTTGCAAGAGAAACAAAGGAACACCTTTTAGCCGTTATCTTCTTCTTCTTTTATTTAGCTTCTATAGGAGTTGGTACTTTGTTAAATGTATTTTAAATAGGAGTTGAATATTATTGCTAAAAACATTTTTATACCTCTTACTATTATTGTTAGTAGCATCTCTTATTACAAAGTATCTTGCTATAAAATTAAATGTTAAAGATGACCACGACACTGAAAAAATCATGTAAACAAGTGGCATAAATGGGTAGAAAAAAGTTTTTATATTGTTTTTATTATACTCTTTATTGCTTTTGAACAGCTTCCTATGTGGGTCATGTTAATTATTTTCTGTTTATGTTATTTAAGTTTCCGAATCTTTATGGAGTGAAGATATAACAGAGAAACTAGGGAATATTTAATATCATTTAGTCTCCTGATATATTTTTTAATAGCAATTATTATTGGAGCAATATTGAATGTTTTCTAATGGTTTATTTATACATACACAAAGAGCTATGTACGTTATAAAAAGCATAGAAAATAAATACACTATAATACATAAGAGCAGGTGGAAATAATTTTTATACCTATATTAGTTTTACTAGTTGGTTTGTATCTATTAATCTCGGGAATTTTAATCATCGTAAAAGATAAAAACACAAAAGGAAAGACTAAAAAAACTTTAGTTGTTTTAGCAGTAGCATCCGATATAGTTACTGATCCAGTGTCGTCTTCTGGGTTCCGTATTATGCTTGGTGCTGTTCTTATAATAGGTGGATTAATTTTATTATAAGAAATACCTATTGGTATATAACTATGTTTCAAAAGGATTCATATCGATTAACCGGTATGAATCCTTTTTTATTACTAAAAATGTTCGTAAAAGTGCATGGATTCCAGAAGACGTTCGTAATTGTTTTTATAACTTAAGCAAACGATAAAGATGATAGATTTCTTACGAAAAAGAAAAGTTCGTAAAGGTATACCTTTACGGACTATGTATTCTTTATCATTTGAATGTAAAGACTTTTACTACGCTCAAATTATTATCTCTATACAAAGAAAATTGATACTTTCCCGCAGAAAGTTTTCCTGAACTAATTTTAAATTCGTAACCCGCAGTGGCCTCGTCATTAGGAATAATTTCTTCCATTAAAACATTGCTCTTATCCTTGATATTAGCTAATTTTAGTACAAACTTTTTATTTTGTTTTTCCTTTTCCGAATTTTCTTTAAAATGTGTAGAGACGATTATTTCCTTATTTCGATCCACTTTATTCTGTGGATCAATAATGTGTTGAGATTCATCATTTGTTTTATATCCTATTTCTATATTATCTCTTTTGATTTCTCCATCTTCTTTGAGTATAAAAAAGAAAAAAGTAATAGAAATTAATAGAACAAATAAAATCAAAAACCATTTACTTTTTGACATGTAAATTACCTACTTTGTTATATTATAGTAGATTTATACCATAATAACGTTTTATTCACAACAGTATATACAAAGGAGCTTTTTTAAGATATTAGGGCATGTAATTCTGGGGATTTATGCCTTTGCGAACTGTACCTTTTTATAGGATAATCGAAAGCTACGTTATTGAAATTTTGAATTTTTGTTATCATTGATCTTTCTAAAACAATTTATTGTATATACACTCTTAGTTAATGTAGGAGAGGTTTTGAGAAATAAAAACACCAAGGTACTTTACCCTACCTTGGATTTCCTTTTTTCATTAATTATCTCAGCTAATATCCCCATATTGACTCAAAAATGTTTTTAATTCATTTAACGTAGCTAAAATAAAACTTTGATCACTTTCTATTTCAAATTGCAGTACGTTTTCCAAATAAGGCTTCTCTCTATAATAACCTTGGATAACGACTTGACCTAGATTATTAAATTCAAATTCTATTTGAAGAGACGTTTCGTAGTTTATAAAAGTGGCTATGCCTTGGAGGGTATTATAGCATTTGTTTAATGCTTGATAAAATTCATACATATCGTTTGTAGTGAACCACAATTCTCCTAATACATAGTAATTCCCAGTCTTTATTTCAACCGTTCCTTCAATATCATAACCTCCAAAATGACTTTTTTTATTGGAAAACCCATATTTCTTTTCTGACTTAATTTGAATAAAGCCCTGTTTACCTTCAATTTTAATTTGATTCTTGCATCTCTTTTCTCAACGATAGTACTTATATCTTTATTAAGATAATTGAATACCATGTTTTATTTTCTCAATCCATTCTTGAATTTGTCTATTGTCGTAGAAATATATATCGGGTTCCATCTCTAAATCGATGCCTAATAAGAAAATAAAGTATTCATGTAATTGATTCTCATTTAAGGAAAGATTACTTCTATTATCTAGATTTTGAACCCATTTGTAGGCCCACATATTAAATTGCTCTCTAGATACGTCTCCTTTGAGAACATCTTCTAGCTTATTTATCAAATCTTTGTTTGTTGGCTGACTTTCAAACATTCGTTTCACCTTTTCAAAATAGATATTTATTAAAGTTAGTAAAATAAAGACTTTCAGTAGTACTTTAACCTAATCGATCACATTCATAAGAACTTCACAATCACAAAAACCACCATGATTTTGTAAGGCCTTTACTAACTTAGACTTTTTGTTTCTTAACACGTTTATATCCAACCACTCTCTGGTATAAATTAACGTATGATTACAACCATACGATTCTAATTTTTCTTGTAGATATATTTCTAACGATTTTAATTGCTCTGATGTTATTCCAAGCTCTTTCCATTGGTTTCCGTATTCTGTTAGCATAGCTAATCTTTTTAGTAACTTTTTATCTTTTTCGCCAAGAGATAGGGCATTCTGAAGTGCCGTTAAGGCCTCGTTATAATTTAATAGATATTCTTCAGCCTCCGATAGCAATTGCCAAGCTAAAGCATTAGTAGGGTATTGGTTAACATAATCCTTTAAACCTTTTCTTGCTACTAAAAGATGAGGAATGGCCTTTTTTGAGGGAGCTCTTCTTTGATAAGACCCTTGCATAGCTAATTTTTGTCCTGTGATTAATTCAATCCGTAAATCCAGTAAATTATCCATCTACGTACCCCCTTGTTTAAAACCAATATGCCTTCATTCCTCTTAAGAATTCTTGGGTAATGGGCAATCCAGAGCTGTAACCTATTACAGAATCAATCCCGCAGTAAGGACAGATAGCAGTATCATCGTCAGTGTCTATCCATTCTTCAATTTTCATCGGATGAAACATTTTCAAACAGTAAAAACAGCCGCATATTTGATCTTGGACTAAATTCTCCTTATTATTCTTACAAAATTGATGTGCTCTTTGGAAATTCTGTAATGCTTTATCCTGTTTTTCTAGTTGAAAGGTATTTACCAGCTCTATTCCTGCATCAACAAGCCTTTTTTGAAATATTTCCTTATGTACATCACCACATTGAAAAATAATATGAAAAGGAGTCGGTTCCGTAGGGAAAGAATCATAATACCTACCTTCAGTCCATTCTTGAATAGTGTTTTTTAAAATATTGATTAAAATTTTAAAATTTTTCTTCTTCTTTTTTAAAATGAGATGTGCGTCCGTAATGAATAAGATGTATCTATCTGCAGGAAGCCAATCTAGATCATTTAAACACTCGTCAAAAGCAGCCCAATTCTCTCCAAAATAATCTGGGAATTGGAGAGCAGCAGCCCATTCATCCATTAGACCTGTGATATTCCTACACTTTTTTCCCCTAATTACTTTGAATTCTGTCTTATTTAATTCCCTAGCTTGAACCTGTAAGTTAAATAATAATGCTGTATCTCCTACAGCTATATGAAAATAGGGAGCCCCTAACTTAATTAATTGATCTAAATTCATTCTCTGCCTCCCTTGAGCATATATGTAAAATAATCCTGTTAATTTAACCTTAGTCTTCGTAAAAGGAATTCCAAACTTTATTACGTTTCACACTCTCTAATAGCATATCGACTAACTGCAAGTAAGCATTCTTCCCAACTTGGTCTGCTGCAATGTAGGAGTAATTTCTTAAGTCGATCTTCTACAGCCTTAATATTAAAATCATTCATAATAAATAAGCCTCTACTTGTTTCGATTTCTTGGTCTTTTAGCATTGAACTTAGTCTACAGGGGCTCGTAACATATATTGAAAATACTTCTATTGGGCTTTTATGTCCTTTTATTCCAATGTCAGCTTCTAATTTGACGTAAAAATCGTTATGATTCTCTCCCCATTCATCATCTATAATTGTTAAATCATATAAATGTAGTGTCAGCAATATCTATCATTCTCCCTTCTATACCAAGTAATCTAGTACTTATTCAAAATCATCAGGACACCAAATGGCGATATTATCGCCTGGGGTTGCTACTAAAAGCCAATCACAACTCCCTCCTGAAAAATGATCTCCTAATTGCCAACATTCATAGTTAGAATCGTGACCATTCACAAATAAAACTTTCCCTGATTCTAGCGTGATAATAAGGTGAGGAGATGAAGTTCCTAATACAAGATCCACTACCTTTTCTCTTCTCATGTCCCAAATATGCTTAAAATGCTGCTCTTCTGTATTAAATGGCACATCACTCTCTGATGATGGGTACGTATCATTAAATTCAGAATATACAGTCCAAGTTGTCTCGATGTTTAATACAAAATCGCCGTCTTCTTTTCTAGTGTAGTTAGTAAAATACAATAAAGTTATGGCATTATCGGTCCCAAACTTCACGCCATCTATTTGACTGCCTATAAGTAAGTGCTTCAGAATCCGTTCGGTAAATGTTTTATCTTCTATTTTCATTGTACTTACCCCTTTACGATTGTTTTGGTGTATACCCTAGAACAAATTAAGTACTGCAAATCTCTTTAGATATTAAAAAATGAGCTAAAAAGCCCACTTTACTGTAAAAATCCTTCTGACCAACCTTTTCTATTTGAAAATGTCTCATAACTACAGCCACTGTCATATTCGAATTCTTTCCCCTTTTTTAAATAATAAGCTTCCGACGAAAGAGACAGTAAGGTTTCAAATTCAGTGTCCTTGAGCATTTTTGAAGGATTAGATAAGACATCTTCAAAAACTTCTTTACCACGAGCGACTACTGCACATCGTGCATATAAGAAGAGGTCAGGTGAGAAATGTTGATCTTGTTGAGAAAAACAATATTCTCCTATTTCTTTTGCATGTTCTTCTGTATCTAATAAGAAAAGCTTATAGGAGAGAGTTTCTTCAAAATGTCTTATTTTCCATGCAGTGAAAGTAGAAAGTTCTTTGATAGCAGCCTCTACAATCGCCTCTTCATCTTCCTTACTCCAGTCTAATAAAGAAATAACCCTCCAAAAATTTTTCTCATCCAACATTTTTTTTGGTTTTGATATAGAGTTTTTTAAAGCGAGAGCTTCATCTTCTTTTTGAATTTCGAGTGCAAATCCTTCAGGATCAGTTTGTCTACGCCACTCAAAATAAACTGATAGAGCACAGTCTTTTGACCAATTTCCTCCGTATATATTAGATTCGATTCCCTGTTCCTCTGTAGTTAAGGACGTATTTCCAATAAAGATTAACTCTTTAGGAATTCTTCCATCTACCCACTTATATAATGGTTTCTTTGCATCACCTATTATAAGTTCGGTAATCAAAGCTTGATGAATTTTTTCAGAGTCAATTGTAGGTATTTGTTTGTCTATATAGCTTGTAATGCCAAGAAGATAAGAGCGATCAATTATATTCACTACTTTAACTGCACCATACTTATTCATCGGTAATGGGGTAGCAAAGATATCTCCTACTTGCACAGCTCTCTTTGAGTTCACTATATGTAATTCCTTTCAGTTAAAAGTTTAGTTATAAGTAGAATAACAAGTAATGCTAAAAGTGTATATAATAGACAGAGCTAGTTACCCTAGTAATCCCTTATATAATAATGTCCTAGAACTATATAGAAACCTTTTTATAGGAGGTATTAATATTGTTTGTACGTTTATATGTTACAGCAAAAAATAAAACTGAAGCTGAAAAAGATTTAAAATTTTTTTTAGAAAAGATAAACCAAATATTAGTTAAAGCTAACGTAGAAAGATTAGAGCCTTACTGGAAATTCGATGATGTATATGTTGTAGAACTCAATTTAATCGTGAAAAAGGATTTAAGTCTCAACGAACTAACTCAATTATTAGAGACGATTTCTGATAAATGGCAATACTATGGTGACCCAATTAATGAGTTTTTAGCTTCAAAAACGGCTGAAGGCTGTAACTATATATTAAAGGGTGTAGAAATGATCAACATTTATTTAGATGAATAAGATATAAAAAGTTAGTTAACATAGCCAATCCTTATACAAAGGAATGATTAGATTCATCTGCTAAACTAAATGCTAAAGAGCATTTAGTATCATTCGAGGAGGACATCCAAATAGTGAAGAAAATTTCATATCCATTTTATCCAAAATCAAATAGATATCTCATGCCCGGTCAATTTTGGCCCATTCCTTTAAGTGACGGAAGATTTGCTTGTGGCAGAGTATTAGAAACTAGTCCTGAATATACAAAAAACTTCATCGCTGGTTTAATGGATTGGGTAGGAGATGAACCACCTACTAGTGAGGATTTGAAAGGACGAATCATACTTAAACAAGGTGATGGACATATTAAAATGATACAAGAAACAGCCTTAGATGGCATGATTTCTGGTTATAGGGATTTAGAATTAGACAATTTAGAGGTAGCTTATTTTAAATCACAAGAAGCCTTTGCAGATAATTGTATGTTGCAAAAAGGATACACAGAAATTCGACCTATAACAAGAGAAGAACAACAACTGTATAGTACTTTTTCTACATGGGGTTACAGCGTCATCAAATTTAGGGCCGAGGATATGTTTGTTAAGAAATAAATATTACTAAAAGATAAATAGACTTTTATCAAGATAGAAAATATATAGATGAATGGGTGTTAATGATGGATAGTAAAAGAAAATACTTTAAATATAATGAAGACGATATTCTTGAAATACTTTCTGAGTACCTTTATACAGACTGTAATTCTGAAACCATAGGCTCAAAGGCAATAATACTCGGTGAACCTGGGAAAGATCTACGATTAGTTGCAGTTGTAGGGGATGGTGAAGACGAGAAGCTTTATGAAACAAACTTAGTGGAAGTTGATCAAAAAATAGATTTCAATGGTTCACATTAAAAATACAATCTAGTTGACGTAATCAGGACTATGAGAACACGTAAAAAAGAGAGGAGACACAAATATCTCTTCTCTGTCTTAATCTGTTATCTATAAAGGTTCTGGTTGATTGCCCTTTTAATAGGACCTTTTTTAGCAAAATGCCATTCAATGACATGATCTGCCAACCGATCATATAAGTCATCTTCTAAATAGGGTTCATACTCAGAAGTAAGTAGGATATTTACATCAGATTGAATTTCTAATAATATATCTGGCTCAAACACGTCGTTGTCATTTAATATTTCTAAAATATATAAACCCAACATTTCAAAACCTTCATCCCAATTCCCATTCCCATTGCTTTGAGCTTCCCATTTTAGTTTTTCAATTGCCCTAATTAGTTCACCCTCTACAATGTCTGATTGCCCATTTTTAGGGACATATTTAGTCCATATTTCTTTCGCTTGTTCAAAGTATTTCATTTGTTCTCCCCCCAGTAACTAACTGAATAGAAATATTCTTCATAAGAAATATTTAATCCAAATTTGAAATCAGGAGCAACTATGTAGAAGTGTGAATACATAAAATTATTTCCCATAAATTCTGTTATGTTGTTATATAAAGTATTGTTTAAACCTTTATCTATCATAATATTTCCTATTATATTATTCATTCCATGTCCAATAATAACGTTATGTTCTTTCAAAAAAAACATAGAGTTCCCTAATTTATTTAAAGTCTCTTTTAAATATTGTTTGTCTATATGTACTGTACCTGTCTTTTCAACAAGCTTATGGAAAATTAAAAGGTGCTTATGAGATAACCTAATGCTTCTTGATAATTCTCCGCGAAGGTGTTTATTAATTTCATTGCTATCGAGAGAATTGTACAGCTGAAATATCTCTTCATAACAGACTTGCTCCTCTAACAATCTGTTATGTTCATTCGTTTCTTTACAACTCTTAAAATCTTCAATTCTTAATTTATAGTCAAAATATTTACCAAAAAGAGCAATAACCTTTTCTCTTTCGTTTCGTACATGGTTTTGTTTTAATAACCTTTTCATTTTCTGCTGTCTACTATCCATAAAATTCTCCAAACTTAAAAATTCTCTTAGTTAAGAGTTCGATTATTTAAAGAATATCAATCTATTTCAATGATGTATACCATATAAACTTATTTACCATAACACGAATTATAAGAACCATCAGCTATTATAAATAATCTATAGGATTGTTATTTTGAACGTATCCATAAACTTTTATAGCATTATCTTTCGTTTCTCCTGGTACGTTAATTGTTCTAAGTTCATTTATCACTTGGCCCTTCTCTTCCAAATTTTCTACCTTTATTTCTAACCATTCAATGTTTTTATAATTACCTTTGAAATGATAAAACCAATCTCCATCCCAATCACTTATATACTTAGTTTTGACATCTTGTGTTCTCCAAAATGCATTTATAGAACAATCATTCATTTTATTTTTAATTTCTTCCCATTTGGTATTATTCATTACTGATTGATATTCACAAAACCTCATAAAAAAGCCACTCCCTTAGTTGTCATAAGCATAATTATCCTCAGAAAAGTTATTTGGTACATATTAAATTATTAATTATCAATAATTGGTGATTCCTTAACACCTAAAACTTCAATGCTGTTACAATAAAAATCGATATCTTGATTTTCTACATCATGCACTTGAAATCTAATATTTTCCCAACTTCTATCACGAAGATCTATTATCTCTAATATAGATAACTGTAAAGCTCCCCCACTCGCATATAGTTTGAAATTCCCTACGCTATAAAAATTCATACTAACTTCATGAAAGGTATGAGCACCTTTAGTTTTTAAAAGAAAGACTATATGTAAATTAGTTTTGTTCTCTTCATCAAACAATAAACTGTTTCTATACTCTGTAAAGTACCTTACTTCTATAATATATTTCATATCTAAAAAAGAAAAATCTGGTGAAAGACTAGTTAGCAAATGAAAGTTTTTTATTTTTAACATTTTAATAATCCTCTCTTCAATATAACTTTTCTACAGGTTCCATATATAATGAGTTATTTGTGTTGCCACGGTGGATATCTCACTAGCTACTCTTTAATTCGCATGATTGGATCTTGATCATGAAATCCTATACATAAAGGAACATCAACTTTGATGTTTTTTACAGCTTTCGCGAAAGCTACAAGCGTTCTTACAATTAAAAATAGCGTTATAACCCTTTCTTTTTCCGTAGCATC
Source organism: Priestia megaterium (assembly GCF_009497655.1). NCBI lineage: Bacteria > Bacillati > Bacillota > Bacilli > Caryophanales > Bacillaceae > Priestia > Priestia megaterium. Next base: position 1,759,808 of record NZ_CP023317.1, on the reverse strand, counting down.
AAAACCGTTCTCTTGATAAATCTGAGCAAACTCTTTGTTACTAGGTCCTTCAATTTCGTCTATCCAATCACTGGCCCAGTCATCATCTTCTTCAAAGAGACTACTATATCCATCACAAATAAAAAATGTACTTTCCCAATCACTATCCATATCATATTCAAAATAAATGGCTTTTGCAGACTGTGCATTTACTATATGCACAGCTTCTTGAAGGCTACTCTTTACTTGCGTTTGAAAAGTATCTAAATTTATATTATGAATCCGTTCTGCTTCATTACCTTCCACGTTAGTAGAGCATAATTCATAATACTTAGCTTCCATTTCTTCGTATGATTTCTCAAACAATTCTCCTTGTAGTTCATCTAAGCAATCAAAGATATTCATTAAGTTTCTTCCTTTCCATAAGTACCGTCTAAATAATTGGACCGCGGGATTCCCGGTACTTGAGTCGCAGTTGTCGACATCCTCGTGCTCAAACATACCGCCGCTGCCGAAGCACATGAGATACGCCTTGTAGGAAAGGGCCTTGTATTCGTCTGGGGCGTTTTTGTCGACCGCGAATCACGACAGGACCTCCGTGTCGTTGTCGCTGATCGGCTGCCACACGCGGATGGAGATGAAAGGGAGCACGTCCTCGGAGCCTTCCTCGACGCGGGGCCAGTTGTGGACGAACCTCATGTTAGGGAAGACCGATGCCGCCGAGACCATGAAACCATCCTTGCCGACTACCTCAAGCTGCTCCTGGCTGCAATGGTCCTTCATTCGGGCGATCATGTCGTCGGGGTAGCCGACTTAGCGAAGCCGATCCTCCAAGGTTCCCTCCGGGAGCTTGTAGGTGGTTCCCCCGCCGTTGCCGGCCCACTAGGTCGTTCCGTCCTTGCGTTTCTCAGCCTTGGGTTCGCGGAAGAGACCGATTTCAGCGACTGACGTGTGCGTTTGGGGAGTCTGGTACATGTCGCCGGCGAAGTTTTCGGCGCCGATTTTACAGTTCGCCTTGACACGCCACCGGTGGGGGCCGCGAAGATCGATTCCGTCCGCGCTTTGGTTGGTGTAGTAATCTATGTAGAACTTAAAGTCGCCCAGGAAGTCGTCAAGCGGTTCCGCTTCAGGGTCGAGGCTGATGAATATCAGGCCGTTGTATACCCCCAGGGAAGGAGCGGGGAGCAGTGTCTGGCCCTTTTTCTTGAAGCCGTCATCGCCACCGTAGGCCTCTTTGTGAAACGGCAGGCCCACGACTCGTCCATCGTTCCGGTAGGACCAACCGTGGTAAGGCCAGCGGAACTGTGAGGCGTTTCCTATCTCGGCCCGCCAAACGTGGATACCGCGCTGGTGTCATATTAAAAGCTAATGATCGATACTTACTATCTAGGTAATTTTCTACGTTTTTTTTGGGGTGTATATATAGAATCTGAACTTGAAGACAGTGCTTGTACTAACGCACATTCATATAATTCTTTTAATGTATCGCTCTCCGCATAAACCTTCATATATTCAATACCGTTAGAGGCCGAAAAGCAAAGACCAACTAGCTTTTCTTTCGTAACTACATCTTTACAAAATCTAATAGCTGCAGCACTTTCTCCTGAATTAGGATTTTCCGAAATACTAGGATCATAACAGGAAGTGAAAATATTTAGCTTCTTAAGCTTTTCTGGCTCTAGAAAGATTAAGATAGAACCTCTCTGCCATCCTGTTGCATTCCAAAGTTGTTCATATCCTTTGATGACTTCCTTTTTTAAATCTAGTTTGTATTTGTTACGAGTAAAAGAAAGTATATCATTACACTGTTGAAATAATTCTGTATCTTTTTTGAGGCCATACACATAGCACTCTTTGGCACACAAGAGTAGTGGTCGGAGAATTAACTCATGTGCTGGAAGTACCTCATTTTCTTCATAATCGTAGTATCCATTTGGGATTAAGTTAACAAAAAAATGATCCAAAAAAGCTCCACCTTTCAACAAAAAATCAATTATTTTAATGGAACAAATACTGACTATAAAAATTTAGCGTTTGTTTCATTCGGATATATCTTTAATATCAAATTCAAATACAGATTTTTTCTCCTCTTTAGACATGCCAGTAAAAAACTTTTTATGTACTCTTAATTTTCTCGTCTTTTCAGGTAATATCGTTTCTAACCATGTGGCTCCTATAGGAGTATGCTCTGGTTTAGCATTTATCTTTTCGAGAAATTCTTCATATTCTTTTAAAACTTCCTCATTTATGAGTGAAACATCTATTTTCCTGTTTTCATAATCAAGCCTAGCAAGATCTTCTGCTGTAATATATCCTTCAATTGTCTTTACAACTCCAAATTCTGAAGGCATACGCTTACTATTTAAAGAAACGAAGAAATAAAGATAATTTGGTAAACGAAAAAGTCCCTTTTTTGTATCTTTTTTATTTGCAAGATAGAGCCAATCTCCCCGGCTAGCATAACAATTTAAATCTTTATTATTAAACCCCACTAACATTTTCTTGTACTTCTTCATAATAGTAACTCCCTCATACAATAATTAGCTTAATTATATATTCTAAGTTGTGAATGTTGTATAAATTTATAATATAGTCGGGCAGGTGAGCGCTCGTTAGAGTACACACTTGCCCGACTTAAGTGAAAATCTATATCTCATACAACTTATTAAACATAACTTATGTTGAGGTATAATAAGGTTACCAATTATATAAAAGTGAGGACTTATAATGATAAATGAACCCTATGGACAGCATTGGAAGGGTCATAAAGGATTTAGAGCTATTGAAGGTAGTGGTGTTTATAATCATCGTTTCGGAGGACAAGAATGGAATGTACCAAAATGTCAGTTATGTGGCGAAGATTTACATCAGATTTTATGTTTTGATCTAAAGGATGATAGATTAAGTGAACTAAGAACTTCTAAACTTGAGGAATTACCTTTAATATCATGCTTAAATTGTTCTACTGTATGGGAGCCTCAACTATTTCAATTAAATCCAACAACAAAAAATGTTACTGTTTTAAGCCAAAATGATAAGGGAAAATGGATTCAAGACGAAGAAGATAAAATACCTGTTCCTCTTCCTTATACGAAATTCAAACTTATTAATATGTTAGGAGAAGATATACCAGTCAATGAAGACGCCTACTATGATGCATTTGACTTATTTGGTCGGGAGTATATATGTAGAGTGTTGGGAGCGCCTCTATACGTGGAAAATCCAAATGATATAAGCTGTCCAACCTGTAACCATGACATGCAATATGTTTCCAGTATCACTCATGATTTTGAAGTAGATCTTGTATCCGTGGTGGACCTTTTCTTGGGAGAAATGATTATCTATTTTTATTTTTGTAAGGAATGTTTAACCCTAAAAACAGAGGTACAAGGTACGTAAGCTAAAAAAAGCCCTCGTAAGGGCTTTTTTTACTTCTAATGATAAAAATATTATGGTAACTAAAATGTATAATTTTACGAACATATACCTTTCTATTTTTTAATATAGATAATGAATTTAGTTACCATTTTCGTCAGACCATTTGTCTTCACTATCGATCCATTTGTTCTTCTTTAAATCAAAAGATTCTATATCATCATGAAAGTCTAGATAAACAGGCAGCTTTATTCTATTATCGCCAGCTTTATTCCAACAAGAAATAAACCAGTTTGAAATCAATTCTTTCTCAGCAGCAGATATTTCTTCTTCATTTTGTTCATAAAAATCCCAAAACTCATCTGAATGCTCGTCGGCTAGCTCATAGTATTCAAACTCTTCAAGTAGCTCATAACTACCTGAAAAAATGGCACGATTGTTTCCTTCATAGAAAATTTCATTCGCTTCATTGTCCATAGAAAACATCCTAATAGACAAATCAAATGGCTGAATGAAGATTTCAAAGTCTAGTAAGTCAATGTCCTTATAATAATGAAAAGTATGTACTTTTTCGATATTGTTAATTAACTTATCTTCATTTTGTTCAAGTGTTTTCTTTAATGAACCAATATATGAATCAACCGTAAATAACTTATCACCTTTATTTTCTTCTTTTGTATGCTTCCAAGTATCAAAACGCTCATTAATCTTTGTATTAATAGCCTCATAATTATTCCACGTATCTTCTACCTCATAAAGGGATTTTATATGAGGAAATATAGCTTCATAATCATCTAAATAAGTACCTTTATCGAAATCAAAGTAATCTTTTGTAAAGGCCCTTCCTTCCGCATTCAGCATATCGCTGGCAAAGACGCCATCCCATTCCATATATATTTCAGTTCCGGTCATGTTCTTTTGTTTAAACTTTATAATCTCCTGCGCAGCTTCTTCTTCAAATTCTTTGCTATATAGGTTTTCTTCAATAATCCAACCGAGATACATTCCAGTATGAACGAATGCCTGCTTTTCACTCAAGTTACTTGGAAAATCTCCTTCATAATGCCATTTAGCTTTATCATAGACGGTTATCATGGCCTCTTCCTCTTTCTCTATATCTTCTATTAAGGTAGTTTCTTCTTGTTCACGACTACTTTTTTTATTTAATGAGTCTTCGCAGCCTTGCAGGAACAAAATAATAAACACAAAAAATGGAATGCACTTTAATTTATACAAAATTCCCTCCATGAATTACATTAAAAATAAACGATATACTGCATTATATACTGTAGAGGTTAAACAATATATATTAAACCAATGAAAATAAGATTATAGCAAAAAAATGTAGTCTCTAAAAAACTGGTTTAGCTTAATCATTGTTTGCGGCTATAACTGCTTTTTAATTGCTTTGGATTTAGTGGGGGTACACGAAATAACTGCTTTAGAAAATCATCGAAAGTATCTGCTATTTTGATATACTCCCATTCTATAGTATCGTTTGTTGAAGCTGAGAAGTTTTCTGCGATATACATAACAGTAGGATCTTGTGATCTATTACGATAATCCAACACGACCCAATAGTGAAAATCCGTCCACAAAACCACAAATTCACCGGTGAGTTTGACTTCTTTTAATAGTTCTTTGGAAGATAAGATACTTATGTCATCATTTTCAAAATGTATAGGGTCAATTGAATCAATATTTGCTCTTCCTCCATAAGGAATACTTTCTGCATCGCCATCAGGTAACATAAAGTGTGGGTAGTTTAATCCCCCACCATTTCTTATTTTCAGTAAATCCAATAATGAACTAGGTAACTTAATACCTAAAATAACTTCAGCTTTCTTTATGATTTCATCATTTATCGGATAATCTATACGCTTATATTTGCTATCGTCGCTCCAAAAACTATCTCCCAAATAAAATTCTTTTTTCAAAACTTCACCTTCTTTAATTTAACTTTATACTCAGACAGAAAGTATCTCTTTTGTTATTAGCTATTTTTAGACTCACCTTAGCGCTTCACTATCAGCTCTACGCTCCTACAATAAATATTGCACGATTACACCTTATATTTAACGTGAAAATAGTTATCGGAAATGAAAACCCAAGGCTATTACACGGCCTTGGATTTTCTTCTTGTATAAATCTCGATAGCAACTATGCCAAATGCGACCCCATAAGCAGTAGAGAATGCTTTTAGGAAATCAGCCTGAGATTTAAGTAATATATTAATAATTAAATTACCTCCAAAAAAGACTAGAAAATATAACAAGAATTTTATAGCACCTTTTTTCAAAACCTGTACCTTCTTTCGCTTTACGTGTTGAGTAATTGTTTTAATTCCTTTTTAAAGCTTTTATAATGCCAATTAATATGATCAAGTTCGACCTCTATTTCAATTAATTGATCTATTAGCTTCTCTTGGTCTAGTGAAGAACTAAGAGTGTCTGTAATCAATCGATCAAGTTTATTACTACTTTCGTAAATATCGTTTAAATCAACTGCTAATTCAACATATTCCTTGCTTGAATCGAGTAAGGAAATCTTCTTTATGAGTTCATCTACAATAGTTGGTTTCATTCTATCTCCTCCCCTTTAATTAGTGTATATTCTAGGTACTTCAAGCCTTCATAAAATGTTATTGAAGATGGTTAGAAATCTAAAATTGAATCAATGTTTTCGGCATATTCATCAACTAGTTGAGACCCTTTCTCTTCAGCTTCTTCCTCCTCTAATTCCTTATCCTCCAACCACTGTTGATAATGACAAAGTTCATGAGCAATGCTTTCTAACATCGCATACAATGCATCTATTTTTCCTCTTTCTCTGATCAAGTCTTTATAATCTCCAGTAGCAATACGGATATATGGTTCAACATCTTTTTCGTAGGGAGCAAAGAAAGTGGCTGTTACCAACTCCTTTGTCGTCCGGTTCTTAATTTGATAATCCTTTTTTAGGTAAATAACAACTCGGATAGGAAACTCCATTTGCGTTCTTAACCATTTGCAAAAGTTAATGCACACTATTCTTACTTCTGGGTCTACGCCAGGCTCACTCCTTAATCTTAAGCCTGCTCTAGGATAGTCATTCATGCTTATTTCCTCGCATTCAATCTTTTAGTGACATTAGTAGTTTAATAGAATGATTTAGTTCCATAAATTTCTTTATTTGTCATATTATCGACTCATTTTATCATACATCATGTATAATAAAGAAACTTAATAATAGAAAGTCGGGAACGAATTGAAAAAATTTCTTCTTTATATGTTATATTTCTCTCTTCTTTATGATGTGGTTCATTTAGTATATAGGACTATAGCAAAATATAGCCTTGAGAACCTCGTTTATGACGCCTCTTTAGTAATAAGAGATTTAATTGTCATTTTGATTATCTTTAAGATCACTCGTCCTAAGAAAAAGCGAACAAAGTTTAAGCACTTTCATAATGCGGCTATTATTGCAGAAATGGAAAGAAAATACGAGAAAGCACTTGAGATTAGAAATGAAGGTCTAAATCTTTCAGGGTTGAGCAATGCGGAGCGCGCGGGTCTACATGCTGGAAATGGAGGAACATACCTCTATTTGAAGGATTATAACAATGCTACTTTTTGTTTTGATAAAGCTTTTGAACTAGTTCAAGAAGAGAAATTTCCATATGATAAACAATACATTGAGGTTATTGATAGTTATGTAAAAGCGAATCGAAAAGAGGATGCTCTTAAGTTAGTGGAAAGTTTATTGCAACGGCAATCTTATCATAAGAAATTCAAAAAGTTAGAACCCGTAAGAGAGAAATTATTAACAAAATATAATTAACCTTATTTACAATACATAGTCATGAGTGGGATTACCAAACCTCTTAATTCAATATAGGTTGTAAAATTAATATTTAAAAATATTGAACGGAGTGTAATTATATTGTTCATTTTAGTTAGAAACTCTTTGATACTAGCTATTGGTTTTTATTTATCAGCCATCTTTTTACCTGAGGTATTGCATATAAACGAAACTGTTTCTAAATATTTAATGGTAATACTTGCTGGCCTATTGATTCTTAGATCACGAAATAAATGGTGGTTCAATATGGTTTCTGTCATTTTAGGGCTTGTTATTTTCTTAATTTTCCTTGAGATGACCCTGTTATAAAGGGGAATGATGTATAAAAGGTAGTTTTTTTACTCATTCTTTCTTCGTTCATGCTAATCATAAATACTAATAAATCAACAATGTATAAAAAGTTGCATAAAAGAGAAAAAGAGAACTTCTTCGAACCCTTGGGGCGTAAGGGTTCTCTTTTTTGATGTCTTCCGGAAAGAGTGATTATGTTAACTATGATTGTATATGATATTCATTAACATAATTCAATTAAACACAGTATTGTACCAGACTTATTTTTTTACTTCTTTCAATGCATCTTTAATAATATCTATGATAATCTGAGGTTGATCAACGTGCAGTAGATGTCCTGCATCTTTAACAATAATATGTTTACTCTTCGTTGATAAACGTGTTAAATCACGTTGAAATAGATTCCATGCAGCAAAAGATTCCGTTGTGTGATAAGACTGTAGGCCAGCGCTCACAACTGTAAGAGGTACGTCTCCTAATGATTTAACTTCACTTATTTGTTCAAAGCTTTTTTCAATGTCATCTATAGAACCTTCGATTGAAAACTGGTTAAAATAAATAGACCTCATTTCTTCAGTGAATAATGGGGGCATAATTTTGTTTTGATCTTCATGACAGGAATCTAAAAGAATAATTCCTGCTATTTCTTCAGGATATTTGCTAGCATATAACCTTACATTAGCTCCTCCAATTGAATGACCTACAAGTACATATGGTGGTTTAATATTGGCATTTCGTAAAAGAGTATGTAAATTCTCAACGGACTGCTTACTGTCTTTTGGTCTATCGTCTTGTTCACTTTCTCCTAAGCCTGGTCTATTGTAGATAAAAAACTGTGCAAATTTTGAAATTTCCTCTTTGATTGGGTTCCAGTAATCAGAAGTGCAGCCATATCCAGATTCAAATATAATTGTCATATTTTCATTTTGTCTTTCGAAAAATTCGTAATAAAGTTTAATACCACCAATATCTTGCATCATTCCTAATTTAGTGACTTCTTTCATATAAAAAACCTCCAAATATATCCATATCATTTTTAAGTATAAGGTAAATGCTACAATAAGAGCTACATTTTATTTGGAAGTTCCTAGAACAAACATTATGTTAACTAGAGATGTATGAAATATACATTGCAAAGAACCAAAAAATAGCACTACCCATTCAAACTGGATAGTGCTATTTTTATTAATTTATTATATAAACCAATGCTGCTAACAAATTAGGAACAGCTAGTGAAATAAATCTTTTAGCGTCTTCTCTACGCCCTATTTTACGTGTTTCTTTTTCTGAAGAGAAAGATCCTTTGTTTCCTAAAATCAAGCTATCAATTAGATATCCTAATGCAAGCGCAACAGATGCTACCCCTAAGGTTCCTGATACATAATAAATATAACTCCAGTTTCCAGTAAAATAAGAAGTTCCTAATACAATGATCAATGCTATTGTCCCTGCTATGAGTCCTTTTTTAATTATAATAATCCCTCTTTTTAAAAAAATAACTTATTTGTATTTTACCGTAAGATTCCCAGAAAGATAGGGGTAAAAGGAATAATTAAACTAAACGATGACATGACTAAGAATTGTGTAAGACTTAGAACACGCATATTCATTTTCCAAACTTCCACTTTAGCTTACTTCTCTTACTTATTTATTAAATTCATGGAGGTTGAAGGATAACGATTGCCTGCTGCTCTACCAATTGGAGCAATTTCATCAATAATAGCTTTAATATCTAGGGGTAAATTTATATCTGTAGCAGCCACATTCTCTTCTAAATAAACCTTTTTCTTTGTTCCAGGTATCGGAATAAGATCATCTCCATTGGATAATACCCAAGCTAAAGCAAGTTGTGATGTACTAATATTCATTTTGTGCGCCACTTCTTCTAATTTCATAACTAAAGAGAGATTATGATTAAAATTTTCTTTTTGGAATCTAGGTGTATTTCTTCTATAGTCATTTTCCGGAAGTTTACCGATGGATTTAATTTTACCTGATAAAAACCCTCTTCCTAGGGGGCTATAAGGTACAAGAGAGATTCCTAATTTACGGCAAGTTGGTAAAACATCTTCTTCTACTTCGCGGCTCCATATCGAGTATTCAGTTTGTAAGGCATCTATGGGATGTATTTTATGAGCACGTTGAATTGTTTGAGCAGAAGCTTCTGATAGACCAATATGACGAACTTTTCCTTCTTCTATTAGCATTTTCATAGCACCTACTGTTTCCTCAATTGGTACCCTGGTATCAACGCGATGCAGATAGTAAAGATCAATATAATCTGTTTGTAGACGTTTTAGACTTGCTTCACAAGCTTGTTTTACATATTCAGGTTTCCCATTAATTTCAATAACTTTTCCAACTTTATTTCTAACAAAACCAAACTTTGTAGCTATGTTTACGCTACTTCTTTGATTTTTTAAAGCTTTTCCAATCAATTCTTCATTTTTACCTAAACCGTACTGATCTGCAGTATCAAAAAAGTTAACTCCTAGGCTCAAAGCATGGTGAATTGTTGAAATGGATTCACCTTCATTTTGATGGCCATAATATTCAGACATACCCATACAACCTAATCCCAAAGCTGAAAAAAGATCCAATACTTCTATATTTCATTTATTTTCCTCCTTTTGTTTTTCTATACATTAGCAGTATATCGATTAGAGTACGCTATAAGGCAAGGGAGAAATAGTTCATTTATAGAAATAATTGGTATTTACTAATTAAAAACAAAAAAAAGACCTCTTAAGTAAGGTCTCATTAAACAAATTTGTTAAATAATTTAAATTTTCTCCTCCAACTTTTTATAATAATCGATTTTTTCACTGATTTTTGTTAGATTACTTTCTAGTTCTTTTATTTGTTTAAGAACATTTTCTTGGTGGATTTCTAATAATTCTCGTCGTGCGGTTGCTGTAGAATCGCCTTGACGCCTTAATTCTGCAAATTTCTTCATGTTAATTATCGGCATTCCAGTTTTACGTAACTTGATAAGAAAATCAATCCATAAAATGTCGGTTTGCCTGTATGTACGGTATCCATTTTCGTCTCTCTCAATATTACTTAGTAGACCAATATTCTCATAATAACGCAGAGTATATGTACTAAGGCCTGTAATTGAGGAGATATTCTGAATTGCTAATAGTTTTTCCATGAACATTATTATAACATATTTACAATATTATACAGATTCTAAATTGATGATTATAGAAATTACTATAGTGTATTGATACAGGTGACTATAGTTTAATTCTTAAAGGGTAAACATTAATTGGAGTATAAGCTGTTTTTTATTTATTAAAAAACTTCATGATTTATAATGAAAACCTTCTGAAATACCTAAAATACATCTTGCATTAGAGCGCACTATAAGGAGTATTCTTTAATCTATATTTATATTTCAGGAGGACTTACAATGAATAAAGGAATTTTTATTTTAGCAGTTACAACATTTGTTGCCGGTACAGTGGAATTAGTAATCGCAGGTATATTAGGGATGATTGCTGAAGATTTACATGTTTCTGTAGGAACAGTGGGTCAGTTGGTTTCCATTTTTTCTTTTGTTTTTGCGTTTGGAGCACCTACACTTATTGCTTTAACTTCACGAATTGAACGACGTAAATTGTTGCTTATAGCCATGCTTATTTTCTTGGGAGGGAATATTTTATCTATATTCAGTATGAGTTTTACAGCCTTATTAATCGCTAGGGTTATTCTTGCAGCTAGTTGTTCTATCGTAGTTGTTGTCTCCGTTACAATGGCTGCTAATACAGTTGCTGCTGAATTAAGAGGGCGTGCTATAGGAATTATTTTTATGGGCTTAAGTGCTTCACTCGTGTTAGGTGTACCATTAGGCACGATAATTGGTGAAAATTTTGGTTGGAGAATGACATTTTTATTAGTTGCAGTACTTAGTATTATATCTATGTTAGGGATTATTAAATTTTTACCTAAGGTTTCTCCACAACCTACGGTATCTTTACTTAAACAAATAGCTACATTGAAAAGTAAAAAGATTGTTTCAATACATCTTATATCTGTTTTAGAGTTAACAGGACATTTTACTGTTTATACTTATTTTACACCATTTCTTCAAACTACAATGGGATTATCAACAAACATGATTAGTATTGTTTTACTGATTTTTGGTGTAGCTGGAATAGCAGGAGGATGGATTGGTGGCTGGTCTTCTGATAAATTTGGAGGAGCTAGAACTATTTTAATATCTCTCGTGTTATTTGCAACTTCTTTATTTGTATTACCATACGCCACAGGATCAATAATTAGTTTACTAATTGTAGTTATACTATATGGAGCGTTAGTTTGGGCACTTAGTCCAGCAGTACAAAATTATCTTGCTAAAGCAGCACCTGAATCTTCTGATATTCAGCTAGGTTTAAATACTTCATTTTTACATCTTGGAGTGGCTTTAGGTTCGGGATTTGGAGGTATATTAATCAACCATTACCCTGTTACAACGAATCCTTGGGTTGCAGGTATAATGGTTACTTTAGCACTTTTTTCAGCAGTTTACTCTCTTATGAAAACTAAACAAGATCGTGTTTCCACTAGATTAACGATTTCTAATAGATAAAGATAATTTCTATAAAAACAAAAAAGCACAAACCACTATAGGGGACTGACCCCATATGTAGGTTGTGCTTTTTTAATCAAAGAATAACATTTTAACGCTTTAAAGTAAAGCTTGAAATCGTTTTTAGTCATTTCTTTTCTTCTTAGTAAAAATTTAATCCCAGTAGTTATAAAGAACTTCCCCTACAGTAATTGGTTTCCAATATGCTATTTGTGCTAATTCTGCATGGTTTAGTTGGTTGTCATTTTTTATTAGAACAGATCCTTTTTTACGCATATATAGTAACCTTTCGTTCAGTGACTCTGCATTTAATAATGTTTTTATTTAAATAAAAGATCTATTTCTTCCCGGTCATAATCTAAAATCCAATGATTATATTCTTCATAAAGAAACTTTATAGATTCTTTATTAGAGGCTAATACATCACAACCTCGATCATCATACAAATGAAAAATGATTTCTTTAGAAAGATTAACAAAATAAATATCATAACCACTTTGTGGGTTGTTTTTAAGTATGCTAGATGGATGATCAAAGTCTTCATAACAAATAGCTTTTAAGAGTTGTACATATTTTAGTTCTGGTTTCTTACAAGAAAGTACAAATCGATGAGTGACAGATTGATCATCTGCCTCATCAAATACACTAGGTAAAGGATGATGACTTAATTGATATAGCTTTTCCTTATTTTTTATGTATTTTAAATATACGTTTAAAGGTCTTTTTTGGAGGAAGATATCTTTTTTTATGGAGTGTACATCCGTAACAAGAAGAATCTCATCTTCTTCTTCAAATACTGCTTCAAATAATCGGATTGAACGATAAAATGCTTGCTCTAAATGTTCCTTCTTATAATAATGTATCAAAGGATCCGATATTTCAAAACGAATGCTATTTTTCCATGAATAAAATAGAGAAGGGCCTAATATTAGTCTTTCAAAATGTTTTTCTAAAAATGAGTGTAGAATATCATGGTTCATATATTTTTCTCCGTGGTTTTTGATTTTATTTTAACATTTTTCTAAGTAAATTCTTTATATACGATATAAAAAGCTCTCTTTATAAATTCTGTTCTCAGAACACATTAAAAAGGAAATTTTATGAAACTTCAATACTCAATTTAAAGGTAGAAATGAATAGTAATAAAAAAACACCTGAATAATAATTTATTCAAGTATCTCTTGATAATAGTGATTTAATTTTCTTTAATTACACTTGAAGGGCTCTTTTTATTAGGCAAAAAGACAAACTTCGAATCAATAATGAAATGTAGTGCGATAGGAACCCACAAAGAGCCTGTCCCCACAAGAAGAAAAAACATAATGCCACCTAAATAGGAAGTGAATAGTACCCCTTTCCAGCCTTGGTATAGGTGAACAATTCCAAATAACAGACTTGAAATAATTCCAATTGCAACGGTAGATAAATGAAAAGGGAGGTGGTCGAAATAATGAAACATTGCACCACGAAAAATAATCTCTTCGCAAACTCCTGCTGTAACTGCTACCAAAAGAAAAAACAGCCTTTCCTTGAAGTTTGATGGCAACAGGAATTGAATACTCTCATCACTTAATCCTTCGGAAATTTTCTCTCTAGCATTTTTGGAAAAGGAAATCATAAAAACAATCATTATAATACTAATTCCTGCCCCCACTCCCGCAGACAGTAAAAAATCTTTATCTAAAGAAAATAAAGGTTTTTTAATAGAAAATAAGTTGTTAAACGTGTGTTTAGTCAAAAACCAATAGACTAGAAATATGATGACCAATATCCATTGAGTAATAACAATTTCCCCGTACATTCTCCATTTGTTTAGTTGATTACTTTTTATTTTCTTTAAATAAAAATAGTCCCATACTGGATACCCTACAATAATTAATAGTAAAAACAGAGTAAGAAATATCATGTTTATCACCTCTTAGTTGTTAAATATTTTCAAACCCATTTTATTATAACATTGTGATTTTTAGTAATTAGAATAAATTATGTTTTATTTTCCAATTGTAAACAATTAATACTGTAACCATTTTTGTATTGAATATTAACAGAAGACAGGTGTTAACACTGAGACAACTGTCTAGGGTTCCTATTTAATGAGCAAAAGAAGTCCCCCCCCTCTCCCAAAAGGTAGGTTCTTTTGTTTTTAAGTTCTATTTAATTTTTTTATACCTCTAGTTTTTATAAACCAAGTTATTGGCGCAGATTCAACTATATGGTAAAATAACCCTTTAAAGGATTAATAAAGAAATAGGAGTGTATTTTATTTGTTACATGTAGTAATACCGCTTTTAGTACTAACAACTGTGCTCTACTTTTTCATTTTAAGAGCTAGAATAAAAAAGGTAGGTTTTCAACCTAAAGAACTTCTCTCCAGTTTATGTTTTTATATCATATCCATTAATTGTTTTTTATCGATGTGGCTAAATTATAACGGTACAATAAGTTGGGTTGTTAATATGATGTTACTATTACTCGCTGCTTACTTTACAAAGTATTTAAAAGTAAATAAAAATAAAAATACATAAGATATTTGATTTGTAATTAATATAATGCACTTTATTGGTAGTGAAGCTAAATATTAATGACCACATCTGTGATTAGATATGGCCATTATTTATACATAAAAACTATCGATTATGAGTTTATTCTGTTTATGATTGTCGCCCTGTTTGTAGTGAAAAGTATGTAATTTTGCTTCTTAGTTTTAATGAATATTCGATCAGTTGTTCCATATGGAGGACCTATACGGATTGCATCAACTTCTTTACCTCCGTACGTCTCCCGTAACCTCAATAATATCTTCTAGTGCAATATTAAATTTAGCAAGTTGCCATTTTATGATTAATTCTTTTTCTGTTTTCTTAACGTCAATCCCCTCTGTAAGCATATTAACATCCCCTTTTTCCTTATAATTACATTTTAATACACTGTAAAGGAAGATAAATTAATGAATACAATATGCCGAGTTAATTAACATACAACGTATTATAAGAACCATAAACATTTGAAAGAAGTTTAGTTAGATGTTTCTCTTTTTGATTTGGTGAAATTCTCTAAGAAGATAAAAAGGGGGGAAGAAAGCATGAGCACAACCGAAATCATATTATTAAACATAAAAGAGATTAGAAGAAGAAGCATCAAGATACGGGAAGCAATTCCTCAAACTGAATTGGATTGGAAGCCAGATAAAGAAGCTATGACATGCATAGAGATGGTTCGACATGTCTTAGAGTCAGAATACTATTATCATCTAGCTATTAAAAATAGAGGTATCTTAAAAGAATTTGACTCTCCTTTTGAAAAAAACCATTGATTTCTGTAAAAAGTGAATTAGAATTTGCAGAGACATACCCTCAACAATTTCTAGAGATGTTAAATAACTTTTCAGATGAGGATTTAACATGTATTCAAATAGATCGTTCAGATGTAGGCTATATTCGTTCTTTAGGTGATATGTTATTGAGTATAGGTTATCATGAGTCCGTACACGCAGGACAACTCTTACAGTATTTAAGAACAATGGGAGTTGATCGTCCTAAAGTCTGGGATTAAACCAGTTAAGCGCTTATGTATACTACATATACAAACCCAGTTAACATAATCAGCATTTGAGATTCTAACTGTTTCATTAGAATCTCAACTCTGAGACATATAGTGAAATTTTCACTATACACCGCTTGGAGATATTATAAAGTGCCTTGCTGTCGATAAAAAAGTTCCAATTAATTTGACATTATCCAGTCCCTAGAAACCTAACGCGTTTTCTTTTTCAGGTTTCCATCCAATATGCCATATTCGTTTTGAGAAATTCTTTCACTTTCTGCATAGCTTATAGATTACAATAAGCAATGTCAATTCCCATTAAGTGCCCAAAATGGTGATATACGAGTGTGTTTGACATACCTTTGTTATCCACACTGTAAATTCGTTAATCATGTTAATTAACTCACGAATGTACTGGTTTTTGTGATGATCAAACTGTTTGTACGTTTCCTCCACTTTGCTAAAATCAATCCATTTCTTTAGTTTAATCATAGGCGGGTTGGTGCTCAAAAAATACGCGAGTTCTTGCAGCTGATTACTGATTCTCAGCCATGTTTCTGCTTTGATTTCTGTCACTTGGGTAGGTTGATACTGTGGCACATACTTGCAAATCGTGGTGTAGAAATAAGCAAAAGCTTCATCAGCAAAATAGACCGATTCTTTATTCCAATACTTTGCATTGTACTCACCTGGCTTCACTTCGATATAATAAGCATTTTCGACCTTGTCCACGTTGGTTATCATTTCAAAAGGAGATTCCATAGTAACACCTCTTCTTTAGATAACGTTAGTATGTCCGTTTTTATTAGTGATTCACCTAAAAATCACTCCCAAGTTAATATCACGTAATTTTATTTTTTTAACCATTTATAAAACATAGGTATGATTGCCCTTCCTTTGAATAGGTTAGTTGTAAAAAAACATATAGCCGAAAGGAAGTAGCAATTATGCATATAGAAATAAATACCTTATTTACTTTAGGTTCTTTAATGGGTTTATTAGTAGGTGGAGGACTTCTTAAATTAGTTAGTCACCTGTCACGAGGTAGAATTCAGTTTATGTATGCGATGTGTGGAGGAATCTTATTAGGGTTGTTATTTTTTGATATCCTTCCTTCCACATCGCATCTGTATGATTTAAAAGGCGTTCTATTAGGCATCGTAGCAGGATATATCGTTATGCTATGCATTGACCTCTTTTTGCATAAAACAAATAGTGCAATTTCACCTTTTCAGTCACTTATTTTATTAACGGCTGCAATCTTTTTTCATAATATTATTACAGGAATTACCTTTGGGATAACAGATCTACATCAGTCAACTTCCGTATTCGTAGCTACCCTCTTACACCAAATTCCAGAGGGTATGGCCCTGATGACGGTGCTCTCCATAGCAAAAATACCTAACGTCTTCTTTTTATTCATTATAGTCCTTCTATCACTATCTTTGGGTGGGAGTCTATTACTTGGAGAAAATGTACAAGCTTCCTCGCTTAAAATACAAGCCTTATCTACCGGAGGAGCAATTGGCACCCTATCCTTTGTTATTTTTCATGAAATAATAGGAAAGGCCATTAGTCACTTCAGAAACCTACATGTATGGCTATTAATATCGCTAGGAGTACTAATTATTTATATTTATCACTATTCCCTTTCACTATTTCATAGTCATTAAACTTATATAGAAAATTTTAGAGATCTTAATTTATAAGGTCTCTTTTTTTATTCTTATAAGATTAATCATATTACATAAGAAATTCAAAAGTCGTGATCCGAATTTTTTCTGATTTGTTAAAAAGAAGTATGAGATTGATTTGGAAACAGCTTTTGAGTGACATAAATGATTTTTGATGAAGTTGAAAATACTAAAACAAATGGTCAAATTAAATCTTTAAATGATGAAGCTTCTGTTAGGGTTTCCCAGAACTTAAAAGCACCATCCCATCATAAAAGAATTAACATTCTATATCTACTGTCTTAAAAGGAATCTTTAGTATATAAGGCTTTCGGGGATTTAAAGATCCACCCATTGAGTTTTTTGAATAAACTACTTTTAGTGAAATCCAGAACAAGAGAAATAACGTTTTTTCAAACAATGATCATGTTTTTGCAGCAAGGAGAGATTTTTATGGGAAACAACCACAATCACGACCACGGAGATGTATTTCACTCCCATGCTCCGATTGGGAAAATGAAATTAGCATTTTTTCTTACTTTAATTATCCTGGTAGTCGAATTAATTGGAGGATTCATTTCACACAGCTTAGCCCTACTTTCTGATGCTGGACATGTACTTACAGATATTGCAGCCATAGGGCTATCGTGGTTTGCTATGCACCAAGCCCAAAAGCCAGCTTCGGAAAATTTCACTTACGGGTATCACCGTTCAGGGATACTAGCTGCTTTTATTAATGCCATGACGTTAATTGTTATTGCTGTTGTCATACTATACGAAGCGATTGATCGCTTTAAGGATCCCCAACCAGTGGGAAGTACATGGATGTTCATTAGTGCATCTGTTGGTTTAGCCATGAACCTTTACTTAGGTCTTGGCTTAAGGAAGGAAGACAACATCAATGTGAAAAGCGCCGTACTTCATATGATTGGGGACGCAATGGCTTCGGCAGGAGTTATTATCGGAGGACTTATTATCCTATTCACTGGCTGGAATATCGTAGATCCAATCCTAAGTGTTCTTATTGCATTCTTAATTGCTTTGGGCGCATGGAAAATTGTAAAGCAGACAATAGGAATTTTAATGGAAGGTACACCGAAAGGAATCTCTTTAGAAAAAGTAATGGAAACAATTCATGCAGTTAAAGGTGTACTAAATGTCCACGATTTACATGTTTGGAGTATAACTAGTGGGAAAAATGCATTATCCTGTCATGTGGTGTTAAATAATCAAATAAGTTTCCTGGAAAGTCAGGTCATATTAAGAGAAATTGAATCCAAACTTCAACATCAAGAAATTGAGCATGCGACTATCCAGTTAGAAAACGAAGAGCACCCTCATGATGATTCAGCTATTTGCTCTACCACCAAACGTGAAGGTCATTACTAATACAATTTGGTGTTTTTATATGTGTAAACCCTGAAGAATATTGCTGTCGATAATAAACTAAATGTGTAGGTCAACAGACAAAAAAATCATGACTCACTTTTACGAATTATTATTTCCCAGCTCTTTCTTACATTATGAATGAGTTTTTGTGTTTTTAAAAAGATATATTTTCACGAACAAAATATTCAAATCTATTGCAGCGTGTTAAAGAAATTATTATCGTTAATAAAATAAAAAGCCATCTAGTATTTGAAGTAAAGGTGGCTTTTTACTATAATATGCACGTCCAGACATACATACTATATCTTTTCATACAATCACATGTAAAAAAGACTATAAGAATTTAAAGAAAGTATTAATAATAAAAATCACACTTAAAAGTGCAATAAAAACAATCAATTCAATTGTTTCCTCACTATCTTTTATTTTATACTTTAAATCTCTATCTTTAAGCTGTATGTTTTTCTTATATCCTAATTCCATATGATTAATTCCTTCCCTTTATGTATTCGTTTTAATTGGCATGTTTACTATTTGGCTTGTTTCCACATGTAAGTTAGCACCCTCTATACTGTGTTCTTATGCTAATGTATTCTCTACTTTAGCTGTTATATCATGAGCAGCGTCTACTCCCAAGATGGAATTTGCGAGAATGGAGATATCTACTACAGGACTCCATAATGTTTCCTCTCTTTTATCCTAACAAAGCAAGTTCAAGTGGGTCTATAGCAACCTTTTTGAAGGATTCTATAAAAATAAACCCCTATCAAGAAAGTTTCGTTAAGTAAAAAAAGTAACAATCTTAGATTTATCTGTTACATGTTTAATTGAATTTATTCAATATTTCATGGGACGTAGCTTAGATATAGACGATGTTCTACTTAATATGTTTGGAACAGTTATAAGTTATGTGGTTCTTTTAATAAATAAGCAAGCCAGTAAAATAAAAAAGGGCGACTATATAGATAGATGCTCTTTTTGTTCCAATAAGCTGGTTGATGGTAACTAAGTATATAATTTATAAAACAGAACAACCTCCTGTACAGGAGGTTGTTCTGTTGGGAATACGTTATTAGTCTGGCCAGATTTGTAGATTCATATACATATAACTTTAAAAATAAACATTGTGATGACTCTGTTTTTAAAAAGCAACCTTACTTAAGTTTTTTTAGTTAAGTAATTGATAAAGTATTTTATTTATTTTTTATTTTTTACTATTTACACTTAGTGACGACAAAATAGTTCTTTTTCTACAAATTTTCCCAACTTAATATTACTAAATACCACTGAATTTAACGCTCATTCCGTTATCTAGATGAAATAAGAAGATACCTTTTCCTCAGAGTCCATTAGAAGAAATATTTTTTTCATTAAAACCCTCCAACTTATATTTATGGATTTATTTCTCTGAAAAGACAACAACAATAATTTAGTGGATAGCGTAACAACGATGGTTGGTTAAATTTTTGTGATTCTAGCTGTGAACGCCTTCAGCAACACGTTCACCAATATCCAGCACACGCGAGATGTTTTGCACAATTTCAGGAAGCCCGATCACGGCCTCTTGGAACATCCAAATATAAGCCAGGACTGCAAATATGCTCTTCGTGAAATGATTTCTTAATTTATTATTTGAAAGGTTCTTTTTCAGGTAATCCCAATATGTCCGTATTTTTAGGTGTATGCCCTAATAGACGTAACATAACTACAATTTGTCCTTTATGATGTGATTCGTGAGTAATTGAATGGGTAAGCAATTGACGAGGTGTCTTTCTTACAAAACCACTGTTTGCTCTCCAAGCAAGTTCTTTTTCGATAGACTCATCAAATTTATCTGTGAATTGCTCCAATACTTTTTCTACATATCTATCAGCCTGTTGAAAATAATGCTGAATATCGTCTATTTTCATAGTATTAATTACTTCTTTTGTGAATAGTGGTGATGATGTTTCTGAAAGCACAAAAGAACCTAACCAAGCATGGTAGCAACCTGCCACATGAACTAGAGAATCTCTAATATTTTGAAAACCAAATGCAAACTCTTTCGTCAAGTCACCTTCACTCAATTCTCTACACTGCTCTAATAAAGTTTGTCGTGCTAGTTTTACCCATTCATATTCTAGCTTTTCCATAACAATCCCACCTCTCAGACATATAATGAAAAATTATTCTTTACTATACACTCTTTAGAATTATTATTACACCCATTTTTTCATTAATTAGTTAAGTAAATGATAAAGTACTTCGTGTATTAATGACAAATAGATCATTTTTCTACAAAGAATATAAAGTATACAACAAATATGGCCTAGTGACAGGATAGCAATGTTTTGTTTGAAAGGAATTTGTAACTTTTAAATAGAATGATTATGAAAATGGACAGATAATAAAATTTTACACATAAGGAGATAAAACTATGGAAAAAAACAACCTACTAAGAATGGACAATGTCAGCATCGTTGTAGAATCCCTTGATGACGCAATTTCTTTCTTTAAGGAGATTGGCTTGAGTCTCGAAGGGCGGGCCACCGTCGAAGGTCAATGGGGTGGCCGCGTAACGGGATTGGGTTCTCAGCGTGTAGAGATTGCGATGATGGTTACCCCGGATGGTCACAGTCGGATTGAACTTTCGCGATTTCTCAGCCCACCTACTATATCAGATCACCGGAATGCTCCTGTAAACGCTCTCGGCTATCTACGCGTCATGTTCACTGTTGAAGACATTGACGAAATGGTCTCCAGACTTACTAGATATGGCGCTCAGCTCGTTGGCGAAGTGGTTCAGTACGAGGACTCGTATCGTCTCTGCTACATTCGTGGAGTAGAAGGACTTTTAATCGGTTTGGCAGAGCAACTCAGTAACAAATAAGTAAGTGACGTTTTATAAAAGTCTTTACTGAAATGTACGTTTAACCTATCTGAATCTTCAATAGATCGAGATTATTTTCAGGTTTTTTCAAACCTTTATTTTACTTTTTTGTCCCCTATATATACTTAATTATGGAATTTTTGTTTTAATATTCATAAAAAGGGTATTTGTTCTAAGAACCAACTAAAATAGGAGGAGATCAAATGAGAAGAGCGAAACAAGCTGTTGTAGCTTCTGCTGTAGGTTTAGCTATGTTAGCGACGCCATTAGCTCTACCGAATTTAGGAGGTTCTGCTGGCTCCGCAGAAGCTGCAGAAGTTGGAGGAGACGTAGCAATTGATCCAGTAGCCATAGGACAAGCGATTGCAGATGCGGCTAAAACTGCCGACAATCGAAGTGGTTTTGTTAAGGGAGCGATGGAAAAAGCTTTCTTTGAATCGGGTCAGCAGTATAATGTGATAGTAATGAATTTAAGTCAAGGTTATAATTCCGACCAGTTACAAGGTGTACAATATTTTGATACCGTAGATTATGATGGTATCACGTTCGGGGTCTGGATATTTGAAGAAGGAACGTTTATTAATGAAGGCGACGGTGGATATGATAACTGGGCCTTTAGAGGTTGGTTTGAACGTACGGGGGACGATGAGAAAACGGTCAACTTCCATAGACCTTGATCTAATTAAACAGAACCCTATTTAATTAAATAGGGTTCTGTTTGTTTGCTATAAGAATTTTTCTGTTTAAAGAGATTGCAATAAAAAGTCTAGTATAGCGCTTTAGACAACAGTATCTCAATTAGAAATCTTGTTCCTTCCACAGTAGCCCAATTTTTTGTTTTCTCTGCAAAACCTTTTCTAGATAACGTTCCGTTATTTTACGATCACTGTGACCAAGCTCCTTTTGAATTAAGACGATATCAGCTCCCTGTTGGCTACTAAATCGCATAAAATGACCAAAATAATGAAGTGAAATCAGTGAAATGGGTGGGCTTGAAGCTGCCGGGAAAGGCATTTTAAGCTTTTATTAGCTTTCGTTTTCGCTATCGCTATCAATATCATTATCGTTGTCAGTATTACCATATTTAAAATCAATAATGTTTTTTCTAATTTCTTCTCTGATTTCAGGGTTTTCTTTTAAGAAAACCTTAGCGTTTTCTCTTCCCTGTCCTAAACGTTCTCCATTATATGAAAACCAAGATCCAGACTTTTGAACAATATCTACTTCAGAACCAATATCTAAGATTTCTCCTTCTCTTGAGATACCTTCTCCATACATAATATCTACTTCAGCAATGCGGAAAGGAGGTGCCATCTTATTTTTGACTACTTTGATTCTTGTTTTGTTACCAACTATGTCATTTCCCAGTTTAAGTTGTTCAGCGCGGCGAACCTCAAGACGAACGGAAGAATAGAATTTTAGTGCTCTTCCACCTGGCGTTGTTTCCGGATTTCCAAACATAACGCCTACTTTCTCCCTGATTTGATTGATGAAGATAGCAATGGTTTTAGACTTATTAATTGCTCCAGATAGTTTACGAAGGGCTTGAGACATCAAACGAGCTTGTAGACCTACGTGAGAATCTCCCATTTCTCCCTCAATTTCTTTTTGAGGAACTAATGCTGCTACTGAGTCAACAACAATAATATCTACAGCACCACTTCTAACTAATGCTTCAGCAATTTCAAGTGCCTGCTCACCAGTATCTGGTTGAGATAACAGTAACTCATCAATATCTACACCTAGTTTTCTTGCGTAAACTGGATCAAGTGCGTGTTCAGCATCAATAAAGGCAGCTCGACCTCCATTTTTTTGTACTTCTGCAATCGCATGTAAGGAAACTGTTGTTTTACCTGAGCTTTCGGGTCCGTACACTTCCATGATTCTTCCTTTTGGATAACCATTAATCCCAAGAGCGATATCTAAAGCTAATGAACCTGAGCTAGATGCCTCAACTTTTGTATGTGTGCCTTCCCCCATCTTAATAATTGATCCTGTACCGAATTGTTTTTCAATTTGTTTTAGAGCCATATCTAGTGCTGCTTGTTTATCATTCATAATTTAAAACCTCCGATTGTTAGTACGTTTACAGTAAACGACAATGTATGTGGATAAATAATAAGGATTGGCTCAAATGTTTTTGCTCCGTGCGAGAAAATTTTGTGTTTAACTGTCTTGGTTTATTCTGTTGTTCCTTTATTTATCTCTAAACCCTTAATATCGAACAAATGTTCCTGTTGTGTAATCATACAATAAACGCATCTAGTTGTAAAGGAGAAAGTTTTGTACAAACCAGCCAAAGAAATATCTTTTTTGTAAAAAGTAGGTTTATACCTTTAATACTTACAGTTATTGAAACTTCAATCTATAAAATAACCCTTATTATACGCTCAAAAAATAATTCATCCTCTTATATACATTATGTCATGTGCTTAGACTATCCACTAACAAAAGGGATAAATTATAATAGATTTATTAGAGAAATTTTCAACCTAATAAATTCAAATGAAATTCGTTATTAAAAATGTGATACATTAAATAAGAGACAAGAAATGAAAGGAGTTTTTTTAATGAGTAACCATGAAGCACAAAATGAATTGCCACCAAAAACATGTACAATCGATCGACTTGTAACAATGCCGGATGATGTAAATAAAGTAATCAAAGGCAGCAAAACAGCAACTCGCCGAAATGGAAGATATGCTGATGTAGGAGAGATAATGGTTTTAGAAGATCAAAAATTTGTAGTGGAACGAGTTTATTCTCAATCACTAGGTGAATTAACAGATGAAAATGCTCGCCAGGAAGGCTATGCTACAGTAGAGGAATATAAACAATCTATTTTGTCTTATCATCCTGGGATGCCTTGGCTTCCGCAAATGAGGGTATGGGTGCATGAGTTCAGATTAGTTAACGATTGATAGGTAAAAGAAATGGATTTGTTGTACCGTATATTAGTATATATTCATGTTTCTAGTGTCATTTTATCGATTGGTCCTTTTTTTATTCTCTTGCCAATTGTTAAAAAACTACATAGTTCAAGAGAACAAGAAATGAATGCCTATTTGATCACATTTCAATCTGTTGTTAGGCTCGCAAAACATACGGGCCATGTTCTTGTTATCACAGGGATACTCCTCGTTATGTGTGGCCCATGGACGTGGACTACGCCGTGGATTATAATGACACTGATTTTCCTTTTTTGCTCCTTGTTCTTTCTGGCCCGTGCTTTTTCACCAACACTTCGAAAGTACAAGGAGGAAGGACAAAATAAAAAAGAACTGGCAACTAAACTAGAGCGATCTATTTGGATTTATATCATTCTATTAATGACTATGCTTTGGTTTATGGTCGGTAAGCCAACTTTTTGGTGACACCCATCCATTTGTCATCACTAAGAGTAAATAGTTAAACTGATTATTTTCATCAAATACTTTACGTTTTACTTAACATAACTCGTATTTTCGGTATGAAAAAAGATTTTTGCTTGTATATCAGATGCACATTTGGATTAAAAATTAAAAACCCCTATTAACCGTATGTTAAAGGGGTTCTTACTTATTGTTTAAACTCCAAGTATGAAGTTCTTATAGAAGAATACACTAAATATCAATATGTTTCAAGTCAACCCAAGTAATTATCTACTTGTTGCTACTATTAATAGGTTGATCTATA
Organism: Priestia megaterium; assembly: GCF_009497655.1. NCBI lineage: Bacteria > Bacillati > Bacillota > Bacilli > Caryophanales > Bacillaceae > Priestia > Priestia megaterium. The sequence continues at coordinate 1,734,580 of NZ_CP023317.1, read as the reverse complement.
GATTGTTGGGTCTCAAATAGAGAGGTCTTAATGCCGATTAAAGACGCCACAATCGTTAGGATGCCTGCTGAAATAAAAATTAAAGAGACGCTAATATATTCAGCTGCAACACCTGCTAACATTCCACTAATCGGTAAAGCCAAAAAAGCTAACATACGAGTTGAACTAATTACTCTTCCCAATAAGGCTGATGGCACAATCTCTTGCCTAAGGGTAAACCAATTAATTGCTAATAATGTTACCGAACCGACAATTACAATTCTACAGACTATTAACAAAATAACTGCAGTGTTTGAAAAAGTAAGGATAGTTTGACCTAAACCTATTATTACACCACAATAGATAATTATATTTCCCCGTGGTAATTTATTTAGTTTATTTGCAGCATAAATTGCTACAAATGACCCTAAGGTTTGTAGGGAAAATATTAAACCAATATACTGTGCCGATAAATGTAAATTATCCTTTAGATGAAACATAAATAAAGCTTCCATAGCACCATAACCCACATTGATTAAGAATATGAGAATAGTCCCTATCAAAATCTTTTTAGTATTTATAACGTATTTAACTCCTTCAGCTATTGAATTCATTATAGAACTATTAACTGGATTCTGGCTTTTATATTTCTTAGTTATTAAGCCAATGAATATTCCAGAAAGAAAATACGTGAAAAAATTAAAATATAATAAGTTATGAGTTCCAACCAAAGCAATTAAAATGCCTGCTATTGAAGGGCCTGCAAAGGTTGTGATTGTCTCTGATAACTTGAATAAAGAGTTACCCTGTATTAAATTTTCACCTTCTAAAATTTCTGGTATGACTGATTCAAAACTTGGATGATAAAATGCACTCACAGCTGATATTAAAAAAGCTACCACATATACAATCCATATATCTAACACGTTTATTAAAGCTGCAAGAGGTATGATAATAATTAAAATGGCTGATAAAATATCACCTATTAATAAAATGTATTTCTTACTTATACGATCAGCTAAGGCTCCGCCTAACAAACTAAACAATACTTGAGGCGTAATTTCTAAAACAAATGTTAATGCCATTAAACTTGGTGATTTAGTCAAATCATATACTAATAAAGGCAGTGCGATTTGAAAAAAAGACGTGCCCAACTTACTTGTTGTGGCACTTAAAAATAAGCATAAAAAATCTCTGTTCTTTAGTACTTCATAAGATTTCAACATTTACCCCCCCATCATAATTATTTACCTGCTGTTACAGGTGCGGAATGGCAAACTGGACAATCCTCTTTCTTATTCCACTCTGAAATAGGGTAAGTTTGATATGTAAGGAAATTTAATTCCATCATTTTCCCTAATGATGTTGGAGTTTGAATACCTGTTACCAACCCTAAAAATTCATTTACAATAGCACCAGCCAACATAGCTACATTAGGACTAATCGCAGCATTATTTCGTTGAAAATTTATCTGATGCATACTGTCAAGTTGCTTATTAACTATAACATCACTTTCAATTATGGTTTGTTTATGACACTCTACACACCCAGTTTTTCCTGGTAACATAGAATAAAATCTGCCCCTTGTGTTTAGGACTCCACCTGAAACTAACGGCTTTCCTAACTTCACTACTGCTTCATTCACCCAGTCCTGTATATGAAGGGTTGGTTTATCGGCTACACAAATTACATAATCACTACCTTCAATATGTGCCATTACATCTTCAGCACATTCTATACGCTTATTAGTAACGTTTAACTTAACATTAGGATTAAAACGCGATATTCTTTCCTTTGCTAATTCCGTTTTTAACTTATTAATATCTTTTTCAGAATATAACAACTGTCTATTAAAATTGCTTAATTCCAAAGTATCAAAATCCAATGCATTAATGTTATGAAAACCTAATGCAGATAGATGATATAGTATTTGACTACCTAAACCTCCGATTCCGAGCAAAGCAACCTTTGTATTTATGATAGTTTCTTGCACATTGTACTTATTGTCCTCTAAAGACGTAAAAAGCGAAAAATAATTAAGGTTTGCTTTGTATCTTTCGAGTTCATAATCTCCTATAGATTGAGGATTCAAAGAATTATCTTCTAAATATTTCTCTGTATCTAATGCCTTTATCCCTTCCAATACCTCATTTTCTTTTATGTTTGGATACTTTTCTTGGACTAAATGTATTATTTCTTCTATAGAATTTTTTCCGTTAATAAGAGAAATTAAATACTTAATACTTCCACTGGGATCTTCAATAACTCCTGCTACTCCATCTTCTTCACCAATATGGATTTCATCATTTATAAAAAATACAGGGATTGTCTCTTTGAACTTAGGTTTCATTTTCTACATTTCACTCCATTTCTCTTAATTATTGAAATAGGGAACTATCATATGATAGTTCCCTATATTTACAGACTTGAAGTTTAAACAATAAGTAAGTAGTTCACATAATGATAACGTTTTAGCCTGGAATACCGTTTAATACCGCAGCTTTATTAGTTGTTTTCTTAACTTTTACCTTCATAACTAACACCTCCATTTCTTAAAAGATATATTTATAATATTGCATTAAAAAGGCATTTTCAACAATTAAATCCAATTTTTATAATATTCAAACAAAAACAGGTAAATTATACTTTTTTTCGTTTATTTTAAACCGACAAATATTCCATTTATAATATTTTTTCTTGCATGTAAAACCAGCATAGATGAGTAATCCAGGTTTCCGCAGTTTTCCATTGAGTAGATATTTTTCTAACTTGTGATTCTGTTAATAATTCGTTATACTCATAAATCTCTCCTACTACTTTACGTATAATTAAGTCTCCTGCGGGTAGAATGTCTTGACGTCCTATACCTCTCATTAGTATTGACTCTGCCGTCCATTTTCCTATACCTCTATGTTTCATTAAATAGCTACAACCCCCTTCACGATCTAATAAATATAAGCAACTTAAGTCTAGCTCTTCATCTATAATGGCTTTAGTTATTTCATGAATATATTCAGCTTTCCTTTGACTTAGCTTTAAGTCACGAAGTTGGTTTATATTTAACTTCATCACCTTGTGGGGGCATAAATCTGTATAATATTCACAGTTATTAATTATTATTTTAGCTCCTGTTTTTTCTAACAAACTCTTTTTAATCCTATGAGCAACTTTTGCACTAATTTGTTGACCGATGATTGCCCATATGATGGATTCGTAGACACTTCCTAATAAAACAGGTCTAAACCCTTCGTACATTTTTATTAATTTTCCTATCTTAGATTCATTAGCTATAGACTTTTGAGCTTTGTTTATATCTTGTTCCAGACAAAATATTGTGATAATTTTCTCCTTTACTAGTTGAACCTGATTATTCTTAACTTCTTCACCAATAACTTTAACTTCCAAGTACTTACTATCGATTCCTTCGTCCCTAACTAGTACTAGGTACGTTCTTCCCCCTATTATAAAAGCTCTACAATATGTGTTTTCAATAACCTTCTCGATTACAAAAGAGGGCGAGTTTTTTATGTACCTTAAAATTAAATCAAAATTATATATGTTTGGTTTATTAATTCTAATTATTTTTTGTCTCATAACTTCCTCCTAATTTTCAATAAATCTATATTAACAGGCTTTCTTAAAAAATTAATGATTAATCTAAATAAACAGATAATATTTATAAAACCATCCATATTTTTCATTGTAAGACTTTGGATGTGTTATATTTGTAGTAAAACTAAAGGAGTGAGCGAAAATGGATGCAATGAGTTTTATTTTACTAAACTTTGAAGAAGTGAGACGTCGAAGTATAAAAGTATGGATGTCAATACCTCAAGATAGGTTAGACTGGCGCCCTGATCCAGAAGCAATGTCATGTAGGGAGATGATACATCATGTTCTTGAAGGAGAATACCTCTATCATCAAATGTTAGAAAAACCACTTAACCTTTCTCTAACAGAGGAGCATAATCCTTATAAGGCAGTAACATTTAGTTCTGTTGAAGAAGCATTAAAGTTTGCTCAACCATATAGGGAAAAATTTATAGAGTTTTTAGGCCTCCTTAATGAAAAGCAGCTAACAGAGATAAAGATAGACCGATCGGAGATGGGATATATTCGAGAGTTAGGAGATATGTTGTTACGAGTGGCTTATCATGAATCAGTACATACAGGACAACTTTTAGATTATTTAAGAACTGCAAAAGTTAAACGTCCTATAATATGGGATTAAGTTTCTGATTAATCTCCCGTTGTTTTATTTTTCTCTGCTCTAAAGAACGCTCATACAAAGCCATAAAGTTGTTTACTTAAAGGGGGAAGAACCATTGTGAATAATGAAAAGCAGTTACTTAAATTTCAGACGTTTCAACAACTTCACAAAAGACCCTATACTTTTGTATTGCCTAATGCTTGGGATGTTATCAGTGCTAAAATTTTTGAGAAAAATGGGTTTCCAGCTATTGCAACAACCAGTGCTGGCATAGCAATGTCTTTAGGATATAATGATGGTGAAAAAATCCCTTTTGAACAAATGTTAGAAGCTGTTAAGAGAATTATTAATTCCGTCAATATTCCTGTCAGTGTAGACCTAGAGTCTGGCTATGGCAGGTCTACTAATGAAGTGGTAGATAATACAAGACAAATTATTTTAGCAGGAGGAATTGGTATAAACCTAGAAGATGGGACGGGAGATTTAGATAGTCCTATTTTAGATGTTTCGTTGCAAGTAGAAAAAATATCTGAAATTAGATTACTATCCAAATCGTTAAAAGCCCCATTATTTATTAATGCGCGTACTGATTTGTACTGGTTAAATACAGGAAATCCGGATCTAAGACTTCAAGAAGCCATCAATAGGGGAAAAGCATATCAAAAGGCTGGAGCAGATTGTATTTTTATTCCTGGGCTATATGACATGGAATCCATTAAAAAAGTTCGACAAGAACTATCTTGTCCCATTAATCTTTTGTCTGGGCCAAACTTGCCTTCTATTAATACATTATCGCAAGTTGGTATTGAAAGATTAAGTACTGGATCCGCCCCTTTTAGAGCAACTGCTACATTATTACAAAGAATTACTGAAGATATCCTTTGTGATAATAATTTTCAACGATTAATGAATGATAATATGAGTTATGATGCGATAACAGAACTAATTGGGACTCCTGAATAGAATTTATCAAATTATATTTAGCTTGCCTTTATAGAACTGGTAGGACTACTGAAATATACAGTAGTTCTTTTGCTGTTTGAACTATATTTAAACAGTTACCATAAAACGTTTTATAGATTGTTGATATAACAACTATTTTCTTTCAGGTGATTGAAGATATGATGTATAAAAAGCTCCCCTTTTATACATGTGCTCGTCATGGAAAAGATAGTCGTTATCGTATAAATATGTTATCATTTATCTAAAGTTATAGAGTTATCTCAAAAAGCAACCTCACTCGAATGCCATTAAAGACTGAGGTTGCTTTTTCTTTTTTAAATAAAATTAAAATAATTGTGTTAACTCAAAAGGTAAGTTAGTTGAATAAAATTATTAATTTACTATCTAAGTAGTAACCGCGTTTTTATTCTACAAGGAGGCCTAGAATGATGAATCTAATCGATAAGAAAGTTACACACAAGCATTTTGGAACAGGTACTATAGTTAAATATAATGATTCTAGCATTGAAATAAATTTCGCATCAGAAAACAAAAAATTTGTTTTCCCCGATGTATTTGGAAAGCACCTAAAACTGCATGATAAAAGTGTTGCTCATTCCCTGGAAAAAATTTTAGAAGAAAAGGAAACGGAACGAAAAGAGGAAGAATGGAAGAAGGAAGAAGAAAAAAAATTACAGCGAAAAAATCAGGAACTTCGCTGGGGACATGAAAAACTTATGAAAAACCATAAACTTCATCCCGAATCACAAATGGTTTTTTGGTGCGACACAGAAGAACAGAATAGTTCTTTTTCAGAGTGGACGGTTTTTTCAGGCGTAATAAAAAGTGGTAATTACAAGGGGAAGCCAACCAAACCCACCCGCCTACATCAAAATAGCGCTGTCTTGTTAACAGCAATAGATTCCAGTATGCCTGAAAAAGACAGACGCATCTTAGGTGTCTATATGGTCAATGAAAATTTTATCGGTAAGCTTTGCGAAGATGGATATATTCCTGCTCATTCAACGTACAGACTCCAACTTACAGAACAAGAATCCAATCAGATGCTTTTCTGGAAATATTATATAAACGAAAAGAACTCCCAAAAAATGGTGTGGAATACAGGTAAATACCGTTATTTTGATAATTCATGGATGGCTCAAATTTTGCTTGATATAGTTTCATTGAAAAGTGACTCAAACGAACGAGAGCAGGCACAGCAATTTTTTGAACATTTTTGCAAAATGAATTTGATAACGGATCAAGATTTACCAAAGCCTAATGGCGCATTAATGCGTATTTAGACGTTAGCCCACAGGTAATTAATTAAGAATGAAAAAAGACAGGCGCACTTTTCTGACCCATTGCTAATGACGAACAGTGCCAGGCTCTGTTTGCCAATAAAAGCGTAAATAAAGAATCTACTGCTACGTGTAAAGTAAAACAAGCAGGCTCTTAATAATTAAGAATCTGCTTGTTCTGCTCTACATAAGGACTATCAGTAAGTTATTTTATTTTTTTCTAAACAGGTACATATCTAACAACATATCAACAAGCAATAAATTAAGCTAGTACGTTTATTTTAATATACAGTTGAGCTAGATAGAATATCTTTATGAAAACGTACTGTTTCAGAACTATAGGCAGTCATATTTAGTACACTTTTTATAGAATATGATATGAGGACTACCCCATCTTTCAGTGTACTCACCCAACAAGGATGAAAGGGTATTAAAAAATAAAATTGCTTATCAAGTTTTTCTAAAACAAATGGTGCTGGGGGAGCTTTTTATTTGTGCTACAATTCTTAGAAAGAAGTATTTGATATTATTAAACACGCTAGTTACAGCAATTATAGGAGGTATTCATTTTTAAAACTTTTGTAAAATTATCCACTTGAGAGAAAGCAGACAAAGAAAATATAAATCATATTATACATAGCTTTTCCTTTTCTATTATCTTCCTTACCCTACTCCTAGTTACTGAAACCTTCCCTTAAAAAACAAAGAACAGCTAATATTTTTAAATAAGGAGTTTTTAAATGAGTAATTATGAAAAAACTAAGAATAACAAAAATATAATTTTAGGTATTATATATGCTCTAATTGTAATATCTGTATATGCATTTAACTTACATCTACAGATAGCTTTGTCTATACTTACTCTTGTCATAATATTTGAACTTGTAACTTCAATAAAAGAAGATGACAAAGCTAAAAATGTTATAAACATTATTACCATATGTTTATTTATACTTGGAATTGTTTTTCTCTAACTAGTACTTACTAATAGCTAACAATATAAAAAGAGCAAAGGCTTCTTATAAATGAAGAAGCCTTTGCTCTTTTTATATCTTTCCCACTCTTTTTCTAGACGGTTAGTATGCTTTTGAATATCGCTAACATGTTTTAATTTAAGATTAAGGTTGCCTGATATAGATAGTCAGCAACAGTATACTTTTACGGGCTTTTTTTTGAGATAAGAAAACTATCATTTTCCAGTTTAAGTAAGTTGAAGCTCGTCCTTAGTGAACCATAAAAAATCCCCACTAAATATAGTGTAGCCCTCACTCTCAAAGAGTAATTTCTTTACACTATACTTAGAGGAGATAATACCAAATTTTACTGTTTTTCTTGCATTACGTGAGCTACTTCAGTAAAAATTACACCTAAGCCATGTGCACCTGCGTCCGGATAACCAAGGCTTCTTTCTCCAACCGTACCAGCACGCCCCATACGTGCAACAATCTGTTCAGTTGATTTTGCTCCTTCAACAGCAGCTTCTGCTGCTTTGACAAGCGCATGTTTCAAGCTTTCACCTTCAGCAGCACTTGACGTTAACGTATCTGCATAAGGTACTAAGGCATCAATTAAAGTTTTATCTCCCACAACAGCTCCACGTCCAAAAGAACGTTCTCCTGTTGCTTGAATTCCTTTTACAGACGCTTGGATCATTTCAGCAAATTCTGTTAAAGTCAGTTCGGTTTTAGATTCAGTGTTCTTTCCAGCCGCACGAAATGCTGATCCCCAAATAGGCCCTGATGCCCCGCCACAGTGCTCCATGATAACAATGGAACATGCCTCTAAGAAGTTGCCAATATCATTTGATTTATTTTCTAGAATTTCGTGCCATTCAGCTTTCAATTGTTTGAATCCTTTAGCAACACTCATACCAAAGTCTCCGTCACCAGCATGGGAATCTAATTCACAAAACGGTATTTCATTTCTAATAATACATTCACTCATTTGGTCTACCATAAAAATAATATTATTCAACGTCAATCGATTTTCCGTTACTACGGAATATTCTTTGTTGGTTTGCACCTCATAAGACACTTTCGGGGCCTCTACGCTACCGATGATTTCATCATAAGTGACAGCTGGTACTTCACCTTTAAGTTTTAGCGCAGGAGTATCGCACTCTTCAGATAGAAGACTCTTTAAGTTTTCATCTAATTTCATAATTGAAATAGAAGCACCGGCCATATCAATGGCTGTCATATAGTTTCCGACAAACGTTCTTGCAATCGTTACTTTTCTACGTGACAGTTCACGAATGACAGAATGATTTAATAAATACAGTTCTTGAAGAGGTGTGTTTCCAAATCCATTAATTAGGACAGCCACTTCTCCTTTTCCATCTTCTATCCCTATTTCTTTTAATAATGCCGTTACCATGCGCTCTGCAAGTTCGTCTGCTGAAATAATTTTTTCACGACGGATACCAGGTTCTCCATGAATGCCAACGCCAAATTCCATCTCATCTTCTGCAATCTCAAAAGTAGGAGTTCCTTTAGCAGGAACTGTACAAGAAGTTAGTCCAATACCAATGCTTTTAACATTCGCAATAGCATTTTCTGCTGCCTCTTTCACTTTTGGTAGATCATATCCGCGTTCTGCTGCAGCACCTGCTATTTTATGGACAAGAACAGTACCAGCCACTCCACGTCTTCCAACTGTATATAAGCTGTCCTGTACAGCAATATCATCATCTACTTTTACATAATCCACTTGAATTCCATCTTCTTCTGCTAGATAAGCCGCATTCTTGAAATTCATCATGTCACCACTGTAGTTCTTAATCACGAGTAGAGTTCCCTTATCGCTAGCTGTTTCTTTAATGGCTTGATAAATCTGTATTTGAGAAGGTGAGGCAAATACATCTCCACAAACTGCTGCATCTAACATGCCCTTCCCGACATATCCAGCGTGAGCAGGTTCATGTCCACTGCCGCCCCCGCTAATTATGCTTACTTTATTTTTATTAATTTGCTCTTTTTTAATGACTTTATATTTTTCAATTAAATTCAGTTCCGGATGTGCTAGAACCATTCCTTTACACATCTCAAGTACGACATTTTCTGGTTTATTAATAATTTTTTTCATCTTATATTAACCTCTTCTTATAATCATTTCCAATTTGATCTGCTGCAAGAATAGCTGCAGCTACTGACTCTGGAGTAACAGGGAATGGCATAGAATAAATAGATTCCTCTGGAATACAAGCTTTGTTAGCTACTTCCATTAACTCTTCTTGTGTAATTTGTTCTACTCCAATATCAGCAAGACAAACTGGGAGTCCTACTGCTAAACAGAAATCTAACACTTCTTCTATTTCCTCAGTTGGCGCATTTTCCAATACCAATTGTGCTAATGTACCAAAAGCTACTTTTTCACCGTGGAAGTAGTGATGCGCACTTTCTAAAAGAGTAAGCCCATCATGAATGGCATGTGCTCCAGCTAATCCACCACTTTCGAATCCTAACCCTGATAATAAAATATTAGCTTCAATAATGTTTTCTAAGGCCGGAGTAACAACATTATGATCGCTTGCTGCTTTTGCTTTAACCCCGTCCTCTAATAGAGTGTTGTAGCAATGTTCTGCTAAAACTAACGCTGCATTTGTACCTTTTGCTGGTGCACATACGTCCTCACGCACTCCACAAGGTAATCCAGCATTTACATTAGAGAAAGAACGTGCTGTTGCTCTTGCTTCGAAATAAGTGGATAACGCATCCCCCATACCAGATACTAAGAATCTAGTAGGTGCATTAGCAATGACTGTTGTATCAATTAATACAACACTTGGGCTTTGCTTAAAGTATGCGTAATCATCAAAAGCACCCTCTGGTGTGTAGATAACTGCGGAATGACTTGTAGGTGCATCCGTAGCAGCAATTGTTGGGACGATAATTAACCCTTCTCCCTCTGCTACACATTTTGCCGTATCAATTGCCTTACCACCACCTAAACCAATTGTACAATCACAGTTGTTTTCTTTTGCTATTTCCTGCAATCTAGAAATTTCTGGTCTGGAGCACTCGCCATTGAATCCGCCTTCAAAAAATGTAATACCATATTTTTCTGCTGTTGCATCTAATTTGCCTTGTACACGTTTAATATCTTCAGGATGTGCTATTAAAAGTGCAGAGGTACCAAATGTTTTCACAAAATAACCTAAATTTAAAATTTCATCTTCACCTTGAATGTATTTTGAAGGACTAATAAATGCTTTTCTCATAAATAAAACCTCCTAATTAACTTTGTAATCCCTTACAATCGAAATTTTACTATCTTTTGTGTAAGATTACATTAGTCTTAAATGACGAGTTTTTACAACTTTTTATCGTATTTTTTTGCTCTCTTCATTTAATATGGTATTATTATGACATTATTTCAGGTGAAAATACTACTAAGTTCACGTTGAAAAGAGGTTACCTTTATCGCTGAACACTCTTTTATTTTACAAACTCAGGAATAAAATAAAGGTATTCTCAAGTAGGTAATACAAACTACCACACGGGAAGTAGAAGCAAGGGAGATAAAACATTATTGAAAACTACTTACATGAATTTAGATAAAATACTAGATTTAAAGAAATGGCGAAATCTTCAAGATTCACTTGCGTTTGTTACAAAATTAGCGATTGTTACGGTTAACTATAAAGGAGTGCCCATTTCTCAACACAGTGGTGTACGTCCATTTTGTGAGACTATGCGTAAAAATCCTGATACGGCAAAACTTTGTGAAAAGTGCGATGCGCGGGGAGGATTGGAGGCAGTTAGAACCAATGCTCCTTATATCTATTTATGCCACTGGAATATTGTCGATATTGCCATTCCCATTATAATTGATGATAAATATGTAGGCGCTATCATGGCGGGAGAAGTAAAAATTGAGGATGGTGACAAACATCCTCAATTGGAACAAATGCTTACTGTTCCATCAAAGGGATTTGAACAGAAGTTAAATAATAATGAGGAAATACAGCGTCTATATGATTCTATTCCTACTCTATCCTATACAGAAATTAACGAAGCTGCTCAAATGTTATATAGGCTTTGTAACTACATTGTAGAGGAAGCTATGAATAAAAATTTGATTTTAGAAGTATATGAAAAGATGGCTCCAGTAAAAGAAGACGTTTCTACTGAAGATATTTCTTACGGTTATTCTCTAGATAATATTCAAAATATAAAAAAGGAATTAGCCAACACAGTTACTAATGCTTATGTAAAAACGTCTATTAACGATCACTTAGTTTGTAAAAACAAAGTATTACAGCCAGCCTTTGACTACATTTATAAACATAAAAGAGAAAAAATATCTCAGCAAAAGATGGCTGATTTATGTCACATTAGCACAGGTTATTTCAGCCGTATATTTACCAAAGAAACGGGTATGAATTTTTCTGTTTTTATTTCGCTCAAAAAAATAGAGTGGTCCAAGCAATTATTAGAAGAAACGGATTTGTCTATTGCACAGATTAGCGATGAATTAGGTTTTAATGATCCTGGATATTACATCAAGACATTTAAAAAATATGAAAATATAACTCCTAACGTCTATCGGAAATATTATCAAGAAAAGATGTAGAGTTTTCAGTCCTGACGTAAGAAACATATAACTTTTCCATACTGATACTAGTATTCTAAAAAGGGTGCTTTTCAGTATGGAAAAGCAATGAGACACAGTCATGTGCTGGCCTTTACGCTATAAATAATATATAAATCTCTATTCCGCATGCTTATAAACATTGGGTCTCAGGCCCTCAAATATTGGGATGTTTTTTTGTTGTTCTGTAACTTTCTGTATATGAATTTCTGCTGTTATGATTTCTTCTTTGTCTCTCCCCTCTTCTATAATGTTTCCATTTGGATCGATGACCATTGAATGTCCAGCGTATGTGTTGCCGACATGATTTTTATGATTCACATTCCCCACGCTGTTACATGCAATGACGTATACACCATTTTCTATAGCTCGTGCTTTCAATAGTGTTTTCCAATGGTCTATATTTTTAGTAGTCCATTGTGCAACGTAGAATACAATTTTTGCACCTTGAGAAGCCGGAAAGCGTGTGATTTCTGGAAAACGTAAATCGTAACATATAATTTGACTAGTTTTGATACCGTTAATTTTGAATACTTCCGGTACTTCATCTCCACCTGTTAAATAATGATGTTCATCTAACATCGGCACGAGATGTATCTTATCTTTTTGGTAGAGCAGTTCGCCCGTTTTTGATACTGCAAAGGCTGTATTATAAATATTTCCATTCCTTTTATTCGAAACTGAACCTGCAATGATATTCACTCGATGTTTAGTTGCTAAACTTTGGATAAATGGAAAAGCCCTCTTTAAATCAATGTCTGCTTTTTCTGCTACATTTTTTAAATCATAACCCGTATTCCACATTTCAGGTATTACAACAATTTCCGTATCTATATCCAGCTTTTCTGCAAATAAGGATACAATACGGTTTTCGTTTTGCTTAACTTCTCCTTCAATAATCTCCATTTGAAATAATTGTATTTTCATGTTTTTCCCTCTTATTCATAGATAAATTTATAAATAGAATATAAATCATTGCTGTATTTGACATCTTCGCCATGTGAAGAAGAAATAATAGAGGGTTTAATTTTATCTATAATTCGCCCTCTATTAATATTTTCATCCATATCAACTGTGAACTTTCGAATCGGTGGATGTAAGGATTCGGTATTAGAAAAGAATAAGTCTCCAATTAGCAGCACATTGTCCTCTTTATGATGGTATATGACATGTCCTGGGGTATGTCCGGGTGTTAGATATACGTCTACGGGTAACGTTTTAATGATATTGTCACTTAAACCTTCAACTTGATGTTCTACGCCTGTTGTTTCTTTTTCTGCCTTGTTTGGATACGGTTTTTCGCCATTGATAAAAGGCGTTTCAATTTCGTGTGCGTAAATAGGAATATTTAAATGATCTTTTAAATACTTGGCACCATTAATGTGATCCAAATGGCCATGTGTCAGCAAGATACTCTTGGGAATACCTAAAGATTTTGCTGCATTCAACTGCGCATATGCATAGTCTTCCATTCCGGTATCGATGAGATAAACATCCTCACCATCCACTATGTACCATGTATTGATCTTAACTCGGATACCAACGACGGTTTCATAAGTGAGTCTATAAACATGTTCAGAGATTTGAACAAATTCCAATTCATACACCTTCTTCTGATTTATTTGATATCATAAGTGTAATCAGAAAAAATAGGAGTAACAAGAAGGCACAAATTTGTTACTCCCCATTGAGGTGAGGAAATGTCAGAGTTTAAAAGCGATCAATACGGCCCTTGTACGTTAACTGTAAAGCAAGCCTGTCCAATTGAATTAGCGATGCACATTATGGGCGGTAAATGGAAAGGCATTATTTTGTCTTTGTTATCAAAGTCACCTATGTATTATAATGCAATGCGCCGTGAAATACCGGGTATTACTCAGCGCATTCTTACACTCCAGCTTCGCGATATGGAAAAAGACGGATTAATAGAAAGAGAAGAAACAAACGATAACCCTAAAAGAGTTTTATATTATTTAACAGAGCTTGGAGAAAGTTTTATCCCAATACTTAAATCTTTAGAGAAATGGGGCAATGCTTACATAAGCAAGCAGGAAGAAGGAATAAAAGAGTCTCAATAATTAAGGGTAATCCCTCACTTTATTCCTTTAACATTTAACATACAATCAAACCTATTGTTCATATAAGCATTCATTTCTATCTATTCTAATCAAGTTTTGGCATAGGAACGAGTTCTAATTATAAGCAAGAAAATATATATGCTTACAGTTAGCTGTCTTAACAAGAAAACTCCCCTAAACATAATCGATTTTATGTTAAATAAAAAAGACAGAAAGAGTCTACTTCTTCCTGTCTTTTTTGTCATTTAAGCATCAGCAACATGAGTTGCTTGCAGGTGACTTTTCATTCACTCCAACGCTATCCTCAGTCTTATGAACCTCACTATCAGATTTCGTATAAAAAAACTCCCACTCGTTCCCGTCAGGATCTGTTACCCAAAACTTATCTTGCACAGCATAGCAGCAGGTCGTATCTATTTCTTCACGAGCAAAGAACCCCTCTTTTTCTAGTCGTGATTTATGAGAATGAATCTCCTCAGGAGTTTCTACTTGGAAGCCGAAATGATTCACTTGATTACCTTTTACATCGTCACGTACGTTCAAGGTGAAATTTAATCCGGGTTCATCTAACAAGAATTTAGCGTAATCTACTTTCGTTTTTACAGGTCGAACGCCAAATACCTTTTGATAAAACTTAATGGACGCCTCTAGATTCGTTACATTAATTCCTACGTGAACATATTTCATTTACACTTCCTCCTTCGCATGCTAAATAATATTATTTGGAATGTAGTAAATTAAGAGCATGGGCCGCTTTTACTTGTATCTTTTCTAAACAAGCAGCATAGTTCTTCTGATAAGAGGTGGTTCACCTCTTTATCATTTAAATCATAATAACTCCATGTCCCTTTTGTTTCTTTTGTGATGAGGTTTGCTTCTAATAAAATCTTTAAGTGGTAGGAAAGTTTAGATTGAGACATCCCAAAGAATTCAGTTAGATCACATACGCATGTCTGTCCTCGCTGGCAGAGCTCATACATAATTTCTAATCTCTTTTGATCAGCAAGAGCTTTAAATTTTTGTTCGTACTGTTTAAATGGGTGCTTTCCTTCCTTGACTGTTTCCATTGTCATTCTCCTTCATCAATTTTTTTTGATTTAAAGTTCGAAGCTCTCGGCAGCTTTTTTAAAGTTACTGTATGTAGTTTCCCCTCTTAACGTAGGATCTTGATGAAAAAAACGCTGAAAGATTAGACTTTGTGCTTCCTTATAGTTCATCCCTTGAGTGTTCATAACTAAATGAAAATAGGCTCGAAAGTACGTAACCGATAAGTTTCCAGAGTTGTTGACTCTCACTGCTTTTCCCCTCACTTTTATAAATCAATTTTTTTTGATGTATTCATCATATCTGGAAAATTTAGATAAATCAAGACATTAATCAAATTTTTTTGTTTAATAGTAGTGTATATTTTTGTTGAATGTATAATCAAATACTTATATAATTATATTTGGAAATAAGGAGGTGAGTTGGATTGGATGTAAAAGTACAAATAGAAATGGAGAAAGCAGCACAGATACTGAAGCTGCTTGGCGATAAGACAAGATTATCTATGATGAAACTGCTCCAAAATAACGAGTGCTGTGTTTGTGAGCTAGTCGAAATTTATAAAGCAAGTCAACCGGCTATTAGCCAACACTTGCGTAAATTAAGAGATATCGAACTTGTAAAGGAAAGACGACAAGGACATTGGATTTTCTATTCATTAAATAAAGAAAACGGCTATTATCAGTTTGTCCTTAATATACTTGAATCTTTACCAAGCGAAGATGGACGATTAAAAGAACTAGAAAAGCAAGGATTACGCATTAGTTGTTGCTAATAGTAGGAGGTTTGTAAAATGGTATCAGTTATAGTAGCCTCCCTCATCTTCTTAGTGACATTGATTTTTGTCATTTGGCAGCCAAAGAACTTGTCTATTGGTTGGTCAGCGTGTGGAGGCGCAGTTTTAGCTCTTTTAGCAGGTGTGGTTGATTTCCATGACGTGCTGGATGTAACTCAAATTGTATGGAACGCAACGTTAACGTTTATTGCAGTTATTATTATTTCTTTAATTTTAGATGAAATTGGATTTTTTGAGTGGGCAGCGTTACATATGGCACGAGCTGCAGGAGGTAATGGCGTTCGCATGTTTGTATATGTATCCCTCCTAGGAGCTGTAGTAGCCGCATTATTCGCTAATGATGGGGCAGCCTTAATTCTAACACCTATCGTACTTGCTATGGTGCGGGCACTCAAATTTGAAGATAAAATGGTCTTTCCTTTTATTATCGCCAGTGGATTCATTGCGGATACAACATCGTTACCTCTTGTAGTAAGTAACTTGGTCAACATTGTATCAGCTGATTTCTTTGGTATTCGTTTTTCTGAATTTGCCTCACGCATGATTGTGCCAGATTTATTTTCACTTTTGGCAAGTATTACTGTCTTGTATTTGTATTTTCGTAAAAGCATCCCTAAGAAATACAATCTAGATGATTTACAGAAACCTGTTGAGGCCATTAAAGACATGAAAATGTTCCGTTTATCAGGAATCGTTTTATTTATTTTAGTTCTTGGTTACTTTATTGGTGAGTTCTTCAATGTTCCAGTTTCTATTATCGCAGGTATTATTGCCATTTTATTCTTAGGAATAGCAAGAAAAAGCCCGGCTGTTCACACGAGAAAAGTGTTAGCAGGAGCTCCGTGGGCGATTGTTTTCTTTTCGATTGGTATGTATGTTGTTGTGTATGGATTACGCAATGTGGGGCTAACTGAAGTACTAGCAAGCCTTATTCAAACAACCGCTGATCAAGGATTATTTGCAGCAACCATTGGTATGGGATTTATTGCAGCCATTCTCTCATCGATTATGAACAACATGCCAACCGTGATGATTGATGCTTTGGCCATTGATGCAACTTCTGCAACAGGTACGATTAAAGAAGCTCTGATTTATGCAAATGTCATTGGTTCGGATCTAGGACCAAAGATTACACCTATTGGCTCTCTAGCGACGCTCTTATGGCTTCATGTTCTCTCGACAAAAGGAGTTAAGATTTCTTGGGGAACTTATTTTAAAACAGGTATTATCTTAACCATCCCAACATTGTTTATTACACTTGTTGGTTTATATATTTGGTTATCAATTATTTCTTAACACATCATAAAGGAGATTTTACACATGTCTAAAAAAACACTTTATTTCTTATGTACAGGTAACTCTTGCCGTAGCCAAATGGCTGAAGGATGGGCAAAAAAATATCTAAATAACAATGAATGGGATGTACGCAGTGCAGGATTAGAAGCTCATGGATTAAATCCTAACGCTGTAAAAGCAATGAAAGAAGCTGGTGTTGATATTTCAAACCAAACATCTGATATTATTGATCCTGAAATTTTAAATAATGCAGATTTAGTGGTTACATTATGTGGCCATGCAGCTGATCATTGCCCCGTAACACCTCCTCATGTGAAGCGTGAACACTGGGGATTTGATGATCCTGCAAAAGCAGAAGGAACAGATGAAGAGAAATGGGCATTCTTTCAACGTGTCCGTGATGAAATTGGTGAGCGTATTCAGCGTTTTGCCGAAACAGGTAAATAATTAATTAAGAAGCAGTCTATTTGTGTAGACTGCTTTATTTTTTCTCCACTAATAAGGGGCTTTTCACTTTTATAGTTCCTGAAAATAATAGGCTCTTGTTTAGTACCTGAACGGCTAATAATTAATTGTTCGTAATAAATGCCACCTCTGATGTAAACCGTAGTTCCGGGTGGAGCTGCTTCACTTGCCTTTCTTAATGTTCTAAAAGGTTTGCTTTTAGTACCTAAGTTTTTGTCGTCCCCTGTAGGAGAAACGTAGATCTCATGATGTATAGGTTCTACTGAAGGCTGATTAGCTGCCTCAACCCTTTGGTTTATACAACACAGTAAAATAATAAAAATACCAACTGCTTTTTTCATAAGATACTCCTTAAAGTTAATGAGTTTCACTTACAAGATGTTTAAATTATACTATTGCTCTTTTAATAAATATGTAAAACATCGCACTATGTCTTGTTATTTTTTAAAACTACAGCAACTTTTACATTTAAAACGGAAAGTGCTAAAGTAATGCTAGAATATGGAGGTTTGAGAAATGAATAAGGAACTTAAGTTACGTCCTTTGGAAAGAGAAGATTTAAAATTTGTCCATGAACTCAATAATGATGCAAATATTATGTCTTATTGGTTTGAAGAGCCTTATGAAGCTTTTGTAGAGCTACAGGACTTATATGATAAACATATTCACGATCAAGGTGAGCGTCGGTTCATACTAGAAAAGGACGGGGATATGCTTGGATTAGTGGAATTGGTCGAAATTGATTATATTCATCGTAGAGCAGAGTTTCAAATTATTATTGACCCTACATATCAAGGTCATGGTTACGCCATGGTTGCCACAAATCTAGCAATGAATTATGCCTTTTCGGTATTGAATATGCATAAACTTTACTTAATTGTAGACAAGGAAAACGAAAAAGCAATTCATATCTATAAGAAGGTCGGTTTTTCTATCGAAGGTGAGTTAAAAGATGAATTTTTTGTCGATGGAAGCTATCATAACGCTATAAGAATGTGTATGTTTCAAAAAGAATATTTACAAACCAAAAGTAAAAACTAAGGTTGAATTAGTATAAGTTTCCTGCTCACTAAAAGAGAAAAAAGAATGAGATCGGGCTTCTGTTAATGCAAAGAGAAAAACTCCTGTTCAGACGCAACAGGAGTTTTTCTCTTTTTAAGCTGTAGATGATATACAAATTTCTATTCTGCATGCTTATAAACATCCGGTCTCAGGCTTTCAAATATTGAGAAGAGCCTTTACCATGGCGGTAAAGGCTCTTCATATGCTCTTCCCTGATGGGAGTCTTATGTTATCTTTAGTTAAGGTCTATGAAAATTGACTGTTTTCTCGTCATCTCCTGTGCGTTCAAACCAGCCTCTGAAGGCCCAGTTATCATAACCTCCATCACCTTCATTAATAAATGTTCCTTCTTCAAATATCCAGACTCCATACGTAATACCATCATAATCTACGGTATCAAAATACTGAACACCTTGTAATTGATCTGAATTATAACTTTGACTCAAATTCATGACCATTACATTATATTGTTGACCCGATTCAAAAAACGCTTTTTCCATTGCTCCCTTGACGAACCCACTTCGATTGTCGGCTGTTTTAGCCGCATCTGCAATCGCTTGTCCTATGGCTACGGGATCAACTGTTACGTCTCCTCCAACTTCTGCAGCTTCTGCGGAACCTGCAGAACCTCCTAAGTTCGGTAGAGCTAATGGCGTCGCTAACACAGCTAAACCTACGGCAGAAGCTACAACAGCTTGTTTCGCTTTTCTCATTTGATCTCCTCCTATTTTTAGGTGATTCTTAGAACATTTACCCTTTTTTTTCACATTAAGACAAAAAATACTGTAATTAAGAATAGGAGGTAGACCATTTCATTCTTTTGAAGCATCTGTTCAACCAAACATAAGCTGATAAGTTTCTTTCTAAAGGCTCTCCCACTTTTTCTGCCATTTCTCTCGGTGAACATGGCATCTTATTTTTGAGCCATTATTCTACTATGACGCCGTATTGGAAAAAGTTGAGGTAGCTCATTCAATATGATAACCCACTATTATTTAATGGATTTAGTTGCAATATAACAAGGCATATATTCAGTGATTTTCCCCTTGTGATGATGATCTTCATAAAGGTCTTGTAAGGTGAATCCAGCTTTTAGTTGTCCGCCAATTTGAGTTTCTAATGAATGGCTAAACTGTACACCGCCATTTTTTATAAGTTCTTCATCATTTTCTACGGTGTTTTTAGTTCCATCATAAGGTAATTTATTAACCACTTGTAATGCTTTTTCATCTTCTCCAAATAAATAAAGAGCAGGATTTGCAAAGCCAGATAGCAGAACGCCACCTTTTTTTAGAACTCTAAAACATTCTTGCCAAACGTGTTCCACATCTTGAATATAGCAGTTTGATACAGGGTTAAAAATCATATCGAACGTCTCATCTTCAAAGGGAAATGTCTTACTCATATCCCCTTTAACTATTTCAATAGAATAGCCTTCTCTAGTGGACACCATTTTTTCTAATTCTAATTGCTTATCAGAGTAGTCAAAAACCGTAACTTCCGCATGTTGGGCTGCAAAGACTGGGCACTGCTGTCCTCCTCCGCTAGCAAGTCCCAATATTTTTGCTTTTTTAAATGGAATAAACCAGTTATGCGGAACAGGCTTACAAGGTGTTAAGTAGATATCAAACTTACCTTGAGTTGCATCTACAAAATCTTGATGATTAATAGCTAATGACCATTCTCCTCCCGCTGAAGCCCATTCATCCCACATTTTGGAGTTAATTTTTGTATAATTAGATTTTTGCGCCATAGTTAATCCCCCTTTACCTTTTTACGTTATTTGTTTAATTTTACCATGTTACTAGAAGAATTTAGATGTACTAATTAATTTGTTCTGTTTCAGAGAATTAATCTTTACTGGAGAAGTACTTAATAGATATTTTTAAAAATAAAAAACACCCTTTTGAAAAATCACAAGGGTGTTTTTATCCTACATATAAAAGCTTGTATATAAACAAGGTACGAGTTTTATTTTTAATGGCTTGTCTCGAAGCTTTCAGCCATCATTAGGTCATTTTTGTAGGCAGCCATTGCGAGTTCATATCGCACCTTTTGGCTCGCTTCTACAAAATCAGCTTCCTTCACAAGGCCTGATAATGAATATTGGTGACCTTTAAAACCTACGTTCAGTTCAGTAATTTGATTGAATTGAAAGCCCTCTATAGGAATTCCATTCATATCTTTCAACAAATATTGACCATATTTTTCGTTACATGTTTGTGCTACCTTCTCCATTACTTTGAAGGCATCGTCCGGGTTTTGCCTGTAGTTGAGAATAAGACTTTCATTTACCCGGCGTCTTCCTCGGGTTCCATTCTGAAGTTCCGTAATGTTGCTATATGAGACGGTATAGAGGTAGCCGTCATATTGACGAATCTTTAAGTAGCGCATTGTAATTTCTTCTATTTTCCCTTGACGGTTTCCGTTAAGAATAACATAATCTCCGTGGTGGATCTGGCGTTCAAACAAGTAAGTCAGTCCCATTATATAATCACGGATGATATGCTGGAGGATTATTGCCAGGGCACTGGCCAACACTACCGAACTAGTGAGAATCTTTCCGAAGTCAAAGAAATGGCTAAGCACATAAATAAAGAAAAAAGCCAGCCCCAATACTCTTGTGACCTGATTAGAAAAGTGCATGAGCGTCTCTTCTCGTTTTTCATCTAAAAAGCTCGTTTTATCAAAGAAAAGCTTAATGAATTTGCGAATAAAATAAACGATAAGTACAATCAGCAGCCCTACCGTTAAAACCTTTACTGGAAACTGCTGGAAAAATTCAGTGAAAACCACCTTACCCACTCCTTATTTCTAACACTATACCAAAAAAATGTACGGAAAGACAAAAATCTTCTATTGCTTGCAAACCTTAATGATAATAGCACGGTTTCCTCAAAAAAAGAAGCATATTCTATGCTTCTTGAAGGTCGGTCATATTCGGCCATATTCTTTCAAATTGTCTTCCATCCTTATATATCTTTTGACTTTTGCAGGCTTTCTAATAAAGACCTCCCTATATGTTCATCATTATTTCTACCTAGTTTATAATTAGCTAAAACGACGGACGCAACTTTCTTTTCTTTATCAATTCCTAAAAATGAGCTGAAGCATCCGGTTCCACCGCCGTGCAATACCACATTATTGTTTTTCTTTAAAAGCAACCATCCAAGACCCATATCAAACTTCTTTGTTCCATTGGCGTATTTTTCATGACAAAAAGACAGATATGGTTTATCTTCATCCATATTTATTTTTGCGTATTTAAGTAAATCATCAGCGGTTGAGGATACTGCGCCCGCAGGTGATATAAAATTCCCCTTGTCCCACTGCCAGTTGCCACAATCATTATTTTTGCGGTCATAGCCATGTAGATTATCGTTTGAAGCGCCTAAACAAGTATCCTTTAGTCCAAGCTCATTAAGAAGAAAGTCATTCATAGTATCCCAATACCCCTTGCCCGATATCATTCCCAACACGTATCCAATAAGGGATATACCGAAATTGGAATACTTCCATGAATAATCTACTTCTTTTAATTTACTTTTTTCGATCAGCATCTTCATTTTGTTAAAATCCATATGTAACGGATTATTTTTATTCAAATCACTTCCGCCAAAAATCAAATTAAAAATTATTTTAAAATATTCCCGTTTATTTAAAGGTAAGCTTCCCGAATATCCAGAAGAGTGAGTAGCGAGGCGGAGCAATGTAGGATAATACGTGTCTTCCTTAAGTTCTTTTATGTACTTTCGTATAGAATCGTTTAGTGTCAACTTGTTTTCAGATATGTATTTTGATAGCAGCGATATAGTAAAAGTCTTAGTAATAGAACCAATTTCATAATGATATTTTTTGGATGAGTCAATTTCACCGCTTTCATTATAAATTTTGATAACATATTGGTTGTCCGTTAAATAGCCAACGGTTAATTTCAAATTCTTTTTTCCTCTACAGGTCTTGTTAATTAATCGTACTGTTTCATCACTGATTTCAAACATAATGAGTGCTCTCCCTTATCCTTTATTTCGAAAATCATTAAAAGGATTGATATGCTTCAAAGTAAAGTAGCCTATCAAATTTATTTTTATAAGTTCTTTTTTATATTATCAATTGCTTGAACTCTTCGACTTTCAAGCTCCCTTATCACTCTCAACTGTAATTCATTGTGATCTTCATCCATTTTGATGTTGCCTTCTTCTTCAAATCCATCATGTTCTTCCCCGTCAAAGCTATAAAGTTTCTTTAAAAGCTTCCACATTATTTCCAACTCTTCGGTTGAAAACTTTTTAAAAAGGTCTTCCAAAAAGAAAATTCCTTTTTCTGAAACAACAAGCAGCGCTTCTTTTCCCTCTTTGGTGATTTTTACGTTAACTGCACGTTTATCTTTACTGCTAGGAACCACGTCAACATACCCCTTTTTTTCCATAATGGTAATTAACTGCTTGACGCTTTGTTTTGTGGTTCCTAATTTTCTAGCAATATTATTTAACGTTGTTTCATCTTCAGGTAAATGAGCAATTGCCACCATCGCCATATGCTGTCTTGATGTTAAGAGCTCAAGAGACTGATCTCCTTTCACCTGGACTTTATTTGCCAGAGAAAATAAGGTAGCGTAAGTTTGCTGCATTAAAAAAAGATCTTTATAAATATCCATATTAACCCTCCATTTTAGACAATATATTGTCTAAAATAATAGTATATTTTGTTAATTAAGTCAATGTACTGTTTATTTTAATTTTGACTATTCTGTTACACTAAAGCAGGCAAAGAAATAGTGGCCTTTCGTAAGCAAAAGTTGTCCTTTCTATATCTAATTAGATATACTAAAAAGGCACTCTAATTTAATATCACTCTAAAAAAATGTAAGAAAACCGATATGAAGTAAAGGAGAAAAAACATGAACCAACACACACAACCTTTAAACCCTATCGCCTTCCACCTTGGTCCACTTGAGGTCCATTGGTATGGAATTATTATAGGGATAGGAGCTTTTTTAGGCTTTTTGTTAGCCTCGAAAGAAGGAAAGAAACGAGGTATCTCTTCAGAAACCATCTCTGATTTACTTCTGCTAGCACTACCCATTGCTATCGTTACTGCTCGAATTTACTACGTACTTTTTGAATGGAGTTACTATAAAGACCACCCAGGCGAAATTATAGCAATTTGGCATGGAGGCATAGCTATTCACGGTGGAATTATTGGATCTGTATTAACAGCTATATGGTTTTGCAGAAAAAAGAATCTTTCTTTTTGGAAAATGGCTGATGTTTTAGCTCCTAGCTTATTATTAGGCCAAGCTATTGGCCGGTGGGGAAACTTTATGAATCAAGAAGCACATGGCGGACCTGTTACACGTCAGTTTTTAGAAACTTTACATTTACCTGATTTTATTGTTAATCAAATGTATATCAATGGAACTTATTATCATCCTACATTCCTTTATGAATCCCTTTGGAACATAATAGGTGTTCTTGTCTTGATCGTACTAAGAAAATCTTTGTTAAAAAGAGGCGAAGTCTTTCTTACTTACCTACTATGGTATTCGATAGGACGATTTTTTATAGAGGGATTGCGTACAGATAGCTTAATGCTAACTTCTCATATCAGAATAGCTCAGCTCGTTTCTTTCCTTTGCGTGCTAGGCAGTTTGATCCTGCTATGGTATAGACGTAAAAAAGGCTTAGCAACTAGTAAGACTGTATCTCTCTCATAAGCACATATGTTTTTGTATGAATGATTTTTTAAAGAATTAAACGATAAAAACATACAAAAGGAGCAAATTGATTTTCAGTAACTCTGAAGATCAACTTGCTCTTTTTTTGTTTCACTTATTAATATTTTTAATCTTAATCATGATTTATATGTATTTTACTAATAATAAAGTGTCTTTTATAGTTAAATCATACACTTCTTGTGTGAAGCCGCGCTTGATAAGAATTCATATTGGAGATGAAATGTATGATAAATATAAATAAAGCCCAAAAGCGGACTGTATTCTTACGAACAAATACCCGGACGTCATTTAATATTTCCTTATGGGCTGGAGGAATTGCTTTTACTTTTCTTTTTGCTTTACTTGCTTATGGATTAGCAAAAGTCCCGGGGTTTAATCATATCGGTCCACTAGCCTGTTCAATTATAATGGCAGTCATTTATCGTCAAATTTGGGGATACCCTGAAAAAATAAGATTTGGAATTGAATTTTCTTCTAAAAAGCTGTTACGTTATGCGATTGTTTTATATGGACTAAAGCTTAATATTGATGTTGTTATTCATCAAGGGCTAGGACTGCTACTTCGCGATGTGGGAACGGCTGTATTTGCGATTGTTTTAACAATTCTTCTAGGCAAATGGATGAAGGCTGATCGTGGTTTATCTCTTCTTTTAGGAATAGGAACAGGAATATGCGGTGCGGCAGCTATTGCAGCTGTTTCTCCGATTGTAAAAGCAAAAGAAGAAGATACAGCTATCGGAGCTGGTGTTATCGCTTTAGTGGGAACTCTATTTGCCATTGGATATACCATTTTAAGACCCTATATACATTTAACGAATATCCAATATGGAATTTGGTCAGGCGTTGGCCTCCATGAAATTGCCCATGTAGCTCTAGCTGCAGCACCAGCTGGACGCGACGCCCTAGCTATTGGCCTGTTGGCTAAGTTAGGCAGAGTGCTTTTACTTGTGCCATTAAGCTTTATCTTAATGTACTGGATGAAGCGAACAGGAAAAATGGAAAAGGATACGAAGATTGAATTTCCTTGGTTTTTAATAGGTTTTATCATCATGAGTATTTTTGGAAGTTATGTCGTAGGCAAGCACCTTATCATACCTAAAACGATCATGAATGATATTTCAACTCTAACCACGTTTCTTTTAACAATGGCTATGGTCAGCTTAGGGTTAAATGTAAGTATGAAGGCTCTTCGAACAAAAGCATTAAAGCCATTGATTGCGATGTTTATTACTTCTATACTCTTATCATTTCTTACATTTTGGACAATGTAAAGACCAGTAAATTAAAATGATTAAGTAACAGCTAATACTTCGTATACAACTGTTAATGTGAAAAAATCTTTTATTTCTCAGGTTTTAAATATCTTTCCAAATTTATGGATTAATTATAGAGAAATCTAAACCTATACTAGATACTAATGGCAGTTCCTCTCCTTAATAAACGGTTTCAATTAAAAAACACCCTTTATTGCAGTAAGTAGTGATGTAATAAAGGGTGTGTTTGTATATACTAGGGGTTGTAGTGCTGAACTTGGTGTTGTTTTAAGAGCATCAAGCGGATGAAAAGACAAAGCATCTTCTACCCATGGAATACAGTAAAGCATAGACACATTTAGAAAATACATTGACGCCTTTGAATCAGTCATGGTATAAACACAATAGGAGAGTTTAGTGCTTAAAAGCATAAAAGCGATAAAGTTTAAAAAAATACATAAATAGACGACATAGGAGGAAATAAATATCATGGGACATAATAGCAAAATTATAGACTGTACCATTCGTGACGGAGGTTTAATTAATAATTGGGATTTTAGCGTTGAATTTGTGCAAGACTTATATAACGGCCTAAGCGCAGCCGGCGTTGAATATATGGAGATCGGTTATAAAAATTCACCTAAGCTTCTTCAAGCAACTGAGCCCAACCCATGGAGATTTCTTGACGATAACTTTCTCAAAGAAATTATCCCTGAGAAAAAGTTCACGAAGCTATCTGCTTTAGTAGATATCGGGCGTGTAGATCCGAATGACATCCTGCCGCGTGAGCAAAGTATGTTAGATATGATTCGAGTGGCATGCTATATTCGCGAAGTAGATAAAGGCTTAGAGCTTATAAAAATGTTCCACGATTTAGGCTATGAGACTTCACTTAACATTATGGCACTATCTAGCGTACCGGAAAATCAGCTTATTGAAGCATTTGAAATGGTAAAGAAAAGCCCCGTAGATGTTGTGTATATTGTTGACTCCTTTGGAAGCCTAGACCCTGCCGATATCGAGCATCAAGTGAAAAAGTTCCAAGCCATGATTCCTAGCAAGCAGCTTGGGATCCATACGCATAACAACATGCAACTAGCTTTTGCTAATACATTAACTGCGATGCGTAATGGCGTTACATTCCTTGATTCATCTGTTTATGGTATGGGCCGTGCAGCTGGTAACTGTAACACAGAGCTGCTTGTTAGCTACATACCAAAACCAAGTTATGAGATGAAGCCGATTCTCGGCGTAATTGAAAAGCATATGCTTGAAATGCGTCAAAAGTGGGAATGGGGCTATATCATCCCTTACATGATTTCTGGTGTGCTGAATGAACATCCACGTGTAGCTATGGCTTACCGTGATAGCGAGGATCGTGACAAATTCGTAGATTTTTATGACAAAGTAACGTCTCCAGAAGTTACTACGTCTCCAGCATCAAAATAAGTTAAAATACTAAAAGTACCTCTGTTAACCGGGGTGCTTTTTTGTATTACATAAAAACCCATGATTGTATAGCATATCCTTAAACTTTGATACCCTCGATCTCGATAATTAACTAAATGTAAACAGTTGTGCTCTTCTTAAACTATTATTTATGTATATAAACTGGCGTTCCAATGGGAACTGCAGAGGAAAGTTCTAGAATATCTTCATTATCCATTCGGACACATCCATGTGACATATCTCTGCCAATAGAGGCTGGATCATTAGTCCCGTGTATTCCATATGTAGGCTTTGATAGTCCCATCCATAAGGGGCCAAATACAGCTGGAGGGGTCGTATCTTTATTAATGATTTTAAATTTCCCAATTGGAGTTGGAGTGATCATTTTCCCTACAGCAATAGGATATGTCTTTACTAATTTAGCTCCATCATATAGTTTTAATTGATGCTGCTTTATTGAGACATCTATCCTTTTTGCCATAGAAGAACCCCCCACCCTCTTATAATTTACTATACATAAAATTTTCTAGATTAATCCATAATGGCTGCTGCTATTTATACTGTTCTAATAGTAAAGAATTTCTTTAAAAGCCAAGGTCCTGGCGTAAACCCAAGCGTTAATTGCCAAGCACCTATTGCTTGCAAGCCGAATTGACGAACTAACACCATTTTTTCACTCATGCTTCTTACATCTTCAAACCATACTTCATGCATCTGCCCCGCTTGATCTTTATACCGAAAAAATGGAGATTTGTACTCCTTTGAATATTGAATGGGAGACTGATATCTCATCGCTGTTTTGATCGCATTTTGATTGGATATAGCGGGTGCTACCGTGCCGGGCTTGTAAGGAATTGACCAATTGTATCCATACAAAGGAACGCCAATGATGAGTTTTCTTCGCGGAACACTTTTTATCGCAAATTCTACTGTTCTCTTTACTTCAGTAATAGGTGCAACAGGACCAGGGTCGCTGCCTGCATGGTGCCAGTCATATGCCATTATGAACATAAAGTTAACAACCGCACCTATTCCTCCGTAATCATATCCTTTTAACCAAGGGATATCTTCGCTTGTCTTGGCTGGAACCGCTATTGTCAGCACATAGTCTGCAGGTTTTAAACGTTCACTCAGTTGACGTAAAAATCCGGTAAAAAGGTCTCTGTCTTCGGTCTTCACACGTTCAAAATCAATATTTACCCCTCCGTATCCTTTTCTAGATACTAAATCAAAGATATTATCGACAAGATTTTTTCGTGCCGGAGGATTATTTAAAACTTGATGGGCAAGATCAGAACTAAACCCTTCAGAAGTTAGATTAGTAATCGTAACTAGCGGTGTAACGCGATTTTTCCAAGTCGTTTCAATCGCTACTAAATCGTTTAAATTATTTATAATATCTCCATTGCTGCCAAAATGATATTCAAAGATAGAAATGGAAGAGGAATACGTTGCAAAATCACTGATTAACTCGCGATCTGCTTCTGGATTTCGAACGGCATAGTATTCTAGTGTCCCTGCAATATAGTCTGATATGTTAGGAATGTTTATTTTCATTCCGACTTGCAAGTAGTTATACGAGACTGAAGGATTAGCCCTTTTCAATTGCTCCAAGGACACGTACGCTTTTTTAGCAATACCTTTCATCGTATCACCAGGTTGAACTGTGTATACATATAGGGCTATGAGCAAGGCTTGACCGGGAACAATATTTGCTTCTTCTAACCCATTCACGCTCCTAAGCTGTGCAACGGAATAACCATATCTTCTGCTTATTGAAGATAACGTATCACCAGGCTGAACTATATGAACAAACATGTTTTCTCCTCCTATGTACTCTTTATCTATTTACGTTTTATTCCGCACCAAGTTTAAAAAAGCCATTCAATAAATGTATATGAGTATTGTTTGTTTATATAACTGAGTTAAGTAAGGGGTAACCTCTTTACACACTCTCCCTCTATTACGTCCCTAATACGGGTAGAAATGTTCCAGAGATGATCTCAAAATCTATGTATCATAAATGTATGTTTTTGGTGTACTTGAAACAGGCTGTTTTTTGTCAGATAGGATTATATTAAGAAATAAAAAGAGCAAGCTCTCTATCATGAGAGCTTGCTCCTTCCATTTAACGATTAAATGGAATTGCTCATAATTTCCCACACCTTTTTCTCATGTTTTTAAGCCTCTTGTGATTACTGCAGAGAAAAATTTTTGTCCTACGGCTAAGAGTTAATAGAGGAGAAGCACATGCTGAAGGCACCAACTCAAGCATGTGAAATATCTTAACCGTATCCTAGAGCAGGATCATCAGGGGATGATATTTTTAGAAGCTATCTCCTATTTAATAAAGGAGTTTTTTGTAAAGAGGAAGTCAGTTCTTAACCTTTTACCTTGTGTTTCTTTTATTTATTTCTTTTTTTCCATTTTATAACCTCGATGTTAACGCCATGATCTTCTTGAGATGATATGGTGAATTCGTCCATTAATTTTTTTACCCCTGATAAACCAACGCCTAATCCCCCTGACGTTGTATAGCCACTTTCTAGCGCTTGTTGAATATTTTTAATGCCTGGTCCTTTATCTATAGCTATTATTTTGAGTCCTATTTCAAGTTGATTCTCTATTATTTCCATTATAATTTTTCCCGTCGTGGCATATTTATATATATTTCTGGACAATTCTGAAATAGTCGTAATAATTCGGGCTTGATCAAGTGTGCTGAAGCCTAAGCAGTTAGAGAACATCCGTCCTTTCTGACGCGCTTCTACTATATCCACTTCAGTGTGTATCTCAACAGTTAAAGGTTCCTTTCCTTCATCCGATTGAAATAGCATCATTATCACCACTTTCTTTATTTTAATAGGAGGGGAAAAACAATAGGCCAAAAAGAAAGGTTAGATAACCTTTCTTTTTGGCCTACATCTAGTTCAGTGCCTAGCTTATCAGTGCCGTTATGAAGTTGGGTTTAAAATCAGAAGAATTGTACTTTTATCTTTATGAAAATCCCATGCGACTAGTATATCTGTTACCTTTGAATCTAAAATTACTTCTAATGATTGGCTATGCTCATGAAGTAGCCTTTTTTCGAGATTTCTTTTAGCCAATGTAAGGTTTTCTTCAAACCCTAATTGAACTAATTCTTTCTCTACATTTACCATAATACCTTCCCTGATTATAAGGAGTGTTCTCTGATCTAATAAATAAGAAGAAACATCTTGAGGAAGTTTTTCTGCTTTTTGAGTCACTTCCTCAACTTCTTTATGCAGCAATTTCTGATTTTTATAGGAATGGTTGACTATGTTATTTTTATCAGAATGGATCATGATAAACATGCCAGACTGCAGCTCTAAATTCCAATCATAATAAAATTCTTCAATATCTAAATGTATATTTAATTGGATATATCCTTTTATCTCTTCAATTAAAGTCTCCATCAACAAATCACGTGTTTTTTGAACATAGATAACTTGTCCCTTGTCTAGCAAAGCCTTTTCTAAAGGTAATAAAAAGGCTTTAAAATAAACGGTTATAAAAGGAGGAGAAATGACGGTGAATACACCTCCAGGACCTCTTCCAAAATTTTCACGAAGTAACCTTCCCATATAACTACTTAATTCTTTTTCCAGTTTCGTTTTATCCATAGATGGTGCACCTAGTTTCTAGTTTCATAAGGTATACTATTCGTGATGTTTTATGAAAACTCCTTCTTCATCATAAGATCATTTTAGGTAATAAGAATTCACTTTCTATAAAATGTAAACTAGTCATACTAGTACATTTTTAATAGATTGGTTTCTGTTTACCTTTGTATTTTCTATGTTTAAAGATTCTTCTTTTATTTGAAATTCCAATTTTACTTCCGTAGATAATGGTACTTAAAAGTATTATATCCTTGCTAATTTCTTCTTTGTAAAATTCATTGTCATACTTTTTGTAATCCTGCAACAATCGACGAAGCTCTTTTATAAACAATACAATCTCATGATTATCAGCCATACCGACCAAATCCTTTCTGTTGGCACATCCTATTTTCAGATGCTATTTTAGGGGATTATTCCGTTACAAAAGGACTTACTCTTTTGAAACAACAAAAATAAGCCGAAAAAGAAAAGGTATGAGCTTTTCTTCCTCGGCTTATGTTTGGCACAATGTGTCCAATTCATTACTGCCTCATTAATTTTTTGGTTTTAAGATAAGAGTAATAATGCTATTATCCTTTTCAAAATCCCAATCCACAAAAATATCAAGAATGTCTGCATTTAATATCTCATCATAGTCATCGTTTTGTCGTAAGATTCCTTTTTCCAAAGGGCGTTTAGAGATGCGTAAGGTGTCATCAAAACCCAACGAAATTAGCTGCTTTTCAATAGCCACCAGTATTCCTTCTCTTACGATGACCAATGTACGATCACTTAATTTATACGAAGAGATTTTCTCAGGCCCTTTTTGTGCAATTTCACTCATCTTTATAATCCGATCATGAATTGCTTGTTTTCCTGGGTAAGGGTCACCCTCAGTCAAATCGGCTTTCAAATCGTCCAGACAAACTCCCACAAAAATTCCGGAGTGATGATCTAAATTCCAATCATAATATAAGTGCTGGATGTCAAGGTCTGTAATCCCTTTAATTTGACCAGTGATTTGAGGTTCAAGAGTCTTTACCAAAAGCTCTCTTGTAGTCATAACCTGAAGTTCTTCATTCTGGTTTAACAGTACTTGTTCCATCGGCGATACAAAGCCACTGACATAAATAACAACATAAGGTTCATAAATCGTAACATGAACAGCCTCGGGGCCTTTTCCAAAGTTATCTCGTAACAATTTGCCCAAGTTATTCGCCAATTTTGTTTGCTGAGCCTTAATATCCATATTTCTTCATCCTTTATTAAGAAAGAAGCATCATATCTTCTTTCCATCATTTTATTGTACCATTACGAACGAATAATTTAAATATGCAGAATAAATAAAAAATAATTTGTTACTTCATGTTTAACCGAATTATAAACGTTCAAAACCTCTTCTTTCTATTGCTTGGTACGTATTTTGAATGTCACCGAAAAATACGAATCCGTTGGATTCGTATTGATGTTTTCAATGAAGTGAGTTATAGCATGTAGTCAAATTATTGTTGGGGAAATATAGCTTTATCTTTTAATTGATGCATCGCAGGGACATATTAAAAAATAAACAGAGGTGCAGCATGAAAGAGAAAAAAAAGCCACTTATTTTACGCAAGTGGCTCGTTGCTATGTGGATTGAATTCACTTGAACCTCTAATAAATAATGGGAAAACGTAATCTATAATCGATTTAGATTATTCTTTGACTAATTTAACAAGCATATGAGCAAGATGATGTTGTTCTTCCTCGTTTCCAACTTTCCATAACTCATGTAACAAGTATTGCTCTTCATTTTGTGGCTCCTCATGGGTTGCGAGATAGTCAGCTATTTTTTTAGCTGCTAGAGCTAGTTGATTATCATTTAACCCTAGTTTCTCACCTTTTGTGACTTTATCCCCTAAGTAACTTTTAAATTCGTTAAAACTGGAAAGGATGTTGTCTTTCTTCTCTTGACTCATTTCATTTAGTTTATCCTCTACTTTATTCTCAACGGTTTCAGTATTATTGTTCATTTTTCATTCTCCTTCCAATTAGGTATCAATGTTCTTATATGGTAAATCCCCCATTTACAGGTATATAAACATTTCGCAGCCTATTCATATATTAAGTAGAATAATAGTAAACCTTGAATAAAACTCGAGTATTTGTAATAAAGTTTAGTGAAACACCTTTTTGATAACAGGATGTATTTCTTAGGATGTTAACAACCTAGGTTAGTTCCACAAAACTTAACGGGTTATTTAGATGAGGAACGGAGTGAATACAAATGAGTTTAGCTACTTATATAGGTTCGAACGTAGAATTACCTATTAATAAGGAATTAGATAATTTAGTTACTATTGGGAATTGCTTTTCAGATGAAAGAAATCGATTGAACATAAAGAAACACCAATTTACTACCCTTTATGTTTATGAAGTTGCAAGTGACTGGGGAATTGAGATTACGGAATATATGAATAAGAGCAGGCGCAAAGAATCAAAAGAGAAACTAATTGCACTATGCAAATTGATGGACCGCTATCTTAAGTCAGGAGACTTTTTTGAATTGTATAGTTGTTGGGTAGGAGAAGAAGCTGAAGAACCAGAGAGGAAATTAACGTTAAACATCCATTACTTTGACATCGACGACATTGACATGCCAGAAAAAACATTAGTTAGAATTGAAAAATGAGTTTGCCCTATTATTATGGTGAAATTACCCTTATATAGTATACATAAAAACAGAAAAACTCCCCTAATACCTTAAGGGAGTTTTTCTGTTTAGTTAAATATTAAGGGTGTAATTGCTTGTTACTTACATATCATTTAATATTTTTGTAGATATTTATTATAACCTATCAAATGATTTCGGGAAAGCAAAAATGAAAGCGATTACTTTTAATTTAAAATAATAAATGAAATATAACTGTCTTTTTATGAGATGTATTTTGGTTCTGGAAAAATACAGTGCTTAAGCTTATATGCTCTAAATTTCTCCTTATCTATTAATAGATAAGGGGAAATTTTTATTCTTTATCGTTTCCTGGCACAGCATTAGAAACTATAGAAGTGTCTCCAGTATAATACTCATGGGGATAAGGATCAGAAGGCTTTGTTGCAAACTCTTTCTCAAGATCAGCTAATTCCTCTGATACCTGTTCTAAATCATTTGATTGATTATCACTCATATAAAACTCCTCCTTTTAATTAAACAATGTTCATCGCGCATTAAGGATACGTTTTTTCATAATGTGGATATACATGCTGTTTTTATTCTATACTTGCCTGTGCCTTTTCTTCATTTAGTATATATTTCAAATTAATATTTATTACTTTTTATAGGAATTTTCATTAGTCCATTATCTACCGCACCCATTCTTTTTTGTTTTATACTTTCGCTTCCTCTAGGGTTTCTTACCTATACACTAACAAATCTGCTTCTTCTGATTATCCAGCCAAGTGAACTTATTATTTTTCCTTTTACAACCGGAATATTGGGAATGGGCATAGGCGCCGCTTTTTACATTTTTAACAAGAGATTGTACATTGTTATAAGTGGCGCCACTCTATTAACTGTTGGGATTATTACCTTATTGTACGGTTTCAAATTCCCAGTACTAGGTCCTGCGATTCCCAATAATTTTTCTCTTTCTACTACTGGTTTAATTTTTGTATTTACTTTTCTTTATAGTTGGATTTGGGTTGAAATGAGCCTAGCTTATTTTAAAAAATTAAAAACATTTATTTCCTAGTGAATCTACAGATTAATCTCTTAACAGAGATAACTCGTTAAGATAATGGAGAAATCGCAATCAGCTTTTTAAAAGAACGTCAATTAGGACAATCTCATCTGAATTTTTTAAGGCTCTTTTTATTATATTTTCAAATTCGACTAAACTATTTGCCCGTTCTCCTTTAATTCCAAAGCTAGTTGCCAATTGGACAAAATTTGGGTTTGTAAAAGTTACTCCATAGCTCTTACCAAACTTTTTGTTCATCATTTCCTGCTCTATTTTTAATGTAGAGTCGTTTAAGACAATAATAATGAATGAAAGCCCTAAGCGCTTTGCCGTCTCTATTTCTGCAAAATTCATTAAAGCTCCTCCATCTCCAGTAATACAAATAACTGAATCATTAGGGCAGGCTAGTTTAGCTCCAATTGAGCCTGGTAAAGCAATACCCATGGAAGCTAGACCATTTGATATAATGAACTTGTTAGCGTTTTTGGGTTGATAAGTTCGAGCTATAGATACTTTATGAGCTCCCACATCTGAAATCACAATTGTTTCCTCTGAAGAGAGCTTGTCGATACTATGCAAGATATTCTCGATTGTCAAATGAAGTAAATTGCTGTCTATCTTTTTCTCTTCAATATGATAGGATTGCTTAATTTGTTTCTGGAGATTACCAGAAGGAATCCACGGTTTAGAAGGAATATCCAGCTGATTGAATACCCGTAAAGTCTGCTTTATATCTCCAACCAATTCGACTTCTACAGGATAATATTCATCTATTTCTGCTGGTAAGGTATCTATATGTAAAATTGGTGTTTTTTCCGTGTTCCATTCTTTGGGTAACTTTTCGACAAAATCAAACCCAATTACAATAAGCAGATCAGCTTCCTTTAAGCCTGCGAGCACTTCATCTTTCTCATTAAATCCAAACGTAAAGAAATTTTGTGGATGATCTTTTGATAACACACCTTTAGCCATATAACTATGGGTAACCGGTGATTGAAGACGTTCAATAAATAGTTGAAGCTCATCCACGGCTTCCTGTCTAACAACGCCGTTACCGATAATAACAAAAGGTCTCTCATACTGCCTAATAAGAGTATTGGCAGCCTGAATTGACTCCATGATAGGTATACTTACGGGTATAGATGTAGGTGAAATAGGTTTGATGGGAACGATTTGAGTTGCTAAGTCTTCTGGCAATTCTACTACTATGGGTCCTGGCTTTTCCATTTGTGCAATTTTAAATGCTTTTCGAATAATCTCAGGAAGCGTTTGTGCATCTTTTATTTGAACACGCCACTTCGTTGCTGGTTCTACCATTTTAATAATGTCCATATATTGATGTGACTCTTTATGCTGTCTCCCCAAAACAGCCTGTCCCGTTAATGCTACAACAGGAGAGTGGTCTAGCTTTGCACTAGATATACCTGTCAATAAATTAGTAGCTCCTGGTCCTAATGTTGATAAACATACCCCTACTTTGTTTGTTAACCTTCCGTATACATCTGCCATGAAAGCAGCTCCTTGTTCATGCCGCACATTCACGAATTGAATCTGTTTAGAGTTGGATAAAGAATCAATAAAATCCAACGTCTCTTTACCAGGTATTCCGAAAATATATTCAACTCCCTCATTTTCTAAACATTGAACAAGTGTATCCGTCACTTTCATATTGTTCGACCTCTCTTTAGATAGTATTCTGACAAGCTTATGTGAAAGAAATAGCTCATTAATTCTTATCTCGTCTTTTCTCGTTTTAACTAACCGAAACCCTAAATGTATGGAATGAAATCATACTCACTAACTATTGTTTATAGTGTTACCATTAGGTTCTTATGTTAAATACATTTTTTAGATAATGTATAAATAATTGGATGAGTCAACCTTTCATCCGTGTGAACTGATTGGGAGTGTGACAATACTCTATAAAGAATTATTATGAGAAAGTAACATTTTAAGGAATGTAAAAAATCCCATATACAAATAATAAGCCGAATACTCGTATAAATTGGAAGGAGCGGCTTTTATGAAAAGATTATTATGGGTAGGATTTATTGTGTTATTTTCGCTAAACATGCTGGTTGAACCAAGTAGTGCTCGTGCTGAAGCACCAGAACATCGTGTTAGTCAATCTCAGGTAACGTTTGAAAATGAATTCAGAAGACTTTGGATGGATCATGTATTGTGGACAAGTAATTATATTACAAGTGCAACAACAGCAGGATCAGAAGACCAAAAACAGGTGTTGGCAAGGTTATTAAAAAATCAGGAAGATATCGGGAATGCTGTGAAGCCGATATACGGAGAAAAAGCTGGGAACAAACTTACGGCTTTGCTTAAGGAACATATTGTGATTGCTGGCAAAATTGTAGATGCAGCTAAAACGGGAAAGAAAGCCTTGGTGAATCAATTAAACAAAGAATGGTATCGAAATGCTGATGATATAGCAGCGTTCCTTAGCCAGGCTAACCCTTATTTAAAAAATGAAGACTTAAAGAAATTACTGTATATGCATCTAAAATTGGTGACAAATGATTTATCTGCAAGCTTAGAAAAAGATTGGGAAGCAAGAATCGTTGCAATTGATGAAGGAATCTCACATATCGTCTTAATGGCAGATACTATATCTGCGGGAGTTGTGAAACAGTTTCCAGAGAAATTCAATAAATAATCTTAATAATCTCCAATAGAATGCTAGAAATTATTTGAAATTCCTTCATAAGAAACTGCACCTGTAAGAACTCTTTTGATTGATGCCTCTAGGAGACCTTATGTTCACTAAAAAGGTACATGTAGATATTCTGCATAAATCGTCATACCAAAAAAAGGTTTATTAAACTTAAACACTGGGTATTATCAAATCAAGACGATGTGTTAAGAGTACCGCCCGTGCATAGGGTGTGTCCTTCTCTATTCTATAAAAAATGGCGCCTCCAACGGCGTCATTTTTTATTTGTAAACAAGTTTAAGGATGCTTCATGCGAAGGTTGGATTTATATGAAAAGGTACATAAATTCTTATCTAATAGAATCTATTTTTACACCACTATTCAAAAAGATTTTGAGTGAACTTCCCTTTCTTTTGGGCAGACGGGTCCCCGTGTGCTCTCTCATCTAATTTAGTTCATATTTATGAATAAAATGCCCATAATGAGTATGTGGGCATTGGTTGATCTTTGACTTCTATCATTTCGATGTTTAGAAGATCACTTATAAATATTTTGAGGTTTTTGCATATGAACCTCATTATGATGTAGATCGTCATACCCCAATCACCTTTTTAGTGAAGTGAGTATTGATAAAGAAAGTTAGAAAGATCACATTAATTTAAGTTTAAGATGTCTCTATTGGGATAATATAATAAATAAGCTAGATTTAATGATAATCTGGTTTATTTTCTACATTCTAGGAGGCAACAAAAAATGGAACACGGTAAAGTGAAATGGTTTAATGCTGACAAAGGTTTTGGATTTATCGAGCGTGAAGGTGGAGAAGATGTATTTGTTCACTTCTCAGCTATTCAAGGTGAAGGCTTTAAATCCTTGGATGAAGGTCAAGAAGTGACTTTTGATATCGAACAGGGGCAACGCGGACCACAAGCGACAAACGTAAATAAAGCATAAAAACCATACTAAAAAGCAGACTCTATTTTCAGAGTCTGTTTTTATTTAAAAAGATTTTTATATCAAAACTTATTTATCAATAATTATAGTTCGTGTTTTTTTAATTCTTCTTCAAAGAAAAAGGTACTTGGATATTTGTCGACTGTATAAGAGTATCTTTTCATGTTTTTTACATAATGATTTTTTAAGATTGTTACTGATTCATTCGATACTCTTATAGTTACTATTTCTCCATTACTAAATATTTTCTCACTCATAGCCCTTATCCTTTTTTGCACCTGTGTAAATTACATACAAAATAATAAGCGTATTAAGAAACCTGCTGTTTTTGTGTATATAAAATTTTTCATAAAATTGATATCTTGGGCATAATACAGGATAGACACTTGGTAGAGGGGCGATTATTTGAGGCTGAAGGATGGAAACTTTTATACAGATAGTAGAACCAATAAGGTATATAGATTAAATGAAGATGACAAGGGAAGCTGGTACCTGAGTACACGTGATGATGAAGATCATCATCAAATGTCAAAAACCTCGGGGCGTAACATGATGAAATTGATAAAGAGTTTTTATACCAAAGTGAACGACAGTTGAAAATTTATCACTCTGCAAAACAACATAAAAAAATAAAGCTAGCTTAACCCAGCTAGCTTTATTTTTAGTTTATAGAGCTAGTTATCATAATGTTTTTTTAGGAATTAAGCAACGATACGAACAAAAATTTTTAACCTGGCCGTTGGCAATCACCTATTATTTAATTTCGATTGCAGAAGCCTTGTTGTCCCAATCCGACGCCATAATACCATTTCTATATTGTTTTTTGAAAAATCATCTATAATTGATATTGTTTTAATCTCATATTGAGATATATAATAAAAATAAGAAAAAAGAAAACGCTTTCTAAATTTAAATACATTGTTACTTTTCAAACTATAAGGAGGATTTAAAATGAGCCAAGTGGAAAGAAATTCTAAAGTGCAGAAATTAGTTGAGTATAAAAAATTCAATGAAGAAGAAGTTTTAAAAATGACAGATCCGCAGGTTGAATATTATCACTGGCTCTATTTTGATGATTCCGCTTATGATTATATGTAACTCAACTATAAAATAAGAAAAAAGCACAAAAACGTTTGGTTCCAACGGGTTTGTGCTTTTTTCGTTTCTTTAATTATACGATTACTCGTTTTCAATACCTTTTCCTGTGACAACAAAGTGAGGGCTGTCTTCCTTTCGGTTGAAAAGTCTCCAGAACTCACTATACTCATCGTCTTCTGATGTATCCGGAAATCCCTCCACTAAATAACCTTGAGATAAAAAGATCTTTAGCCCTCCTACTTCATCCGAGTCAACTCTTTCAACAATCGTGTGTTCGTTTATACCTTCTATAAAAGATTCAATTCGTTCATCGAATCGATTATTTCCCTGGACATCCCATTCAAAGTACTCATTTTCATCATCCAATCCTGTTCTTGGAGAATAGAAATCCCGTGAGGCTACTACAATTTTATTACCTTTGACAATACGCCATGAACATTGAATATGTAAAGCGTATTCAGCTACCTCTTCCGTTTTCCCCCTTCTGGTTACTAAAATTTTTTCTCCAAATCCTAGCCAAAACAAATTTGAGGCTCTCCCCGCGCATCTTACATTTAAGCCCACTAATTTGTCTAATTTTGATATAGTTGCTTTTCTCATGCTTTTCTCCTTTTATTTGCAGCTAAAGCTCACTTTTACTGCTCAAATTAATACCTGGTATATTCATACTAAACATAAGCTACATAAAAAAGCTCTTTGTGAAAACACCGTCTGTTTATTTCTGCTTTTTCCCTTCTCTTACTTCGCTGATTGTCTTTATAAACTCACGCTCAGTTACTCCTAGATAGGAGTCGGAACGACGAACATATACAATCCTAAGGTTTCTATAAGGCCCAGGTATTGAAAAGAGCTGTACTAACCCTTCCCTCTCATATCTCTCCGCTAATGACCGGGCTATAAGTGTCACACCAAGACCAGAAACTACTGTCCCCATAATCGTTTCAAGTGTAGCAAATTCCATAATTTTCGGCGATACGATTTGTTCGTCTTTTAACCATCGCTGTAGTCTTTCTCTATATTGGCAGCCTTCATTAAATAAAATGAATGGTAGGTGCAGTAACTCTCTGGCAGACTGAATCTGCTTCTTCCCTTTTTCATTTGCACTGCATACAAGTACAATTTCTTCATCAAAAGCCGGAATTTGATCAAGCATTGACACATTTACTGGTTCTGCTACAAATGCCCCGTCTAGCTGGAACTTAAGAACTTTCTCTATTAATTGTGTACTTACTCCTGATACTAGAGAAATATCCACATTTTTGTGCTTATTATGATAGGAAGAAATGATTTCAGGAAAGCCTACTACCGTTTCAACTAATCCAATACATAATGATCCAACAAGGTTACGCTCATCTTGAAATGCTTTCTGTATTTCATCCATTAGCCTCATCATTTGTTCTCCGTACGTTAAAAGTTTTCGACCTTCTACATTTAATGTCATTCCGCGTCTGTGACGATGAAACAATGGGTGTCCAATTTTTCGTTCAAGAGATCGAATACGTGCTGTTACATTTGGTTGGACGTAACCTAGCTTATCAGCAGCAAGACTTACACTTCCGTATTCTGCCACAGCTATAAATATACGTATATCTTCTACTTCCATAAACATCCTCCTTTCTACTTACGTTCATTCATTTAGGTATTAATGATAATGATATCTACAATCATTTATCATTATTTTACAAGATATCAAGCTCTAGATAAAATAATGACATCCGAGTGCTACTGCAATTATTTAGTAGCCATTACGTAAAGTTCTTAAAATGAGGTGACTAAAAGGAGGAAATCTGATTGTTTTATTTACTATTGTTTCTTGCCATCATCTTGGAGGTAATCGCAGTATTTTTTCTTAATCTTACAAATGGATTCACAAACTTTGTTCCGACTGTTTTAGCCATACTATTTTATTGTTCTTCGATTGCTGCTTATATGGTCCTTAACGCCAAAGGTGAAGTAGGAGTAGCAAGTGCTTTATATGCAGGAGGAGCAACCGTACTTGTTGTTGTCACAGGTATTATTTTTTTTGATGAAACTATTTCCTTATCTAAAATCTTAGGAGTTTCTCTTATCGTAATTGGTGCAGTTTCTCTTAACATTAAAGGAAGTTCTAAAGAAAGAAGGGCAGCGTAATGGGATACGTATTTTTAACGATTGGCTTAGTTTTAGGCATTGCAGGGCAAATGTGTGTAAAACTATCTAAAGGCTTTAGACAAACTGTTCCCACGATAGGCGCATTCTTGCTGTTCATTGCCTGTATTTATTTTATTTCTCTAACGACACACTATTTTGAAATGGGTATTGTTTTTGCTATATGGGCAGGGCTAACGATTGCTAGTACAACGCTGTTAGGTATTTATATATTTAAGGAATCAAAAAACAAAAGAAAGATTATCTCCGTTACTCTTATTATTACCGGTGTTATTGTACTAAAGGCTTTTTAACACACAAAGATGTTTAACCGAAAATCTCTTGTTCTTATATTGGGCATTTACTCTTCAACTAGTATTTAGTAAGGGTTTTCATATTTCCGAAATCGCGGAAGTACATATATTAAACTGATTTGTGTTAGACTGTTACAAGCTTAATACTTTGAAAAGAAAGGTCTGAAAAAACATGACACAAACGAATACAGCATTTCGCGATGCGCTTATCAAATCACTCAGAGGTGAAAGAGGTCATCTTCCAACAATTAATGCAATAACCGATATTAATATGGAACTTGCTTCACATAAACAAAAGGAATTACCTTACTCTATTTATCAATTAGTGAAGCATATGAGCTATTGGCAAGACTTTTTACTTGCTCTTGCTAAAGGAGAAAACCCTGAGAGACCGAAAAGTGTAAGTGAAAGCTGGCCTGAACATCCTGCTCCGGTTGATGAGGAAGAATGGCAAAAGACGATCCAGCATTTTTGTGATGGAATTGACGAAGCTTGTCACTTAGCTGAGACATTATCAATCGAAGAACCTCTGGATGCTTGGCCAAGTGAAACCCCAGGGGGATTACTGCGTAATATTGCTTCTCACAACAGCTATCATCTAGGTGAAATTGTCATTATGAGAAGATTAAACGGAGCATGGCCACCGCCAACGGGAGGCTTTCCTGCTTAGATTGAGACATAATGCAGAAATAAAGCTCTAAAAAGCGTCCATTAAACACTTTTAGAGCTTTATTTTAGTTGTGTACTATTACCTTTATGAATAAAGTGTGGGACAAAACAAGTCTTCCTCTGCATTTCTGACAATTGAAAAGTGTGCAACGTTGTAATGACCATGTAAAGTTTCCTTATAATGCTTTATGATTTGTTCAGCACTTAAAACCATTACTGTCCATTGTTGAATGTCCATCACCCACTAATGTCACATCCACCCCATTGATTGTAGCTGTTCTGACTTCACTATCTATACAGTGTTGTGTCTAAATCAATGAGCAACTTAGCGGATTTTCTTGCCCCCTTGGTCTCTTGACCAGCTCCCCTTCACAGTTAGGACAAATATACATCGCACTTTCACTACATTTATCACAGAATGTACATTCATGTGTACAGATATAAGCAACAGAGCTATTATGGAGTTTCTTATTGCACTTTTCGCATGTATTTCTCATTTCTAAAGCCATTAAATCCCTCCTTTTGATATAATTAAATTGTATTGTATAAATTTCTATTTTCACATATCTATTTTATTGTATTACTAATTAATAGCTTTAATATTGACGAAAAATTCATTATTTTAATTTATAATTTAAAGCGGGGTATGTTTTATGGATGAAATTGATAAAAATATATTACTACATCTACAAGAGAATGCTCGTTTGTCCGTTACACAGTTGGGAAAGCTGGTTGGTTTATCCACCCCTGCTGTTAATGAAAGAGTAAAAAAACTTGAAGAGAAAAACATAATAGATGGATATAGAGCAATAATTAACCCTGAAAATTTCAACAAACCTGTAACTGCTTTTATTTTATTTAGCAATACAAAATGCAAGCAATTCGTAGAATATTGTAAAGAACACCCTGAGGTTATTGAATGTCATCGTTTGGCGGGTCAATACAACTATCTAGTAAAGGTTTTAACTCACTCCGTTCAATCTCTTGAAACATTTATTGATGAATCTATGGCTTTTGGAGAGCCATCTACATTGATTAAACTTTCATCACCAGTTGTCTATAAAGCAATAAAATAGAAAGGGAGAAATATCCAATATGAAAAAGCGGATTTTGAGTTGGAGCATTCTTGTTGGGGTTATTATTATTGTAGCTATTGGCATACCAAGGATAACAGCTAATGAAGCAAGCGCTTTAGGTTCATCAGAAGAAAAAAAGAAAGTAGAAGAACTCGAAGAAAATTTCCGAAAGTGGTCACTTGAACCACTGGATAAGTTTATGGTGCAAAGTTACCAAGCAAAGCCGAATGGACATCAGTGGAATAGTGTGAAACAAAAATCAATTAAAAATTACCGTGTCACATATTACACGTTTTTTGGATTTCGTTACATGGAAGCAGAAGTTAGTTGAATCTAAGATTATGCCACATGCCCGTTTTTTCTTAATCATGATCAATTCGATGTTATATAGATATAAAAAATAAACGTACAAAAAAAGGTAATGCAACATGCACTACCTTTTTTGTATTGTAATTGTTCTCTAAAACATATGAAATTATTTTAAAATGATCAATATTATAGATTAAAAGGATTTTATTACCTTTTATGGTATACTCAAACCTGAACTATTCTTAAGGAGTGAACGAATTGGAAGTGAATAACCAAACTCAAATGAGAACAGTTATTGAGTAGATGTCTAATGCAAATACCAATTTTAGAAAAGGTGATGTGTGTAGATGAGTCAAAGATATGTTCAGCATCGTTTATTTCCTTACTTATTGGCCGTATTTTCCGTATATTTACTTATCAGTAAAAGTAGCTTTATACCATGGTCCATCCTTGCATTTATAGTAGTTAGCACAAGCGTAATAGATAAAAGATATAAGTCTTCAGAAAACACTAAGAGATATATTTTTGCGAATAAGAGACTAGATTTTGTGTACAGACTTTTTTTATCTATCAGTGTTTTATTTATTATGATGAATCTACTTGTCTTAAAATTAGGTACAATATCTGTACTATATGTTCTTCTTCTACTATTTTTGACATCCATATTACTGTTCACTAGTCATATGGAATAATACGCTGTCTGTAGAATAACGAATGGTGGAGTTTTATCAATTAGAGAGGAGCATAAAATTGCAATCA
The DNA here is from genome assembly GCF_009497655.1 of Priestia megaterium. Lineage (NCBI taxonomy): Bacteria > Bacillati > Bacillota > Bacilli > Caryophanales > Bacillaceae > Priestia > Priestia megaterium. The sequence continues at coordinate 1,690,063 of NZ_CP023317.1, read as the reverse complement.
ACTTTTCAAATAAGATTTAAAGACATACTACTCATTATTCTAACCTTATTACTTGTCATCTCCGTATTAGTAAATTGCGCTAGTTATTTTAATAGCAAGCAAATCGAAAGCATCAGTTCACAATGTTACGATAAAGGCGGAGAAGTCATACTTGAGATACATAACCCTTTTACCAATGATTATTCTTTTATGTGTAGGTAGGCGTTATCTATCTACTCCAGTGTTTTTTCATAAATGCAGGGACATTTTCATTTTGCATTTTAACGAACGGTCTTTGCAAAAATAAATAAGCGCAGCTGCTTACTTCAGCTACGCTTATTTATTTAAATCTTTATGTTGATATTGACCTATAAACCACTCAATTCTCTACCTATACCTTATCTAGATCTAGATGAAAATCTCTTCATTATGGTCTGTACATGCCATAGCTCTACTGTTTAGTCTCAAATTAACTCCAACGTTTTTCGAGACGCAATATGATGGTAAACTGCACCAATCATACCTGATTGATTTCCAAAACTAGTAGATCTGATAACAGCACAGAATGCTGGATCAATTTCTAAGATTCTCTGTTTTAATTCGTTTATGAATGTTTTTCTTGAAGTAATTCCTCCCCCGATATAAAAAGTAGGAAGAGCAAACACATAATATAAGTTTAAGATGTTCATTGCCAATCCACTATATAAGTCACTAACCAGAAGCGATGCCACTTCTTCCCCTTGGTCGTAAGCTTCAAAGATTTGTTCACCTGAGACATTTTGAAAAGGTATATTCATACACTCTGCATATTTTTGGCGAATAACCGCCAGCGTAGCTGTTTTGTTAAATTTATGATTTTCTGCACTATCACTCGTAACGTGTTCACTGAACATATGTCCAAACTCACCAGATTGGTTACGTCTCCCTCTATAAAGAGCGTCGTTCAAATAAATTGCGCCTCCAATTCCTGTTCCAATAGTTAGACAAAGAAAGTCAGTCTCTTCTTTTGCACTTCCTTTCCATTTTTCTGCTAGAGCTACACAATTCGCATCGTTTTCTGCACTTATTTCCAAATCAGGAAATTGTTCTTTAAAATATGCAAAGATATTGAACCCATTAAAATCTTCAATAGCACCGCCCATTTCAATAAAACCTGTATTAGGATTAATAAAACCAGGTATGCTTAGAGCTAGCCCTACTACATCAGAATCCATTCGGCTTTCAATTTGAGTAAGAATAGTCTGCCCTTTCCTATTGGCTAGAGGTATTTTTACGGATTCAACAAGATCACCGGAAAGAGAAAATTTCCCCATTTTTAAATCGGTACCACCAATATCACAAGCTAATACAAATTTCATTGTATATCCTACTTTCTTCTTCAAAATATTGACTATAACTTCATTATAAGTGCATAAATAAAGAATTTCCCCCTATAAAAGTATACGGGGGGTAATTCTTTATTTAGTTGTTTTAAGCAATATTACTTTCTGATTGTTTTTTTGCTTCGAGCTCTTCATTGTAAGAAATACTATCTTGCATTCTGACAAAAGGAAGATAAATCATTACTGACATTGCAATGGTTACTATTTGCAATAAAGCCCCTCTCCAGCCGCCAATCAAGAAGCCAGAAACAACCGGCGGTGTGGTCCAAGGAACCTGAAGTGCATTGAAAGGCTCTACCCATCCCCAAATGATAGAGAAGTAAACCATAAATGATGCGATTGCAGGAACAATAATAAAAGGAACAAACATTATTGGGTTAAATACAATTGGCATACCAAAAATGATTGGCTCGTTTATATTGAATAAGCCAGGAGCTAAAGATAATCGACCGAGCTGCTTTAAGTGCGATGATCGGGCCACTATAAGGGCTGCAATAATAAAACCAATGGTAATACCTGATCCCCCTAGTTTCGTAAATACATCCAAGAATTGAATGGTTACAACTTTAGCATTCTCGCCTACAACAAGCTCTTTACCAGAATCCAATATTGCTTGGTTTTGTAGAGCATTGGCTGTTAGAAGCGGTCCCATTACTCCCATAATAATGGCAGCACCATGAATTCCACACCACCAAAGAAGTGACATTAAGACCATGATAAGAACTGCACCAGTAAGCGTGTCCGTCAAATTTTGCACGGGTACTTGCAGCAGTTTATAAACAATTTCAGTGAATGTCTTATTTGCAAAAGCTTGGCATAATCCAAAGACAATGGCAGCTACTGTAATGATGGCAAACCCAGGAATTAGTGCAGAGAACGAGTTTGCAACGCCTGGCGGAACACCTTCTGGCATTTTAATACGAATATCACGCTTAATAAACTGCGAATACACAAAACCAACAAATAGACCAACTACAATCGAGGCTAGTACACCCTGCCCGCCGGTCCAAACTTTGGGAATAACACCTGTGACGGTTTCTCCGCTTTTTGCCAAGACAGAGGACTGAGTGATAATAAGGAAGGCAACTACACCTAAAATACCAGCTGGCGTACCTTCAATTTTTTCGTTCCGGACGTATGAATAAGCGATTCCAAACACACCAATAAGAGCCAGAATATCAAATGTAGAACCGACAACCTGGGTAAGTGGAAGGTTCCACTGTTCTCCAAATAATTTCACCATAGCCTCTTCCCAGCCTGGAATAGGGGCAGCGAGAATTAATAGAAAGAGAGAGCCGATAATTGTCATCGGCATTGTTAAAATAAACCCATCCTTAATTGCAAGTGTTGGTTTTGCATTTGCAAATCGAAGGAAGAACGGGGTGAACTTTTCAAATACACTTTCTAAGCGACCCATAGGGGTACCTCCTTAAAGTTCTTCTGCGCGTGTAGCGATAATATCCTTGTACCAAAAGAATGATTGCTTTCGTTTTCTTGCAAGATTATTTTTGTGATCGACATAAATGAATCCGTATTGTTTTTTATAACCATTTAACCAGCTAAGCAAATCAATGACAGACCATGCAAAGTATCCTGAGACGTTAATTCCTTCCATGACAGCTTTTTTGACAGCGCTTAAATGATTTTCAATATAGTCGATTCGAGGTTGATCATGAATCTCTTCACCAACGATAGGATCTTCATCTCCTAAACCGTTTTCCGTGATATACATTTTGATGTCCCCGTAGCGTTCTTTAAGCATACGCATCCCTTCTAGAAAAGCATCAGGAGCGATTTCCCATCCCCATTTGGTATATACCTTTTCTTCCATCATGACTGTTTTGTATACACCGTCAAATGAAGGATTTCCAGGTTTACCTGTTGAGTTCTCACGTCCACCAGACAATACGAGGGCTGAATCGTTTTTCATTACGCGCTGTGGGCAGTAATAGTTTAATCCGATGAAATCATTCATAGGTGCCGTTCTATGAAGCAAATCCAGTTCCTCTTCTGTCATTTGCGGGAGTAGCCCTTTAGCTTCGAGCTCTTTTATTACATATTGTGGGTAAGCTCCTTTCAAAATTGGATCATAATACCAATGTGTCGAATATGCATTCGCATGTCTTTCTGCAAATTTGTTCTCTTCGTCTTCATCAATGCTAAACGCCGGGTTAAAAACATGAGTAATGCCAATTTCCCCCTCATAGCTTGACTGTTTGAAAAGTTCAACCGCACGGGCATGAGCCACAAACACATTATGTGTCGCCTGAAAGTATGCTTTCGCATCCCCTTCAATTCCTGGTGGATGAGCACCGGTTAAATAGCCTAACGAACAAAAGATAACCGTTTCGTTAAAGGTAATCCAATTCCGTACTCGATCGCCGAATGCTTTAAAACAAACATCAGCAAACGTGACAAATGCATTGGCTGTTTTAGGATTTAGCCAGCCGCCTTCTTCTTCAAGCGTTTGAGGAAGGTCCCAGTGATACAATGTGACGAACGGAACAATTCCGTGTTTTAAACATTCATCAATGACATTATTATAGAATTCCAATCCTTTTTGATTTACTTCACCTGTACCGTTGGGAAGAATACGTGTCCAGGCAATGGAAAACCGATACGATTCCAATCCCATCTCTGCCATAAGTGCGATGTCTTCTTTATATCGGTGATAATGATCAATGGCCACATCACCGTTTGTTCCTTCAAATGTTTTACCGGGAATCTTTGAGAAGACGTCCCAGTTCGAAACCCCTTTACCGTCCTTGTTCCATGCCCCTTCTACTTGATAAGAAGCTGAAGCTGCGCCGAACAAGAAATCTTTTGGCATTTTCAAATCATTCACCCCGTTTATTTATTCGCTAATTTAATCGCGTGTTCAAGTACTTTTGCACCATTCATCATGCCGTAATCCACCGTGTTAATAACATCAATAGCGACACCTTTTGGTTCACAAACAGCTTTTCCTTTGTTTAACAAATACTTTACCTGAGGACCTAATAAAGCAACATCGATATTATCAACATACTTTTCCATCTCTGACTCAGGGTAAGCTGCAATCTCAGCTTCTACACCACGCTCACCAGCAAACGCTTTCATTTTCTCCACTAACATACTTGTTGACATACCTGCTGCACAGAATAATCCAATCTTCACCATATCAATTCATCCCTTTCAATAAGTTAATTTCTTTTTGCATGGTCATCATATGATCCAATAGCTCTTTTACTAAGATCGTGTTCATCAAATGGTCTTGGGCATGAACCATCAATACACCAACCCGTGCCGATTTCCCTTGGGCCTCTAGTGTGACAAATTTTGTTTGAATAGCATGTGCTTCGTTTAAAATTGAATTCGCTTTTGCTACTTCTGCTTCTGCCTCTTCTACTTTGTTTTCTCTGAGCAGATGTAAAGCAGCGTGATAGCTCGCTTTAGCATCACCTGAAAATGCAATTAATCCAAAAATATCTTCAGAGCTAATCTCAATCGATTCTTCAACCATATATGTACACCCTTTCGTAAGTACAAATCTAATTTGTTGGTACAAATTTTATAAATTTATAATAACTTACTCAGATTCATATGTAAACTATTTTTTTTATTTTCAGACAAAAAAAAAAAGAGCCCTGAGCTCTCTTTGCACCTTAACTACCCTTCATATTTGATACTTTTAGCAATTTTACATGTTTGAAGTGATGCACTGACTGTGAATAATCAAAAATAGCACCGTTTATTAAATAAACCGTATTATCTACCACCAAAGCCGGATCATTCTCTTTTAATCCCAATAAATCAGCTTGCTCACACATAAGATAATCGGCACGAATAACACGATCTGCAAAGCCAATTGCTAGTTGCTGGTCATTGCGTAAATATGTATAAATGGATTTTTTTACAATATTTTCATCAAGATATTTAACAAGATTTTTGTTAAAATATGAAGTTTCAATTGAAAATGGATCTCCATCAACATATCTTAGCCTTTTCACATAATAAATAGGTGATCCAATCTTGCATCCCATATTTTGAGCGAGTTCCTCGTCCGCAGTAATTACTTTAAAATCTAGGAGCTTGTTTTCTACAAGACGGTCACTAAAGTCATTGGTAACTCCTTGTAGCTTTTCAAGATTAACGTATCCATTGTTGTGATGATTACGAATAAATGCACCGCTGCCCTGAACTTGATATACATATCCTTTATTTACGAGAATTTCAATTGCTTTTCGTACTGTATTACGGCTCACCTGATACTTTGCTGCATATTCATCTTCAGTCAAAAGTTTATTTGTTTTTTGATAAACATGCTCAGTAATATCAGATTCAATTTGGCCAGCTACTTGCAGATATTTTGGCATCATTCTGTTTTACACCTCTCTATACAAACTAAAAAACTAGGGATTATTATAGCATAAAATACGGAAAGAAATGCTTTTATGAATATACTTGAAAGAAAAAAGCTTTATACCCTTGTTCAATATGAAGATAGCGCTACTACTTATATTACTCCTAAAGTACTGGAGTTGACGTATTGTAAAACATCTAAGATTTTGCAAATCATTATACTTACGGATCAAAAATGAAGTTCGATGGCTTTATCTAATTGCTTTTTTAATACAAGTTAAAGTTAGCTTTAAGTCAAGGTTTCCAAGAATAATTCCAAAAAAAAACGATTTTTCAAATCATAAAAATAAGTCTACACCTTAACCGTACGGACTTAAAGTTAAGTTAATTCATTGTTTTATTTTTTTGGGGGTTCTTGATTTCCTGCTTTACTGATTATCGTAAAGGGAACAAAAATAATAAATAAAATAACTAAGTTCGTTTTCACAATCGTTTCAATTAAAAAGTGCGTTAACCCTGCTTGGGTTAACGCACTTGATCGTTAGGCTTGAAACAGCAAAACTCACTTTTGTATAGAATCTAAACATCCTTTCAAATGCTGAAATAGGGATCCATTTTGACGGGAAGAGTAAGGGTAATTAGTAAATTCAGGGTGCGCATTACGCTCGATTACTTTTAAGCCGATGATTTTTCTGATGACTTATTGCCCGGTGCAAACCAACCCAATAGCGCGATACCAACTAATACCCCATAGAAAATCAGTGTCCAAGCAGTGCTATGAGGGAAATGAGAATCTAAGACCCCGATATCTTTATGTGCAAAAGTAATAACCGCAAGTTTCACACCGACCCAGGCAACAATTGCATATGCTGTCGTTTCTAAGGCAGGTCGCTTTTCGAGAAGTTTTACAAACCAGGTTGCTGCAAACTTGATTAAGATAAGACCTGCAACTCCTCCAAGAACTACAACTGCAAACTGTCCTCCATCCATCCCACCGATTTCTCCAAACTGTGAATCCGGAAGCCCAAGAGCTATGGCCACTGCAGCTAAAATAGAATCTATGGCAAAAGCAAGGTCAGCTAACGCAATTTTCCCCACTGTTGGCCAGAACCCCTTTCCAGCAGACTCCTTCTCATCATCATCATGAATATTCTCATTATGTTTCCCAAACCGCGCCTGAATGACATGCTTCAAACCTAGATACAGGAGATAAACGGCTCCTATGGCCTGTATCCACCAGACGTTGGCGATAAATGAAATGGCAAAAAGAGCTCCAAATCGAAAAATAAATGCCATCAGAATTCCGTAATTAATCGCTCTTTTTTTCTGATCCTCGGGTAAATGCTTGGCTATAACTGCCAGTACAAGAGCATTGTCAGCTGATAATAATCCTTCTAATCCAATTAGAATCAATAATGCCCATACGTATTCGAGCCAAATAGATTCCATCCGCTTCTCCCCTTTCCAAAATGTAAGCTGCTATGCTAAAGGTTTTGTTTACAATAGAATAACCATATATGCTAAAGGCAACCCTAAAAGATAGGATTTTCATTATTTTAACACTAACCTTCTATAAAATACTGCTTTAAATACAAATAAAAACCAAATTATTAAATTTTTACGTTTTTTATCATATAATGTCGCTTTTTTACATGATTAATGAAAACTTCGGGCCAACATCTCTATAAGTTGGATGGTTAATAGGTAATCGCTATTATTTCAGGCTTTTTTTTACAAAGTGCTTGCGACCAATGAAAAGAACGGCTAAAAAATATTCATCAATATTTTTTAGCCGTTCTTTATTTCTTCTTTGTACCATGCAATAAAACGGGTCAATTAGGACTAATCCCTACCCAAAAAAGATCTACTAGAGCCTGAGCCGTTTTTTCAGGGCCTCCTAATTCAGTTATTAATTCTTTTTTATTCCGAATCATTGTGACCATAGAAAATGTATGCGCAAGCAAGCGAGGGCTTGTTACGACAATTTCACCGTTGGTTGCAGCTTGTTTGAATACGTTCTCCAATGCCTGATGTATGGCTTTCTCTGCTTCACGAATTTCATGAATATGATCTTCTGTAAGCGAAGAAGTAGCTTCCTGCAATAATGTTTCAAAATCAATATGCGGTCTCTTTAAGTGATCCAATGTTACCTCGTATAATCTATGTTTCAGCCCTTTGGAATTTTGTAATAATTTCTCTGTCTGTTTTGTAATACGTTGGAACATGCTTGATACCGAAACGGTAAATAAAGTGGCCTTATTTTTAAAGTAGTAGTAAACACTAGCCTTAGTCACATCGCTAGCCTCAGCTACTTGCTCCATTGAGACTCTTTCATATCCATATGCCATAAATAAATGGGCAGCAGTCTTTAAAATTTGCTCTCTTGTTATATTATTTTCAGTTGTTATTTTGGGTCTGCCAGGCTTTTTTTTTGGTGTCTTATCAGTATTCATAAGAGGGCCTCCTTCTAGTTCAAGAAATTGCCACATTTAAACTAGTTGATTAATTAACCTTCTGGTATATATAATTATTGAAGGTTCTATATATATTGTAATAGAAACAAACAGATTTGGAAATGAGGGAGAATTAATGAAAGAATCACCTTTAGCAACATTCAGCCGATTTATGACTGGGAAAGTGAGTCGATGGGTTGTTATTGCCGTATGGATTTTGGCAACTGTAGTCCTCACGATTGCTTGGCCTGCTGTGAATAAGACGGAAGTAAACAATGCACCAAACTTAAGTGAGAATTCACCTTCCGTAGAAGCTGAAAATCTTATAAAGAAAGAATTCCCTAATTCATCAGGGGTTCCTGCCTTACTTACATGGCACAAAGAATCAGGTTTGAATAATGATGATCTAAAATCTATTCAGCAAATGGCGGCGGATTTAGAAAAGAAACCATTAGAAGCACAAACGTCTACTCCGCCTTTGCATAAATTACCGTTAGCAGCTCTGCAAAAGATGGTTTCGAAAGACGGAACAACTCTTGTACAGCCTATTTTCTTTGAAGAAAACGTTGAAACGGATGTACTAGAAAAAAACCTAGATACGATTAAAAAACAAGTAAAAGAGAATGTTTCATACGATTCTTTTGCGACGGATATCGATGAAAAAGATAAGCTAAGCACGCGCGTTACAGGACCTGTAGGAATTCAAGTAGATGCAACCAGCCTATTTGAAGGAGCAGACGTTTCCTTACTAATCGCGACAGTTTTATTAGTCTTAATTTTACTTCTTGTAATTTATCGTTCCCCAATTTTAGCGATTATTCCTTTGATCGGTGTAGGTTTTGCCTATGGGGTGCTGAGTCCAATTCTCGGTATTTTAGCAGATAAAGGATGGATTACGGTCGATTCACAGTCCATATCCATTATGACGGTCTTGTTATTTGGAGCCGGAACAGACTATTGTTTATTTTTAATTTCTCATTATCGCGATGAGCTTCGCAAAGTAAAAGATAAGAGACAAGCACTTATCAACGCCTTTAAAGGTGCTTCAGGTGCTATAGCGATGAGTGGCTTTACGGTTGTCATCTCTCTTTTAGCTTTAATCGTGGCAAAGTACGGGGCTTACCACCGTTTTGCAATCCCGTTTAGTTTATCTATTCTGGTTATGGGATTAGCGAGCTTAACTCTTATTCCTGCCCTGCTTGCAGTTATGGGAAGAGGTTCTTTTTATCCTTTTGTTCCTCGCACTCCCGAAATGGAAGAAGAATTGGCGAAAAAGAAAGGAAAACCGGTGCGTGACCGAAAAGAGAAAAACCGTTTCGGGAATTGGATCGGTAATGTGGTTACGACTAAACCATGGACAATCATTGTAGCTTGTCTAGTCTTTTTTGGAGCTTTATCCATATACTCTAGTCAAATCAAGTACACGTATGATTTATTGTCTTCTTTCCCTGAAGATATGCCTTCTCGTGAAGGATTTACGATTATCTCTGACGCTTACTCTCCTGGTGAACTAGCACCAGCACAAGTAGTAATTGATACAGAAGGAAAATCGGTAAATCTAGAAAAAGAGTTAAAGAAAAACGATCTTATTAGTACCGTTTCTGCACCTCAAAGCGGTAAAAGTAATAAGGATTTAAAGGTATATGACGTCACGTTTAATGTAAATCCATATAGTATAACAGCTATGGAGGCTATTCCAGACTTGAAAGATGCAGCCGAAAAGGCACTGTCACAGTCCGGAGTTTCCTCAGTAAAATCCAAAGTATGGATTGGCGGTCAAACAGCGACGCAATATGACACGATGACTGTTAGTGATAAAGACAACAGTATTATTGTCCCGTTAATTATTATTTTTATATCGCTGCTGCTAGTGGCTTACTTGCGTTCTATTGTAGCTATGCTTTATTTAGTGGGAACCGTTATCCTCTCTTACAGTGCAGCTTTAGGCTTAGGCTGGCTCATCATCCACAATATCATGGGAGCAGATGCTATCCAAGGAGCGATTCCTTTATACGCATTTGTATTCTTAGTGGCGCTTGGTGAGGATTATAATATTTTTATGATCTCAAGCATCTGGCAGAAAAAGAAATACATGCCGTTAAAACAAGCGATTAAAGAAGGCGTAAGTGAAACAAGCGGTGTTATCACATCAGCTGGAATTATTTTAGCTGCTACATTCGCGGTTCTAGCAACACTGCCTATTCAAGTTCTGGTTCAGTTCGGAATTATCACGGCTTTAGGTGTTCTGTTAGATACATTTATTGTGCGACCATTCCTTGTACCTGCGATCACTACGGTTTTAGGAAGATTTGCTTTCTGGCCAGGTAAAGCTGAAGTGGTATCAGAAAAAGAGAATTAAGTAGTAAAAAAAAGGTGTTTTATAATTGATTTACTATATGGCTTCTATGAATGTAAAACCAAGAAAAAAGCAAAGAGAATATTAATATTCTCTTTGCTTTTTTAATTTACTTCCATCTGTGCTCTTCTTTATCTGTTAGCTTTACGATAAACGGAAATAAACCAATAAGAGATATAGCAACAATCCCACTTAAATAACCTAGCCCCATTAAAGGACCAGCACCTTTAATGGAGATAAATTGTCTGGTATGGCATTTAGGACACTTCTTTCCTTTCTTAGAAAACCCAAGTAACCATACATTTTTAGCGTTCCATTTGTAATTGCAATGATTGCAACAAGCCATATATACTCTACCTTTCTTGTCTTATGCTTTTATTTGTTTTTATGTAATTTTTGAGCGGAATTATAATGTTAGTTCATATTAGTCTGATGATGATTAAAAGTCATATTTATAATTTCTCCAAGCAACAGTCCTACAGCTGCTACTGGTATAAACACTTTAAACATACTAATAGAAACATCTAAGCCTAAAATCAGTAAAAGAAAATAACCAAATAAGAATCCTGTACAAATAAATGAATATTTTTTTATCAATTTTCTCAAAAAAACACCTCTTTTGCTTGAATACTCCATTCACATCTTTATGTATAAAAGGATCATCTATTCTTTCCAAAATGTTTATTTTGTTTTTTAACTTGAACGACTTTATAAATAAACAAACCTAAAGAAACCATTAAAATTAACCAAAAGATTTGAAAAGCTACGTCCGCCCAATTAACACTTGATATATCCATATTATCGCCTCCTATATCTTTTACGAACTAATTTCATAAAAGTTCCATATTTGTATTATTTATTGTGTTTTCTAAGTGATATTCTCACTTGCACTTTAGAACCTCCTATAATCAGTCTTAACTTTAAATGTATTAAAAAAGGGGAATACACTTTGTAAAAAGGTGTGATTTTATTAACTTTTTACGTATTACCACAACGGCTGTTGTTCTTTCTTTTTTTGGTGTGATATTCAGAATCGTTTACGGCCAAATAATTGGGGAAAAAGATTTTCAATTAGAAAGTCTCATTGGTCTCTTCGTTGGTTTTTTTGTGAGTATTTTTTTCATTTATTGTTTTAATGATTATTGTAAAAAGAAAAAACATAATTAATTCACTAATTAGCAAACGAAGCACTCAATGCAAATTTTAATAATCTAGAATGGCTTTCCGCACAACTTTCATAAAAGCAGCTATTTAGGATAAATTATTACTGAAGAAACATATGCTACTGGAGGTCGTAACTTGTTAATAGGTGAGATTGTTCAAAAGCTAAATAATGGTGCTTCTTATGAAGATATTGCTTCTTCCATTAAAATTAGTGTAGATATCTTGAAAGATGATTTAAAGAAATTCGGATTTCATTACGATAATAAAGAAAGAAATCTCGTATTTACAGGATACGAATCTGAATATGAAAATACACTTTGTATTTGTTACTCTGATATCAGGAAACTTTCTACTTAACATTTTTGCGTTAAAATGATTTCGCTTCTATTAAATTATAAAAGCGCGGGCTGCATTCAGCCCGCGCTTTTAACCCTCTTCATTTTAGTTCTCTTTTTAACACTTTACCGAGCTGATTTTTAGGGAGTTGATCAATAAAATAAACTTCCGGAACTTTGTAACTTGCTAGACGATCACTACAATAATTTAGAATGTCTTCTTTTGTTAAAGAAGAATGAGGATCCTTTACTACATAAGCTCTAGGTTTTTCTCCATAAACAGGATCTTCTACTCCTACTACAGCAGCTTCTATAACCGTGCCTATTTGCTCAATGATTTCTTCGACCTGATCAGGATAGATATTATCGCCGCCATATACAATAACGTCTTTATAGCGTCCCATAATATATAAAAAGCCGTCTTGATCTATCTTTCCAGCGTCCCCCATATAGAACCAGCCGTCTCGAAGCACTTTATCAGTTGCCTCTTGATTATGCCAATAGCCTTTAAAGCAATAGGGACTTTTTATAATAATTTCTCCAACTTCTCCTGTTTTTACTTCTTTTCCTGATTCGGGATCAATAATTTTCACTTCTACACCGGAAAGAGGCTTACCCGCCGATTCAATTTTTTCATTTCCCATATCCGGTGTCCATACACTCACTGTCCATGCTTCTGTACTTCCATACCCTTGTATCATGCTAATGCCTAATTTATCATATTCCTTAATAAGATAAGCAGGAACTTTTGCTCCTCCTGCAATAGCAACCTTTAGTGAAGATTTCTTTGGCCCTGCATTTTTCACTACTTCGAGCATCTGCATATACGTAGAGGGAAACGCTAACATCATAGTGATCTTATGAGTTTCAATCGTTTCCCAAATGATTTCTGGTGTAGGATCTGACAACAGAAACAACCCCATTCCGTTGGAAACAGATTTTAAAATATTGTTAATAGAACTCATATGATAAAAAGGATGCGAGGCAAGAAATCGACCATCCTCTTCATAGTCTATTCGTTGACTCGATGGTTGTATATAAGAATACACGTGACCATGCTCAATCATACAGCCCTTTGCATTGCCAGTTGTTCCAGAAGTAAAAAGAAGCATCGCAATGTCATCTTGAGAGACCTGTATATTTGGGTTTAGTATAGAATACGCAGAAAAAATGTCATTATATTCTTCAACTGTCTCCACACTATTTTCTCTTCCTACTTGTAAAGTAATAACGTCATTTAATATTTCAGAATCAAAAGGAATAACCTCATGAAATTTTTGGTCGTAGAAAATAACTTTAGGTTGTGCACTGTCTAAAATATCGATAATTTCGTACTTCGTCAGCTGCCAGCTAATAGGAACCGCTACGGCTCCAATTCTTAATGCAGCTAGCAGAATGGTAGGAAACGGATGATTATTTTGACATAGAATTGCAATTCGATCTCCTTTTTTAACATTATGGCTTAACAGGTAATGAGCCAGCTGATTGACACGTTCATTATATTCTTTAAATGTATGGAAAGATGTACTCCAAATTAAAGCCTCTTTTTCAGCAGATTGTTTAGCTCTTTGTTCTAATAGTTCTCCAAGTGTATACATGATAGCTCTCTCCTTTAATGATAATGACCAGTTTGAATCATATTTAAATGGTGCTTCATTCTAATTATTTTTAACTCTATAAACTACATTACCCAAACTTAACGTTAACGCAAACGTCAATTATAGACGTTTGAAAAATTCATATCTTTTGAACATATAAAAGATACATATTAGTTATTCAGAAAAGACTATTCAGTATACTTTGAAGCTTATGCTGAGGAGTTCATAGCGCTTTATCTTGTAAGGTTCTTTTCTTTTTTTAACTTTAGTCTCCTTTTGTAGCAGCTATTACGTATGTTCTCTTTCTATGCATCGAGTTAATTGCTAGTTGCACTCTCCATGTGAATAACAAAAGTCTTAAGAGTTATATTAATAAAAACGCTAAGATAATATAGAGCTTCTCTTCTTGCTATAGGATCTATAATGACCATGGAGGAAAATATGAATAAAGTCTTTTTTATTTTTATGATTATTGGTGTACCTCTTTCAATTATTGGCAGCATGTTTAATTGGAATTATATTTTCATGTTTTTTATTTATTGCGTGACATTAATTAGTTTGGCTAATTACATTAGACGTTCCACTGAAAGCCTTAGCGTTGTAGTAGGTCCAACAGCAGGCGGATTACTGAATGCTACGTTTGGCAACGCTGCGGAAATTATTATTTCATTTTTTGCATTAAGTAAAGGATTAAATACAATCGTCATTTCCTCAATTACGGGAGCAGTTCTTGTTAATCTTCTTTTTGCCAGTGGAATATCCATGATCGTTGGAGGTATTCGATTTAAAAAGCAAAAATTTAGTGTGTTTAAAACACGACATAATACCTCCCTCTTAATGTTTGCTATTATCGTAACTTTTGTATTGCCATTTATCTTTGCAAAACGCTTGGATGATAAAGATATGCAGGTTCTATCCACTTCTTTTGCTATTGTGATGTTGACCATTTACCTGCTTGCTCTTCTTTTTAAACTTGTCACACATAAAGGGATTTTTACCGGAAACGCAGAAGAAAATGGAGAGGAACCAGAATGGGGAAAAAAGAAAGCAATCGTTGTGCTTGGACTGGCCACAATTGTACTAGCTTATATTAGTGAGAAACTTGTTGGCACCATTGAGCCAGTAGGTGATGCCTTAGGCTGGAGTCACGTTTTTATTGGAATTATTGTTGTGGCCATAGTGGGAAGTGCTGCAGAGTACGTGTCAGCAATTGCCATGGCCTATAATAACAGAATGGACGTAATGGTGGAGATCTCCATTGGTTCAACCGTCCAAACGGCCATGTTTGTTGCTCCTATACTTGTTCTGTTCTCATACTTGTATGATTTCTTGCCTCTTGTGTTTAATACAGCGGAAATGATTGCGATGATTCTTGCCGCTCTCATGACGGTGACCGTTGTGAACGATGGTGATTCCAACTGGTTTGAAGGTGTTTTACTTGTTGGTACCTACATTGCGATAGGCTTTAGTTTTTACCTTTTATAGAATTTTTTCAAGAAAAAGATGAAAATTTCAGCTTACATAAAGACAAAGCTTAATCATCTTTTTAAATCTTGACGAATAATATATACACAAAAATTTGCTTTTCTTTTGCATGGTTTTCAACTTTAAACACAATTAAAGTATTGCTGTATTGATAATATATAATCGTATATGAACAAGAAAAACGGGCTCTTATCTGCTAAGAGCTCGTTTTTTATATTTATTTTATCTACCTTACATATAACCGTTTCAAATAAACAAAAGACACCAGTAAACCTAAAATGTATGTACATATTTTGAAGCGAATGACATATTAATAGCTCAAGAGACAGTGTTTACTAATAAAAGTTAGAGGAGATGAGAGTGAGAATGGATAAGTTTAATTCACAATCATCCACTGATCATCCAAACCCGCAAGTATGGAATTTTGTTTCGGCTCCTAATTTACATCCCATGAAGGTTACCATTAATACTAATAAGCCTGGAACAGCTCCCGGCCTATTATTTGTTGCACCCTATACGGTATATGGAGCAGCGATGATTGGACAGACCGGCGCACTAATTATGGATCAGACGGGTAATCCAGTGTGGTTTAGACCGCTTGCTAGTAGGTATATCCAAAATACAGACTTTCGAGTACAAATATACTGCGGGAACCCTGTTCTTACGATGTGGCAAGGGACAATTTCAGGAACTCAAACTTCAGACCCTAACCTTCCAGTAGGTGAACCTGAGCCTGGTGCTTATTTTCAAATTATCAATCAGCATTATGAGGTCATTAAAAAGTTATTTGCTAAAAAAGGGTTTACCTCTGATTTGCACGAGTTTACAATTACCAAACGGAATACGGCTTTGTTTACAGCCGTAAAACAAATACCCGCAGATTTATCTAAGTATGGAGGGCCATTACATGGGTATTTTAGTAATTACTCTATTCAAGAAGTAGACATTGAGACGGGAGAGCTTCTTTTCTTTTGGGATGTACTTAAACATATTAATCCAGCTGATTCGATGGTACCTGCTTCATCCGCAACAAGCTCTAACAATATATGGGATTGTTACCACGTAAATTCAGTCGAAGAAGGTCCAAACAATACACTTTTAGTGAGCATGCGTAGTATGTGGGCTATTTATAATATTGACAAAGAAACGGGAAAGGTAATTTGGAAACTTGGTGGAAAGCAAAGTGATTTTAGGCTTGGACCGAACGCTAAATTTTCTTGGCAGCATGATGCGCGCTACAGGTCCGAAAACAGGATAAGCTTGTTTGACAATGCCTGCTGTGCTTCTCCTGATTCTCCACCTCAAGGGCAAGCGCGTGGTTTAATTCTTCACTTAGATTATAAACACAAGGTTGCAAATGTAGATCGAACATATTATCATGACCCTGCTTTATATGTTCCAAGTCAAGGAAATGCGCAAAAGCTTTCCAATGGAAATCAACTCATTGGGTGGGGACAAGAACCGTACCTTTCGGAATTTAGGAACGCTGGCAATACACGGAGAAACCCTTCATTTAATTTGTTATATGATATGCAGTATCCAAATCAGAATCTTTCGTATCGAGCCTTTAAAAATAAGTGGGTAGGTCTCCCACTTTATCCGCCTAGCATAACTGTAGACTTATTGCCCGACGGTGAAGCTACAGTTTACGCATCATGGAATGGTTCAACAGAAACAGTCGCTTGGCAGGTACTGGCGGGACCAACACCTTTTAAATTGTCAGTAGTGGTATTTAGTACCCCTCGTACTGGATTTGAAACAGATATTCATGCTGAGGCAGGTGGTCCCTATTTTCAAGTCAAAGCATTAGATTCATGCGGGAACGTCATTGGTACATCACCAACTACTTACGTGAAAATAAGACGAAATAGACGAAAGTGAGCATTAATAATCCTCTATTAGATTTTTAAAAATGTTCGTATAGTGCCCCTACTCTGATGACCTGGGGGAATACTTGATATAGATGAGTATGGGGTACTTTTTCTCTCGAATTACTTACCTTTTAAAACAACATCTTCTGATTTGTCATTCCATTTAGCAGTTAAAATCAAATGTTTAGATTTCATTATACCTTCACTAGCGTCAACCTTTACTTTCTCTTTAAAATTCCCTTCTTCATTTAACCTTGCGTCTCTCACTGCAATTCCATTTTGATTATTTGAAGTGTCTAAATTAATTCCAAAATCCCCTACGTTTTCTACCTTACTACCTAGATAATTTAAGTTAATTTGAGCTGTTTCTTTACTATTTTCAACGGGATATAACGTAATAGTAGCTGACCAGCTTTGAGTTTCACCTGAAAACTCTAAAGGATCCTCAACTTTACTTTGACATCCAACTAATGAAACAAAAAAGAAAAGACTAAATAAAGCAATACAAAACTTTCTCATCCTCGTCCTCCATGTAAACAGTATAATGTCATTTTTACTAACTTATATTGTATTAAACTATATATTTTTAGTTAACGCCGCATAGAATATTATCTAGTAAAGAACATATGTAAGATCTTTTTTAAAAACTGATCGTAGATTTTGAAAGATGCGCTAAATGCGGAACGTTTCTTTTCACTTTCCATTATAATTTTATCCCCTTTTATCCTCAGGCATATTCTATATAAAGCAAATTGCCGTTAGTTTAAACAATGAAAGGTCTCCCAGAAATAATTCTGAGAGACTAGTAAAAAAATTAACCTGTGAAAAAACTTACAACACCTATCAGCACAAAAAATATGAGAATTGCAGATAAAATGAGTACAACTGTAAAGATAGGTTTATACTTTGCTCTATTTTCTTGATTACTTATCTTATTATGTAAATCATCTAATTTTCTTTCAATTTCATCCAGACGTTTTTCAGTGTTAATATCCATCACCTCCTACCTTTTATACGAATTACTCCTCTAAAAGTTTCCCAATTACTGTATTTTAAAGAATATATATGTAAAAAACACTTTAAATTGTATGTATAGTTAGTTACCAAAATCTTCTTTTCCCATAGTAAACGTTCATTAAAAAACAAAAATCTTAATCTAAATCAAAAGTGAAAGGGACTTACTTGTTTGATAATAAACGAAATAATAAACGAAACAGCAATTGTTGCCGCTAGCTGCTTTGGAGTTTTGTAAAAGACTACGCATAAAACAGCATACATAATGAATTCTTCAATATAGTTTACATGTATATAAAATATTCCAACCGCTAAAGAAAGACTTAACAATAACCCCATAGGCAAAGCTGGTAATATCCAAGCTAGACGTAAATTATTTTTAGCCATCCATACAATAGCTGCTAGAAACGGAGACGCTATTGCGATACTTCCCCACAGTAAAAAATAACTAGTTGGAAAAAATCCAAATAAAAAAGCGGAATATATATAATAGCCTGTTAGCATTCCTATAAAGAACATGAATGTATTAAGAGCCGCACTAATTTTGGTTTTACTATACGCAGCTATAAGGGTAGCAATCAGTATCCAAATCCCTGTCCTCGAACACAAACCTCCAAAATATGGCAGGATGTTCATCCGCCAACTTCCATCAACACCTGCAACAGTATCTAAATATTTGGCTGCTATCCCCAAAGCTGTACCGAAGACTAAATAGATAATAGAAAATGCAAGTTTGTTTGTAGACTTAACTATTCCAATAGTAAACTCCCCCTAACCAAAGAAAATCTATTAAAATGTTTTAACTCTTTCGTCCAAAAGCTTTTGTATCAATATTTTTGTCATCTAGGAAACTCTCTATCTTTATCTGCTCTCTTCCATTTACACTTTTATTTTTATTCATAAGTGACTCAATTTCTGTTTCAGAAAAATCTCCTTCACTCATATGCTCAACCATGTCATCGATTGCTTGATCCAGTTCATCCAAAATTTGATTGGAACCCATAATATAGCGGCTAATTCTCTCTGAATCTTTTTTATATCCTTCTGGTAAAGTATTTTGCGAAATATAGGTGGAAAAGTTATGATCATTTGCTTTCACCAGGTCTTTTAACTGTTCAAATTTTTTCGTTTGAGCTTTATTTAATTTTTGATCGGACTCCATCATTTCTTCAAATTGATCACCGGTATTGGATAGATCCTCGTTAGTATCTAAGTATGTCTTTATACTTTCTTTCATTTCTTTTTCATCAATTAAGGCATTATTTTTCGATGAACTAAATATGGAAGTTGGTAATACAATTTTTCCACTAGCTTCTTTTGTACTTTCCTGATAAGAACAAGCGCCTAATAAAAAAATAATTATTAAGCTAAAACAAAGTTTTTTCAATTCAAACGCTCCCTTTAACAATGTATTTTTTCCATTAATTTACACAGAAAATTTTAACATTAAAATCCTCTTAGGACTATACATCTAGAGGCGTATATTGGAAAAGTCCCCCCACCTAATTAAATATAGCAAAAAATGTTAAGAACAAAGATTTGTTTGCTGTTATAGTGAACGTAAGGTAGGTGAATGTAAATGAATTATGTAACTTGTATACAGAGAACGCTGGATTACATTGAGGAGAATTTGGAGACACAAATCACTTTAGAAAAGTTAGCAGAAATTGCCTGTTTTTCTCCTTTTCATTATCACCGTGTCTTCCAAGCCATGGTTGGAGAATCAGTGATGGATTATGTGAGGAAACGAAGACTTACGCGCGCAGCAGAACGCTTATTTTTCACAGATGAAAAAGTCATTGATATCGCACTTGATGTTGGTTTCCACTATCAAGAGTCTTTTAACAGAGCGTTCAAAAAATTTTATGATGTTTCACCGAAACAATACCGTAACGCAAGAAGAATATCTGGACCGCTGCGAGGAAAAGCCTACCTAAATACTGCAATTTTGTCAGGAGGAAATAAGATGGAACCAAAACTAGTCACTAAACCTGCTTTTTATGTCATTGGATATGAGCTAAAAACAAAGAACGAGGGTGGCCAGAATAATAAAGACATTCCTGAATTTTGGCAACAGTACATGCAAAATGGATTAGGCTCTAGAATACCCCATCCCATAAACAAAAACGTGGAGCTTGGTATTTGCACTGACTTTAATCCTGAAACGGGTGAGTTTGTTTATGTAATTGGTATGGAAGTTGAGAAAGACACTCCAGCACCTGAAGGAACAGTTTACAAAAGCTTCCCTGAACTAGAATATGCCGTATTTACTACACCAAAATCAAATGAAGAATCTTTTACTTCTTCCATTCAGTCCACGTGGAATTATGTTTTTACAGAATGGTTCCCTGAATCGGGTTATGAACACTACGGATCAATGGAATTTGAACTGTACGACAAAAGATGTTATGGCTCAGAAAATAAAGAGATTGACATCTACATTCCGGTAAAAAAACAGGCTGTTAAGGCGTAAAAGAGAAAAGCATTCCAAGTAGAAATTCACTTATAATGCTGAACATATTCCTATACAAAAGCCCAATCTCTAAGCACTTATATTTAAGAGAGGGCTTTTTATTCTTTTGCATTGGGAATTTTGGAATCAGCCAATTTGAATATTCCCTTCATTTTTAGTTATCATAATGTACGATATCGGCAATAAAAACATCAGATATACAGAGAAATACGATGTGCTTTTCTCTCCAATTACTTAATTCTTAAAACAATATCTTCTGATCTGTCACTGGATATAAGGTAATACTAGCTAACCCGCTTTGATCTTCTTCTAAAAACTCTAAAGAATCCTCGGCTTTATTTTGACATTCAACTAATACGACAAAAAAGAAAACAAAATTAGATACATTTACTATCACTTTATTTTATGTATTTTCCTCACGTGCATATTTTTTACATTTTATAGGAATGATAACGTTACTCGTTGTATAACAAATATTCACTCATATAAAAGGTGGTAAAACGTGCGACAAAGATATCTTCTGAAAAGCTCTAATAAAGAAAAGACAACAGATTGTTCAGCAACTCCCTTATATGATGATGTAAATAAAAATATAGAGAGACTATTGAACGAATTAGGAAATAGCTCCGATGTATTGGTTCGAATGGTTGAGTCTCCGTATCAAAACACGTTAAAAGCAGCCGTTATTCACCTTGACGGATTAGCAGATGAAAACATTATAAATGAGAATATCATGACTCCTCTTATTCAGTGGCTTAAGGAAAGTAATCAAGTAGTAACCGCCAAAGAGATAGAAGCACAAATACCCCAGATGTTAACTGTATCTCAATTGACTATAAAAGAGAATTGGCATGAATTTATGTCAGCCGTTTTAACTGGTGATACAGTCATACTACTGAATGGAAGTTCTAGAATTTTCATTGGCAATACAAAAAAACTTCAGTCCCGCGCAGTAACAGAACCAACCAGTCAAACGGTTGTTAGAGGACCTAAAGATAGTTTCACAGAGAATTTAAGGACGAATACTTCTTTAATACGAGCTAGAATTCAGGATTCTAATTTACGCTTAGACAGCATGAAAATTGGAAGCGTAACCCAAACAGATATAGGGATCATGTATATTCAAGGGAATGCAGATGAACGTATTGTAGAGGAAGTCAAAGAACGTTTAAAAGAGATTAAGGTAGATGGGGTCCTCGAGTCGAACTATATTGAGGAATTTATCCGGGATGATAGGACGACTATTTTTCCACTTCTATTAAATACGGAACGACCTGATGCCGTTGTAGGAAATTTATTAGAAGGTCGAATTGCTATTATTGTACAAGGAACACCTTTTGTATTAATCGCACCTGCTATTTTTTCTCAATTTTTTCAGTCTCCCGAAGATTATTATCAAAATTATTATATTGCTTCCTTTTTAAGGATACTAAGATTTGGTTCTTTTTTTCTGTCTATGTATGCGTCTGCTATCTATTTAGCATTGATTACGCATCATCAGGGACTTATTCCAAACACATTAATGGTCAGTTTAATGGCGCAAAGAGAAAGAGTTCCTTTTCCAGCAATTGTAGAAATGGTAGTGATGGAATTAGCTTTTGAGATGTTGCGAGAAGCAGGAATCCGAATGCCTAGAGCAATCGGACCAGCAGTCTCAATCGTAGGAGCGCTGATTTTAGGACAAGCAGCTGTAGAAGCAGGTTTTGTATCGGCGGCTGTTGTGATCATTGTTGCTATTTCTGCCATCAGCAATTTTACACTGCCATCTACTAGCATTGTCAATGCGGCCCGTGGTTTTCGGTTTATCTTGATTCTAATTTCAGCATTTATTGGCTTATATGGAATTTTGCTTATGACCTTATGTATATGGCTTCATATAAGTAGTCTAAGATCTTTCGGTATCCCCTACTTTTCACCTTTTGCTCCCTTTGATTTTAAAAAGCAAAAGGATACTTTAGTTCGATTCTCTTTACCATCTCTGTTGAAAAAACATCAAAATAAATAGACGTCATATAAAGATGAATGAGGATAGAAAATGAAAACTTATCTTTCGCTTTTATGGATCGCTGCCATTTGTTTATGCGTTTCAGGATGTTCGAATTACCGAGAATTAAACCAAATAGGAGTTATTATAGGATTGGGAATTGATAAGAATGAAAATTTGGAACAACCTTATAAAGTAACCTATCAGGTCATTAACCCAAGTGGTTTGTCACAAGGCAGTTCGTCGGGAGGACAAGGTCTTCCTGTCATTAACTATACAGTAACGGCCAAAACGTTAGTGGAAGCATTAAAAAAAGCCTCTGTCGTCATCCCAAGAGAACATATTACTTCTCATCTTTCGCTTATCGTTGTAGGTGAAAAGTTAGCAAGAAATGACCTTAGCTCATTATTTGATGCCTTGGATCGAGGCAAGCAAGCTCGTACAAGTATTCCAGTTTTTATTGCACGTGATGGAACTGCTGAGAAATTGCTTGGTGTGATTGAACCTTTCGAGGTTACTCCAGTCAAAAGTATCCTAAGTACAACCCAGAACAATCAAAAAATGTACGGAATAGTTAGTAATGTACAAGCATATGAAGTTATTTCTATGCTTTTGAGTGAGGGAAAAGACCTATCTCTTCCTGGAATCACCATTAACAAACCCTCTCAGAAGTCAGAAGAAGCAGGCAATTTAGAGAATACCAGCCCAAGCGCTATGCAGGTAAAAGGATTAGCTATGTTTAGAAAAGGGAAATTAGTTCAATGGCTGGATGGGGATGAAGCTCGATCTGTTCAACTTGCTACGTCTAAAGTGAAGAGCACGGCCCTTGTTTTCCCTTGTAATATAAATGAGAATATCACAGTTACGACGACCGGAATAAAAAGTCAAATAAAGACAAAAATCCGCCATGGACAACCTTTTATTCATACAGATTTGAATGTGATGGGAGAAATTACGGAAACATCATGCCAGAAAGATTTAAGCAACCCTAAGGTCTTAAAAGAGTTGGAAAAAGAAGTCCAAAATGAACTGCAAAAGGAAATTACAAAGACTATTACCATCGCACAAAAAGAAAAGGCAGATATATTTGGCTTTGGTGATAGCTTATCTCGAACCAACCCTAGTTATTGGCGTCAGCATAAACAGAATTGGAAGAATCTATTTTCAAGTGCGAAGGTATCGATGAATGTGAACGTCAGTATCGTAAATACCGGAATGCGTACAAATCCTTATGAGGTAAATTAGATGAGGAGCTGAAAAAGCGTTGACTAAAATAAAAATCGATGGATTTCAATTATTTTGTATGATGTTTATCTTTATATTGGGCAGTACGTTACTTTTAGATATAGGAAAGGCTGCTAGGCAAGATGCATGGATAGTCCCCCTTTTGGCTACTTTTTTTGGGTGTGTACTGTATTTAGTCTATATCTCCTTATATAAGAGATACCCTAATATGCCTTTGACTGGCTATCTCATTAAAATCTGGGGTAAATACGTAGGCGGTGCTATTAGCTTTTGCTATATTATATATTTTGTTTATATTGCTTCTAGAGTACTACGTGATTTTGAAGAATTACTAATTAGTTCTTCTTACTATGTTACATCGATTATTACGCTGGGCATATGTATGACCTTTGTGTTAATTTATAGTATTTACTTAGGAATAGAAGCATTCGCACGAGTTACATGCTTATGTTTTGTTGTTATTTTACTGACTCTTTTTATATTAAATGTTTTGTATGTAGTAGGAGGCTATATCAAGGTGGAAAACCTTCAACCCGTATTAGCAAATGGATGGGGAAACATAGGGAAAGAGTTAGTCCCTCTTGGTATTACTGTGCCTTTCGGGGAATTGATTACCTTTACTATGATTCTTCCTTATTTGAATAAAAAAAGTCAGGCTGCAGCAATTGGACTATCCGCCATTATAACAGGAGGAATTGTCTTAACCATTAATTCGATTATTCTTTTGTGTGTACTCGGACCAGAGACTGTTTTAAGATCCTCTTTCCCGGCTCTTACAGCTGTGAGTTACATTAACATAGCTAGTTTTATTCAAAGGCTGGATACCTTTATTCTTATTCTCATGGTCATTTTAGGTTTTGTTAAAATAACCATCTATTTCTTTTGTGCAGTGATTGGCGCGGCTGATTTGTTTCGAATGAAATCTTCTGTTACAAACATTTATTTAATTGGCGGTGTTATTTTTTTCTCCTCACTGATGATTGCTCCTAGTTACCAAGCTCATATAAATGAAGGACTCAAAATTGTTCCTTATTTATTGCACCTCCCTTTTCATATAGCAATTCCCATCTTATTGCTGATTACAGCATATATAAAACAAAAAATAAAGCCTGCCCTTTCATGACAAGGGAGGCTATTGTTTTTTTAACACAGGAAAAATGCTAACAGTAACGAACAACAAAGCAAATAAAATAATCAAAAAATAATCTTCCCCACGTGCAATTATAAAATATTGTTTTATATTATAAAGCGATTGAAACATATAGTTTCCCTGAAAAGCGTCAATGAACGCAATAAGAACATAAGCACCCAACGTAATACATAAGGATGGAATTATTTTAGCCATTATATCAGCCTCACCTTTTTCTTTTAAATTGCGGTAAATACTATAAAAATATACAAGGCGTCCATGAGATTTAATACTATTTATTAAATAATTGATCTTCTGCAAAGCAATCTGTTATAAAAACCTTACATAACAAGAATTGTGGACAATGATTTCCAAGGAGCTTTGTTCATTCTAATGCACGGTTCTATTTTTATAAACTCTTGAGAAATAGTACAAGCCAAGCAGAAGTAATCCTACATTTGTATAAACATAAAAGATAAATCCATACCAAACATTCTTTTGAGCCAATGAATCAAAAACGTAGTGCAATAAGTGGTATAGCGCTACATAGATTAAACAAAGACTCCAGAAAATATTTTCTTCTCTAGAATAAATCTCTCTTAGTAATAAAAGAATGATCCACCAAAACACAAGTATGGATAATGTACTGAGTAAGTTAATTGGATAAGTCTTATAGTAAAAAGAATACGCGCTGCTATAAAATAAAAGCATCGATAGTAACAACATGAATAGTGGCTTTCTAGAGTGTTTATTGGTGATAAAAAAGTACAAGCCAATTAAAATGGCCATAAAAAAATAAATGTAATTCAACAAATTCTCCATCTCAAACCTCAACATTTTTATAATTTAATACTATGATATTTACGTTTCTCATAAAATCTTTTATGTAGTGGGTCAAAAACACAGCATCTTATGCTTCCTTGCCTCTTTTATGTGTACAATACCCAAAGATAGCAATTCCAAAAGAAACTCCAAAAGCGGTTGAAAATGCTGTTAAAAGATCAGAATTAGAGGTAAACAGAATATTAATCATTAAGTTTCCTCCGAAGAAGATTAAAAAATATACAAAGAATTTCAAAATAACTTTTTTCAAGAACTACCCTACTTTCATAGATGTCGTTTAAATTGACTGCTGATTCAACACAGATTTTAAAAACCACGAAATTATAAATATATCCAATATAAGATTATATTACCATATATTTTTACTGGCCATAAAAAAGAACCTCTTTAAAATAGAGGTTCTTTTTTATAACAGATAAGATATTTAGTTACGGTAATGACAAGAATTAAAATGTCATTCGCAAGTTTTAATTTAATAAAGATAGTTCTCTTACTACCTATAGCTTCTCTACCAATTCATCAACACGGACACAAGTGAATCCTTTTGTTTTCACTGTTTTTAATACATCTCTTAACGCATTAATTGTGTTTCTCGGAGCTTCAGATTCCGCCCCGAGCGTATCTCCGCAGTCGTGCAGCAAAATGACGTCCCCGCCTTTTATATTGGCTAGGCGTTGTTTAATCTTTTCGCTTCCGCCAGAGGTTCGCCAATCTTCCGCCATGATTGACCATAGAATAATCTTATATTTACCTCTTCTAATAAAATCGAAAAGGTTGAGCATTCCCCAAGGCGGGCGATAATAAATAGGTGTGACTCCAGTGATAGATTTAATTACCTTGGCTGTATTCTTAAGTCCTTTTCGAACTTTCCAAGGCGACATAAACCAGTTGGAGTGATGTGCGTAGTTATGAATTCCGATTAAGTGGCCTTCATTATGCATGCGCTGAATTAGTTCAGGATACTTTTCTGCTTTGGTACCAACCACAAAAAAGGTTGCCTTCACTTCATTTTTCTTCAGTAAATCAAGAAGTATCGGGGTATAAACAGGATTCGGACCATCATCAAACGTAAAAGCAATTTTGGATAAATCCCTTCCTCTTTTAATTACGTTCACTCCTAGGCTACGTGATAGGAAATACGGAATAACGGTGTATAACAAAATAAAAAAAATAATAGCAGAAATCATAAAGCCCATACTATATACTCACCTCTATCTCTTCTTGCTTTTGTATCGTTCTACCACTTGTTGCGTTGAGTAATGAACCGCGTCTTGCTTCTCCGACAATGACACGGAGAGCGTCTATGGATGATGTTTTAGTTTGGTATTTTTTCATTCTTTGTTTCATCCAGCTTAAAGGTGCTGAATAGTGGACCAGATTTTCGACCCGCGCAATCAACTCTTCTTCTGTTTTTACAGAAAGTGCGAATCCTGAACGACATAAATACTCTGCATTGTCTTCTTCTTGTCCTGGTAACGAATGATAAAGCAGTATTGGTAAACCCATCGCCATTGCCTCAGAGGTTGTCACTCCCCCCGGCTTGCTGATCATTAAATCTGAAATAGCCATTAATTCTTCAATACTTTCACAGTATCCCAAAATTCTCACGTCATGCTTTGAGTCTTTTAATTCCCACTCTAATTGTGTTTTTAACTTCTTGTTTTTACCGCATACTATAAAAAGTTGAATCGGTGTAGAGATGGACTCTAAGGCCTTAAAGGTTGAAATCCCTTTTCCAAAAAATCCGTCGCCCCCTCCCATGATAAGCAAGGTGAACATATTTGGATTGATCATATATTTATCTAAGAGAAGATCCTTTGGAAGAACATCTATAAATCTTTTCCGTACAGGTATTCCAGTGTTTTTAATTTTATCTGCCTCTACCCCTAACGCAATTAATTGATCACGCAATCGCGCAGACCCTACCACATATTGATCTGTAGAGCGATGAATCCAATAAGAATGATCCGTATAATCTGTGATGATGGTTACCGCTGGAATATCAATTAACCCTTGCTCTTTTAATTTCGATATAATTCCTGCAGCAAATGGGTAGGTACTAACCACTACTTTCGGTTTTATTTCCTGTATGATTTTAAGCACGGTTTGCATTCCTGACAAAAAGATCGAATTTAACTTAACAGAAAAAGAACTTTTCACACGAGTTTTTTCATACAAAAAGCTATACACTTGTGGAAACTTCTTAATTCCTTTTTTATAAATATAATGGCTGATTGGATAAAGGTTGGGATGAACCCACTCCATAATGTCAATGGTAATAGGCTCAACATCAGCAACCATATTACTTACTGCTTCACTTATCGCATTTGCCACTTGTTTATGTCCTTCTCCAAACGTAGCGGAAAGAATTAAGTATTTATCCTGTTCACGATTATTCATGATTTTTCCCTCCTTGTAGTTTGTATGCTTTTGCTATGGGGTAAAACTGAGACTTTTCAGCACATCTTTTTGTTCTTTTGTTTAGGCGATTAAATAATTGCTCTGCTGATAAAAGAGTAAGCATGATAAAAAATCAATACCGGGTATTTAGCCTTTTTGGTAGTGCATCTTTTCTTTTTTTTCGTTACATAGATTGTTTGGGAACTCCTTACACTATTTATTAGAAAAACAAACAGTCTTAAGTTGAGCTTTCAAATAGCACATTTTCAGTCTACGTTTTGTAATTAAAAATAGGCTAAAAATAACATTAAAAATTAATGAAAAATCCAGTTTTTTTAATAAATAGTGCTACATTAAAAAAATCAAAGGTGAAATTAACCTTTTCCCTCCTCTTATTTTCAATCAAATCCAAGCATATTTGAGTTATTCGCCGTGCTTTAGGCAAATACATATTATGAAAGAAGGACAAACCATGGATTTTATCACATCTTATATAAATCAATACGGATATATCGTGCTGTTTCTGGCATTGATGCTGGAACTTCTTGCTCTTCCTCTTCCAGGGGAGCTGCTCATGGGCTACGCTGGGGTTCTTGCTTTTCAAGGACATTTAAGCTGGGTGGGAAGTATCCTGGTGGCTGGTATGGGGAGTATGGTTGGAATGACCATAGCTTACGGGGTAGGCTATAAGTTAGGGACTCCTTTTTTTGATAAATACGGAAAAGCCCTTCATATGGGGCCAGAGCGAATTGAAAGAATGTCAAAATGGTTTAGTGTACATGGAAACAAGCTGTTGATTATTGCTTATTTCCTCCCGGTTATTAGACATATTACAGGATATTTTTCAGGAATTACTCGGCTTCCCTTTCGTACGTATGCACTGTACGCCTATAGTGGCTCATTTCTTTGGGTCACCACATTTATTACTCTAGGAAAGTTATTAGGACCTCAGTGGGAACAGTTTCATCATGCTATCAAGAAGTATTTTGTCATTGGGATGATTGTAGCTGTATGTTTGTTCGTTGCTATTTACATTTATAAAAAGTTCAAAGTAACGATTAAAAAGATAGCAGTTAATTGCCTCAAGTGGATAGTAAACGTATTTCATACGCGGAAACGGGCAGGTCTTGTTTTTATATTTACAGCATTAGTTACATTAGGATTTATTCTGCTTATGATTGGAATGACGCAAGACTTTATCGCAAACGAGTTTGGGGATTTTAACAAATTAACGAGTTTATTAATAACAGCCCTTTTTAATAAAGATTGGAATGTACCAATGCGGGTATTTTTCATGCTAGGATCTAGGAAAGTTCTGGTAGCATTGATTTTCTTTACACTTGTATGGATTTTATGGAAAGGCAGAGATAAAAAAATTGAATTGTTATCTCTGGTAGTTGCTGCAGGCGGCGGAGAACTATACGAAGAAAGCCTGAGACGAATGTTCCACCATTTCTCCCCTATTAGAAAATCGTTGATAGAACAGCTTTCATACACCTTTCCAAGCGAGCAGTCTTTAATGGCTTTTGTTATTTATGGGTTTGCTGTATTTATGCTGGTTCGACACTCTAAAAGGTTATGGATTCCTACATTAGCACCAATAGCGGCCATTCTTATTTTATTGCTTATTGCGATTAGTCGTTTGTATCTGAGTATCCAATATCCCAGCGACATTGCAGCAGGATATGTATTTGGAGGAGTATGGCTAGGGTTAAACGTTTTACTTCTTGAAACCTTCCGTCTTATGAAAGGTATTAATCTATAAGTGATACTGTAAAAAAATTCATTTGTGATGTTTCCCATGAGAAAAAACACCTCCAAGTGATTGTTCGGTACTCCATACCCAGTTATCAGCTTGAAAGTGTTTTTTTATTTATATAAAATCAGAGCCTGTCCAAATTATTAGAAATTACGTTTTCTTAATCTGCGAACGCTGATACTTTCTAAACTAGTCGTATTTCTATTACCTGAATTATCTTCCCATACTAAGAATCCGCCTTCTGCTCGAATAAACGTACCATTTCCATCAAGCTGTCTCCCAGCAGAAAAAACTTGAATTTTATCTCCTCTTCGAAAATTATCTACTATAGAGCGAGATTGAGATGTACGACGATCTCCACTACGACGTCTTGGCATAATTTCACCTCCTTATACATTTATAGTACACACTATAAAAAAAGCAAAAATTGGCATAAGCAAAGCGCGTAAAAGTATAAAAATATTTTATAAAATAAAAATTTGGCTATACCTGTCTTTAGTATTTCTGCAAGGTTTCTTACATTTATCCACAGTCCCATGAGACCTCTGAATCTCTTTCATCTTGTAACGTGACCTAGATTCAGTGAGTATAAAATACATAAGGGATGTTTAAGGTGTTTGATGTATATAGTCTGAGAAGTCTTCTTTTAGACATAAAAAAAGAATCCTCCATGAAAAAGAGGATTCAACAGGGTAAGTAAGAAAAAGAAATATACATGCATGTTCCTGGGGGGGGCTACGCTTGTATAATCAACTTATACCCGCTATTCACTGATTGAAACAGCTAAAAACATTTTATAAAAAAATTGATAGTTAACCTATTAAATTAGCCCTATAGATTCTTGAACTACTCCCCCACGGATGATAACCATCGCCTATATATGAAAAGTCATACTTTTCATAGTATCCAACGTAGTCGGTGCATAAATAAAGATTATCAAATCCGGCATTTTTCGTATCTTCTTTCAGCTTTAAAAGAAGTTGCTCACCTAAGGATTTACCTCGATAACTTTCTTCAATGTAAAGAGAACACACCCAGGGCCATAAATCCATTCGACTTATAAAATCGTTGGTGATAAGCCCTGCGCAGCCGATAATTCCTCCTTCGTCTTCTAACAGGTACCAGACTGGAAGACAACTATTTGTGTTTAAGCTATGTATAATACAGTCTTCGTAAAGCTTTAAATTCTCTTTACTCGCCCACTTACGCTGAGTATATTCAATAGCTTTGTCTTTGTACTCTACCTGTTCTCTAATATTAATAATTCGCATGACAAGGGCTCCTCTATTAAAATTAAATCCATTCTTTTGTATGTTCATAAATGAATTTGATATCGTTTTGATAATGCTCAAGATGCCCTTCGTCTATCATTTTTTGAAACGCAATATCACCTTCACTAGCTTTTCTTGTAATTGTTTTACATAACCCCTCTAATCGCAGCAATACCATTTCCAAATAACCTTCTTGTAATTCTTCGCCATAAGATTCAAAAAATAATTTCACTCTTCGCTTTCTATCTTGAGCATGCTGTGATGAATTATAATGAATTTTCTCACCTGTTTCTGAAAGATAAAATCTACTCAAAGGGACGCACGTGTAAAGAGTATAAGCTATGTCCCAAAGCCTTGGCCCAGGTGCAGCAACATCAAAATCAATAATTCCTATTGGTCTCTCATCATTAAAAACAATGTTGTATATAGCAAAATCATTATGACATAGTATTTCAAATGGTTTAGGAGTGTTATCTATTGATTTCCAGCTATCATCAAATGAAAAATCGCTCACTGAATCATGATAAAGACGAAGCATTTTCCCTATTTCTATCAAAACATCATCGGACCACATATATTGCTTTAAAGGATAATTACCAGCTTCACCTTCAATAAATGACAAGACCTCTCTCCTTTTTTCGTCAATACCTAAAAATTTTGGTGCATAACTAAACCCTTTGTTTTCTAAATGCTTTAATATTCTATGAATTTTATGACTACCTGATTTTAATTCTCGTCGTACAGTATTTCCCGAACGATAAACGTTAGAGACATTCCCTCCTGTTAGTACTTCTTCTTCCTCAAAGCCTGACATATACATATTCCCCCTGAATATACCCGATTTGTCGTCAATAAGTGAAAGTGATAAAGCATTCACCATAATGAGATACCTTATTTTACTATTGATTTAGAAAAGCCCGTACTTTTCCCTTCATAGCCCATTAATGTTACTTTACATTATAAAAAAAGAATCTTCATTTGAAGATCCTTTCAGCTACTTGTTCCATATAAAAATCCGCTAAAAGATTGAAAGACCGCTACTATGTTAAATCACCAAAAGCCACCGTCTGAGTGGATAATTTGTCCGGTAATCCATTCCGCTTCTTCACTTGCTAAAAAGATAATTAATTTGGCGGCATCTCGAGGCTCACCGAGTCGACCCATTGGGAACTTAGGCAGTAAATCTTCCTTTAACTCACTGCTCATCCAGCCAGTGTTAGTTGGTCCAGGATCTACAGCATTAACAGTAATTTTAAGAGGTGCTAATTCAATAGCAACTGATTTAGTAAATGTAGAAACGGCACCTTTGGTGGCAACATAAGCCAAATTTCCAGGCTCAGGTGACTTATCTTGACCTGATACCATATTAATAATTCGACCGCCATGTTTGCCTTCGATTAGACGTGCAAACTCAACAGTTAAAAGACATGTCCCTCTAACATTCACGTCATAATGAGCGTCGAGAACATCAGCATCTATAGAACGAAAATCCACGTCCACAGAATGTGTTGCATTATTTACAAGGATTGATGGAGAACCCAGTTTGGTTTGAACTGTATCAAGCAGCTTTATTGGTGCATCGGGCTGTGATAAATCCAATGCCATCGATTCACATCGTACTCCCAGACTGCGAATCTCCTCCATAAGATGCTTCGACCAATTAGCATCATCTTCATTAAAATAAGTCATCGAATGATCATACTTTGACCAATGGGTAAAAAAGATATCTGCCCCTTCTCTAGCTAACTCCCGACATATTTCAGTACCAATACCCTGCGCTCGACTAGCACCAGTAACAATCGCAACTTTATTTATTAACCGCTTCATAAAGCATCTCCTCATGGGAACGATGAATTCATATGCTTACCAGTAGCACACGAATTCAGCAATCCTGTATATGTATATTAATCTATCAAGTTTTAATGAATGAAAAAGGTAATCAAAGTTTAAATGGTATTACACTGTCTATATTCCGCACTCATAAACAGAAAATGAGACGCCTTCTCCGTAGCCATCTTTTACTTCATGAACAGTAAGGTTGTTAAATCCATTAGAGCTAAGGATACTTTCAAATTCTTCTGAACTATAAAGTCGAAGAGGAAAATCCATTATCTCCACCTTTTTTGTCTGATTTCCTTGAAGTAGCTCATATTTTATCTTAGTATTCAAAGAGCTCGCTTTTCTATCGTAGAAGCTTTTTTTGTAAACGACGATGATTTCTTTATTAAAAGATACTCTATTTGTTTCAGTCCAATCTACTAGTTCTTCAATTTCACTTTTTTTCTTTATAATCGTTAAAAGTATTTTCCCACACATCGGTTCTAATACTTTCATATTTTGGTCTTTTACAAAGGAAAGATAAAACTCCAGCTCTTTTCTCTCTGCAACGGATTTATCAACTTCGTATAACCTTGTGCAAAGCTCTCCATAGTAATCATTCATTCTCGTTTTCACCTCACATGATTAGTCTTCCATACGTGCATTCAACTTTCCTGCTCTATTCTAGTCAATATAGAACTTATTACAGATAGTAAACTCTCGGTCTCTAACAGTTTATGCTCGTCCTCTTCCCTTAGTTTTGGTTATATTTCACTTTTTGGTAAAGAGATAGGCAAAATAATCGATTCCCTAAATAAAATTCAAAAAGGAAATAACCTCATTTTAGAGAACTGAATAAAGAGCTGCTTTTCATTTCTCTAACACTTAAGAGGAGGTACACAAATGAATGAACAAATACTAAAAATAGATAACGTAGAGATTTGCACAGAAAGCTTTGGAAACCCCGAAAATTCTGCTGTACTTTTAATAATGGGAGCAATGTCCTCGTTAGATTGGTGGGATGAAGACTTCTGTCTTCGTCTTGCTGATAGGGAGAGATTTGTTATTCGTTACGACCATCGTGATTTAGGCCGCTCTACCACTTATCCACCCGGAACTTCTAACTATACAATAACGGATATGGCTGACGATGCAATTGGCGTTTTAGATGCTTACTCTATCGAAAAAGCTCATATTGTTGGAATGTCTTTGGGCGGGATGATAGGACAGATTCTTGCTCTTAGATATCCCGAACGCATAGACTCTCTTACTTTAATTGCATCAAGCGTTTTTGGAACGGAGGCGGAAAAATTGCCTCCAATGGATCAGCGCATACTTGATTATCATACAAAAAGCACTTCCATAGACTGGTCAAAACATGAGGAAACCGTTCCCTATCTTGCAGGTGGATGGAAAACGTTAAGTGGAACAAAACCTTATGAAGAGGAAAGGATGTATAAGCTAGCAAAAAGAGAAGCTGCCCGGGCCAAACAGCTGCCGAGTAGATTTAACCATGCTTTGCTTCAAGGAGGAGGCCAATATTATGACAGGTCGAGTGAAATTAGTATACCTACATTGATCATTCATGGAACAGAAGATCCGGCACTCCCATACGAACATGGACTTGCTCTTGCAAAAGCTATTTCTCATGCTAAATTAATAGCTCTTGAAGGTACAGGACATGAAGTTCATAGCGAGGACTGGGAACAAATTATCAAATCAATTGTAAGGATTAGCTCTTAAAAGCAAAACACGAGAAATGAAGACTTCAAAGCGCTTTTTCAAGAAAGCTTTGGGGTCTTTTCATGTTTCAAAGTTCCTTCCTTCTACTGACAGTAGACAAAACATCCCCTACAGCAAAGGTTATTCTGTACAAAAGTACCTACATCTTTTCAAAACATCATATTTACGATACACTGATAATTCGTGAAAAATCCACATAAGGGTATTATAGTAATAAAATGGAGGTTTTTATGAAATATTTTAAGGTGCTTTTTTGTTTAATCTTATTACTCCTTGTAGGCATAGCCGGCTGTTCTTCAAAAGAAGAAGTCACAAGTATTAACACTGTTGATGTACAAAAGCTTAAAGAGCATAGCGGAACTTATGTCGGAGATAATTCTAACGTTTCAGCTATCGTAAGAGCATTGCCTGGAGGAGAAACGTTTAAAGAAATCGATTTACATAATAAAACACCAAAAATAATTTATGGTACTAAAGAGGGCTCTTTATCTGAAGATGAAACGTTAAAATATTGGTTTGACGGTAAGAATACGCTAGAGAAAAACTTTCTTTATAATGCTATTTATTTAGCAATATTAGTGCCTAATGCTCAAGGTTACAGTTTTAAAGTAGACAATCAAAAATTCTCAGTATCTAGAGAAGAAATGGAACAGTTTATTTCTGGCAACATTAAAACTTTACCGGATAGTAATAAATTATTTGATAAAGAAAAAGCACAGCAATTTATAGATGATAATAAAGAAAAGATAAATAAAACAGTTAAATCGGCAGCTATTCGAGAAAAATTTTTTAAGAATGTTCCTATCGTAAAAGAATAAGACCAAATAACGAGCCTTAAGTAAGGCTCGTTATTTGGTGTCTATTCACTTAAATAATCTTTTAAATTAAATAAAAGCTCCAGAAAGTCACGAATCAAGGAAATCTTTCACAGCAGTTAAGAACGCTGATAAATTCTCTGTATGCACCTCATGTCCAGCTCCTTCTATCGTCACTAACTTGCAATCTGGAATACGTTTAGAAACTTCCTGCAACTTATCTTGAGGGATATGGCTAGATCCTCCTCCTATGATGAGAGTAGGTGCAATTATCTCTGTAAGACTTCCCCACCATTTAGGCTTCGGGTTGTTCAACTGTTGAAGAATTGAAGGTACAACCTCCCAGTCAAATGGTAGAGAGCCAGGAGGTTTAGAAGGAATTTCGAACTTCTCTCCTGTAAAAGGTGGAGGTGTATCTTCAACAATTAACCGTTTTACCCTTGATGGAAATGTCTCGGAAAAAAGGTAGGAGACGGTGCCACCCATAGAGTGACCCATTAACGTAAAGCGCTCTAATTTCAGCGCATTTACAAACTGAAGCAAGTCATCACACATAAGTTCAAACGTATACGTGCCGGCTCTCTCACTTCCACCGTGTCCTCTTTGATCTAAAGCTAAAAACCGGTATTCCTTTCCTAATGCAGCCGCTACTTCGTCCCACGATTCTGCACTCATTCCTAAAGCGTGAAGTGCAACAATGACAGGTGCTGAAGCTTCGCCCGCCTCTCGATATTGAAATGTTAAACCATTTAGTTTAATTTGATTTACTCGCATTTTCAAATTAGATCAACTCCTAACTCAGATTTCACCAATTAAAATCTAGTTTATTAATGTTCATCTATATATTAGTGAAGGAATGAAGATTTCCTTCACCTCTTATCTTATTGGGAAAGATATCAGATTATTTTATGTATCCTGTGTAATTCTTTAGTCGGCATAATGTACCTAGAGTTTTTCACTTTCGGTACCTATATAATTTAAACCAAAAGTACTGCAAGCCAATTGAATAAACGATTGTAAAGGAAGAGACATAAATTTATCTTTATGCCAAAACATTTGTGTATAAAGGGTCGTATCCACTTTAGTACAAGCCAATTCTTTTAATATTCCTTTCTCAAGCTCTCCTTTTACCACTACTTCAGGCAATATCGCAATACCTAAATCCAACATCACACATTGCTTAATAGCTTCCACACTTGCAAATTCGAATTTAGTGGATGTACAAATACCCGCCTCACGAAACAAGTTTTCCAACACTACGCGATATGAACAACCTGATTCGGTATACAAGAGAGTCTCATTTTCAAGCTCTTCTAAGTAGATATCCGTTTTATCAGCTAAAGGATGCTGAGGAGAAGCAACAATTTTTAAGTCTTCTGCAACAAGACATTGTGTATGTAGATTTGCATCATGATGCTGAATAGGCTCCATTGTAAAGGCGATATCAAGAGTGCCGTCTAGTAGCTGCGCTCTTGTTTGTTCTTGAGAATAAATAGGTTTAAAAATCATTTTAACCTTAGGAAATTGATCCTTAAACTCTTTTAATATGGGAGGCAATCTATAGGTACACTGGCTTTCAGAAGATCCAATAATAAGCGTACCCGAAGGCTCCTCCACTCCACTTACAGCGTTTTTTGCTTCCTTAGTCAATTGAATCATTTTATCTGCGTATCTTTTAAATTCTCTACCTGCCTCTGTTAAAACCAAGCGTTTCCCAAGACGTTCAAATAAAGGCGTTTCAAGTTCATTTTCAAGAGCTTTTATTTGTGCGGTAACGCTTGATTGAGCAAAATTCAAAATTTTAGCCGTATATGTAAAATTTAAATTTTCTGCAGCTGTTTTAAATGTAATCAGTTGTTTTATTTCCATTTCCCTCACCTCTATGTAATCGGATATTCCGATTGATTCAATCGGAATATTCATCTGTAACGATCGTTAATTTCATTATAAAATATGGTAAATCAAACCACAACATACTAAATACAAAGTGATAAGGGGAAATCATAATGAATATAAAAAAAGAAAATACAAAGGAATCGATGAGTTTAACACAAAAAGATACGAGTAAAAAAGATTTCAAATACTACTGGAATGAAATTATTCGAGCGCTTATCGTGACTAAATAATTAGAGCCAATCAATTATATGTTGCTTAAAAAAGCTATATAAATTAAATTCACGTACAAGCGTTTCAATGTAAAAACAATAGCCCGCTAATTCTGAATACCTTCAGAGTTAGCAAGCTATTAATCTAATAAATTTATAGTCATGTTTATTCGTTTGAATCCAACCTAAACTCCGCAATGTCCTTGTCATCTTGGGAGACGATAAGCGTACCTTTTATCTAACACTTCATGGTGTGATTGAGCTTCGATATGGTATTTAGAATACCTAAACTTAATTATTAATGTTCTTGAGACAAAGCAAAATTAGAATAAATAAAAGTACTCGTGCTAATTATTATTATCCATAAATAAGCTGTTTCCTCCCATTTTTTTAGGTTTAACACGTTTTTTGTACATATGATAATGTATCAAAAACGAATAGACATATTGAAAACAAAAAAGCTACTGGTATGTGGGACAGTCTCGTCCCACATACTAGTAGCTTTTTTAATTAAAAATCGTTGTATTCCTCTAAATCATCATCATCTAATGACCCAGATAATTGCTCTAGATCTGCAACCTTACCTTCTTTGAAGGTTTGGTGGCTTTCTGAAGGCTTCTCTTCTATCTCCTCTTGTTTACTCACAAACCCGTTGGACTGAGCTAATTTCTTTAATTCCCGTAGTTCGGAATTGATATGTTCAAGAAGTTCTTCTGTTCTGTGTCCTGCTTCTACTTGATTGGAAGATGAACTATGAAGGTCACGAACAATTAGAGATGAAATATAGTCCCCTAATTTTCGAGACTTTGCATATTTTGCAAGTATATCATAGACTTCATCACTCAACTGATTAGTTTTAATCGTAAAGGCGTTTTGACGCTCTGACATGGTTATCACCTACGCTGTTAGGATTTAACGGCTTTCTTCTCGGCTTGTTTCTTTTGAAGGTACCCCATGCTTCGGATTTCTAAGCCGAATAAATTTAAGTGACGGCTATCCTCAGGCACTTTATGATATTTCTCTGTGCGTTCTTCGCCAATTTTTTCACGCATGCTATTCATAATCGCTACTTCTAGTGTAGGAGCGACACCGCCACTATATACATATTTTCGGATTTTATTTGCTGGTGGTGGGGCGACATCATTTAACTTAGCTAGTAAGATCTCTACATAATCTCTTAGAGAAGATTTGATTTGAGCTGTTAAATCAATGGATTCACCTGTGTTTTCATTTTTTAGTTCAAACTTTTGTTTGCTGTAGTTATCTAAAATAAATTGATCAAAAGCGCGTAAATCGGTAAACAACTCTGGGAATTTCTCTTTTCGTAACTTATCGATATGTGCTAAGTAGGGAATACCCTCGATACTTTGGAACGATTCACGACTGTTCGCAGCCTTCAACCCTTCAGGTAAGATTACAACATCAATGGATCCTCCACCGATATCGATCATTACGGTTTCACATTCCACATATTCATTAGCATCTTCACGGTCTTGAAGCGTTAGGTCTTTCTTTAACGCAAAACGTGCGATTTCACCTTCCTTTAAACAAACACTTTCTTCCACAGATACTTTTAATTCTTTTTCAAATCCTGGGGTATGGATATAAAAAGTGTGATCACCAACAAAGCGATTTGCCATAGCCTTTTGCGCTTCACCAAACGTACTTTCTTTTTTTAGTAACCAAATTGGTAACATTGTAGAGAAATAGTCAATTTGGATGTTGTTGTCCTTTTGATCTTTTGTGTGTAACGCGTGGTAGTATGCAACGGCAGCTAAAAATGTTACGTATGGAATATGACTTGTAATTTTATTATGTAAACGATTGATATGATTGTTTGCTAATTGTTGGCTGGCGGCAATGTCACCCACTAAGAAATAACGTTCTTTTTCTTCCTCTCCAATGGTTGTAGATAATAAGATACGCTTTTTAAATTCCTCTGGTGCTGTAACAGCATCTGTGAAGAATGAATCAGCAGCTTCTTTTTGGAGTTCTACTACGTTGGTTTGGAAATCAAATAGATATCCATCTATGATATTCATATCGACTGAGTTCCCACAGTCTTTATTAAAACGTGAAATTTTCATCTCTATACACCTCTTTTTTTAGTTGAACTTCTGTTGAACTTATTATACAAAAGAAAAGGTAGATTTTCAATCCTTCAGTTCAACTGATTTATCATCAAAAACTTACACATATCAACATTTTTTTTATCTAGTTGAACTTATTTCCGGATTAGAAAAACAGTGTCAGGAAAGTTCTTTTTCGGGAATAAGAAAGTCGGAAGTAGAGATTCTGGTGAAAAAAGAGGTTGAGACAAAAGTATTTTAGATGAAGTAAAAAACGAGCTATTGATCAAGCGATTAGTAGTTTGTTTTTTTATTAAGCTAAACGCAGACTTCATTTGTTTAGGTCTTTCTAGCAGTTGATTGAAGGGGAAGACAAATACTCCTGGTGGAAAAGCGGAATGTATCAAGATAATATTTATATTCGTTAAGAGACTTAAAATCTTGTTTGACAATATTAGATAATACTCACCTTTTTTGAACTACCTTTTTCATTAATTGACTTTTATGATCTTTGTCTTTAACTATAATATAATTCTCTGTTCCTTTTACTGAATAGATTTCTGAACCAACTGTAAAATAGTTTGATTGATTATTACCCGCGGGCATTTTAGTTGCTTTGGTTTCCTTTTCTATTGTCCCTATTTGGTCTCCTATTTCTTGTGTTTGATCTAATTTATCTTCTGTTCCGTTATATTCCTTGTTTTCAACTACAACAATGATAGCAGAAGAACTCTCTGTATTCGTCCCTAAACTTTCTTGATTACATGCAGTTAGAACGATTAAATAAACTACTGACAGAAAACTAAGTGTTCTCTTCATAATAAGTGGCCTCCAGAGATCATTTATTTTCCTTACCCTTTAATTAAAATTGACATTAGAGGATATACCAAGTTCAGTGACTTATCACAATGTATTCGAAAATAAAAAATCTTAAAAGGTCTATTAAACAAATTTCTCATGATCCTCAACATAAAAATCTACATAACCGCAGCTGGAACAAACATAAGGTATTAACTCACTATAATTATGATTATTAGTTAATACGCTGCTTGGCGTTTTATTTACACCTAAACTTCCAGGTGATGATTGAATACGAGCTTTGGTTAAAGTTGAATTACATTTAGAGCACTTTTTGCTGTACATACATATCACTCCCTCTATTTCATAACATCATTTCTATTTTCTACAGTACACGCTTGTTAGCTTTAAAATTGAAAATTAGCCATATAACTTGAATAATCAAAGGGAAAATAAATGCAATCAATAAAACAATAAATGCCAACAATTTCAGCTCTAGTGTTTGGGTAACACCCGCTCCATCCACTTCTCTTGTCCAGACAACAGCTGTTCCTACGACGAAAAGTATGATCCAAATTATATTAGCTATCCACCAGGAAATCCATCGTCTTTTCACATCATCACTCCTTTCAATTTAAGCTGCATCTTTCTTTATTAATTCCCAGATAAGAGCAATGGTAGAAATAGCTCCACCTACCGCAAAGAGATAAGAAGAAAACGGTATTGTTTCATGTATGAATAAACCTCTTACTCCATAGAAACACAGGATAATAGTGCTGATTAAACCAATCATAAGCCGAATATTTTTATTAATTGTTTTCTCCCCCTTTAGGCTTCTCTTTGCACCTGATCCTTTATCATAAGTCCAAATAAAGCGAAGAAGTTCAACACAATCAGCAATCCATAATAAAAGCCAAGCCCTTCAAAAAATAAAGAAAGAATGGGAAATATTATAGTTTCAAAGCCAAACAACATAATAATAAGTCCAATTCCTTTAGCGAGCTGCTTTTCATCCTTAGGTGTAAATATCTTTCCATATCCAGCAATAAAATTAGTACTACCTTTTTTCCATACACGTTTCCCACTATAAATGATTAAACAGCTTACTAGACTTATAAATAATAATTTCAACACCAGACATTACACCTTCTTTACATACTTCAATTTAACATATATAGTGTATTTTACCATAATCAATAAACAAATATTATGTATTAAAGGTGGACTCACAAAATACAACACTGTAAAATATATACATACTAATTTTGGAGGTTTTTGTTTGTTAAACTTATGCTTAGAGCTGGGTGAGTAAGCTTCCTTAATGAATGTGTGCATAAAGGAAGCCCCATTTATGGAGTATAAAAAGCGGTAATTTAGCAAGTTGATAGGAGACTCTAAATGGATATCTTAATTAAACAAGAACTCACTGAAGAATATAATGAAACTGAAAAAGTTGTGAAAAGCGCTTTTTTAAATGAAGAATACAGCGATAAGAAAGAACATTTACTTGTGAAACGAATTAGGAAGTCAGATGAATTTATTCCTGAACTTTCACTAGTCGCATTAAATCCGAATGCAGCAGATATTATAGGCCATATTCT
Source organism: Priestia megaterium (assembly GCF_009497655.1). NCBI lineage: Bacteria > Bacillati > Bacillota > Bacilli > Caryophanales > Bacillaceae > Priestia > Priestia megaterium. The sequence goes on along the minus strand of NZ_CP023317.1, from coordinate 1,648,032 downwards.
TCTATCTAAAATAACAATTATAGATGGTGATAACGCTACCGTTTCTTTAGCACTTGCTCCAGTTTCAGTTGCACCTCAGTATCAAAAACAAGGAGCTGGGAGCCAACTAATACACGCTGCGTTAAAACGCGCAAAAGAGCTTGGTTATCATTCAGTAATTGTTTTAGGGCACAAAGATTACTATCCTAAGTTTGGATTTAAACCAGCTAGCTCATGGAATATATATGCTCCATTTGACGTGCCTGAAGAATTTTTTATGGCCATAGAGTTAACAGAAGGATCTCTAAAAAATGTGCAAGGTGTTGTACATTACTCAAAATCTTTTTCAGAGTAAGCACTAAATGATTAATTAGGTTTTACGTAAAGGCTGCCTGGAAAATAATTTTATAGTATTTTCTATGGGCAGCCTCTTTTTTATTTACCTGATATTATTAAAGCGGTGGATTTTCCACACCTAAATGAACCCAATCTTCTTTTGGAGGCCCATAAACTCCAGCAGGTTTTAGGCCTGCTTGACGCATAAGAATGGTAATTTGACCTCGGTGATGAACAATATGCTTGATTAGTCCCATTAAGATTGTGGCATTTGATTGGGTTCTTCCGAACACTTCTTGCGTGTGTTCTAAAGATTCGTCTGTCCATTGCTGTTCGATAATTTTAGCAGCATGAGAACTTACATTTTTAAAGGTTATAGCGATTTCCTGTGCTGAAGATGGAACGCTTGCTGTACTTTCAATTCTGTCTATGCTTAATCCAAACTCAGTTAGGTAATCTGGAATATTTGTTGTAAAATGCCAAGCAATTCTCCCTAACGTACGCCCTTCAGGGTACACTTGTTGCTTCAACGAATCATCTGTCAAGCTATCCAAAACTTTTTGAGTCAGCATGGCTTCGTTGTTCCATTCTTTGATAAAATCTGAAATGGTATTATACATATAAAAGACCTCCCAATATAAATCTAATCTAAATCAATAACTAAATAATATCATAGAAGAAAAATAAGTTGGCTTATTTACTAAAGGAAGGAGACTTTATGTTATTTAAAGCTACCGCTCAAAAAACTGTTGTTTATCCTTTATTACTTTTAAATACTTTATTACTCATTCAAGCAGTTCGACATAAAGAACTTGCCTTTTTACACCTTTTGGCTATCCTTTGCTTGTTTCTTTCCCTTTTTCTCCGATATGAATTTCAGATAGACAGAGATACTTTAACCTATAGAATATATATATTATGGTTCAAAGTATATGAAAAAACAGTTAAACCAGGGGACATTAAAAAAATCGTATTTAAACGCTTAAGTTGGAAAACAAAATTGGCAGTGGTCAAAGTAGAAAACGGGTGGAATATGCGAATAGCATTATTTAATCCACCAAATGTTTTTAAGGAATTAGAAACATTTGCACATGAATATGATATAGATATAAAAAAAACATCAGATTATTAAATTCTAGAGAAAACATCTTGAATGTCACTGCGTTTTGGATACCTTAACTTTACGTATATTTTATAAAAAGACCGCATAATCAGCAGTTATTCATTTCTAATTAAGCAGCTTTTGGACCTCTTTACCGCTACAAAACATTGGTAAAGAGGCCTTTTCCTAAGCCCTCAAAGTTTAAACACTTTGCCCTCCTTACTCACATCAACCTCAAGCCCTATTTAAAAATAGACTCCAAGACCATTTGATTTAACATTATTTGGATGTATAATTCGGGTATAAAGCTTTTTAAGAGGTGATAATTCTGTATATATCAAAAAAGGTTGGCATTTTAAGCTGGTTTGCTACTTGCTTGTATTTTTTAGTTGAACCTTTCTTTATTTTGACTTCAACTGCTCCCTACAGTTTTTTACATCACGCAATGAGTGATCTTGGTGTAACTTCTTGTGGAAACTACACCTATTCAATTGCACCTCATGAAATTTGCTCTCCTCACCATTTCTGGATGAACGTATTGTTTATTATAAACGGATTAACACTTTCAATTGGTGTTCTGTACATTTCACAAAACCTAAAGAAAACGAGAAAAAGCCAACTAGCAACAGCTTTTATTCTTATATTAGCTTTAGGTAATATTGTTTCAGGCTTTATCCCGGCTGATATTAATTTATTTTGGCATTCAATACTTGCTCAGCTTGGCATGGTTACTGTTTTAGCTGGTCTTTGGATGTATGCATCATCTTTAAGCAGCGGCAAGTATTGGACTTATGGCTGCTTAGTCTCCTTACTAGTCATCCTTATACTCATTATGCTTGTATTTTTTGTTCCTATGCCTACCGGTCTGCTGCAAAGGTTATTCTATTTAGTAATCTTTATATGGGGCACCGTGCTTTCCTTTATGTTAAACAAATAATCCACTATCACTCCGTTTCATATGAGCTTACAAGACTATGTTAAACTAGCCGGAATTTCAAATAGCAAAAAGTCCATAGAGGCATTCCCTATGGACTTTTTGCTATTTTGTTAAATAAATTCTCTTAATAATTCTTTAGATTTCTTTCCGCTAAAACCAAAATAATTGCCAATAAGTTTGACGTATTCTGTGTAAGTAACTTTTCTATTTAAAGCAGTTTCCCACCATCTCTGTGGATTATAATAACGACTTCCACTAGAACAATAGGTTAATTGTATTTGGGTATCCTCAAATTCTTTATTAAAGTTTTTTTCTACCCTTTTCATATGATAGTTTGAAGAAACAACGATAGCGGATTGAAAGTGATAATTCATCATTAGCTTTTTTGTAAATTTAGCATTTTCCGTAGTACTTGTAGCGTGATTTTCTAATATAATTGAATCCTTAGGTATTCCAGAGTCTTTGGCTTGATGATAAAAATTATTCTCTTGGCCATTCGAAAGGATTAAATGAGCCGCATAGCCTTTTTTATATAATTCAATTCCTTTCTCCAGTCGATCATTATCACCACTTAACACAATAATCACGTCAGATTTTACAGGCTTTTCGTTTACCACAAGCTCTTTCCCGGCAAACAGAAAAAAAATAATCCCTAATCCTAGCAGAAATATACTAATTTTTATCCTTTTACCTTTAATTTTTTGCATATAGACCCTCATTTAAAAAGTTCACTTCATATCGTATCATAAAGCTCAATATTCATAAAAATAAAAAGGTAACCTTCAAAAAATTTTAATTCTTACCCCTTGTTCTAAGCCTTTTCGTTCTTGCTAACTAGTACTTTTTAGTTTATTAGAGAATAGACTTACTTCCTAAATAACGAGGTGCCCAGTAAGAATTGCTTAACGATGCAATAGTTACACCAGTTGAACTTCCAGCATGAATAAACTGCCCGTTTCCAATATAAATTCCAGCGTGTGAAGGACCTCCAGTAGTATCGAAGAATACGATATCTCCAATATTCGGAGTAGATGTACTTTTTCCTGACTGATACAAGGTGGCTACTGTTCGCGGTACAGTTACTCCACCTCCATTTTTAAATACATAATAAATGAAACCACTGCAATCGAAACCATTTGGAGAAGTTCCGCCCCAAACATATGGCACCCCTATGAATTTTTTAGAATAAGCCACAATATCACTAGCTGTCGCTTGCGTTGAACTATTAACAGTTGAAGAACCAGTGGCGCTAGTAGATGCGTTATTTAAGGCATTTAAAGTAGCTGGACCTACTATTCCATCCACAGCTAAGCCATGATCCCGTTGGAAATTCATAACGGCAGTTTGAGTAATTGTGCCAAAATATCCTGTTGGTGTGGCGTTAAAGTAACCTTTTTCCTTTAACAGCTGCTGTACTTTTTCAACTTCATTACTAGTCATTCCATATTTCAGAAGTGTACTGCTTGTAACCGCACTTGTTGAATTAGCTATTAACGCTTGATATGTATTAGGTCCCACCATTCCATCAGCGGTTAAACTATGAGAACGCTGAAAGCTTAGAACTGAATCTTTTGTAATTGAACCAAAATAGGCAGTCGAAGTAGCTGAAAATATGCCCTTCTGTCTTAAAACATCCTGTAATTCTTTTACGTCTGGATCTGTCATACCTTCTTTTAATAGCTTGTCCCCTAAAGCTGCATGGCTTATTGTTGGTAAAACAATCAATGATGAGCATAAAGCTAATGAAGAAATTATCTTTTTCACTAAGTATATCCCCCGATGTTATATTTTTCTTGTTCTTGACTATAAAATTTTAGCAGGGAGAAATAGAAAAGAAACAACCTATTTGTGAATTTTTCGTGACAATTCTAAAAATCACTTGATTTATTAGGAGGTAATTATTTGTTTTGTCATATAAAGTATAAATATACTTATAATGGTTAAAGTTACTATTCTTTGACCTTACTGTTTTACGTATATACCGCTAAATCTTTCATACAATAAAGCACCTTTTTATAATTGTGAACATAAAAAAGAAAAATAGAGGCTGCATGGTAAAGGATAGGGGGAATAATGTGAGCAAAATAGCGGGTTTGAAGCGCCGGTTTAAATACTTACTTATTAAACTATTACGATTAAAAGATCATTCACATAAAGTTGCGCTAGGTTTTAGTCTAGGTTCTGTTGTGAACTTTGTTCCTACCTTTGGATTTGGCCTTATACTATCCGTAGGTTTAGCTAAATTATGTAAAGGAAACAGCATAGCAGGACTCATTGGTGGAATGTTTTTTATGCGGGCCTTTCCGTTGATGTTTTACTTGAATACAGTAGTTGGAGGATATATATTCCCAATCGATCTTGATCAAACTTTACTTCAGAATACAGATGAAGATTTAGATAATCGACTAGAACTAGGAGCAAAAGTAGGAAAGAATTTTTTAACAGGCATGATTCTTAACAGCTTCTTATTTGGAAGTATACTCTATATTGCTAGCTACTATATTATAAATCAGTACAGAGGCTTTCTCTTACACTACATCTCTAAAAAGTGGATAGTAAAAAAACCGTACTAAACAAATGGATTATTAGCTTGATTTCAACCTTTATTTCTAATTGTAAATCAATCTAATTTATATAAAAATATAACCATTAACGAACATTTCTTCAAAAGGCATAGAGGTACCTTAGCCCATAATTGATAACTATGGGTATCAATTATGGGCTAAGGTACAATCTTTGTTTCTGTTTTAAGATAAATATGGAGAAAATACATTGAAAGAGAGCTCTGTCTATTTTTTTCTTGAATATCAATTTGCTACATGTGTTCTAATGTACTCCTTTCAATTGTATATATCATTTACCATTTTTTATCATAACGATCGATAGTAAACCTAATATATTTTTTTCTTTGTAAGAGTACATTCAGTTTAAAAACTTAAAAACAGTAAAACAGCTCCACGTAAAAATAAGTAGCCATACTATGATAATAATTGAACCCACAACCCAATTTTTAGGTTTTTCATTTTGAATGAGCTCTTCTGCTTTTATTGTGCAGTCCTCTATTACATTTTTAGGTATCATCTTTAAAGCAAGCATAATTCCTAAAGGAACAATGATTATATCGTCAATATAGCCTAAAACCGGTATAAAATCAGGAATTAAATCGATTGGACTGAAGGCATATGCAACCACACAAGCAGTAAATACTTTGGTATACCAAGATACTCGGTTATCTTTATAAGCTAAGTATAAGATAAATAGCTGCTTTTTTAACTTTTTAGCCCACAACTTTAATTGGTTAAGCATGTTTCCTATTCTCCTTTTAGTAGGGTTTTTAAAAAAGTATATCAGGAGATGGATACTTTTATTTTGCAACTCAATAAAACATTGCATTTATCATTAATTCGGCGAGAATTTGGCTTAGCGACACTATTTTTAACTTCCCTAATTTATTGAAAAATGGTAAAAAACGTTGCTGTAGACCCACATGCAATTCGCTTGATATCATTAATTCATCTCTTATAGGTGGTGAATTTATTGAATTCTTCAAAAATTGCTTTTCTTTCTGTTATGAGTAACTCTCTTCTGGTTGTCTTAAAAATAGTTGTAGGCGTCTTTACAGGTTCAGTTGCAGTTATATCAGAAGGTATTCATTCGTCTCTAGACTTAGCAGCTTCCTTGATTGCCTTTTTCTCTGTTCGAATATCTAAAAAGCCGGCTGACAAGATCCACCGATATGGACACGGAAAGGTAGAAAATATCTCTGGAACCATTGAAACATTATTAATCTTTGTAGCAGGTATTTGGATTATCTACGAATGTATTCACAAACTCATGAACCCCGAACCAATTAAACTTCCTTTCTTAGGGATTCTTGTTATGCTGTTTGGGGCAGTAATTAATTTTATTGTCTCAAAAATCGTTCATAAAACAGCTAAAGAAACAAAATCCATGGCGATGAAATCAAATGCTCTTCACTTGCTGACAGACGTTTATACTTCACTTGGTGTGGCTATAAGTTTATTCCTTGTAAATCTCACTGGGTGGTATGTTTTAGATCCGATTATTGGAATTGTGCTAGCCATCTATATCATTATTGAGGCCTATAAATTAATGAAAGAATCATTTCCTCCTTTATTGGATGCCAGTCTATCGGAAGATGAAGAACGGGTTATCTTAAACATTATTAATTCCCACAAACAAGAGTTTATCGAATACCATAACTTTCGTACAAGACGGTCTGGTCCAAGCGAATGGATTGACTTTCATTTAGTAGTTCCATCATATTACAACATTCACAAAGCGCATGATCTATGCGACAGAATTGAGCAAGATATTCTTCGCAAATTTCCCGATTCAGAGGTGTTAATACACCCAGAACCTGAGAGTGAACGTAAAAAAACTAGTCACGTTGAAGATTACACGTGAAAAGAGTAAAAGAGAGTGTAGAAATAAAGATAGATTAATAAGTGTCATAGGCATACTGGCTATTGGCACCTACATAAAAACTATTCCTATAAAAAACCTAAACAAAAGGCCCCATAAATAAGTAGGTGCTTTTGTTTAGGTTCCATAAATCACGTACCACAATCACCTATTAATTTTTAGTCTCTATAGTATCTTATTAGTAAATTTAAAGCTATACGAATAACTGATTAATGTAATCATCTTGATTTGCTGCTAGTTTTGGAACAGCTCCAACAGGAACCCAATAATAGGAAAAGATTAATCCTGCATCTTCCCCTTCAGAATTCACTTTATATTCCCACCGTTCTGCCGTTTCTTTTTGAACTTCTAACTGAAAAACATGTCGTTCATGATACTGACTTTTACCTTCATGATGATATACGTATGTTTTTATTTTGTTCACCGATAAAAACTCCATTAACCCAGACTCTTCTTTGACCTCTCTATATAAAGCTTCTTCAATTGTTTCTCCTTCCTCTACAGTACCGGCTGGAACTTGAACTCCTGCTTCTGGATAATCTCTATGTTCGCAAACTAGTAACTCTGTATAGGGATCATTGAATCTAGTTATGTAAGCCATAACTTTTATTATAGTGGTCTTATTCTTCACATTCTCTTCCTCCTTTAATAGATACTAATTAAGAAACTTCTTTTTCAACAAACTTCTTTGGTAAATTACACATACATATGTTGGGTTGGTATAAACTCGCTTTTAAAATCTATGAGATAGACAGGCTATGATTTATTTCCAATCGTTGTTTCTAGATTCAAAAAAACATTTATCTATATGTAAATTTATGGTAATGTTTATATCATATAGCTCAAGGAGGTTAAAAATGGCTATAATGTACTTGATTGTTATAACTACAGTTGCTTGCTCACTTTTATTTTCATATAAATTGGGTAGAACCACATCCTCTTTAAAATATATAATACCTTTAATTGTAGGAATGATTAGTCTAAGTGTTGTTATCATAAGCTACTTTTACGGAGGATTAACTGGTATGGGAATTGGAGTAGTTAATTTTGCTATTTTTATAGGATCCATTATATCTATAATCATCATATCGTTAAGTGAGCTAATAAGAAGTAAAGAAAGCCCTATGAATAAATCTTAGAGCTTTCTTTGCTTTCTAAATAGATTTATTCATATTGTTTGTCCTTCTTAAAAATACCTATCAGAAGAGTAACGACTCCGATTAAAAAGAAAAGCGGTAATAATAACATCATTAATCCCACGGCAGCAAAACCATTTCCTTGATTAATACCAAACAGAATAGAAACAATCCATGAAAAGAATGGAGTTATTATTAATATAATAGTCGTTCCCCACACTATATATTTTCTTTTAGCTGACTTTCCTTGGCTTAGTCCACTCGCAAACATAAGACCTAATACTAAAACAGTTAATGCGATTCCTATTGCCATTTCATCCCCGGCTTTCTCATAAGGAAAAGGTTCTATCTTTCAACCTAGCCCCCGCTTTTTTAGCTCTAGTGCTACTATAAATATACTTGTAATGACAAGTAAGATTAACCCTTCTCCCATCGTGATTGAACTTTTTATCTGTATATCCCTTTAGCTAAATATTACCATTAAAAAAAGCAATTCACAGAAATTTAGTCAAAAAATAAGTAATGCTCCTATTTCAGAAGCATTACTTATCTTTATAGATTAATTAGTAAATCGTATATATAACCAACAGCTTTATAAAATTTATAAAAAAACGACTATGCTTTTGCACTAGAATTATTGCTGCTTATCATGTCTTGGCTGCCAGATTTAATGCTCCTAGCTACTAGTAAACCTACTACCCCTGATATCCCTAAAATAATAAAGATGTAGTTATAGCTTGTAACAAGAGCAATAAGCGTGGACGAAATAATACTTCCGAAATAACGAAACGTTGAATAAATGCCAGAGGCTGTACCAGATTGCTCTTTGCTTACCGAGTCTAGAGAGGCAACCTGCATGCTTGTTAAACCTATTCCGGTCGAAAAACCTCCAATAATTAAAGCCACTATAAGAAAAAGAATAGATCCAACGTTCTCTAAAGATAGAAAAAGAATAGTAGAGACAATGATCATAGCAAAAGAAAATCCAATCACTTTTTTAGAACTAAACTTATTGTTTAACAATCCTCCTATCCAGCCGCTTAAAGACATTGAAATCGAAAAAACCGATAAAACAATACCCGTTTGTGCTGTAGATAAGTGAAATTGAGCCTTCATTAACAGCGGCATAATTAATAAAATCACATACATAACAAAATTGCTAAGCATAATAGACAAATTAGCGCTTGTAAAGGTGGCATTTTTAAACAAAGAAAAATTGATAATCGGGTTTTCTGCCGTATTTTCTCTTTTGATAAACAAGAATGAAGATAAAACAAATACTAATCCCATTATTAAAGCCTTAGTAATTTCCATACCGTGTGTTAATAAAATCAATAAGGAAATACTAATGGCTAAATAGATGGAACCTTGAATATCTAAAGTACTTGCTTGTTTTTTTACATTAGATTTAGGAATCATAACTATACCACTGATCAAAGCTAAGAAAAGAAAAGGAACGTTCACCCAGAATATAGCTTCCAAGTTGAAGTTTTCAAGCAATACAGACCCTAGCAATGGTCCAATTGCAGCACCCAATCCCATTCCCATTCCAAATACACCTAAAATTTTAGGAAGCCGCTCTTTTGGCACCACATATCTAATGATGGCTATCGTGTTAGGGGTGAGTAAAGCTCCTCCTACTGCCTGCAGTGATCGAAAAATAATAAGGGAAATGAGATTAGTTGAAAATATACATCCTAAAGATGCTATAAGAAAGAACACTACGCCACATAAATAGATATTTCTGTTTCCATACAAATCTCCTAGCTTTCCAGCGATAGGCTGAGTAACAGCCATTACAATCAAATAAATAGTTACTACCCACGAAATATTTGCAAGTGGTTCATTAAAATGAGCTGATATAGTTGATAGAGCAACGGCAATCATGGTTGAATTAATTGGTACAAGAAATGTCCCAATTAGTAATGAAATAATCAAGATAAGCTCTTTATGTTTACCCAAACATTACTGCCTCCTTTTAGTGGAGAGAAATTCCTTTTATAAACGTGTTTATACTGTTTTTTATCATATCTTGATAATCCGCATGTAAGGCTTTGTCTCCAAAATTTAGTTTATACATAAAATATCCCCAATACGTACTTAGGAAAATCTCTGCTTGTGTGCAGCAATCTAATTCTTTGATAGATCCTTTCCTTTGCATTTCTTCAAAGTATTCTTTTAATATTTTTTTCGTATCATTAATTTTTTTTATAATTTCCTCGTGCGCCTGTGAGAAAATTAAAGGGTCTTTTAAAGCAATTGAAATCATGTCTCGGTTATTATCAAAGTCTTTTAGTAACAGGTAACCGAAATTCGTCAAATCTTTTTTAAGCTCCCATTCAATTGATTTATCAAAAATCTCAAGTGAAAAGCTTGTTGTTTTGACAATAGCTTGAATAATGCCTTCTTTATTGCCAAAGTGGCGAAAAACCGTCAATTCATTAACGCCAGCTTGTTCTGCAATTTCTCTAGTGGTAGTACCTTTATAGCCTTTTTCTTTAAGCAGTTCTATTGTAGCTTTTGTTATCTTCTTTTTGGTTTCATCTTTTTTCATGTTAATCATCCTTTATGCTTCCTGAATGTAAGTATTTACTTTCCATTAGGCAGTATATAAAGGAAAAAGAGCTGTTGTCAAATGGAAGCGAAGAGAATTATTTAGTCATTTAAAAGCGTGACAATTCCATTCGTACCATCGACCATAACCATATCGCCATCTTTTAGCTTATCCGTACTTATTTTCGTACCAACTACTGCAGGAATTTCATATTCACGTGCAATTATTGCCGAGTGAGAAAGAATACCTCCAGCGTCGGTGATAACAGCTCCCGCAGTCTGAAATAAAGTAGTCCAAAGTGGAGTAGTGGTCTTGCATACTAAAACATCACCTTTTTCCAGCTTAGAAAAGTCTTTCGTATTTGAAATGACTGTTACTTTTCCCGTATAGATTCCTGAAGAAGAGGCTAACCCTTTGATACAATGTTCACTGTTCGCGTCATCTTCCTCAATAGCTCCCATATATTTCTCAGCTTCTTTCAGCTGAGCTGCTTCAGGGACGCCGAAGTATCTAGGTAAATTAGACGTTTGCTCATGTTCTGCGTGTTCTTTTTTACGTTTCTCAATTAATTGGGTCATGTCTACTGGATTTTCTAAAAGAGACTCTAGCTCATCAAGATATAAGAAGAAAATATCTTCTTTCACTAGAAAAACGTGATGATGTACTAGTAAATTACCTAGCTTAAGTAGGAACAAACGAGCTTTTGCATCCAACATTGCATCGATATAAAAATGATGATCATCTCTTATAACGGACGCATCTAATGCCCACTGATAATATTTTTTAAATTCTTCTTTGTGTTTGCTATCCGCTATCTGTTCCAGGAATTCATTATAGTTCTGTTCACGTTTCTTGACCGTCTGTTTGAAATTCTCATCAAAGTTGTAATTGTCTTTAACATATCCTTGAATAATCGATAATGCGTGAAGAGGATTCTCTAGCCAAGTTTCTCCTACAAAATCATGACTTACAACATTTCGATATCCATACTGTTTTAGAAAAGTATCTACTTCAGCCATAAAGCTTTTTGCTGCTTTATTTCCCTCTAATTTCTTTAATAAAGTTTCTGTGCATTCTTCTTGAAAAATTTCAGTAAGTTCACTATCTCTTTTCACTGTTAAAGCAAGTCTAGAAAGCTGTTGATCCGTTTCCAACGATTTGTTCATTTTTCCGGTCAATAGCTCATAAACATCATGTCCGGATTTTTTATTTGTAAGGTTTTTATAGTACTCTTCAACTATAGTATTTAAAGACATTTGAGGCATAACAATATCAAAGTGCAGATCATATGCCATTTTATAAAAATCAGCTAAACTTTGAAGAATCTCTTTTCCTCTCTGAAGGGTTAGATTTTCATAGGTGAAACTATTTAATTTGTTATAGTAAGGCAAGAATTGTTCCGTAATCATTTGATTCATTCGTTTTGTTAGGATTGGATAAATACTTTCCATCAATTCTTTATTTTCTTGGAATCTTTTATTAGAATCTCCTTTAAAAGGCTCCATTTTTGTATAGATATGACCTTTATAAAGTTTTAAATTAAGTCTATTAAACATAAACTTTAGTTTTTTAAAACTAGCAGCTGTTCCTTCAGAAAATGCCGGAATAATAAATGAAGCGTACAAAGGACTAACAGCATGAGAAAAACTTGTGTCATTTAAAATCCAAAACTCTTCCATATCGTCGAAACTTAAAGATATATCTTTTTGGAAAGGAGTTAATTCTTTGGCCTCTGTTAATGTGGTAATCGCTCTTGCCTGTAATAGATATACTTGATTGTCTTGAACCCCAAACTCTATGTCTACGGGATGTTGGTAAAGAGCTTCTACTTCTTTTGTTATTTCGGCCAATTCAATGATTTTCTCGTCTGTTAAGCAAAACCTTTGCTGCTCATCTTCCGTTGTTTCGATTTCTTCAACGCCTTCAGCAAGTGGAATTATTTTTACTTCCTTTAGACCCTTTTCTTTCTCTATTTTAAAAGTTTGCTTATTAACTAGGTAAACATCAGGTGTTACTAAGCCCGATACAATGGCTTCTCCTAATCCATAGCTGGCATTAATCATCATTTCTTTTGTATTATGAGTGACAGGATTTTGACTGAATATCACTCCCGATGTTTCGGACTCAATTAACCCTTGAACAACAACTGCCATTGAAACTTCGTCAAAATTAGCATACATATTTTGAGTATATTGTTCGACTCTTTCAGTAAAAAATGAGGCCCAGCACGCTTTCACTTTACTCAAAAAATCCTCGGTACTTTTCACATTAAGATAGGTTTCATACTGGCCAGCAAAAGATGCACCTTCTAAATCTTCAGCACTAGATGATGAACGAACAGCTACCGATGTATAAGAGCACTTTAGGTTCCGAAATGCCTCTATGAGATCTGATTCAATTTCAATAGGAATTTCCCCGTGTAAAATTCTCTCGTGTATATTATCCGTTTGACGATCAATCCCGTTCCATTCGATATATCGCTTTAAAGCTTCCGTTTGAATAACAAACCCATCTGGAATCGGTAAATTTTTTCTTTTCATTTTTATAAGGTTTAAAGCTTTTGCTCCAACTCGTTCATTCGCCTCGTCCACCTTTTGAAAACTTAAGCTATACATTAAAAATATTCATCCTCCCACAAACTAATTTTAAAAATGTAAGTAATTACTTACTTTATATTTATTTTAATTCTTTTAAATTTTTATGGTCAATAAAAAATGGTAAAATATTTAAAAAATGCATATTTAGTTGTGCTTTATTTTAATTTCACTTAAATAATATTCCTCTTTTTTATTACATTTTTTAACTTTTATTAGTCTTTTTTATTATAAAGTCTAAATAGTTAATCAATTAAAAAGTTACTAAAAGAAATGCAAAAAACCCCATCTAAATTAAGATGGAGGTTTTCCTCTTTTACAGTTGGGTTAACCATTATCTCTGAGTGCTTACAAGCTTCCACTGGCTGAGTGACAATTTTATCTTATATCCTCTAATATATAAGTGAGCGCTATCAGATTTACGAATCATATGTGAAGTCATAATCCAAACTCTCCCTTCTTATAAAACTATTTTGGAAATCTTAACCTAAGCATAGCTCAGTATTGTAAACCATTTATTAATGACAAGAAAAGATTATGTAAACATTTTAAATTACAGGGGAACCGCTCATTACTTATGTTTCAACTTCAGTAGATTTAGGTCTATATATGTGTGAGTTCATTGACGGAGCAGAAACTGCAGTGAAGATTTAAAAAATCAAGTGGATTCCAATACTGTAAGGTAAACGAAAAGGATAGCCCTTTAAAGACCTATCCTTTTACATGCATATAAAAAATTTATTTTCTTAATAAAATTGAGACATTACCCATCTATAATGGTTATGTACGAGGATCAGTCTATTAAACTGACAAGCTACTATTTATGTTGGATACAATCCTTTTTAACTCCATTAAATCATCTATTACCACATCAGCCTGTGCAAGCTCAGCTTCTTGAGCAAAATCAAAATTGCACCCCACTGCCATTAAACCATTATCCCTTGCAGCATTGATATCCGATAGACGGTCTCCCACTACTGCTGCGTGCTTTACATCGTATTTCTTTATAATCGTTTTGACTAAATCTCCTTTATCGAGCGTTTGGATTTGTTGAATACTAAATGTTTCTGTTACCCACTTATCCAAATCGTAATGGTCTACAATCGCTTCTAAATATTCCTTCAAACCGTTACTTGCTATGTAAATGGAGCAATTATTTTCTTTTAGATAGCTAAAGACCTCTTTTACATTAGGATATAAAGCGCCTTTGCCTTTTTTTATATTCTCAACTAAGCTTTTCAAAAAATAGTCATTCGTATACTTTCTTATTTCACCTGAATGAGTAGGTAATAAAGCTTCCCATACTTTGGGTAACGGTACACCCATGATTTCACGATACTTATCAACAGGAGTACTAGTATTCCACTGGTTGAGTGTACGCAAATGGTTAAAGGTATCATCAAGTGATAATTCTAAAATTTTATCTGTTTGAAACAGCGTTCCATCCATATCAAAGATTAGTGATTGCAACATTAAGTATCTCCCTCTTTCAACAGTATTTAATACGTATCTATATACAATACCATAAAAAGGAAGATGTAATTTATTAAAAATAGTAATCACTATTCTCAGCACAAAAAGAGCACCTACTTATTTATAGGCACTCTTCTTAACTTTACATACTTTGTTTGAAATAATAAATGAAAAAGTGGCCGCTATAATCGAACTTAAAAATGGATAATTAACAGAAAAAATACTGACCGTTGAGCTACTCAAGTGCTGTGAAGTCTCAGGTACATATGTAAGTGTAAGAAATAGACCAGAAACAATTTGAAAAGCAAATAGCAATAATATAAAACTACCAATAAACACTGTATAGTTTTTCAAAAAAGCGCCTCCAGTACTCTTAATTTATAAACCTGATATTATTTTAAAAATAGTGACGCAACGATAAAACCTATAATCATTACAGTAATAAGTACACCAAGACCCTTCCATCCTAAGCTGCCTGCTAAACCAGATAAGTTTCCAGCTTCATTTCTATTAAATGCATCGTTCATATTCCCAGCTGGATTTCTTTTTACCTCTTCGTGTTTTAATCTCTCTCTTCTTCTTTCAGGTGTTTCTTTATCTTCGCTCATTGTCACACCACCATTTTTAAAACATTATAACATATTATGGTTAAAATATAAATTAATGGTTTTTTTAGAAACAAAGAAAGAAACCTATAGTGACAGATCTCTTTTCCTCAACTAACTGTACACATTTCTTTTTTTAATAAGTATGAAACAACGCTTTTTAATGAAAAAGTATACAGCTCTAGTTAATATAATTACTATTACAAACACCTACATCAAAGAGATCCTCTTTATTTAAGGGGATCTCTTTAATAGCCTTATACTAGATACACATTCTTGAAGTTTTTTTGTGTAAGCTTATTTATTTAAAACCTCTTCTTTTATAATTGCTTTTTCATAGATCAATGGTTTAGTTCCTGCTCCTGGTAAAAGATAAATAAAAACAGTAAACATAAGTTGGAGGATTGAAACGACGGTTAAAAATAGAAAAAGACGTTCCTTATTCTTAAACCATATTACTAAACATAAAACTACAGATATTAACGACAAAAACAAAAAAAGAAAAAAGCTATATAAATAAGAAACACCGTAACGATACGAAATATTTAAAAAGAAGAATACTATGTAGAGAAGTATAAAAGTTGACGGTACTACTTTAATAAAGTTGCTCAATAGAAAAATCCTTTCCCTTTATTTGTTGTAGATTGGTCGCCCTAACACTCAATTTACATAAAAGAGCAAATATTGAAAGTTACAGCAAACATGATTATATTTATTTACTTCAATTTTTATCTCTCATTTTCTTTCTTTGAAAAATGAAACTAGCTATAAATAAAAAGCCCAATAATATCGTTAAATAGAAGGTTACAGAATCACCTGAACGATTAAATTCATCTACAATGATGCCTTCTTGAAACAATAAGGCTGCTGCAATTATTAAAAAGAAAAAAGAATTGACGATTACATAACTACTTGCTTTGACTTTATTTCTCAAGAAAATTATATACACCAAATTGCATACTGAAAAAACTGCGATCAGGTAATAAATAGGCCTTAATAATGTAAATGTTTCCCCAAGCATCAGTATATTCTCCTCTATTACTATTATTTGAAATTTACTAGTCAATATATTTCATTTTGCAAATAAATGATTATTACTCATCTTAATTATTTATTTTTTGAAACAAAATTCCTCCAACTTTACTATTATCATCTAAAGAAAACTCAATGTTGAGTTTATGAATTTTATCAAAATACCCTATTATTGTTGCTCCGGTATCTTCTCTTTCGTAATAATTTTCTCCATATGCCCTAATGACATCTTTTTTGCTGTCACCAGTATGTATGCCCTTTTCCGTACCATACTTGCTGCTAATAAAGTCATACCTACTGACTTTATTATCTACAATTTTAAATTCAACATCATACTTTTCTGTACTTTCTCCGTAAATGTAGGTAGTATACGGAGGTTTCTCCGTAACCTCTATAAATTTTGGTTTCTTCTTCAAACCAATTGCTACGTCATATTTAGAACTTCCTATTGATACTGACTTAACGTTTTCTGATTGAAGGTTTGTGCTTTTGGTGCTTGAATAGTATTTTTCTTTAGGTGTAGAAGATGGATCACAGCTTGCTAATAATAGTAAAACGAATGGAAAAATAAACAAAAAATAATTCTTAATGCGCACTGTTAGACTCCTTTATATCGTTTGTTTTTACTCTGACTCTCAGCATTTTTAATCTATTAACTATTTTTCTTTTGCATATATAAGTCAATCGAATAGAAAACACTAACTGCAAAGTAATACATGGCAAGTATAGCTAACGTCTCATAGACAGATTCCGCAGCGCTATTTTTCACAAAAGAAAAAACAGTACGCACTACAAAGAAAACGATAGGATAGATGATAAATAGAGAATTAAATTTACGATTGACCACAACAATTAGTTCCTTTTTTTGGATATTTATGATTATTATAACATATATTTTTCTTTTTTATTTCTCTCCTACATATTCAATAAGTTTTTCGTTTACATAACACCGTTTATCAACAGGACTAAATCAAAAGAAAATCTTATTAGTAGGTCTTATTTTGATTATCTATTCTTTTTGACTTCTTATCTAAGATGAATTTTAGATGGCTACTAAAGATGAATAAACCGCAGATAACCATCAACCAGCGCGTAATCCCTTGATGTATAGGATCAAAAAGGTTTAATAGAGCTATTCCTAATCCTGATAACATAGCTAGATAACGAAAAATCAAGCCCCATCCCCCATTCCAGAAATGAAGAGGATCCCCCTTCATACTTAAGTTAAAGCTTCTTATCACACCATGGACGAAATGAAATTCCAATAGTGGATGCACCACCATCATGGATAATTAAACCGTATTCCTTATTTGTTTTATCAAATAAGATAAGATTATCTGGACAATCAAACGGATCACTGTGAATATCACACGTAAAGTTCGCATGATAATTCATATAATCGCAGCAATGCTTTTTCATTCGTTTTCTCCTTACTATATCGTCATTATTGCTTTTCTCGGTAAGCTGAACAGTGGTCATCTGAAATACGATAATTTTCCTTACCGGTTGGGGCTGCTACCTCAACTAATTTATGTCCCAACCAGTCCCACACAGCTACTGTATGCAAAGATACCCATTTCAGATCTCCTCTAGCAAGACGAAAAGAATCATACCAGTTTTCAGTCGTTACTAATAGATTTTTATAAGTAAGTTCCTTTTTCCTTAAGTGTTTGATTTCCAACATGAAATCTAACATATTTTCTTCCTTAGGCACTTGAATAATTCGCGCTATAAATGTTCCGTTAGGATTTTTTTTCGTTTTATAAACTTTTTCCCTTTCTATTTCTAACTCTGGACGACCCCTCATCTTCCTTCCCCCTGTGTGCTAACACATAATCTCTATGCTAAAAGGTTATAGCTGTTTCAGTATTTCTTCTATCTTCTCTTCAATATCAGCTTCTAAATAATTTTTTGACAAATCGTACAAAGTGCCTGACCCTTTAAAATACCCACCAAAGTAATACCACAACTGGATGTAATAAACGGATGCATCTTCTTCATCTGTAAACCCATCAAAGTTTATTGCCACTTGGGAACGATATTCTTTTTCTAAACACTGCTCCGAACTTAGATTTGGCAGTTGGTCGCCATCAATATCTCGACACACCCATATTTTTAAGTTCTGCTTACCATCATGTTCAAATTTATTTCTATATTTGTGCTGAAGACTTTTGCTGTATGCCTCTCCTACTTCTTCCAACTTCACTATCTCTCTTTTTAAAGTCTCATTTATTTCACTCTCAGGGACTAAAATGTATTTGTCATTTGTTTCCTGATCCTGTTTATCCATAAATAGCTTTTTCAATTTATCAAACAAGCTTTTCCCACCTATCTAAAAAAAGAATATAAGCATGTTAAATTCCACAAAAGAAAGCTCATTTCCTTCTCTGAACTGCGTTTAGTCGTCATAACTAATATGATATCAACTACTTCCTTACGTGTGGAATCTTTTACGAGAGTGCTGATTTTCTGACATACTTGTAATTCGATATTTTTTACAGTGAATACATATGTTAAAGTGTATAGTAGTGGAATGAAAGGAGTAACGACAACATGGCTCAACGAATCGTCAATATGTTTTTATCTGTTTTAGCTGCTTATGGAACGTTAATTCTAACGAAACACATGAGTATTGCAGATAATATTTTTGTGACACAGATTGTTCGTCTGATCATTTGTATTGTGGCTGTTATCATTGTGACAGGAATTACTACATACATTTTCAGAAATAAATCTTCTAATAAATAAAAGGGCAGCTATTTAGATAGCCGCCCTTTTTGTTTTCCTTAATTCTCATTTTATTTCACCCTAAAGAAATGGGGATGTCTCAAACACTCATGAGACATCCCCATTAAGGTTATACATACTTTTACGCGTTTAAAGCACGCACAAATTCTTTTGCTAGGCTGATTGTAGACTGCGGATTTTGTCCTGTTAAAAGCTTTCCGTCTACTTCAATATGATCGCTCCAATTATCTTTTGCAATAAACTCGGCGCCTAGCTCACGAAGCTTTGTTTCAAGAAGAAACGGCATGTATTTATCTAACGTTGTATCTTTCTCTTCTGAATCAGTAAACGCTGTAATACGTTTTCCTTTTACAATCGGCTCACCATTTTTAAGCTTTCCGCCTACAAGAGCTGCCGGTCCGTGGCATACCGCTGCAATTAGCTTGTCGTCTTCAGCAAATTCTGTTAGCAAACGATGTAAGTGCGTATCGTCTGGAAAGTCAAACATTGTTCCGTGCCCTCCAGGTACAAACATACCTGCAAATTCTTGTGAACTTACTTCAGCTAATGATTTTGTATTCTCTAAAAGTTTTCCTGCTTCTTTGTCTTCGTCCGTTACATCATCTGTTAAGCTGTTAGGATCCACAGGTGATTTTCCGCCTTTTGGACTTGCTACGACTACTTCGTATCCTTCTTTTTTAAATTCTAAATATGCTTCAGAGAATTCTGTAAGCCAAATTCCAGCAAGCTCTCCATTTTCCATCGTATGTCCATTTGTAACAACCATTAAAACTTTTGAATTTCCTGCCATGATTTACTCATTCCTTTTTCATTTATTATTTACATACATGTATCATTAATAATTCATTTATCTCTTTGAATATGTTCCCCGGTATTATTTGATGAAAACATGGTAACTTTTTCTTACTAATAAAAAGAACAGGTGAAAATAATAGTTGAATTATATAGAGAAGCAGGATTTTTTTTACACTTTAAAGATTAGACGGAGCCGATTTTTTATATGCAGTGTGACAAGTCTTCACTTTAAATATTTTTTTGACATATACATCCAATTCGATTAATATCAAATTAGATGTATATCGAATTAGAGGGAGAAGGTATTAAGCTATGCAATTAGATAAGTTGGTTAATTATCATAAAGCCGTTGGTGATCCTACCAGGATTAGAATTATTTCACTATTAAAAAAAGGGCCTCTTCACGGGCAAGCAATTGCTTATAAGCTGGGGTTGCAACCTTCAACTATTACTCATCATATTTCAAAGCTAAGAGATGTAGGAATTGTTTATCAAAGAAGACAAGGAAACATTATTTATTTTTATCTAGACCTTGAAAGACTTGAATATAACTCGAAGGCTATTTTAAGTATTGGAGAGGATTCGATGGAAAATCAAGACAACCATTTACAGGATAAAGACAAATTATCTATTGTTAAAAACTTTATAAATAGTGACGGTACTTTAAAAATTATTCCAAGTCAAAGAAAGAAAAAGAACGTAATATTAGCCTATTTAATACGTGATTTACAGCACGGAAAAACGTATCCAGAAAAAGAATTAAATGAACATATTAAAAAATATCATGAAGATTATGCAACGATTCGCAGAGAGTTAATTATGCAGCATTTTATGTATAGGCAAAATGGAGAATACGAGTTAAATCCGAAAGAGATGTGGCCCGTTATTTATTAAAGTGGACGTAAAAACGTTCATTTTTCAAGCCTTCTAATTCGATATATGTCTAATTAGTTTGTGTTGTTTCAAATAGAATTAAAGTAAAAATGTAATTTCCAAAATGAAAGAAGCCAACATTTTGGTAAGCATGTGACATTAATTTTATTCTCCTATGTGTTGGCACAGCAACCATATTAGTTTGCTTACTGCTTCCCCTAAAAGCATCTGCTTTGAAGAAAAGCATAAAGTCTCTGTATGCAATAAGGATTATCCTCTACCAGTTAAATTAGTGAATAATCCTTATTTTTTAAAACTATAAAAAAAGTGTTTTAACCATGATGAGATCTATTTGTTCTTCGTCTCCCATATAAAATGAGTGAGATCCAATTTGAACAAATCCCTGTTTCTTGTAAAAAGCAATCGCATTTTTATTTTTTTCCCATACCCCTAACCAAATTTTCTTTTTATTAAATGTCGTTGCTATCTCTACTGCTTTATTAAATAAATGTTTACCAAGTCCTTGTTTTTGAAAGCTGTTACCTATATAAATTCTTTCAATTTCAAGCGCTTCTTCCCCCATCTCTTCAGACTGAGCGTCATTCATATTAACCTTTAAATAACCTGCAATTTCATGATTAACATACATAAAAAAGAATTGCGAAGACGTATTGGATAGTTCTTTTTCTAGCTGTTCGACTGTAAATGCTTTTTCTAAATAAGCTGTCATATTTTCTTGTGAATTCTGATCTTTAAATGTCTCATAAAACGTTTTATAGCTAACGTCTTGAAGATCATATACATCTTCAAGAATACACTTTTTTATATGCATCATCACTGACATGCCCCTCTCCTTTATATCATCAATAATTTCTCTTGTTTCCTTTTTTGACAAACTCCCAGTCTGTTTCGATATTTTTTCTTACTCTTTGAACTAGTTTAAGAATGGTATCTGCTTCTTCCTGGGTAAAACCTTCTAATGCCACTTTATCCGAATAATCATTTTCTCTTTTTATAAACGGGTATACGTTCTTCCCTTTTTCAGTAGGAAAAAGGTTTTTATTTTTTTTATTATGGAGATCATCTTTCTTTTCAATAAAACCATTCATTTCAAGCTTTTTTATAGCCCGAGCCGCTGTTGTGCGATCTACTTTTATCATTTCAGCTAACTTTTCCTGAATGATTCCTGGATTTTCACATATTCGCACCAAATACAAATACTGCCCTTTTGTCAGGTCATATTCTTTAAATTCTATATTACTAATTGAATCCAATGCTCTTGCTATCATGCCAATTTCACGCAGAATTTCACTCATAAAATATCTCCTTTATACATATTTTTGTTGCAAATACAATAAAAATAATCTACATTTAATGTATCTCAAAATAGTTGCATTTGCAACAAAAAATAACAAAAAGGATGATGACAGTGAAGTATGTTGTTTATGCAGGAGGAATTTTACTATTAACTCTTGGAATTGCTTTGACGATACAATCTAACCTAGGAGCTTCACCTTTTGATGCACTGTTGGTTGGACTGTCACTAAACGTAGGTTTTAGCGTTGGAAGCTGGGAGATTATACTTGCCTGTATTTTAATTTGTGGTAATTCTCTTTTAAGCAAACAAAAGCCAGAAATACTGGGACTGTTAACGGCATTCATAACAGGTCTTGGTATCGATATATGGCTTTTTTTCTTAAAGAATTGGATTACGTTCGAAAGTTGGTACAGCAAAGTATGTTGTTTCGGAATCGGTTTAATCATTATAGGAGTAGGAACCTCAGCCTATTTACATACAAATTTTGCACCTATTCCAATTGACCGCTTAACATTAATCATACAAAAACTAGCTAAAACCAATTTATTTCTTTCAAGAACATTTATTTACCTGACATTCTTACTAGCCGCAATATTTTTAAACGGACCAATTGGTGTTGGAACGTTATTAACCGTGTGTTTAGGCGGCGTGCTGCTTAACTTTTTTATGCCTATTACTAAAAGAGCATTAGACTGCATTTTAACAAACTCTCGTATATCACAAAATCATACTAAAGATCATAAACGCTCCATTACATAACTGAAATAGAACGTTTATGTAAAATCATCATTCACACACAAAAAGCGGATCTCCAGTTAGAGATCCGCCTTCTGTGTGTGATTACTCTATTTTTTTGCCTCAGCTTTAATAATAAAACGATGTTGTTCTACGTCGAAAAACCCTTGAGACTGTATAATTTGATGGATATTATACAATCCGCCGATATGTGTTTCTATATCAAAATTAGGAACTTGCCAAGGAATTGCATTTAGATAAAAAACTAGCGCCCCGATATCATAAAATCTCTGCACAGGAAACTCTTCCTTGCAAAAGATGATGTTAAAAGAACTTTGTTGGAGCTCTTCTATTGCTTTCTTTAAATTCCAATTACAAAACTCTTTATTTATCGGAACCCCTATACATTCATTGATTCGTGAACAGTCTGACCCTCCCACTTGCTGAGTGAAAAACGTGCCTCCCTTAGACAAAATCCTTCTCACTTCAGAAGCACAAAAAGCTTCGTGCTGGTTCAAAATTAAATCAAATGTACCATCTTTAAACGGTAGATTCTCGTTTTCAGTTCGTTCAACAACTGTGACACCAAATGGCTCTAACCGTTTTTTAGCGATTGGAACGTTAGGTTTGTATCCTTCGGTAGCATACATAACGCGAGGAAAAGGTTGTAACAAAGATAAAAACTCTCCTCCTCCTGTTCCCATATCTAAAGCAGCATTAGAGTTTTGAATAAGGCGAAAAGCTTCACTTCCATATGACCACGAAAGCATATCACTATCCATACGACCAGTACGAGTAATAATAGAAAAATCCCATCCAGTAAAATCAACATTTGTATTGTTTACAGCCTTTAAAAAATGTTTGTCCGTTACCATGTTAAAATCCTCCTTTTAATAATCAGTCAGCATTAATCATCTATCCTAAACTAGTAAAAGGCGGGCCACGAACATACAGGCAGCGTTGTTATGTTTCATGTGCTAACGTATTCACACTAACCGCTCCTTTATTAAAATTACGTATGATTCATTTGTTTGTCCATTCATATGTAATATCGGGTAGTTTCTCTTCGTTTTCACATCCTCTTTTTATAATACTGAAGCCGTGTTTCTCGTAAAACCTTTGGGCGTTTTTATTTCGTTCAAATGTACGTAATATTAATTTTCCATTTGATTCTGTCTTGGCTCTTTCGAGTAAAAGCTGTCCAATTCCTCCTCTTTGATAATTTACATCAACGTACAGCTGGCTAATTTCGTCAGCCTTATAAGCAACCATTCCTACTATTTGTTCATCTATTAACGCTAATTCAACTTTATAGTGTGCTGACAATATATGATTTAAAAAATAAACATGACGGTCAAAACTGTGCATTTCCTTTTGTCCAATCGCTTTTTCTTTACTATCTCTCCACATTTTTACCGTTGCCTCAGCAAATTGAGGATGATAGTGAACAATATCAACATTAAGGTGGGCCATATATTCTCCTCCCTTATCTTTCATCGTGCTATACGTATTTTTAATAACGTAATAACGATGTCTAGATATTCCCTGCATGTAGTTGAAGCCTGTCAAAATCTTGTTTTAATAAAGAATATATATACAAATCGTCAAATTTCCCACACGTAAATTCATAGCTTCTTAATAAGCCTTCTTTTATAAAACCGTGTTTTTTTATTAATTTTTGTGAAGCAGCATTAGCAGGCTCTATCAAAGCTTCGATTCTCCGCAAATTAAAATGTGTAAACCCATATTTTATGACCGCGCCCAATGCCTCATTAGCAATTCCATTTCCCCAGTAGTCTCTGGCTAATTCATAACCAATTTCCGTACGGTAATGGTCATGAACTCGATTAAGAAACCCGCAGCTGCCAATAATGTCGTCTTGTTCTTTAAGAGTAATGCCCCATCTTATTCCAGATTCTTTGTTTAAGATTGATTTATACCATGAAATCTCATTTAAAGCATCTTCAACCGCTGTAAAAGGCTCTAAACCGTAGTGCTTCATTACTTCTTTATCGGATAGGTATTTTAAAATATTGCTTGCGTCTTCTGCTACAATTTCCCTTAGTACAAGTCTTTTTGTTTTAATTATGGGAAAATGATGTGACACCTGTAATTCCCTCCTCTTATCCATTCATTAACTGGACGGATCTTTTCTCACAGCTTTATCTAATTTAAATAACGGTTAGTAAAAAAGTTCTTTTATTATTAGTGAATTCCTTTTTTAGTCATAAATATTTGTCGAAAAACAAGCAAAAAAGCACGCGATTCTTCATTTCTAAATCAGAACCGTCATTTATTTTGTATTTGTTCGTTTTAAAAATTAAAGGAATAAAAGGTAGAAATGAAGAATTCTTCACCAACTAGTCTAAATGAAAAGAATAAGGAGAACGATATGAAACTGTATGGGGATTTTGAAAAAGAAGATTGGCTAAACGTATTAAAGCTATCAGAAAAAGAGCTGCCTAATGCATTCATTATTCATGGTGAGTGGGGATTTGAAGATAATATAAGCTTATGGAAAGAGATTTTATCTACTGATGTTCATATGCCTAAATGGAACACGGTAATAGGTAAGTTCAAAAACAGAAATATAGGATTTGCGAATGTGTATGGCAGTCCGATGGCGTCAAACATCGTACATCAATTTGCTGGCAGCGGAACCGACTTATTTATTCAAACGGGATATTTTGGAGGCTTATCTTCCACTGTACAATATGGAGATATCTTAATTGTATCTGCAGCACAAATGCAAGACGGCGTATCACACTGGTATTTACCAGAACAAACGCTTGTAGAAGCTGACAAAGAGTTAGTGGAAACCGCCTGTAGGTATTGTGAACAAAAAGGCTACAGCTATATAAAAGGACATGTGGTTAGTATGGGTGCCATGCTTATTGAGACGCATGATATGGTAAAAGAATGGTCGCTTGCAGATTTTCTCGGGGTGGATATGGAAACAGCTACCACTTTAGCTATTGCTCATAAATTCAACAAACGCGCCGTGGGCTTATTAAATTTATCAGACCACCTTCTTCACGGCGATACTCTTTATTCGTATACAAAGGACAGAGAGTTAATAGAAAGTGAAACTGATAAAGCCATTCGCGATGTGGCTCTTTATTTGAGTAGTAAATTCTAATAGCGTGCTGTCTTATAAAAAATTTTGTATTATTGATATGAGTAAAATCTATTTGGAGTAGAATGCTCAGTTATACTATTGTTTTTAGAAGTATAGCTTTATATGACTCTGAAGAAATGGGGTAGACTAAAAAAGATAACCACTTATAAAAGCGATTATCTTCTGGCTGCTTGAAAGTATAAAAATGAATCTTATAATAAATATACGAATTTTTCTGCACTGTAAATGCGACAGTCATTGTGAATTAAGAAGCATGCAGCACCTTCTGCTCCTTTTTTCCTTTTTCTTTAATTAGTAAGACACCTAACAACCCCATCATTGAAAACAAAATGGGAATCATAAAAGCATAATGATAGCCCACGTGCAGCGAGCGTTCAGGGAATAAATCAAGGACATTTCCGAAAATACTAGGCAATAATACGGCGCTTAAAAAGCCTCCCATATTAGCAAAACCTGATACAACTCCTACTTCTTTTACTGAAAAAGATTGGCGTACTACGGCAAATGTCAAAGCGCTTGCGCCGTTTCCAAATCCGATGATAAAAAGTAAAATAACGACTAGCATGAATGAAGGTTTCACTCCCGTTAATAATAATCCTGTCCAGCTAAGCACCACAATAAGATGGACGAGTGAATAGATTTTTTTAATGGAGTTTAACCTGCTTGATATCCAGCTAATTAAAGGTCCGCCAATCATAGCGCCAAACAAACCATACATAATAAGCTGACTTGCATCAGCGCGAGATAAATGAAACACATTCATGCCATAAGGAACTCCCCAAGAGCCAATAAAACCTACATATGTACCTACTACACCAAAATGACAAAGAAATGTTGCCCATGCTTGACGAGTCGTCATTACCCTTTTTAGGATCGCCCATACGCTTTCTTGAGTCTTAACAGAGGCTTTATTTGCTTTAGCATCATCTACAAATAATCGTTTAGGTTTTACGACTAAAACGACATAAAGCAAATAAGATACCGCGATTAAAACTAGACCTATACTAAGAAAAGGAACTCTCCAGCCTGAAAGTGAAATCCACATAGATAAAGGTACAGTAGCTGATAATGAACCTACACTTCCTACCAGCCCAATTAAACCTAACAGCTTTACAAACTCATTTCCCTTGAACCACTGACTTAAAATTAACACTAAATTGACAAAAATCATGGAGTCTCCGGTACCGACTAGCAAACGAGAGAAAATTAACACATATTCGTTGGGAGATGTGCTGTAGATAAGGCTTCCTATTCCGGTTAAAAGCGATCCGATGATAAGAAATCGATTTGGACCGTACCGGTCAGAAAGTAAACCAACAGGAATCTGAAGGCCTGCATAGGCTAAAAATTGTATACTCGTCATCAATCCTATAACGGATGCTGAAACGTGAAAATCTTTCATTAACTGCTCGGTAATAAGTCCAGGGGCTGTTCGTTGACTGACAATCAAATAATACGCTAATAAAGCGGTTCCAAAAACCACCCATCTATAACTACTTTCCTGCTTGTTCATTTTGATAGATCCTCTCATGTATAATTTTTTCTGCGTAGAAATGCTGGTGGAAAACGTTTAAGAGATGAAGATATTGATAGAATGAAGGTCTGTTTGATAAATAGGTCGCTATTGCGGACAGCTCTTCTTTTTATCCTTGTTTTTCCTTTCTATTATAATTTTAAGTTTTTAAAGGTTATTTTTCAATGAGGTATGGACTTTTAAAATATATCCTTTACTATTTCCCTTTCACTATTAGGCATCCAAGTTAGAGTTCTTCTTGTCATTTTTGGTTATAAAGCAATTTAATAAGAACCCATAAAGAACCTATATCACCCGTGTTTTTTTCAAAAGACCTCTTTTTTCACAGCTTTTCAGCTGTTTAATAAGTTGGTATAAAACTTGCATGTTCATCTATGAACACTTACTAAAGGAGGAGAACTTTATGAAAAAAGTTAAACGCAAGAAAAGTATTAAAAAGCAGGTCATTACTGGTGCTGTTCTCGCAGCATCTCTTTTACTGCCCATTTCAGCTTCTGCTGCATCTGCACCTTATACACTTTATCAAGTCGGAAGTACTGCAGACAAAGCGACTAGTACAAGCTTTGGACAAGTCTATATGGGTGGAAGCATCGATGTAGATGAAGCGTTCAAATGGATGATTCAAAAGGCAAACGGCGGAGATTTCTTAGTTATAAGAGCGACGGGTACTGATGCCTATAACTCTTATATCTACGACCTAGCAAAAAGCATAGGTAAGCCTCTTAACTCTGTTAGCACAATTGTCGTCGATGATTTAATAAGAGCAGGTTCAGACTCTTCTTTAATAGATAAGATTAACAAAGCAGAAGGCATCTTTTTTGCTGGAGGCAATCAAGCTGATTATGTAGATTTTTTAGAAGGGTCTCCCGCTCTTACAGCATTAAATAATCGTATTAATCAAGGCATTCCTTTTGGAGGAACAAGTGCTGGTACTATGATTCAAGGGGATCACATTTACGACTCTATCTCAGCAGGCTCTACAACTTTAGATTCTAAAACAGCGCTAAACAATCCTTATAGTTCTCTTATTTCCTTTACAGATTATTTGATTCAAACACCTCATAACAACAACATTCAAACAGACACCCATTTTGAACAACGAGATAGAATGGGACGCTTTTTAACCTTTCTTGCACGTAATATTAAAGATGGAGAAGAAACTGGAACAAGCGCAAAAGGGATTGCTGTTAATGAACAGTCAGCACTGTTGGTAGAAAAAGATGGTTCAGCTAAGGTCGTAACACAGCGGGGCTCTACAAATGCAGCTGTTTATCTAGCTAAAACGAATATGGCTCCTACCACTTGTGCAAGCGGCCAGCCGCTGACGTTTAATAATATTTCTATCTATAAATTATTTAATGGCAGCACTTTTAATCTTTCCACTTGGACAGGTTCTGGAGGATTAGCTTATACTTTAAACGTAAACAGCGGTGTTATTACTTCTTCTACAGGAAAAGTTTACGGCGGAAATCAGCCGTAAACGGTAAATGAATAAGAAAAGGGAAGCTTGATCAGTAAAGTTTCCCTTCCTTACGCACATCAAGGATTGATTAAATGCTGTTTTGTTTTTAAATGATATAGATAATGCAGTCCTTTTTCTGTTATTTTTGTTCCTGCTCTGCCTCTGCGTTTTATAATATACTCTTTTTCTTCTAGTAGATCCAAACGATTTCTCACCTGCTGTTCTGTAAGAGTAAAGCCTTTTAAATGCTGCGTAATCCACTTTCTGCTTGCTGCTTTTCCTGTATCATTACACTGTTTTATCGTTTCTAACAGGGCACGATTTTCTTGAAGTTCGATTAAGTCAACCGATTCATTTTCAACTTCATACAAAGAATGATCTTCTTTTTGACTACTAAGCCTATACTCTACGTCTTTTGCTTTCACTTCGTTGTCATCGCAGACGGTAAGTAAATACTCAATTACGCCTTTTAATTCTCTTATATTTCCTAACCATTCATGTTCGATAAGCAGCTTCATCGCTTCTGGATGGATATGCGTCCACGTTTTCGATTTGGACATAAAATGATGAATCAGTAAAGGAATATCGGTTCTTCTATATCTTAAAGGAGGAATCGTTAAAGATAATACATGTAAACGATAGTACAGATCTTCTCGAAACAGACCTTCTTTCATTTTATGTAGTAAATTATTGTGAGTGGCTGCTATGATTCTTACATTAATCGGAATGACTCTTGTACCTCCTACCCGCCTAATTTCTTTTTCTTGAAGCACCCTTAAAAGCTGAGTTTGTAAACGCGGGCTGATATCACCAATTTCATCTAGAAAGATTGTACCTTTATCAGCGCTCTCAAACAGCCCTTTTTTGCCGCCTTTCTGCGCTCCTGTAAAGCTGGCTTCTTCGTACCCAAACAGCTCACTTTCTAGTAATGTATCGGTCATGGCACTGCAATTTACGGCAAGAAACGGTCCATTTTTACGTGTAGAATGATTGTGGATAGCCTGAGCAAACAGCTCTTTTCCTGTACCGGTTTCTCCTTGAATCAAAATAGGATACTCAGTGGCAGCCATTTTCCGGGAAATTTCAATCGTTTTAAGCAAAGCTGGGTGTTCTCCTATAATATCTTGATAGTTATACTTAGCAGAAAATCCGTTTTTTCTAAGTTCTGACTGCGCTTTTCCTTCTATTTCAACAGCTTGATTAACACTTTTAAACGTTGCTACAGTAGTATTGCTTTTCTCAATCATCGACTTATAGATAACCATTTCGTACCCATTTATGTTAAAGTACTGACTTTTCTCATCGGACGATATAATAAACTCCACAAGGCCTTTGTTAGAAATTACGCTTTGAATCTCATGATCTATAGCATCGGAAGAAGCTAGCTGGAACAGTGATTCTAACCTTTTATTGAATAACGTAATTTTTCTATTAAAATCCACGGCAAGAATACCATCTTCTACTACGTTTACAATACTCTTTACATGAAGGTGAAGTTCTTTCATTTTCCCTTCTGCTTCTATTAGTTTTTTTTGCAGCACAATGATGTTTCGCAAATAGCGATCCCAAATAATTGAATGATTAGACTGATTAAAACCGAATGATTTTATAAGTTCAAAAATGGTCGCCATGTCAAAAAGTCTAACGCCTATATCAATTACATGCTTTACGTATGGGGGACACAAGTGAACCTCACCTGGAGAAACTGCAATTTCAACACCTTCGTAATAGGTCTTTTGCTTTTTAAAAGGGATAAACTGAACATGATTAATGCCTACTTGATAAAGAGATTCTATTAATTTAAGAGTTTCTTTATCGTCATCATTTACAATTAATACTTTTGTATGGGCAGGGATTTTCAGTAATTCATTTATATGCTTATGATGAATTGTTCTATTTCCTACAATTTCATGTGCATGCTGAACGTCTAATCTGTTCTTCATTTCATGATATATACTCTCTGATGAATAAAGAACAACATCTCCATCAATTTTTCTTGGTAATTCTTCATCAATTGCAAAGCATTCAATAAAAATATAATCGCCTAGCAACTCTTTTAATTGATTGTGTAAAATGATTCTAGTTTGCTTGCTTCCTGTTATTAAAACTAATTTCTTTTTCATCGTATGGACACCTTTCTACAGGCCTTTAACTTGACTTGCCTTCAGAGATTAGTCTTGGAATACTATACCTATCATTTTATACTTTGCTGTGCATTTCATCTAGCGGACGTTTGTCCCTTTTGTAAATAAAAATAAGTAGAAAAAAGCGCCTCCACTTTAATGGGTGGAGGCACGATATGCTAAAGTGCTAGATGCATTGAATTACTTTTTTCTCATTTAATGTCTACGTTTATTGGTTTGATATCTAAGGCTACTTTCACAATAGAGTAATCGTCTTTTTGACCGTCGGTATAAGCCCAATAGCCATTGCTTTCAGGGCTTTTTCTGAAGGTAAGCTCAAAACCTTTGCCTTGGTTAAACGCATAGCTCTTTATTTCTTTGCTCTGAGCGTTATCGATAAGATCGCAAGCTAAAAATTTCCTTAATACACCGTGCGGAGAGAAAAGACCCGTGTTTGGCCCAACCTTTTCACTGTAGTATTCATTTTTTCTAGTAGATGTTTTAGCTGGGTTTATGACGATTTCTTTTGTTGTGATATTTACTTTATCACCTGGCGTAATACAAGAGATAAGAATATTTTTGTAATCACTCGGAAATTTGTCATTTGCCTGTACCTTTGCTAAGTCAACTAGCGTAATACCGCCTCTTCCAACAACTTCTATTTGTTTTTCTTTATTGTTTACCACCATAGCAGTATCTTCATCGATGCCGTAAGAAAGCTGATTTTTATTTCCTTTTTCATATGCTGTTGCAATAAGGCGTCCCAGTCTTGCTTTGTTGTCAAAATGCTGATCTACCAGACCGTATTGAAAAAAACCAAGGCCTTTTTCCAAATAAGCAGGACCGCCTTCTTGCTGAGTCATATCATCGTATGTGTCTGTAAATCCGTACGAAAGAGCTCCGTAGCTATCTCCGCCAGCGAGCATAGTATTACTCATAATCGCCGCTCCGGCACTCGTACCGCCAAGTACTGCCCCGTTTTTATACGTATGCCATATGGCTTGTAAAACTTTTGAGTCCGAACCATTTTCATTCCGCAACGAGCCCGTAATCAAGGTTTGATCTCCTCCTACAAACCAAATGCCTGTTAGCCCTTTAACTTTTTGCGCTAGTTTATCACTGTTCATATTTGTTTTCCAAGTCAACTCATCTTCAGAAGTTCCTTTAAAGTCGTGGTTTGAAATAGGTAAAATCTCTATATTTTCTGCCTTCACTCCGTATTTAACTAAATCACTTTTAAACTGATTAGAGGAGTCGAACTTAGTACTCGCTGCAGGAACAATCCCTATTTTGGCCTGCTTTCCTCCTGCAAGAGTAATAAACTTGCTATACACGCTTGAATTACTGCTTCCAAGCGCTCCTCCTGCAATTAAGAGGTTACCTTTAATCTCGTCGTATACAGGACTTTCAGGTGAAGAAAAAGTAGGTTTTTTATACGTTAAACTAGTTTTTTTATCCGGTTGAAATTTGACGGTTTTAGGTGTAATGTCCATTCTTACATTTACAATGGAATAATCATCTTTTTGTCCATCAGTATACCGCCAGTAGCCGTTTGTGTCATTATCCTTTTGGAAAGCAATTTCGTATCCAGACCCTTTACTGTCATAAACATAGCTGTTAGCAGATTTCATTGATTTATTATCAACGAAAGAATATGATAAATAAGCCTTTAATCTTCCATACGGTGTAAAAACACCCGTAGCAGGCAGTGCGTTAAAGGAATAATATTCAAACCCCTTCGTTTCTACTTTATCGTTTGGAAATTCAAATGATTTTAAATGATAGTTAATTTTATCTCCAGGAGATAAGTAACTGACTTTTATGTTCTCTAAGCCTGAACGCACTTTTTGCTTAGATATAAGCTTAGCTTGGCTCATATCTAATACAGCTACTCCGCTTCTTCCAACGACTTCAACCTTTTGATCTTTATTGTTAACGACCATAGCAGTATCTTCGTCTACACCGTATGCAAAGTTTTTTTCTTTGTCGCGTTCAGCATTATACGCAGCTACTGCAAGTCGCCCAAGTCGTGCTCGTTCATCCATATGCTGATCAATTATGCCGTGTTGGAAAAATCCCAACCCTTTTTGAACTGATAGAGGCTCGTATTCTTTCTTATTGTGTTGGTTTTCGTTTACATGTTTATTTTCCTTGTTTCCTATACTTTCTTTTAAAGCTCCTAGACTGTCTCCTCCTGTAATCATGACGTCACTCATAATTGCAGCTCCTGCACTTGTACCTCCGATAACTGCTCCCTTACGATATATATCCCAGATAGCTTTTAACGCTTCAGAATCGTTTCCATTATTTTGACGAAGGGAATCCACAATTTTTGTTTGGTCTCCTCCAACAAACCAAACTGCCGTTAGTCCTTTAATCGTACGGGATAACTTCTTGTCGTTCACTTGATTCTTCCAAGTCGATTCATCTTTTTGTGTGTCAGAAAAATCGTGATTGGAAACGGGAAGAATTTGAATAGAATCTGAGTTTACTCCGTATTTCACGAGGTCTTTCTTAAACTTTTCAGAAGACTGCAGCGTTGTGCTAGCAGCTGGAATAATCCCTACCTTGGCTTTTTCTTTTCCCCCAGCAAGCAAGAGAAATTTTTCATATATATCTTGATTGGATGTTCCTACACCTCCGCCTGCAATAACAAGGCTGCCTTTAATGCCTTCAGTATTTTCTTGTGCTTTTGCAAGCAGGGGTGTACTCAACGAAGAAAGTAATGTAAAGCTGATGAGACATGAAACCAGTTTCTTTTTCATTTGAAAGATCCTTTCCACGCAAATTTTAATACCCTTCTCTAATTAGCTCGTATCCTTTCCGCGATACTTTTGATAAATGATATCTAAAACCTGTTATTCAAACGTTCCTTTCACAACAGGGACACCGTCTTTTACCATTACTTTACCTTGAGCAAAAACCGTTTTAATTGTTAGCGTCTCTTTGTCTAAAAGGACTAAATCTGCATCTTTTCCGGGTTGAATATGCCCTTTATTGGACAGTTTTAATACTTTGGCAGGATTAGAAGTAATGACTTGAAGAGCTGTTTCTAACGGTACTGATTCCTCTAATACTGCATCTCGTACTTCTTGAAATAAAGAAGACACTTTTCCAACTTGAAGACCTTTATAATCTCCGTTATCATCAAAAAACGGCAGGCTCGCGTTTCCATCGGATGAAAACGTAATGCTGTCAATCGCCACTTTCTCTTCCAGCATGATGCGTAACCCTTTGCTGCACTTAACTTCGCCTTCTTCTAAAAAGTGAGGGATCGTACTAGTCGTAAAATCTACGTAGCCGCCTCGCTTTGCAAATTGAGTTCCTTCTTTAAACAGCTCTTCATTTCTATTAATATGTGTAGGGTGAAACTGACGAATTGGCAGGTCTGTTTTATCTACGATTTGATTCAATAAAGATAATTTTCGTTCTCCGTCTCCTACGTGAATCTCTAATATTCCGGCTTTCCCTGATAAAATCCCTCCATTGCGGGCAGCGGAAGCCACCTTCACCAGTTCTTCAAATGTCGGTTCAGAAGAGCGGTGGTCGGAAATGGCAATTTCACCTACTCCGATAATTTTATCAATTAAAATAAGATCTTCTTCAATGCTATTAGTTAACGTTTTTACCGGTATTTGATAGGAACCTGTGTGAATGAAGCAGCTGATCCCTTCTTCTTCTAACCCTCTTGCTTTGGCCAGAAGGTTTTCCATTCTTCTTGTTGTACCGTCTGTTCCAAGTACACCTACAATAGTTGTAACACCGGCAGTCGTTGCATCGGTTAACATTAGTTCAGGAGTGCGTGTTTTATATCCACCTTCTCCTCCTCCGCCAATAATATGAACATGTGAGTCAATGAAGCCTGGAGCTATAATGTGATTAGCGGCATCTACAACACCAATAGGAATGGACGTATTTACATGATCAATACAATCTTTTATAAGGATGATTTTGCTGTCTGCAAGCAATATATCTTTTTTTCCTAAGTGCTGTGGTGCATATACTTCTGCGTTTTTGATTAAGGTTAACAACATCTATTCCTCCTAGTAAGCTCAACTTACAAATTACATTTTTCTATCTCTTAAAATGGTCCGTAATTGATAAAATAAGCAATCACAACGGCTATTAGACCAATCACATATTGAATAAGGACTAGCGGAAGCACCCATTTCGCCCACTTTGTCCATGAAATCCCCGCAATTGCTAAACCAGCCATCAACGTTCCAGCCGTCGGGAAAATAATGTTTCCGATGCCGTCTGCAAAAGAAAAAGATAATACTGCCGTTTGTCGCGTAATATCAAGCAAATCTGCAAGAGGCGTCATGATTGGCATCGTCAGCATCGCATGACCCGTTCCAGATGCTAAAATAAGATGAATCAGCGCTTGGAAGTTGTAGATTCCGATGACGCTTAAATATCCCGGAATATGTTGAATCGCTCCAGATACTTGATGAAGCATAGGGTCTACAATATGACCTTCATTTAAAACAACAAGAACTGCGCGAGAAACTCCGATAACAAGCGCTCCTCCAACTAGCGCTGCTGCCCCGTTTGTAAACGACTTAACCGTATTTTCAACAGAGAGCCTTCCAATAATCCCAATCACCACTGTCAAAATCACAAACAGAGAGGCAATTTCAGTAATGTACCACTTATACTTAATAACGCCAAAAGCAAGAATTACATAGTTAACAAGAAATGCTGCCATAATCCATTTATGCTTTCTAGTTAACTTCGCATCAGAATTTAAAAGTTTATGTGCATTAGTTATGCTGTATTTTCCGTATGTTCCTATAGAAGGACTTCTTTTCACTTTCATCGCATATCGGTAGACAAACCATACTGAAACAGCATAAACAACTACGAATAAGATGAGACGAAAGCCCATTCCAGAAAACATAGGAAGCTCTGCTACTCCTTGTGCAACACCTACTGTAAATGGATTCATAACGGCCGTAGTAAAACCAGCCGATGCGCCAATTAAAACAATAGCAGTCCCTGTTAATGCATCGAATCCAAGAGCAAGTGCCAGCGGAATTAAAAGAGGAATATAAGCTAGCGTTTCTTCCGCCATCCCCATTAAAGAACCGCCTACCGCAAAAAATAGCATCATAACAGGAATTAATAATTTTTCTCTAGTAGCAAGCTTTTTAGCCATCGTTGTAATCAATACATCTACTGTCCCCGTAGCGCTTAGTACACCAAAGAAACCGCCGATAATTAATACAAAAAAGATAATGTCGGCTCCTTCTACCATTCCTGTATGTATCGCTTTGACCATATCAAAGAATCCAACAGGTGTAGAACCAATCCATTTAAACGACTGAGGATCTACCGTTGTTCGTCCGTCTACTTCTACACGTGCGTATTCTCCGGCTGGCAAGATATACGTTAAAATAGTAGCAATCACAAGAAAGCCTAACAATAAAGCAAAAACGTTTATTTTTCTCTCTTTTTTCCGTACCTGATTTAATGAACTCATTTCCTTTTGCGGTTCACTCATTCTTCTTCTCCCCTTCATTGTGAAATAGTAACTTTAAACAGACATCTCGTTCTTTAAAAGCAGCTTCCTTATCTGCAGCTACACATTGCTCCTTTCTCTTGTGTTCTTCACATATAGTACAAGCAATTTTCGTGCCAACGTATAACCGTTTAATTTTCTGAATTATGATATAATTAAAATGTGTTTTAGGTGTTAATTGGGTGTTTTTTAAAATTTAATAACGCCAATTAAGAAGCTAGTTGATAGAAAATCTGGAGCATGAAACCATTAGCTAGTTCTTTTTTTAAAAAGCAGCAAAACGAAAGATAAAAGAATTTAATCTATAGACATAAAAAAATACTACACTCAAATGGCTGGCTGAAAAACATGCGGATCGTAAACTTACAGAAGTGGCTGCTACAGTAGAACACGCACTTTATCAAACGCTCCAAGATGAAGTGAAAACGAAAGATTTAGGCGGACATGTCTCTACATCGGAGTTTACAGAAGCTATTTTAGAGAAAATAAAATCCACGCAAAATTAACAGCAATTTATCCATTCTATAGAGGTGATCATAATGAAAAAAAGAAAGATTATTATGGACTGTGATCCAGGTCATGATGATGCCATTGCAATTATTTTAGCTGCCGCACGACCGGAATTAGATATTTTAGCGATTACAACTGTTTCAGGAAACGCAGAAATTGAAAAAACGACGGTGAATGCTTTGAAAGTGTGTGACTTGGTATCGTTACATAACGTGATTGTTTCAAAAGGAGCAAGCGAACCAATGAATGATGCGCAGACGTGAAAACGCGCCTAGTATACACGGAGATTCAGGATTAGACGGTCGTGAGTTCCCGGCTCTCTCTCGCAGCTGGAGCGAAGAACACGGAGTAGATACTATTATACGAATGGTCAAAGAGTCAGAAGATCCCGTTACGCTTTTGCCTACCGGTCCTTTAACGAACATTGCCTTAGCTTTAATGAAAGCTCCAGAAATTAAAGAAAACATTGGAGAGATTATCCTTATGGGCGGTGGAACCTTCGGGAACTGGACGCCAACGGCTGAGTTTAATATTTGGGCAGACCCAGAAGCGGCTAAAAAAGTGTTCGATAGCGGCATCCCACTCGTAGTAATGGGGTTAGATATTACGCATCAAGCCGTTGCAACAGATGACGTTATTAACCAAGTCATGAACATCGATAATAACGTAGCAAAAAAGGTCGGGGAATTATTAGCATTTTTTAAATCTGCCTATAAAGAAACCTTTGGATTTAATGGCCCTCCTGTTCACGATGTATTGACCGTCGCTTATTGTGTAGCTCCAGAACTATTTACGCTAAAAGAAGTTAATATTGTAGTAGAAACACGCGGAGAATACACGTCTGGAACAACTTCAGTTGATTTGCTTGGAGTCACAGGGAGGAAACCCAATGCTAAATTCGGTTTAACTCTTGATGTAGACGGATTTTGGAATTTAATGATTGAGGCTCTCAAAACATATTCAGCTTCGTAATGTTCATCTAGAAGATAAATTTTATAGAGGCAGCACCAGAACGTCGAGTTCACAACTTGCTGGTGCTGTCTTACGTTTATTCATACTATCTAGCTGTTTTTTTCGCTTTTTGATTGAGCATTAAAGTAATGATTGAAGCAACAATCACACCTGTAATCAAGCAGTTGGATATATCTTTATAAATTACTCCCATTACTGTCCCGCCTATAACACCTACACTAATGAGTGAAATCCGTTCTCTTTGGTTCATAATTTATCCCTCCATCTTTTTTAACAAAATATTTAATTTATGAAGAGCAAACTGCAGGTCTATTTGCTCTTCTTCATTTAATTTGGAGATATTTGTATTGAAATTACTATAAATCCCTCTCCATTTTTCTTCTTGAATATTTTTTCCTTTAGACGTTAATGAGACTAAAACTGCACGCTTATCTCGCGGATCAGGCATTTTGATTAAATATCCTTCATTTTCTAATTCACTGATAACATTCGTTAACTGTTGTTTGGCAATATTTAATCCATTACTAATTTCCTTAATATTCAAATCTCTTTTTTTCATATACATGAATTCAACTACGTGATTTTGTAAATGTGTTAATTTCACTTCATTCTTGTTTAAGTTCTTGAAGTTTTCAAATAAAACCGGTATTAAAGCGATATATTCCTTAGCCAGTTTTTCCTCCATAAGATACTCACCTTCTTTAGTAAATATATTATTACTAATTTTAAATAAAAACAATATAAATAGTTGATTTTAGTAAAAATATATTTACTAAAACCCATACACACTTCTAAAGTTATGTTATCTCGCTCTAAAAAAAAGTTTATTAATCCTATGTAAGCAGCTATTTAACGATAAAAAAAGCAAGGAAGTATACTCCCTTACTTTCTGTTTACAACTCCCGTTAAAAAATTCAAAAATACATGTACGCCTGCTTTTACAGTTATTTCTCTTACATCACGCAGCGGATCTAGACAAACGATATCCATTGCTTGAACAAGCGGATGACTCCCAGCCGTGTATACCGCTTCAAACAATTCCTCCGTTCTCATTCCCCCTGTGGTTCCTGCTGGAACTCCAGGTGCGTAAGCAATATCTAACACGTCCATATCAACGGTTAAATAGATCATGTCTACTTCTTTGCTCAGCTGTTTTAGTACTTCTTTCACCGTATGAGTTACTCCCGCTTTTCTTGCTTGCAGTAGCGTTACATAATGAACGCCTTTGCTATCCGCATATTCCTTTAACGATTTTGAGTTGTAAAACCCGTGAAGCCCAATATTCCATACATGAGTTGCATCAATTGTGTTGCTTTCAATTAAATTTCGTATGGGTGTTCCGTTAGAAGGGCCATTGTCTTCTAAGCTTCGTAAGTCAAAGTGCGTATCAAACTGTAAAATTCCTATTTTCTGTTCGGGATGTGACTCTTTCCATCCTTTTACTAACATAGCTGTAATGGAGTGGTCTCCTCCGAGCATAACAGGCAGCGCATGCGGATGACATTTCCGCATAGACATCATCGCTTCTTTTATATACTGATGAGACTTCTCTATATCCGTTACGTGCTGTTTGACGTCACCTAAATCCAACACTGACAAGGAAGTCAAATCCGTATCATACTCAATATGATACGGATTAAAGGATTTCCAGATTTTCCTCATGGCCATTGGCGTCTCACTGGCTCCAGAAGCGCTAATGGAGGATCTTGAAAGAGGCACGCCCAAAACCGTAATATCTATCGATGTAAAGTCGACTTTGCACCCATCTTCAACTGTCTGAATCCAATCACTTACTTTTGGGTCAGAAGTACTTTGACGCTGCCAGCAAAAAGGCGGTCGATCAAGCTGTGGGTACGGATAGTTCATGTAAAACACCGCCTTCAACCACAACTTTCCCATCTTTTAATACCGTGTCTACAAGATTTACGGCATAGTTATACTGCAGCGTTTGGTAATTGGGCGCATCAAATAGCACTAAATCGGCTTTTTTACCTACTTCAATACTTCCGATTTGATCCCCTTTGCCAATGGCATGAGCCGCGTTGATCGTACAGGCTGTTAAAACTTCTGCGGGCGTCATTTTCATCGTTAAACAAGCTAAATTCATAATAAACGGCAGCGATTCCGTAGGAGAAGACCCTGGGTTTCGATCTGTAGACAAAGCAACCGGTACCCCTGCTTCGATCATTTTTCTAGCACGCGCCGGCTCTTCCATTAAAAAGAATGCAGTACCCGGCAATAGAACGGCTATAACTCCGCTTTCAGCCATTTGCTTAATTCCTTGATCCGATGCTTTTAATAAATGATCCGCAGACACAGCTCCCACTTTAGCCGCTAATTCTGCCCCGCCAAAAGACACAATTTCATCGGCGTGGATTTTAGGTTTTAGTCCGTATGCTTTTCCAGCTTGTAAAATACGCTCTGACTGTTCAACTGTAAACACACCTTCTTCACAAAATACATCACAAAACTCCGCTAGCTCTTCTTTTGCAACAATTGGTATCATTTCTTCGATAACAAAACGAACAAACTCATCTTCCTTTCCTTTGTACTCAGCTGGCACCGCATGAGCTCCCATAAAGGTTGAAACAACATCTACTGGATGCTGTTCATTCAGTTTCTTCGCTACTTTTAATTGTTTGATTTCATCTTTAAGATTTAAACCGTACCCGCTTTTGGCTTCGACAGTTGTAACTCCGTACTGCAGAAATTTATTTAAACGTTTTGTAGATTGCTTGATTAGCTCCTCTTCTGTTGCTTGTCGTGTACTAACGGTTGTTTGTAAAATTCCTCCTCCCGCTTTTAATATATCAATATACTTTGCCCCGTTTAAGCGCATTTCTAATTCTTTTTCACGACTGCCGCCAAACACAAGGTGAGTGTGGGGATCAATTAACCCAGGCGTTACGATTTTTCCTTCGGCATC
Organism: Priestia megaterium; assembly: GCF_009497655.1. NCBI lineage: Bacteria > Bacillati > Bacillota > Bacilli > Caryophanales > Bacillaceae > Priestia > Priestia megaterium. The sequence goes on along the minus strand of NZ_CP023317.1, from coordinate 1,607,182 downwards.
AATTATATTAATAGGTTCATGGATATGCTCAAGGTATTCCCGCGCTTTGACGTCAGGCCCAACAAATACAATTTTTCCATTTTTAACGAGTACGCTGCCATTTTCAATGATTCCTAGATCTGACATTTCTTCCTCTCGTCTAGGCTGACTTCCACCTTTAACCGTAATGACTTGTTCAGCGCATTTGATATACGTAATAGTCATACGTATCCCTCCTTTTTTATTCATGTAACGCGGGAATTTGTATCCCTTTTTCTTTTGCAGTTTGAATGGCCTTATCATAGCCGGCGTCTACATGACGAACAACACCCATGCCAGGATCTGTTGTTAAAACACGTTCTAGACGTTTAGCGGCATCTTCCGTCCCGTCTGCTACTACAACCATTCCAGCGTGCAGAGAATACCCCATACCTACTCCTCCTCCGTGGTGAACGGATACCCAGCTTGCGCCTGCTGCCGTATTGACTAATGCATTTAAAATAGGCCAGTCTGCTACTGCATCACTGCCATCTTTCATTGCTTCAGTTTCACGATTTGGCGAAGCCACGGAACCGGCATCTAGATGATCTCTGCCAATAACGATAGGCGCTGACAGCTCTCCGTTTGCTACCATGTCATTAATAATTTTTCCAAAGCGCGCTCTTTCTCCGTAGCCTAGCCAGCAAATACGAGCCGGCAATCCTTGAAACTCAATTTTTTCTCTCGCCATTTTAATCCAGTTGCAAAGATGCGTATTATCCGAAAACTCACGTAAAATGACTTCATCTGTTTTATAAATATCTTCTGGGTTTCCTGACAAAGCGACCCACCTGAACGGTCCTTTTCCTTCACAGAACTGCGGACGGATGTACGCTGGGACAAATCCCGGGAAATCAAATGCATTCGCGACACCTTCATCGAGCGCCACTTGGCGAATATTATTGCCATAGTCAAAAGCAACCGCGCCTTTTCTTTGCATCTCTAACATGGCTTGAACGTGAATAGCCATACTTGCTTTTGATTGTTTTATATATTCATTTGGATTTGTATTCCGCAATTTTTCTCCTTCTGCTAAGCTGACTCCAATCGGCAAATATCCGTTAAGCGGATCATGTGCCGATGTTTGATCTGTCACAATATCTGGGATAAATCCTCGCTTTATCATTTCAGGCAAAATCTCGGCTGCATTTCCAACTAATCCAATGGACAGCGCTTTGCCCAATCTTTTTGCATCTTCAGCTAACGTGATTGCATCAGCTACACTTTCGACTACCGTATCGCAATACTTTGTTTCGATACGTTTTTCAATACGCGTGCGATCAACATCAATTCCAATGACAACGCCGCCTGCCATCGTAACGGCTAACGGTTGTGCACCTCCCATTCCTCCTAATCCAGCTGTTAACGTAATGGTTCCTTTCAAAGTTCCGTTAAAATGCTGGTTGGCACACTCAGCAAATGTTTCATACGTTCCTTGAACAATGCCTTGGCTTCCGATATAAATCCAGCTTCCTGCAGTCATTTGCCCGTACATCATTAACCCTTTTTTATCGAGCTCATGGAACGTCTCCCAATTCGCAAAAGCAGGAACAAGATTTGAATTTGCTAATAAAACACGCGGCGCATCACTGTGCGTTTTAAAAACCGCAACCGGCTTGCCGGACTGTATGAGAAGCGTTTCATCTTCTTCTAATTCTTTTAACGTATCTACAATACGATCGAACGCCTCCCAGTTACGGGCTGCTTTTCCGATCCCTCCGTATACGACTAACTTTTCCGGATGCTCTGCTACTTCGGAATCTAAATTGTTTAGAAGCATGCGAAGAGCGGCTTCTTGTACCCAGCCTTTTGTCGTTAGTTCTGTTCCACGAGGTGCTTTTATTCCACTTTGTTTTGTCTCCATTTCGTTTTCCTCCTCTATAAAAATGAAAAACTGTTAAACTAACTTTTTATTACAGTGCTAGTTCATAATTCGTATCTTGCACAAAAGTTTTGAAATCAGCTGCTAACGCCTCAATATCACGTGAGAAAATTCGATCTTTCATAATGGTTGGTACGGTTTTTCTAATTCTTGAATAAATTTTTCTTGTTTCTGAAGCAAGTTTATCCACTCCTTGAATATCGGCTGCTTGAGCCGCACAAATTGCTTCGATTGATAGAACTCTTCTTGTATTTTGGATAATTTGATAAGCATGACGTGCAGCAGTCGTTCCCATGCTGACATGGTCTTCTTGATTCGCTGAAGATGGGATAGAATCAACACTTGATGGATGCGCTAATACTTTATTTTCGGAAACTAATGAAGCCGCAGCGTATTGAGTAATCATGAGCCCGGACTCTAGACCTGGATCTGCACTTAAAAATGCGGGCAGCCCGCTAAGCTGAGGGTTTACTATTCGTTCAATGCGCCGTTCAGAAATATTCCCAAGCTCCGCCATTGCAATTCCTAGAAAATCCATAGCAAACGCAATGGGCTGCCCGTGAAAATTCCCTCCAGAAATTACTTTGCCGCTGTCAGCAAAGATGAGCGGGTTATCAGTTGCTGAATTAATCTCAATTAACAGCTTTTCTTTTACATAATTTAAAACTTGATAAATAGCACCATGAACTTGAGGAATGCAGCGCAGTGAATAAGCATCTTGCACTCTTATTTGACCTTGAGAAGTAGTTAATTGACTGCCTTCTAAGTACGAAAGAATTCGGGCAGCTACCTGCTGTTGTTCCGGGTAAGGTCTTACTGCATGTGACTCAGGCATGAATGCTTCTACAATACCTTGCAGACCTTCTAATGTCAGTGCTGCAATTCCGTCAGCAAGATCAGCGAGCTTTTGAGCTTCAAGGTACGAAACTACTCCTACAGCCGTCATTGCCTGAGTGCCGTTGATCAAAGCTAGCCCTTCTTTTGCCTGTAATTGTATAGGTTCAAGCCCTGCTAGCTTTAAAGCATCTTCTCCTTGCATTCGCTGACCATTATATACAGCTTCTCCTTCTCCAACTAGCAGCAGCGCTAGATGTGATAACGGGGCTAAGTCACCGCTAGCTCCAAGCGAACCTTGACTCGGGATAACCGGTACTACGTTTTGATTTAAGCAATCGATAAGAAGCTGCAAGGTTTCCAGTCGTATTCCGGAATACCCTTTAGCTAATGCGTTCGCTCGTAAAAGCAGCATGACTCTGCTTACTTCTAACGAAAATGGCTCTCCTAGTCCGCAGGCATGACTGCGAATCAGGTTAATCTGCAGATCAGCTAAGTCTGTTTTTGAAATAACCATATCACTAAACTTTCCAAATCCCGTATTCACTCCGTAAATTACGTTGTTGTTCGTAATGCTCTCTTCAACTAACGTTCTGCTTTTTTGTATATGTTCAACTGCGTGATCGCTAATTTTCACGGAGTATCCTTGGTAAATAACTTTGTAAATTTGGTCGAACGTCAGTGAATTTCCATCAATTTGAATAAACATCATACCCGCTCCCTTGTTAAACTGTAGACTGCCTTTTCTTTTTGAACACAAAAAGGGGCTATATCAAAGAGGAAATAAGCTCCTTTTGATATAGCCCCCTATAAACCAACCTACTTACACTATGGGCTTTTATTAATAATCAGTATTTCACTTATACATACAATCGCTAAATGACTAAATCACTATACACTTTAAGCTGTACAACTTAAAGCAACTAGGGTACCTACACTAAGTATTACGCTGAATTAATCATTTGTCAATTATTATTTAAGAAAATTTTAAATAATCTGAAATAAAATCGTTATTTCTTATAGCAGCGATGATTCACGGCTGCACAATTTTATTTTTTAAACGTTATCGGACGTTCATGTCGCTTGGGTGCGGACCTTTGCGGCGGTTGCTGTTTAATCCATTAATCTCTGCCATATCATCAGCAGTAAGTTCAAAATCAAACACGTTAAAGTTTTCTTCTATTCTAGACGGTGTAACTGACTTAGGAATGACAATTGTGTTGTTCTGTAAGTGCCAGCGCAATACAACTTGAGCCGGAGTTTTGCTATGTACTTCAGCAATTTTTTGAATAACCTCGTCTTGTAACACTTCTCCTCCTTGATCAAGAGGGCTCCATGCTTCCACGAAAATATTATGTTTGGCGCAAAACTCTTTTAATTCATTTTGAGCAAGATACGGATGGCACTCAATTTGGTTTAAAACAGGCGTTACGTCACATTCATTTAACAAGCGCTCCAAATGCTCAATTTCAAAGTTGCAGACGCCAATTGCTTTTACTTTGCCATCGTGATAAAGCTTTTCTAATGCTTTATACGTCTCCACATACTCATCATATTGAGGAGTAGGCCAGTGAATCAAATATAAATCCACATAATCAAGTCCTAATCGTTCTAGGCTTTCATCAAACGCACGTAGTGCATTTTCATAGCCTTGGTCGCTGTTCCAAACTTTTGTTGTAATAAACAGCTCTTCCCGAGGAACAGAAGATTCTTTAATCGCTTGACCTACTCCTTCTTCATTTTTATAAATCATAGCTGTGTCGATAGAGGTATATCCAACTTCAATTGCTTTTGACACTGCAGCTGCTGCTTTGTTATCTTCTACTTGCCATACGCCAAATCCAAGCTGAGGCATTTTTAAGCCGTTGTTTAATGTGACAATATTCATTTTACATGTCTCCTTTTTTGTTAAAAAGTTCAAAGTTTTAATGATGGTGCCAGCCGATCAGCATAGCAACCTGGCCCATTATAATGCCGACTGGGATTCCTACAATCATGGCTCCAAATCGAAATTTAAAAGACCATGCCCGCGGTACAAGGGAAAACAAATAAATCATACTCATCGTTGCCATGCATGTACTGCTAAAGAAACTGACGATAGTGTGTAAATTTGGCATTCCTTCTCCTCATTTCACTAGAACATTTGCGCCTTTTCAATTTCATCATTTATCTTTTGTTCTAATGCCTATGTTTTCGCAGCCGACATAGTTACATTCGTCAAAGGGTTCCGTAATCCTGCTTCAATCAGCTAAAAATACTTTACCTACGTAACTTTTTTAATTAAAACGAATATGTGCTTTTAACTGAGAAGTTGTGTATAATTTCCGTATATACAAAATAATAAGAATTTTTTATTTCAAAGAGAAACTGTACATCCTCTGTAAGGCAATCATACATATTTGCAAGAGTTAACGAAAGGAATGGATATAAAAATGGCGATTGAAAGAGTAAAAGCATATTTTAAACAATATGGCATGGAGAATCGAATTATTGAAATGGATGAGTCCAGTGCTACTGTAGAACTGGCAGCGCAAGCTTTAAAATGTGAGCCGCAACGGATCGCAAAAAGTCTTTCTTTTAACGCAGAAGGAACCGTTCTATTAATTGTGGCAGCAGGAGATGCGAAAATTGATAATCGAAAATATAAAGAAGAGTTCGGAACCAAAGCAAAAATGCTTGGAGCAAGTGAAGTAGAAACGCTGATTGGTCATGCCGTAGGCGGAGTATGCCCATTTGCCGTTAATGAAGGTGTTCACGTGTATCTAGATGAATCTCTGAAACGTTTTGTTACCGTTTTCCCTGCCTGTGGAAGTGGAAATAGTGCAATTGAATTAACAATACCCGAACTAGAAGAATTTTCGAAATGCTTAAAATGGGTTGATGTGTGCAAAGGATGGAATGAATAACTTAGGTAAATTAAGGTACAGATATACATAAAATAAATCAATCAGTACGCCAATAAGCTGAAACAGTTTTTTGTTTCAGCTCATTGGCGTACCTAAACGAATTTATGAAACAGCTTAACCCAACCTAGGTAAGAAACCCCTAAGAGAAATACAAAAAGAAATAGTAAAGGAATGTTCCTAGGGATAAAAAGCCAGCCGTCTAACGTATTCCACAGAAATTCACTTTTATTTGCTTTTCTCATCATTTTCACCTCAAGCAGATTTACTATTTTGTATTCAAAAATTCTTTTACATAGTTATATACAGTATCTTCAACTTATGACCTTTTTTCAAGAAAAACGTGCACGAAAAATGGACTGAATCTGAATCTTCTTAATGTATACCTGTTATGTACTCATTCATCGTCTTAGTTTCATCTGTAAAAAAGAAGAAGCCTACATGTTTAGATGCAGGCTTCTTCTCGTTGATTCAGTCTTTCCTTTGTTTGCCTAGTCAGGCCCTTTCGTTACGTATATCGGTTCATAACCAAAGTGCCTTGCGTGAGATACGGATATCTACTTTCAATTTGCGGTAATACATTTGCTGAAGTCGCTGTTAAGCCTTTCAAAACTAATCAGTCCCTTCAAACGCTAAGTATTTAACCTTTCACAACAACCATTTGCATGATAGCTGCTGTACTATATGTGTACCCCGTATTTATATAGTAAAACCTAAAAAAACAATTTTTTATTACATGTAATTTTCTAGACTTTATAGCAAAGAAAAGTTAGATAGTATAGGTGAAAGAAGCACGACAGCCATTAGCGCTCTACTGTTCAGATTCACGCATTCAAAGAAAAAATCTGAACTTGAAATTCAAAAAATTATTTAATGTATGGTTTCATCAATTTTTTGAAATGCATCTTCAAGTGAAGTATATCCATTTGTTTCTCCTTCGTTACCTTGAAGAGTCCATTCTTGCTTTTCGACTGCTAATTTTCCGTCTTTATCTTTTAGATAAGGTCTGTTAACCATAAACACATGATCATTCTTTTTTACTGTGTAGCCAAGATAATAGTGATTACCTTCTCCTTCCTCTTCATATACGGAGACGCCTTGAAGGTTATATTTGTTTAAAATGTCATCCATATGATGAGTCAGTTCACTTACAATCGCTTCTCTTCCTACATATTCCACATTTCATACCCCTTTTCATTTCGATTTATACTTAGCATTCCCTTGAGCATATTCAATTACACTATCTTTCAAACGTTGTATGAACAAAGCAAGTCGATATAATAGTCATTCATTACATAGTAATAAAAAAGCTACCTCACTATAATGCAACGAAAAAACATTGCTAAGTGAAGTAGCTTTTTTGTTACCGAAATCTACAGAGAAACTTGATTATAGTTCAGTTAAAATAATCGGTTCACCGTTTGTTACAACAATCGTATGTTCACATTGTGCTACAAGACTATTATCAGGTGTAACAAACGTCCAGCCGTCGTCTCCGCGTTCAATGATATGATCAGCCTTCATAGAGATAAACGGCTCTACAGCAATAACAAGACCTTTTTTCAAGAGGGCTTTATCCATTGGATCATAATAGTTTAAAATGTGGTTAGGAGCGTCATGCAAGCTGCGGCCAACACCATGACCCGTTAAGTTTTCAATAACAGCATATCCGTTTTGGTGTGCAAAGTTAGAAACAGCACGACCAATTTGATTTTGTTTTGAACCAGCTTTTACTTTTTTCATAGCTGCCCAAAATGCATCTACTGCAGCTTGACACAGCTTTTCTTTTTCTTCGTCTTGCCCAATAACAAATGAAATACCCGTATCCGAATAATAGCCATCAAGTACTGCGGATACATCCACATTTACTAAATCGCCATCTTTTAATACGCGGTCTCCCGGAATACCGTGAGCCACTTCTTCGTTGACACTAATGCACGTTACACCTGGGAAATTATATTCTTTTTCAGGTGCAGAAATAGCACCGTGTTCATCTAATATTTTTTTACCGATCATATCAAGCTCTTTTGTTGTCATACCTGCTTTTGCTTGTTTTTTCATTTCTTCGCGCGCAAGTGCAACGATACGTCCAATTTTGCGTAAACTTTCTAAATCCTGTTCGTTACCAATAATCATAAAAAAACACTTTCCTTCCTCGAAATATATATCCTATCCGATTTTATCATATTTTTATGAGGATTTTTCAAAAGACCTTTTAAGAACTAAAATGTACGATTAATTAGACTAGTAAGATATTTATCATATGTAAAAATCCTCTTCATTAACCTATGAAATTCAAAAAAGCATGCTACTTCACCGCAGCATACTTTTTTATGTTATATAAAAGCTGCCTTAGTACACGGCAGCTTTCACAATTCCTTAATCCACTGTTTCAAATTTCACTTCATTAAACAAACTAGTAGAATTCCACACGTTCAGCCCAGCATAACCTTCTGAAAAGGTAGGGTCCATTGTATCGATCACCAGCTTGCCATCGAGATAAACTTGAATGTGTTCTCCTTCAGCCATCACTTTTAGATGGTAATCCGTATTTGGTTTTAAATCCAGCTTTCCCCCATCGTCGTAAATAATGAGATCCTTTCCTATTCTGTCTCTAAACGCAATGAGCTTTATTTGATTATTCAGCACATCTACATTCGCAGCATAAGCATTGTTTGCCTGTTCATCCGAACGGAATACTAGCGCTCCTGCTCCTGTAGAATTTGAAACAGAATCGTCTAACACCTTTATTTTTGCCTCATATGTGAAATTTTTTGCTTCTTTTGATGATAAGGTAAAGGAATCTTCTTTGCTTCGTCCTTGTTTTCCGTTAATCGTATCGGCCCATAGTCCGCTAATATTCTTCCATTCAGATAAGTTTGTATCAACAGGACTTTTATTCCAAATAGATTTTAACGGATACATCTTAAGAGAATTTAATTTTACAGCCCCTCCTTTGCTGTAAAGCTTTATTTTATTGCTTGAAAGCGTTGGAAAGAGCTGGTCTGTTATTACTGCAGTGCCGTCATTGCCAAATACTTCTACAGACGACTGGTCTACAAACATATGAAGCTTAACCTTTCCGGCTTTTGGAAGCATGGGAGCAGAGTGTTTGCCTTTCACATTTTCACCAAAATCAAAACTTCCAGAGTTTGTTCGGTCAACAAATAATTGCTGCTTGTTTACGTTATAGCTGACTTTTGTATTTTCGCTGCCTTCTTTTTGAATTTGAAAACCAAATTCTTGTGCATCCGTATTTGAAACATCGAATTCTGCAATAATTTCATATTTGTTTTCCTGTATGCCTGACAGAAGATTTTTGTTTTCAGTAACCATCAGATTCTTCAACACCTTTTTTTCTTGCTTATTGCGAATTGAATCAATTGAAACAGGTATTTGTTTTAAACGAAGCCCTTTTGCTGTGTTGGTGAGTTCTATTTTTCTTGGGATTGACATAGAGCTTCTCCAAGTAGTAGTTGGAGTATTGTTGGCATATTGCCAGTTGCTCATCCAGCCTAGCCAATACTTTTCTCCGTTATCTCCTTCAACACCGCTCCAATCTACAGCAGCATAAAAGTCGGCACCATAATCTGTCCAAAGCACTTCCTCTGGCGGGTTTTCATTTTTAAATGTTTTTCCGTCAAAATCACCAACAAAGTACTGCATACCTGAACCTCCAGCTGCCGCTCCATCATTGATACTGACTTGCAGTACCCATTTTTTCTTCGTTCTGTCTCCATCAACCGGCAGTTCGAGTAAAGTAGGACATTCCCAAATTCCTCCGTTGCTTCCGTGAGTTGAATTCACCCATTCTCCTGACACTGTGTTCCAATCTGAAAGCTCTCCGCCTTCTCTTTGTTTAGCTTCCTCTGGTTCTTTTGCTACACTGTCTACTTTCTCCGGCATTTTTTCTGTATTGAATACATTCACATCATCTAGATTAATATGCCCCCATCCTCCTACAGCTTGATCAACGGCTTTAATGTACAGTACTTCTCCTATATACTTAGAAGCATCCCACACGTAGCGCTGGTACTTTTCATCTGCAAACTTTGTATTCGCTTGACGAATCAATTCTTTATCGTCGGATGCCCGGACTAAGGCTACATAGCGGTTTGTGGGGTCGTTTCCGCCTCCCATTAACAAATTAATTTCACCTGAACCGCTCAATTTAAAATAAGACGAATGTAATTCTCCAGTGGCATTATCGCCATCTTGCTTATCAGAAAAACCCCATAAATGATACTTTCCTTTTTGTTCAAAAAGACCGCTCCAATTTGCGGTTGCATCCGTTACATGATCGTTTGTGAATGCATTTCCCTTTATCGTTTTCCAGCCGGTGAGATCTCCTGTTTCAAAACTTTTATTTTTAATTTCTTTTTCATCTGTATCAATAAACTTTGTCATGTTAACGTCTTGAAACCGGACTGAAGATTGATTAACATGTAGTCCAAACAATCCTTTTGAAAAAGTTTCATCTTTTGCAGTAAGGGTGAAGTTATCGTCTATATGCAAATCAAGTTCATTTCCCGATGCAGTTACTTTTACTTGATGTGATTTGCTCGTATCAATTTTTTCGTTTGTTTCAGCAAGGACAGTTGAAATGCCATTTTGAAGTTTTACTAGTTTGATTGTATCCTTAGAAGCATCTACGCTAGCTATATATCCGTTTTTGGCTTCCGCGTCTGCTCGGAAAAGTAGCGCACCTGAACCATGGTTTTCATCTAAAAATGTCATATTTGACTCGTAAATGAACTGATCTCCCTGTTCTTCACTCATAATATATCCGTCGCTGTTAGATTTACCGATTTTTCCAGCAGCAGTATCATTCCACGTTCCAGTAATAGATTTCCAGTTAGATAGATTGGTTATGAAATTAGATTGATTCGTAAATTTAACATGACGAAAGACAGCTGTGGAATTCCATGCTGTTAATCCAAACTGACCGTTTTCAAAAGATACATCACTGCCTTCTAAAACCTGTTTTCCATTTAGCAGTATCTTAAAGTGGTGACTGTTTGCTTCTACTTTCACGTGATACGCTTGTGACGTATCCAGCCTCATTGGCTTTGAAACAACGGTCGTTACGCTTCCTTTCTCTACTTTGTTAAGTGTTAAGAGGTTCTTTTCAGCATCTAAATTGACGGTATATGCGTTTGTTGCATCTTTATTAGAACGAAAAACAAGGCCTCCTGCACCTTCGCGTCCATTCTTTTCTACAAGCATAATTTCTCCCTCTAGAGTAAAAGATTGACCTTTTTGTTCAGACAAAGTATATGAATAGGCACCGCTTTGACCGTTTGCTTGAATCCCTCCGTCAGATCCAAACTCACTTGCGTATTTCCAATTTTTCAAGTCAGGTGATGTATAAAACATGATTTTATCTTTAGCAGCTAAAGACATCACCCACTGCTTGGTTTGCTCGTGCCAAAACACTTTTGGATCGCGCCAGTCAGGAACTGGGGGATTTGGCATAACAGGATTTCCTTCATATTTGGTCCATGTTCTTCCGCTGTCCGTGCTGTATGCTAGACTTTGAACTTGCCCTTTACTGCCTGAGTGCGTAAAGATAGCTACCATCGCTTCTTTTCCAAATCCTGCGGTATTATTCCAATCGATAACGGCACTTCCTGAAAAGATCTCTCCGTTCTCATCTGGCGAAAGAGCAACCGGAAGGTGTTTCCATTTCACTAAGTCTGTACTAACTGCATGCCCCCAGTGCATAGGTCCCCAGGTGGTACCGTAAGGATAATACTGATAAAAAAGGTGGTACTCCCCGTTATAATAGACCATTCCATTTGGATCGTTCATCCAGTTCGCTTCTGGAGAAAAATGAAATTGATTCCGATATTTTTCTTGATAATACCCTGTATTATCAGCTAATACAGGGTATACAGAAAACATGCTTATGGAACAAGCGACTCCAATCATCAATAACTTTTTGACGGTTCTTTTCATCTTTCTTTCCTCCTTTATTGGCATTACTGGCTATGCAAAACATGTTCACCAGCGGATGCTAGAAGAATAGATGACTCCTCTTATTTATCAGCCTAAAAAGCCGATCCAATAACCTCCTATACCGATTAAGAAAATACCGAAAATAATAAGCAGCGGATTTGTACCTTTTCGAAGCATCCATGCTACTAATAAAGTTAGCGCTAAAGGAAGCAGTCCCGGTAAAATACTGTCGAGTACGTCTTGCACGGTTTTCACGACAACTTTACCAGAATCATCTTTGATCCTAGAAACAACCACTGGTATATTAATAGTGGTCCATTTCGAAACCAATGCTCCCATTACGAAGAGTCCTAAAATGGATGCACCTTCCGTCAGTTTTTGAATTCGATTGCCTACTAAATCTTTTAAAATTTCTGTTCCTTTTAAATAACCATATTTTAATCCATAATATTTTGTACTTAATCGAATGGCATTAATTAAGATGAAAAACAGCAGTGGCCCGGCAATATTCCCGCCTAACGCAAGAGATGCGCCTAGTGCCGCAAGAACTGGTCGCAGCGTTCCCCAGAAAATAGGGTCTCCTACGCCAGCAAGCGGTCCCATTAATCCAATTTTCATTCCGCTGATGGCTTTTTCATCAAAATCTTTTTTATTTGCCATTTCTTCTTCCATTGCTGCCGTGACGCCGAATATAGGTGCGGAAATCCATGGATGTGTATTGAACCATTCTAAATGTCGCTTTAATGCTGCATTTCGCTGTGCCCCTGGTCCGTATAAACGTTTAATTGCTGGAATCATAACATAACAGTAGCCCATTGCCTGAACACGCTCAAAGTTAAATGAACCGAGTAAAAAATTCGAGCGAATAAACATGCTAAAGATGTCTTTTTTCGTTAATCTTTTTTCATTTTCCATCTCTATCCCTCCCTTAAGTTCGCCGTTTAGGCATCTAAATCATCATCGTCATCATCATATACTTGTTCGCTCCCTGTAGCTGCTGGAACGCCTGCCGGCTGCATTTGATTTCGCTGCTGCATTACTTGCTGATAAAGAAGGGCTAAACAAAGACCTAACGCCCCAAATCCTACCAGGTTAAACCCTGTAAATGCCGCTAATAAGAACCCGATATAGAAAAAAGGTTTTAAATGAGGAATGTTCATCATATTGATAACCATGGCATACCCTACGACCACGATAATGCCTCCCCCAATTTGCAGACCTTTTGTAATAACTTCCGGAATATTTCCGAGGAAAGTTTGCACGGCGCTTACGCTGATTAATGTAACAATTAACGTTGGAATCATAACGCGGAGAGCCTGAAAACCCATAGCAGTAATATGCATAATTTCAATTCCTTTAAAGTTCCCTTCTTCCGCGTACTTATCAGCTCGATGAATTAAAAATACTGTGATGGTACGAACAAAAATGGTGAGTACTTGCCCTGCAGCTGCTAAAGCTATAGCTACCGCAATGCCTTCACCAATCCCCTGACCAGCTGTGATAACCAAAATAGTTGAAATAACAGAAGCAATAGCCGTATCAGGTGCCATCGCCAATCCAACATTCATCCATCCAAGAGCCATTAATTCCAGCGTTCCGCCTAAAATAATGCCCGTTTTTAAATCTCCAAGCACCAAGCCTACTAACGTGCAGGCAATGAGAGGACGATGGGATTGCCCTTCGTCCAATACGCTTGCGATGCCAGTTACCGCTGCAATGACTAATAATAAAATAATTTGTATGGAAGACATAAACTCATCTCCTTATTTGATTTTTGTTTCATTTCTCAGTAGTTGAATAAAATTTTCGCTAGAATCTGAGGGTAATTGGCGCAGCTCAAGCTTTACGCCTAGTTCCTGCAGTTTCTCAAAAGCATCGATATCTTTTTCGGTAACGCTTACAGATTTTGTGATTTGTTTTCGGTCATTAGCAAAACGCATGCCGCCTACGTTTACTGTCTCGATAGGCACTCCAGCTTGAACAAGAGCTACAATATCTGCAGGACTTTCAAACAGCAGCATGGCTGTTGTATCCTGATAACGAGGGCTGTGAAATGCTTTTGTCATTTTAGAAATTGAGACAGCACTTGCTTTTACATTCGAAGGAGCCACAGAAAGAATAAGCGTTTTTCGCATTTCATCCGCTGCCACCTCATCTGAAACAATGATAATTCGATCTGCTGCATTTGTTTTGATCCATCTTGTTAATACCTGCCCGTGAATAAAGCGGTCATCAATTCTTGCTAAAACGATTTTCATAATAATCCATCCTCTCCGATTTGGTTTGCTTGCTGGACTTTCTCCAAATGTTCACTGCACACTTGAAAACTTTCTTCATTCACTTGCTTTAATCTCCCTAGCATCTCTTTTAATGTAACGTGTTCCCTCATGGCTAACACTTCTAATAACATAGGCAAGTTAACTCCGGATACCATATCCGCTGTTTTGTTTTTAAGGATATAGGGAGTAGCCGCATTGTAAGGTGTACCTCCAAAAATATCGACTAGAAAAAGCACTTCATTTTCTAAGGGCATTTCCTCTAATGCTTGCTTATATTTTGCTTCAAGCGTTTGGATACCCTCTCCTTTTAGAAAAGGTACGGCTACTACGTGATTCTCTTCACCAAATATCATTTTGGAAGACCCTTCTAATGCTGGTGCGAAATCACCATGCCCACTAATAATGACTGAAATCATGTACACTTGCTCCTCTCTTTTACGTTCTACACTTATTTATTGCAAGTATCGTGCCAACAAAGAGTATTAAGCGCTTTCATTTATTTTTCAATACCTTTTTCTTTGTTGTTGATACAGGTTTCTTAAAATAAATAAACCTGTATCAAAACGTCATGCGTTTTAATACAGGTTTTTCTGTTATTTAAAAAATGGGATAAAAAAAGAAACTAGCGGCATATAAATTAAACTAGTTTCTTGGGATTATCATATGATTTTTACATTTCATCCGCAAAAATGGTGGCAATAAATAATTTTTCATCTCTTGTTAAGGTAAGTTTAAGCTTTTTTTCGACGGCTTGTAATGTTTTTTCCGTTTTTTGATAAATATTTTCTAACTGAGGAGTGATTTCTTCATCCTCCGGAAAAGCAAGAGGTTCGTTTTTTATCATTCTTTCTAAAGCAAAGGCTGTATGCATCACAATTCGAATCATAACGGTGTTGCTTAATTTCATTTCTAACTCATCTTGTACGTGATTTAACCACTCTAACAGAATTTCACTTATGAGATACGGATTAATAAATAGAAGGTACTTTCGTAAGTTTTCTTCGCAAAGTTCACGCACTACAATATTCCCTTCAGTCTTCTCCTCATCATAGCGTATCGTTTCTTTTGTAATTGCCTGTTGAAGTATTCGCTCTCCCTGCCCTTCAATAAGGACTTCTAGTGATACATGAGGCGCATCAATCTTAGGGTTTTTGGTACCTGCTGTTGCGACAATTTCATATTCTTTTTGAATTTCCCGAATGTTTGCTGCTAATTTAATAGAAGAAACGGTTAGAATTTTAATAGGCTCTTGAGATACTTTCCGTGAAATAATCGTTAAGATTTTTTCTAATTGTTTTGCTGTACCGCTTCCTGTTGTACAAATAGAAACAAGGGCTTTCTTTTTCCCAAACACATGCTGCTGCTTATCTATAAATTCCATAAAGTCTTTTTGCACCGAATCAAATATGGCATATAAATTTAAGTCTAAATAATTTACTTTTCTAACGGTGTCTAACACCATAGACGTCGTCACGTTGCTGATTGTTTTAATCTTAGTCCCTGTTTTTTGTTCTAACTTGCTTTCTAACATGGCAAGCGAGCCCATGTCTACAAGCATTAATACGCCTTCTCCTTCATCTACTTTCTTAATTCCCTGGATTAATCTATCTACAATTTCGACTGGAGATACCGTCAAAGGCACATCAATAGCTATAATAGGAGTACTTCCTAAAAGCTCCGTAGCCACTTCTACCATAGAAGTTGCCGTGCTGTTTCCATGTGCAGCAACCACAATCCCCACTCGCTTATTTTCTTCTAACGTTCGAATGGATTGAATAACCATTGTGAGATAAATAACTTCTATTTCTGGCACGACAATGTTAAACCACTTTTCAATTCGATTTTTAAAAAGCAGGGCTACCGCATATTCTTTTGGATACGTTTCGCGAATTTCATCTATCTCCTTTGTATTTAATACGTCTACTTGTTTTTTTCGCTTTAAAAAGGATTCCATATGCATACTCAAAAAATGAATAAATCTGCGATCAAATTTACAGTTCAATTCTTTTTCTGCTAAATGTTTTAATTCTTTTGTAAGCTGAATTACGTCGTCTTCTACGAATTTCATTAAATTAGAACTCTGGCCATTTTTTTGATTAAAAAAGCTCCGAACATTCAAATGAATGTCAGTAAGAATATATTGATTGATGTCTTCTTGAGATAAACCTTCTTTTGTTAAAACATCTACTTTTTCTTCTATTAACTGATATAAATTAAATGATACGTCTTCCTCTATTTTTATTTCTTGGCTCTCCATAGCCGGAGAAATGATCGTTTTGAGATTTACATATTCAGAAATTTTTCTGCTGCGCTCCATATTTTTACTATTTGAAATCCAATCTCGTTTAATATCATCAGGCAAATCTCTCACTGTAAGTTCCACCATATGTTTACTATCAAGGTTATTTAAAAATCCGTGTGCGCACACGAGCTGTACATTGGACTTTAACTGCCCTACATTCCCGAATTTTTCAGTGTGGATTAAAGCATTTAATACATCAATGTGGACACTTAGCTTTTTATTAATTCGTTTAGCTTCTTGTTCTAAAAGAAACGTTGTGAGACGAATCTTTTCTTTGAGAGATCGCTCTTCTAATGACGGAATATGGATAGTCATCGGAATTCTTCTTAAGAAAGTTTGCAGTAAGGCTGAACCGGGATTTTCAGTTGTAGCACAAATAATTAATACTTTAGACATTCGCTTATGATCTGTTTCCCCTAGACGATTGTACGTACCTTGATCAATGAGGTAAAAAAGCATTTCTTGACCTTCAGGAGGAAGCCGGTGTATTTCATCCATAAAGAGAATGCCTTCATTTGCTTGTTCTACTAAACCTACTTTACTTTCAGTTGCTCCAGTGAAACTCCCTTGCTTATGACCAAATAACTGAGAAAGAAGTAATTGAGGATTATGGTAATAATCAGCGCAGTTAAAGGTAATGAACGGGGCCCCTGTTTTTAACCTCTCTGAATATATAGCAAATTGATAGATTCGTTTTGCAAAAAGAGATTTGCCTGATCCCGTGGGACCTAATAGCAGCATATGTAACCCATTGGGCGGGTAAAGAACAGCAGCTTTTGCTTGAGAAATCGATTTTTTCAAACTGCCTGTGGCTCCAATCATTAATTCAAAAGGATTAGCAGAAAGTGCTTCTTCTTTTCCCCCATTAGATAGCTGCTCTAGTTTTTCCACTTCCATCTTATTCGTATCCCACTTTTGACGAAAAATGGTTTCGACAATCTCTAGCGGAGCGTAGCGAACGGGGAACATTTTAATTTTAATTACTTTTTGCATGCGGACAAGTTTGTTCAGTTCAAGACTTACATTAGATCTCTCTAAATCTAATTGTTCAGCAATTTCAATCGCTGAGCTTCCTTGTTTATGTAAAAGTTCCACTTCTGTAAACTCCTGAAAATTACTCAACAGCTGATTGTATACCTTATCAATTCGTTTCATTAGAAGCACCTTCTTTATTTTCAGTTCACGATCGGAAGTTTCTCTTTCAAAGAAATGAGACATTCCCTACTACTACAAGTTATTTCACCTATAAGTACCATCATGTCATACTAATCTATGAAAGCGTTTCAAGCCATTATATGTAAATATATTAAGTTAGTCAACCTTGCATGTCAACCGGTTTCATTCTTAAAGTTATAGTCTGTCTGAATGTTTCATTTTCTTTGAATAACTGTGAATCTGTATATACTACTTTTTCATTTTACTTAGCACTGCAGTTACAGCATATTTTTGCTTACATAATAAAACGAAAGAAAACAGCAGCAGTTGTCGCCATTCTCTTTCGTTTTTAAAAATTATTTATCTGCAGTTAATTGTCCTTGTTGTAAAATACTATTTTTCACAACAGCTGTTTTTGATCCTTTAATACTTAACAAGAAGCTAGGAGCAAACGTAGAGTGTTCCTCTGAATAGAAGCCTCTGTTTGTCATGTAACTTGTAATCACGACATTGTCTCCTTTAACTTGTGGAACTGCAAAATGTGAATACGTGAACGTTTTGTCATTAGGATCGAGGTTCATATGTAAAACAAGTCCTGTATCATTTAGCGGTTTGTATTTTCCTGTCAGCGTATTTGATACGTATCCTAGCATATATACGTCATCTTGGCCGATACCATCAATGGTCATTTTAGACCCGCGAGAATCTGTGAATAAGTACCATTTTCCATCTTTCTTGAATACATTTGCGCGTTCAATTTCATCTGTTACCGTGTTTGAGGTAATCAGTGGATCCATTACTTTTTTTAAGGTATAGTCGTTATTTAGTTCTACAATGCCTAATGCGCCGTTTGCTAAAGAGGCTTTCTTTTTATTAGAACTCTGCAGTAATTTCTCTTTTTCTGATTGGAAAAATGGATTGTTTCCACCGTAGTAAGCTCGATTGTAAAGAGAATCCTCCCCTTGATAACCATCTTCAGTTCCTGTGTTTGCTTCAAACACAAGGTATTTATGCCCTTTATCTTCTACATAGTGAGGATCTCTCAACGTATGATTATCTTCTGAACCATATGCGCCTTCGTCGATAAACTGCTGAATATTTTGATATTTTTTACCATCACCATCAAAAATGGATTTATGATCTTCAACACCTTCAATTTTTAACGTATCTGCACTTGGCTGAGATACATTTACTTGAGCTGTTGTTAAAGTTTGTTTTCCATAGTTTGCACCTGAAAAATTAGTATAGAATAAGCGTACTTTTCCGTCTGATGTTAAAGTAGCAGATCCTGACCATTCTTGTGTTTGTTTTTTCAAATGAGGGTCATTCGGTACAAATTTATCACTGTCTTTGAACACTCTTCCTGCATTTTTCCAACTGTCAATCGACTCTTCACCTATTTTTTTATAAAACACATAAATAGATGTATCATCCGCATCTTTAGGATTGCCTGCTAGCGCAAATACAACTTGGTAACCATGGTAGTTGGCTACTGTTCCGTCAGCATTTTGCAGAGGCCAGCTGTCCCATACGTCTAAGTCAATTAAATTACCCGATTTATCATACCCTTTTGCAGAGGCAATATTTTTGATTGTTGCTTTATCAAAAGCTGGAACTTTAAACTGTTCGCTTTTTTGCTGCTGAGGAATTTTCAGCATGTTATCACGTGTAATATGAGAAACTCTATAATTATTATTTGTATCTTTATGATTGCTTTCAGCTGCCCATGTTTGAGATCCAGCACCTACTAACATAGCTGCAGCAAAAGATAATGCTGTTGTTCGCTTTGCGATTTTCTTAATGTTCATCTGTTTTCTCCCTTTTGTATCATACTTTTTCTTGTGTTACTCACAAGTGATCCATTTTCTATGTATCGAGAAGTCATATCCATCTGGTGAAATAACAGAACCGGTTCCATTACCTTTCCAAGATTACTTGCATAATATTGAAAAGTCAAATAGGTAAAATGGAGTGATCATACCCTTTTTTATCCCTTTGTTTTTTTAATTTAGTTATAAAGTCTTAAATCTTTAACTTTTTAATTAAATCGGCAAATTCATCATCATATTTAACCTACTATTCTTTTATAAGCTTTTCTACAGCTGTTAAAGTACCCAAGCTTCAAGAAAATATCGTTAATGTATTTTTTGTGAAATAGTGGAATAATTTATTATATAATAGTTTCTACTGGTAATAATAAGAGACAAAAGAATTAGGTAATCTCTTTTTATTTTGATTCTTTTATACTGTTAAATTTTATGCAGCTCTTCCCAAGGAATCGCTATCATTTCAATTAATCAATCATACATTTTTCAGGAAATCAAAAAGAGCTCTTTATAAAGAGCTCTTTTTGATTTCATTTATGCTGTCTTTAAATAGCTGTTCTTATCTAAATAAATCAAGTGCCGCAGTACGTTTGATAAGGCTGATTAGACGGAGCAGACGGTGTACAATACTCTAACTGATCCGGCGATTCATATGGGCTAGAAAGCACTTCTAGAAGATTTTCCATAACGCTGTAGTCTCCTTTTTGTGCTGCATCTAGCGCTGCTTCTACTCGGTGATTTCGAGGAATGACAGCGGGATTGTTATGTTTCATAAGCTCTTCCGACTCTGCTTTAGATTGTTTTTGTCTGCCTAGTCTTTTCTGCCATAACTCCTGCCACTGTGCAAATTCTTCGCTTTCAAACAGGTCACTCTTTCCTAGCTTATTGAAAGTTAATGCACGAAATGTATTTGTATAGTCAGCTTTATAGGTTTTCATCATGGTAAGAAGCTCTTGGAATAATGCTTCATCTTCTTTTTCTTCGTTAAAAAGTCCAAGTTTAGCCTGCATACCCGCCAGCCAGTTTTCTCGATAGAATTTTGGAAATTCCGTCACGGCGTTTTGTGCTATTTCAACTGCTTTTTCTATATCTTGATCCAACAGAGGTAATAAAGCTTCAGCAAACCTCGCAAGATTCCACCCTGTAATGCCTGGTTGATTTTGATATGCATAGCGCCCTTGTACATCAATTGAACTAAATACAGTTTCTGGATCATAGGTATCCATAAATGCACATGGCCCATAATCAATTGTTTCTCCGCTAATTGTCATATTATCCGTATTCATGACGCCATGAATAAAACCAATAAGCTGCCATTTAGCAACTAGGGTAGCGTGACGCTTAATCACTTCTTGAAGCAATGATAAATATTTTTTTTCATTCTTTTCTATGTGGGAAAAGTGACGTTCTAATGCATAGTCAGCTAAAGCTTGAAGGTTTTCGACTGTTCCCCATTTTGCAGCAAATTGAAATGTGCCAAAACGAAGGTGACTGGAAGCTACACGCGTCAAAATCGCCCCCGGCAGTTCTTTTTCGCGAACAATGGATTCGCCTGTTGTTACGACTGCCAGGCTCCGAGTAGTCGGAACACCAAGGGCCTGCATCGCCTCACTAATCATATACTCACGCAGCATAGGTCCCAGAGCTGCACGACCGTCTCCACCCCGGGAATACGGAGTTCGGCCTGAGCCTTTAAGCTGAAGATCCACTCGTTCACCCGAAGGCGTAACTTGCTCCCCTATCAGCATAGCCCGTCCGTCTCCTAGCATGTTAAAGTGGCCAAATTGATGTCCTGCATAAGCCTGTGCAAGTGGGAAAGCACCTTTTGGAACACTGTTTCCAGCCAAAATGCTAACTCCTTCTTGGCTTTGCAGCTGTTCTTTTTGTAACCCTAAAGATGCGGCTAAAGAGTCGTTAAATTTGACTATTTTAGGTGAACTCACTGGATTAGGATCAAGAGGCGTAAAAAAAATGTTTGGTAACTCCGCATAGCTATTACGTAAATTCCATCCTGTTTCTTTTTGATTAGTCATCGTATCTCCTTTTCTTCTTGTGTCTTAAAACATAACTCTTTTCTTTACTGATCGTGGTTTTATAAGTGCAGCAGCCCTGCTCTATCCTGCTTTCTTTTGGGCATCTTAGAGCAGGACAGTTTCTCTTTCATTCATTATCTCTTTTACTATTATATCGTATTTGCTCGTACTTTTAATCTAAAGTGCCTTATCCATTTATATACCGCCACTTTGTTGACGAGCTATTAAATGCTCAAAAAAGAAGAAGTATTAATATACTTCTTCCTCTGTATTTTACCCCCAAATATCTTTTAAATTCCAATACGTTAACTCTTTTACGATTACGTCTCCTCCTTCAGTAAATAACTCAATTCCAAGCCTGCTTTCTTTTGGATAAATGCGGCTTGTCATGGTAGCTTGTCCTTCGTTTGCAAATACTTCGATGGAAGAACGATCCACAAATATTCGTAAAGCTAGTGTCTCACCTGCTTGCAACGCTACTTTCCTCACTCCATCTTCTTTTCCCGAGTGAGTACAGTCAAGCACTAGCTTTTGCTCATTAAGGTTATAACACATAAGCGTTTCATCATTGTTTATTCCACAAATTTTTATTCCTACTGATGAAGCTTGGCAGTCCGCTAAATCAAATACAGCTTGTATCTCTAGCAAATCTTCATTTACTTCTACTACATAGCTTTCAGAAAGAGCTTTATTGGTTAGCATATTATATTGAGTTTTCCGAAGTGATGTCAGCTCTTGGACGGGGTTCATTAACACTTTATCCTCTCTTAAAGTTAGTTCTCTCGGAAGCGTTAGCGCACCGCACCATCCATCCTCTTTCGTTGGCATATTAGCTTCCCACATGTCCATCCACCCGATTGCAATTCGTCTTCCTTTATCATCTAAAAGCGTTTGAACAGCATAAAAATCGTGGCCGTGATCTAATTCAATAAATGACCCATGATGAAAAGTATTGGTTTCATAACTATACTCTCCAACTAAATATCCCGTTTGGAAAAGGTTGTGATAGGAATCACCTTTTGCTTCTATCCCTTGAGGAGAAATCATTAACACATGCTTTCCGTCTAACTCAAAGAAGTCCGGACACTCCCACATATATCCTAGATCTCCATCGCTTTTAGCAAGGACGCCAACATATTCCCATTTTCGTAAATTTGAAGACCGGTATAAAATAACGCGTCCCTCTTGTTTCTTTGTTGAGTTTCCTAGAATCATATACCAGAAATCCTCGTGCTTCCATACTTTAGGGTCTCGAAAATGATGAGAACTATCTGCTGGCGGCTCCGCAATAACTGGGTTGACCTCTGCTTTTTCAAAGGTAATGCCGTCTTTACTAACAGCTATATTTTGGTTTTGAAAAAAAGTATCCAGCTCTTTGTCTATATAATTATGTCCTGTATAAATTAGCGTAAGCTCTCCTTCGTTATCCACGGCACTTCCAGAAAAACATCCATCTTTATCAAATGTATCTCCAGGAGCTAAAGCAATCGGTAAATGCTGCCAATGAACAAGATCTTTGCTTTTGACATGTCCCCAATGCATCGGTCCCCAATTCTCGTCATAAGGATGATGTTGATAAAAAACATGATATCCTCCTTTATACTGAACCAACCCATTCGGATCATTAATCCAGTTCGCTGGCGCCATAATATGATACCCTAACCGATATTGATGATTTACCTTTTTCTCTGCTTCATTTAATGAACGTTGAGCTTGCTCGATTTTATTTATCGTTAACATCATCATATCCCCCTATATAATCTGCGTGTTTTCTTGTACATCTTTTCTTATAAACTTATGTTTTTTAGAGTTTAGTAGTGTAAACATGGAAATAACGTTAAATACCAAAACCATACCTCCCATAATTAAATAGGTACGGGAAAAGCCTACGCTATCATATAATCCTCCCGCTATGGGTGAAAGAACTGAAGCACCTATTTGTGAAGCGAATTGGAATCCAACCAAATAAAGGATAGAAGATAGGCGCGTGTCAAAGTTAGCTGCCAAATATTTAAAGATGGCAATGAGCATAATAGGAAGTTCTAATGCATGAATAAGCTTCATCGAAGATATTCCAATTGGACCAACCACAAGTCCTGACCCAATAATACGAAATCCCATTAGAAATCCTGCTAAAATCAAACTATTTTTTGCACCGATCTTATTTACAATAAACGGTGCTGCGAACATCATTCCGGCTTCTAAAAATACTTGAAACGAATTTAAGTAGCCAAATACTTGATTACCTATCGATTCAGTAGGAAACAAAGATGCGTAATAGATAGGAAATTGCTGATCGTATACCCCATACACGCACGTAACGCCAACAACATAAATCATAAAAAACCAAAATTCCTTCAATAAGAATAAATTACCTACATCTCTCAGCGTGACGGATTCAGCTTTTTCCATTTCATAGCTGCTCATTTCTACCTTCACAGAAAAAATAATAGCCACTAGGATAACCGCTGAAACGGATGCCACCCAAAAATTAATATGAGGATTAATGTTAAATAGTTGTCCTGCAAAGAATGTAGCTGCAGCCCAGCCTAATGACCCCCACATTCTAGATTTCCCGTACTCAAATTTATATTTTCGGCTGACTTTCTCTATGTATGTTTCAATCGCTCCGATGCCCGCCAAAAACGCTACTCCTAAATATAAGCCTCCAATAATAGCTCCTATCAACACATTGTATTGAAGTAAGGGCCCATAAACAAAAATATAAAATGGTCCTACAAACACTAAAAGACAGCTAATAAAAAATAAAATGTGCTTCTTTAAACCTATCCTGTCAGATATATATCCGTACAAAGGCTGCATACACAATGCAAAGATAGCGTTTACAGAAAAGATTAAGCCTGTAGCTGATCCGTTCAACTTAATCTCTTGCCCTAACCAGATAGAAAATAAAGAGTAGCTCGACGACCACGTAAAAAAGAAGAAGAAAAAATATGCACTCAGCTTCCAATATAAACTTTTTGAACTTTTCATTTTAGTTACCCCTTTAGCTTAAGATATAAAATCTTTTATCTAACAAAATGAAAGCACTTTCAACTTGATTTTATGTCAACCGGTTTCATATGTCAACCGGTTTCACATTTTATATTGCAAAAAGCTTGTATTAGGCGTAAAAGTGGGCTTTGTGGTATGTTTAAGTTGTTCAATAAACCGTTTACAATCCTTACATAGATTTTTATGTATCAAAATAAAACGTAGCGACTGGAAAGCTGCTCGCTTGATTGCATTTATTTTAAGGCTTTTCCACAGCAGATATATACTATAAAAGCAAGGTTTTGGAGAAATTAGGAGGAAACTAGATGAAAGCCAAAATTAGTGATGTAGCAAAAATTGCAGGTGTTTCACCGACTACAGTTTCTCGTGTATTAAATAACCGTGGTTACATAAGCAAAGAAACGCGAGAAAATGTCTATAAAGCAATGAAAGAAATTAATTATTTCCCAAATGATATTGCGCGTTCATTATTTAATAAGCGAACAAATTTAATCGGGATGATTGTCCCGCAAACGAGCAACCCTTTTTTCGGAGAGTTAGCCTTTCATATTGAAAGTATATGTGCTTCCCTTAACTACAAAGTACTTCTTTGTAACAGTCTGAATCGCATTGATAAAGAAAAAAAATATGTAGAAATGCTTATCAGAAATCAGGTAGACGGTGTTATTGCCGTTACTTATAATAGAGGTATTTTTGATTCCGAAAGTCAAAGCCTTCCTGTAGTAGCAGTCGATCATTATTTATCAAAAGATATTCCTACCGTATCTTCTGATAACTATTCTGGAGGAGAACAAGCCACGGAATTGCTTATTTCAAAAGATTGTAAGCATATTATTCATATTAACGGTCCCCTTAAACTTGAAACTCCAGCTAACTTAAGAAGGAAAGCATATGAAAACGTGATGAAACAGTACGGAAAACAGCCTATCACGTATGAGATTTCAAATACCTTTGACCGCAACATTCAGCGAGAAACTATTTCTAAGGTTTTTGAAGAACATCCGGAAGTAGACGGTATTTTTGCAAGCGATGACTTACTTGCAGCTTTAGTAGTTGCTGAAGCACAAAAAAGAGGAAAATGCATCCCAAAAGATTTAAAAATCGTGGGCTATGATGGAACAGAAGCCAGTCAGACTTTGTTACCTGGCCTAACTACAATTCAACAGCCAATCGAATCGATTGCTCAAACAGCCATTGATATTTTACTAAAAGAAATTGAAGGAGAATTTAGTAATGTCCCCCGTGAAATCTGTCTTCCTGTTAAGCTTCTAGAAGGGCAAACGACGTAAAAATATGTTTTTTATAAAATAAATATCAGTTTGTTGCATATTCTTCTTCCTTTATTCACACCTTAACGTTACAGAAAGGAGTTGAATACAATGGCAAACAATAAAAGCAGCAATAATAATGAATTATTAGTATACGGAGCTGAACAAGCAATCGATCAAATGAAATATGAAATCGCTAGCGAGTTCGGAGTAAATTTAGGAGCTGACACTACTGCACGTGCAAACGGATCAGTAGGCGGCGAAATCACAAAACGTCTTGTACAATTAGCTGAGCAACAACTTGGCGGCGGACGTTTCTAAGACAATTTCATACACACCATGACTTAAGGAAGAATGGATATCCATTCTTCCTTTTCATATATTTAATTTCCATCTTTATATAAAAATTATTATTGCTCATCTTCTTTACTGACTGATTTTGTTTTTCCTTTCTTTAGTACAGCACTGATTCCTAAACAACAGACAGCTGCTATCCATCCGGAGATGAGAAAATAAACAGAAGTATTTGCAAAGAGTGTACCTATTAAAATAAACAGGCCTCCGAGAATAATAAAAAAGACGTGACCTTCACCAATTTTTTTCACCTTCATCACCTCTCCCCTACCTGCGTATACAAACTAATGTTCAGATACAAAAGAAACTTCTTGATAAACAAGAAGTTTTCTTACGTCCGTTTCTTTTTCAATAAAAAATAAAGGTGTTTTCTTTTTATTTATTCAACAAAACCACTCAATATTCTTCTCAATTACGTGCTATTTAATAATTTCTTCTGTTTTATACTCTTTCATAAATACATCAATAACATCTCCTGCTTCCTCGTTCTCCTCCTGCATTTGAACGAGTATTTCGTTTTGTGCATTTAATGACATTTTTTCTTATGTCTTTTATTTAAGCAAAACAAAAAAACGGCTTTTATCAGCCGTTTTTTTGTTTTGCTTTTCGATTATGAAAAAGCATATTTATTTCTTTATTTGACCGTTCTCTGTATCAGGTATCATACGTTTATTGATTCCGAATGCGTAAAAACTAATGACAACGAGAGCGAGGAAAATAACCCCTACAATAAGTGAAATACGCGTTTCATCATTAAACCACATGCCTACGAGCACCATTAGTAGAAAAGCAATGGTTACATAGTTCGTTACAGGCGCAAAAGGCATTTTGAAAGGATGACTATCCATTTCAGCACCTTTAGCTTTACGGAAACGAATTTGGCTGATAAGAATAATGAACCAAGGAATCATTCCAGGAAGCACGCTAGCACTGTATACATAAACAAATACATTAGGTGGAGCGATGTAGTTTAAAATAACACCAATTACTAATCCAATCATAACAGCGAGCGTACTGTAAATTGGAACGCCGTTGCGAGAAATTTTTGTAAAGAATTTAGGTGCTTGACCGTTTACACCGAGCGTATAAAGCATGCGTCCTGCACTAAAGATTCCGCTATTACAGCCTGACATCGCTGCCGTAATGACTACAAAGTTAATGATACCTGCAGCTGCCGTAACACCAACTTTAGCAAATGTAGATACAAATGGACTTCCTAAAGAATCTAACTCATTCCAAGGATATACCGTCACGATGACGAAAATAGCGCCAATATAAAAAATTAAAATGCGCCAGATGATGCTTTGAATTGCGCTTGTTAACGTTTTTTTAGGATCCTTTGCTTCACCAGCTGTAATCCCAATTAGCTCGACTCCTTGATAAGCTGCAATAACAAGAGATAGCGCGAAGAAAAAGCCTGACCATCCCCCTGCAAAGAAGCCTCCGTGTGCCCAAAGATTTGATAACCCGATTGCGTCTCCATCATTTCCAAATCCAAAGAAAATTAATCCAAGTCCCGCGATAATCATTAAAATAATTGTTACAATTTTAATCATCGCAAACCAAAATTCAAACTCTCCAAATGATTTCACTGAAACTAAGTTTGCTGTGCCTAAAATCAACATGGCGATAATACCAGGCACCCAAGCTGGTAAATGAGGGAACCAGTAATGCATATATGCTCCTACCGCTATAATTTCGGACATCCCTACGATTACAAATTGAAACCAGTTACTCCAAGCAGCCATATAACCTGCTAATGGATGAATATATTTGTGGCCAAATGTAGCGAATGAACCTGTGCTTGGTTCCATGTACAGCATTTCGCCCATAGCACGCATAATAAAGAAAATAAACATTCCGCAAATTGCGTAAGCAAGCAATACCGATGGACCTGTCCATTGAATCGTGCTTGCTGATCCCATAAATAATCCAACGCCAATTGTTCCACCAAGCGCGATCATTTGAATGTGACGAGATTCTAAGCCTCTTTTTAACTCTTTGTCTGCCATTCCATTTCCTCCTCCTAAACTTGTTATAGCTCTGTTAGGAAAGATACTTTCTGTTTCTGATGGAACAGCTGTCGTTTTTAAATCATTCCATTTTTACCTAGTACCTTTACAACTAAACTATTTTTTCTATTTTTAGCTATTCGACTGTATAATTA
The DNA here is from genome assembly GCF_009497655.1 of Priestia megaterium. Taxonomy (NCBI): domain Bacteria; kingdom Bacillati; phylum Bacillota; class Bacilli; order Caryophanales; family Bacillaceae; genus Priestia; species Priestia megaterium. The sequence goes on along the minus strand of NZ_CP023317.1, from coordinate 1,579,188 downwards.
CTTATTTTATAATAATAAATTTTCCTCAGAAATACAATTGTTTTTTTCAGAAAAACACTTAAGTAAACCATTTACCTCTGTCAAATCAGTCATTTTCGTAAAATAGTTTTTTATTTCAGTATAATTAAAATTTTATGAATATTAAAATAAATATAGTCTCAGCTTGGATGCTGGAACACTCTCTTTCACAAGGATAACGAAATGAAACCATTACTTAATCGAATAAATTCCTTTTTTCTACTTTTACGTTTTTTCTTTCTTTTCTTAGGGAAAGTATCCATAGAAAATAGAGATGAGGAGGGATTTTTCATGTGGCAAGCTGCGATGTGGGGCGGAATTTCAGGATCAGCTGTCCTTCTTGGTGCTTTGGCAGCAGTTTTTTTGCCTATCGGCAAAAAGATAATTGGTTATATTATGGCTTTTGGGACGGGTGTATTAATTGGAGCATCTACCTATGAGCTGCTTGGAGACTCGGTTCATAGCGGCGGGTTAAAAGCTACTTCTCTTGGGTTCCTTGCGGGGGCTGTCGTTTTTACTTTTTTAGACTATCTAATTTCACGTCAAGGAGCGAATAAAAGAAAGAGGTCTACAAAACAAATGGCCGCGAATAGTTCTGGAATTGCTATATTTATAGGAACCGTCATGGATGCAATCCCAGAGTCCATTATGATTGGAGCTAGCTTAATTGAAAAAGCAACCGTTAGCTGGCTTCTTGTTATCGCTATTTTTATAAGTAATATTCCTGAAGGACTGTCCAGTACGACCGGTCTAGTAAAAAGCGGATTCTCTAAGAGGAAAATTTTTTTACTATGGGCAGCTGTTTTGTTCATTTCAGCTTTTAGTTCATGGACAGGCTTTGTTTTTTTAGATCATGCATCTGAGACACTTATGGCTGCTATTGCTGCTTTTGCCGGCGGTGGTATTATTGCTATGGTAGGTTCTACAATGATGCCAGAGGCCTATGAAGAAGGAGGTTCTATTACAGGATTGATTGCTGCACTTGGATTACTTGCTTCATTGATACTGGATCATTTTTCTTAATCGTCTTCATACTACTTTTATCGTTTCCAAGTAGAAAACAGAAAGCCTTCTACTTGGAGATATTTATCTCAAGCACATTATGATAAATGTGTCTTCTTAATAAATAAAATCGTAGTTCTCTCTTATTTCCTGAGTAAAAGCTTTCCAATCCGTAGCTTCAAATTCCGCATCCCGTGCTTTTAACTCTTTTTCCATTCCTTGAATCTCTTGAACAGCTTCTATTGTTCTTTCACTTCCTGGCCCTACTCTCCAAATTAATTCTTTGTATTCTTTAATTTTATCCATTAGATAACCTGTCTCTAATTCTTTATATTTAGACATATTAGCTGACTCCTTTTACTTCATTCTTTCTTCTAAGATATCATATTTCTCCTTTATGGATAAGCCTCTCCTCTGACGTTTCTTTAACCTCAAAGATAGGAAATACAACAACAAAAAAGCAAGCACAAGTGCTTGCTTTCACTATTATTAAGGCAGTGGTTCAACCGCTACGTTCCCTACCGTTACAGCTTCTGTATATGCGTTCGTACTGCTTTGGCGTAAACGGAGATTAGCACTCCCCGCTGCACTTGGATTTAGTTGGACATTTACAACCTTTTCTCCATTTCCATCTGCGTCCGTTGTAATTGAAAAATTGCTGCTGTATCCATAGGATGACGGCCAGCTTCCATCTGCGTTTTGGACTTTAGCAATTTGAGTTCCCGATCCGTTATATACACCTAGATTAAACGTGCTGTACGCAGTGTTAGCTGAAAGCCCGCTTACCTTTACGCGTATTTGGAATACGCCGCTCGTTGGTAAAATGGCTTGATGTTCAAATGTGTAAGCACTAGCAGTTGGTGGTTGCGTAGTTCCACCTTTATAACCATATGAACCAGATGCAAAAGTTGACGTATCGTACCATTTATACCCTGCTGTAGGTGCTGACCATGGTTCTGGCTGAGGCTCAGTGGACTGACTTGGCGTTTCCGACGAAAGTAATGCTGTAGCTTGATCCAATTGAAGTCCTGATACTTGATTCAAAGAAATATAGCTTTCTTGCTTCGCTAACCAATTGACCATATTTACAAGCAGTGTAGAATCGTCTTGTTCCTTAAATCCGTCATATGTGGTTTTAGAAGATCCTGTATCTTCTCGTTTATATTTTGGTGTAGCATCTTCAACCGGTGAAGAATCTCCTATAAAAGCAGCTTTACCTGCCCCTACTTTTGAAACAGCAGCAAAAGGACCTTCTGCTCTTCCCCCTCCGTTATACACTCCTTGATCTACAGCATTTGACCATTTTGCCGTTGTCTTAGGAAGATACACAATTCCTTTTGCTTTGTTTGGGTCCGTAATTGCAACCGTAGAACCAGCATGCATAGCAACGGTGGAAACACCTAGCGTAATACCGAATGCTTGAGAAGGAGATACAATATCATTGGCTGTCACATCACCAATGGCATTATAGCGAAAGCGAACACCAAAGTTACTTGCTAACCAGTCAGAACTTGTTACGTTTTGCATTGCCTCAGAGTTTGCTTCTTCCGTTGTCATGCCTTTTGCTGGGTTTGTCCATGCTCCACGACGGTACCCGTTAAAAACTTCTGAAGAATCCCAGCGGTTTTTGTTTCGGTCTGCATTGTAATGATCAGCAATAAAGAAGACGCTTCCCCCGTTCTGAACATATTGTAAAAGGGCAGCTTGTTCAGAAGATTTATACGGAATATTTGCTTCTGGCACAACAAACACACTATAACCGCTAAGGTCACTGTATGTAATCGGCGTAGATTTCCGCAGCTCTTTTACATCAAACCCGCTGCCAGCCAGCCCTTTCCCAAAATCAGAAAAACCTCCGTCAATAACCCAATCTGCTGTACCCGCCGTTTGACCATGGGTATTATCAAACAAGATTTTTTTACCATTGTTTTCATTTACAACAGAAGCTTTAATTTCTGGTGCAGGGTCAGCAGCGCTTTCTGCTGATGCTGGATGAGTAGTAAAAGGCAGTGAGATAGATAAAGCTGTACACATTGTCAAAACGGCATAACCTACGCGATTATATTTTTTCCGCATATAAAATGCTCCCCTCAAATTTTTGCAACGCTTGTCTTTTCAAGAGGATTATAGCAGGTTCATTTATGATTTTTTTAAATTTATTGTAAATAATATATATTTTTTCAAAAAAGGTTCTTTATACCTTATATTTGTCGAGACATTCCCTTTTAAATATGCCCATGATTATATGTAAAATTTGTTAACGATAACGACTTGAATATTCGAGAATACTGCGCAGCATTTGACGTGTACTCTTTGATTCGTTTGCGCGTTCTTTATATTCAAGAGGACGACTAGGCGTTGACTTATTTTCTTCTTTATACTGAGAATTTTTGTGTTCTGACACGTTTTTTCACTTCCCTATCTCTATTTTATCCAGAGCAGCTCAAAGCTGCTCTTTTGTCTGTCACTCTTTTATTTGTTATGACGACTTGCTTTTGCTTTTTGAAGCTCATCTGTATGAATATCGTTTGATAAAATATTTTTATTCACATTATCAACAGAAGCTGCTGCACTGCTGCTGACTCCTTGGTTTGTGCTTTTATTTTGTTTACTCATTTCATCCACCTCCATGTATAACGTCTATATTTTATGGAGTTATAAAAAGAAAATAAGAGGTAGTATTAGGAAAATGACTTTCTTTTCTTTTTGCTTGCATCCTCATATTGAATAAAAATAAAATCTCCATATTTAACAGAATGCACCAGAAATAAATGTTCATACTAAGAGTAGAAATTCTGCATATTCATTTTGAAAATATAGGAGGAACTAAGTGTGAGTATAAATAGAAACACACTATCCATTTTTGCTTTAGGGGGCATTAATGAAATAGGAAAAAATATGTATGCCGTTCAATATGATGATGACATCATTGTAATTGACTGTGGCTCTAAATTCCCTGACGAAAGTTTATTAGGAATTGATTTGATCATACCTGATATTACATACTTGCAAGAGAACCGAGAAAAAGTTCGAGCACTGGTTGTTACGCATGGTCATGAAGATCATATCGGAGGTATTCCTTATCTTCTAAAACAGTTAAGCCTCCCCATTTATGCAACAAGCCTTACACTCGGATTAATCGATATTAAACTGCAGGAACATCAATTATCTGCTGAGACGGAGCTTATTGAAATCAACGAAGAGTCAGAAATTACATTAGGCAATATTCCGCTTTCTTTTTTTAAAACGAATCACAGCATTCCAGATTGCCTTGGAATTGTCTTTCATACGCCTGAAGGAGCTGTTGTACATACGGGAGATTTTAAGTTTGATTTAACTCCTGTTAACGACCAATATCCAGATCTTCATAAAATGGCGAAAATCGGCAGTGAAGGTGTACTGGCTTTAATATCAGAAAGTACAAATGCTGAACGCCCCGGATTTACACCTTCAGAAAAGCTAGTTGGCAAACATATAGAAGAAGCTTTTCGTAAAGCAAAGCGAAAAGTGATTATTTCTACTTTCGCCTCGAATGTTAACCGCGTACAGCAAATTGTCGATGCAGCGATTAAAACGAACAGAAAGCTTGCGCTGCTAGGAAGAAGCATGGTTAACGTTGTATCAGTTGCCTTAGAGAAAGGATATTTAACCATTCCTGAAGGGATGCTGATTGAACCTTATGAAGTACATTCACTTGCGCCTGAACAAGTCGCTATTCTCTGCACTGGAAGCCAAGGCGAGCCGATGGCCGCTCTATCTAGATTAGCCAGCGGAAATCATCGACAAGTAGAGATTCTTCCTGAAGACACGGTCATTTTATCAGCAGGGCCTATTCCTGGCAATGAACGTAATATCTCTCGTATTGTCGACAGTCTTTTCATACTCGGGGCTCATGTGATTTACGGTTCAGGAAGCGCAACAGGCATGCACGTATCAGGACATGGCTATCAAGAAGAGCTAAAATTAATGGCTACATTGATGAAGCCAAAGTATTTTATCCCCATTCACGGTGAGTTTCGAATGCTTCATCACCACAGCTTATTAGCAGAATCCGTAGGGGTGGAAAAAGCGAACATTTTTATTATAAATAACGGTGATATTGTCGACATCAAGGGCGGAACAGCTGTTCAAACAAGAAAAATCTCTGCAGGCAATGTATATGTAGATGGGTTTGGCATTGGGGATGTTGGAAATGCGGTTTTACGTGACCGCAAACAGCTTTCAGAAGATGGCATGCTGGTTATTGTGATTACTTTAAATAAAACGGAAGGAAAAATTGTGTCGGGTCCAGATACAATTTCGCGAGGTTTTGTTTATACAAGAGACTCAGAGCAGCTATTAAAAGACGTTAATCGACAAGTGACTAAAATTGTAAATCAATTGCAAAAAGCGCACGTTCACCAATGGAACATCATGAAAAAAGAAATTAAGACCACCCTTGGACAGTTCTTATATAACCAAACGAAAAGAAGACCTATGATTCTTCCCATCATTATTGAAGTTTAATCCCTCCAGCAAAAACTGCCTTAGTCCCCACTAAGGCAGTTTTTCCCTTATAAATCCGAAGCTTAACCTAAAGTTAGAAGTTGCCTTCTGTAGTTTATGAATAGGCACTGCTTTTATATGTATGGTTAAAAGTGTTAGGTGTATTTCTTCTTTTTTACCCCATTCTATAAGAGAGATATTTCACCGCAAATATCTTGTGAAAGTATCCTATCCTTGAGGTGATTATGATGAATGATAAAAATCATGTAGATCAGCATTCAGAACTATTCCGCCACAACTGGACGAGACCGAAGCGTTCAAAGTCCCAAGTAAATGGACATACAGAGATGTCTCAAACGAACATCATCTTGCGAAGTAATGCAAAAGCTCATCGTTGGTAAGGATACACTTCAACAAAAAAAAGACGCGAACGCGTCTTTTTTTGTTATTGGCCGTCTGCCCCGCTTTGAGTTATCTTGCGAATATGACCATCTTCATAATTATTTTCTCGTAGCGCTTTTGCTTTGTCATCTACTACTTGTTTTTGATCTACTTGTGAAGAAGGAGTCTGCTTGTTTTTTGGCATGATCATAACCACCTTTTATTTTGTAATTGTACAACGTGCATAGTGTCCCTCATAAAGATTAAATATATGTTAACTAGCGGCTTCTTCTTCTTTCCACTTATGGCGCAGTTTTAAAATAACAAGGCTTATAACAATTAAAAAGCCTAAGCTTGCAAAGAAACCTGGTCTGCTTGCAGATTCTAACAGCGTACCGCTTACTGCTAGCAGGATTAATAAGAGGCCAACAGCTTGTTTTACTTTATCCCAAACGGTTTGTTTAATTAAGCGATGAAACGAAATTAAAATAAAAAACCAGTTATAAATCAGCATCAGTCCAGCTGCTGTTGTAATGTACTCATAAATTTTCCCGGGCAATAGCAAGGAAAGGACAATAGAAATAACTAATCCCGCTGTTGTTAAAAGTAAAGCCGGTAAAGGAAACTGCAGCTTTTTCTGTTTTTGTTTTGAAAACAATGCAGGAGCATCTCCATCTTCTGAAAGAGTGACAATCATTGTTGTTACGGAAAAAAAAGACGCTGACATCGTTGAGAAACCCGCAATAATCATTGCTCCATTAAAAACATGAGGAAAAAATGGAAGATGATATGTTTCTAAAGCCTTTATAAATGGACTTTGATTTCCATGGAAATCATGAAATGGCACAATTAAAATAGCTAAACTCAGTGAAACAATATAAATAATTCCAAGAAGAATAAGCATACTTCTTCCCGCTTTCGGTGCGTCTTCTTTTTTTTCTAAACGAACCGTCATGATTCCCATGACTTCGATGCCGCCGAAAGCATAAAAGGCATAAAGCAAAGCGCCCCATAAACCTAAAAATCCATGAGGAAATACTTCACTTATCGTTCGCGGCACTCCTTGTTTTGCACCTTCGTCAAGAAATCCAAATAAAGCGAGACTAGCTAATACAATAAACATTAAAATAGCAGCCACTTTTGTGACAGCAAATACATTTTCCATTCGTTCAAAGCCTTTTGTCCCGATTAATACAACACTAATGCCTAAAACAGCATAAATAGAGGCAAAGACCCACAGTGGAATATCTTCAAACCAAAAACGTGTAAAAAGAGATAAAGCCGTGAGCTGACTCCCCATGATCAGCATCTCTGAACTCCAGTACACCCATCCGCTGCTAAATCCTGCCCATCTTCCATAAGCTTTTTTAGCATAGGAGCGAAACGAACCTTTTTGAGGATCTTGAGCACTCATTTTAGCAAGCGCCTCAAATACAATAAATGTGCATACTCCTGCTAGTAAAAAAGCAATTAAAACAGAGGGCCCGGCTGCTTTTATGGCAATACTTGATCCTAAAAAATAGCCTGTGCCGATTATGCATCCTACTCCGATTAAAGACAGCTGCCACCATTTTAATTTCCCTTCAACTTGACTTCCGCAGCCTATTTTCTTTTTCACTCTATCACTCCTCACACTTCGATGTAGTGTGTGATAGTTTGAAAAATTTATGCGTAAAAAGAAGCATCTTTTCTATTATTTTTCAACGTACTGAAAACACTTTAGATTCAGCACTTCTTTTAGCCTAATTGCTGTGCGGCTTGCCAGCCGAAATATAGGCCAAACCCTATTAAAGATAACCCCGATACAACGGACACGGCAGTTAAAAACGTCGCAGCTAAGTATCGTCGAAACGTGCTTGCTAAAGCTGCCATCGCAATATCCCAGGCCAGAATTCCCGTAAAAATAGCGCAGCTATATAAGATAAGCTGTTCAGTTTCATATGTATTAGCCGTTTTTGCTAAAACAGAGCCATAAATGCCAAGCCAAAAGAGAATTGTAAGCGGATTCGTTAATGACAGCAAAAAACCTGAGAAAAAACACTTTAACACAGAATCACCGTTTGTTTTTCTATGCTGTGTAATCCTCCCTGCACCCATTAGCCCCTCAACACCTGTATAAATTAATACAAAGCACCCAAACGAAAAAAGAAACGTTTTCATAAAATCGCTACTTAAAAAATGAACGGATCCAAAATAAACTACAAGCATATAAAGAGCGTCAACCGATGTTGCTCCTATACCTAAGAACCAAGCATGCAAAAAACCACTTTTAATTCCTTTATCAAGCTGAGCTGCATTGATTGGACCGATTGGCGCAGCTAATGATAGCCCTAATAATACATAGCTGAAAAAAGCCCCCACATACATCCACCCTCTATCACTTCTAAGATTTTATAAATTGAACTATGATAAATCTATGCAACCTGCTTAGCTTGTACTACGTAATTTTTATTTTATTTCTAAATCCTTTTGTATAGCTACGAAGAACCAGCGCATGTTAACTGTAAATACTATACAGAAGGGTGAGAAGCATGAATTCATACACTCATATTAAAGAAGCATTACAATTAGCTGAACAGGCTGTTTGTCAAGGGCAGATGAATTTGGATGCAGCCAATTTTCAAAAAGCTCAAATGCAGTTGAATATGGTTCAGCAGCAAATTAATGAACAAAAAGAAGCGGCGTCTGGTGATAAAGAATTAAAACGAATGGAAGAACACTTAAGACATTTACGCGAAGCACAGCAAGCTATTCAGCAAAATTTTTAATAAGAGTAATAAACATAACTGTTTTCTCACTTCCAGATAAACAAATCTGAAAAAGCTCTAAGAACACACTGCGTTCTTAGAGCTTTTAATCCTTTATCCTAAAAAAAGAAAGGAGAAAAACTCCCTTCTTTTTTTACATTAATTATACTTTTGCCGGAACTTTAACGCCCATGATCGCTTTTGGCTCTAGATATTCTTCAATACCAAATGCTCCCCACTCGCGTCCAATACCAGATTGTTTGAATCCGCCGAATGGCGCAGCTCTGTCTTGCTCGGCATCGTTAACGATGATTTGACCAGCTCTAATGTTTTTAGCAACATAGTCAAGTGTTTCTTGGTCTTTTCCGACCGCATAGCCTGCAAGTCCATAAACTGTATCATTTGCAATTTCAAGAGCTTGCTCTAGATCATCATACGTAATAATAGTTGTTACAGGTCCGAAGATTTCTTCTTGTGCAATAACCATATCATTTGAAACGTCAGTAAAGACTGTCGGTTTAACAAAGTACCCTGTCTCTAAGCCGTCCGGTTTGCCCGTTCCGCCAGTAAGAAGCTTTGCACCTTCATCCATTCCTTTTTGAATATAATCCTGTACGCGATCCCACTGTTTTTCCGCTACGAGCGGTCCAGTTACGTTGTCTTTATCTAACGGATCACCAACTGGGAATGATGGTAGAACTTTCTTCACTGCTTCTTCAAATTTTTCTTTCATAGAGGCAGGAATGATAATGCGCGTTGCTGCCGTACATACTTGCCCTGTATTCATTGCAATGTGTGAAACTGCTATTTTAGCCGCTTCTTCTACATCCGCATCCTCTAATACAACTAGCGGTGATTTCCCGCCTAGCTCAAGGGCTACTTTTTTGATTGTTTTAGCAGCGTTTTGCATAATTTTCTCGCCTACAGCACCTGATCCTGTAAATGATACAAAATCAATGTCCGGGTGAGAACTAATACCGTCACCGATTGTGCTTCCCGTTCCGTTTACAAGGTTAAAGGCACCTTTTGGTACACCAGCTTCATCAATGATTTCTGCTAATATCATCGCTGCATACGGTGTAAGTTCTGATGGTTTTAATACCATTGGACTTCCTGCTGCGATAGCTCCTGCAATTTTAGTAGACGTTTGATTTGTTGGGAAGTTCCATGGTGTAATAAGTCCGCTTACTCCAATAGACTCTTTTACAACCTTGTAGCTTCCATGATCTTTTTCAAATGTGTAATCTTCAAGCGCATTAGCTGCTTCTTTAAAGTGGCTAAGTCCCATTTCATAGTGCACTTCTTCTGAAATTTTTAAAGGAGCGCCAAGCTCTTCAGTCATAACTTCAATAAGCTCCTGTTTACGCTTTTCATATCCTTTTGCAATATTGCGAAGCATTTTAATTCGCTCTTCTTTTGTTGTTCTTGAAAATGTGGGAAGGGCTGCTTTAGCTGCTGCCACGGCTTTATCTAGATCTTCTTTTGTACCTAAGCTAATTTTACCAATTGATTTTTCAGTAGCAGGATTGATCACATCTGACGTTTCGCTTCCTGTTGATTCAACCCATTCTCCGTTAATAAAGTGTTTTAAATTTGTACGCATTGATTTGATCTCTCCTTTTAGTTTGTTAATTATTGAACTATGTCATCTAGTTTTTATCTACCCGCCTGTCTGCTTCTCAAACACCACTGGTATTATTTTTTGTTTCTTCCACAGCCTTATCCCTTTTCCAATCGGCTTTTTGCAGCTGAAATTTTTTTCCTCTGCAGCTTTTTAGTTCTTTATAACAAACAGAGATTGAGTCATAACGAAATCAATCCCATCTAAAGATAAACAAATGGGATAAAGGACTTAGTATGGGTTATTTGTTATTCCGCTGTTGATTTCCCTGCAAGCCTTTTCTTTCTGCGTGCGGTCGATTAGCCTCCTCATCGCTTACGCTTCTGCTTGGTCTCACTAAATGAAACTCATATTCACCATAACCACAAAAAAATCCGAACGAGTTTGATTCTCCATCAAGAATCTCGATTACTCGTTCGGATCTTCCTTCAACTAAAACACTTTTGTTCCAGCTTCTTTTTATTAACGTACTTCTTGTAAACGATGTACTGCTCTGCTTTCAATTAACGGTTCTGTTTGCTGTCTGTATTGTTGATAGTGAGGTGTTTCAATGTGAGCTTCAACATCTTCTTTGCTTTTCCATTTCTCATAAAAAACAAATGTGCCTGCTTTGTCTGTATCCTGGTGGAGAATGTATTGAATACATCCTTTTTCTTCTCTTGATGGTTCAATAACTTTTACTAACTCTGATCGAAGCTCTTCTTCTTTTCCTGGCTTGGCTTGTAAAATGGCGTTAATAATAACTTCTGACATCATTTTTCCTCATTTCTTTTAAAAAATAGTCTCCATAAAAAGCTTCCCTCTTTTTGTATTCATTACACTGACCATCATATTTTTTGTATGATGATGGATCTCTCTAGTCCAAAACAGCAAAACATACACATTATCTACGGCGGTCTTTGTTGATGCTGTTAATAAAAAAGCCTGTAGTCCTACAGGCTTTTTTACATCTTAGTTTAATAATTGTTTCACGACTGCTTTTGCTACACTGATTGTTGACTGAGGATTTTGACCTGTTATTAGGTTGCCATCTGCTTGTACATTATCGGTCCAGTTTGGAGCAGTTACTACATTTGCACCAAGTTCACGCAGGCGTGTTTCCAAAAGAAACGGCATGAAGCGGTCTAATGTTGTTTCACGTTCTTCATCATCTGTAAACGCAGCGACATCTTTTCCTTCCACCAACGGCTTTTCATCTGATAATGTAACACCTACTAAGCCTGCGGGTCCATGGCATACAGCGGCTACTACTTTGTCTCCTTCGTATAGTTCACGAATTAAAGCATGAAGCGTTTGATTATCTGGCAGATCAAACATTGTGCCATGACCGCCTGGTAAGAAAACAGCATCAAATTTAGCACTGTCTGTAATTGTATCAAGTTTTAGGGTATTCTCTAGATGCTTAGCTGTATTTAAGATTTCTTGAGAAGTCTCTCCTTCAAGGCTGCGAGCATCCACCGGCGCTTTTCCTCCTAGAGGACTTGCTACAGTAATCGTAAATCCAGCTTTTTCAAACTCTACGTACGCTTCACCAAATTCAGAAAGCCAAAGGCCTGTTGGATGATTTTCTTTCATTTTGTCAGCCGTTGTTACGACCATTAATATATGTTTAGACATAGTAACGTCCTCCTGTAAATAAAGATAGTATTTTCTGTTTCCGCCTTACACATCATATTGTAAGAGAGGAATTACTATAATACAAATTAGAAAATAGCTGCTTATCCATAAATATTTTTATAGATACTGTGGACGTCTTTGTTAATAAAGCATCTGTGAAAGAAACAATCATCTAACACCTGAACTTATTTTTTATACACTCAAAAAAACCGCCCTTTTGAGTAAGCGCGGTTTTTTCCAGAAAAGCATAGAATCTATTTTTTATGTTAAAGAGCAGATTGAGCGTTCATTTGTTTCACGTTCTTTTCTCCCGTTTTTTTAAGACTCATCATAAAAATAAACGAAATACAGTACAGCCCCGCCAAGTACGTCATCGCTACCGTCATATCATAGCTTTGCAAAAGATAGCCGACAAGAATGGGTGACAACCCTCCGAGCGCTCTCCCGAAGTTAAAAATAGTGTTCGTTGCAGTACTGCGAACTTCTACCGAATAGTGACTGCTGATCAAGGCTCCGTATCCTGCGAACATTCCGTTTGAGAAAAATCCGACAACAGCTCCTCCTATAAGCAGCCCTGCACTTCCTTCGGCATACGAGTATAAAAATACCGCACACGCTGAAGCGAGAAGAAAAATTCCAAAAGTACGCTTCGAACCAAAACGATCCATAAATTGACCAAATGTTAGCATGCCTATAATCATTCCAACGGCTGTACTGATTGTCCAAAGAGCTGAACTTGAAACAGAGAGTCCTTGTGATTGCTGAAGCATAGACGGAAGCCATATCATGAGTCCGTTATAGCCTGCAATTTGAACGGTAGCCATCACTGCCAGAGAAATAGTCGTCATCGCCGTCTTAGGCGTAGCAAATAGTTGACGTAGCTTGCCATTATTTTTAACAACGGCTGTTTTCTCTTTTTGAGCTTTTAACCACTCAGGAGATTCGTTTAAATTTTTTCGTACGATAAAAGCAAAAATGACGGGGATAATTCCGACAAAAAACAGCGCTCTCCATCCGAAAATCGGCAGGATCAGAGAACTTAAAAGCGCCGCAAGAATAACTCCAAATTGTGCGCCAATACTAACATAAGATGAAGCTCTTCCTTGCTTATGTTTCGGCCACGCTTCTGCAACAAGAGCCATACCGATTCCGTACTCTCCTCCAGCCCCAATTCCGGCAATAAATCGTGAAGCATACACTTGTTCAACATTTGCTGCAAAACCTGTTAATGCCGTTCCGACTGCAAATAGAAGAACCGTGTAGGTAAAAACCCGCACTCTTCCAAATTTATCTGCTAAAATTCCGAAGATGACTCCGCCTATCAGCATTCCTATATTCGTAATAGAAGAAATAAGTCCACCCGTTGCTAAATCAATGTGAAATTCAGCGATAATCATTGACATAGCAAACGAGATAAACATAATGTCCATCCCTTCTAACGTCAAACCTGCTACTGATGCTACAACTGTCTTGTTACGATAATTCATGTTGTTCCACCCTCCACTGTATTCTTTCTGTATCAACGCTCTTTCTTTTTTGAAGGAATGGATAAAATAACATATGTCCATTCTCTTTTGAAGCCTCTCTGGACTTCGTTTAAAAGAGGTACGTAACGCATAAAAGCCCTTTTGTCGCAGAGGGCAAAAGGGCACAGATAGGCATAGAAGCAGTAAATAAGTGATCCGTCCTTTTCGGCCTCTCTGGACCGTCTTAAAGGCAATTATTATATTAATCATTATGTTAACACGCCGCACAAAAGCTTTCAATAAGAAAAATATCTTTTTTAAAGCAGCTATGTGCATCTCTCACTTTTTACGTTCATACTATTTTGTCCATTATTTTTAAATATGGTTAAAACCAAAACCTAACGTATCATGTTCAAAGCCTTTTTTCGGTGCACCTATCGTTCCATACACACAAACGCTAATCCATTCCTCGCTTGATCCTGAGAACTCAATTTTTCCGCGCACAATTGAAAATGTGAGTCCTACCGTCCGTAAAATATCACCTAGCTGCAGCGTTCCTCGACTAACTCCTTGAATAGCTTCAAGTATAGCATGATAAAGAGCGTGGACTTCCCGGTACGACTGGGCATTAATAATATTGTTTGTCTTGGCGCTCGTTTCAATTGCGGCCACAACTTTAGACAGCTCCATCGCTCCGACTTTTCCAACTGTATAGCTATATCCTCTCTCATTGATTTCCTTTTCAATACCTTCAGCTAGTTCCGTATTATGTAAAAGAACGAGTAAAGATGTTAATCTTCCCATTGAAAAATCATTAACTTGTTGAAATTTATTGTTCAACTGTCATTCCCTCCCTTCTATCCCCTTATTATTTTAACAGACGGTACCTAAAAGGGTGCTGATTATTCAGCGAACGAGCGCTCACTTAAAGGGTCAGAGAATCTATGTGTACTGTCCACCACTGTTACGAAGTAGAACTTGCAACAAGTAACTCACCTTTTAGTAAGCGCTTACTTTATTGTCAAGGAAGAAATCATTTTTCTCTACTTACGTTAAGACAAGCTGTGATTCAACTTTTAACTTTCCCAGCATCTCTCTCGTCATTTTTTCTAGGTTATATTCTGCTTTAAATCCCCACTCTTCTTTCGCACAGCTGGAATCTATATGGTTGGGCCAGCTTTCAGCAATTGCTTGTCGAACAGGATCTACTTGGTAGTTCAGCACAAATTCCGGAATTGTTTTTCTGATTTCAGCTGCCATTTGTTCTGGATCAAAGCTCATGGCAGAAACGTTAAATGAATTTCGATGCTTCAGCTTAGAACCGTCTGCTTCCATTAGTTGGATGACAGCGTTTAGTGCGTCAGGCATATACATCATATCCATATAGGTTCCTTTGTCGATATAAGACGTATAGCGCTTATGTTTAACGGCTTCATAATAAATTTCAACAGCGTAGTCCGTTGTCCCTCCACCTGGAGGCGTTACGTATGAAATTAAGCCTGGAAAACGTAGCCCTCGTGTATCTACTCCGAATTTATGGTGATAGTAATCGCAAAGTAATTCACCCGCTACTTTATTAACACCATACATCGTGGTAGGACGTTGAATTGTATCCTGCGGCGTCCAGTCTTTTGGAGTCGTTGGACCAAATGCACCAATTGAACTTGGAGTAAAAAATTGGCACTTCAGCTCACGAGCTACTTCGAGCGCGTTTACTAATCCGCCCATATTTAGATTCCAAGCTAGAAGCGGCTTTTGCTCGGCTGTCGCTGATAACAGCGCAGCCAAGTGAATAACCGTATCGACTTTATGCTTTTCGGCGATCGTAAATAACGCAGTCTGATCCGTTACGTCTAAAATCTCGAATGGACCTGAAGTCACAACATCGCTCGTCGTCTTGCGAATATCAGTGGCAATAATATTTTCTGAACCATATATCTCTCTCATTTTCATTGTTAATTCAGAACCGATTTGTCCTAGAGACCCCGTTATTAATACTTTTTTCATCTCAATATCCTCCTCATGTACTGCTTAGATTCAACGTTTAGATTAATTTCATTTCCTTGCCTACTTTTTTGTAGATACGAAGTGCTTCATCTAACATTTCTTTTGTATGAGCAGCCGTTGGCATATTGCGAACGCGTCCTGTTCCTCTTGGAACGGTAGGGAAAACAATTGATTTAGCGTATACCCCTTCTTCTATTAATCTCTCACTAAAAATCTGCGTTTGATTTTCATCTCCTATAATGCACGGAGTAATAGGTGTTTCACTTTCGCCGGTATCAAAGCCCAGCTCTTTTAATCCTTGCTTTAAATAACGGCTGTTTTCCCACATTTGATCCTGCAGCTCTGTACTTGTGCTTAGAATTTCAATCGCTTTAATACATGCAGCAGCCGTGCCTGGTGTAATAGCAGTCGAGAATAAAAACGGGCGGCTTCGTACTTTCAACCAGTCAATTAAGTCTTTTTTTCCAGCTACGTATCCGCCTACAGCTCCAATCGCTTTTGACAATGTTCCAATTTGGAAGTCTACTTTTTCAGATAAGCCAAAATGTTTGACTGTCCCCATACCGTTACCTAATACGCCCGATCCGTGAGCATCATCTACGTATGTGATTAAATCAAATTCCTGTGCGATTTCTACAATTTCCGGAAGCTTAGCAATGTCTCCATCCATTGAGAATACACCGTCGGTAATTACCATTATTTTATTATAGGCACCGGACTTTTGTGCTTCGCCTGCTTTTGCACGGAGATCTTCCATATCCGAATGTTTGTAAGGAATAATTTTTGCTTTTGATAGCCGACACCCGTCAATAATTGAAGCGTGATTCAGCTCATCTGATAAAATCGCGTCATGTTTATCCATAACTGCAGAGATGGCTGCCATATTGCAGTTAAAGCCAGATTGGTAAGCTATAGCTGCTTCCGTATGCTTAAACTCGGCAAGCTTTTCCTCTAGCTTAATATGAATATCTAGAGTTCCATTAATCGTTCGGACAGCTCCAGCTCCCACCCCGTATTTTTCAGTGGCTTCGTTGGACGCGTTAATAAGCCTTTCGTCTGTAGCAAGCCCCAAATAGTTGTTGGATGATAAATTAATTAATTGTTTTCCATCAATTTGAATCAAAGGTCCATTTGGTCCCTCTACTGGATTAATGACGTTGTATAGCCCTTTATCTTTTAAATCTTCTAAATTATTATTCAAGAATTCTTTTAAACGTCTGCTTGTCATCTTCCATACCCCCTCATTGTTGTTCAACACGTCTTATAAACTTCTCTTTTCCCCATTAAAAGATTAATCTAAGCACTTGTAGTATATGAATTAAAAATCAAGTGTATTCCTGAGAAAGACAAATGTTTCTTTTGTAAGCGCTTAAAAATCAATACTTATAGAATTTATAATAATCAACAACCAAGTAAATGTCCATACTAAAAAAACAAAAAATAAGAAATTTTCGGCAATAATAAAAATCCGTCCTTCTGTTAACGATTTTTCCCGAACGTTATTAGACAATATCTTTTTTCTTTTCTCTCTTTGATAATTCTTTTAGAAAAGAGACTAATGCATAACTAATTCAACAGCTAAAAGCACCTACATTCACCTACCAATAAAAAAATCCGAACGAGTTTGGTCCTTACTCAAACTCGTTCGGATTGTCCTTCAATTAAACTACTTTTGTAACAGTCTCTTCCGTTACTTTTGCACAGATATGTTCTTTATTTTTTTATGGCCGTTTTTTACTAATAAGCATGAGACAGCAAAGCTTAGTAAAGCAGCTAAAAACGTTCCACTGTAAATAATGTGAACACCTGATGCAAGAATTTCATGCAGCTTTGACAGTTCTTCTGACGGTACTCCGCCTGTCTCAAACGAAGCATTTAAATTTTCTTGCCCTAATTTCTTTGCCTGTGAAAGCGTCACTAAGTTAAAGATTGTACCAAACACTGCGGAACCTAGCGTTTGACTAAATGTATTTGTAAACGTATTAAGAGCCACCGCTACTCCTCTTTTGCTAGCTGGGACTGCTGATTGAATAACTAACATAAAGATAGGCGTAATAATCCCCATTCCTAACCCAAGAACCCCAACGGCTACATAAATTAAAAATACGGGTGAGTGCGTGGAGACTAAAAACAGCATAAAACATGCCGTACTTACGATTGCCGTTCCTAGCGTAAGGATGGAGTGCGTTTTAAGACGCCCTACTAAATTCCCTGAAAGCAGTGAACCAATTGTCCAGCATACTGGCATGGGCATTAACACAAAACCGGCAGCGGTTGCACTTTTTCCCATCACTCCTTGGCTCCAAATTGGAAGGTAAACCGTAATACTAATAACTACTGACCCGACAAGAAGTGTTAATAAGTTTATAACAGATACACTTCGAATAGAAAACAGCTCAAGCGGAATAAGAGGTTCCGGCGATTTCTTTTCGATATAAATAAAGCCCATGAATGTCAGAACAGCTAGAACAAATAATCCTATAATGATCGGATCTCCCCAGTTTTGATGCTGACTTCCGGTTAAAAGCGCGTATAAAAATGCAATGGTTCCAACTGAAAACGTCACCGCTCCAATGTAATCGATATAGCGTTTTTCTTTTACCACTTCTTCTTTATAGTTTACTAGAAGAACAATAAAAGCCATTAGTCCAAACGGTATATTTAAAAAGAAAATATAGCGCCAAGACAGCGTATCGACTAAAAATCCCCCAAGAAGAGGACCGAGAACTCCAGCAACTCCCCAAACTGCGCTAATCCAACCTTGGGCTTTGGCTCTTTCTTTTGCTTCTTCATACAAGTCGCCAATAATAATCATTGTAAGGGGCATAACGACCCCGGCGCCTAGCCCTTGGATTGCTCTGTAGACAATTAATTGTTGCATCGAAAAGCTAAGCCCGCAAAGTATAGATCCGATTAAGAAAATAATAATTCCAACAAGCATAACTTTTTTGCGGCCGAATAAATCCGCTAACTTTCCGTATATAGGTGTAGATACAGCGGTTGTCAGCATATAAATGGCATATACCCAGCTAACTAGCTCAATACCCGACAAATCACTTGTAATTCTTGGAACAGCCGTACTGACAATGGTTCCTTCCATTGCAGCTAAAACAGTGACAAGCAGCAGCGCTGTCATGATTCGTTTCCTCATCTCTTTCTCTCCTTGCAACTGCGGGCATACCATCGTTTTTTTTACAGAAGATAAAAGCGGTTTCAATATACTTATACCCTTTTAGCCTTTATATGTATGTGATGCTCCGCATATAGTTACTGCCATATGCAGCCAAATAATTATTTTACTATAAAATTTTTCAAAGCGATAGAGAATTTCAAAAATATGACTTTCCTCTCATTTATAAAAACATGCGTACATGATGTTTTATTTCTTTTTCAAACCACAAAAAGCATCCCGTAACAGGTGTTACGGGATGCTTTTTACGTATTTTGTATGATTAACTTAGTCGGGGATCTTTTAATAAACGTTCCATTTCTTCCATATGATTTGTTTCATCTGCAATCATATCCTCAAGTTTGACAACAAGCTCTGTTAATCCTAACTCTTCTGCTTGTTTTTTACGCTCTTCGTAGCGCTGGATCGTTTCTTTTTCAGCCTTGCTCGCTTCTTTAAGCATTTCCGTCACGTTTGAGACGTGCTTCACCTCAGCTGGCTTTGTTGTTGGCTCACCGCCAAGGTTTTTGATTTTTTCTGATAAATAAAGGGCATGCCCTTGCTCGTCAGGAATTTCTCCTTCAAAGAAAGGTTTTAAAATTTGATATTCTAGGCCAGTTACTGTAGACGCATAGTAAGTGTACTGAATAACCGCCGAATATTCACCCGCTAAATCGGTATTAAGTCCCTCTATTAGTTGTCTCATTTTCTCTTCCATTTGAATAAACACCCTTTCATTTACTGTTAGTAGGCATATACCCTTTTTAACGAGTCCTAAACCATAATAAGGTGATATTCTGCTCCCTTTTTTAAAAATAGGGAATTTACTGACTGGAACGAAAACGTTTGATTTCTATGTTCTTAAAGAAAGACGTTCCTCCTTGGGAAAAAAGTGTAATTCCTTGGTCGTTGTGACGAGGAAACACCTCGCTAGAATGTACGGTTTTTCCATCATCAATAAAGACTTCAATACTTGTTTTATCTACCAATATCTTCAAATGAACATTTTTCTTGCCTGCATCAAAGTAATCGCGGCTTTCCACATATTTTTTGCTTTGATCAGGCTGATTACTATAGCTTCTATTCACATATGAGACGTTATCTTTTGCAAAAACCCCGACATCAATGTGCCGCTTTTGATCTGCGGACTCTCGAAGTCGTAAGCCTACATTTTCTGCATCTGACCATGAAATATCTGTATCAAGCTGATAAGCTTCACCTTTTATCTTTAACTTTTTCTCTCCGTTTACTTCTACTTGCTTGAGAGAATTTGTTGAATCAGTTAGCTGATTTAATTCTTCGACAGGCTTTGATAACAGGCTGTACTGATCATCGTCTTGTTTTGAAAGCGTAATTTCACGGGTTACTGAATCGAATCCGTTAAACCCATCTTTCATCGTTGGTGTCTTATCTGGATAATCCCAGTTGTTCATCCATGCAAAAGCGTAGCGTTTTTCTAAAGAATCCTCATTTTTACCGTCTTTAAACGTGACTGCTCCGTACCAATCAAAACCATGATCTAGCCATTGCGGCTCATCCATATCGGGAGTGAATGTTGTTCCATCGTAATTTCCTGTCCAATAAGCATAGGTGTTTGGCTTTCCGCTTTCTTTTCCATTTGCACTTGTCCCGAGAACCCACTTAACTGTCCCGTCATCCGCCTTCATTTGAAAAAGATCTGGACATTCTGTAATGCCAATATCTTTAGTGACAAATCCTCCCGTATACGTCCAATCCTTTAGATTAGAAGATTCATAAAATCCGATTTTTTCACCTTCTGACATGACGAGAACCCACTTATCATGTTCATTATCCCATATGACTTTGGGATCTCGAAAATCTTTGGTGCCTGGATTAGGCATGATAGGATTTTTGCTATATGATTTAAAGGTTTTTCCTCTATCGGTGCTATACCATAAATACTGTTCTTGCTTTTGTCCATCAGCAGAAGGCTGGGTCATAATCGCTACAATTGCGCCTTTACCAAAACCTGCTGTGTTCTCTTTATCTTCTATAACGGATCCGGACCATATATCGCCATTTTTATTTGTATACTTTGGAATAGCTACTCCTTTATCTTTCCAATGAACCAAATCTTTAGACGTTGCATGTCGCCATTCCGTCCCGTTCCCTTTAGGGTAATCATGATTGTATAAGTAATAGTAATGATACTCTCCGTCAAAATAAATGGGCTTTTGAGGATCATTTTTCCATTTATCAGGCGTGCTAAAATGATACACCGGGCGATAAGTGGATTCACTTTTATTTCCTTTGTCTTTTCCTCGATCTTTTGTATCCTCTTTTTTGGATACGCCTGCTATAATGAGTCCGGCTATTACAACTAAAAGAACGGCAAGCGTTATCCATTTATAAGCACCTTTTTTCTTCAAACAAACCCCGCCTTTCTCTTTTTTGTCTACATCGAATAAAACAAAAGAAAATGGTGATTACAATCACCATTTTCTTTTGTTGCTATTGCAAAGGGCTTAGTCTTCATCCACTGTTAACTGACCTTGTTCAAGAACGCTATCTTTTACAACAGATGTTTTTGAACCGTCAATATTTACTAAGAAGCTTGGTGCAAATGTAGAGTGGTTGTCTTCATAAAAGCCTCTGTTTGTCATGTAGCTTGTAATAACAACATTATTACCTTTTGTTTGCGGTACGGCAAAGTGAGAATACGTAAATGTTTTATCATTAGGATCTAAATCCATATGAAGAACTAATCCCGTATCATTTAAAGGCTTATATTTTCCTGTTAACGTATTTGAAACATAGCCTAGCATATACACATCATCTTGTCCGATTCCATCAATCGTCATTTTAGATCCGCGAGAATCAGTGAACAAGTACCATTTTCCATCTTTTTTGAAAATGTTTGCACGTTCAATTTCGTCTGTAACTGTATTTGATGTGATAAGCGGCTTCATTACTTTTTTGAGCGTATAGTCATCATTTAACTCAATAATGCCCAAAGCCCCGTTTGCTAAAGAAGCTTTTTCTTTATTAGATCCTTCAAGAAGCTTTTTCTTTTCAGATTGGAAGAAAGGATTGTTTCCTCCGTAGTATGCTCTGTTATATAGAGAGTCTTCGCCTTGATAGCCATCTTCTGTTCCAGTGTTAGCTTCGAAAACAAGGTACTTATGTCCATTGTCTTCTATGTAATGAGGATCTCTTAGCGTATGGTTATCCCCTGTGTCATAACCGCCTTCATCAATAAACTGCTGAACCGTTTGATAAATCTTTCCGTCACCATCAAAGATTGACTTGTAATCTTCTACTCCGTCAACTTTTAACGTATTATCGTTTGGCTGAGACATGTTCACTTGAGCTGTCGTTAACGTTTGTTTTCCGTATTGTTTACCTGAATAATCCGTGTAGAATAAACGAACTTTACCATCTTTCGTTAATGTGGCAGAACCAGACCATTCTTGTGTTTGATTTTTAAGGTGCGGGTCATTCGGAACGAATTTATCGCTGTCTTTAAACACTCTTCCAGCGTTTTTCCAGCTGTCAATCGATTTGTCTCCAGCTTTTTTATAGAAAAGATAAACAGACGTGTCATTCGAATCTTTTGGATCACCTGCTAGGGCAAACACAATTTGATATCCATGATAAGTCGCCACTGTTCCGTCAGCATTTTGTAATGGCCAGCTGTCCCATACATCTAAGTCAATTGTATTTCCCGATGCATCTTTTCCCTTAGCAGAAGCAATGTTTTTAATAGTTGATTCGTCAAAAGCAGGAACTTTAAACTGATCACTGTTTTGCTGCTGTGGAATTTTCACCATATTATCGCGAGTAATATGCGAAATTCCGTAGCTGTTATTAAAGTCTTTGCTGTCGTTTCCTTTAGCAAATGTTTGGTATCCTCCGCCTACTAGTAGGGCTGCAGCCAATGTAGCAGCAGTTGTATGCTTAGCAACTCGTTTCATTTTCATATGTTTTCTCCTTTTGGGTTAGTAAAGAATATAAATTTATTAATTCAATTAGCTATTAAAAATCCGAAAACAGAACCGGTTCCGTTCAACCAAAAGATTACTTGGATAAATGACGAAAGTCAAACGTGCCAAATGTAGCTATTTCTCATTTTCATCTTTTTCATTGAGCTGTAACTAGGACCAAAGTTTACGTGCAAGAGACTTTTTATGTAACCGTTTTTCAAAAAAAGGGTACGACTTTTTTTACATTCCAAACTACGTTTTCCAGCCGTTGCGTTTTATACTCTTTACACGATTAAATACTCTATCTTTCTAGCATTGAAAGCGCTATTCCTTTTTTTATGCTTTCCAATCATTTTGTTTTCATCAATATCTTGAAAAATCAGTACTCTTTTTTATTATTCGGACATGAAAACGTTCTATTTTTTTTCCTTTCTGGAGATTAGGATGATGCTAATAAAGGTCTAAAGTATGTTTTCTGAAAAAAATATTCCTTCTTTTTACCTACATATTTTTATCTTTTTTAATGCATCATACGCCATCCCTTCTTATAAAAGAGGGAGCGTATGATGCATCTTTTTAATATTAAGAGTCTAAGCCAGTTGCTTTTCCTTCACGGCTGGAATCAGCTGCTCCAAATAAACGGCCGTTTTCTTTATCAATTTGAATACCTTGAACATTTCCGATTGGGAATGGCTCATCTCCAAAATTAAACCCCATGGCTTCTAGCTCTCCTTTGGCATTCATATCCACTCCGGCTTCCCAACCGATAAGTGATCCTGTACTATTAAAAATTCTTGGTTCTTCAATCGCTTCTTTTATATCCATTCCATAGTCTAAGACATTCATAAGCGTTTGGAACACAGAGCCTACAATGGTTGGTCCGCCCGGAGACCCTAAAGTGAGTACAGGTTCACTGTCTTTAAAAACGATGGTTGGGCTTTTACAGCTAACCGGACGCTTTCCTGCATCCGCTTGGTTTAGCCCTCCAGGAATAGCATCAAAATCAGTAAGCTCGTTGTTGAGTAAAAATCCATGGTCTTTAACCATAATTCCTGTACCAAAAGGATGTTCCACAGTTGATGTACAAGCGACAATATTGCCCCAGCGGTCAACTACCGTGAAGTGAGTTGTTTCACTAAGCTCACGTTCAGGTTCATAAGGCTGACGCACAACGTTCACTTTTTGGCCTTTCTCATAATCCCACGGGTTGCCAAAATCAACTTTCTCATTTTTATGCTTCCAATTAATTAATTTTTGACGTTCCTTTATATATTCGTCATTTAAAAGCCCTTTTAATGGAATGTCACTGTAGGCTGGATCTCCAGAGAATGCAATTTTATCTGAAAATGCAATGCGCATAGCTTCTGCAAACAAATAATACTTTTCCCACGATTTCACGTCGTACTGAGACACATCGAAGTTCTCTAATAGCTTTAAAATTTGCAGCACCGTAGCTCCTCCTGCACTAGGCATGTTGGAAGAAGCAATTCGGTATCCTTTATAATCTCCCCACACGGGTTCATCAATCTTAATCTGGTATTCTTTCAAATCTGACAGTTCCATAAAACCGCCGTGCTCTTTTATCGTTGAAATAATGGCTTCTGCAATTTCACCTTCATAAAAAGCCTCGATACCTTTTTCTTGAAGAATGCGGAATGTTTTAGCAAGATCTTTTTTATTAATCATATCTCCTTCTTGCATAGGCTTGCCGTTTGGAGAATATAGCTGCTTAGCATGTTCTCCTAGTCGATAGGCATATGTTTTTAAAATATCTCCAAGCACCCAGTTTGTTTCCACACCCGCTTCTGCTGCTTTGGCAGCCGGTTCAATTAATTCAGCAAGGGGTTTTGTTCCATACTCTTTACGAGCTGCTTCCATCGCCTTTAAAATCCCTGGAATTCCAATTGCCGTTGCATGAGTAGAACGCTTTCTAAACGGAATAACTTCTTTATTTTCATCAAGAAACATTTCAGGATAAGCTGCTTTAGGAGCCTGAGAATGTCCGTCAAAAATTTTAGTTGTTTTGCTTTCATTGTGGTATACCATAAAAAAGCCGCTGCCTCCAATACCGGTCATCATCGGTTCTCCAACGTTGAGCCCAAACTGAACGGCAATTGCTGCATCAATTGCATTACCTCCAGCTCTTAGTACCTGTTCTCCGGCGTCGGTTGCAATTGGATGGGCACTGGCTACCATTCCTGTTTTTCCAACGGCTGTTTCTCTTCTATATGAACTCTTTCCTGAACGAGATAAACTTTTGCCATTAATCATCTTTTACGACCTCCTAGTTACTTACTTTATCTGGGATATTGGTAAAATACCCTATTGCTTTTGGGATAAAACTGTTTAAATTTGTATTGATTACTTTACCTAGACCGATATCCCTAGCGTATTTTAAGCCCTTTGAAATCTATAAAACAGAAAAAGCGCCAAACCGTTTTATTTAAAGAACAGGGTTGGCGCTTTTTGCGTTTTCTAACGTTTATACACTTTTATACTTGTACCGAAGCTACTTCATTATTTACATTCAGCAGGGTATAAAGCTCTTGAAGCCTTCCTATTTCATAGGTTGAATTCCAATTTGTATCATTCTTTTTTTCCTGAGGATTAAACCAGCACGTATCAATACCGGCTAGCTGCCCGCCTTGAATGTCTGCACTCAAAGAATCTCCAACAATTAATGTTTCATGTACGGACAGCTCTTTTATACGTGAAAAAACATAATCAAAATATTCCTTCATAGGTTTTTGAAAGCCCGTATCTTCTGAAACAAATACTTCTTTAAAATAAGGATATAGACCTGAGTCCTGAAGGCGCTTATATTGAGTAGCCGATACGCCATTTGTAACAACATATAATTCATAGTGACAGCTCAGTTTTTTAATTACCTCAATTGCTCCGTCAATTAGCTGATGGCCATTGTTCAAATACGTTCGGTACTCTGCTTCAAGCAGCTTTCCGTCTTTCTCTATTCCATATTCTTTACATAGAGTAGAAAAGCGAGTATTTACAACTTGCTCACGGCTTATTTTATTTTCTTCAAAAGCTGTCCATAACCCCTGGTTTATCAAACTATAACGTTTTTTGCTTTCATCAGTCAGCGGAATATTGTGGTTAGCAAAAAGAAGCTGTAAAGCCTGCTCTTCGGCTGCGTTAAAATCTAAAAGCGTATTATCAATGTCAAATAGAAGCGTTCTGTATGTTTTCATTCTTCTCTCTCCCCTTCAACTAATCTATTGCTTTTTCTACTCGTATATATTGTCGTTTGCTAGACAGCTCAGTTTTTCTTTATCTTTGAGAATAATAGAGCCTTTCTGTTTTTCAATAACTCCTTGCGCTACAAATTTCTGAAGAACACGATTTAAATGCCGGTAAGTCGTTCCGATTAAATTGGCTATATCTTTTAGGCTTTCTGTTTTTTGATCCATAACCAAATGTGATTCTTCACAAAAAATAGAGAGCAAGTAGCTAGCCAGCCGCACTTCAACTGGGTACATTAAATTAAAGCTGAGCGAGTTCGATTTTGCGCAAAACTTTTTTGTGAGCATTTCCAGTAAAAACGTCAGCAGCTGTGGATCATCGCTCGCATGCTGTTTTAATTGTTTGTATGGTATACCAATTACAACTAAAGGTGAAACGGCTTCAACCGTATTCATAATATCAACATCCTGTACATACTCAATATCGCCTATCACTTCAAGGGGCTGTTTAAAGGAAAGAACAAGCGTCTTGCCTTCGGGCGATATGGTATAAACTTTAACCTTGCCTTTCACCAGTATGTACAAACAATGAGACGCATCTCCTTGAGAACAAAGACGTTCTCCTGCCTCCACATCATACAGTGACAAATGCGGTAGTAAGTCTTTCTTGAAAACTGACTCTAATTTATAAGTATTTATATACTCCAGCAGTTGTTTCTCACTCGTAATTTCCCTCATGTTTTCCTCTCCATCATAACGGTTTCTTTTTATTAAACAATAACACTTCCCAAAATAAAAAGGACATATGTCCCGAATAAAATTTTAATTTTTACGTTATGTTCATAGATCCCTTTCAAAAGAAATATATACACAAAAAAGACTCTAGCTCGTTGGCTTAGAGTCTTTTTGTTAAACGCTCTTGTTCTTTCTGGCGTATCCAACGTAAATAAAGACGCCAATCAGCATCCAGCCGATTGAGTACATCCACGTTACCATTGATAAGTTAAACATAAGAAAGATACAGCAAAGAATAGCAAGAATCGGAATGAATGGCACAAAAGGTACTTTGAAACCGCGCTTTAAATTAGGCTGAGTTTTTCGCAGAGCCAAAATTGAAAATGAAACGGCAGCAAACGTAACAATCGCTAGCATATTTGCTAAATCCGCCAGCTGTTTTAAATCAACAAAACCAGCTACGATCGCGCCTAACGCCCCCACAAGCCATGTAGATATGACAGGCTCGCTATTTTTTCGGTTCACTTTCGCAAAAAGAGACGGCAATAATCCATCATGGCTCATTGACATCAGTATGCGGGGCACAACAAACAAATAAGCAAACACGACGGCCATTATACCAATAACTGCTCCTATAGATACAATAAGCGCTGCCCATTCTTGTCCAACGCTATTGAGCGCATATGATAACGCATCGCCCACGTTTAGCTCTTTATAAGGAACCATCCCTGTTAATACTAATCCAATGACTACGTAAATGACTGCACAAACACTCAGTGCAATCAAAATACCTAGCGGCAAGTTTCTTTGCGGATTTTTCACTTCTTCTGCCGAAGTAGAAATGGCATCAAATCCGTTATAAGCGAAAAAGACGGAAGCTGCGCCTGCAAAGATCCCTTTCACACCAAAAGGAGTAAATGGGTGCCAGTTATTTGTATGAATAAAAAAGACGCCGACGGCTACAAATAAAAGAACAATACCTATCTTGATTAAAACCATTAAGTTATTTATTTTTTTACTTTCTTTTACCCCTCTTGTTAATAAAAACGACATGCACAGCACAATAAATACTGCCGGAAGGTTAATGATACCTCCGTCGCTCGGTATGGCGGTTAACGATTCAGGAAGTCTAATACCAAACTCAGTAAGCACATTATTTATGTAAGAAGACCATCCGCCTGCTACAGACGCTAAAGACACCGTATAGCATCCTACAATGGACCACCCTATTAAATGCGCTACAAATTTTCCTAATGAAACATATATGTATGTATATGCGCCTCCTGAACTTGGAACAGCTGAACCAAATTCTGCATAGCACAACGCAACAAGAATACAGGCTATTGCAGAAATAATAAATGAAACGGAGACCGAGGGCCCTGCATCCCTGGCGGCAACTAGTCCTGCTATAACCAGAACTCCTGTCCCAATGGTTGCTCCTACTCCCATCAAAATAACATCAAATAACCCTAGTGTCTTAGTTGATTCTTTTGCTGCATTTTCCTCTAACAGCTTATTAACATCTTTTTTTGCAAACAGATTACTCATGATGACTAACCTCTCTTCATCTCATTACGAATGACTACTTTATAGTGGTAGATCTTTCTATATATGTAACAGTGAATTATTTTACTACATTTAATTTTCTGTGTAAAATAATTTAGTCTTTGAACTTTTTAATGATTAAAATAAAATCACTAATAATGTTTTCTATCACACCATTATGATGTACCCGAACAGACTAAAAACATGCGTTAACACCTTTCTCAAAATTAGCTTCATTCATAATTGCTTTTGTACTATACTAAAGAAAAACTTCATAGGAGCAACGTAAAAGATGAACTTATTTTATTTTCTAAAGGGGTTAGTGATCGGTTTTTCCGTTGCTGCTCCCGTCGGTCCCATTGGTATTTTATGCATCAATCGCACGTTATCTAAAGGGCGATTACACGGGTTTGTATCCGGGCTGGGAGCAGCTACAGCAGATGCTCTTTATGGATGCATCGCTGCGTTTGGCCTAACGTTCATTACAACCTTTTTATTAACCCAAAAGATTTGGCTTCAGCTGATTGGGGGATTATTTTTATGCTATTTAGGTGTACAAACTTTTCGTTCTCAGCCTGCAGAGCACGCTGCTGCTGCTAAAGGAGAAGGGTTGCTTCGTTCGTATACATCCGTTCTCTTTTTAACGGTTACGAATCCAATGACGATCTTATTTTTTATTGGCGTGTTTTCTGGTGTAGGCATTAGTAAATCAGCATTTGATGTTGCTTCTGCGCTGACAATGGTTGCAGGCGTATTTTTAGGATCGGCCTGCTGGTGGCTTTCGCTCAGTTTTGCTATTAGTCTTGCCCGGTCGAAGTTTACGAATAACAGCTTGATCTGGGTAAATCGTATTTCGGGAGCGGTGGTACTGACTTTCGGGATATTTGCGTTATACAAGTTGCTATAAAAAGTCACTTGTCTCCTTTTCTGGGGACAAGTGACTTTTTTAATAGAAAAGAATAATCTTAAAAAATACCCTAAACGCTGTGTTTTCTGTATAATAGATAAATAGAAAAACAGAAAAAGTATAAAAAATGCTTGAAAACTACATACTCAATCAATAGTCTTCAAACATAATAAGGGGAAATAAAGCATGACCATTCTTCTCGTAGATGACAATCAAGTCAATCTATTTGTGATTGAAAAAATTCTAAAAGGCGCTGGCTACGATAACTGTGTGTCTCTTACGTCTGCCCATGCGCTTTTTGACTATCTTAACCTGGACGATGAGAACTCAAAAACGAATTCGGTCGATTTGATTTTACTTGATATTATGATGCCCGAAATTGATGGAATCGAAGCCTGCAGGCGAATTCAACAGGTAGAACGCTTAAAACATATTCCAATTATCTTTGTCACAGCCCTAGAAGACAGCAGCAAATTAGTAGAAGCTCTAGACGCTGGCGGAACAGATTACGTCACAAAGCCGATTAATAAAGTGGAACTGCTGGCTCGTATGCGGGTAGCCTTACGCCTTAAAGCAGAAATTGACTGGCACACGGAACATGAAAAGAAAATTCAAACTGAGTTAGATTTAGCTACGCACGTACAGCAAAACTTACTCAGCCCCCCTTTACGAGAGAAAGATATTCAAATGGAAGTTTCATATTATCCTTCTTTTAAATTAGCGGGTGATATGTACTATTGGCACAAAATTGACGAGCACCGGTACGGTATTATTCTTTTTGATATGATGGGGCACGGCATCTCTGCCTCGCTTGTTTGTATGTTTATTTCGTCTGTGCTCAGAGAAGCTATCAAGTCCCTCATAGACCCTGAGCAGGTTATTACAGAGTTGAATCGCTACATGGAATTATTGCACAGCGAAAAAGATGAAATTCCTTACTATTTCACTGCTATTTATTTAGTGATTGATACGGAAGCTAAGACAGTAGAATATGTGAATGCCGGGCACCCAGAAGGTTATATGTTAGTGGATGAACATACGCTCGTTCCTCTTCAACGAGGAAGCTGCCCTGTAGGGTTTTTTGAAGAAATGGACGTTCAGAAATCTGTTGTCAGCTTTGAGAACGATGTGCAAATTTTGCTATTTACAGACGGAGCTCTTGAATCGATGGGCCCTTGCGAAAATGAATCTGCTCTTCGTCTTCAACAACTTACTGAACAAAAATGGACAAATCCGCAGGCATTTATGAATGAAATTTTCTCAGAAGAACAAAAGTTAAATCAGCCTGATGACATGTGCGTGCTTATGATTCAAGCACAAGCATAATAAAAAAGACCTCACAATGAGGTCTTTTTTTATTGCTTTTGATAGATGCGCTCGTTCCCTGCAAACTCAATATAAGAAGCTGCTCCCTCAGCAAAGCGAAGCGTTTCTTTATCGCCAAGCCCAAGAAACCCTTTTACACACAGGCTTTCTGAAAATAAATTATACACTTGATTTTGCAGCTGAGCTGTAAAATAAATAAGGACGTTTCGGCAAATGATGACGTGAAATTCATTAAATGACTGATCCGTGACTAAATTATGCTGAGCAAAGATAATATTTTTTAACAGCGACGGATGAAAATATGCATAGTGATGATCCGTTTGATAATATTCCGAGAAGGCATTCTTTCCCCCGGCTTGAATATAATTTTTTGTATATGACTTCATTTTACGTAAAGAAAAGGCGCCTTGTTTTGCTTTTTCTAATACATCTTCGTTCATATCGGTTGCGTAAATGACCGTTTTATCCATTAACCCTTCTTCTTCTAAAAGAATCGCCATAGAAAATACCTCTTCGCCCGTTGCACAGCCAGCGTGCCAAATGCGAATTTCCGGATAATCCTTTAATACCGGAATCACTTTTGTGCGAAATGCTTTAAAAAAGCTTGGATCGCGAAACATCTCTGTTACATTTATTGAAAAATCATTTAAAAGCTGATTCATAAATTCTTCTTCGTGAATCGCTTTTTCTAACAATCGAGACACGGTTGGAATACGTTCAATTTTCATTCGATTATAGACTCGGCGACAAATAGAAGATTTAGCGTACTGTCTGAAATCGAATCCCGTTAATCGATAAATAGCCGTCAGCAGTAAATCGATCTCTAAATCTGTTTTTTTATTCATAACTAAGTCTTCACTTAAATCTAGGTGCTTCATATCCATTTATGTTTCATACCCCGCTTAATTTACTAGCCATACACGCATAACGGAGAACAGCTGATTTAAATCTAAAGGTTTACTGATATAATCTGAAGCTCCAGCTTCCAAGCATTTTTCACGATCGTTTTTCATCGCTTTAGCGGTTAATGCAATAATAGGCAAATCAACGAGCTTTAGCTCTCCTCTAATTTTCTGCATGGCTTCATATCCATCCATTTGCGGCATCATAATATCCATTAAAATGAGATCAAATGGTTCACTATTTTCCATCATTTCAAGACACTCTATTCCGTTATGAGCTGTCATAATGGTCATACCTTGTTTAGCTAGCGCAGTTTTTAAGGCAAAGATGTTGCGCTGGTCATCATCTACGATGAGCACTCGCTTATCTTGAAACACATTTTCACCATCTTGCAGTGAAGATTCAACTGGTTGTACAGGATGATCAATTTCAGTTATTTCTGCTTCAGGTTCAGCTTCTTCTACAGATACCGCTACTTCTTCATATGCAAAATTCACTTTTTCATAGTCAATAAGACCATTAGAGAGGCTAGGAAGGTATAGCGTAAACGTACTTCCTTTTCCTACTTCACTGCTTAGAGAAATCCAGCCGCCCAATAATTTTGCAAACTCACTGCAAATAGATAAGCCAAGTCCCGTTCCTCCGTACTTGCGGACCGTAGCTCCATCTGCCTGCTGAAACGCTTCAAAGATAAGCTGATGCTTTTCTTTTGGTATACCAATCCCTGTATCAGCTACAGCTATTTCTAGCCAGCAATCCGTATCAACTGTACGCATAGCTGTTGTAAGACGATGGTCAGCTACTCGTTGAATGGATACTGTGACAGATCCCGATTCTGTAAATTTAAATGCATTTGATAAAAGATTTTTCACAATTTGCTGGAATCTCTTTTCATCTGTGTGAATGATGTCCGGTACATCTTGTGCTTTATTAATTTTCAATTGTACGTTTTTCTGTTCAGCAACGTGGCTGAAATTACGTTCGATTTGATCTGGAAGCTCACTCATATTCATCTCAGCTAGTAAAATATCTAGTTTTCCAGACTCTACTTTTGATAAATCCAAGATATCGTTGATTAACGCGAGCAAGTCTTTTCCTGAAGAATGAATAATACGAGCGTATTCTTCTTCATCTTCAGATAGCGTTTTAGCTGCGTTTTCCTCAAGCATTTCAGACAGAATAAGAATGCTGTTAAGTGGTGTTCGAAGCTCATGCGACATATTAGCAAGAAATTCAGATTTATATTGAGAATTCAACTCCAGCTGATGCGCTTTTTCTTCTAAATCTTCTTTTGCAGCCTCTAATTCAAACGATTTTTCTTCTGCGTCTTTTGTTCTTTCTTCTAGCTGTTCATTAATCATACGCAGCTCTTCAGACTGCATTTGCAGTTCTTCTGATTGTGTTTGAAGTTCTTCAGACTGAGCTTGGAGCTCTTCTGTCATCGCCTGAGATTCTTTTAATAGACGAGCAATTTCCATACGTCTAATTACGCCATTGATAGTGAGACCAAACGTTTCAATCACTTGACTAATAAGTTCTTGCTCTAAAACTGTAAACTCGTGCAGCGATGCAAGCTCGATAACAGCAATTACTTCATCTTCAAACAAGACGGGTACAATAAAAATACTCTTAGGTTTTACGTCTCCTAATCCTGAAGTAATGAGCTGGTACGTGTCAGGTACATCGTTTATGACAAAGGTTCTTTTCTCTAAAGCAGCTTGTCCAATGAGCCCTTCGCCTATCAAAAAGCTCTCTCTTCCCGCGTCGCCTTTTCTATCTGCAAAAGCAGCTTGTTTGACGAATAAGTTTCCTTTATCATTTTCCTCTCGAACATAAAATGCTCCGAAAGAAGCTTGTGTCATTTCTGAAACCGTAAAGAGAAATTTTTCCGCAAGCTTGTCTACAGATGCTATGCCTTGGTACATCGTTACAGCATGAGCAATGTTCGTTTGAAGCCAGTTTCGCTCTTCAATATTTTCTAACAACGCGTTCGTGGCTAGCCCTAAATCTTTAATTTCATCATTAGATCGAACTTTAATTCTTCCTTTTAGCTCGCCTTTTGAAGCCGTAATTCGTTTGATCGTTTGCGTAACTTCTTTAATCGTATTCACAATAGAATTAGACAACACAATAGCGATAGCAAGTGAAATAAGCGTAACGAATAACAGCAAACCGTAAAGTCCAATTTTAATTTTTTGATTTTTCTCGTCTAACTCTGTTGCTCTTGTTTCAGTCGATTTTTTCTCTACATTTCTAAAAGAAGTAAACTGGCTGCGTATATCGTCCATATACTGGCGCCCAGGATCTTTCTCAAAAAATTGCTGAAGCTCTTTTGTATTATTTTCTTTTTTTAATGCAATGGTCGGTTCACCAGCAGCTTCAATCCAGTCTTGAATACTTCCTTTAATCTTCTCCAGTTTCTCCTGCTGATTTGGATTATTATTTAGAAGCTGATACAGCGCATTATAATCTTTTTCCCAACTTGTTGCTGCACTGTTATAAGGTTCTAAGTAACTCGCTTCTCCTGTAATAATATAGCCTCTTTGTCCGGTTTCCATATCAAGCAGGTGCTTTTCAATTCGATTGGTCAGATCATGGACTTCAATATCATGATCAATGATAAAATTTCGCTCTTTTTGCAAAGATGAAATTTGACTGTTTAAAACAATAAATGCAATAAATAAACAGACAATAACAATTAAATATCCAATAATAATTTTGGATTTGATGCCAAACCTCATTTTCTTTTCCATAATGTTCCTACTTTCATTCTAGATATTCTTCTAGAAGCATTCGAAAAACATGTTTATTTTTGCCGCTGGACAATTTCACTTTCAGTACACACTCTCCACTCCATCTTCCTTTGCTTGATAAGGCTTCTCTCTTTTTCCTATCAAGTCAACATTCCTATTATACACTCTATTTTTGTACAGAAGAATATTTATTGTGCAAGAGGTGAAGATTAATTCCCCAATTAGAAATTGACGTTTTAAAACGCCATATAAAGATAAGCCCATGCCTGTACAGGCATGGGCTTATCTCATAATATATTTGTACACAATAAGGTAATGAAAAGTAATTTATGCTTTGGGGAATCACATAAATTATGACAACATAGGTATAAATACTTATATGCAAAATGCAAAGCATTCATTAATTGAATTGTACTTGGATAGTAGAAAACATTGCCACTTTTTTTAATTTAAATATATTTTTTAAACTTACATATCTACTTGCTGTACTTTTTATCTCGAGCTCTTTAACATTGCCAAAATCTCTGCGGAGCTCGCAACTCTTTTATTTTGAATCGTTTCAGCAAGATGTGATACTTTATAAAGTGTTTCCATGCTTTCAATCGGATATTTCCCAGCTGCTGTTTCAGCAGAAAGCATCACTGCATTCGTGCCGTCCAGTACTGCCTGAAACACATCCGTCACCTCGGCTCTTGTAGGAATTGCGCTGCTCACCATTGATTGAAGCATTTGTGTCGCGGTGATCACATATTTATCGTGCAAGCTGCATTCATGAATTAATATTTTTTGGAGCAAAGGAATCCATTCATACGGTAGCTCTACCCCTAAATCTCCTCGTGCAATCATAATTCCATCGCCTTCTTCACATATTTGCTTGAAATTTTCTATAGCTTCCATTGTTTCCACTTTCGCAATCAGCTTTGGTGCATTTAGATGTTTTAAATGGATAAAATCTTTAATGTCTTTTAAATGTTCAGGGGTTCTTACGAACGAACAAGCAAGAAAATCTACTTTTTCTTTCAATAAGAATACGATGTCTTTTTTGTCTTTTTCAGTAATGGCCGGCAAACCGACGCGAGCACCTGGCAAATTCACGCCTTTATGAGACGAAATAGATCCGCCCTTTTTTACCTTTGTGACAAGTGTATCTTCTTCTACTCCTTCAACAGCCAGTTCTACTTGACCGTCATTGATTAAGATTTTGCTTCCTGTTTGAACATCCTTCACGATACCCTTATAGTCAACGCTGGCTCCTTTTTCATTTCCTGACATCTGCTCTGTATATAAAATAAAAGATGCGCCTTCTTTTAACACTATTTCTTTTGACTTTATCACTCCAAGTCTAATTTTAG
The DNA here is from genome assembly GCF_009497655.1 of Priestia megaterium. Lineage (NCBI taxonomy): Bacteria > Bacillati > Bacillota > Bacilli > Caryophanales > Bacillaceae > Priestia > Priestia megaterium. The sequence continues at coordinate 1,544,010 of NZ_CP023317.1, read as the reverse complement.
GACCTTGTAAATCTCCTAAAATTTGAATAGAGGAATTTAAAGATCTTAACGTATCTATAATTGTTTTATGACTTTCATGCGACCCATGAGATAAATTCAGCCGAGCAATTGTCATTCCTTTTTCCAACAGTCTCTCTAGTACATCTTTCTTATTACTAACAGGTCCGATTGTACAGATTCTATCGATTGCCACTGCCTTTCACCATCCTTTTAATGTAGGATGCCCATTTCCATAAAAGAGATAAGCTTTATACAAAAATAGGTATATCACCACAAAAAAATGCCTCTTAGTCAATAACTTGCCTAAGAGACAGCCTTTTTATTACTTTACCCAGCTTTCCGTCACTTTCTTATTTTTAGAAATCCAGTTTTTCACGCCTTTTGTTTCGTCTTTTGCACTGTTAATTTCTGATTCTAATGATGCCAATTGATCAGCGCTAATCGAAAAATCTTTAAGCCACTTTGCTGCTTCTGGATAATCTTCCTTAAAAGCTTTTTTACTGATTGACTGTATTTTCTCAGGTCCAGTTGGATTCATCGTATTTTTGGGATCTTTTAAGTATCTGAGATTATACTTTTCAAAAGCCCAGTGCGGGCGCCATAACGTAACAACAATAGGTTCTTTATTAGCAATGGCTTTATCCAATTCCGATAGCATCGCAGCTGTACTGCTCTCTACTAAATTCCAGTCTGTTAACCCATAGCTGGGCATGGCATGGTCTTTCGTAAGACCATTGATTCCAGATCCCGGTTCAATGCTAATAATCTTTCCGTTAAACTCCCCTTTCTTATTTTTTAAATCACCTATCGACTGCGCGTCTACATAGTCGGGAACGGCTAATCCGCTGTCTGCTTGATCGTACCAAGTGCCGAGAACGTCTACTTGTTTTCCGAATCTTTTCATGTAAGAACTATGGGTAGTAGGCATCCATACATCCAAAAATAAATCAATATTTCCTTGAGCAACTCCTGAGAAAAGCGGGGCTACGTCACTTTGAACTGCTTTAACTTTATAGCCTTTTTCCTCTAATAATTCCTTCCATAAAAACGTAACGGCTACGGCTTCGTCCCATGGTATGTACCCAATTGTAATTTCTTTTTTAGTCGTCGTGCCGCTTGCCGTATTGCTATTTCCGCATGCAGAGACAAGCAGCATGACGACGATTGTTAGCATAATAAAAGAAATTTTTTTTGAATGTTTCATCTAATCCCACCTTTATCCATTTTATTTGCTTGATTGAATATCTTGGCTTTTTCGAGTAGAAAGATGCGTTAAACGATCTAAGATAACGGCAATAATAACAACCGCAATCCCACCGATAAACCCTAAGCCTACATCCAGCATACTGATGCTTCGTAATACCTCTGCACCTAGGCCTCCCGCACCGACCATGGAAGAAATAACAACCATCGAAAGTGATAGCATAATAACTTGGTTTACACCCGACATAATCATAGGCAAAGCGAGCGGCAGCTGGACTTTAATTAATTTTTGCCATTCTGTCGCTCCAAAAGCTTCCGCTGCTTCTAAAGTGGTGTGCGGAACTTGCTGAAGCCCAAGCAGCGTCAGACGAACGGCAGGCGGCATTGCGAAAATAAACGTAGCAATAAGAGCTGTAACATTCCCTAATCCAAATAAAAGTACGGAAGGAATTAAGTAAACAAAAGCAGGCATCGTTTGCATAATATCAAGAATAGGCTTTATGACTGCCCCCACTTTGTTAAAGCGGTGTGATAATATGCCTAAAGGAACGCCGAATAAAAGTGAGATAATCGTAGAAGCTAAAACGAGAGATAAGGTCAGCATTGATGCTTCCCATAAATCCAAGCTAATAATAAGAAGTAACCCAAAACACGTAAATGCAGCTATCTTCCAATCTGTCAACCATAGCGCTAATAGAACAAAAACAAGGACAGTTACTAGCGGAGGAGAGGCTGTCAATGCCCATTCAAGGCTGCTGATTAAACTGGTCATTATCTGGTTGATTCCAGTAAATACACCTGAAAAACTATCAATCATGTAATCAACAAATGAATTTGCCCATTTATCTAAAGGAATACGAGGAATCATCGCAGCATTCACCATCATATTTATCGAACCTCCACTTGATATGATTTAACTTCTTGCTGCTCGGTCACTGCAATACGTTCAGTGAGATTTGCAATAAGAGTGCTCGGGGAAATCATACCTTGTAGGCGATGATGATTATCAACAATTACTACAGGCGAATGACTGTCTGTAAATAGAGGAATCATTTCTTGTAAAGACATATCAGGATTGACGCAATGCGGCTGTGTCAATGCTTTTCCTTTTAAATCATGCTTATGAGCTTCAATAAGCTCCATCACTGTATAGATGCTCATCATACCTAATAAGCGGTCAGAACTATCAAGAACAAAAATCGTAGATAAATGATTGGTTCTCATTCTTCTTAATATAACTTGTGGTGATTCATACTCATAGGCAGCCGTTTCTACCGGAATAACAGCGTCTTTAGCAAGGCGGATTTTGCCGTAATTAACGTCTTGAACAAGCAGTTTTACATAATCGGTTGCGGGTTGACTTAAAATATCTTCAGCCGTTCCAAGCTGTACAATCTCTCCGTCTTTCATTACGGCAGCCCGGTGCCCTAAAGTTAATGCTTCATCTAGATCATGCGTTACAAAGATAACTGTTTTTTGTACTTCTCCTTGAATATCAAGAAATAGCTTTTGCATATCTCTTCGAATAAGAGGATCTAACGCCGAAAAAGGCTCATCCATCAGCAAAATCTCTTGTTCAGAAGCAAGGGCTCTCGCTAATCCAACCCGCTGCTGCATACCTCCTGATAATTCATAAATTCTTTTATAAGCTTGTCCATTTAACCCCACCATTTCAAGCGCCTCTTTCCCTCGCTTTTCCCTTTCGCTTGCTGATACGCCTTGAATTTCTAGACCGAACGTAATATTGTCAATTACGGTGCGGTTTGGAAGAAGGCCTACATTTTGGAATACCATTCCAATTTTATTTCTTCGTACTTGCTGAAGCTGTCTTTTTGGCATATGAGAAATATCTGTATTTTCTAGATATACCGTCCCTTCTGTTGGTTCTATAAGTCCGTTCAAACATCGAAGTAAAGTAGATTTACCGCTTCCTGATAATCCAATTAACACAAAGGTTTCTCCCTTTTTCACTTCGAAATGAGCATTGTAAATAGCAACGGTTGTCTTAGTAGCTTGTTCGACTTCATATTTACTTTGTCCAGACTCTCTCAGCTTAAGAGCCTGTTCTTTTTGACGGCCAAACACTTTTGAAACATCGGTAACGCGGATAATGGGTTCTGTTAGTTTAGAGCTTGTACTCAATTTATTTCCCCCTTATTTTTAAAGTAGATTGTTAGAGATGGTCTGGCACACCGAGATAATGTGCCAGACCGCTTCTATTTACTATTCGACCTTCATACCGATTGCTTCTAATACATAATTGTAAAAATGCGAAACGTGCTGTTCGATAGGTACTAAAATCCCTCCTTCTTTATAAGATTTTGAGCTCATATTTTCTTGACACCACTCACACGCTTCAAAATCTTGTAAATTAACGCGGTGAAATAATTCCACGGCATCTTTTGGGTCAAAATCAGGCTTAGCCATTTCTTCCGGGTCGAATAACCATTCGCAAATTACTTTGGACTTTTCTGCACTGATTGGAATAATACGATGAATAATAACGTGATCCGGTGTTAAGTTGATAAATACAAGCGGCAGAACGGTAATGCCAAAATACGTGCGGTCATCTTCAGGAAGCAACCCTTTTAACATAGGACGGCTTCCTTTCCCGCTAATTGAAAAACCTTCTAACTCATTGCCAAACTTAGCTCCACCGCCTACTGAATTTTGAGTGCCGACTCCCGAACGAAATTCAGGGAGCGTTGCCGTAAGCTCAGGGTGAATAGAGGAACAGTGATAACATTCTTGAAAGTTTTCTACAATAAGCTTCCAGTTTGCCTCGACTTCGTACTCTTCACGATGAGCGGATTTTAAATTTTGAATTTCATACCTAGCAAACGTATAAAGCTCTCCAAAACGATCAAAAATTTGTGCGTCTAGCTGATATTCAACAGATATCGGATTGTCTGATAAATTAACCCAAACCATGCCGTGCCACACTTCAATGTGAACGGATGTTAGTCCGTAACTTTCGTTATGCACGAGTTCTTCTCGACAGTGGCTTGTGTTAGGAACACCTACTAAATCACCATCTAAGCTATAGCTCCACGAATGATACGGACAGCGAATGACCCCTGCTTTACCGGATGCTTGGCTGCACAGCTTAGCTCCTCGATGCCGACATACGTTTAAAAATCCTCGCAGTATATGGTCTTTTCCTCTAGTAATTAAAATATTTTCGCCTTCAACTCTCGTTGTAATATATTGTCCTGGTTCTGCTATTTCGTATTCAAATGCAACTAAACTCCATGATTTAGAAAATATATGATCTTTTTCTAACTTAAAAATGTCCGAAGATGTATACAGCTCTCCTTTCAACGTGGGCTCAAGTCTCCCATTATCATTTACTAAACCATGTTCCATAACCATCTGCTATTCCTCCTTCGCTTCTTTAGAAACATTTAAATAGAACCATTCGCAAGAGCTGACGACGATTTATACTATTTTGTTCGCCGCAAATCGCTGCGGAGCAAACAAATCAATTGGGTGATTGGTTTTTCCCTCTGTCACTAAATCTGCTAAAATCTCTCCTACTACGCTTGCAAACTTAAAACCATGTCCGGAAAATCCCGCTGCAATTGCTACTTGAGGATATTCAGGATGCAGCGAAATGACAAAATGTTCATCTGGTGTATTGGTATACATGCACGTTTTCCCTTGTAAAAACCGACCGTTGAGCTGCGGAAGACCTTGAGCTAGATAGTGCCGCATCATGTTCACTTCATCTTCATATATATTTCGATCAATCGTTTCCGGCGTACACGCCGTTCCTTTTCGGAAAAACGCCACTTTTGCTCCTTCAGCCTTTAATCCAAAAGAAGGGAAACCATACAACTGTACATAATCATCTGCTTCCCAAATATAAATCGGCTGTTTTCCCACTGAAAAAACGTCTATTCCTTGTGTTGGTTCAAAAAACATTTGCACATGACGCTCTACTTGTAAGCTAACACCTAATTCCCGTAATAAATCGGGTGCCCAGGCGCCTGCAGAAATAATGATTTTTCCAGCTTCATATATTCCATTAGCTGTTACAACACGCACGCCTTCACCAGAAGGATGGGCTTCCCACGACACCACTTCTTCAAAAAAATGAAGCTCAGCTCCGTATTTTTCTGCTTGAAGAAGGTGAGTATATACGCTTGCTTCCGGCCTAACGAATCCAGCTTTTTCTTCATATAGAGCAACCGTAGCAGGTGAAGGTGTAAATACCGGAAACCGTTTGTAAATATCCTTTGCTTCTAGAATCTCATACGCAAGATTCCACTGTTTAGAGCTTTCGATGCTTCCAGAAACCGTCAAGCTATCAGGAGGTCCCATCATAAGTCCACCGGTAACCGTAAGAATTTCTTGACCGCTTTCTCTTTCAATTTCATTCCACAATTCGTAGGCGCGAAGCAACAATGGAACATAAGCAGGGTCTTCAAAATACGACTGCCGAATAATTCTAGAACCGCCGTGACTCGATCCTAGATCATGAGCAGGACCGTATTGTTCTAACCCCAATACCCGCTGCCCTTTTTTGGCGAGCTGATAAGCAGCCGTACTCCCCATAGCTCCTAATCCGATAATAATGACATCATAATGTGTTGACATCTGCATTTCTCCTGCCTTTCGATTGATCAATTAAACTACCGCTGGGGAGTGTGTCATCATTGCTGCTTTATAACGCTGACCAAAGTATTCAACTTCTAAAACCATTTCTTCATGTACAGCTTGAGATAATAAGGTGTGTACAATTCCTTTGCCTAAGCTGTATGAATAGCCAGCACTTGTCACAAATCCGAGGGCCGTTTCTCCATAAAAGACCGGTTCATATCCCATTACTATCGCTGAAGGATCATCTAATACGAGCGTCGCTAATACTGTTTCAGAATCTTTTCGCTGACGATCAAGCAATGCCTCTTTTCCAATAAAAACTGGTTTTGTTAAATCAACCATTTCATGAAGGTCGACTTCATATGGATGATGTTCGCTCCAAAAGTCTTTCCCGCTTTTTAACGAAAAAGATTCAATTCGAAGGTTTTCAAGAGCTCGGTCTCCCCCAGCAATCAGCTGATAAGGCTGTCCTTCTTCCATTAATAAATCCCATAAATTCAGACCTTGATCGGAAGTCGTAATTAATTCCCAGCTCTCCATTCCCCCGCAGGAATCACGCAGAGCAAGGACTGAAACATTTTCGATAAACAGCGTTTTCGCTTGCCCTTCAATCCAAGTGTTGCCAAGGTCTGAGCGTTGAACCATGGACTTCATTACTCCTGTAGCTTTAGGGCCAATTAATGCTAAACTGCATGTCCCTGACGTTACATCTTGAAAAACAACTTGATCGCTGTGTGGCACGTGTTTTTGAATCCAGCTTGCTTCTACAGCTCCCGTACAAACAATCAAGAAAGTGGATATATTTTTGCGAATAACCGTTATTTGATCTTTTATGCCGCCTCGCTCATGCAACATACACGTGCGTATGCTTTGACCTACTGCAATGTCTATATTTCCTGTCGTTAGCTTCTGTAAAAACTGGAGAGCTCCTTCTCCTTTAATTTCTAACCTTTTCTTTGCTGCCGTTGTATCGTAAAGAGCTGCGTGCTGACGAGTATGCAAATGTTCAGCTTCAATAATTGGTGACCAATGTTCAGCAGCCCATCCATTTCTTATTACCATCATCTTTTCATAAGTAGATATAAGCGGATAGTTAGCTTCATACCACTGGGGCTGCTCCCATCCTGCTTTTTCATTAAAATAAGCTTTCAGTTCTTGTTGACGCATATAAAATGGACTCACGCGCATGTTTCGCGATACTTTTCGCTGCATAAATGGATGGTGAATACTATAAACCTCTTCATACTCTTCAATAGACCGCTGTTTGTAATAAGCAGGGCTGCATGCATACGTATCGAAACGATTAATGTCGCATAGCTCTAAATCCACAGTCGGCGCACCATTCATCATCCATTCAGCCATTTGTTTTGCGACACCTGCAGAGTGCGTTACCCATATAGCTTCTGCTACCCAAAATCCCTGTACCGTTTGTGATTCACCAAGCAGCGGCATACCATCGGGCGTGAATGAAAAAATGCCGTTCATTCCTTTTTTTATTCCCGTTTGTTTTAATGCCGGAATTAACTCTATTGAATCTTCCCACGGTTTTTCAAAATCTTTTGGTGTAAAAGGTTTAACAGAAGGCATTTCTTTTGTTTCTCCGTATTTTGTAATATCACTGAGTTCGACTGGAAACGGCTCATGCTGATATGATCCAATCCCAAGCCCTTTTTCTACTTGACGAAAATAAATTGAATTATCTTGATCTCGAATAAGAGGAGTGGCGGCTTCTTCCGTTTCTCCGTTCAACTCAAGTAAATCATTTGTAAACACATATTGATGAGCCATTGGCTGAAGAGGGATCGTTACACCGACCATTTCTCCGATGCGAGGTCCCCAAAATCCAGCACAGCATACGATTACATCTGCTTCGAATTTCCCGACACTTGTGTACACTGCTTTTACTTGACCCTTTGTCACTTCAATATCCGTCACTTCTGTATGACCGTAAAACTCTACTCCGCACTCTTTAGAAAAACGAATCATTTTATCAACGGCATGCAAAGGTTTAGCAATACCGTCTGACGGAACATAGAGACCTCCGCAAATACGATCAGGACAAATCAACGAATTTTTTTCCGCGCATTCCTGCGGTGAAAGAAGAAAAGCTTCGATTCCCCATGAGCTGGCAACACCAGCCTTTCTCTTTAGATCTTCTAATCGCTCTGGTGTACGGGCAACTTCTAAACTGCCGACAGGATAAAACGAGCGCTGTTCATCTGTACTCAACTCTTTAAAGGTCTCGACTGTTTGAGAAGCTAGTGTTGTCAGGATTTTTGAAAAGCTAAGCTGAAATACAAGCCCCGGAGCGTGAGAGGTAGATCCTCCTGTTTCTAGCAAAGGGCCTTGCTCAATCACTGTTATGTTTCGTTGCCCCATTTTACTTAAATAGTAGGCAATGCTGCACCCGACAATTCCAGCTCCTATCACTACTATTTTCTTATGTTTCATCACTTCATATCTCCCTCCTTTTTTGGTTTGAAGGTGTTAAATATTGTCGATAGTTAATTATATTTTTAATTTTCTTAATTTTCAAAGTATTTTGTTAAAAAGTGTGACATAGATTTTTTTTGCACTTTCTTCCGCTAATGTTCGGATAACGCTTTCTTAACTTTAAAATCCCAGAAAAATCGCTGTTTTTTTCTCTCGAATAACGAATTTTAAAGAAACTATCTATCTGTCAAAATGACACTTATCAATGAATGGTTATACCAAAAATGACGGAAAGAAGATAGCTAAAATAACTTAGCTATCTTCTTTTTAAACCATTTACCGATTAATTAATTTTGAAGGCTTAAATACTTTTGCTTATTTTTAGACCAAAGTTGCTTGTTTGACTACTTTTTTCATTTCTTCTGCAACGTTTCTTTTGTCTTTTTCACTTGTAATCCCCCCGCCTACAATCACAAGATCCGGCTGTGACTGCACGACTTCAGGAAGTGTATTCAGTTTAATACCTCCTGCCACCGCTGTTTTTGCATTTTTCACAACTCGTTTAATCGTTTGAAGCTGCTCAAACGGAGTCTCTCCTTCAGCTTGAAGATCATACCCTGTGTGTACACAAATATAGTCAACACCGAGTGCATCGACTTCTTTTGCACGTTGTTCAAGGTTTTTTACATTAATCATATCGACAAGAATTTGTGTTCCTTGTTTTTTGGCCTCTTCTACAGCGCCTTTTATAGTCGAATCGTTAGTAGCGCCAAGTATGGTAATAATACTAGCACCCGCTTCAGAAGCTTTCATGACTTCATAAGCACCTGCATCCATAATTTTTAAATCAGCTAATACCTTTAAAGACGGAAATGCTTCCTTGATTTCTTTGACTGCTTTTAGCCCTTCGTTAATCACAACCGGAGTACCAATTTCTACAATATCGATATACTCTTGAACCTCCTGCACTACTTCTTTTGCCTCTGAAATATTTACAAGATCCAATGCTAATTGAAGTTCCATACCTGCTTCACTCCTTCATTAAATGGGGTTGCCTAGCATGAATTCATTGTAAAACCGTTACTTTCAAAAAAAAAGTAGGCACTTTTAAAACATATAGTCACTAAAAATATACTATGGATGCTTCGGTGTATCTTATCACTTGTATTTATTTTAGAAAATTCTGAATAATAAAGGCGTTTTTGTAACCTTCTCAAGAAAAGATTTTATCCCATATGTGTGGAGTTATTCATTTCAGGTTCTATAAAGGTTTCCATATAATTTTTTCCCCACTCGTCCATGCTTTCAAGAATGGGCATCAAGCTTCTCCCGTGCTCAGTCAAGGAATATTCAACTTTTGGAGGTACAACCGGATAGACTTTTCGGTGAACGATTTGATCTTCTTCTAATTCTCGCAGCTGACTTACTAACATTCGCTGAGTAATTCCCGGCATCATAGATTTTAACTCACCAAATCGCTTTGTTCCTTCTTTTCCTAGATGCCACATAATCAACATTTTCCACTTGCCTCCAATAATCGTCAACGTTAATTCCTTTTCACAGTTAAACGTTTTGCTAAAAAGTCTGCTCAATCCTTTTTCCTCCCTTTTTATGCGTAATAGTATAGTTTTAGACACTATATGAAAATAAAGTGTCTACTTATAAAGGAAAATTGTACCTGCTATACTGTAATCTGTAAAGATGGTAAAAGACTATATTCACTGCAATAGACCGTTAAAATAAAGGAGGAGATCAATTGGACAGCGTAGCTCGTTCACGTGATAATTGTCTCAAGTCTCATTTACCACAAGCGTTAGAAGTGGATTCCATGACCTTTATCTTATTTGGAGCAACAGGAGATTTAGCTAAAAGAAAAATTTTTCCTGCGTTATATAATTTATTTTTAGATAAAAAGCTGCCTTCTTCCTTTTCTATTGTTGGTACGGGTAGAAGCAACTGGTCTAATGATGCCTTTCAAATATATGTAGGAGAATCCGTAAAGACTTTTTCAAGGCGCTTTAGCCAAGGTGAATCCAAGATAAAAGAATTTCTTAAGACAGTTCGCTATCATAAAATGGATGTTACCAACAGTGATGGATATGACCAGTTGCTGCATGCTATTCAAGAAGGTGAAGCAGAATTAAATATTCCTGAAAATCGTCTTTTCTATTTATCAGTGGCTCCTGAATTTGTAGACGTTATTGCTTCAAATATAAATAGCGGCGGATTAGGATCTACAAAAGGCTGGAAACGTCTTATTATCGAAAAGCCTTTCGGACACGATTTACAATCTGCTCAAGTGTTAAATCAAAAGCTTACTGAAACGTTCAATGAAGAAGAGATTTATCGTATCGACCACTATCTGGGAAAACCAATGATTCAAAATTTGGAGGCTCTAGCAGCTGCAAACCCTATTTTACAAGCACTATGGAATCATCACTACGTTGCAAATGTCCAAATTACAGCTAGTGAAACAGTTGGTGTAGAAGAAAGAGCGCCTTACTATGATCAGTCCGGTGCAATTAGGGATATGTTCCAAAACCATATGCTTCAAATGCTTATGATGACTGCCATGCAGCTGCCAAAGACACTTAACATCGCAAAGACTCGCCAACAAAAGATAAAAATTATGAAAAGCCTTCGCCCTCTACAAAAAGAGGTTATCCATTCGAACGTCATAAGAGGTCAATACGAAGCGGGAAAAATCCAAAATCGTTCCGTTATAGGATATAAAGAAGAGCCCGGCATCAATGCTGCTTCCGTCAATGACACATTTATAGCAGTCCGGGTATGGATTGATCATGAGCTTTGGAAAGGAGTGCCTTTCTATCTTCGCACGGGAAAAAGAATGAGTAAAAAATGCACGCGTATCGTCATTGAATTTAAACATCCTTTAAAGGAGGTTTATACAGCCGATGAAATCATTCCTAACCTTTTAGTTGTCGAAATCAGCCCAAATGAAGGTATTTCGCTGCAATTAAACAGCAAAAATCCTTTGAATGGCAATAAAATCGAACCTATTTTTATCAATTTCTCCACAAATCAAAAAGAAGTACCAGAAGCTTATGAACTGCTGTTATTTGATGCTCTACAGGGAGACTCCACATTTTTTGCTCATTGGGAAGAAGTTGAATTATCTTGGAAATGGGTGCAGCCTATTTTAGAAGCTTTTAACAATGAGGGCTTTCCTCTTCATTTTTACTCTGCTGGTACAATGGGACCAACAGCTTCAAAGCATTTGTTAGAAGAAGATGGGTTTAAGTGGTGGTAGTTTTATAATTACCCTAGATTATTTCTAATCTATAAAAAGAGATTGAGACATAACTAAAACAATGGAAAGATCCGAATGATACATTGTTCGGACCTTCCTTTAACTAAAACATTCGTGTTCCATCCTCTTTTTGTACATGTTTCAAATAACTTCACCTGGCTAAATCTATGTCACTTAAAAAATTAAATCTTCGTATCTTCTTTATTTAATATCAGCCATTTGATTTTTCGATCTCGCTCTTTTCTTTCTTGTTCATCAACCAAATCATATTTCTTCAGCAAATGAAACATCTCGTTTAATGTTGTTTGCGAAGGGTTTCGCACGAGAAACTCATGAAATAATGAACGAATATCTTCTGGCAGCCACTGTGACTGCGCGTTAAACTTCTGCTGTACATCTTCTACCGAGTGGTCTAAATTACATTTACCCATACCTTTTCCTCCCCTTTTATGTAACTGTTTTGCATTTTTTAGTCTTCTTTTCGTTTAAACGTATTTGGCATCACCACTGCCACAACTTCTCCAGTCGCAACAACGATATCATTCGCGTATACTTCTGTTTTAACTTTCCATTTCTTCGGGTGAATTTCTTCAACCGTTCCTATCGCTTTTAGTACTTCACCCTGTGGCGTTGGTTTTTTAAAATCTACGTGGAGAGAACCGGTAACAAACCGCGGCGGCTCTGCTGAATCTCCTATTTCGCAGCCATTTTTACGGTATAGAGCAAGAGATGCAGAGCCTGTTCCATGACAATCAATCAGTGATGCAAGAAGTCCGCCATATACAAATCCTGGTATAGCTGTATGTTCAGGCTTAGGTGTATAAAGGGTAATTGTTTTTTCTCCTAGCCATCCTGTCCGAAAATGATAGCCGTCTTGATTTAATCGGCCGCAGCCGTAACACCATGCAAAATCATCCGGATATTCGTCTTGAATCGCTTTTACTACTTTTTCCATGGTTCACCACTCCTTTTTTCGGAATATTTTAACACATTTTCTCTTACAATCGTTAGAACTAAACGGACTATTTTCAAGCTTACATAACTAAAAATCTTAGAAGAAAAGCCTCACTTAAAAAATAAGTGAGGCCTTATCGTTAAAATTCTTCATAGACAGCGGGGTCTTGATTATTAAGTCTTCCATCTTCGCGGTTCAATTTTGAAAGAATATTCATCTCCGTTTCATCTAAAGAAAATGAAAAAATCGATATGTTTTCAAGCTGCCGCTTGCGAGATGACGATTTTGGGATTGAAATGGCGCCTAGCTGATAATGCCATCGCAAAATCACTTGTGAAACTGTCTTATTATGACGGTCTGCAATTTGTTTAATTGTTTCATTTTCTAAAACAGCACTCGCTCGTCCTAGTGGACTCCAAGATTCAATTTGAATATTTTTCTCTTGATACCAATTTCGATATTGATGTTGATTAAAAAAAGGATGCAGTTCTATTTGATTGATGCTTGGTAAAATGCCGGTCTCTTTTTCCAAGCGCTCAATATGCTCGGGAAGAAAATTACAAACACCAATTGAACGAATCAAGCCCCAGCGCTTCGCATCAATCAGTGCTTGCCAAGCTTCTACATAATGATCTTGTTTAGGATTAGGCCAATGAATAAGATACAAATCGTAATAGTCTAAATTCGCCCGATATAAAGATTCTTGAATGGTAGGAATTGCTTTGTCATACGTATGGTATCGCCCTGGGAGTTTAGAGGTAACAAATAGTTCTTGTCTAGAAACCGGTGTTTTTCGGAGAGCTTGCCCCACAGTGCCTTCATTTTCGTAATTATAAGCAGTATCGATTAAACGATACCCTACATCAATCGCACTCGTTATAGCGTTGACTCCTTCATTTCCGTTAAGCTTGTATGTACCAAAACCTATAGCAGGCAAGGTTACCCCGTCATTAAGGGTTATTTCAGGAATTACTTTACTCATTATTATCCACTCCTTTCGATCATGCCCTAAGGTTAGCATATATTATCCAATACTTGAATAAATTTGCATCACTCCTTTTCACAAAGGAGTGATGCTTTTAAAACAATCCAAAAAGCGATTACGGAGAAACCTCCGTTTTAAACTCGTTAACTTCGCACTTTTCTGCTTCTTTCTTGTTTTTAGTTAACGTAAAGAAAGCTACAAAACCTAAAAGCGCCGTACTAAATAAGATAGCAGCCATCGGAATCGCTGTTGTTTCGTTAATCCCTACTAAAGGAGAAACAATTGATCCTAAAGTTAATGGAAGCATACCTAACACGGCACTCGCACTCCCTGCTCTATGTCCTTGATTTTTCATTGCCAATGTCACCGAGCCTGTGATCGTCATTCCTATAGAGATCATGTAAATAAAAATGGGAATAACAATCGTAGCAAGCGGTCCTTTAAGCATAGTCATGATAAGAAGTACGCTAGTAGCACTTACAGCCGTAATCACGGCAATGCGAAGCAGGCTTCTTTCATGGATAATTCCGCTAAAGCGCCCAATAATAAAGCTTCCAGTCACAATAGCCAAGCCGTTAATACCAAACAAAATGCTAAAAACTTGCGGAGAAACATGGTATATCCCTTGATAGACAAATGGAGTGCCTGATACATAAGCAAAGCTTCCTCCATGGACCAGTCCGATAATTAGGGCATACCCAATAAAAGAACGGTCTTGTAATAAACTGCCCATTGTGCGAACAGAATGACCAATTGAACTTGGTGTTCTATTTTCAATGGGCAAAGTTTCTTTTAAACGCATTGAGATTGTTAAAACAATTAAAAGACCTATTAAACTTAAAAACAAGAAAATAGTATGCCAGCTTGCAAAAGGAAGAAGTAAAATAGCACCTCCGGCCATTGGTGCTATCATTGGTGCAAAGGCATTGATAACCATTAACAGAGCAAAAAACTTCGTAAGTTCTCTTCCGCTAAAGACGTCTCTGACAATGGCGCGAGAAAGAACAACTCCTGCCGAAGCCGTAAACCCCTGCAAAAAGCGTGCGATAACTAAAGCCGTGATAGTAGGAGCCAGTGCACAGAGCAATGACGATAACATAAATAAAGAGATGGAGATGAGTAAAGGTCCTTTTCGTCCCTTTGCATCACTGATTGGACCAATCACGATTTGACCAACGGCAAGTCCTAGTAAACACGATGTTAAGCTAAGCTGTACAAGTGAAGCTCGCGCATCTAAATGATCAGCAATAGCAGGAAAACTTGGCAAATACATATCGATATTAAGCGGACCTAATATCGCAAGCGTGCTGAGAAGAAACGCTAATCCTAGACGTTTTTTTCCAGTTGGATTATGAAGCATAATAGCAGAGCACCTTCCTTACTTAAATATTGTATTTTCACAGATAACCTCTAGTCTATTGAAAGGCACCCCTTCTGTCTAGGACATTTGTCTAGAGATGCAGATAAAGTTCCACTGGCAAAGAAGGAGGTATGAGTAACTACAACTACATACGGTTAACATAAAAAACAGCGCTTGAAATTCCTCCAAGCGCTGTTTTTTTATATACTATCTAATGCCTGCTGTAAATCTCTCATAATATCTTCCCAAGCTTCCAGCCCAACTGATAAACGAAGAAGTTCATTTGAGATGCCCATTTCTTTTCGAGCTTCTTCCGGCACAACTGCATGCGTCATCGAGGCAGGATGCTGAATAAGTGTTTCAGCATCGCCAAGACTCACCGCGATGGAAATGAGCTTAAGCTGATTCACCACTTTTACGGTTTCTTTATAACCGCCTTCCACTTCAAAAGAGAGAAGCCCCCCTCCTTTTTTCATTTGCTTTTTCATGAGAGAATAAGCAGTGCTGTTTTTATCCCCTGGATAATAAACGGCTTTTACCTTGGGATGGAGACTTAATTGTTTTGCGATATGTTCAGCATTCTCACAGTGGCGATCCATTCGAACGGCCAGTGTTTTTAAGCCTCGGAGTAACAGCCACGCATCAAATGGTGAAAGAATACCTCCAATATCTTTTTGCGTCGTTTTGCGCAGTACGGAAATAACCTCTTTGTCCCCTACTACAATTCCTGCCACAACATCTCCGTGTCCACCAATAAATTTAGTTGCGCTATGAATAACTAAGTCGCATCCAAGCTTCAGCGGCTGCTGCAAATAAGGAGTTGAAAAGGTATTGTCTACTACCACGGGAATTCCTTTTTGTTTGGCGATACAAGTCACTAACTCTAAATCTACTAAAGTCATAGTCGGGTTAATCGGTGTTTCAATATAAATACATGCTGTATCTTCTTTGATAGCAGCAAGAATTTCTTCCTCAGTTTCCAAGTTGGAAAAAGAATGATGGATTTGATATTTTTCCTCAAGCATTTCCAGTAAACCAAACGTGCATCCATACACTCCTTTAGAACATAAAATATGATCGCCTGCTTTTGTAAGTCCAATTAATACAGCCGATACTGCAGCCATTCCTGATCCAAATGCCAAAGCGGCTTCGCCTTCTTCAAGCTGTGCCATACGCTCTTCTAAAATGGTGACCGTCGGATTAGATAACCGAGAATATACATAACCATTTTCTTCTCCGCTAAATCGGTTTGCACCTTGTTCTAGAGATGAAAATGTAAATGTAGACGTTTGATAAATAGGTGGAGCTAAACTATCAAAATGATGTTTTGATTCGTACCCTGCGTGAATGGCTTTTGTTTCAAACTGATATTTCTTTTTTTCGTTCATACGGCTTCCCCCTTATGCAAACAAGCGCTGTGTCATTTTTAAAAATGTAAGCGTTTTCTTTTATTATATTTCTCTTTTCTTTTTTCGTTCCCTGCCTATCTATGTAGATAATTCCACCGTAGAGAAGGAAGCGACATGCACACTGCACCTCGCTTTACTTCATCATTTGTTTAATTAGTATTGAATTACGCTTTTTAAATACTTCATTATGAGAAGAAACCATAGCTGTCTTAGCAGCAGAGGGGTGAACGAATTGTTTTGCTTTGTTTACGGCATTAGCAGCATCTTGAAAAGCGCCGGTAATCAAATGGACTTTTCCTTCGTGCATGAGAATATCTCCAGCTGCATATACACCTTCTACAGACGTTTCGCTTGCTGCATTACCTGCAACGTAATAGTCATCAATGGTTTTGATATGTAGTTCGCTGTTTTTTAACAGCTCTGTATCTCTTTTATAACCGTGATTAATGATAACTTCTTCAATCGATAAATAAGAAACCTCACCGGTTTGATGATTAGTCAGCTCAACTTTTTCAATAAATTCATGCGTCGCATCAGCCACTAATTTTGTAATAGATGTGTTAAGCAGACACCGAGCCGAACTGTTTATTAATTGTCTTACTTGTGCTTCATGACCGTTTAGTTCACTGTTTCGGTACGTAATATATACCTTTTTAGCAACGGGCTCTAGCTCATTTGCCCAATCAATGGCTGAATTGCCTCCCCCGGAAACAATCACCGTTTTATTTTTAAAATGCTGCAGAGATTTAACCGTATAGTTTAAGTTTGATATTTCAAATCGTTCTGCTCCTTCAATTTTGAGCTTTTGCGGATTTAAAATACCTCCTCCAACAGCAAGGATAATGGTCTTAGAGTAATGATGTTCACCTGAAGAACCCGTCAGCTGGAAAATACCATCTTTCAAGCGAGAAATGGATTCAATCTTCTCATCTAAAACAACAGTCGGATCAAACGTCAGCCCTTGTTCCACAAGCTGTTCAATAAGCTTCGCACCGGAAATAGGCGTTTGGCCCCCTACATCCCAAATCATTTTTTCAGGATAAACGTGAAGTTTTCCGCCTAGTTTTGGCTGATATTCAATCAGCTTTGTTTTCATTTCCCTTAGCCCGCTATAAAAGGCAGAATAAAGGCCAGCCGGTCCCCCGCCTATAATTGTCACATCAAAAAGTTCATTGTGTATCATGCACGTTCACTCCTTGTAATCAATTGTCATTGATTATCATTCTCATTTAAATATACATCTTCTTCAACGTTTTGACAATAAAAATAACTATTGACATCCGGAAACGTTCGAATTATAGTATGTAAAGTAAACGATACTGATAATCATTATCAAGTATTTGTTGTATTAAATGTAAACGGAGGGTCAGATATGGTTCGCCTATATACAGAGAAATTACATATTAGTTATGGTGAACGTCTAATAGTAAAGAATTTAAGCGTTAACATTCCAGACAAAAAGATTACTACAATTATTGGTTCAAACGGATGCGGCAAATCAACGCTTTTGAAAGCCATTACCCGCATTATTTCTCATCAATCCGGTTCCGTTATTTTAGACGGCGAAAACATTTCAACAGAACATACAAAAGCACTCGCTAAAAAAATGGCTATTCTCCCTCAAACCCCTGAAAGTGCTAAAGGCTTAACGGTGGGAGAACTTGTATCTTATGGGCGATTTCCCTATCAAAAGGGGTTTGGGCGTCTATCAAAAGAAGATTATCAAACGATTGACTGGGCTCTTGAAGTAACCGGAACAAAAGATTACAAGTTTCGTCCTGTAGATTCTCTTTCAGGCGGTCAGCGCCAGCGAGTGTGGATTGCGATGGCTTTAGCTCAAGAAACCGATATTATATTTCTTGATGAGCCGACTACCTACTTGGATATGGCTCATCAGTTAGAAGTGCTTGAGCTGCTTCAAAAATTAAACAAAGAGCAGGGACGTACAGTTGTAATGGTGCTTCATGATCTAAATCAAGCCGCTCGCTTTGCGGATTATATTATCGCTTTAAAAGATGGTGAAATTGTCAAAGCCGGAAAATGTGAAGAAGTCATTACGCAGGACGTTCTAAAAAAAGTGTTTCATATCGACGCTGAAATTGGACGAGATCCGAGAACAAATAAACCAATGTGCATCACGTATAACTTATTAAGAGGAGATAACTAAATGAAAAAATTATTGCTTCCATTCATGCTTATATTCGTATTACTTATTAGTGCCTGCAGCAGCGGTTCAACTGAAAGCAAAAATGATTCTAGCAAAAACAGCGAATCCAAGACGATCACATATCAATCTGAAGACGGCCCTGTAAAAGTTCCGGCTAATCCGAAACGTGTTGTTGTGTTAGGTTCCTATGCAGGTAACGTACTTTCTTTAGGTGTTAACATTGTCGGAGTAGACTCATGGTCTAAAATGAATCCCCGCTTTGAAAAGAAATTAAAAGGCGTGGAAGAAGTATCAGACGAAAATTTAGAAAAGATCATTGAATTAAAGCCTGACTTAATTATTGGCTTATCTACTACAAAAAATATTGATAAATTGAAAAAAATTGCCCCTACTGTCACGTATACATACGATAAAGTAGATTACCTTACTCAGCATGTAGAAATTGGAAAGCTATTAAATAAAGAAAAAGAAGCACAATCATGGGTAGACGACTTTAAAAAGCGTGCGGCAAAAGCTGGTTCTGATATCAAAGCTAAAATTGGCGAAGATAGCACGGTTTCAGTTATTGAGAACTTTGACAAGCAGCTTTATGTGTTTGGGGATAACTGGGGACGCGGAACGGAGATTCTTTATCAAGAAATGAAATTAAAAATGCCGGAGAAAGTAAAGAAAATGGCTTTGAAAGATGGATACTATGCGATTTCGCCAGAAGTTCTTCCTGAATATGCCGGAGATTATTTAATCTTTAGCAAAAACCAAGATGGAGATACATCATTTGAGAAAACAGATACGTACAAAAATATTCCTGCTGTAAAGAATAATCACGTATTTGAAGCAAATGCAAAAGAATTTTATTTTAATGATCCAATCACATTAGATTATCAACTAGATTTCTTTACTCAAAAATTTCTTGGCAAGTAATTCATTCAAGAGGAATTCTTTTTAGAATTCCTCTTACTTTGTTTTACTAAATTTATTCTTACATGAAAAGATGGGTGTGTTATGAAAAAAGACAATCAGCGTTTCGTTCCTTTTTTATACAAATTAATAGGTATGCTGCTCGTATTCATCATAATGTTTGTTTCTTCAATGGTTTTTGGCGCTGCTGACATATCGATAAAAGATGTATGGCTAGCACTTTCATCAAGCAGTGTAAACGAACAGATTTCGATCATCAGAGATATTCGTTTACCTCGTGAAATCGCCGCTGTTTTTGTGGGGGCTGCTTTATCAGTATCAGGGGCTATTATGCAAGGTATGACAAGAAACCCACTTGCAGATCCAGGACTTTTAGGGTTAACGTCTGGCGCAAATGCGGCTTTAGCTGTAACAATTGCCTTGATCCCTGCTATAAATTATTTGGGTATTACGATTGCTTGCTTTATAGGAGCCGGGGTTGGCGCAATCCTAGTGTTTGGGATTGCTGCTCTAAAAAGAGGAGGATTTTCTCCGCTTCGAATTGTACTAGCGGGAGCTGCCGTTTCAGCATTTCTTTATGCCATTGGAGAAGGCGTTGGTATTTATTTCAAAATTTCAAAAGATATATCGATGTGGACTGCTGGGGGAATGGTAGGCACTTCTTGGGAACAGCTTCAAATCATTGTTCCTTTTATCCTCGGCGGTATATTCATTGCCCTTTTGCTTTCTCGGCAGCTTACTATTCTGAGTTTAAATGAAGAAGTGGCTGTAGGATTGGGCCAGCAAACGACAAAAGTCAAAACCATTTTATTTGTCGTCATGATTCTTCTTGCGGGTGCTTCTGTTGCGCTAGTGGGAAACATGGTGTTTATCGGCTTGATGATTCCTCATATTGTACGAGGAATTGTAGGAACTGACTATCGTTATATTATCCCTATGTCCGCTATCACTGGCGCAGCGTTTATGCTGCTCGCTGATACATTGGCTCGAACGGTCAGTGCTCCTTATGAAACACCGATAGCAGCAATTGTATCGATGATTGGTTTACCTTTCTTTTTAGTCATTGTTCGTAAAGGAGGAAAAGCATTCTCATGATTCACCCAGCGCTTATTAGAAAACAACGAATAATTATGATGCTGCTCACTGTTTTGATTCTTGGAACGGTTGTGATAGGAATGGGGCTCGGTGATGCACCCCTTCCTTACAATAAAGTGTTTCCTACTCTTTTTGGCAAAGGGAATTTTACAGATGAGTTCGTCCTTTTTTCAATTCGACTTCCGCGGATTATCATTACGCTTCTAGCAGGAATGGCTCTAGCTTTATCAGGAGCTATCTTACAAGGTGTTACGCGCAATGATTTAGCGGAACCTGGGATTATAGGAATTAATTCAGGAGCAGGAGCCGCAATTGCTGTGTTCTTTTTATTTTTCCCAATTGAAGCGGGCTCTTTCGTTTATGCCCTTCCGCTAGTAGGCTTTATCGGCGCCTTGTTGACAGCTGGTCTTATCTATCTTTGTGCATATAGTAAAAGCCAAGGACTGCAGCCTGTAAAGTTGATTTTAACAGGCGTAGGTTTTTCAATGGCTCTTTCTGGAATGATGGTGGTGATTATGTCATCAGCTGATCGGGTTAAAGTTGATTTTATTGCTAAATGGATTGCAGGGAGCATCTGGGGGACAGACTGGACTTTTATATGGGCTCTTCTACCTTGGCTTCTTGTCTTGATTCCTTTTATATTGTACAAAGCAAACTCATTAAACATTTTTAATTTAAATGAAGCTGCAGCTATTGGAGTCGGAATTTCTCTGGAGAAAGAACGTGTAACATTGCTTTTAGCCGCGGTGGCATTAGCGGCAGCCGCGGTTTCAGTGACGGGCGGCGTGGCTTTTATTGGACTTCTTGCTCCTCATATTGCTAAAGGCTTAGTAGGACCGAGAAGTCAGCTTTTTATTCCCGTTGCTATTCTACTTGGCGGCTGGCTTTTGCTGATTGCTGATACTATAGGACATAACATTGCAAATCCTAACGGCGTACCAGCAGGAATTATCGCGGCCGTAATAGGTGCTCCTTATTTTGTTTATTTGCTTTTGAAAAAATAATAAGCAGACGCGCTTTTTTCAGAAAGCGCGTCTAGTTATTATTTTTTTTGTCTTTCATCTGCAGCGTTCGCTCTAGCCTGTGCTTCTAAATCGTCTTGGTCTGCTAATTCACGCGAAAACTCTTCGTCCACTCCATCTGCTTTAGATGCAGGATAATCTGCTACCTTTTTTAATTGTTTCTTCAACTCTTTTTCATTCATAATGAACACTCCTTTATTCTAGACTGTTATTAGTATGCGTTTGTCGTTTCTGCACTATGTGGAGAAAGAAGGAATTTTACCAATAAGACCGAAAGCATACGTAATAAGAAAAAGAAAGGACGTTTTATATGATCATCATTATTACGCTCTCTATTATCATTGTATTTGTTATTTTACTGCTGTGCGTAGTTACCACCTCAAAAGCTTATGATTATAAACATACCGTAGATCCGCTTACAAAAAAACAACACGAAAAAAAGTAGGTGCGCTCGTTTCACACCTACTTTTTTTATTAGCCCTGCAGTGATTTTAAATCATGATCGTTCAATTGAAATGCTTGCTTAATTTTGTCTTCTAAGTTTTTTGTTACTCTTCTCTTCCCAACTTCAACCAGGGCGATTAAAGAAAAACTGCAGTTCACTGCTTGAGCGAAGTTTCGCTGATTCATATTGTAGTTTTTTCGAATGTTTTTTACCATCTCTTTATCCATTTACACTCACTCCGCATAACTCAATATACTTTTTTTATTCCTCTTCAAGTCACATGTTCATCTAGCTGCCGACAGAGCGTAAGAAATTGCTGCTGCTCTTCTTCTTTATAGCATGCAAACAGTTTTTCAACCCTTTGCTGCATGTCTTTCTCAGCCGCTTGAATCACTTGTTTTCCCTTGTTCGTAAGCTCAACCATAACTTTACGCCGATCTTCTTTTGAATGGTAGCGCTCCACAAGATTCAGTTCATACAAACGTGTAATTGATGCTGTGATAACGCTTGGACTCGCCTTCATTTCGTCTGCCACTTTGGTCACAGGCATTGTACGTGCACGTTCAACAATCAGTAAAATATGATATTGAAAAGGGGTAATTCTGTAATACTGTAAAAGGCTTTTTACATTTGTCATTACTTTTTTGTTTAAAGATATTGAAATTCTTTGAATTTCTTCACCAAATATCAATGGATCCATCCACCTCACCGCCCCTTTCTCTCCAACATGTTTTATGATGAACTTTTGATTCTATAGCACTTTATGAATTTATACTTTTTGGAGCTGGAAGCATACGAATATCTTCCTCTTGAGCTTTTGATTTCTTTTCTTCGACTACTTTATCTTTACGTACGTCACGAAGGAAGAAACTTAAAATTAAACCGATAACAGAAATCGCTGTTGCCCAGTAAAAGGCATCGTTAATACCTTGAATCGTACCTTGCTGCGTCATTTTTCCAGATAAAATCGTCAGCGCTTGCTGCTGAGCTTGATCTTGTGATAAATGCAAAGTAGCAGCTACTTTTTGTACAAATAAATGAAAGCTATTCATAAAGAATGGATCAGACGTATTCATGGAACTGCTGATTTCATTTACATGATACGTTGTACGGTTTGTAAAAATGGTCGTCATTAAACTAATACCAATTGAACCACTTACTTGACGAAGCGTATTAGACATTGACGTTCCGTGACTGCTTAGTCGCTGCGGAAGCTGATTTAAACCCGCTGTCATAATTGGCATCATTAACAGTGACATACCGAACGAGCGGATAATATAAATCGCTAAAATATGATTAAATGGTGTATCCATCGTCAGCTTCGTAAATTCAAACGTTGAAATAGATGTAATGAGCATACCAACGATTGCTAGCGGACGAGGTCCCACTTTATCAAACAATGTACCTGAAATCGGGGACATAACCAGCATAACAAGTGCGCCAGGAAGCAACAGCAGTCCTGAATCAAAAGCAGAATATCCGCGGATATTTTGCAAGTAAATTGGAAGCAAGAACATACCTGCGTACATACTGATTGTAATCGCAATACTAATAATATTTGATAGTGAAAAAATATTATATTTAAACACGCGCATATCCAATAGCGGCTTTTCAGATTTAATTTGTTGAAGAACAAATATAATTAAAAGAACTGCCCCGCCAATGATTGTAGAAAGAACAACTGAATCCGTCCAGCCGTCATTTCCAGCTTCACTAAATCCGTAAAGCAATAATCCCATACCTGCAAGTGATGTCACAACCGAAGGCATGTGAACTTTTACATCCTTTGGAGGCTGAATGTCTTTTAATTGAAAGAAAGCAATAATTAATACAATCGCACCTAATGGCACCATGCCGTTAAAAAGGATGTGCCAATCATAGTTTTGAATAACCCATCCAGATAATGTTGGACCAATAGCCGGTGCGAACATCATGGCTAATCCAAAAATACCCATCCCTTTTCCTCGCATGTGAGGAGGGAAAATAAACACAATAATGGTCATAACAAGAGGCGATAAGACACCTCCGCCAATAGCTTGAATTAAACGGCCGGTAAGCATAATCGAAAATGTAGGTGCAATTCCGCAAATCAATGACCCTACTGTAAAACAAACCATTGCAAATAAGAACAAGCGACGCACACCAAATCGTTCAATTAAAAAAGCTGAAAGCGGAATTAACGCCCCGTTCACAAGCATATATCCAGTTAACAACCACTGAGCTGTATTTGCGGTTACGCCAAACTCAGTAATTAAATGCGGGATGGCTACGTTTAGTAACGTTTGATTTAATATTGCAAGAAACAAACCAAGCATTAAAACAATCAATAGCGGAATATGCTTTTTGATGGATCCATCACTTGTGTTTTCTATACTGGCTGTCATCATATTTCCTCCCTTCTTGAACTGTTGTAGTAAGAATTAGTCTTTTGAAATTTTTACTTCAGCGTTCATTCCTGGTAGCACATGCTCTGAATAATTGGAAATAGAGATTTTTACAGGAACCGTTTGAGATACTTTTGTGTAGTTTCCATCTGAGCTTGAGTTCGATGTTAAAGCTGAAAGTGAATTAGTTGCATATCCCACTTCTTCAACTTTACCGTCAATTTTTGTACCACTGTCTCCATCTACTGTTACATCTACATCGTCGCCCTCTTTAATATCCTTAAGCTGATCCTCTTTGATATTCGCTACGATAAATAGATCTTTCATATCTACTTCGGTTGCAATTTGCTGTCCAGCTTGAACCATTTGATTTTCTTTTACATTTGTTTGAATAATTTTTCCATCTGCTGGTACTGTAGCAGCTACAGAGCCTTTTTCAGCTTGAATCTTAGCAATTTCAGCATCTTTTGATACATCATTTCCTTCTTCCACTGTCCAGCTTGCTACCTTACCTGCTGCAGGTGCAACTACGTTGTATACATCTCCAGATACTTTAGCGTTATCCGTTGTAATATAGTTCGATTTTTGAACGTAATAATATCCTCCTCCAATTAATAAAGCTAAAATAACGATGATTCCAATAAAATTTGTTACCATTAAGCGACTTCTAGACATTCATTACTCCTCCTTAATACTTCACTAATGAAATTACTTTTTTATATAGCTTTTTCATAAAGATATTATCTCCATCTATTAGGAGATATGTTTCTTTATAATCATCTATTTGGTTAACCACCTAAATAACTTTATCATAAAGATATTTTTTCGTAAAGATATTAATTTAAAAATAATAACGATGGTTAAAGATAATCATTGCCATCCTTTACAATTGTTTCATTTTATTTTAGAGTTAGTTTATATATGTCCGTAGTGTACAAGGAGATGGAAGCTAGCATGGATAACAATGTAGAATCAAAAATTGAGCACCTTTACCAAATTAACACATCTTTTTTTCAATATATGCGACATTTAGTCGAAGAAACATTAAAAACACAGCCTTATCACTTAACACCCACTAAGTTTTATATCTTAAACTACATTGCCAGCGGTACAAAGTATATGGTGGCAGATATTTCAAATAAACTTCACTTAACCTCGGGCGCTACAACTAGCTTATTAAATCAATTGGAAGAAGAATCTCTCATTCAGCGCGTGCGAGACGAAAAAGACCGGAGAGTCGTGTGGGTTTCATTGACCGATGAATCCAAACAGCTTGTTTCAATGATTACAGAGAAGCGAAATGTATTTTTAAAAGATATGCTAGCAGCTCTAACTGTAGAAGAACAAGAAGAATATTTTCGCTTGTTAAATAAAATGGATGCCCTTTTGAGCGATAAATATGGATTTTCTTATTAGGATACCTAAAGGAGCTCCGTTTCGAATAGAAACGGAGCTCCTTTTTTATTTTAGAAAGCCGAATTCATTAATGTAGCTGCTTTGTCAGGAAAATCGATAAAAAGATTTCGATTGCCTTGCAATTCAAAAATTGCTGCATTGCGATGTTTTTCATAAAGTGAAACGGTAAATTCTTCATGCCATTTTAGTAAAAGAGGAAGATCTACTCGTGAAGAGTCAATTTTATTATGATAGCGAATTAAAAAATAAAGCGTAGCTCGAGCGACAATTCCTTTTCCATATTCGGGTTCAAACTTACCTTTTTCTGATTTGCCGCACCCTTCTTTCACATCTGATTGCTTAACTTCCGGTGTATAATCCGGGAAGTCAATATAAGAGGAATTACCTCTTCGGCTGTTACAAGAAGGTTCACACGCAAACAAATGATGCAAATCGCCTCTCATAGGCTCTTGTTTTCCAAACCAAGATTGCGGGACAACGTGCTCACAGTTTAGCAGTATATCATTGCTTGAAACAGATGAGTGACTAAGCGACTGAAGTGCATCAATATCTTGCTGTATCGCTTCTAACGGATCCATACCTTTCCCTGAATACAGACTCTTCAGCTCTCCATTCTCCTGTAGATCCACCCATGGATATACATATTTATGCGGCGAATAACTCAGCAAATGCTGATGCGTTTCCGTTAACAAAGCTTGCATGGCTTCTCTTTCAAAGAGAGTACCTCGATAATAAAGATTTTTACTCTCTTCATCCGTCTTTTCATCATAATAGCTTCGTTTGTTTACGTATTCGTGATAAAGGGCTTTTGCCTGCTGTTTTTCCACCATTAATATATCTAAACTGCTTTTCATCCCATCACCTCTGAAGTCATTTGACGTTGAATTTCACGCAATAGCTTTTCAACAATGGTCAAGTGCACAAACCCGTTTCCTACTTCTCTTGGTGATTCATTTAATGGAAGTGTTCTTCTGATTAACTGTGCGTAAAGCTCTGGTTCTGTAAGTTCTCTTCCAAACGTTTCATTTGAAAGAACTTTTATCAATGCCAAAGCTCCCGCCACGTGAGGCGTGGCCATAGAAGTTCCGCTCAGTGCGGCATACTTTCCATTCAAGTAGGTTGATATGATCTTCTCCCCCGGAGCCACTACGTCCACTTCATTGTTTGAGTTGGAAAATATCGAAGAACGTTTCTTTAGATCAACCGCTCCTACGCTA
The DNA here is from genome assembly GCF_009497655.1 of Priestia megaterium. Taxonomy (NCBI): domain Bacteria; kingdom Bacillati; phylum Bacillota; class Bacilli; order Caryophanales; family Bacillaceae; genus Priestia; species Priestia megaterium. The sequence continues at coordinate 1,517,128 of NZ_CP023317.1, read as the reverse complement.
ATCACTTCATTATATGAGCCTGGGTATGCAAACTCATCTGTGGAGCTTTCTCCATCTCCTTCATTTCCCGCTGCGCAGACAACTAAAATATTCTGATCAACAGCATCCTGAATCGCTTCATGTAGCTCAGGCACATTGGCCGGACCTCCAAGTGACATTGAAATGATATCTACTTTTTGCTGAATGGCGTAGGTAATACCTTCGATAATCCACTCATATTGACCTGAACCATTCCCATCAAGTACTTTCAGGATAAGTAAATTCACCTCCGGCGCCACTCCTACAACACCATTTCCATTATGAGCTGCTGCAATTGTGCCTGCTACGTGAGTACCATGACCATTATAGTCTTGATAAACATCAGGATTTTGCTGATCATCGTGCGTAAAATTTCTTCCTCCAATAATTCGTTCCTGCAAATCTGGGTGTGTAACCTCACAGCCAGTATCCAAAACCGCTACGGTTATTCCCCGTCCCTTTGTTTGCTTCCATACTTCCTCTGCTCCAATTAGAGCGACTCCTTCTGGGACTTCATTAAATTGATTCAATTGTTCAACTACTTGAAATGGGATAATGCGCACTTTGTTCTTCATTTAGATTCCCCCTGCAGGATTAAATGGAAGCTAGTTCATGGTGGGATCACTTTTAATCGCTTATTTTTGGAGTTCACTCATCGAGGTTTGTTGCTTCTAAACTTATTATAACACAAAAATAGAACACACGTTTGTATTTTTGTAATTTTTTTTAAAATAAACAAAAAGCAGAAGCGAAATTTCCGCCTCTGCTTTTTGTTTATTGTTGGTTTTTAGAGGAATCAGGAACGGCACATTGACCATCTGCACAAAAGGCCTCATCTGCGCCTTCTGGAGAAAGACTCTTCAAAGTGGGAGTCGGATTTTCTTCTTCCCATACTTGTTGGAGAGCCCCTACAAATGTCTCGACTGGCTGTGCACCTGAAATCGCATATTTTTGATTAATAACAAAATACGGAACACCGCTAATGCCATATTGCTGAGCCGTTGCTTCATCACTGCGCACTTCATTTGCGTATGCGTTTTTATCTGCAAGAATTTGACGTGCTTCTTCTCGGTCAAGACCTGCATCTTCAGCAAGAGCAATCAGCGTCTCTTCTTCACCTAGATGTTTTGATTCAGTAAAATATGCATATAAGAGTTTTTCTGTAATAGCTGCTTCTTTCCCTTGAGCTTTTGCAAATTTTGCTAAACGATGAGCGTCAAATGTATTAGTTGGCTTCATGTCGTCAAAATTAAAGGATAATCCTACACCAGCTGCCTGCTGTCCGATCCCTTCATTTGCTTGCTTTGCTTGTTCAATGGTCATTCCATATTTAGCAGCAAGAGCTTCATTAATCGTTTTACCAGTATTAACTGAAGCATTTGGATCTAGCTCAAAGCTTTTAAATTCAACCTGCACGTCATCTTTGTGTGCAAACTGCTGAAGCGCTTGCTCTAATCGACGCTTTCCAATATAACAAAAAGGACAGACAAAATCTGACCAAACTTCTATTTTCATCGTGACACCTCTTCAATTCAAGATAATTCTTATCGTAGCATACCTTTGAAGAAATTCCATCATAACTTGCTCAAACAAAGCAAAAACACCGTGTTGATTTACATACTAAGTGTATTGAATCAGCACCGTGTTTTTATCTCACTTATTTTAAATTCATTGCTTTTAAAAGAGCATCATGTAAATACGTATTTTCATATTAGCTAATCAATACTTGGTGGAACTTCAAGCCAGCCTTTTTTAATCATAATTTCCGTCGCTTCGCTTGCATATTGAAACGCATCTTCTCCTATCAGCATCATTTTAGCCACAATATCTCTTCGAAAACTAAATGCTGCTCCAAATGCCTGACTTCCAATACTAAAATTACTTAGTAAAATATCGCATGTCAGCATCAAACGATCAGAAAAAGCAGGCGTTTCAGAAGTCGTGATGCTTCCTGTTGAGGCAACAGAAGGTGAAATATCGTCTTGTATAATTATTTCTTCTAGACGCGTAATAATCTTTTTACTGAGCTCTTTTCCTTTCAAAAAATGCTTTTTGACTTCGGTATCTTTAGCCGTTTGAGAAAAAGCCTTCATTAACTTCATCCCCACAATGTTTGTTTCGACCCCGTGATAAAGCTGAGCTAGCTCTATCGTATTTAATACTCTTTTATCCGCAAATACATTTAAGCCGCTCAAATATTTTCTGTCAGAAACAAACTCAACGGTGGTTGGCATCGGAATATAGGGTGGACGTGATAAAATCCCTTTTTTCAGTAAATACTGCGTACAGGAATCATAACAATGTTGCGTAATCTTTGTTAAATCTTGATAAAATTTCACCACATCTTCTCTGTAGGCCTTACCTAAACTTAATGTATACATCCCCATACTAATTTCTTTAATAACACGAAGAAACATAATATCAAATCCATTAGTAAATAGTTTTGGAGCCTGTATGTTTACGTCTTGAGATGAAAGCCCGGTTGGCACTACGGCTCCTTCTTTTTCAAATATTGTTTTTATCTTTCGTATGTATATAATAAGCTGCTCACGCAAATCTGTCATAATTGTTTTAGCATCTTCATCGTCTGCATGTTCAATCATATAATCCAACAAGCAAATGATTAACGTTTTCTGCTGATATGTCATCCACAGCGTTCCAATTTCACTTGAGGTAATACTAGGTTTGTCAGGCACTGTTACTTTCCTCCGCTTCTTGAGCTTTGTTGAGTGCTTTTATCGCTCAAAAGAGAACATACTCATTGTACGTTTACTTACCATTATGCTATCCAACATTCTTTTTTTTATTTAACCCGCTGATCTATAGTTTTTGAGCAACAAAAAAACAGCTCCGCACTTACAGAACTGTTTTTTATCTTAAGCACGAAACGAGTACTCAACACCTGTTAAGTCCTCAGATACGCTCCATAGTTTTTCCGCTACGTCCGGTTTAAATAAAACGTCTCCCATCATATCTTTTACAGGATATCCTTTTTTAGCATCTTTTCCGTCTGGCCCAATATATGTACCGCCTTCTATTGATTCAGTGGCTGCATAAAGAGTAGGCAGCGCGCCCATTTCTGCAGATTGACTAAATAGCTTGACTAAAAATTTCAACAAGCCGTTTGGTTCTTTTCCTGAACCGCGTGATAATAGGTTTGTATTTGAAATACCCGGATGTACAGCGGCACTAATTGTCGTTGATCCGGCTGCTTCTAAGCGAATTTGCAATTCTTTGGCAAACAATAGGTTGGCGAGTTTGCTTTGTCTATAGAACTTCATTGGACTGTAGCCTTTTTCTCCGTCGAGATTATCAAAATAGATTTCTCCAGAATTAGCGGCTATACTGCTTACCGTTACGACACGTGAATGTGGAGTGGCCGTTAGTAAAGGAAGCAGCAAGCCCGTAAGTGCAAAATGTCCTAAATGATTACAGCCAAACTGCAGTTCAAATCCGTCTTTCGTTTTGCTGTGAGGCGGCACCATCACGCCTGCATTATTAATGAGAAGATCCAAAGACGAGTATTGTTGAAGAAATTGATTGGCAAAATGCCGAATAGAGCTCAAGTCACTAAGATCTAATGACATAATAGTCACTTTAGCATTTCCGTTATCCGCTTTAATTCTTTTCTTAGCTTCTTTCCCTTTTGCTTCATTACGCACAGCAAGAATGATTTCTGCTCCGCGAGCTGCTAGAGCCTTTGCAGCTTCAAACCCAATACCGCTGTTTCCTCCCGTTATAAGGGCAGTTTTCCCCGTTAGATCAGGCATTCGTTCAGCTGTCCATTTTGTTTTCATATAAAGTTCTCCCTTTCAGCTATAGCTGCTTTTCTAGAATTTACGCGTCTCGGTCACATACGTTTTTAGAAATTAAAGTATGTATAAATTATAATGTTTTCAAAACAAAAGGGACAAGCTTTTTAAAAGCTTGTCCTTTTTATATGTTTATGTGGTTCGCGGCGAATCGTAGCGCCCAAACCAGTCGTACCTGTTTGTGGATATCCATTTGTATAGCGGACTAAACGCTTTTTTCATTAATGGTAAATGCAGAAGCACGCCGATTGGACATGTAAGAGGCAAAACAGCTAAAAGCCGTCTGACCGTTTCAAATCCTGCTAATACTTCCCCTTTTTTGGTGACCATATGAATTTGATCATATAAGTCTCTTCCTTCTTCTTTTAAGTAGCTATACTCCGTTCGCTCAATGTATTGAACTGGAATCCACTGGATTTGGTTCGTCCAGTCCAGCGCTTTAATTATTTTTTTTACGTTGTAACATAAAGGACATTCCGCATCAAAAAATACTTTGTGCTTCATTGTTTCCACCTTTCTTCCCTTATTTCTTTTTCCTTAGTTTATAAATACCCTTTTCTCATTTTTAATAACCATCATTAAGAGGTACTTCTTGTGCAGCCTGGCTTTAAAGCGAACATTTTTTGTGGAGTTTCTTTTGTGAAGCCGCGAAAGAAGATAGGATTTTTTTATAAAATATCACTTTTTTGGTTTAAAGCGCTAAAAACATGTTAGAATAGATTTCATATTGATTTGAAGCACTAGATGCACGCATTTAGTCGCATACTAAAAAGAACTGAATAAATCCAATGATAAAAGGTAAAGGTAATGTCTTCATAAACTTATCATGGAAGTAGGTTTATAAATAACGATGAAAAAAGGAGGGCTGGGTGATTGCTTTTATCCATTTCATATAAGCTTTTTTACGTAAGGATGTGTAAACGATGAAAAATAAGTACATGCTGTCAGCTTCAGGTATGTATATTAACTATTTTCTACTTGGCATGGTCAATATCATGCTTGCATCAAATATGTCATTTTTGACAAAACAATTAAATACCGACGGTGCTGGAATCAGCTATATCATTTCTGCTATCGGAATTGGAAAATTGCTTTCATATTCTCTATCAGGCATCTTGTCTGATAAAGTCGGACGAAAACCTTTGATTATTGTTTCGTCTCTGACGATGGCTATTTTCTTAATTGGCATTCCATTATCGCCAAATTATCAAACAGCCTTTATCTTTGCCATTATTGCTGGTATTGCAAACTCTGCTATGGACGCTGGAACATACCCTGCTTTGATTGAAGTTTTTCCTAAATCTTCAGGTTCAGCCAGTGTTCTTGTAAAAGCATTTATATCAGCTGGAGCAGCGCTTCTGCCGTTTATGATTGCCTTTTTTGCGGATCGTGATTTGTTTTATGGGTATGCTTTTTTCCTTCCCGCTCTTATTTATTTACTAAATATGATCTTTATGTTCAAACTGCCTTTTCCCAATCATAAACGCGAACAGAATACAGTTCAACAGCAAAGTACAGAAGAGAATAAATTTCTCTCTCCTCCTAACATGAAACAAGAAGGAATCGCTCTTATTGTGATTGGATTTACTTCTACAGCTCTGTTTACAGTGGCTCAAATTTGGCTTCCTACTTATGGTCAACAAGTATTAGATATGGCTGAAAGCAGCTCGGTTCGCCTTTTAAGCTACTACAGCATCGGAGCTTTAATCTCTGTTTTAGTATTAGCCGTATTATTAAGCAAAGTGCTTCGTCCTGTAACGGTTATTCTCGTTTACCCGATGATTACCCTTATCGCTGTACTTACGCTTCTATTTGTTAAAGTACCTGCTATTGCAATTGCAGCTGCTTTTTTCATGGGATTTTCTACGGCTGGGGTCTTTCAATTAGCGATTACCGTTATGACCGAGCTTTTCTGGAACAAAAAAGGAACGGTTACAGGAATTGTAGCGACCGCTGCTGGATTAGCTGCAATTTTATTGCCTTTAGCAACAGGGCTCATGTCTAAAACGGGACATATTTCAATTATCTTTATCTTTGATGCGATGCTTTCAGTAGTAGGTATGGCGGCGGCGGCTTTTGTTAATTACCGCTACCGCAAAATTTTAAATAAAAAGCCCCGCGAACAAATTCAAGAAACAGCCTCATAAAAAAGAGGCTGGGGCAAAAGTATTTTAGAGAAAGTAAAAAAAACGAACCATTAATGAATGGTTCGTTTTTTGTTATGGTGAACGTATGTGTCATTTCTTTATGTCCTTCTAGCAGTTGATTGGAGGGCAAGGCGAAGACTCCTGCGGGGAAAGTGGAACAGATGAGACCCCGCAAGGAGGCTCATCGGCCATCCGCGGAAAGCGAAGACTTGCACGGAAATCAACTGCGGTGTCACAAGCAGTGCAGCTCATGCATACTATTTGTTTGTCTTTAGATTAGATTAATTTGGTAATATCTCAACCTCTTCTTAACTTTTCAGCTCACTTCCTCAGCTGATTTTTGCTTCATCAATAGAAACATTACACCTGAAATAACCGCAAAAACAGCTAAAATGTAAAAAGTAGAAGGCAACGGAATCACGCTAACTAGTGACCCCATAGCTAAGCTGCTGACAACTGCTGAAGTTTGTATAGCTGTCATATATGCCGTCGTGGCTAGTCCAATTTGACGCGGGGCCAGTGACTGAGCATACACCATGCCAGCTCCCATTGTAGCGGATAGAATGAAAGCATAAAATACTTGAAGCGCAATCAATCCACTCAGCGGTAAATGAAGGCTTGTTAAAACAAAATAAAGCACTTGGCAAGCTATGCCGATAACAAAGAAGCGTTTGACTCCGATTTTATCAGAAAAATAGCCTCCTAACGGCATAAATATTAGTTCAAAAACAGACGTAACGGTAAAAAGAATTCCTACAATCGAAACGGATTGCTTTAACGTATCCGTTATATACAGCGGCAAATACATAGAACGTCCGGAATCACCCGCAAAAATGAAAAGAGCCGCTACGAATACAGCTATTAATACAGAAGGTATACCAGCTGGCGCTTTTGAAGATGCATGTGCTGAAGGTTGAGGCATACTGTCTTCTTTAAGCGCAAAAAGAACCCACACTAAAGTTGCCAGCGATAACAACCCTGATAGTAAAAATAAAAGAGTATACCCTCCGTGGTCAATGATTAAAGCTCCGAGCATCGGTCCGAAAATATAGCCTTGTGAAAATGCCATTCGCACAGTACCGGTAATCGTACCTGCCTGCGATTTACTTTCTTCCTTTTTAACAATAAAATCATTCAGCAGAGCAAAGAAAAAAGAAAACGCATTAAACCCTCCTATAGCAAGTAAAATGAGTGCTATTGTATAAGAATGCGTAAACGCTAAGGGAACTCTTGAAATGGTTCCAATCAGTAAGGCCCAAATAATAAATGGCTTTCGTTTTCCCCATTTGTCTGATAAAGAAGCCAAATAAAACGAGACGATTAAACCAAGAATGCTCATTGGGACAAATAAAAATCCTGCTTGAAACGAAGTGGCGTGCAATGTATTTGTTGCCCAAACCGTTAAATAAGGCATAAAGCCGCCAACAGACAACCCAATAATAAATAATGAAATAAAAATCGTTCGAAAATCCCGGTCTGTAAATACAATCTTTATGCCTGATACAAACGAATTTTCTGCTTTCGACATAAACTCATTTCAACCCTTTCTATCCAGCTGTCAAACGTTCCATTTTCGCAAAAAAACGCACCTTTCTTCAAGAAACAGTAGAAGAAAGGTGTGTAAATGAAGGTTATTTTCCAATTTGTACAGCAATTTTTTCTTTTTGTTCTTCCTTGTTGATCAGCTCTTTGAATTTAGTTAAAAGAGGTGCTTTTAATTCTTCATCTTTTAACGCAAAAGCAAGGGTCGTAAAAATAAAATCTAATTTTTCCCCTGCATCATAACGTTCGCCTTCGAATTCGTAAGCATAAATAGAACGGTCTATATTCATACGCTGAATAGCATCCGTTAGCTGAATCTCCCCACCTTTTCCAGCTTCCTGCGTTTCAAGATAATCAAAAATGTCAGGTGTAAATACATAGCGTCCAATAATTCCTAAATTAGACGGAGCTTCTTCGACTGATGGTTTTTCTACAAAACCATTCACTTCGTATAATCGGTTTTTATTTACTTTTGGATCTATAATCCCGTAACGATGAACGGCTTCTTCCTCTACGCGCTGCACGCCGATAACCGACGATCCCGTTTGGGTATACTGGTCAATCAGCTGTTTTAAACAAGGCTGATCTGGGTCTGTTAAGTCATCTCCAAGTAAAACTGCAAACGGTTCGTTTCCAATAAATTGTCGAGCACAGCCAATCGCATGGCCAAGGCCCTTCATTTCTTTTTGACGAACGTAATGAATATTCGCTAGTTCAGAGATATGCTCCATTTCCTCTAATAGTTCGGTCTTTCCTTTTTGATGAAGCAAGTGTTCTAATTGAATATTATGGTCAAAATGATTTTCAATCGCTTGTTTTCCGTTTCCTGTAACAATTAAAATATCTTCGATGCCTGATTTTAAGGCTTCTTCCACAATAAATTGAATGACGGGCTTATTTACAATTGGAAGCATTTCTTTTGGGATAGATTTTGTAACGGGTAAAAAACGAGTACCTAACCCTGCTGCTGGTATAACTGCTTTTTTTATAGTCTGCATATGATTTACTCCTCTCTGTTAGTTATCTAGCTGTCTTACATCTATTACGCTTTAACAGGCACCATCTTGAAAATTTCTTTCACACCTTGCTTGTATCCTCCCGCTGAGCGAAGTGATTCTCCGATTTGTTGTGCATGCTGTTTATATGTGTGAGTAGTTAAAACGTCGTTAACTGTATTTTTGATTAGCTCAGCAGATACGTTATTTTTATCTAATTTCACGCCTGCTCCTAACTCCTGCACGCGATCGCCTACCATAAATTGATCCACTGCCATTGGAATAACGACAAGCGGCGTATCGTAGTATAAACCTTCACTGCTGCTGTTCATTCCGCCGTGAGTAATAAATAAATCCGCACGTTTTAAAATTTCTAGCTGCGGTACGTATTGTTTTACAACGAAGTTTTCTGGAATGTGTGCTAATTCTTCAGGTTTTGTATTTTTACCAATAGATAAAATAACTTTACCCTCAAAATCTTTTAATGCTTCTATACATAAGTTATAGATTTCTAGCTGCTGATTAAAAATAGTTCCCATAGAAACAAAAATAATTTTTTCATTTTCATTTTGTAAGTAAGAAGGATCTTCAATATCTAGTCGTTTAACAATTGAAGGACCAATAAACTTGTACTCACTCGTAAATTCAGATACGTGCGGCTGAAAGAATTCTGACGTAAATACTAACGTAATATCCCCTGGATTTGACATAATGTCCATGGAGTCTTTTAACTCCGTATTATATTGGCTGTTGAACTTATTTAATGATTTTTCGAATTGAGGATAAAAGGAAGATTGGTCAGGTTCTGTTTGACCACTTGGCATCATACAAGTTGCTAACTCCTTATTTAACGCAAACGTCGTACAAAGAGAAACCTTTGGAAGCTGAAGAAGGTCGGCCACAGCGGAACCTGCTAAAAGGTGATAATCATAAAGTACATAATCATATGTTTCATGTTTCGTTTCACTCATAATTTTAGTAATAATATTTTCAGATTCATTTAAAAACAAATTCATTATTTCATAGCGGTCATAAGACTCTTCTTTGGTCATACGGTTGCTCATATCAAGACTTGGACGAAAATCTTCGTATTCACGAAATTCCGCTCCTGCTTTTCGGATTTTTTCAGCATAGTCTTCAATGCCGTAATAGACGACCTTCTCCCCTTGAGCCATTAATTCTTTTACAATTCCTAAAGAAGGGTTCACATGTCCTTCACCTGGAAAGCCTATTACTAATACATTTCCCATAACATCCATTCCTTTCACTTAGTTAATAATTAAATAACTTAATTATTCATTTGGTAAATTTATTGTATAGAAACTGAATTTACTATAAATTATCTTTATCGTAAAGTCATTAAGCGTTTTCAACTAAAAAAAGGTTAAATAGGCTCATTTTGGAATATAGTTATAAATTAACTCAAGAAAAACAAATATTGTAAAATTTATCTCGTTTGTAAATAGATGTATACGCTTCAATATGATGAAAATAAAAAACACACCTAGCTACATTAAGCATAAGGTGTGTTTTTTATTTAGAAGTTATATAACTCCCATATATCTGATGTTTCTGAACCAATATACCAAGCTGCCGCCCCGCCTAAATGATAGTCATTAATTAATTTAACCCGGCGCTGCATAGATGCTTTGTCTTCGAGCCATATTTGATGCTTCGTACCATTTTCGGTGTATTCTACATAGTACTGAGAGGCTTGGCTGTCCCATTTTTTAGTTAACTTTTTAGAAGAGATAATTGCTTCGGCTTCTTTCATCGTTAAGTCTTTTGTGACAACTTTTTTGGTCGATAGATCCGTTTTCCATTCTCGCGTATAAAAAGGAACTCCCAGCAGGATTTTGTGTGCAGGTACATCTTTCATAAGAAGTTCTGTTCCTTCTTTCACCCAAGGCAGCGAAGCCACAGACCCTGGAACCTGACTCCCTCCCCAGTGTTCTTCATAACCCATCATAATGACGTAATCTGCCACTTGACCAATCTGTTTTCGATCAAAGCTTCCTGACCAAAACGGATCATTATTCTCTCGTGTTACGTCTACTGAAACGGTCATACCATGAGGCTTTAACGCTGCTTTTAATTCTTTAATAAATAAAACAAAATCTTGTTTGTTTTTGATATTAATATTTTCAAAGTCAACGTTAATACCGTCACTGTTTGTTTTCACAAGCGAACTTTCGACTGACGATACAAGCTTTTGCCGCTTTGCTTTATTGCCTAGGACGTCACTTGTCAGCACATCATCGAAATTGTTACCGATGAGCGGCCAGACTTTTTTGCCGTTTTTGTGAGCCGTTTGAACATACGATGGATTTATAGAAGATGAAACAACTTTGTCACTCCGCGTTAGCGTAAACCAGCGTGGTGAAACAACGTCTAAGTTCTTTTGTTTCATCGATTCTGCATAGCCTGCTGTTTTTTCATTAAAGCTCCAGCCCATAACTACTGGCTGATGCTTCTTTTGTGCTAAATCAGATTTTTTGATCCAGCCCTTTTTCCCTTCCAAAAGCTGTACTTGTACATAGTAATCAGGAATAATAAGCATTTGTCCAGGCTTAATATTTGTTGATGATAGCTGATTTAACTTTGTTAATTCAGTCGCTTTTACACCGTACTTTACAGAGATTTTCCAAAGCGTATCTCCTGATACTACTTTATGTAACAAGCCTTTTGGTGGTATTTTCAGCGTTTGCCCCGGAGTTAGCTCCGTCGTTTTTAGCTGATTTTGTTTTATTAGCTCGCTGACTGTTACACCATATTGTTTAGCTAGTAGCCATAGTGTATTTCCTAGCACTACTTTATGGGTGATAACTTGAGCTGCATCTCCCGCTTCAGATGAAATAGCAGGAAATTCTTCTCCTTTTTTCACTGTCTGAACAACCGAAGAATGTAAAGATGGAGAACGATACACATTTACATTATCACCTTTGACAGTGCCTACTGAAGAAGCAGCGTCTCCTTTACTTATTGGGGCCAATCCTCCACTGAAAAGACAGAGAATAAGTAGGCTCATACATATTTTCTTCATTTGATAATCTCGCCTCCCCACTTTTTGACATCACCTGTCTAGTTTACTACTCCTATAAGATAGAATCCTAGAGGTACATTGTGGTAAAGAAACGTCTGGGTATACGTCAAACTCAAATAAAAAAGCTTACCGTCCGATGACGATAAGCTTTCGTTTCTTATGCATTTCCCACTACATTTTGATCGTTAATATCCATATCAATTGTATTGGCGGTACTGGCACTGCTTGTAATATTCATAAAGTTTCCTGTGTTCCCGCTACCAGAACCGACTGTTGTAAAAGCTGTACTCTTTGGCTTAATAGCCAGACAATCACCAAACTCCACTGAAGATGAAACCAATACATTCGAGATATTTACGGCTCCCACTACCGATGGCATCTGCCTCTCCTCCTGTTCACTATCTATCTGCTATATGATATGAGCAGAAGGCTAAAAAGTAGCTTTTTCATCTTTTAAATTTTATTAAGGATCAATTCGTTTATACCTTGATTCTGCAAACATATATACTCCGTATGCCATAAGCCCGATTGATACGATAGCCAGCAGTACAGACCCAAAAGGACGCTGCGCTACTTCAGCAAGGGCTCCATCTAACCCTTTCGTTTCGTCTGGATCCGCTTGAAGAGCCGTGCGAATAAGAAAGAAGCCAATAATCCCAAAGACGATACTTCGAGCAATAATACCCGCTTTTCCAATATGCCCGCTCCATCGCCACTCTTCTTTTGACATTTCGTTTTTCTTTAGTTTTTTTAGGAAGCGTCCTGAAAGAGCCCAATATACTTGTCCAATCCCAAAGATAATAACGCCGATACCTGTAAGCGCAATGATGGTTTGCCCAAAGGGATAAGATAACAGCTTGGCTGATACCGTTTGATAATGCTTACCTGACGTATGAACGTGAGCATGAAGCAAAATTCTTACCGAACTCACACAAAGACTAATATAAAACGTGGCTACAACTAAATAGCCTAAACGAGTAAAAGCGCCTTTTACACCATGCCCAACGTGGTGAGGGTCAAAAATAGCAGAAATGATTTGCCAAAACGCATATCCACTTAAACCTACTGCTAAAACGATTAAAATTAAAAATCCAAACGGCTGCTTTGCAATTGTGTGTAGGGCTCCTTGAGAAGTAACCAAATCGCCTTTTAATCCGAAAGCTGTCTGAATCGCTAATATACCGATGATAAAATAGACCACACCTTGAGCCACATGACCAAACCGTGAAAAACGCACGACAAATGGTTTAGTACGTTCTTTTAAGCGATGTAACTTTCGACCAAACGTATCTTTTTTAACAAATGGAGATTCACCCATACGTTTCCTCCTGCTTTTTGAAAACAAACTTTATTTTATAAAACACCTGAAAATAAGCGCGCAAATGATTCTTTCGAACGTTCTACTAAGCTTCGCTTGTAAAATGCTACTGGCTTGATCAAATGACTGTCTTCCATATCTTCTTCATAGTTTTTGATGAGCGTTTGAATTGTCTCTCCGTCAATTAAAAATGCATTAACTTCAAAGTTCAGATGAAAGCTCCTCATATCCATATTTGCAGTACCTACTGAAGCCATATCTCCATCTATAATCACGATTTTTTGATGCAAAAACCCTTTTTGATACGAATATACTTCAATTCCACAGCGAAGAAGTTCAGCAAAATATGATCTCGTTCCATATTGAGTCAGAAAGCCATCATTAATTTCCGGCACCATAATTCGTACTTCTACACCTTTTCTAGCCGCAATACGAAGAGCAGTTCTTATAGCTTCGTTTGGAACAAAATATGGGGTAGAAATCCAAATTGACTTCGTCGCGCTTGTAATCATTGTATAATAATAGTCGCTCATATTTTCCTGCGTATCTGGCCCCGTCGCCACTACCTGAACGAACCCTTCGCCTTCAACACGATGAGGTTTTGTATATGATTCATTGTTAATTAAGCATTCCCCCGAAACGTATTCCCAGTCAAACATAAAAATCGAGTGTAAGGTTTGAACAGATTCACCTCTTAACATCAGGTGGGTATCTCGCCAAAAACCGATTTTTTTATTTTTCCCTAAATACTCATCGCCTACATTCAGCCCTCCTACAAAACCTACTTCCCCGTCAATTACAACTATTTTACGGTGGTTTCGAAAGTTGAATTTTTGATTAAAAAATCCATACTTAATAGGTAAGAACGCATGCACTTTAACATTCGCTTTTTTCATTCGCTTAATATCTGAACCCGATAGTGTAAAGCTTCCCATTGTATCGAATGTAAAGCGCACTTCTACACCTTCACTTGCTTTCTTTATTAAAATATCAATGATTTCTTTTCCTAACGAATCTGAGTGAAACATGTAGTACTCCATATGAATAAAATGTTTTGCTGACTGCAAATGCTTTTTGATTTCGTTAAACGTTTCTTGCCCGTTCTTAAGGACGTAGGTTTTTGTATGAACATTCATTTTTGTCAAAGATACACATTGAAGATACTGAGCAAAGTAACGCTGATGAGATTGAAGCGTTGATAGATCAGGCGTCGTTTCTTTATCTGCCATCTTTCTAAGCATCTCTCGGTTATGCATACGCTTTTTTTTGAACATATGCCCCTTTAAATAGAGCTGTCCTGAATACAAATAAAAGAAAAAGCCTGCAACAGGGAAGAAAAAGAGGACATACATCCAAACCAACGTACTTTCAGGCGTTCGATTTTCAAGCATAAGTGAATACATACAAATGAAAATGATGACACCATATAATCCAACTAAGGCATACTTCCAATGAATATCAATAGAGGTAAAAAAGAAAGCATAAATTGAAAGTAAAATAATAAATAAAAAAATAAAGTCCAACCGGCGTTTTTTCATAAAAGCTCTCCTAAAAACAAACTGTATTGTATCACTTGCCTACCTTTCATATGAGGTAGTATATGGAATACACAGAATTCTTATCATGCATGCTACATAAAATGTACATATATTTGCACAAAAAGCAGTTTAGCCGCTTAAGCAACTAAACTGAACTACCTCAGACAAGCATCATTCATATACCTATACCCTGGATGGTAAAACAAAAAACCTCCTTACAGGGAGGTTTTTTCACTGGCTTTTCAAGCATCGATGCCTTTTTATGAGTTAGTATAACCAGACTCTTTTTCTTTTTTAGGCCAAACAAAATTAGAAAGAGATAATAAGAAATCAATTCCTACAATAACTGTCCAAACTTCCACTACATTTTGCAGCACGTTAGTTTTTCCATTTGGTACTATATACATCATCGCCGCTAAAAGAACTGCCCCAATAGCGTAAGCAACAAGATGCTGTATCCATGATTTAAAATAATGCTTTGCATATTCTTTTCCATAGCGCCTACGAGGTTTTTCTCCGCTTTTCATCACATAATATTGAAAGCGTTCGTCTGCCCATTGAATCATACTTTTTCCAAAAGCAATCGAAATTCCAATATACACGGCTGCAATAGCGTGAGCATAAGTCGCTGTAGCACCTCCGTAAAGGTCTACGCCCGTCACAATCAGAAGAAAAAAATCAACAACAGGTGTTAAAGCTAAAATAAAAAAACTGAGCTTTTGTTTTTTAAACATATACCTTGTTGCTAATCCTAAAATGATGACTATCCAAAAAGCGATTTCACATGCAATAATCATCCAGGCTATTAAATTCAAATAATCCCCTCTCTTCCTCTCGTTCAACGAATAGATAATAGGTTTTAAATAAAAAATTTTATGCATAAGTTTATTTTTATGTATATACATCCTGCTTCATAACCCTACGGCTTATTCCATCCTCAGCTGAGTTCTAAGATCCCTTGAAACGTATTTGCTAGGCGGGTCTTTTAAATCGATATCTATAATACTCCCAGCTCATTCCTACCGCGACTCCAATCGAATAGGCTAGTATATCGCTCCATAAGAAGCCATACCCCAAAATGAGCCCTCCTAGCGCAGTCTTTCTTATGTCATCAATCCAAGGAGCGTGATACAGCTGTGTAAATTCAATGAAGTAACAAAACACTATAGCAAACATACCAATCATTTTTGTCTTCCATGTAGGAAACAAAAAACCCGCACTGACAAAAATCATTAAGGCCCATAACGAATCTCCCGCATATATATTTACGATGTGAGGAAGATACGCAGTAAGTTTTCTTGATAATAGGCCTGCTCCCATGACAACAATAGCTAGAAGCAGGTATACCCATCTATTTCTTTTATTCATTTCAAACTCCTTTTTCTTAAATGCTCCGTCACAATAAGCCTTCACTGTATAATTTTATCAGAACCGCAAACTGTTAAATACCGCTTTTTTTCATTTTTTACAGCTTCCCCCTACGTATATATGACAAGTGTCATAGTTTCTATATGACACGTATGTCTTAAATAGTCAGAAAAATCCCTTTATACTGAGGATAATATACGGTGATGAAAGGAATTTCATATGACTATACAAAAACAAAAGAATTTACGAAAACAAGTTGCACCCTTTGAAAAAGCAGTAATGAAAGACAGCATAAGACAATTGATTAATACTTTTTTACCTTTTTTCACACTATGGTTTCTCGCTTATGAGAGCCTTTCAATTTCTTATTTTTTAGCATTTCCGCTAACTGTCATCGCAGCAGGGTTTTTAGTAAGAATATTCATTATTTTTCATGACTGTTGTCACTACTCTTTCTTTAAGAGTAGACAACACAATAAAATTCTCGGAACAATTACCGGTGTGTTAACGATGTTTCCTTACAGTCAATGGGGACATAGCCATGCCATTCACCATGCAACAAGCAGCAACTTAGATAAAAGAGGTACGGGTGACATTTGGGTGTTAACCGTAACGGAATATAAAGAAGCTTCTATTTGGAAAAAAATCGCTTACCGTATCTATCGCAACCCGTTCGTTATGTTCGGCGTGGGACCTATATATGTATTTTTGATTACAAACCGATTCAATCGAAAAAATGCGAAGAAAAAAGAGAGAATGAACACGTATCTTACAAATGTATTGATTGTTGCATTAGCAGCAGCGACCTGCTGGTTGGTAGGTTGGCAGGCGTTTGTATTAATCCAAGGACCGATTTTCTTCATTTCAGGTTCAATTGGAATTTGGCTGTTTTATGTACAGCATCAGTTTGAAGATTCTTATTTTGAAGAAGATGAGCACTGGGATTATGTAAAAGCAGCCGTTGAAGGAAGTTCATTTTACAAGCTTCCAAAACTTTTGCAATGGCTAACAGGCAATATCGGGTTTCACCACGTACATCATTTAAGCCCAAGAGTGCCCAACTATAAGCTTGAAGCTGTTCATCAACACACACAGCCTCTTCAAAATGTACCAACCATTACACTCGCAACAAGCCTTCGCTCTCTTCGATTCCGTTTATGGGATGAAGAAAACAAAATGTTTGTGAGCTTTAAAGAAATAAAAAAACGCTCAGCTGCACCAAAAGCAAGCAGAATTTCTTCTCAAACAAAAGCAGAACTTTAATAAAACAGTCAAGCTTTCAAAAGCTTGACTGTTTTATCTATTCGCCTAAACTTATTTCATTCTACTTTGTGGTAAACTAATAGTGTATTTTAACAAACAAATGAGGTTCTTTATGAAAAAATATACGTTTTTCCAAAAAATCACTGGGCTATCTCCTTACATATGGACGGTATTTGCCATTTTACCATTTTATTTTATCTTACAGTCTTCATCCATGAATCACATTATTCTTGGCTCTTTACTCACCATCTTATTTTTTATTTTCTATCGTTTTGCATTTGTTTCAACAGACAAGTCCGTTTACGTATGGACGGCTTTATTAATCGTCATTTCCTTAGCACTAACAACGATTTTTAATTATATTTACTTTGCCTTTTACTTCGCTTTTTTTATCGCTTATTTTATTGGAAATATCCAAAAACGGCTCGCTTTCTTCACTTTGTATGCTGTTCATTTGATCAGCACCGTTATTTCGGTAAACTTTAACGTTGTTATGCAAGAAGAGATCTTTTTAAAACAGCTGCCTTTCATTTTTGTAATTTCCATTAGTGTAATTGTACTGCCATTTAGCATTTATAACCGGAAGAAGCGAGACCGGCTGGAAGAACAGCTGGAAGATGCAAATAAACGTATTTCTGAGCTTGTAAAACAGGAAGAGCGCCAGCGTATAGCTCGCGACCTGCACGATACGCTAGGACAAAAGCTGTCTCTTATCGGTCTAAAAAGTGATTTAGCAAGAAAACTTATTGCAAAAGATCCTGAAAAAGCAAAATCTGAATTAAAAGATGTCCAGCAAACAGCGCGCACGGCTCTTAATGAAGTGAGAAAAATGGTTTCTCAAATGCGTGGAATTCGCCTTAGCGAAGAACTAAAACGCGTTCAAGAGCTTTTAGAAGCTGCCGAAATTACGTTTGTAGGAGAAAAGGATATTTCATTAGAGAATGTGTCTTTGCTAATTGAAAATATTCTGAGCATGTGCTTAAAAGAAGCCGTAACCAATGTGGTCAAACATAGTCAAGCCACCGTTTGCACGATTACTTTACATCAGTCTGCAAAAGAAGTAGGCATAACGGTAGAAGACAATGGAGTGGGTATTAATACGAAAAAAACCTGCTGGGAAGGAAACGGACTTTTAGGAATGAAAGAGCGGTTGGAGTTTGTAAACGGCCATCTTGATATCTCCAGTCAAGGGGGGACGATTATTCATATTACAGTTCCAAACATCGTCAAACATATTAAGGAGGAACAATTATGATTCGAATTGTCATTGCCGAAGATCAGCAAATGATGTTAGGAGCTTTAGGCTCTTTGTTAAATTTAGAAGATGACATGGAAGTTGTCGGAAAAGCTTCAAATGGGGAACAAGCGGTATCACTTGCTAAGCAGCACCAGCCAGACATATGCGTAATGGACATCGAGATGCCACTTAAAACTGGGCTTGAAGCTGCAGAGGAACTGAAAGATTTAAACTGCAAAGTCATCATTTTAACAACGTTCGCTCGCTCCGGCTATTTTCAAAGAGCTTTGAAAGCAGGCGTAAGTGGCTACTTGCTAAAAGATAGTCCAAGTGAAGAACTCGCAAATTCAATTCGAAGCGTGATGGCAGGCAGACGCCTCTATGCTCCAGAATTAGTGGATGACTTATATAGTGAATCTACCAGTCCTCTTACTGCTAGAGAGAAAGAAGTATTAGCTCTAGTAGCTGATGGAAAAAACACAAAGGAAATTGCTGACGAACTATCTATTAAGACCGGAACAGTGCGCAACTATATTTCTACCATTCTGGACAAACTCGAAGTAAAGAATCGCATTGAAGCCATTACTCGCTTTAAGGAAAAAGGATGGTTCAAATGAAAAAAGCATGCATCAAACCGAGATGCATGCTTTTTAATCATTTGGGAGTTTATCGTACCCTAATTTGTCGATGATCACGACATGCTCGGGGAATTCATCAAGCAGCTGCTGTTTTGTGAATAATTCAAAGTCACGGAAATCAAAGCCTGGTGCGACCATACACCCTACCAGGGAAAACGTATTCTCATTTGCGACAGAGGAACCGAAAATGGTATCTCTTGGAACTAAAAATTGAGGAACTTCTCCATTTTCTAAGTTTGTACCTAGTTTTACTTCTTGATAGGTTCCGTCGCGGTAGATAATATGAATGGTTAAAGAACTTCCCCCATGATAGTACCATAATTCATCTGATTGCAGCCGGTGGAAATGCGATACATCGTGAGACCTTAATAAAAAGTAAATACTCGTATATAGAAATCGTTTGTCATCAAACTGAGATGACACTTCTTTATCAGAAATTTCATCATTAGAACGATAGGTTTGTTTATAAAACCCTCCTTCTGGATGAGGCTGCAGCTCAAGCTTTGAAATCCAATATTCCCAATTATGTAAATCCATTACGTTCCTTCCCTTCCTTTTTTCTTTTATCATTAACTACATCATAGTAAATCATTCTTTCTAACACAACAAACGGCTTCATTATTCCATTAGGAAAATGAAGCCGCTTACCACCGGTATCTTATCATTACATCCTACCCTTTCTGTTAACACGGCTATATCTATACCTGCTAGAATGACAGCGATGAAATAAATACGTCATATACAAATCTAACTGAAATCGATCTCCCTCAATGAAACATTGAAACGGCTGTTCTTTATCTTGATAAATTTCCGCAGATGAACGCTGCTTAAACGGGACAATATTCATCTCTTTTCCCCCTCAGACAGATGTGCTTTTTAGTGTAAATGCTGATGACAAACGTAATATTTTTTGATAAAAGTGAGGGCTGCCTGTGCATCTTGAATGCCAAGCTTTTTACAAACGCCCGCTAACATGAGCAGTTTGTACATAACCAGCTTTTGATTATTGGTTGCCAGTACGTAATAAACAATCGTATTAGCAACTGCCCGCGGTAATCTTATTTTTTTCAACTCATATAACGCAGCAGACGAAGACATACCTGCTTCGTTTAAAATTTGCTCGGTTGTGTACGTCTCCAAATAGCGAGCAAGCTTTCTTTCTTTATTGTTAAATATACCTTTAGAATCGTTCATTTTCTCTCCCTCTGTTATTTTAATAATCCATTAAACGCTGCATTAATTAGCCATAATGCGATAGCTCCCCCTGATAAATAAGTGCTGAGATAGAATATTAGCTCCATATACCTCCCTCCCATTTCTATCTTACCCCTTCATTTCTTTAGCTGCAGTGATATTCATCACAGTAAAAAGTGTATTGTTGAGCTGCCGAATAGCTCCGCAAAAGAGCTCGTGAGAAAGGTCTCACGAGCTGCTTAGTTAGCATTTTTATTTTCGGATAATGCGTTTAAAAATCATAATAATTAATAATACAACCACAATAACAAGCAAAAATTTCAACATGAGTTGTCCATCCCTTCAAATCAGTAAATCGTCTTTCATTAGTAAGTAGTTACCCTGTTTCGTTTTTTATAAACTGCTGACTGCTTATTTCATGCCAAAAATTATATAATAGTAGAAAATGAGCTTAAATTAGCCCTACATATAAAACATAAACGGGAGTATAACCATGACTGACTATCTTCAAACATTTCTGCTTGAACATTTAGAAGCAGCAGAGCTTATTAGTGTTCTCTTGAACATCCTTATTAGCATTACGGGCGTATTTCCAAGCGCGCCCCTTACGTTCGTAAACGTAAAATTATTTGGTTTTTGGAATGGATTTTTACTTTCTTTTATTGGAGAAGTTTTAGGTGTAGCTCTCTCTTTTTGGCTGTACCGAAAAGGTTTCCGTACACTTGTTCATACCAAAACACCTTCTCACTCCAAGTGGCTAAAGCTGCTGCGCGTACAAGGGAAAGAGAGTTTTATATTCATTCTTTCTTTGCGATTACTTCCCTTTGTTCCATCAGGCCTCATTACATTCTTCAGTGCTGTAGGAAAAGGCTCCTTTGCGGTATTCATTTCTGCTAGCGCACTTGGAAAAATTCCAGCGCTTTTTATTGAAGTTTATTCGGTTTATCATATTTCACAAGGATCTATGCAAGGAAAAATCATCTTAGTGGTTTTATCCATTACTTTACTTTTTTATATAAGTAAAAAATGGAAGAAAAAAGCTTAACAGACTATAAAAAGGGAAGACTATCTAAAAATAAGTAAAAACATTATCCTATGTAACTGTAATAAGATAACGTATTGGAGATGGTCCATTGATTTTCCTGTTGGTTTCTGCAAGTATTATTGTTCCTATTATCATGCTTTTTTTCTCACTAAAGTGGAAAGGAGCAGAACTAGTTTTTAATACGCTAGCCCTTCTTTCAGCGCTAGTATTTGGAAATATAGCCGCTGCTTCTATCTATCGTATCTTAAAAAATCATACTGTTTTTATGACGAGCATTCATGCAATCTTTTTAAATTCAGCTTTTTTATTAACCGGTGCATACCTTGGAATCTATGTATTGTATAAACTGTTAGCTCTGACCTTAAATGTAAAACAGCGTACTATGTGAAAATAGTACGCTGTTTTTTTAAGTGCAGTTTATTTTATGATTCCAGTTGGTATACATAGAGGTGAACCATCAACTGGATTTTGAATGATAGTTGATGATAAATTAAACACATCCCTTATCATTTCTTCTGTAAATACTTGAGCAGGAGAACCTTCTTTGTAAATCTGACCGTTTGAAATACTGATTAAATGATCTGCATAGCGAGCTGCTTGGTTTAAATCGTGCAAGACCATCACAATTGTACAATTTCTCTTTTGGTTTAAGAAACGAAGAAGTTCAAGCACTTCAATCTGATGAGCTAAATCTAAATATGTGGTAGGCTCGTCCAAAAGCAGAAGCTCCGTACCCTGTGCTAATGCCATTGCAATCCAGGCCCTTTGACGCTGTCCTCCAGAGAGCGCATCCAGTGTGCGATGACTTAAATTAGACAGTTTAGTTGCTTGTAAAGCCTCCTCTACAATTTGATGATCTTCAGCAGAATAGCGAGCAAATAAGCCTTTATGAGGGTGACGACCATAATAGCATAGCTCTTTTACTGTTAAATCTTCAGGAGCTTCAGGAGCTTGAGGCAAAATAGCCAGTTTTTTTGCTACTTCTTTTGATGAATGTTGATGAATATCTTTTCCGTTTAAATAAATATTTCCTTCTGTCGGCTTTAATAAACGCGCCAATGAACGAAGGATTGTTGATTTTCCGCAGCCATTTGATCCAATGATTATGCTTATCTTTCCTTCTGGAATGTGAAGGTCAATATCGCGAATAACTGAAGTTGAATCATATGATAGCGAAAGTTTTTCCGCAGTTAACTTTGTCATTACTCTTCCTCCTTTCTCCTATTTTTTCTGTTCACGCCGCAGTAAATATAGAAAATAAGGGGCACCAATAACGGATGTTACGATTCCAGCAGGAATCTCAATGGGCGGCACAACCCCTCTTCCGAGACTGTCAGCAATTATCAGGAATAAAGCACCTACTGCTGCTGAAACTGGTAACAAGAACTTCGACCGACTCCCTACTAACCTCCTACTAATATGAGGAGCAATTAAACCAATAAATCCAATTGACCCAACTACAGCTACAGATAAACCGGTTAATATCACAGCCATACTCAATAGTGTATAACGAACGTACTTTGTTCGCTCTCCTAGGCCAACTGCAATCTCATCTCCTAAGTTTAAAATATCGAGCTTAGATGCAAATATAATAATAAAAGGAACAAGTACGACGCAAGGAATTAACATCAAAAGCTCACTCCAGCCTCTTCCCCATAAACTTCCTGTAAGCCAAAGAAGAGTTGTATTCACGTCATCTGGAAACTTAATCATAAAATACTGAATTCCAGCCTGGCAAATAGCTCCTAAAGCTACACCCACTAAAGCCAGCGTATGAGTTTTAGCTCCTTGAGAATAAGAAAACACCATGAGTATAACGGCGATGACCGATGCTCCTAAAAAAGCTGAAAGCGGCAGCAGAAGCATAGAAGCAGCTGGAAATACAATTAAAATAAAAACGGCGAATAGCCCTGCTCCTTTTGTTACACCGATAACATCAGGAGAAGCAAGCGGGTTTTTTAATATCCCCTGCAAAATAGCTCCTGCTACCGCTAAAGCCGCACCGACCACAATAGCAATGAGGGTACGTGGAATGCGATAATTTGTTAAAATAAAGGAACTACCTTGGGAACTACCTACTATTTGCTGAAAGATTTCTGCAGGGGAAATATAAACGGCTCCTACTCCTAAGCTAATTACAACCGTGATGATTAAACATAGCAATAAGATACTTAATATTTGATAAGGGTGTTTTCTTTTCATTGCTTAATATTCCTCCCTTTTCTAGCAAGATATAAAAAGAAAGGAGCTCCGATAAGAGCTGTTACAATCCCTACTGGCGACTCAAAAGGATAGGCAATGAAACGAGAAAGTACATCGGCATAGACAAGCAAAATGGCTCCTAATAGAGCTGAAAATGGCAGGATTCGCTGGTAGTCTCCTCCTACTAATTTTCTAGCTATGTGAGGTACAATGAGACCTACGAACCCAATTGGCCCCGCAACGGCAACAGATGCACCTGCAAGCATAATGACTAGTATACCTGCAAAAAAGCGAATCCATTTTACCTTTTCGCCTAAACCTGTTGCCATATTCTCTCCTAACACTAGAATCGATATAGAACGAGATGATACAAAAGCTAGAAGAAGACCTAGAAATGACCAAGGTAACAAAATTTTTACATGAGTCCAGTCTTTCCCGTTAATAGAACCTACAAGCCAATACAAAACGTCCGTAGCTTGTTCATTTAACACAATCACTCCTTGAGTAAGCGACGATAAAAATAAATGCACGGCCATTCCGGCAAGTGCTAGTTTCACATGAGTTGTCTTTCCGCCCGATGCGAACAAATAAACCGTTATTCCTCCTAAAGCTGCTCCTAAAAAGGCAATATAAACAGTTGATTGAGAGGTAAAATCAGGAAATAGAATAAAAGCTATTACAATCGCTAATGAAGCACCTGCATTTACCCCAAACACTTGGGGTGAAGCAAGCGAATTTCGTGTAATAGCTTGCATCAATGCTCCAGCAGCTGCCAAGCTGGCTCCAATAAGAGCTGCCAGCACGGCTCTTGGCAACCTGAGCGTCTGTACGATCGTTGTCTGCTTAGAGTCATCAGGAGCAAAAATTGCTTTAATTACTTCTGTAAAACTAACTGCAGAGGATCCCACAGCGACATGTAAAATCATTCCGATGATTAACAAGCAAACACTAGCTACCAACACAATGTATTTATTTATTTTTTGCTTTTGGACAAGATTTGTCATTTCCAACACACTTTCTACAGTTTTCTTTTCTAAACAAATAGAAGCAAGAATAGAATAACTATTCTCGCCTCTTTGTCAGATTCCGTTATATTACTGCTGCTTATTGTTTAGTAACTTAACCGTATCTTTTCCAATTGCCTCAGCTGAAATTACCCCTCGGAATCTTGTCCATAAATCACGGTCTACTACAAACACTTTATCATTTTTAACAGCTTTTAAATTTTCCCAAAGAGGATTTGTTTTCCATTCATCCGTTACAAGTTTGCCTTCATTATTTGCTAGGATTAAAATATCTGGATTAATGTCTGACAACTGTTCTAAATTCATTTCAGCATATGCTTCTTTGTTCTGCACAGCGTTCTTCAACCCTAGCTTTTCAAGAAACTCTCCGTCATAAGAAGAAGACGTATGCGCTTGGAAAGAAGTATCTCTCACAACTGCTGGTAAGACTGTCTGACCACTTTCTTCTTTTAACTCATTTTTTAATTTTGAAATCGTTTCTTCATGCTCATTTAATCGCTGCTCTGCTTTTTTTTCTTTTCCTACTGCTTTTGCAATTGTTTTAAATGAGTCTATATTTTCTTCATATGTAGATTCACGACTTTTTAATTCGATTGTAGGTGCAATTTTGTTTAATTCTTTATAAATTGCTTTATGACGCTGCACATCGGCGATGATTAAGTCCGGCTGCAGGGAACTAATTACTTCTAAATTCGGCTGTTGACGTGTTCCTACTGAAGTATAGTCAATCTTTCCACCTACAAGTTTTTTAATCATATCTTTTTTGTTGTCGTCTGCAATCCCTATTGGCTTCATTCCTAAACCTTGCAGAGCATCCACAAAGGATAGTTCAAGAACAACTACTTTTTTAGGATTTTTAGGAACTTTCGTTTTTCCAAGCTCATGCTGAACAGACACCTTTTGGTTATTATCTGAATTTTCTTTTGAAGAATTTTGATTTGACCCGCATCCTGCTAGAACAAATAAAATAGCAACAATAGTAGCTATACTGAGAAGTCTAATCTTTTTAACTTGCTTCATTTTAATGCTTCCTCCTATGTATATACTCTTGATGACGCTGATAATCATTATCATCAATGTTATCTGTTAATTCAAGATGAGTCAATAGTTTTCTCATAATACGGGACATATTTTGAATAAATAACAAAAAAATCCTTTCACTTCTTTTTGAAAAAGCTTTATTCCCTTCCCTTTTTACGATACACTATGTATAAGTTGACCAAATACAACTTTATTGCACTAATACATTTTAGATAAACTTAATTTTGGAGTGAAAATAATGAATTCGTCTCTATTACAAATGAATACTATATTTATTAGTATTCTTATTGAAGCTCTTCCTTTTGTATTATTAGGCGTGATCATTTCAGGAATTATTCAAATTTTTGTAACGGATGAAATGATGGCTCGAGTTATTCCTCAAAATAAAATAGGTGCTGTCCTATTAGCTAGTGTGATTGGAGCTCTTTTTCCAGCCTGTGAATGTGGGATTGTTCCTATTACTAGGCGCTTAATGGCAAAAGGGGTTCCCCTTTATGCTGCCATTCCTTTTATGTTAACAGGCCCTATTATTAATCCTGTTGTTTTATTTTCTACCTTTGTAGCTTTCGGAAATGATTGGAAAATAGTATTTTATCGGGCAGGAGTAGCTTTTATTGTTTCCTTACTTGTAGGTCTTATTTTAAGTGTTCAATTCAAAGCACCTCAGACAAAACGTGAGGTTCATTTGCATACTTCCCCCAAGAAAATGAGTGAGAAAGTTTCACAATCGATTCGTCATACTATTGATGAGTTTTTTTCTGTTGGGAAATTTTTAATTATTGGTGGATTAATTGCCGCCGGCATGCAAACGTTCGTGAAGACCTCTACTTTACTTTCATTGGGACAAGGAAATGTTTCATCAAATGCGGTAATGATGGGACTTGCCTATGTATTATCGCTTTGTTCTTCTGCAGATGCGTTTATCGCTTCCTCGTTTCGCAGTACGTTTACAGATAGTGCTATTGTTTCATTCTTGGTATTCGGTCCAATGTTTGATATCAAGAATACGCTGATGATGCTAAGCCAGTTTAAGACTAAATTTGTCTTTACGCTTTTGGCGTATGTCTTCATTTTAGTACTTATTGTTTCGATTTTAATTGTTCATTAGTAAGGAGGGATTTGGCATGATTCGTATTTTAATTTTAATAGGGTTTACATTCATCTTCATGCACCTTCATGCAACTGGGGATATCTCAAAATATATCAATATGAAATATTCCTGGATTTCATTTTGCACCATCTTTGTCCTTTGGTTCTTGACCATTGCAGAATTAATCTTTTACATGATAGGCCCTAAAAAACATGATGATGATTGTAGCTGTGGATGCGTCCATAATCAGCAAGATGGCAAATGGAAACGAAGAGTATGGTACCCAATTTATATTTTACCAGTACTCACGGTCTTATTTTTACCTGTCGCAACCCTTGATTCTAATATTGTTGAAGCTAAAGGGTTTCATTTTCCTATTTATGACAAAAAGGACCCTTATTCTTCTCATCAATTTTTACAGCCTGACACAAGTTCTTTTTACGGAGAAGAAGCCTATGACAAAATGATTCATCGTGATCTTAAAAAGTTTTCTAAAGGAGAAAATATCAACTTAGAAGACGAGGAATTTTTAAATGCAATGGAGACTATTTACCGATATCCTGGTGAATTCACTGACAAAACCATTTCTTTTAAAGGATTTATGTATCAAACGAAAGAATTAAAAAAGAATCAATATTTTCTCTTTCGCTTTGGTATCATTCATTGTATTGCAGATTCAGGGGTGTTTGGAATGCTTATTGAGTTTCCAGATGATGTTACTTTTAAAAATGATGACTGGGCAACGGTTACAGGAAAAATTAGTACAATGTATTACCAGCCGTTCAAAAAAACCATCCCTGTTGTAAAAGTAACAAAAGTAAAGCGTGAGCAGTCTCCAAAAGACCCTTATGTATATCGAAATAACCAATAATAAAAAGCCGTTCTTATTTAGAAGAACGGCTTTTTACATTAATGAACAAATTCCATTTTTTCTTCGATTTTATGAAATTTCTCATAAAATTCCTGCGCTGAAATCGGTTTGGAGAAATAGTATCCCTGCACTTCATCACATTTTTCTTTATGAAGAAGTTCTACTTGTTCAACTTCTTCTACACCTTCTGCTACGACGGATAGCTGCAAACTTTTGGCTAGTGTAATAATGGCTCTGACAATCGATACTTCCGTTGTATTAGGATCTAAATCTTTAATAAAAGACCGGTCAATTTTCAGCGTATGAATAGGCAGCTTCTGAATATAGCTGAATGAGGAATATCCTGAGCCAAAATCATCAATCGAAATAAATACTCCTGCATCTTTTAAAATTTGTAGCTTTTCGATTGTTTGCTCAACATGCTTCATCGTTACACTTTCCGTAATTTCAAGTTCTAAATATCGTGATTCTAACTCTACTTCACGCAAGACATCTAACACATAATCAACAAAATCTGTTGTACCAAAATCCACGCTTGATATGTTCACACTCATTTTTAAGGGAGGAAGTCCTTTCAGCTGCCAATACTTATTTTGATGGCACGCTTTTTTTAATACCCATTTCGTCAATGTAACAATAACGCCTGTTTCTTCAGCAATCGGAATAAATTCTGCGGGAGAAATAACGCCCATCTCGGCGTGAGTCCACCGGATCAAAGCCTCCACTCCAACAATATGGCCACTTTGAATATTGACTTTCGGCTGATAGTGAAGCTCCATTTCGCCCAGCTCAAAAGCCTTTCGTAAACCATCTTCAATTCTCATTCGTCGCGTAGTATGAACCTGCATTTCTTTTTGATAAAACAGATAATGATTACGCCCTTGTTTTTTGACTTCGTACATCGCTAAATCAGCATGGCGAACTAGCACCTCAAGCGTTTTTCCATCTTTAGGAAATAAACTAACTCCGATGCTTACCCCTAAATAAACATCTCTCGACAGCACTACAAAAGGAGTGGATAAGCAGTCATTTAATGATTTACAGATTTTTCTTACTTCTTCATCCGTCCTATCATGCAGTAAAACTAAAAACTCATCTCCTCCAAAACGCGAAAGAACATCTTGGTTTCTTAGGCAGCTCTTCATTCGATCGACCACCTGAAGCATAAGCTGATCTCCAGCATGATGACCAAGCGTGTCATTTACCTGTTTGAAACGATCGAGGTCTAAGAATAAGAAATGAAGCTTTTTTCCTGAAGCAGCTGCTGAATCAATGGATTTCTCTACAATGTTTGAAAACATACTTCGATTTGGTAAATCTGTTAGCATATCGTGAAAAGCCATATATTGAAGCGATTCTTGAGCTTTTTTCTGCTCCGTTACATCTCTAGTTACTGTCTGAAAAAGCGTCTCTCCATTAATTTGAATGAGCGTAGATTTTACTTCTAAAAAGAGTTCCTTACCTAACGCATTAAACATTTTCAACTGAGCTAATGGAGGTCTTGGCTCATCTTTTCTATCTCTTACTGCCTTCAATCCTTTTTTAATATCAGGAACTTGTTCAGATGAAAAGAAATCATATAACGATTTCCCAACGAGCTGGTCTTCCGTTACTCCTAAAAGCTGAATCATAGCATCATTCACGGACACGACCTCTTCTTCTCGATGGACCATAATTGCCAATGGAGAGGAGTAAAACAAGTTTTCATAACGATTTTTTGCTTCAATCAACGTTTTTTCCGCTTCACGCTCTTGCGTCATATTGCGTATATACAGCATATACTCAACCGTCTCTTCAATCGCTACCGCCATCACCGTTATCTCAACCGTAACTTCTCTATTACTTATCAAAAGGGAGTGCTCAGTCCGTCCGTCTTGTAGAGAAGAAAATTTATAGAAGGGCAGCAGCTTAACAACATCACTCCCGATTACATCTGATGCTTTAAGAGAGAAAAGCGTTTCTGCTGCATAATTGAGCGATAAAACATGTCTTTTTTCATCAATCACCAAAATAGCATCCAGGGCAGATTCAAAAAAAGCCCATTTTAAAACTTCTTGTTTTTGTACGCGTCGATCCATAAAAATGGTTAAAAACACAGCCGTAAATAGGCAGACAACAAAAAAAATAATAACGGCGGATAAATATAGTGGATTTAAAGCAAAACCGTTTGATTGTTCAGGCATTCGCATTCCTGAAAAAGAAGCTGCCTGCATGCCCGTATAGTGCATACCAGCAATAGCAATGCCCATAATAGTAGAACAAATAAGCTTAGCAAAAACGGTAAGCTTCCCTTCATTTAGCTTTGAGTAAAAACCAAGCCACAAAGCTGTATTAGAAGCAGCAACAGCAATAAGAATAGAGAGAAAAACGACAAATGGATCATATGAAATCATAATGGGCTCCATTGCCATCATGCCGGAATAATGCATAAAAACAATTCCAGCTCCCATAAAGCTCCCCGCAATGGTGAGTGCCTTCATGCTTTTCTTTTGTTTGTGAATGAGGTAAAGGCCTATATAACATCCTGTTATCGCTCCCAAGATTGAGAGAAGAACAAACCATAAATTGTATGAAACATCTACGGGCAAGTGAAAAGCAAGCATGGCAATAAAATGCATGGACCAAATGCCTACTCCCAATGTAAATGCCCCGCTGATTAACCAAAACTGAATAAATTTTGCCCGGGAAATTTTCACACGATTAGCTAACCCAAAAGAAGCGTACGCCGCAGTAATAGCGATAAGGAAAGAAAGTGTAACGAGTAACTCATTGTACGTCCCTTCTAGTAAATGTGTATGATGATTCATTCATGACCTTCCTTCAATTCGTTCTTTTCTTTGTTATCGGTTAAGGCCTAAAAATATTTACTATTTCAAAAGAACTTCTGTTGGATTTACTTCTTACTTTTTGAGCGTCCTGACAATATCGCGCTCACTTTTTCTTTATTGACGGTGTATAAACACGTACAATCATCTGACTTATACGCCTCTTTTAATTGAAACGAGAATTTTTTTAAAAGCGTAATTGAATCTTTATTATTAGGATCGACTTTTGCTTCAATCTCCCGTATATGAAACTCTTCAAAAGCTTTTTCTAGCAAAAGGCAGAGCGCTTCTGTCATGAGGCCTTTTTTCCAAAAAGGTCTGCCTAAATCATACCCAATCTCTGCTTGCTTTTTATCATAATCAATACGGTTTAGACCGCAGGTTCCAATGATCTCATCGGAAGTCTTTAATCGAATAGCATAGCGTGTTGCTTTCCCTTCTTTCGTCAAACTTTGAAGAAGTGCAATCATGCTTTCCGCTTGATAAAGCGTCGTAAAGGGCTCAATATTCATATATCTCGTAACCTCTTCATCCGACCAATATGCAAAAACTTTAGAAGCATCTTTTTCTTGAAGAGGAGATAAATATACCCTCATCTATGTTCTCCCTCCTTTTGATGAATGATGGAGCAAGACATTTTCATCTGCGCCTCTTTCACATCTTAAAAAATCTCACATGGTGCACGGAACATGTGAGATTTGACATTTAACTATTTTTTGATTGTGCATCGCGCAGCTGCGTATATAAACGATTAATTGCTACAGTCATTGACTGTTCATAGGAATGATGATCATAATAAACCGCTATATTTTTTAACATTTCATATGTTTGATGATCAAGCTGCACCTCAAGCGTAATTTTTTCGTCAATTGTTGCTGTTTGCAAATGATGAGGCAAGTCCTCTTTTGTAGACACTTGCTCTGCAATATGAATTGCTTCTTCTACTGTTTCAATTCGGCCGTACTGATGCACCCATCTTCTGCCCATTTCAATCGTATCTTTTACAAACTGACGATTGGTAATGGTATCTTTAATATTAAATTGATGATCCGCCACATATACAGATTGATACAAGATTACACTGATCACTTCGTCTTTTAAATTTAATTTTCTCAGCTCATCAATTAAATCCGCTATATATTTAGGTAAAGGACTAAATGTCCCTCGCACTTCCTTAATTAAATCCATGGCAATGGATTCAGTTGAATTGCGTTTAAATGCTTTTATAATATCTATCATTACATGTTCGTTTGCCATACATACACCACCATTTATGAATCGAATAATTTCATGCTCCTTGCTAATTGGCATAGACATTCACTATTCGTTTAAAATATATACTATTATTCTATTATATAAAAAATATGAATAAGTTGGTATAGGATGAATGATTTATCATTATTTTTTCATAAAATTTTATGAAAAAGAACATGTTTATCTATTACTAGCACAAATCCAGCACTGCAAACAACGGTCTCGCCAAAATCTGAGAAGACAAGCATTTATTATTAGTACATGTGAGTTTTTCTTTGATGGAAGACATTAAATAAAAAGAGACCAAACTACCCCCGCTTATTGAAATGGTCAAAAGATTTTTAGATGTTAGATGACAGAAGGTATCCAATATCAGTAATCAATCTCCTTCCCTGTTCATTGTCACTTAGTCCATCTATCAAAACAACGGCATAATACGTTTCGTTACCTCGCATGAGAATAGCACTATCATGTTCCGCTCCCTGTAGTTCTCCAGTCTTATTCGCAGCTTGAAACGCTGATCCTATACGTGCTGGAAGCTTATGCCGAAACTGCTGCATTTCTAGCATTCTCATTATTTTTTCGCAACTAGATTTTCGCAAAAAGTTTCCTTCACATATTTCCTTTAGGCACTTTACTACGTCAGAGGCACACGTATAATTATCACTCCCTTGTTTAACAGCTGTTTCGTCCATCATATAGCGGTTTAAAACGGTTTTCTTTAATCCTAGATTTTTAGCACATTCGTTAATTTTTTCAAATCCTACTAAAGAAATGAGCTCATTTGTAGCTGTGTTGTCAGAAACCATTATCATAAGGGCAAGCAGCTCTTCCACTTTAATATGTGTTAACCGCGGAAGAGCTCTAAGTACACCTGCTCCGCCAACCGTGTTTTTTTCCATTCTTTGAATGACAGATGTTAAAGCCAAGATGCCCTCATCAATTTGACGAAACGCTTCTATTGCAAGCAGCAGCTTGATTGTACTTGCTGCTCGTTGTTGGATAAAAGAATTAATCTGTATGGATTCTTTCCCTTCAATATGAATCCGTATAAGTCCATTATTACTCCGTTTCCATTTCGTAACTGCATCTTCTATTTTCACTCTTGCTTTTTCCATCATTTTGTCGCAGCTGTTTCAATATAGTTGGTACTCATTATCTTTTGATTGTATAAGTGGCAGGCCACAAAATGATTTTCTTCAACTTCCTGCCACTCTGGTTTTTGAGTCTTACAGGCTGCTACTGCAAGAGGACAGCGTGTATTAAACACACAGCCAGAGGGAGGGTTAATGGGGCTTGGCAATTCTCCTTTAAGAACAATTCGCTTCCGATTATCCTCAACGTCAGGATCAGGAATAGGAATAGCTGACAGTAGAGCTTGAGTGTATGGGTGAAGCGGTTTTTGATACAGCTCCGAACTTGTTGTTAATTCTACTAAATGCCCTAAATACATAACTCCAATACGACTGCTTATATGCTTTACCATCGACAAGTCATGTGCAATAAATAAATAAGTTAACCCTTTTTCTTTTTGGAGTTTTTTTAATAAATTAACTACTTGAGCCTGTACAGATACATCTAAAGCAGAAATAGGTTCGTCTGCAATAATGCATTCTGGATTTAACGCTAAAGCTCTCGCAATCCCTATGCGCTGGCGCTGCCCGCCGCTGAACTCATGAGGATAGCGGTTGGCATGATCACGATTTAGCCCCACATCTTCTAGCAGCTCATACACCCGGTTCAGCATTTCTTTTTTATTGGAATAAAGTCCGTGAACCTCCATTGGTTCTGAGATAATCTCCTTTACGGTAGAACGAGGATTCAGTGAAGCATATGGATCTTGAAAAATCATTTGCATATTACGATGAAAAGCAAATTTCTCTTTCTCTGATAGCTCATGCACGTTTTTCCCTTTATAAAGCACCTCTCCTGATGTACGGTTATACAATCCAATGATTGTTCGCCCGGCAGTGGATTTTCCGCAGCCGGATTCACCAACAAGTCCAAAGGTTTCTCCTTTTGAAATATAAAAAGACACGCCGTCTACTGCTTTCAAAACCTGCTTGTTCGTAATTGAAAAATATTTGCTCAGCTGCTTTACTTCTAACAAATGCTTCGCTGTCATAACTGCCACCTCCTAATAATAGCGCCGGGCTGCGCACAGCTCTTCTTCATAAAGCGTTCCTTTTAATTCAATCAGTTCGACGGTTTTACCCGTTTTAGGTGAATGAAGCATTTTTCCTCTGCCATAACAAATACCAACATGGTGGATAGACCCCTTCCCTTTTTCATAAGCGAAAAACAATAAATCTCCGGGTTGAATAGAGTCTAATCCTACTTCTTTGCCTTTCCTTGCTTGATCGGTGGCATCTCTTGGAATAAGATAGCCGTTTGCTTTATGAGTAGCATAGGCAAACCCGGAACAATCATATCCCCAAGCACTCATACCCCCCCATAAATATGGAAGATTCAAAAACTGTTCTCCTGCTGCAATAATCATATCTCCAGTTCCTTTTGTTGTTTTACGGTTTCTATCCTCTATTACAACAGCATCTTGACGTTTTATTCTCCCAGTGCCAACCGGTGTTTGAACCTCTAGCCATTCTTTATCTTCTTTTAAAAGAGGCAGCTGCGTTTGATAACTAATTTGCAAGGTTTCTTCCGCTAGCTGCAGTGTCGCAATCGCTGCTGATACCACTGCCGTTGGTTTATTCAATGGAGAATATTCAGCTTGGGAAATCAGTTGGTGGAAAGGAACCCACCCGGGATATCCTCTTTCATCTTTAGAAGAAAACTGAGAAGGAATAACGATTTTTGCCCATTTACCTTTCAGTTCCGTTACATATACTTCTTCTCCTAGTAACAGCTGCGTTTGAACTAAATTTTTCTCACAAAGCTCCAACCGACGTGTATACGTTAATTGCTCCAGCCATTTATCCAGTTTTACTGGGAAACTTATTGCAATGTCATCTATTTCTCTGCTAGAGTCATAGGAAGTCCAAACAGTCGCCACAGCTACACAAACGTAATACGCTTTTTTATCCATCACTTATTTATCCTCCCTGCAGGTTTAACCTTCAGCGTTCGACTTTATCTTTTGGTAATGTAATACCGGATTCAAATTCCACCATTCGTTCATAAGTCGACATCGTGGCATAACTTCCAATTCCCACAGCTGTTTGAGGCGAGCAATGCCCGATGCGAAACCCTCTCATAACAGGCTTTTTTAAAGAAGTCAGGTAACTTGTTAATGCCTCTTCTAATGAAAGCGACTCTGTACGTTTTTTAGGATAGCAGTTATGGAAATCTCCGATAAGAATTCCCGCTGCATCCTGCAGTTTATTGGCCATATACAGCTGTGTCATCATGCGGTCAATTTCATACGGCTCTTCGTCAATATCTTCAATAAATAAAATTTTATTTTTCGTATCTAGTTCAAATGGAGTGCCAAGCGTGCTCACGAGCAAAGTCAGATTTCCTCCTATCAGCTGACCAGTTGCTTCTCCTTCACAAATAGTGTCGAGCGGGCTAATTTGATCCGTATAGTAAAAAGAACGGTGAGAAAATAATTGATAAAAAGCTTGCTTCGTCTCTATATGAACATCTTCTTTTCCGATATCCGACGAAAGCATTGGCCCGTGAAAGGTAACCAAACCTGTGCGCTGATGAATAGCGGTATGTAAAAACGTAATATCGCTATATCCCCAAAAAATCTTTGGGTTTTGCTTAATTAAATTGTAGTTTAATTGCGAGGCAAGCCTAGCAGTCCCGTACCCTCCGCATGCACAGATAATTGCCTTTACTTCCTTATTGGCAAACATCGCATGTATATCGGCTGCTCGCTGTTCATCAGTCCCTGCCAAGTACCCGTTTTTTTTATATAAATGCGCACCCGTTACTACGTTTAATCCTATTTCCTTCAAATATTCTAGTCCTTTTTTTAGATTGTGCTGATTAGGCGGACTAGCAGGTGCAATAACAGCTACTGTATCACCTTTTTTTAATCGTTTTGGTTTGATCATTTGCTACACTCCTTTTGTGTAAAGAAATGAAGAAAGTGAAACTTGGGTCAGAAGGGAATTGAAATCCCCTCTGACGAAAAGTTCCACTTTACTGTTTATCTGCCCACTTCAAATCTAAATAGCCAACAGGATGACGAACAATTCCAGATACGTTATCTTTTATTAAAAACACATAGTTGTAGAAATGAATAGGAATGATCGGCATCTCATCAAATAAAATACCTTCTGCTTTATACATAAGCTCAAAACGTTTTTTATTATCCGTTTCGTTCATAGCTTGTTTAATTAACTTATCATATTCTTTATTGCTCCAAGCTGTACGGTTCATTGAATGACCCGTCTGGAAGCTCTCTAAAAAGTTGATTGGATCTGCATAATCAGCTAAAAACGAACTTCGTGACAGCTGAAACTTTAACGCTTTTTGTTCTTCTTGGAAAACATTCCATTCCATATTGGCAAGCTTCACATCTACACCTAGATTTTCTTTGAACATTTGCTGAAGTGCTTCTGCCATTTTTTTATGTGTATCGTCTGTACTATATGTTAGCGTAATAGCTGGCAGCTTTTTATATCCTTCTTCTTTCATTCCTTTTTTCAGAAGTGCTTTTGCTTCTTTGCCATCTGTTTTTAGTAAGTCGCCGCCCGTTTTACGGAAATCCTTTCCATCTGCATCTTTAAATCCGTATGATACAAACCCGCGAGCTGGTTTTTCTTTATTTTTTGTAACAAAATTAACAATTTGATCTTGATCTACAGCCATTGCGAATGCTTTACGGATATTTTTGTTTTGAAAGGGCTCTTTATCTAAGTTAAAGCGGTAAAAGTAAGTTCCCGCTTGGTCTTCGATATGAACATCTCCATCTTTCAGCAGCTTTTCACTTAAATCCGATGGAATTTCAGAAACATCTAGTTCTCCATTTTGATACATTTGGTATTCTGTGTTTGTATTTTCAACAATTGCCCATTTTACCTTATCGAGCTTTACATTTTTAGCATCCCAGTACTGATCGTTTCTTTCCATTACTAGATTACTGTTATGCTTCCATTGAGTTAATTTGAAAGGACCATTAGCAACAAACGAATCTGCTTCTGCAAACCATTTCGGATTTTTTGTTGCTACTTTTTCATTAATTGGAAAAAACGCTGGATTGGAAACTACACTTAAGAAATAGGCTTGCGGACTTTTAAGCGTAACTTCAAAGGTTTTGTCATCTAGCGCTTTGACTCCTACTTGATCAGCACTGCCTTTACCCGTATTAAATTCTTCTCCACCTTGAATGAAATAGCCTAAAAATGCCGCTGGAGAACCAGTCTTAGGATCTAACAGCCTCTTCCACGCAAACACAAAATCACTTGCTTTTACGTCATCTCCATTTGACCATTTAGCATCTTTTCGTAAATGAAACGTATAGACTTTTTTATCGTCAGAAATATCCCATTTCTCGGCCATTGCTCCTTCAGGCTCATCGCTTTTTCCTAAACGAGTCAGCCCTTCCATTAAGTTATTAAGCATATTCCATGAATATGAATCAAACCCAATAGGCGGATCAAAAGACGTAGGTTCTGCGCCATTATTCATATAAAGGACCTTACCGTCTTCTTTTGCTGTACTGCTCTTCTTTTCTGGCTCCGCGCCTGAATCTTTTGTGGCCGTACAGGCAGCAAGTGCAAATATAAGTACACACATCATTAGTAAAGACCCTATTTTTTTCATTGTTTCCCCCTCTTTCATAAGTTCTCTATTCATCTATAAATCTAGCTTATAGTTGTTACAAATTTTTGGGCTCTCTCATCTTGAAGCCAGCAGTGCACTTGGTGACTTTCTTTCAGCTTTGTCGATACAGGATACATGCGATCACACACTTCCATTACGTAAGGACAGCGAGGTGCGAACGAACATCCGGATGGAGGTGCAAATAAATCGGGAGGTGATCCTGCAATAGGCACAAGCTCACTTTCGTATAAATCTAACCGAGGAACTGAACGCAGCAATCCTTTTGTATACGGATGCTGCGGCGTATAAAAGATGTCTCTTCTTGTTCCAATTTCTACAATCTTTCCTGCATACATTACGGCAACACGGTCAGCTACCTGAGCGACTACACCTAAATCATGGGTAATTAAAACAATGGAGACATCCGTTTTCTGCTGAATATCCTTAAACAATTCTAAAATCTGTGCTTGTATCGTGACGTCCAGAGCTGTGGTAGGTTCATCAGCAATTAGCACTTCGGGATTGCATACAAGGGCCATTGCAATGACAATACGCTGTCTCATTCCCCCGCTAAATTCATGAGGATATTGCTTTAGGCGTTCTTTAGGATTTGGAATTCCGACTAGCTCCAGCATTTCAAATGCTTTTTCTTTGGCTTTTTCTTTTGAGATGTTTTCATGTTGCATAATATTTTCTGCAATTTGCTCACCTACGCGAAGAGTTGGGTTAAGCGCAGTCATAGGATCCTGAAAAATCATCGAAATATCAGCGCCTCGAATGTCTCGCATTTTCTTTTCTGATAGTTTTGTTAAATCCTGGCCTTTAAATAAAATAGAGCCGCTTGTGATCCTGCCCGGAGGTGTCGGAATTAACCTCATAATACTTTGAGATGTTACGCTTTTTCCGCACCCTGACTCTCCTACAATCGCTAGGGTTTCTCCTTTATGTAAATCAAAACTAACGCCTCTTACAGCTTGAACTTGCCCTCCGTAAGTTGAAAACTGTACGTGTAAGTCTTTGATTTGGATCATTTTTTCCATTTGCTTACCTCCTTAATTTCGGATCAAGTGCATCTTGCAGTCCGTCTCCAAGGACATTAAAAGCAAACATGGTAAGAGAAATAAAAAAAGCGGGAAAAAACAAACGCCACCAATAGCCTGATAGAATCGTTGATAAACCATCGTTTGCCATTACTCCCCAGCTGGCATAAGGAGCCTGTACACCCAGCCCTAAAAAGCTTAAAAAAGCTTCAGCAAAAATGGCAGTTGGCACGGTTAGTGTCATTTGAACGATAATCGGTCCCATCGTATTTGGAAGCAGGTTCCGCTTAATGATACGGCTAGTTTTTGTTCCAAACGTTTTGGATGCAAGCACGTACTCATAGTTTTTTATTTGCAATACTTGCCCCCGTACAATTCTCGCCATCCCGATCCAACCTGTAACGGAAAGTGCCACAATGATCGTAGAAAGCCCGGGTCCCATGACTACCATTAGTAAAATTACCACTAATAGATAAGGAAGACCGTATAAAATTTCAATTATGCGCATCATGACATTATCTGTTTTTCCGCCTTTATAGCCTGAGAACCCTCCGTAAATGACACCGATGATAAAATCAATAAGCGCTGCCATCAGTCCTACGAATAAAGAGATTCTAGCCCCGTACCATGTCCGAGTGTACATATCTCTGCCTAAGTCATCCGTTCCAAACCAATGACTAGCTGAAGGAGGAAGGTTTTGCTCTGTAAAAGAAGCTTTCGTTACGCTGTGCGGTGAAAACATAGGACCGAATATAGCCATCACAACGAGAATGACTAAAAAAAAGAGACCCAGCATAGCCAACTTGTTTTTTACAAGCCTGCGCCATGCATCATGCCAATAAGAAAGACTCGGCCTTACAACTGCTTCGGCTTCAGACTTGTTTTTTTTCTTTGGGGTAAACCATTCATCAGGAATTTGCTTATACTCCTGTTTTTCCAGCACGTTATCCCTCCTTCTTATACAGTTTGATTCGTGGATCAAGTATTCCGTAAGCAATGTCTACTAAAAAAAGCATAATGATGAGAATCGAACTGTAAAAGACCGTAGTGCCCATAATTACGGGGTAGTCTCTCGTATTAATACTGTCCACAAAATATTTTCCCATGCCAGGAATAGCAAAGATTTGTTCAATAACAAATGTGCCGGTTAATACGCTGGCTGCAATCGTTCCAAGAACTGTTATAACAGGCATTAAAGCATTTCTAAGCGCGTGTTTAAATACAATTTTCACTGGCGAAAGCCCTTTTGCACGCGCTGTTCGAATATAATCTTGAGTTAGTACTTCTATCATGCTTGAGCGAGTCAAACGTGCAATAATAGCCATAGGACCTGTGGCAAGAGCTAGAGTCGGAAGAATCATATGTAAAGGGCTCGTCCACGTAGCGGCAGGTAAAATTTTAAAATTAACAGAAAGCTGTTGAATTAACAACGTGGCCATAACAAAATTTGGAACCGACAATCCGATAACTGCTATGCTCATCGCAATGTAATCAACTATTCCATTCCTTCTAAGAGCAGCGATAATGCCTAGTGTAATACCGGAAATCACTGCAAGAATTAACGTCACCATTCCAAGTTCAAATGACACGGGAAATCCTCTTCCTAGAAGGTCGTTAACTGTTTGAGACGGCTGTTTAATGGAAGGACCAAAGTCAAAGGTAACAATGGATTTTAAATAAAGAATATATTGCACAGCTAGGGGCTCATCTAAGTGATAAAATGATTCCAAGTTTTTTTGAACTGCATCGCTTGTCGCTCGTTCTTCATTAAATGGAGATCCAGGAATCGAATGCATTAAAAAGAAGGTTAAGGTCACAATTACCCACAGCGTAACAAGCATGGATAAAAATCGCTTTAAAATATAACTTTTCACCTTTATCCCACCTTCTAACAGAATGTTGTGCGCGTAGCTAATTCAGTCATAACAAGCATGGCCTGATAAGCTTCTAAAATATCTTTTGCTTGAAACCGAACGGTCGTCGTTCCAGGTTCAATTTCTGTGCCCGGCATTAAATGCGCCCACTCTGCTTGACCGTAGTTTGCAAATTCTATTCGTAAGGTTGGATGTTTAGGTGGAATTAAAGGTTTAACAAGGTGTTTGTGTTGAATAGCTGCGGCTGTTTTTTCTTGAAGTAATTGTTCTGCTTTCTTAGGGGTTAATGTTTTGGCTGCAGAACGTGAAATGGCCTGTTTGACGATAGCAGTCGTCACGTTTGGAATAAGCTGCTGTGCTTCCAGCGCCGTTTGGTCATCACCGGCTACCATTAAAACTGGCACGCCGTAATAGCCTGCGACGTATGCGTTGAAGCCTAACTCTCCAATATTCGTATCGTCTATGTACATATTGCGAGCACCAAATATCATCGAATGAGACATGACACCAGGCATGGATGCTTTAGCATGATACCCTAGAAACATAGCACCATCAAAAGTCTGATCTAATCCCTGTACCATTGAATATGGTTTTACGCTTCCTGAAATAAGCTGAGTTTCTGGATGAAGCCGTTCAACAAGGAGATTATTCATACTCGAATGACTGTCATTTACCACAACTTCTGAGCACTTTTCTCTAAACCCTGCATAAATGACTGCATTCGCTTCATCCGTCATTATTTTGCGGCTTCTTTCATAATTCTCTTTCTCTCGCAGAACATTTGTGTGATCGACGAGTCCCGTAATTCCTTCCATATCAACCGACAGGTATAGTTTCATTTGTCTTATCCCTCCTCCTTCCTTGACTGTTAGTCAGTGCATTATAAATTATTCTTATGTTTATAATTTATAATTGTAAGAAAATTATAAATTATCTTTCTTCTTTTTACAACAATATATTGAATCTTTTGACATTTTACTCGTCATCCTTTTAACAAGATATCGCTTACAAATTGGAAATCCCATGGTAAAATAATAGAGCAACCTGTTGGTTCATTCAGCCGCTCGTCGGCATTAATTGAGGTGTTAAGAATGTTTCGAGTTTCCATGGCTTCGCTACAATGGTTTTTATTTATGATTTCTAATAGTATGATTGTTCCTATTGTAATTGCTTCTCAGTTTCATTTAAACGCAGCAGATTCTATTCAATTTTTACAGCGAACGTTATTTATTTTGGCTTTATCCGGGCTCTTGCAGGTATTTATAGGGCATAAATACCCAATCATGGAAGGGCCAGCTGGCGTTTGGTGGGGCGTCTTTTCTCTGTATGCGAGTCTTGGAACCGTTCTGTTTGGTTCTCACTCCGAAACGCTTCGCGTGCTGCAGTTCACCCTTCTTATAAGCGGGATAATTGCTATTTTAATGAGCCTGTTTGGTCTCATTGATAAACTAGCAAAATACTTTACTCCAACGGTTACCGGTACATATTTAATTTTATTAGTGACGCAGCTCAGCGGTTCCTTTTTAAAAGGAATGTTTGGCATTACAGAAACGAATTCAGCTATTAAACTTCCAATTGCGCTGACTTCAGCTGCGATTTTGCTGCTGACTTTTTATTTATTATCACACCGGACGTTAAATAAACTCAGCATTATTATTAGTATTGGTGTAGGCTGGGGAGTATTTGCAATGTTAGGGTTAGCTAAACCTATCGAATTTCAGGCGCAGTTATTTTACATACCTAAAGTGTTTGTATTCGGAGCTCCTCGCGTTGAATGGAATATGGTTGTTACTGCTTTTTTTGTAACACTCATTTTAATTACAAACATGCTCGCTTCTATTCGTGTTGTTGAGTCTGTTTATAAACACAAAGGAGAAAAAATTGAAAAAGACAATATTAAACGTTCCGGGATGGTTTCGGGTATAAGCCAGCTGCTTGGAGGATTGTTTTCAGGTGTCGGTGCCGTTCCTATTTCAGGTTCCGGTGGATTTATTTCAGCTACAAATATTTATAGCCGAGTTCCTTTTATTGTAGCATCGTGTCTTTTGCTTTTTCTGAGTATCTTTACCCCTTTAACATCCATTATGTCCGCTCTTCCTCCTGCCGTCGGATACGCGGCAATCTTTCCTGTTTTTACAGGTATGATGGCTCTTGGAATTGGAGAATTCAAGCATGCCAAACAGCCCGAAAAAGCAATGAAAAAAGCAGGTATTGCGCTGCTGTCGGGGATAGGGGTTATGTTTTTGCCTTCTCAAGCTTTTTCAACACTTCCTCCTTTAGTTACTACGTTTTTAAGCAATGGATTAGTTCTTGGTACCATTATCATTCTTGCACTGGAAATTTTCGAATCACTTTCGTTGAAAAGACAAGATGCAAAAGAGGGATAAAAAAAAGAAGCTGAAACTCAGCTTCTTTTTTTACCTTTTTACCGTTAATCCTTTTAGTTCATCGTCTTCCATAGCCATTTCATAAAATTCTCCCGTTTCATCGTGCGCTAAAACATAATCCAACTCTTCCTGAGCAGAAACGGTTTTTCCAAGAACAGCTAGATAGCATGCCAAGTTATAGCGAATAAAAAGATCTTCGTCTCCGCTTTCTACTCTGGTTATCATAAGCGAAGCTGCTGCTTCTGTTTCACCTTCTAAATGATACGCGATACCTAAATCGGTATACATTCCTTCATACTCTTGATGCTGTTCAATTGCTTTTTGAAGAAGCTGAACAGTTTCATGATAACGTTCCGTTTTATTATACAGTTTTGCTAGTCCTGCATATATGTCAGGCTGATAAATCTCCTGCTGAAGTAATTCTTGAAAAGCAGCCTCTGATTTTTCTACCTCTTCAAGGCTACTCAAAATAAATGCCCGGTATATCTGCAAATCTATATGATTTGGCTGCTGTTTGAGAAGTTTTTGAACTAAGTTTAGCGCTTCATGTGCAGCCTGTTCATTTTCTTGGATATTAACGAGTATATTGGCTAAATGATAGGCAACATCAAAATCCCAGCTTTGATGCAGCGATTTTTTCAGCACGGTGATGCTATCTTCAATCAACCCTTTCTCTTCGTAAAAAGCCGCAAATGCATGCACAGCCTCTTTATTATTTCGATCCGTTTTTATGGAAAGTTCATACAATTCAATCGTTAAGCCAAGCAGCGTAACCGTTTTTGCTTTTGCTTTGAATTTTGCTAAGCTTCGTTTGAAGATAGATCCTTGCTGCTCTTCTACGACCGAATCGGCATACTCATTTAAAGCCTCGGCTGCGTTTTTAAATAACAAACTTTTGCTTTGTTTTTCCATTTTTATCTTTTTTAAATCTGCCGTAAGCCCGGACAGTTTTTTTCCATTTGGAAAGCTAGACATGAATGTTTGAAATAGAGCGTAATCTTCCGGATCCTCACTTAGCAACTCTGTAAGAACTTTTCTAGCTTCTTCATATCTCTGTTCCATGATGAGCCATTTTGCCTGATGATGGCGAATAGCTGCATTCTGTGGATCTAGTTCAAGAGCCTTCTCTAGATACGCTTCAGCCTGTGAAATGTCTCCTTTTAGGCGATACACATGAGCCTGGCTGTCAGCGAGCCATT
The DNA here is from genome assembly GCF_009497655.1 of Priestia megaterium. NCBI lineage: Bacteria > Bacillati > Bacillota > Bacilli > Caryophanales > Bacillaceae > Priestia > Priestia megaterium. Next base: position 1,473,426 of record NZ_CP023317.1, on the reverse strand, counting down.
GAGGCAGCACAATTTCCTCTACGCTCTTTAATACCTCTAACAGCTCTTCATACTCTTTCTCTGTTTCACAAAGTGAAGCTACGTGCTCAACGTTTACTTCCATAGGATTCAGCTGTATCCATTGAAGCAGCCAATTTCTTTCAGCCGTTCGATTTTGTTCTTCACAAGCCATTTCGGCAAGCTTCATACAAGCGGCTTCAAATGTTTTATCAAGAGTTAAGCACTTTTGGAAGGCCTCTTTTGCTTCAGTGATGCGATTCATTGATTGATATATTTCACCTAGCCGATAATATGGCAAAGCATCTTGCTTGATACGAAGCGCTTGATGATAAAGTTTCTCACTTTTTGTTAGCTGCTTGGCCTGTTCGTATAATATACCTAAATAGCACATGTACAAAATCTCATTAGGGTGCTCTTGATGTTCTGCAGTTAAAAACTTAATTCCACGAGTCAATAACGCCGTGTCTTCTAAATAACCCGTATATGCTTCTAACACTTCATCTAACGCTGTTTGAGCAAAATGAATTCCTTCTTCATAAAGAGCAAATCCAAACTCTAACGTTTGATTGTCTAGCTCCTTTTGTTTTGCTGCATCTAAAAGCATGCTGCCTGCATCCAACATGACGTCGCTGTTCGATGAAAACTTCTGCGCAATAAGCGTGAGCGTATCAACGGCCGTTAAATCTTCACCTGTTTCTAGATACGCATAAGATAAGCCCAAATACATAAGGGCATCTTCCTCTATTTTTAAGCCTTCTTTATACAGAGCAATAGCTTCTTCGTACCTTTGATTCGCAACGTATAAATCGCCTAGTCTTCCTCGAATTGTCATGTCGCCCGGGAGATGCTTCATGCCTTCTTTGAGGTAGCTTTCAGCTTCATCTGTTTTTTCTAGTTGATATTGTAGCAAATCAGCTATCGAAAGATATGGATAAGGAACAGTCGGCAAAAGCTGTTTAGCTACTTTAAATCCCCGGTAAGCTTTACGAAACTTTTTTAAATGTTCATCACAACGTGCTCTTTCAAACCAGCTGTGCGCATCATTTGGATTTTCTTTTACTAACTCGTCGAAAACATTTCTGGCTTCTGCGTATCTTTCTTTCTCCATTAAAATAAGTCCGTGATTGATTTGTGTATAAGATTCATCACTATACATATTTAAGGAAATAGTCGAGCATTCAAAAGCCTTTTCGAGGTTTCCTTGGTACATGTATGCAAGTGCTAAATAGCTCCAGTTCAAATGTTGTTCTACGTCTAATTGCAGCGAGCTGCGCAGTGCTTCAACAGCCTCATCATATTTCTCTTCATCCAGCGCAATTCTTCCTTTAAGATAGTGATAAAAAGAGCTATGCTTTTTGTTATCTATGTGGTGTAACAAGGAAGATGCTCCCTTACTGTCGTCAAGTTTAAAAAAGGCATATGCGGCGTGAAGCTTAAGATAATCATGATTGCTATATTTCTCTAACACATGATTAATACACGTACGAATATAGGCTTCATGCTCTTTTCTGTACAAATGCTTCATACTGTAAATAGCGGAAAATGGAACATGCTCATTTGCTTTTAATAAAGAAACGAGATCGTTAATGTGGGCCTCTTCATCCGTTTCAACTAGTTCGATTAAGTCATACAGCTGACGGATAAACTCATCTTGCTCTTTCGAAAGTGAAGCGAGATCCGCTGCCGCTTTAGAAGCAACAATTGATAAAAACCCCGAATTAGCGTAATGCTGATCAAAATTTTTATATTCTACATATGTTGGACTTAGAAAATTAGCATCTTGTACATGGAAAAGTTCAAGTTCATCATCGTAGCCAAATACAACTTGAACGTGGGAAGCTTGTTCAAATTCCAGACTGACCAAAATAGGCAGCCCTTTGTCTAATAGTTCTTTAAACTGTTCAACTGTGCCTGTGAAAAACATCGCTGCAAAGCCAAGAGATTCAAAGTAGCTCACCGCAGTTGATAATTTGGATCCTAAGCCGCCGTAAATACGCGTTCCAATCTCATCCTGTGTTTTTTCGGTATGTAAAAGCCTTAACATCATACTCATACTGGCTGGCACGCAATAATTATCTTTTTGAACGATGGGTACAATCGGAAGCTTGATTGTACTGAATTTATCGTCTGTATGCTTTCCGATTAATTTTTGATAAGGTGAATCTTTTAAACATCGCTTGGTCGAGAGCAGATGCATAAGCTGAGATTTCTGCTGCTGTTCAAAATAAATGTCGGCGCGCAGCAGCGTAAAAAAATCTTGATAATCGTGATAGGGTAACTTTGAGTCGATAAATTCAATCGTTTCAAGCAAGAGAGAATACTCTTTCAAATCTTTTAATCGCATCACTTTATCCATATATAAAGACGGAAGCTGTGGATAGCGAACAATAGCCTCGTTAATTGTTTCAAGCGATTGTTCATGCTTCCCTTCATACGCATATAAGTCCGCGAGCATTGCATAGCAAAAATCTCCATTCTCCTTATATGCTGTTCCTTCTTTTAAGCAGGCTTCAGCTTTCATTCTGTCGTTGAGCTGCAAATAAAAATATCCCCATCTGTCAGCCATACCCTTTTGATTATGTGACGTTACTTGTTTCATCCACTTAGAAGCTTCATCCACTTGTTTCATTTCTAAAAGAATTCTTACCTTTAAAAAATAGATTTTCTCAAGCTGTTCCTCTTTAACTGATTCCATATCCAGCTGAGAAATTAATAAAGAAAGTCTATCATCAGCGTCGAGTATCTTTCCTTCGCGCAGGAGATCATCGCAATAAAGAGTCACCATTCGAATCGAGCCAAATCGACGATAGCCATATGTCGTTAACATTCGGCTTACACGATTTAATAAAGCCTCATCACAAAAGCGGATAAGCTCGTACAGCTCTTCTTCCGTTTGTAAGTTTGTTAACCATTCTTTCACAATCCCCGCAAGGCTCTTTGGTTGAAGGCTTTGTACTTCTTCTGTTATATACGCTACTAGATCAAATATTTGGTAATGATCCACCATGCTTTTTAATTTCTGATAATTTATACTCAATTCAAAACCACCTTATTCAATAAAATAAGAACTATTGCATATGCTGTCTATAAATTGAAGTATAAGAAATTTCAAGGATTTTTTCTAGACACAATATAAATTTAAGCATATTGACGGGTCTTTAAATAGCAAAGAGCTGTCTTTTATCATAAGACAGCCCCGTAAAATCACACTTCAGCTTTCTTCAGTTTTACGCCGCCTTCAGGTTTTGGTTTGATAGCTTTTAAAACTAAAATGGCACCTACTGCACTAACCCCTAGAGACGTTTGGAACACAGCCATGTCCGACCACTTCATAAGCAATGTATAAAGAGGAGGCCCAGCTGCCACTCCGACAAAGCGCATCGAACTGTAAAGAGACGTAATGGTTCCTCTCTCTTCCTTTTCAATTCCTTCTGTAATAAGTGCATCAAGACTGGGAAGAGCTGCTCCAATTCCAATTCCACCAAGCACTAAAGTGAGTAAAATACTAAAAAGAGACGTATTAAAAAATAAAATGATGAAAGAACATGTTAACAATAAAAAGCCAAAAAAAGCAGACCACTTCATAACGATTTTATTGTTGCCAACTTTTTTCCCCGCCACAAAAGAAGAAATAGATAAAGCGAGCAAAGGAATAGCCATTACCAAGCCTTTTTTCGTATTCACAATATGATAACGCTCCTCTAGTATGGTCGATAGGTAAAATAAAACCCCGAATAATACAAGCATAATAATGGCGCCTAAAATAAAAATAGCCATAAGCCATCCAATATTTTCTTTGAGCGTCTTCTTCAAATCCTTCAAAAACTGCGTGATACTTTTCTTTTTTTGTTCAGATTCAGAAGAACTATCATTTTTCGGAACTTTTACTAAAAAGATAACTAAAAGAATCGAAATAAGGCAAAGAATAGGAATGAACCAAAAAGGAAGAAACCAAATCATAGCCGCTAAAAAAGCTCCCAGTATTGGGCTTAGTACTTTCCCAAACGTATTAGCTGTTTCAATTAAACCTAGTCCTTTTGTAATTTCTTGCTCGTCTTTGAACATATCTCCTACACAAGGCATCACAACAGGCATAGCCCCTGCTGAACCTATTCCTTGAATCGCGCGGCCAATTAAAATAACCCAGAATGGATTGGCCATTTGCCATGAAGCCCAGCCTGTTAAAGCCCCTCCTACTGCAGCAAGCAGCAAACTAGGAATAATAATTTTCTTGCGGCCAAATCGATCTGATAAATAACCAGCAATCGGGATTAAAAAAATAGCGAAAATTGAGTAGACCGTGATAATCATGGATACCTGCAGCGAGCTTATCTGTAGACGTTTTTCAATCACCGGCAACACCGGAATTAACATTGAATTTCCGAGGGTCATGATAAGTGGCACAGAAGCAAGAGCAAGTAAATCCAATTTTTTTCTACTTTCCATAGCGTCCTCCAAACCTTACTTCTAATTAACGTCACAATCACACGTTTTTCAATTTAAGCTTTATAAAACTTCTCGTGTTCATTGATTTCAAAGCTTAACTATCTCATTACATAAGATGATGTGTATCTATATTTTTTAGCTAAAAAGGTGATTGCTATTCATGGTTTCACTGTTCTTCTTTAATTTATTGAACTTTGTTATTTATTCTTGTTAATACTTGTAAAAACACATGTTTTTAATCCCATATATGAAGAAGCGTACGAGTATCTCCGTACGCTTCTTCATATATAGGCGTCATCTTATTACACTACTTCACCTCGATGACCATCTCCATCATACATAAACTGTTTATCAATAATATGTTCGATATATATGGTTGTCAAATCGCTTTTTTTCACTTGAGCTACAATTAATCCTAACGGATCACCAATGGTGAAGCTTGTTCCATTTTGAAACATTAACAGCTGCTCATTTAAATGCAATACGCGCTTATAAATTTGTTCTTTCTCTAGGCTGCTGCGGCTCTTTGCTGCTTCGAGCGTTGAAAATAACAAAATGATTTCTTTTCCATTTATTTGTGTACGATACATACACGACCCACTCCTTATCACCGCGTTAAAATTATGCTGACTATACTTTTATTATAAACTAAATTTTCAGTTATTTTTCATCTCACAAGAAATTTTTTTATTAAAAATAGACTATGTCCACGTTAAATAAAATTTAATTTTCAGAAAAGTTAAATTTTAATATTGAAATTTTATTTCTTCTTATTATATAATATAAACAATCATTTACCTCTATTGGAAATGATAATTCGAGTTTCAGCAGCATGATGCTGCACAGTACTAGGGGGATTCAAGTTATGCAAAATGGTAAAGTAAAATGGTTCAACAATGAAAAAGGCTATGGCTTTATTGAAGTTGAAGGCGGAAGCGACGTATTTGTACATTTTTCTGCCATCCAAAGCGAGGGTTATAAATCCTTGGAAGAAGGACAAGAGGTATCTTTTGAAATTGTAGAAGGCAATAGAGGCCCACAAGCCGCTAATGTCACTAAGCTATCATAAATAGATCTTTTTATTTTATAGTAAAAGAGACTCTTTTCTGAGTCTCTTTTTTGTTATACCTAGCGTTTGGCCTCAGTAAGCTGCTGGTCACATGTTTGAATAGACTGCATGCACTGCTGAAGAAATTGCTCGTCTACTCCTGTGCCATGAGCTTTGGCAGATTGAAGCTGTGCTTTTGCATCATTAAGCGCATTCGTTGCCTCTTCAAGCTGCTGAGGACTCATACTCATCGTAGCTGTCCCAATCATCTTTTGAGCAGATTGAATGGACACTTCTACTTGCTTTAAATCATTATATCCTGTTGTTACTTCTTCATTTGAAAACTTATCCATTGAAAGAACACCTCCATATGGATAGAATGAAGCTGCTGCCGACAAATTATACACGCTTACTTTTTAGTCAGCAAATCTCCATACTGCTTAATCTTTTCTCCTACGGTACACTCTTTAATACAAAACGTCTGAGCGTATGTTTTGCCCTTTTCTTTGTTAAACGTTTTTTTTACAAAACAATCACTACAGTAGTAATCCAATAACTCCGTTACTTCTTCTAATAATTGTTTACGTTCCACTCTCGTTCATCTCCATTTCGTTCTGTGTGTTACACTTGCTTCCTGCTAGCAATTGGTATCCCTTGAAGAGCTTGAGTCGCAAGCTGGTCGGCCTCTTCATTTTCCTTCCTTGAAATAGGCTCATATACCGGTCGGATACCAAGTTCCTGCATTTTATCTTCTATTCGATCTAAGTACCGATTAAACTCTTCTTCGAAACAGGGCCACTCCCCTGCAAGCTGATTTAATACAACCTGAGAGTCACCTCTAAACGTTACCGGTATATGATGAACACCAAGTTCCTCAAGCTCTTGTATTAAATAATAAAAAGCAGCATACTCTGCCTCATTATTTGATTCTATCTCTTGCAGTCTTGAGTTTCGTCGTATTCGGTATGACTGGTTGTTCTGTTTAAAATAAATCACAGCCCCAAGCCCCGCTAAAAGCGTATCATGCTCATAGCCTCCGTCAAAATATGCCACAATATCGTGAGGCTCTGTCTGTACTTCCTGTAAGAGCTTTTTCGCTTCTTTTACAGTCCATTTTTGCTGCTGCTCATCAAGTAGAAAAATTTCCTTCGTTCGACCTGTTTTTTCTAAATCACCCACAATCATTAGCGCCTCATTCGCATCTGTGAAATCGGATGTGAAAATTAACTGTTTATGTTTCGAGGATTTATAATGCCATTCAATTTGGAAATTCATAACGAGCATTCCTTTCATCAGCAATTTTGAATTCAACACTTTTTCTGCTTTTTTGTATTTTATCTTCTATTATGTCTTTTCATGACAGTTTTCTTACCTAATAAGCGGATTTTAGCGTTTATACGTGCTAATATAAAATAGCTGAAGTACTTATGATACAATACTATTGATGAAAAAACATGGTTTAAGCTTATATTGTTTTAACAAGGAGGCTGTATGATGATTGAAGTTTATATAGACGGAGCCACTGCTGGCAATCCTGGTCCTTCTGGAGCTGGTATTTTAATTAAAGGAAATGGTGAACATCATCGTTACGCTATTGCTCTTGGGACAATGACGAATCATGAAGCAGAGTACCATGCACTTCTTCATGCATTAAAAATTTGTTTAGAAAAAAAGTATACGAGCGTATCTTTTCGAACAGACTCTCAGCTAGTAGACCGCGCAATGAACCAAGAATACGTTAAAAATAAAGCGTTTGCTCCTTTACTGGAAGAAGCCCTCAAATTGTCCAGTCAATTTGATTTATTTTTTATAAAGTGGATCCCTAGCTCTCAAAATGCAGGTGCTGATCAGCTGGCCAGACAAGCCATTAATCAAAAAGAAGCAGGAATGTAATCCTGCTTAAATCATACCTGATGACTTTAAATATTGAATGGCTTGTTTTTGATTGCTAATACGATTTGATGTCAAATTCTCGAGGAGCGATACAAAAAAACTGCCGTCAAATTCTTTTTGTACTTTTAGTGTCCATTCAATTGTAAATATGACCATCTCGTCAGCTGCACGCGTATACTGCTGACCAAATGAAATAAATCCACGTGCATCTTCTGCTAAATGAAAGCCTTTTTCTTCAAGATAAAGAAGATACTCTTCAACGGTTTGAGCTGTTTTTGTCACTTTTTCGTCCCATCCTTTTGCAAAGGTTCTTCTTTATCTTAGCTTACTTTTGGCTATTTGACTATGATTTCCCTTCTAAAAAATAGCCAATTGCTCCAAGTGCTACTCCTAAAATGGCTCCGCCAATCACTTCTTCTGGCTGATGACCAAGCATTTCTTTCAAGCGCTGTTCCGTCAAATCGTGAAAGCCTCCGTCTGGAAGACCCGCAAGCTTTTCAATTTCTTCATCTAACGTATTCACTTTAATAGTAATTTCGCCAGTCTGCCTTCGAATTCCTTGTGCATCGTACATCACAATAATTCCAAAAACAGATGCTAACGCAAAGTCAATCGTAGAAACACCTCTTTTTAATGCTACATAGGTAGCCAAAGAAGATACGCCGGCTGAATGAGAGCTTGGCATTCCACCCGACGCAGCAATCATCCGCATATCCCATTTTCCTGTTTGATACTTTTTAATTGGGATTTTTAAAGCTTGTGCTAAACCGATTGATGAAAGAGCAATGACAATTCCTTTATTCATATTGCTTCACCTCATCTATAGTTTGCGATGGATTGACATCTTGTACCCAAGCAAATATTGCCCAACAAAAAACGCCGGGCTAATCTGCTGACAGAGCAGACTAATCCCGGCGTTTTTGGAAACAGTTCTGTTATTTTTTACGCTTTTTTTGTGCAGCATTATTCATTTTGGCAGATTCAACTTCAGCATAAGAGCCGAATTCTTGTCCATATTGATTATTTGCACTTTTATTAGCTTCTAACTTCTTGTTAACAGAATTATTTTGGTTTTGTTGCACGTTGAACTCAGAAGCAAACTCCCCAGCATAAGTGTCATTTGCACTTTTTGCACGCTTTGCTTTTTGAGCCTGATTTGCTTTAAACTCAGAAGAGAACTCTTGGTTATAATTATGCTTTGCATTGTTATTCGCTTGCGCATTTTTATTACCTAATTTTTGACGACCCATCGCTATCTCCTCCTATTTGTACCTCGTTGGTACACTATTAGTATGGATCAAGCGGCACGTCATATCCTGTTCAAATTAAGGTAAAAACACCAGAGCTTAGCACGTTTATATTCTTGCTACGTACTCTTTAACCATTTCTTCCGTCACTACTTTACGGCCTGGAATGATGGTATATTTTTGAGACAGCTCATTAATTTCTGCTGTTACAGCGTTAATACCGTCTACAGAAAAGGGCTTCCCTTCTTTGCAGAGAAGCACAGTTGCTTCAATAGCTTGCTCACGTCGAGCTTCTAAGCTGGCAAAAGCACGTACTAATTCGTGCTGTTTTTTAGAATGGGCTGAAATTTCTTTATGTACACTCATGTTCGTTCCTCCATTATATTATGCTGAGTTAGTAAAAATAAGTTAATGTCCTCATAACTGATTTGCTTTTCCGGTAATTCTTTTAAGTTTTTTTCTATCGCTGCAGATTCTTTCTTAATGCTATCCAAAAAGTTTTTCATCTTTTCATTAAAAGCGACTTTCCCGCTTATCTTGCATTGTACAAATTGCTCAATGATGGATTGCTGCCTATCGTCGAGATTTGCCTGCTTACATAAATCGGCAAATAAAATGACAGGGAAACTGCGCTGCTTTACTACTACTTTCAGTGATAAAAATGCACGAATCAGTTGGAGCATCACTTTTATATCCTCTATTGTAACAGAAGATGTCAGATTTCTTTTACTATTTATCGTTAAAATTTTAAAATAATGATATCCCAATGCTTTTAAGGAATATGATTGAGCCATCATTTGCCGGAGTGGCTCAGCAAACGATGACCTCTGATAATAAACAAAAGGCGACCATAGCCACTCATAAAGCGAAGGGTTTGATTTTGTAAACAAATAAATGGTTTTGTACAAATCCCACCCTTGCATATCATAATTGCCTTCTGCTACATTAATGACCTCTTGAGGTCTATTGAGATGAAGATAGCGTGATGCTTTATATTTATATATAAAGCGGACGTCAAAATCACTCGCTAACGTGTCGAGTCCGTAAGCACGGCTCCCTGATTCACATGCAAACAAAATTTCTACATTATATTCTTTTTCAATTTCCTGTAAACGTTTATTTATGTGTGTAGACATAAAAATTAATGACCCTTTCTTTCCTCCAATACATGTTCTAGCACCGTCATTGTACTTACCAATTCTTGAATTGGAAATTCTTCAGACACGGCCGCTTGCAGCTGTTTGTAATAATCATACCATTCTTCAGATACAGACTGTTTATGCGCTAAAACGTACTGATTCACTAAATAGGTATAGTGTGAATGAAGAGCAGCTTCTTCTTTCGCAATGTAGTGATTAACATCCGGCTTAATACGTTCTAATAAAGCAGCGTGGAGCTTTGCTTTCTCATTTTTTTCAAAAAAGCTTTTATTGTTTTTATACAGTGAAAGCTCTTTTTGATACGATTCATTCTTATCGAATTGATGACTTGTCACAACTTCGCTGCCATTTGGCGGCTCTAACGAGTTCAACGTTGGAGTAAACGTCGGTTCATAGCGCTGTAGCTTTGTAATGATCAGTCGATGCCAGTCTTCGATTAATTTTACGATGTATTTTTCGATTCGCAAAGTGGTCGCACGCACTTCTTGCGTTGCGTCGAAGGAAATAGACGTTAACAACTCCTGCAAACACAGGCGCAGCTGCTTTTGCTTTTCACCTCGATCATCTCTTAAGTTTGCCGGACTGAATGCTTCTTTAAAGAAGTCATCGTACCTCACAAACAGACGTTTTTTCACATAAAATAAAAGCTCTTCTAATTCTCGGTCAAACTGCTGTTGTTCATATTCAAAATGAATTTCATGCAGTTTTGCTGCTACCTGCTCATTTTTTATGTGAAGAGATTGAATGTATCGCTTTTTATCGACTTCTGATTTTGTCTGCACCTGTTTCATTTCATTGGCAACTGCTAAAATTTGTTCGAAATCTGCATAGACACTTTGGATAGCAAGCTCTGGTAATTCATAATTTATGAAGCGGTAAAACGCATTTTTGAATGGCAGAAACATTTTATCCTCGTGGTTTTGCAAAGCCTGCAAGCTTGATACCGGGTATAAGCGCGGAAAGCGTATACCATACTGTTCAAGCTGCTCTTTTACGTACGTCTGAACTAACTGCAGCTCTGTATCCGAGCTGGCTAAGTCCGCTGCATTTACTAAGAAAAACATTTTATCAAGCGCAAATACATCTTTTACACGGCCAAGCTGAATAAGAAATTCTCGGTCAGCTTTTGAAAATGCATGATTATAATACGTTACAAATAAAATGGCATCTGCATTTTTGATATACTCAAACGCTACTCCCGTGTGTCTCGCATTGATTGAATCAGCTCCAGGTGTATCAACAAGCGTAATGCCTAAGCGAGTAAATTCACAGTCATAATACAGGTTAATAAATTGAACAAAACACGCTTTTTCTTCCTTGGCTACATAATCATGAAATCCTTCTGTATCCACTACTACTTCTGAACCGATATGATGCTTGACTTCGCCGTAGCCTTTTTCTACTGCCTGTAAAAACGACAAATGCAGCTGCAGCTCTTCTGTTGCCTGCAGGGTCGGAATAATCGCTAGCGCTTCGTCAATTGTTTCTACTTCATGATGAAACAGCTTAAGTGCACCATTTAAATCTTGGATCATCTGCTCGTTTGTTTTCATTTGCACAACAGCTGTTTTATGCGGCCGTTTTTCTGTTGGAGGCATAATTTTATTGATGGTTGCTGTTGTTGGATTCGGAGATACAGGAAGTAATCTTTCTCCAATCAACGCATTAGCAAAAGATGACTTACCGGCACTGAATGCTCCGAATAAAGCTACGGTAAACGTTTGATTTGATAGCTTTTTACGTTTTTCTTGAAGCCTATTAATAAAGCGGTCTAATTTTCCAAATGAACGGAGCTGTTCGAGAACAGCTGATACATCTTGAAGAACCTTTTCTGTTCCTGTTTCATGCACAGCTTCCTCAGGCTGTGAAACTAACTGCTGCTCACTCGCAGCTTCATGCTTTTCTTCAGCTTTCATGATGCCCGTTTCATATTCTTCTTGTAACATATATGACAACTCGTTTGTATCTTCTAGCGTTAGGTCGTCATCAGTTTGCTGTAAAGATTGAAGCAACGCTTTTGTACGCGCCAGTTTTGCTTTCATTTCCTGAAGAGATGTATACGCTTCTTCAAATGCCTCACATTCCTGCAAGTGTTGAGAAATATTCTCACGCTTTACTTCATCTTGCTCCATTTTGCTCTGTTCGATTTGCGCATAGAGCTCGTATAATAATCGCGTGGCTTTTTTCTTAATGTGATCAGCTACATCTTTTGCGTACGTTAAAACATAATCACCATTAATCGTAGCTCCTGCTTTTACCGTTTCAATTAAGTCATGAGGTTCTAACGGAATTTCAAACTGCTGAACCTGGCGTATAAGATCCGGGTCAGTAAGATTTTGATTTTTCACCAGATCTTGCACATATTGCTGCAAGTGCCACTGCAGCTGAGAGGCTGTTCGTTCTTTCATATCGTCAAAAAATAACGTCAGCCGCTCTTTTTTTACTTCCTCGGTCTTTTTCTTAGCAAATAAAAGACCGACTTTGAAATCAGGCTTTGTCGTTTCTAAAAACAGCCTAGCTTTTTCTCTCATTTCATATGGTGTTAAATTGGCGTTGCTTAGTATCTTGCCTGTTTCTTGTTGGTACGTTTCTGCTAACTGCTTTTCAGCACGCTTTATTTCCGCTTCTTTTTCGAGAAGCTGCTCTTTTTGCTGCTTATTTATTTCATGGTTCTCAAGCGTCAGCTTATGGCGCAGCTCGTCATGAATCGTTAACTTTTCTTCTTCTTGGTCTTCAATAAAGGCAAGGTGATCGTCAATTAACATTTGCATCGCATGTTGAATATGCTGATGTCGGTTTTCTTTTTCCGTCATCATAGCAAGTAATAGAGATTTTACGTACGAAAGGTCATTATGACGGTTGGCTGGCTCTTTTAACGACGTATAGAAGATTCCTTCTGGTCTAACATTCCACTTTAAAAATGACGTTTCTACAGATTCTTTAAATGCTTGAAATGTTAGCTGATCTTCTTGATGTTTATCGATTTGATTTACAATTAAATAAAGCGTTTTATTAGCTTCTTGCAGCTGTTTTGCAAATTGAAGATTTAATTCTGCCTGCACATGATTATAATCCATCACGTAGAAAATAACGTCCGCTAAGTGAAGAGCTGACTCGGTCGATACACGATGCGCATCATCTGTTGAATCAATCCCCGGTGTGTCCATCACCACAACATTTTTAGGAATAGCGTTTGTCTCGATTGATAAATGAATGGACTCTACTTCATCTCCGTCGACAGCAAACTGCTTAATTTGTTCATACTGATAAGGCGCTTCATAACGCACCGGCGGCTGTTTGCGGTAATAAACGGTTGCATGCTCATCCCCCGCTTTTACTGATACTAAGTTTGCGCTTGTCGGAATAGGACTTGCAGGCAAAATTGCTTGCCCCATTAATTCGTTAATCATACTCGATTTCCCAGCCGAAAAATGTCCGCAAAATGCTACAACAAATTCACCGTTCACCCACTTTTTTAACAGCTGTATTGCTTTTGCTGCCTGCTGTTCATCTCCAGCTGCTTGAAATTGCTTATGTAAATGAAAAAGAGATGCTTCCAATTGGAGATTTTCTTGATGTTTCACACTCACTTTACCCATTATTACTCTACCCCTTTTGCCTCATTCAAGACTGTATTTAAATGTTCTCTATCCATCTTTGTTTCTGCTTATTCTTTCTCTATTTTACTTGATTCACCTACGTTTTCCCATAAAAAACTGAATTTTTAGTTACAAAAACAATAAAAAAAGCTGTCAATAATTTGACAGCTTTGCATTGTATTTATTTACCGTGTATATATTACGCCTTTTGGGCTTTTTCAATATTTTTCATTACATACGTTGTGACGCCAACATATGTAGCAAGTGCTCCGATCACAAAAAGACTAACCATTACGTCCACCACCGTTTCTACTTGATGAAATTGATAATCTTTATCATTTGATTTCATCTTATCATGAAAGATAATCATTTTCAATTAGTTTTGAGATTTTTTTGCAGGAAAGAAACGTCCCGTATTTTGCATGACCTCGCCATAATTTGTTTCATTCGTTAGCGCTTGCTCTTCTAAAGGAATTCTAACGGCTAATATACACAAATTGAAAACAGAAAAAATAGCTAACGTCCAGTATGCCTGAAACATAAGCGGAACTAACACCAATTCTGCCGCTACAACTGTATAATTTGGGTGCTTCATAAACCGATAAGGACCTCTTAGCACAACCTTCGCGTTAGGCAAGACGATAATTTTTGTATTCCAATACTTTCCTAATGAAGAAATAGCCCATACTCTTGCAAGTTGCACAAGCACAAAAAAGCTAAACAACAAAAAAGAAAAGTGATACATTCCACCGTTTAACACATACACTTCCGTAAAAAGAGCAGCAAAAAAAGCGGCGTGCATGCTTACCATCCATTTGTAGTGACTTTGACCAGCTTCGTATGCTCCCTGCTTCTTCATCCAAGCTTCATTTCTTTTGGCAATCACCAATTCACATAGACGCTGTAAGATAATAAATACAAAAAAACTATAAAAAAACAATCGCTTTACCTCCACTCTAATAGAAGCATTTCAGAACTAAATCCAGGACCAAGAGCTGTTAATAAACCGTATTCTTTACTCGGAATTTCTTTCTTCATAAAGCGGTCTAGCACATATAAAACGGTTGCCGAAGACATGTTTCCATGGTTTTTAAGTACATCTAGTGAATCAGCAATCATATTTTCGTTTAGCGATAGCGTTGATACATATGCTTCAAGCACTTTTTTCCCTCCAGGATGAGCAACAAAATGTTTTAAATCCCGACTGGTCAAATTCTGAGTTTGTAAAAAAGACTCAACTTCTCCGCCTAACCACGAATCGATAATAGTGGGAATATCTTTTGAAAAGACAACAAATAACCCATCATTTTTAATCTCCCATCCCATTACGTCTTCGGAATTTGGCATAAGCGTCGATTGTGTATGTAAAATGTAAGGAAAGCTTTTTGAACGGGAAAAAGTGATATCTGCTTCGTCACCTGCGACTAAAGCAGCTGCTACTCCATCAGCAAATAAAGATGTACCGATTAAGTTGCTTTTTGAACGATCATTCCGCTGAAAAGTCAAACTGCACAGCTCAACGGATAATACAAGAACTTTAGCGCGCGGAAAGGCTTTGCAATATTCGTAAGCCCTTGAAAGTCCAGATGCTCCTCCGGCACACCCTAATCCCCATATAGGGATTCTTTTTGTATGGTCTGAAAACGCAAGCTTATTCATAATTCGAGCTTCAATGCTAGGCGTAGCTACACCGCTTGTTGAAACGTAAAAAATAGCATCAATTTCTCCACACGGCAAGGGGGTACTTACATAGTCTTTATTTGTTAAGCATTCTTCAATGGCTTTTGTACCTAATTCAACAGCACATTCTATAAAAGCATCATTTTTTTCTTCGAATGTATGATCTTCTTGAAACCAAGATAAGTCTTTGGCAAAATTACGTTTTTCAATTTGACCATTTTGAAAAACGGTCAGCAGACGATTAATATCTTTAAACGACTCGGAAAAAAGTTCTTTTGCAAATAGCAGCGTGTCTTGCTGAGTTAATTCATAGGGGGGAACTCCAAATCCAACTGAGATAATTTTTGGCATACACTTCACCTCTTTGATTGCGTTACATTTAACATTTGTAATAGCTGGGGATTTATTCAATTCTTTTTTAGTGGAATGGAGGTGAAACATAAAAAAACTTTCCTGTAACTCAGGAAAGTCTACGTTTTGAAGAAGTGTATGTTTGTTGTGCACTTTTATTATAGCGCAAATAATCTGAATGTACAGATACAATTTATGGATTGACGAAAATAAGTGCTTATTTTTTATGAAAAGAAAATGGACATATAGATTTCATCTACATATTCATTGTTAAAATAAGCTTGTTCTTTCATAACACCTTCTTGTTCAAATCCTACCTTTTTATACAATTCGTATGCCACTTTATTAGAAGCAAACACAGTTAAAGAAAGTTTATGAAGATTATTTTCTTTGCACCAGTTTAGCGTATAATTCATAAATTGTTTTCCTATTCCCATTCCCTGTGCTTTTGAAATAAGCCATGTACGGAAGAGCCCCGTGTGGCGCTTCATTTTAATTTCGCCTCTCAGAACACGTGCGATTCCAAGCACTTCACCTTCGACTTCAGCTACAACGTACATGTGATTGTTCTTTTCTACTGATGCAATAAAATCTTGCTCTTCTTGGACTGTGCGCGGCTCATCTTTTTGAATAAATTCCCCGGCCTCAATAATTTCTCTTACCGCTGTTGTAATATGCTCTGCATCACTTGCCTTTGCAGGGCGTATAGTGACTTCACGTCCGTCTTTTGCTTTAAATTTCACTATGTTTTTCTCTGCTGTAATCATCTATATCAACTCCTATATTTTTCACCATTCAGTACTACTATTTTGGTTCTAGCTTGCGTAATTTATCAGTGGTAAAGTTCTGCTTTTCATTTCATCTAACAAGCAATCATGTGCATTTGTTGTATTACCCACGCTTTAAACAAAGCTAAACCATTTTTGAAATATTTATTCTTGCACAGACATCCTAGAAATGCAATTAATTGCGTTAAAGAACTATTATTTCAAATTTTCTTTACAAAAGTGCATAAAAAAGAGGCTGGGACACAACGAAATCACTCCGACCTAAAGACGAACAAATGGGATTAATCCGCTAGAAGCAACGAAACGCATGAAAGCTACGTCCATCTTAACAATAAAAAAATACGAACTAACAACCAATAATTTTGATTATTAGTTGCTAGTTCGTATTTCACTTCGACTAAACTATTTTTGTCCTACTTTTTATTAAAGTCCCATTGAGATATATTTTACTTCTAAATAATCTTCAATGCCGTAATGACTTCCTTCACGTCCAAGGCCACTTTCTTTAAAGCCGCCGAATGGAGCTTGAGCTGCAGATGGAGAGCCATCATTTACTCCTACAATGCCGTACTCTAATTCTTCAGATACAAATGTTGCTTCTTTGATGTTTTCTGTAAATACGTAAGCTGCTAAACCATAAGGGCTATTGTTTGCTCGTTCTACGGCTTCTTCTACTGTTTTGAATGTTGCTACAGGTGCCAATGGTCCAAACGTTTCTTCAAACATGCAATTCATGTCATCAGTTACATTTGTGATAATTGTCGGCTCCATAAAGAAACCGTTTTTAGTTGTTATAGCTTGTCCGCCAACTACAACTTTAGCTCCTTTACTTTTTGCATCCGCAATTTGTGCTTTTACTTTCTCAACCGCTTTGTCGTTAATTAACGGTCCAACTTGTGTACCTTCTTCTAATCCGTTTCCTACTGTTAATTCCGCCGCTTTTGCTGCAAATTTTTCAACGAAAGCATCTGCAATGGATTCTTGTACGTATACGCGGTTTGTGCAGATGCACGTTTGACCTGCGTTGACAAACTTAGAAGCAATTACGCCGTTTACAGCAGCGTCTAAATCTGCATTTTCTGTTATGATAAACGGTGCATGACCGCCTAATTCCAGCGATAATTTTTTCACAGTATCAGCAGCACCGCGCATTAGATGTTTACCAACCGCTGTTGAACCAGTAAATGTTAATTTTCGGATGCGTCCGTCTTTTTGCCATGTGTCGCCAATAGCTGCTGCATCTCCAGTAACAACATTGATCACACCTTTTGGAACGCCCGCTTCTTCTGCGAGTTCTACTAAACGAAATGCTGTAAATGGTGTTTCTTCAGATGGTTTTAAAACAATTGTACATCCTGCTGCAAGAGCTGGGGCCACTTTACGCGTAATCATGGCTGCAGGGAAGTTCCATGGCGTAATAGCTGCTACAACGCCAACAGGCTGTTTTTTAACCGTAATACGCTTATGCGTATGATGAGCTGGAATCGTTTCACCATATACACGCTTTCCTTCTTCAGCAAACCAAGCAATATAATCATTGCCATACTGCACTTCACCTTTTGCTTCTGCAAATGGTTTGCCTTGTTCCGTTGTCATAATTTCTGCTAGTTCATCTTTATGATTTTCAATAAGTTGATGCCATCTCATTAAAATAGCACTGCGCTCTTGAGCGGTTCTTTTCGACCATGTTTTAAAAGCTGTCGCTGCTGCATCAGCGGCAAGTGCTGCTTCCTTTGCGCCTGCCTTGGGAATTTGTCCTATAACTTCTTTTGTTGCTGGATTAATCACATCAATTTTCTCTTCTGTTGTTGTCCATTCACCGTTAATATATAGTTTGTTTGGATACATCATTCATCCTCCTAGTTGTGTGAATTTCTTTGCGCTGTGTTAACTACACTATATACACTAGCATCTTCGTTGATTTATGAGAACTTCCCTTCTATACTATGGGTATAACAAAAGGTTATAGGTGATAAATATGAAAACAGAATGGCTTGAGTCTTTTATTGAAACAGCCAAAACAAAAAGCTTAAGCAAAGCAAGCGAACAGCTGCATATGACGCAGCCCGCGCTCAGTAAGCAAATGAGAAAACTAGAAGAAGATTTAGGAGTAACATTATTTATTCGCTCCGCTACAGGAGTAGAATTAACCTCAGCAGGTGAAATTCTTTTACAAGAAGGTGAATCCATACTATCAAGCGTTCATGCTCTTCAAAAAAAATTAGTGTCTACGCAAGAAGCTTGTGATTTAACTATCGGAACGTGGCAAAGTATGGCTGCTTTTTACTTACCTTATCAACTGGCTTCTGCTAAAGACCACAATCGCCATATTGATATAAAAACCTCGCATCACTATTATGATTTGTTAGAGCAGTTAGAAAGCAATCAAATTGATGGAGCTTTATTTGATGATCGAGAGATTCAACATACTTACTGGTCAAAATTATTATTCAAAGAAGACTTTTATTTATTTGTGAATGATCAGCACCCGTTAGCCGAAAAAGAAAGCGTATCATTTGAAGATTTCAAAGAAGAACCCATTGTAGTTCTCCCTCCAGGGTGCGATGTTCGGACACTAGTAGAAAAAGCGTACAATCGTCATAACTTAAAAATGTCCATTGCCAATGAAATTGAATTTGCTCAAAGTATTATGGGATTTATTTCAGCTAATTTAGGTATTTCAATTCTCCCTGAAATTTTTATGCGCCATTTACAAAGCTCAAACATTAAAGCATTGCCTATTACAGACTTCAAATTCAAAAGAGAAATTTCATTAGTGGCAAAAAATCCTGACGTGGGGAAAATGCTTTATACACTGTTTTTCAAAACACGATCTTAATAGGAAAGACGACCAAATTAGGCCTAAGTTCCCCATAACAATGAAAAGATCCGAACGATTAATCGTTCGGATCTTCTTCAACTAACATACTTTTGTGCCAGCCTCTTTTTATTTCGATATTGCTTCATTTGTTAACTTTGTGTCCGCAACTTGCGCACGTGGTGATTTCATCATATTAAAGACAATATTTAAAAAGATTGCTGTAAAACTCCCCATCACAATACCGCTTCCAGTGAGAACTTGAAGACTCTCTGGTAAGTTTTTGAAGAGTTCAGGTACAACCGTCACCCCTAGACCCATACCAACCGAACATGCAATTACAAGAAGGTTTTCTTGTTTTGCTAAATCAACTTGACTAAGGATTTTTATACCTGAAGAGATGACCATCCCAAACATGGCTACCATAGCTCCTCCAAGTACAGAGCTCGGGATAACTGTCGTCACGGCTGCGATTTTAGGTAGAAAGCCCAAAATGATTAAAATTCCACTCGCTGCAAATACAACATTTCTTGTGCGAACACCTGACAACTGTAAAAGTCCTACATTTTGAGAATACGCTGTATAAGGAAATGCGTTAAAAAATCCGCCTAATAAAATCGCCAATCCTTCTGCACGATAGCCTTTAGATAAATCTTTTTCATCCACTTCTTTTTTACAAATATCACTAACGGCAAAATAAACGCCTGTGGACTCGACAATGCCAACAAGTAAAACAAGGAACATTGTCAGGATGGCCATAATATTAAACGTTGGCATCCCAAAGTAAAACACGTGCGGCATATGAATCCACGCTTCTTCTTTTACGCCGGAAAAATCGACTTTTCCCATAAAAGACGCTGCAATTGTTCCAACAACCAATCCTAATAACACAGAGACGGAGCGCATAAATCCTTTTGTAAATCGATACAGAACAATAATTAATAGCAAAACGCCAAAACCTAAACCTAAATTGCTCAAGCTGCCAAAATCTTTACTTCCTTCTCCTCCAGCTAAATCTTTAATCGCTACAGGAATTAACGTAATTCCAATAATTGTTACAACCGAACCCGTAACTAAAGGAGGGAAAAACTTAACCAATTTACCTAGAAAAGCAGAAAGAAGGACAATGAGTAAACCGGCGACGATAATAGAACCATATATGGAGGAAACGCCGTAAGAACCTCCAATTGAAATCATAGGTCCTACGGCAGTAAACGTACACCCTAATACAACTGGAAGACCAATACCGAAAAAACGATTTTTCCATACTTGCAGCAACGTTGCCACACCGCACATAAATAAGTCAATCGCCACTAAATACGTAAGCTGCTGCTGAGTCAAGCCAATGGCTCCTCCAACAATAAGCGGGACAACAATCGCACCTCCGTACATAGCTAAAACATGCTGTAAACCAAGTGAAAAGACTTTTCCTTTATTCATATTAAACCTCCACTGTTGGTTTATCTTCAGCAAATGTAACTTTACCATTTGATAAAGACTGAATGCGCGCTAATGATTCTACTTTAACGCCTGATTTACGAATTTGTTTTCCTCCATCTTGGAACGCTTTTTCAATAACAATACCAATGCCGCCTACTTTAGCACCTGCTTTTTGCACGATATCCATCAAGCCGAATGCAGCTTGGCCGTTTGCTAAAAAGTCATCAATAATTAAAATCACGTCATCTTCTCGAATAAATTTATCAGCAACTGAAATTTCATTTTCTTCTTTTTTTGTAAATGAATATACTTTTGATGTAATGAGTCCGTCTTGAAGTGTTAAAGATTTTCTTTTTCTGGCAAACACCATCTCAACGTTTAGCTTCAATGCGGTCATAATCGCTGGAGCAATTCCTGATGATTCAATCGTTAAAATCTTCGTAATTCCTGCATTTTCAAAGCGCGAAGCAAATTCTTCTCCAATTTCTTTCATCAGTACAGGATCCATTTGGTGGTTTAAAAATGTGTCTACTTTTAAAACCGTGTCCGATAATACGATTCCATCTGTTAAAATTTTGTTTTGCAAAGCTTTCATAGTTCGTTCCTCCAACGTTTGTATTAAAAAAGCTCAAAAACATAGCTGCACTCGTATATGAGTAGAGCAATGTTTTTGAGCTTTTACGCACAAAAGTGAAAAACAAACTTCATCGCTCACCCATAGTCAAACTATTTACGGTAGTTTGGTAGATACTTACGAGCCTTATTCTCGTCATTATATGAGTGCGTTATTGAGTTACTTGTATTATATCAGCAAATCTTTTATTTGAAAATATCTAAAAAAGATATTTTCGAACATTTACTTGCAATACAAAACATAATATTCGGTTATAGCACTTTTTATACGTGATAAATTTGTCCGTATTTCTCTTCTAGATATTGAATTAAATAATCTACATTTAGCCCTTCACCCGTCACATCGTTTAAAATTTCAAGAGGTTTTTTCATTTTTCCGTACTGGTGAATATGTTCTGTTAACCAATTTGTAATCGGCGAAATTTCTCCTTTTTCCAAGAGTTCATCATAATTAGGCAAGTCTTTTAACATGGTATGCTTAAACTGCGCTGCGTACATATAGCCCAGAGCATAGGAAGGGAAGTACCCAAAGCTTCCTCCGGCCCAGTGTACGTCCTGAAGCACGCCTTCTCCATCGTGACTTGGACGAACCCCTAAATATTCTTCGTATTTCTCATTCCAAATTTCCGGTAAATCCTCAACTTTATACTCCCCGTTTATTAATCCTTTTTCAATTTCGTAACGAATCATAATATGAAGAGGATACGTTAACTCATCTGCTTCAATACGAATAAGCGACGGTTTTGCCTCATTTACTCCTCGGTAAAAATCTTCTAAACCTACATCGTCAAATTGCCCCGGCGCATGCTGTTTTAGTACGTCGTAATTATGCTGCCAAAATGCCTTATTTTTACCGACAAACTGCTCAAAAAACAGCGACTGTGATTCGTGAATTCCCATTGAAGTACCTTCACATAGAACTGTACCGACAAGATCCTTTGAAATATTCTGCTCATATAAAGCATGGCCGCATTCGTGAATTGTTCCAAAAATAGCCGTTCGAAAATCGTTTTCGGCATATTTAGTCGTGATGCGCACATCTCCCGGGTTTAAGCCAGTAGCAAAAGGATGAACTGTTTCATCAAGGCGCCCCGCTTCAAAATCATAGCCGAGTGTTTTTAACACGTCTAGACTAAATTGCTTTTGCGCTTCTTTTGGGAAAGTACGGAATAAAAATTCCGTATTGGGCTTTGTATTTGACCCGGCGATTCGCTGAACAAGAGGCACAATATGCTCCCGCAGCTTTCCAAATACCTCGTCTAAGATTTCAACCGTCATTCCCGGTTCAAAAAGGTCTAATAAACGGTTATATTTGTTTCCTTCATACCCCCAATACTCCACAAACTTCTGATTAAACGCTACAATTTTTTCAAGGTACGGTTGAAATAAAGCAAAATCTGCTTTTTCTTTTGCTTCTTCCCAAATTGACTCCGCTTTTGAAGTTAACGTAACGTATTCTTTATATTCGTGCGGAGGAATCTTTTTATTTAAGTCATATTCTTTTTTACATTCTTCCACTGCTTTTTTCGTAATATCGTTTATGTAAGGCTGTGACTCAGGGTTCGTTAATTTCTCAATAAAACCTGCCATTTCATTAGAAACGGAAAGATTGAACGCTTCTGATGACATCATGCCAATCACTTCAGAACGCTGATCCGCCCCTTTTTTTGGAGCACCCGTTCTCAAATCCCAGTACATCACTCCGATTGCCTCGTGATAACTTTTGATTTTATTCATGTATTCATAAAACTGTTTCTCAATTTTCTGTATGTCTTCTCTCATTGTTTTTTCCTCCTTACTTTCCTTATTTCACCATAAATTATTTTATCATAATAGTAACGGTGTGTATATAACTGAAAATTCAATCTATTGTGCACATAAAAAAGCGCGGCTGCCACCGCGCTTTTTTATACGTTTTCTATTTTCGTTGGAACATTTTGTTCAATGATTGAACGCACTTTTGAATCTGTGCTTTTTGGCATAAAGATCGTGATTAGACCCTTATCATTATGAGAGCGAATCAGCCTTCCAACTCCTTGCTTTAAGCGAAGAAGCATATACGGCATATCTGCATCCCAAAATGGATCGACTACTTGATTGCGCTTTGCTTCAAAGACCGGATCATTTGGCGGATACGGCAGAGACCAAATAATTACATTCGATAACGAAGGTCCAGGAATATCCAACCCTTCCCACAAATGAACAGCGCATAAAATCGTTTCTTCTTCCCTTTGGAACTGAGACACTAATTTACTGATTTCTTGATCGCCTTCAAATAAAAATGTGTACTGATTTAACTCTTTGGAAACTTCTTTGAACATCTCTAGTTCTTCTTTACTGTTAAACAATAAAAGTGCTCGTCCGTTCGTTTTTTCGAGCTGAGCAACAGCAAAGGCAAATTTTTCAGCAAACGCTTCTTCTTGATCATCGGAAACATCTTTCACCGCAATTTTCATTTGCTCATCATAATCAAATGGCGATTCAACGGAAAAAGAAAGCGGCTTTGCAATTCCTAAGCTATATGCTAAATAATCGAACGATTGGTTATCTGAAAGAGTGGCAGAAGTGAAAATGTATGGTATTTTCTTCGCAAATACTCGTTCTTTTAAGACGTCTTTTACTGCTTGCGGCATAATAACCAACGTCAGCTGCCAGTTGTTTTCTTCCACCCAGTAGATGGCATTTTCGTTGTCCATAAATAAGCGCAGCGAATAATCAATTTGATCTAGGTACTCATCTACAATTCGCAGCGTATATTCGTCTACTGTATAGGTCTCACTCTCAAACACAAGCTCGTTTCCGATATGTTCAAGCAGCGATAAAAGTTCTTTTCCTACACTTTGTAATCCGTTTGTTCGGGCTACTTCTTTACGGCTAGAACCAACGATTTCTGTGCTTGCTTCACTTAAACGGTCAAAGAACATTGCATACACATCGATAGCGTGCTCGATCTTCACAGCAAATTCTTCTCGCACGTCATTTTCTAATAGACGCGTTAACAAGTTTTCTAACGTATCTTCTTGAATGCGATACGTTAAAGCCTTTTGTGCAGCAAATTCCAGCAGGTGACCTTCATCAAATACAACACAGCTGCTTTCAGGAAGAAGCGGAAGCTGTCCTTCACGCTTGCGGGCTTCATATGTCCAAATGTGTTCCATGTAAAAATCGTGAGAGCAAATAATTAAGTCATGTGCTTTTCTATAGTGCTCGCGTGAAAGCGTTAAGCCACATCTATGACGCTGCTCACAGGAAGAGCAATCTTGAAACGTATCCCAGTTAATTTGATTCCATTCCTCATCCGTTAAATGAGGATATTCTTTACGGTCTCCGTAGTGATAGAACGACTGCATACCACTATGATCATGAACAAAATCAGGAAGCGTATCGTAAATTTCTTCAATGTTTTCATTATCTGTTCGTGCTGTCACAGCATCTAATTTCTTTAAACACAGATACTGATCTTGAGATTTTGCTAGGCGAACATCCATGTTAATATCTAAAATACCAGAGAGCTTGGCAATGTCTCCTTCGGCTTTTACTAACTGTTCAATTAATGTTTCATCCGCACAGGCAATAATAGCCGGCTTGCCAATATACCTTGCATAACAAATAGCGTACAGTAAATACACAATGGTTTTCCCTGTTCCTACACCTGCTTCTGCAAAGATTACATTTTTTTCTTTAAAAGCTCGTTCGATTTGAAAAGCCATAAAAATTTGTTCATCCCGAAGTTCTAATCCTGCGTCTGGAAGATGATCATAAAAAACATCACCTATCCATTCATTTAATTTGTCAAAAAAGTTTTCATCCCGCTCAATTGTAAAAGGCAACCGCTCTCTCATCATCGATACTGACTCCTTTATTTATGTAAATATCTATCAATAAAAATTAGCTTCACTTCTTTTTATCTAGTAAATTTCTCATGTAAGCAAAACTTAATTATTGACTACTTTATCTAAAATGTCAATAAAAAGAGCTGAACATAAAAAAGTTCTGCCTGTAAGGACAGAACCTTTTTGTATAAAAGCTGGGTGTATAGAACGCAAACGGAATAAGTGCTATTAAAAAATTAATTACAGCGGAATTTGGAATCCGTGGACTGAGACAATAAAAAGGCCGCTTCATACTCGGCTTTTGCTTGTTCCAGCTGAGTAAGCGTCTCTCCGCTAACTTCTATTCCCTGCTGCATTAAATGATAGCTGTTTTCCAACGCTTGCCGAATCATAGTGAACTGCGTGTTTCTATCCATTTATAAACATCCTCTCTCTGTAGTGCTTACTATAAAAGTGAATACTATCATTCTATACACCAGCTGTTTATTTTATTCTCAAAACCAGCATCTCTGGCTTAATAAATGGATTCTTTCATTTAAGAAAATAATCGAACTTATTAAAATATTTTAATTCTCACTTGACATATAGGAATAATATATTTTAAAATCACTTACAGATTCAATCACTCAAAACTACATACTACAGGCTTACCGGTCAACCGATAGCCTCTAATTGCCAGATACACGTACAATCCGTCTATGCAATTAGAGGCTTTTATTTTTTAAAAGCCTGCTGAGAGGAGAAAAAAATGGCAGAACTGCAGTTGCAGCATGTGTATAAAAAATACGGAAAAGATAGTCTTGCAGTTGATAATTTTAATCTTCATATTCAAGACAAAGAATTTATTGTATTTGTAGGACCTTCAGGGTGCGGCAAATCCACTACCCTTCGAATGATCGCCGGCCTTGAATCGATAACAGAAGGAGAATTGCTTATTAACGGAGATCGTGCAAACGATTTACCTTCTAAGGACCGGGATATTGCAATGGTGTTTCAAAACTACGCGCTTTACCCTCATTTAACGGTTTACGACAACATGGCATTTGGCTTGCAGCTCCGCAAAGTCCCAAAACAAGAAATTGATGAGCGCGTTCGTGAAGCGGCTCGTATTTTGGACTTAGAACCCTATTTAAAACGCAAGCCAAAAGCATTATCAGGAGGTCAGCGTCAGCGAGTGGCTTTAGGAAGAGCCATTGTACGGAATGCCCAAATTTTTTTAATGGATGAGCCTTTGTCTAACCTTGATGCGAAGCTTCGCGTACAAATGCGTGCTGAAATCAGTAAGCTTCATCAGAGGCTGCAGACGACCATTATTTATGTAACCCACGATCAAACAGAAGCCATGACGATGGCAAGCAGAATCGTAGTTATGAAAGACGGAAAAATTCAGCAAATAGGTTCACCTATGCAAGTGTATAATGCTCCAGAGAATACGTTTGTAGCCAGTTTTATAGGCTCACCGGGAATGAACTTTTTCACAGGAAAAGTAGTGAACAGCAAACTGTACATCAGTGAACATGAGTTTCAGCTGACAGAAAATCAAATGCATTCGTTACATGAAAAAGGCTACAATAATCAATTCATTACTGTAGGAATTCGACCCGAGCATATTACGCGTGCCTTTTCTGATGCTCCTCATATTTCATTACCGGTAGATGTGTCTGAGTTATTAGGAGCAGAGTACATACTATACAGCAGTTTAGGAGAGCAGCTCTTTGTGGCTAAAATCCCTGGGGATGAACATATTCAAGTTCATCAGCACTTTCCGTTTCATTTTCAAATGAATCATGCTCATTTCTTTGACCAAACATCTACCAATCGTATCAAAATTGACCAATAACTATCTAAAAAGAATTCTATAAATGGGGGAACTAAAATGAAAAAATTATTAATTCTGTTAGCAATGCTCACCGTGATCATCGCCGGCTGCGGCAAAAACAGTTCAACAAGCGGCGACAGCAGCGATTCTTCAAAAAAAGTAACCATTAACTTTACGCATTGGCGAGGAGAAGATACGAAAGCCTTTGATTCTATCATTGAGCAATTTGAAAAGAAAAACCCAAATATTCATGTAGAGATGACCGTCTTTCCTTCGGATTCATATCAATCACAAATTCAAGGATCTCTACTCTCTGGAGAAGGCATCGATGTATTTGCTAGTTTTCCAGGAAGTCAATTTGAAACGATTCGCAAAGCAAACGGTTTTGCAAAGCTGGACGACCAAAACTTACTCAGCAAATTTGACGAAAAGCTAATCCAAGCGGGTAAAGCGGATAATACGCAATATGCTCTTCCTTATCAGCTAGTCTATAACATCCCTGTCTATAACAAAGGCATTTTTGAAAAACTAAATTTAGATGTTCCTAAAGACTGGAATAGCTTTTTAAAAACAGCTGAAACATTAAAGAAAAATGGTTACACGCCGATTTTATTTTCAGGAGACGTAAGTCCTTCTCAATTTATTAACCCAATGATTATGAATAACGAACCTACAAATAACGCCCTTCACGAAGTAGAAACGGGCAAGCGCAAGCTAACTGATGAATGGTTTATCAAAACCCTATCTCAAATTAAAGAATTAAATGATAAAGGTTACTTCCAAAAAGATGCTCTTGGTACGAAAAAAGAAAGTGCTGCAGCACTTTTCGCTCAGGAAAAAGGCGCAATGCTTGCTCAAGGTTCTTATATGATGGCTACAGTCAAACAGCAAAATCCAAAGATTGATCAAGGTTTGCTTGCACCGATTACAGTGGATCAAGATAAAGCCAAATACGAAGGTGTTCATACCACAACATTCTTATTAGGTGTTGCTGAAAAATCAAAACATAAAGAAGCTGCTAAGAAATTTTTAACTTTCCTTGCAGATCCAAAGATTTCTTCTGAGTATGCAAATGCTACTGGCCAGTTATTAACGGTCAAAGACGTGAAATATGATTCACCTGAACTCAAAGAAAGCGCAAAGTGGAAAGACAAAAAAACGGTCTTCCAACCTCGATTTACCATTTTAAATGAGCGCGTATCAAAAGCTGTTGAAACATCTGTACAGGACGTACTATCCGGTATGTCAGCGAAAAAAGCTGCTGAAAAAGCACAAGGAGAGGTAGAACGTGTCGCTAAAAACTAATACGTCTATTCAAGAGGAAGAAAAGAGAACCCCTTCGTTCTCTTTTCCTCTCTTTTCATTTAAAAATATCTCTAAAAGCAGGCATCTATGGTTGTTTTTGCTTCCTGGTTTTGTCATATATACGGTTTTCTTTGCATTGCCAACGCTTTCTGCTTTATTTTTAAGTACAACTGATTGGAATGGATTGTCTTCTCAGTTCTCATTTGTAGGGTTTCAAAACTTCAAAGAAATTTTAACAAACGATGCTATTTTCACACAGTCGCTTACAAACAACTTAAAGTTCACAATTGGCGTGCTGATCTTTCAAACGTTATTGAGCTTAGGCTTTGCACTTTTACTTTATAGAAATTCTGCATGGAATACATTTTATCGCTCACTCTTTTTTGTACCGACGATTATTTCGTCCGTGTCGATTGCGTTCACGTGGAACTTTATGTATGACCCCAACATTGGAGGAGTTAACCTATTTTTAAGTAAAATAGGCCTTAAGCATTGGACACAGTCTTGGATTGGAAATGGACATATCGCCATTTACAGCTTGGCTTTTGTACAATTTTGGGCACATACTGGTCAAATGCTTATTATTTTTGTAGCTGGAATTCAAGCTATTCCCAGTGAGTTATATGAAGCTGCTAGTATTGATGGAGCAACACGATGGCAAAAATTCAAGCGCATTACGTGGCCTCTTTTAGCTCCAGCTACGACAATGGTTGTGGCTTATACGACCATACAAAGCTTTAAAGCATTTGATTTAATCATTGCAATGACAAATGGAGGTCCCTCCAACTCAACTGAAATTCTTTCGACACTTCTTTATCACGAAGCTTTTATTAATTTTCGTTTTGGCTATGCCTCTGCCATTTCCGTTGTATTTATGATTGTGATTGCTCTTTTAACGTTTCTTCAATTTCGCGTACTTCGCCTGACCAAAATGTAAAAGGAGATTCTTTTATGAAACAAAATCCATTCAGACATCTGATTTTAGGGATATACGGTTTAATCATTCTTTTGCCCTTAAGCTTGGTTTTATTAACAACCTTTAAAACAACGCCTGAACTTTACAGCAACCCAATTGGATTACCAGCAGGCTGGAATATTGAAAATTATAAACAGCTGCTCGTCAATGAACCCATCTTTGGCTATATTCAAAACAGCGTGATTGTTACCGTCTTTAGCACGTTTTTTATTCTATGGTTTTCAAGCATGATTGCTTACGCTATTATTCAGCTACCTCAAAAGCTTGGATGGATTGTATACGGCTTTTTTGTTTGCGGAATGATTGTCCCTACTCAAGTCAATATGATTCCTGTCTTTTTGCTGATGAATAAGCTTGGACTGGTCAATACGCTAACAGGGGTCATTATCGTCTCCATAAGTTTTTTGCTTCCTATCGGTGTGTTTATTATAACGGGGTTTATGAAAACTTTGCCAAAGGAACTATTCGAAGCCGCTCGCATGGACGGGGCGTCAGAGTGGAAAATATATTCAAAAATCGCTCTTCGACTCTCCATACCTTCAATGGCTACAGTAGGAATTTTTTCGTTTGTGATCGTGTGGAATGATCTGTTATTCCCTTTGCTATTATTAAAATCTAAAGAAGTAAAAACGCTGCCTATTGCATTATTGGACTTTCAAGGGGAATTTCTAACCAATTACCCTATGCTGTTTTCAGCAGTCGTTCTTTCTTCTATTCCATTATTGATTGCGTACGTGTTTTTGCAAAAGCAT
This sequence comes from Priestia megaterium, assembly GCF_009497655.1. Classification (NCBI taxonomy): domain Bacteria; kingdom Bacillati; phylum Bacillota; class Bacilli; order Caryophanales; family Bacillaceae; genus Priestia; species Priestia megaterium. The sequence continues at coordinate 1,443,638 of NZ_CP023317.1, read as the reverse complement.
TTCATTTCAGGAATGACCTCTGGGGCATTAAAATAGCAGGCAAGAAAATCACGCTTCCCTGCCTGCCCCTTTATTCTATAGGATTATTTTTTAAAGCACGCTGAGGTTTCGGTTTCTCTACTATTAGGTGTTGGTAAACGTACATTAAAGCAGCTTTTAACAGAAAGATACCTAGCAAATGGTACTCTTTAAATGTGCCTACCCTAAAAAGCTTTGCACGGCTCATAGCTCGTTGAAAAGGATAAACAAAAAATGTATCTACGATTGCATTTAATAACATATACCTTCCAAAATGGCCATATGTGAACTTTTTAATCCATAAAGAACCTGCTAAAAATGGACCTAAGAGTAAAGCAGCTTCACCTGTTAAATATGGATGAGGAGGATTAGGGAATATCCACCACTTCTTTTTTTCAGCAATATAGCTTTCAACCATAATTAAAAAGGAAATAAACATAGTAGATGATAAATAGCGCTTAATATGCTGTCGTCCTATAAAAGGGATGGTTAACCATGAAAGAAGCATCATCCCGCCAAAAACCCGTGCTGATCGATTTTTTCTCATTTTATCACCTCTTAGGTTTTAGTATGAGATTTCCCTTTCGTAAATATGTTAGAAATAAGCTAATCATTTCTCGTTTTAAGCCTGCTATTGAAAAGAAATGAATACATATATTGCCCTGCTACTCGCCCATACTATAAAAAAACATAATGGGGTGAGTACATGCATGATTATTATGACGGACTATATAAATACCTGCTTAATGCTACGTTTTGGTTTATTTTATTAATTGTCGTGCTCGGGATAGGCATGTTTGGAATGCTAGCTTATCGCGGTTTAAAAAAGAAATAACGTAAAAAAGCCAAGCTGTTTTTACACCGCTTGGCTTTTTGTATTTATTGATCGTTGCGTGGAGGACGAGGTCCCCAGTACTGATAGTAGTCTGTTTTAATAAATCCGTTAAACAATTTGCGTTTTTTCGTCGCTTTTTTACCGTAGTACTGTTCAAACTGTTCATGAGATGTAAGCATATAAATCGACCACGTATCAAGCTTAGAAAACGCTTCGCCCATTTCAGCGTACATTTTTTCAACAGAAGGACGATCGCTTAAACGTTCGCCGTACGGAGGGTTACCAATAATGATTCCATATTCTTTCGGCGTCGTAAAATCGCGCACTTGCATTTGCTTAAATTGAATTAAATCTCCAAGTCCAGCTTCAAATGCATTTTGCTCCGCTACTTTTACCATACGATGGTCAATATCATGACCAGCAATATCTAGCACTTGGTCATAGTTCGCTAAGTCTTCTGCTTCTTCGCGCGCTTTGTCCCAAATGCTTGCTGACATCCACGGCCACTCTTCTGATAAGAAGTCACGATTAAATCCTGGTGCAATATTTTGACCGATAAGCGCTGCTTCGATAGCAATTGTACCAGAACCGCAGAAAACATCGACAAACGGACGATTCGCATTCCACGGCGTTAGCATAATTAAAGCAGCTGCCAGCGTTTCTTTTAAAGGAGCTTCCCCTTGTCCTACGCGGTAACCGCGCTTATGAAGTCCTGCACCGCTTGCGTCAATTGTTAATGTAGCAACATCTTTTAATAACGCTACTTCAATTTTAAACGTTGACCCCGTTTCTTCGAGCCAGCCTGTTGTTTTGTTATAATGTTTTTTCATGCTGTCAACAATTGCTTTTTTTACAATGCTTTGACAATCTGATACGCTGAACAATTTAGATTTAATTGATTTTCCCGATACAGGAAACTGTGCATCTACGGGCAAATAATCTCCCCAATTTAATGCTTTTGTTTGTTCAAAAAGCTCATCAAACGTACGAGCTTTGAACTGTCCAACCTGTACTTTAATTCGATCTGCTGTACGAAGCCATAAATTGCATCGAGCAATTGCAAGCTCGTCTCCTTCAAAGATAACCTTGCCATTATCTACTTCACATTCATATCCTAAAGCACGCACTTCTTTAGCGACTAGTGCTTCAATTCCCATTGCTGCTGTTGCAATAATTTTATATTTCGCCATTTTTCAACCTCATTTTGTTTCTAATTATCTACACTAAGTGTAAAAGTACCATATACATGCGCCGTAGTCAAAGCTTTCTCCGTCTTTTTATCAAAATGCAGAAACTGCTCGCTCTTGGTAGAGCCAGCAGTTTCTTTACATATGTCGCATATAGATTTGTTTTTAAAAGCTTTCCATTTTAAAATTGCGCAATCGGTTGCTCAACTTGTTTATGAAAGTAAGTATACACGTGTTTCATATGGGTGCAGCGTACATTGTTCAAGCGTTTCGTTTTTATCCAACGGATAATTATGAATCAGCACTTCTATGTTTGTAAATGAGCTCTCTGAAGGAAACTCGAACGTTTGATTATTCGGTGACATATTACAAATAACAACAGCGGTTTTACCTTCTAATGTTCGCGTATACGCGTAAATAGCGGAATCTTCTTCTGCCAACAGCTTATAAGTTCCATACACCAGCACATCATGCTGTTTTCTAATTTTAATGAGCTGTTTGTAAAAATTCAGTACCGAATTCTTATCACTTTTCTGCTCTTCTACGTTAATGTCTACGTAATTTGGGTTCACTTTCATCCAAGGGTTTCCGGTAGAAAATCCTGCACTTTTTTCTGTATTCCACTGCATTGGCGTCCTTGAGTTATCGCGGCCTGTTTCCCAAATAACTTTCATAATCTCGTCATGTGAATCGCCTTTTTCACGCTGAATACGGTAGTAGTTAATCATCCCAACATCATCATAATCATCAATAGAATCAAATTTAACATTGGTCATTCCAAGTTCTTGTCCTTGATAAATAAACGGTGTTCCTTTCATTAAAAAGTATAGTGCAGCTAAGCACTTTGCACTTTCCACTCGGTAAGCTGTGCTGCCGAATTTATTTACAGAACGAATTTGGTCATGATTTTCTAAATATAAAGCGTTCCAGCCGTTAATTTTTTCTAAACCATTTTGCCAATTAGTTAAAATTGTTTTTAACTCGATTAAATCAAGCGGTTTTTCTTCTCCTTTATCCCACAGTCCCATATGCTCGAACTGAAAAATCATATTGAAGTTTCCGCCATCTTCAGCTACCCACTCATCTGCGCTGTCCGATGTTACACCATTTGCCTCTCCAACCGTCATAATATCGTATTTGGCAAACGTTTTTTCTTTTAGCTCTTTTAAATGTTCTTGAATTCCCGGTCGATTCATATGCCCTTCAAACGATGGCACATAATCTAGCTTTTCAGGGTTCGGCAGATCTGGGAAGCCGGCCACTTTCTTAATATGCGAAATAGCATCTACACGAAAGCCGTCAATTCCTTTATCTAACCACCAGTTAACCATTTCATAAAGCTCATGACGTACTTTTTCGTTTTCCCAGTTTAAATCGGGCTGTTTTTTAGAAAATACGTGCATGTAATATTCTTTTGTCTTTTCGTCGAACTCCCAAGCTGATCCGCTAAAAATAGATTCCCAGTTGTTTGGCTCTTTTCCATCTTTACCTTCGTGCCAGATATAATAATCACGATATGGATTCTCTTTAGCAGACCTAGATTCTAAAAACCAAGGATGTTCATCTGAAGTATGGTTAATAACTAAATCCATAATCAGCTTCATTCCGCGATGGTGAACTTCATCTAACAGCTCATCAAAGTCTTCCATTGTTCCAAAATCTTTCATAATATCTTTATAATCACTGATATCGTAGCCATTATCGTCGTTAGGAGACTGATAAATCGGGCAAATCCAAATGACATCAATTCCAAGATCAGATAAATAGTCTAATTTTGAAATAACCCCTTGAATGTCACCAATTCCGTCGCCGTTTGAATCCATGAAGCTTCGCGGATAGATTTGATACGCAACAGCTTCTTTCCACCATTTCTTTTCCATGTGCTCAACCCCTCAAAATAGTGCTTTTACGTAAGCGTTCGCCTTTACGCATATCGCTATTTTATAATGAATACATGCAAAAAAATAGGTTTTTCACAAAAAAAATCGTTATTCTCTTTTGAATAACGATTCTCACTGCGCTAATTTGTGTTTAAAGGCATAAATGACGGCTTGAGTTCGGTCCTGCACATCCAGCTTACTTAATAAATTGCTCACATGTGTTTTTACCGTCTTTAGCGCAATAAATAATTCGTCTGCAATCTCTTGATTTGTTTTACCTTGTGTCATTAAAAGTAAAATTTCCATTTCACGAGCTGTGAGTTCTTCATGAGGTAAAGACGGCTTTCTCATTTTAGACATCATTTTACCGGTTACTTCAGGCTCTAATACAGATTCCCCCTCATATGTACGGCGAATAGCAGCTGCAATTTCTCCTGCTTTAGACGTTTTTAATAAGTAGCTTGTTGCCCCTGCCTCTAGAGCGGGATATACTTTTTCGTCATCTAGAAAGCTAGTGACAATAATTACTTTTGCTTCCGGCCACTGCTTAATGAGCTGTTTTGTTGCTTCAATCCCGTCCATTTCTTCCATGACTAAATCCATTAAAATAATATCCGGGCGCAGCTGAAGCCCTAATTCAACGGCCTGTTGGCCATTGGCTGCTTCAGCTATTACATGAATGTCTGTTTGAGCCGACAAATACGCTCCTACGCCAATACGAACCATTTCATGGTCATCTACTAACAGTACATTAATCATTTTGCTTCTCCTCTCTTTCTACTAACGGTACTTTTACTTCTAGCTTTGTTCCTTTGTCGGGCAAACTAATAATTTTTAATAGGCCTCCAATTTCAACTGCGCGTTCATACATATTTTGCAGACCGTACGATCCGACTTTCTCCTTTTCTACATCAAAACCAACTCCGTTATCCAAAATACGTAAAATAATGGAAAAGTCACGTTTGATCAGCAGCACGTCTAAAGCTGTTGCATTTGCATGACGCAGCGTATTTGATACGGATTCTTGCAAAATTCTAAACAAGTGGTCTTCAATGCCTTTATCAAGTTCAAACCCTTCTATTTTCCAATTTAATTCAAGCGGTACTTTTTGAGCAAGCTCATTCATCAGTTCTTTCATTCCAGCCTGTAGCGATTTTCCTTTTAATGCTGCAGGACGAAGATGAAGAAGCAAAGCCCTCATTTCAAGCTGTGATTGATTAATCATTTTTTCAACCATCTTTAATTGCTTAGCTTCAGAGTCTTGTAGCGTAAGATTGGATTCCGTAATAGCAGACATAAGCATCGAAGCGGCAAATAGCTGCTGACTAACGGAGTCATGCAGTTCTCTAGCAAGCCGATTTCGTTCTTGAGAAACAATTTCTTGCACTTGCTTTTGCTGATTTTCCACTTTTTCCGTTGCCATCTTTTGAGATTGCTGCGCTTGAAGAATCATTTTATGATCTACTTTGTTTAAACGGCTTATAATTCGAGACGTTTCTTGAATAAGCGGTTCATTTGCCGACATATGCCGGTGGCCATTTTCTATTTCATATAATCGGTTTTCAACATATGTCCACTGCTGTCTCCACATAAACCCCATGATTCCTCCAATCACGCTTCCAATCGTAAGGCTTAAACTGAAGGAAAACAGCACAAAAGGCATGCCAAATACGCTCGTTTTCCATAAGTCGCTAAGTTGAAAAACAGGATATGCAAAAAACACGGTAAAGAGCACGGATACAAATACAAAAAAACTTAAGAAAATCCCCCACAATAACTGCCGTTGAAGAATACTCATATCCTTTGCACCTCTAAATCTCCAATCACAACAGTTGTAACAATCTTCACCCTATGAGCAGATTGATCAAATTCCTCTGTTTTGATAGACAAATTTTCATTGAACGAAAAGCCGCGCTGATGGCCAAAAACCGTTACGTTTCCTGCTAGTTTAGAATGATTCACAGATACTTCTGTTTCGTAAGGAATGAGCACTTTAATATTTCCAAACACTTGACGAATAAAGATAACCGCATCGCCTTTTGGCAGAACAGTATTGCTTAAATCAATCACAATGTCTCCCCATACGCTTTGAATATTAATATCATCCCATTCGTATACGGAGTCTTCGGTTCTTTGACTACCAAGAAGTTTATTCGTCAAAACCGGCCGGACCTGAACCAAACTTTGGTTTGGCTGCTGTGTCAACTCGTCAGTTGGTCTAAATTCAACCGGATGCTTTCGTAATTGAATAAATCTAAGTAAAAAGTACAGGAAAAGAGCAATAACTAAAAACTTAAAGGCAACCGTATTAAATATATTCAACACAAGCCCAATAACGCCAATCCAAAATAACATACGCCCTAATTTTCTTCTCATTTTTTTTCGCCCAATATACATGAACGCACCGGCAATTAATACAGAAAAGATCAAGCCGCTGTGAAAAAACATAATTTCAATAAACAGGACAAATAAGCTGCAAATAAAAATGAACATAAGAGATTCTGTTTTGTTTACGCTTTGCACAGCTCCCTCTCCTTTCTCCTCGTAGATGACATAGCGTTCTTTGGATGCTGCAGATATCTATTCTCTCACCTTAAAAAGACGCAGAAACCTACGCCTTTTTTAGAATACCATGTTTTATGCAGAAACACTGATTTTTTACGATGATTTTACTCTTTTTTCTAATTCAGCAATCTTGCTGTCTACCGTTTGTCTGTAGTAATTTGTATTAATTTGATTTTCAAGCTGGTCAATATAGGTTTCCATTTCGTCAAACTGACTGTAGGACGCATAAGATGCTTCCGTTTTCATTACTGAATTCATACGATGGTGCGCACGGGCAATATTTTCGCGCCCCATTAGTTCCATACGGCGAATATGCATATCTTTTACCTTATGCTTCATTTCTTCATACTTTTGTTCAAGCTCTTCTAACTGCTTGGATGCATCTTCATAAGATTCTTTTACACGCTTTGCTCTCTCTTCGTAGTGAGCATGCTCTTTTACAATAAATTCATGTAATTCTGCTTCTTCAGCTGCTTGCGCCACTTGTGCTTGCTCATGACGTTTTTTCATCATGTCAAGTGCCAGATGGTATTCGCGATTAAACTGCTCTTTTAACGTGTGCTGCCGCTCAACAAGCTGCCTTACCTTTTCAGTCTCCTGCTCGCATTGGCGCAAATAGTGATTTAACGAAGCAATTGGATTTTTTTGTTCTTTGTGATCAAGTAATTGATGAAGGTCTGCAGAAATCGTTTCTTTCATTCGAGTAAATAAGTTTCTCATTTTGTTCATCTCCTTAGATAATAAAGTGAAATTTTATTATTTTTGATTTAAGTCAGCCCACTGACGTTCAAAGTGCTTAAACGGATCTTCTTTTTCCATTTTTATAGGCCTGCTGCTGTTCCACTTTTTATATACAATGTAAAGTACTACTGCTGCGATGATACCAGCAAGAGCCGGAAGGTTTGAAACGGTTGTTAAGAGTACGACGACACCAATAAACCCCCAGAACCATTTTTTAAAGGGGGTCTCTGCTTTAACAAACCCTTTAAATGCTACGTACAAAATAACCAAGCCAAGCGCAAGTCCTACCATGGGGCCAGCATTTGCAAGAAGAACGATAGCAGCTACCGCTCCAATCAAAAACAAACCAACTTTTTTCATTTTGTTTCCTCCTTTCGCTTCTCTATATACTTAGTTTAAGGATGATAACGTTTTTTCAAAACGAGCTAGAGCTTTATTTTCTCCTAAGACCTGAGGCTGACAACAAGCTCAGCCTGATTGTACAAAAAAAATGACAGCTTATGATAAGCTGTCATTTTGACATAAAAAAAGCTCTTCCGTTATATGAAGAGCTGGGTTGGATTAAAATATAGTGTATAACAACTATTGTCGATTGCTTTTCAATAACGTTCTGTAAGCCATGTTTTGTACCATTGTACTGCAAGCGGCTAGCTACCTCGTACTCCGGTGGCAATTATCTATCTACAAAATGTAACCATTTTGTCCTTCCTTCCGTTCAGTTCCTTCCAGAAAGTTCCCCTACCATTATTTGGGTTTCTCGCTCGAGGGGTTTACCTCGTTCCACTCTTATCATTTCTGATAAGACTTCGTCACTGTGGCACTTTCAGAGTAGTCAAGCCATATCTTAAAAAGACTTAGGCTTTTTCCCCGCCGTTAGCTTTTAACAGCTACCCTAGCTTATGACTTCGCTAGGCACGAACACTACAGACATCGCAGTCTGTGCGAGCATGGACTTTCCTCTACATCCTCATATGTGATGCAGCAATTACCCGAACGTTATTGATAACGACTTTCCTTAGTATAATAAAAATAGGAGTTGAATGCAACTCCTATTTTTAGGTTATTCGTATAATTTACTTCCAAACACATGTTTTTCTAAGTTTGACAAACGTTTTAAAATATCAAAGTTTGTCGTACCCGCTTGCTGCTGCTGTTGAGCCGGCGGCGGGGTAAACGAAGGTTGTTGCGGCTTTTTAGATAACTCTTCTACTTGCTTTTTTAAGCGTAAATTTTCAGTTTGTAATGCTTCAATTTCTTCATGAAATGCTTCATAATCTTTAATAACAGAATCTAGATACTTATCTACTTCTTCTTGATTATAGCCTCTCATGCCTGTTTTAAATTCTTTTTCTAAAATTTCTTTGGCCGTTAAACGAATTTTATCAGCTAACATCTCTATCACCTCGAATACGATAAACCTTATCTTTATTATAATTCATTTTTTCAAAAATAGCTTCAAATGTCAATTTATCTTTTAAAATGTTTCGTCAAGTGGCGTTAAAAAGACGAAAATTTTTCTTCATCCACGATATCCTGTAAGTCGTGAGACGTCACCATTATAATAGGGTATTCTTCTCGTTCAGCACGCTTTTTAGCCGTTTCTAACATATATTTAGGACTTCCTTCGTGCTCTTCGTCGTAAACTAAACAAATACCTTCACTTTTTTCTACTAAAAATTGATTTTTTAACCGAAACTGTGCTGGACTTTCATATTTCTTTTTTGTGATGCTATCTACATAATCTGCTTGACTTAAGACAAATTCATACAATTCTTTATTGACGTCATTCCATTTTTCTTCCTGCTCCAAAAATGGGGTTAAAACAGCTAACTGAAGCTCGGGATAATCGAGCTGCAGATCAAATACCACTTCTGCTGCCCAAATCTCTACTCCTAGCTGGCCACTAATCAATACCCATTCTAATCCATCTTCTACTAATTCCTGTAATTTTTTATAGAGCGCTTTTTTTATGTATGTAATGCCTTGATGTTTTTCATTAAAAATTCCAAGTTCGAATGGCTTATAACCAGTAACCGTTAGCACCTTCATTATATAACTCCTTTGTAACAAAATAGAATAGGAACTGATGTAATCAGCTCCTATTAACGTACATTATCTAAAATACCCTGAATTAGGTCCTTGATGCGCGCCTTTTGTATGACAGCTTCCTTGGCCGCAACCTTTGTGTCCAGGATAACTAGCGCCTGCTACTTGACCTGGGTAACCTCCTTGGCCTGGAAAACCAGCTCCACCTACTTGACCTGGGTAGCCTCCTTGGCCTGGATAACTAGCACCTGCTACTTGACCTGGGTAACCTCCTTGACCTGGGTAGCCTCCCATTTGACCTGGATAGCCTGCTCCACCTACTTGAGTTGGATATTGCTGCGCACCGCCAAAAAACTGTTGATTTGAAGTTTCATTTACAACAGATTGTGTTTGCGGGAAGTAATGCACGTGCTTCACATTTGTATGATTCACCAATGTATTATGACTTGGATGAATGTGAGGTACAACTACCTCCTGAGAAGTAAACTGTGTGCAGCATTTTGTTGGATGCACAATTGGTGGCATACATTTTGTTGGTCTTGGATACATATCCTTTTTCCCCTTTCACTGTTTAGTTATTACACTATTACAATATGTGAAGGGTAATGTACATGTACTAAGACAAACACCTATTTTTGACCTACATAAAGGAGTTATACGAATTTTTCAAACTGCTTAAGACAATTACTGTTAAACAAATTAATGCGAAAAATGATACTAAAATCACATTTTTCATGAGGCCTCTCTCCATCTCACCAAAGTTCTGTTTTTAAGCTGTAAGAATCAGTCTTACATTGACTAATTTTATCAATGACTGAAAAATAGAACAATATAAAACGTCTACAAAAACAAAAGAATAATAATTCTGAATATTTTAAAATAAATCAGCTGAAGCCTATCCTTTAGCTGATTTATTTTTTAATCTAAGAAGTCTTTTTTCAAGCGCTTCCTTCGACGTTTTTTTCGTCATTCCCCTGAGTTGATTCCACTTCTCCGAGGCTAGCTCAGTATATAGAAGTGCTTGATGAACATCTTTGAGACGATGCTCATAAATTTTAGCTAACTCAACCAGTGCTTCTATAGCGACGTCACCTTCACATGTTTGAACCAAGGGTTCAAACATGTCCACTGCCTCTTTCCAACTCTTCTCTTTTTTATAATGATAAGCCATCGCTAGCTGAGCTTTTTCATGCTCTTCTTTTTCTTTTTCCGCTACGCCTTGATAAAGAGAGAAAGCGTGCTTGTCCTCCCCCAACTGCTCATACCACCTTGCCACTTCATATGTTTCTTTTTCTGTAAACTCCTCACTAGTAAGGAGATGTTTTGATAAATGAATGTATAAGGTAATAAGCGATAAAATATCATGTTCATTATGTTTCATAATGTCGAATAAGCCTCTTGGATTTTTCGTTTCAATAAAATCAAAATAAATCATGGGAGCTAAGAAACCGGGAATATCATCAACTCGTTCAATTCCAAGTATTTCTTTTTCGACATTCGCAAGCTTAACCGAACCCATTTTATGTTTCCACAGCCTTCTTGACGCATGCAGTAAATCAAAGTGACCGAACTTAGGCAGCTTGGGCAAATGATCTCTCAATAGCGTATGGCGAGTCTTGACGTGAGGCCAATCGAAAGATTTACCATTATAAGTCACAAGCGTCGTGTAGTCTACTTCTTTTAAAAAACTTTCATAAAATGCTACTTCTCCACTTGGCTCGGTTAATATATGCTGACGAAAAACGACGGAATCTTTTAACACCCTTGCGTATCCTAGCAAAAAGATAGTCGTTCCCGTACCTGTACTAAGCCCCGTCGTTTCCGTATCAAAGAAAAACAAATCTGAATATGTGTGGCCTTTTGATGAAAGCGGATGAGCAACTGTAGACTGATTCCATACTTCCACTACTTTTTTCAGCTCATTAAATTCATAATGTCCATGCTTGTAGTCGAGCGGGTAAACCACTTCTCTGATCATACAGTAGCTGTCTTCGGCAAAGTAAGGCGCAGCATGATTTCCCTTCCATTCCTGCTCATAGGGAATAGACGCGCCCTTAGATCGCTGGGGGGTACTTTCAACCGGAGGCTTCGCTTCTGTAACATGAAGATGCTTTTTCATACGGTTTAATTTATTTTTAAAAGACACGAGTTCACCTACTTTGCAGTTGTTGTAGCAGTACGAGCGCATCGCTTTTCGCGTGTTCTCCCTGTGCTTCCATACCAATACAGGACGGACAGCCGCTTTCGCAAGAACAATTTACAATTAATTGATTAGTTTGACTTAGCACATCATTCATTTGTTCGTATACTTTATCGCTTAGGCCAATGCCTCCCGGGTATCGGTCATATAAGAAGATAGTGGGCTGTTCATTGTGCACCGCTTTTATCTGAGGCACTACATGTAAATCAGAAGGATCGCACATCACCATAAGCGGTGCAATTGACTGAATGGCATTTGCCACGGAAATAAGAGCTTGTTCCAATCGTTCTTCAGATTCGTGAAACTGTTCTTTTTCAAAGCTTAGCCACACGGCATTTGTATGAAGCTCTTCTTCCGGAAGTGAAATGGGACCTGACCCTATGTTTTCATGCGTCTCAAACTTTATTTTTTTAAATATCGTCGCCATGGCGCTGACCATTACATCGCCATAACTGATTGAATATGTCCCTTCCAGTCGTTCTTTATCAGCTTCTAGAACCTTCAAGTTAACCGCCAAGTTTGCATCGGTAAAATAATCTACATCGACTTCACGAACATACGCTTTTTTCTCATCCCAGTCCAAGTATTCTACTTGATACTGAATGCCTTGATGCAAGTAAATCGCCTCATCATGAAGAAGCGTCATAGCACTAAAGCGATCCATTTCTCCAATTACTTTCACATTTGCAACGTCCGATTGATCAATGATGACAACATTTTCTTGGGATGCAGAGCGCAGACTGATATTATGAGCTGGGAAGGAATCATTCATCCAGTACCATTTATCTCCGCTAAAATGAATCACTCGTTCTTCTTGCAAAAACTCCAGCACGTCTTCAATTTCTACCCCATCAAATGTTTCTCCCTGCTTAAACGGCAGCTCATAGGACGCACATTTTAAATGATCGACTAAAATAACAAGATTATCAGGATTAATTCGAGCTGTTTCTGGATTTCTGCTAAAAAAGTAATCCGGATGCTGAATCATATACTGATCAAGCGGACTTGAACTTGCGACCATCACAATGACGGCTTCTCCATGACGTCTTCCTGCTCGTCCTGCTTGTTGCCAAGCGCTTGCAACCGTGCCTGGATAACCTGTCATTACACACACCTGCAGCTGCCCGATATCCACTCCTAGCTCTAAAGCATTCGTACTGACTACCCCGTAAATACTTCCCTCTCGAAGTCCTCTTTCTATTTCGCGTCGCTGCTTCGGCAAATATCCTCCTCGATACCCTTGAATAGACTTATGTTGAAGCTGGTTTTTTACGAGCTCCTGCAGATACGTTAAAATAATTTCCACTCGTACTCGGCTTCGTGCAAATACAATCGTTTGAATTTTATTTTTCAAAAACTCTCCTGCAATATTTCGCACTTCAAGCGTAGCACTTCTTCTAATGTTTAAAGGTTTATTCACAATAGGCGGGTTATAAAAAATAAAATGTTTGCGGCCGCTAGGCGCTCCGTTGTTATCTACTAACATAACATGAGCTCCCGTTAAATGTTCAGCGAGTTCTCTTGGATTAGCGATGGTCGCTGATGTACAAATAAAGATAGGATCGCTTCCATAGTAGCGGCAAATTCGCTTTAACCGGCGGATAACGTTGGCTACGTGGCTTCCAAAAACACCGCGGTACGTATGAAGTTCATCAATCACAATGTATTTCAGATTCTCAAACAGTGATACCCATTTTGTATGATGAGGTAAAATAGCTGAATGAAGCATATCCGGATTCGTAATAACGATATGCCCTGCTTTTCTCACCTTTTGGCGGATATTTGCCGGAGTATCTCCATCATACGTGTAGCTATTGATTGGCACTTCCATTTCTTCAATGATTTCATTTAATTCACTTTTTTGATCTTGGGCAAGCGCTTTTGTTGGGAACAAATAAAGAGCTCGAGCTTGATCGTTTTCCATAATACTTTGCAGTACCGGCAAGTTGTAGCACAGTGTTTTCCCCGAGGCTGTTGGCGTAACGGCCACAACATTCTTCTTAGCTGTCGCCAAATCAAACGCTGTTTTTTGATGCGTATAAAGCGAACCAATTCCTCGTTTTTCAAGTGCTTCCCGCAGTTTCGTATGCAAAGAAGCTGGAAATGGCGCAGTTTTAGCTTCTTTCTCTTCGATTGTATGCCAATGAACAATATTTTGCTGATACGATGGATTCGTTTGCAAGATATCTATTACTTCTTGTAAGTTTTTTCGTATTCTCATTTTCATCACCTGCTTCTATTTTAACGAATGAACGTTCGATAGAAAACCATAAGTTTTTGTATGTTTTTGGTGGATTCGGACATGGTATTAATACAGTAAATTTTTCAAGGAGATGTTAAAAATGGGAAGCCCTTATCTTTGCCCCAGCTGCAAAACAAATCGAACGCGCTTTAATATCATTGAACAAAATGCAAAACCTGTAAAAATGGACCCAAGAAGCGGAGACGTCGTAGAAGAATACACAAACGATACGCTCGATGCCTTTCACGCTGCTTATAACGGACCCCAAAAACGCATTCAGTGCGGAGCTTGCGGCTTAGTAGAAGATGAAACCATGTTTGTACGGCATGCTGAATCAAATAAACTTCAATAAAAAAAGGTGGGGCCCTTTGGTCTCACCTTTACTCCTATAACTCTTAGTGCTTTTTCTTGATGGAAAAGCAGACATTTTCATCTAAAAAATTCATGTCTTTTCTTATACAAACATGCTAAAATACCTAAAAAAAGATATGGAGATGATGGTCATGTCATTTCTTCTTTCGCTTTTACCTTTCTCCTTTCTGAAGAAATTTCGTTTCCCTTCAGGAAGAGAAGTTAATGAAGATAAAATGTTCGATAAAACGAATGCAGAAATGCTTCAACAAAGAGTCAAGCTAGTTTCACTTGCTCTTGTCATTTCCTACCCTCTTTATATTTATATAGGGTTTTCTTTACTTCAACATGCGGGGACATCTCAGTTTAGACATACACTAATTGGTATTCATTTCACTAGTTTCGCTCTCTCTTCTCTTTATTTATTCTTCTATTATTTTAGTAAAAGAAAAGAGCGATTTGCTAACTACTTAAGCACCATGGTATATGGCTATATATTTTATTACGTATTTGCTGCAGCACTTTCTACTATTAACAGTCAGCTTTTCACAGGTCGCGTAGACGTCTATATGATGCTTTTGATTTCCACAGCTGTTTTATGTCCTATGAAATTAAAACATCTGTGCATTATTTTTATTCCTAACCATCTTTTTTTACTATATGGCTTATCACGATATGTACCGGATTCTTTTTCTCTTATTTCAAAGCAGATCAATACAACTGCAGCAGTTGCTATCGCTTTGCTTATCTCATATATTCTCTATACATACCGTCACAAAGAATATATGAATCATTTACAGCTAAAAGAAAGCGAACATAATTTTTTTACGCTGTTCAAAATTAATCCCTATCCTTTACTATTAACGAGATTATCCGACCACAAAGTGCTGCTCATTAACAATAAAGCTATTCATTTTTACAATCTTGCTTCTCAAGATCTTGATCAACTAGACGGATTTATAATCTACCCTACTGATGAAGATCGAGAGGAGATTTTAAAACGTCTTCAACAAGAAAAGCATGTAAAAAACTACATCCTAGAAGCACGTGAACATGGAGATTCTAAGTGGGTTATGATCAATTATGAATTACTAGAGTATCAAAGCGAAAGCTGCATACTCGCAGGTATTACCGATATAACCGATTTAAAAGCGGTTGAGCATGAATTGAACTTGCACGCTTCAACTGATATGCTAACCGGAATTTTAAATCGAAGAAGCGGAATGGAAAAACTGCAGCTGGAACTGCTGAGAGCTAAAACCAATGATACATCTTTTGTATTATGTTTTATCGATATTAATTCCTTAAAACTAGTAAATGATCAATACGGTCATAGAGAAGGCGACTGGCTTATTAAAACAATAGCAGAATCAATTAGTGGTTATATTAGCAAGGATGATACGCTCTTTCGCTACGGAGGTGATGAGTTTTTATTAATTGCTCCTGAACAAACGGAAGAATACGTACACGAGCTGTGGCAAAATATTAATAATCAGCTAGAAGATAAAAAGAAAGAATGTAAGAAGCCATATGCACTGTCTGCGAGTTACGGGTTTATTATATGTGCGCCTTCAGACGACACCAATCTAGATACATTAATTCAAAAAGCAGATGCTGCCATGTATAAGCAAAAACATACGCGCGTTTCTTCCATCTTTAAGTAAATCATCGAAGTCCTTGCGCCATCGCATCAAGTAGATTCGCTAAATAGAATGACCAAGGAATAAATCCGTACATGAATTACGCATGCACTTTCTTTCTTTGCAAAGAAAAACTATAATAGATGATGCAAGTATTTTACTGATATATGGAAAGGACGTACATATGTTTACAATTAAAGAATATACAGCTGAACAATTGCAGGATCCATTTGGTCTCCTTCTAGGTGAACGCTATGAATTTCATTTATACATTGAGGTAGAAGAAGAGGATGAATTATATACCGGCAGCGACCTAGCACTACGCGTAGTGTATATTAAAGGCGAAGATAACACTTCTATTGCCCAGACTCATTTCTACGAAGTTTCAACAAATAAAGTATTAGACTTCGACCTAGAAGAAGAGGAAGAAGCAGCTGTCAAAGAGTTTTGCGGGAAGCATTTACCTTCAGAGGAAGGGACAGATAAAGAGGAATAATTAAAAGCGGCTGGAACAAAAGTAGTTTAGTAAAAATCCGAACGATGAATTGAGATTCCTGATGGAGAATCCAACTCGTTCGGATTTTTTCGTAGTGATGATGAACGTAGGTTTCATGTATGTAGGTGCTTATAGCTGTTGATTGGAGGGCAAGGCTCAGCGCCCGCCCGCGGAAAGCGCAGTCTTGCACGGAAACCAACAGCGATGTAACAAGCAATTCATACTAGAGAATCCATTCCATTTGTTCTTTGTTCGTCTTTAGATGGGATCGATTTCGTTATGTATCAATATCTTTTTGATTTCGTTTTTCCATTAGCTTTTTAACTACTTCTTTTGGTTCCCAGCATGTAAACTGATAAGCAGGACGAGTTTCATAGCCTAGTCTCTTGCATTGATACTTCATTCCCTTATCCAATTTAATGCTTTGAAAATGTTGACATGTGGCACAGCAATGAAATGAACTCACGCCTTCCCTTCTCCCCTACTTTAATCTATTTTCTTAATCATACAAATAAAACAAATTTGCACAAAAAAAGCTGCCGATCGGCAGCTTTCATATGTAGCGTTGAATTATAATTTTACAACATTCTCCGCTTGAGGTCCACGTTGGCCTTCAACGATTTCAAATTCAACTTTTTGGCCTTCTTCTAATGTTTTGAAGCCTTCAGATTGGATAGCTGAAAAATGAACAAATACATCATTTTCGCCTGGTACTTCGATAAAACCGAAGCCTTTTTCACTGTTAAACCATTTTACTGTACCTGTAGTAGCCATGTAAAAAAACCTCCAAAAAATGTAAAAATTTTAATATGTTACTCTATATTTACATTTATACCGTAAATAAAAAATTCACATATTATAAAAGAGACCTACGCGAAGTAGATCTCCTTTATAACAAGTGAATTTTCACTAAATCTAATTCGAGTATATGGTCAAAACATAGTATTAGTTATATTTGGTTGCGTTTACATTATACTATACCTATATGTAGAATGCAAATATTTGGCCACCTTTAACATATGGCTCATCTGTTTTACAAGATATTTACCTTCCTTACGTCAACATGTTATCAATATGGGCGTCGATAATTTCTTTTCGTTTATTTTGCAGGGTTTCAAATAATAGCTTAGCTTCTTCTGAAGTTAACGCAAACGTTGTTGTTTCTTCATGGTTTTCTTCTTTTGTATGAAGCACAAATATGCTTTGTCGGATTTCACTCATACATATTCCTCCTTTTTCGATAGTATAGGCTTTTTTATATTTTTCATGTATGCTTCACACGTTTTTAACAAATTATAAGAAAGGTTAAAACTTATAAGGAGTGATACTATCATGAAGAAATCGTTTTTGTTTGTTGTAGGCTGCATGACGACCCTTTCTTTATTCGGCTGCAGCACAGCAGATCAAGGTAAAGATGGCGTCATTGACGATAATACAGTCCGCAACGTCACATATGAAAATGGAAACAATAAAACGAAAATGAATGACGTAAATAATACGCAAGACGTACAGCGTAATGAGAAAGAACAGTACAATCAGTCCGGCGGAATGAGAGTAGCCGATGTGGCAGCTGATCGTATCGTAGCGTTAAAAAATGTAAAAGATGCTAACGTAATCGTAACCGACCATACAGCTTATGTAGCAGCTGTATTAGACGATAACAAAGAAGGCAATCTCACAAAAGATATGGAGCATAAGATCGCACACGAAGTACGAAAAGCCGACGGCAGTGTTCATCGAGTGTTTGTATCAACAAACCCCGACTTTGTAAACCGTATGAATGGATATGTAGACAAGCTTCAAACGGGTAAACCAGTCTCTGGACTGTTTGACGAGTTTTCAGAAGTTGTTCGCCGCGTGTTTCCAAATTCACGCTAATATACATGAATGTCAAAAGAGCATTTTATAAAATGCTCTTTTTATTTTACCCATTGCATAAAATATTGCATAAAAAATGCACTTATAAGTTTCTGAATATTTTTATTTTATTTTATTTTGAAAACGTTTTCATTTCTTTGTTATAGGGGGATAGGGGATTTTCGCCTCATGTATTTTACGGTTTTGTGGGTTGATAGTAAGGGAAAAGTTTGTTAGTTTTAGAAACCATAAGATGTTTGCATGGCGAGTAGTGCTCGTTTCATGCATAAAAAATGCATAAAGGGGAGATTTGGTGGATATTGGTGTTTATATTTCACTGGGCATTTATTTTGTAGGAATGCTCGGAATAGGATGGTATGCCTACACAAAAACAACTCAAGACGTATCGGGTTACATGCTAGGCGGACGCGGACTAGGTCCGGCTGTTACTGCGCTTTCAGCAGGTGCTTCAGATATGAGCGGATGGATGTTAATGGGCCTTCCTGGATCCATGTACGTGACAGGTCTTTCAAGTTTATGGCTTGCAGTAGGTTTATCTATTGGTGCTTATTTAAATTATTTAATCCTCGCTCCGCGTCTTCGCACTTATACGGAAGTAGCGAATGACTCCATTACAATTCCGGACTTTTTTGAAAATCGCTTTGGGGACCATGCCAAGGTTCTTCGAACAGTATCAGCGATTGTTATCTTTATTTTCTTCACTCTTTACACTTCAGCTGGTATGGTATCAGGCGGAAGATTATTCGAATCGGCATTTGGTTTAAATTACCAAATAGGACTATTTGTAACGGCTGCTGTCGTTATTGCCTATACTCTGTTCGGCGGTTTCTTAGCCGTTAGTTTAACAGATTTTGTGCAAGGCGTTATTATGTTCATTGCCCTTGTTTTAGTGCCTATTGTAGCCTTTACTGACTTAGGCGGCGTTGGAACAACAATGGATATTGTAAAAAATATCGATCCAACTTACCTTGATTTATTTAAAGGTACAACCGTAGTAGGGATTATTTCTTTTTTAGCCTGGGGACTTGGCTATTTTGGTCAACCTCATATTATCGTTCGCTTTATGGCGATCTCTTCTATTAAAGAATTAAAGCCTGCCCGTCGTATCGGTATGAGCTGGATGATCCTATCAATCATTGGCGCTATGTTAACGGGTCTTGTTGGAATTGCTTATGTGGATCAAACTGGGATGAAACTTGGGGATCCTGAAACAATCTTTATTAAATTTGCTGATGTTTTATTTAATCCATTAATTACTGGATTTTTATATGCAGCTTTATTGGCAGCGATTATGAGTACTATTTCTTCTCAGCTGCTTGTAACGGCAAGCTCTGTTACAGAAGATTTTTATAAAACATTTTTCCGACGTAAAGCCTCTGACAAAGAGCTTGTAACAGTCGGAAGAGCTGCGGTTTTAGGTGTTGCAATTATTGGTATTTTGCTTTCTTTAAAGCCTAGTGATACGATTTTAGGACTTGTCGGATACGCATGGGCTGGATTTGGTTCTGCATTTGGCCCGGCCATTTTACTAAGTCTTTACTGGAAGCGTATGACTAGATGGGGAGCCCTTGCAGGAATGATTGTAGGTGCAGCTACAGTATTAATTTGGGTAAATACTCCATTGAAAGATGCCCTTTACGAAATGATTCCTGGATTTTTCTTAAGCTTGCTGGCTGTTATTGTAGTAAGTCTGTTAACAAAAAAGCCTTCAGAAGCTGTAGAAGATCAATTTAGAAACATGGAAAGCGTATTAGAACAGCATACAAAATAGTAAAAAAAGTACACAAGTTACGACTTGTGTACTTTTTGCTTTTAATGCAAGCCCTGCAGTCATATATATGTACTAAAGACGGATTAAGGAGGGTTTTTACATGCAACATTCTTATTTCCCTTACGAACCTACACAGCCACTGCGCGTAGATACACAAAATAGAGAAATTAAAGTAACTGGTGAAGGAACTGCTTCAGCCATTCCAAATGAAATTTCCATGACGATTGGAACGCGCACGGAAAACCGAGACGTTCAAGAAGCCTTAAAAGAAAATTCAGCTGTTTCAAATACTCTGCTGCAAGAGATGAAAAAACTTGGAATCAACGACCAGCAAATTGAAACAGCTTCATTCACTATAAATCCTAAATATGATTACAGCGATGGAAAATCGACTCTTACGGGATACGAAGTACAGCATTTGTTTAGAGTAAGAGTACAAGATGTAAAACAAGCTGGCGATGTTTATAACGCTACGTTTTCAAGCGGAGCCAACGTAGCGCAAGATCTTCAATTTCACGTTACAAATGATGATAAATATGAACAAGAAGCGATAAGTAAAGCTTTGCTTAACGCTAAAGAAAAGGCCTTTACCATTGCCAACACGCTGCAGCTCCCTATTAACCAAATCCCCATTTTAATCGAAGAAGGCCCCGTCTATCAGTCATCTGGCTCCTCGCCTAAGTTATTAGCAGCCTCTCCCCCTATCCAAGCTCAGTCCTTGACTGTATCCGCTTCTGTAAAAGTTACGTACACGTATTAATACTTATGATAAACTATAGATTATTATAATGAAGAAACTAATCTAAAGGAGCTCTTTGCACAATGACTTCTGAACATTTACTAGCAGCTTATCAGACCCTATGGTTGAACCGTTCTTTCGCTTCTAAACAAGCCCTGACAAGTGAAGATCAGCTTCACGAAGCCATTCTGAAAGATTTAAAAGATGAAATGACTCATCCACGCGTTCGGCAAACACCGTATGTAAAATATCATCTTGGCATAAAAAGAATTCTAAACAGCAGTCTTTCCTCTGATGAAAAAGTTGCGCTTACGTCCCTATACACAAACCTTTTAGATAGCTGTATATAACAAAAAAAGGACTTCCTTAATGGAAGTCCTTTTTTTATTTAATTAACGCTTTTTCTTCTAAGCTTTGAAAAACAGCGTTAAAGTCTTGCTTCAAATCCTCGAATTCCTCTAACCCTACTGAAAGGCGAAGAAGTGAATCAGTAATTCCTTTTTCTTCACGTACTTCTTTTGGGATACTTGCATGAGACATTGTTGCAGGATGCGTGAGAATGGATTCAACTGCACCTAGACTAACGCCAATTGAAGCTAATTTGACTCCTTGTAAAATATGTCGTGCTACTTTTTCATCCTGCACTTGGAAAGAAATCATAGCTCCGTATCCATTTGCTTGTTCTGAAATGAGTTTGTGGTCCGGATGACTTTTTAAGCCTGGGTAGTATACACGGCTCACTAGAGATTGTTCTTCAAGCCACTTTGCAAACTGCAGCGCTGTTTTTAACTGCTGATCTAAACGAACTTTTAATGTCTTAATGCCTCGAAGCAGTAAAAAACAATCCTGTGGCCCCAAGATAGCACCAAAAGCATTTTGTACAAACTTTACTTCTTCCGCTAGCTTTTCATCGCTTACTACAACTAAACCGCCAATGACGTCACTGTGGCCGCTGATATATTTTGTAGCACTATGAATGACAATATTTACACCAAGGTCAATCGGCTGCTGTAGATAAGGTGTTAAAAACGTGTTATCCACAATTGTAAGGAGATTGTGCTCCTTCGCCAAACTTGCTACTGCTTTAATATCCGTTACCTGTAAAAATGGATTTGAAGGGCTTTCGATATAGATAGCCTTCGTATCTTTTGTGATAGCTTCTTCTACTTTCTCAACCTTCGTTGTATCAACAAAAGTTGTTTTGATACCAAACTTTGAAAATAATCGTGTTAATACACGATATGTCCCGCCGTACGTATCGTGTGAAACTAAAATTTCATCCCCTGATTCAAAAATAGATAACACCGATGAAATAGCAGCCATACCTGATGAAAAAGCAAAACCAGCGTATCCATTTTCTAGCTGAGCAATAGTGTTTTCTAAAGCCTCACGCGTTGGGTTTCCTGAACGAGAATAGTCATAGCGGCCGTTGTTCGTCTCATCTTCTTGGTTAAATGTAGATACTTGATAAATAGGTACGTTAACCGCTCCAAAATGACCGTCAATTCCTGTATTTGCATGAATTAAGTTCGTACCAAATCTATGTTTATTATTGTTGGTATGCATCAAATGCCTCCTTCAAATCTTTAATTAAATCATCTGCGTGCTCAATTCCAACTGATAATCGAAGTAAACAGTTTGTTACTCCGACACGATTTCGAATTTCCTCCGGAATGTCAGCGTGTGTTTGACGAGCTGGGAATGTCATTAAACTTTCCACGCCTCCTAAGCTTTCTGCAAATGTAATAACTTTAACATTTTCTAAAAGTACTGACACGATGTCAGGGTGTGAGACAGCAAAAGAAATCATGCCTCCAAATCCAGTTGCTTGTTTCTTCATGATTTCATAGCCCGGATGTGTTTCAAGACCAGGGTAATACACTTTTTCCACGAGATCATGAGCAGTAAGCCAATTTGCAATTTTCAGTGCGTTTTCGTTATGTTTTTCCATACGAAGCGCTAGCGTCTTAATACCGCGCAATAACAGCCAGCTATCTTGTGGACCTAAGATTGCCCCAGCTGCATTTTGATAAAAACGAATTTTTTCTCCTAAGCTACTACATCGAGCGACTACAAGACCAGCAACTACATCATTATGACCCCCAATGTATTTGCTTGCACTATGTATCACAATATCTGCTCCAAGCTCTAAAGGACGCTGATAGTAAGGGGACATGAATGTATTGTCAATGATAGTAAGCAAATCATGCTGTTTAGCTAACGCAATTGCTTCTGGCAAATCAGTCACGTGCATCATTGGATTTGTAGGTGTTTCAATGAATAAAGCTTTCGTGTTGGGACGAAGCGCATCTTTTACTTGCTCGAGATGGGCTGTGTTGACGTACGAAACAGTAATTCCTTGCTCTGAAAAGATTTCATTTAGTACTCGGTACGTTCCTCCGTATAAATCCTCTGATACAATTAAATGATCTCCGTTTTTAAATAGCGCTAAAACTGACATTACACCCGCCATTCCTGAAGCGAATGCTACTCCTACTTCGCCTTTTTCTAAAGCAGCAATTGCTTCTTCCAATGCCGTACGAGTAGGATTTGCCGTACGTGCATAGTCAAATCCTGTACTTTGCCCTAAAGCAGGATGAGCAAATGTTGATGCTTGGTAAATGGGTGTTGTAATAGAACCTGTTGAAGGGTCACGACCTACTCCTGAACGAACTAATAAAGTTTCAATTTTCATCTATTTCTCTCCTTAACTCAAAATAAAAAACACTCTTCACAGATGGAAGAGTGTTCGTTTATACACGATTTCTCTCATCTGTTAGAACAATACTGATGTTCCACAGGAATTAGCACCGTTCAAATGAATGTTTCATTTGATGGTTGCCGGGCATCGCAGGGCCAGTCCCTCCGCCACTCTTGATAAGAGTTCTATATAATTGTTGGTGGTTAACGTTTGTTGTTACTAACTTTAATAAAGATTTTCTTTATTGTCAACATAATTTTCTAAAAAATTTAAATCATCTCATTTGTTTATTCAATATACTTGTCCTGATAAGTACATAAAAAAAGAGACGACACCGAGGTCTCTTTTTCTAAGGCAAGTGCACAGATTTTACGTGAGCTAACTTCCAATACATACTTTCTCCATTTGCCGTAATTAGTTCAACAATATTATTAGAAACTTCTTTAAGTACGCCAATTTTTTCTGATTGATCCCCTAAATCTAATACGACCAGTTGATTTTCATATTTTTTAAGCTGCTCTTCAAAGTTTCTGACAAAAGGTGCAGAGGCAGGCCTTACTGGGAGCTCTTTGTCACTTAAAGAATAAGGGGTTAACTCATTACTATAAGGGGTAAGCCATTTCAAATGATGTAGAGAAACAAAGACATTTTTATACACTGGAGAATAAAACACAAGATAATCATTCAGCACGCTTGTAATATAGCCATGCAATGATTTTCCTCCTGTTACATAAATTTCAATAAATTTCCCTTTTGCCTGCTGTAAAATATTACGATAAGAAATCCGCTGACTTTCTTCTATTAAGTTCTCTTCTATGGTTCGTAAAGGTGTATAATCTTCTTCTGAAACCTCTCGTAAGCGATGTATGTGTAAAAGAGGAATATACAAATAATCATGTCCATTATATAAAACCATTACATCTAACCCGAGATCAACAAGTTTTCCTACAAACGTTGTTTTACCTGATATATCGACTTCAACAATTTTATCAATATAATGATTCATACTCATACTCATTCTCCTCCTTTTTCCTATATGATAGAAAAGGTGCTTTATAAGCACCTTTTATGTTCCAGTTCATCATGCTTTCCAACGATAATTTTTCGTTTTAATAACTTTTTCACCTGGTGTTGAAGAGCGTGAACCCGTACGGCGACCTCCCGAGCGATCGTCTGTGCGACCTCCTGTACGTCTTCCGGTACGGTCTCCAGTACGGCCATCCGTGCGACCTCCGGTTCTATCTACAGTAGTTGATTCTTGCACAGAATCTTCTTCATTTGTATCTCCATTTTGCTCAGAATTTTCTTCATTTTGCTTGAAAGATCCTTTTGATCCTAAGGCAATGGTTTTTACGTGTCTTGGTTGTAAACGTAGAACTTGATTATTTTGTACAAGAGTAAAGTTTCCATTGCGACTTTGAACTAACACACCTTCTACAGCCTCTGGCCCTCCGCCGTTAATAGCTACCCATCTATGCGAAAACTCTTCAAACAGTTCATTGAAACTTTTCGCTTTAATATACTCAGGTGTCTCTTCAACTAATAATGGGTTTTGCGGAACAACAGGCGTATTTTTGCTTACAACTTCACTTACACTCTTTATGTGCTCTACATTGATATAAACGACGCCGTCATCTTCTGTTAGTAATACGACATACGCAGATTCAAATGAGCCTAATACATCAAGGATCTTACCCAATTTTTTCTCTGGCCCTCCTTGATTTATTTGCACTTGTTTATCTTTCATCAATAATAAAGTGCCTGCAAATGTGTTGGCTCTGTGCAGTTCTACTTCACTATTAAATCCAGAAAATGTTTGCGCGGAATTAGACTTTGTATCCTCTGTAATGCTTTTAACATGAGCGAGCTGGTAATAAATAAATGTATATTGCTGTTGTGGAATAAGCTGCGCCGGTTGATTATTTTGCTGATTGTTATTTTGTTTTGTTTCAAGAGCAAGTGTTAAATAATCTGATTGAACGTCGATTAAATATCCCGTTTTAGATTCAGGCCCCCCGCGATAGACAGTTACTACTCTCCCTTTTAATGGTTTAAAGTGGGCAGAGTAGCCCGTGCTTTCAGATTGTTGAACTTTACGAGCGCGACTACGATTGGCATTTTGAGTTTGGTCTTGATTTTGGTCGTAGTAATAGTTACTCATTATTTTTCCTCCTTATTAATTGTCCTTATTGGTCATTCATAATGTATATATACGTATCATGTACAGCTATTGTCTTCCTGCATTTGCCTATTATTCTTAAATTCCACTTTTGCCTATCAGTCTAGTAAAATTCAAAAATCAAAAAGATGACTTTTAATGTACGCTGTTCGGTCTTTTACGAAAGAAAGCATAAGGTCTGGTTCCTTATGGAATTGCTCCAAGTTATCTTTTACGTAAGGATCTTTTAATACATATGGAGCAATATACTCATGCAGTTGATAAATGATTGGTTTCATGTATTCTATTGTAAATTGATTATTTAGAACATTGTTCATTTTTTGAATATATCTCTTTTTAATGCTGTTCACCGCCAGTAAGCGAGCTGTAAGCGTATTAAATCCTTGTGCACGGACATAGTCTCCTTCCATTACTTTTCCATTTACATCTCTTCCCCAAGTTGCATCATAATCCCATGGAATCAGTTCAAAGCGCCCGCTTTCATGATTTAGATAGAGCGCATAGTTATGGACAAAACCGTCGTAATTCTGCATACAAATAATACCGACTAACCAAGATAAGTAGCGGTCGACGTTCAGGTACTTCTCAATATTCTGTTCGAATTCCGTATTTGTCCATGTATTAAGATTAAATATAAACTTTTCTAATTTTTCCTCGTCTCCTTCTCTCACTGCTTTATCTTCATATCCAGATAACAAAGTTGTTTTTGGCTTTTTATCCAAATCGCTCATCAAAGAAAAATTAGCATCTCCGTCTACTGCATAAAATATGGATCCATCCGCTAAATTTCTTTTTTTCAAAAATAGTTCATCTACCGATTCGAGCTGAAGATATATTCCTTCATTTTTCCCATTAATCTTAAGAGTGACAAACTGAGAGTGGGGAGATAAAACATCTAAAGAAGAGAAAAAATCGAGGGACAATTTGTTACGCATAAGCGATGGATCTTTGTATTCAGCGTTTAGGTGTATTTCTTTGGCGCGCTGAAATATTTTCGGAGAATAAAATTCAATATAATATGACTTTTTCTTCATCTTCCGAATATGGGAGCCTCTTAGGAGCAAATCAATATCGTAGCGTTTTTTGTTAAACTTCATCGTTGCCTGAACCGCTTCTTCTGACCAAATATCTCTTTGCATTTCCTTTAAATCTTTTACATTCACAAACAGAGCGTATTGAGGGACTTCTTTTTGCTTCATGATTCGACCACCTTTCTTCAATTATTAAAGTATATGAAGGGTAAATTCTCCATGATACCCCGCAGCATCAACTATTTCCGCAAACTCCACTTTTGACTCATATCAAGGACAAGCATCAGCGCGTATTCTATTAATGCAAGACCTAGTCCAATTGACAAGGAGGTTTTTGTATTGCATATTACACCTGAAAAAATTAAAGAGGCTGCTGAAGCCCTAGAATGTACAGAACTGAAATCTTTTATGTTTCAAGAGCCAACTGCCGGTCCACTAACAAAGCCACGTCGCTCTTCTCGTAGCACTGGCCGCCGCTCTCGCCGTTCTACCCGCGGTACGCGTCGCTCTTCTCGCCGCTCTCGTCGTTCTACTCGCCGTTCTCGCCGTTCTACTCGCCGCTCTCGTCGTTCTACTCGCCGCTCTCGTCGTTCTACTCGCCGTTCTCGCCGTTCTACTCGCCGCTCTCGTCGTTCTACTCGCCGTTCTCGCCGTTCTACTCGCCGCTCTTAATTTCTCTAAACACTCATCTTTATTGCAAAAAAACGCCGAAGAACTACGAATGTCTTCGGCGTTTTTTTCCACTTATAGAAGGTGCACATTTGGAAATATACTAAGATGGAGCGTTATTCATTTTACATAGAAAAGGA
Organism: Priestia megaterium; assembly: GCF_009497655.1. Classification (NCBI taxonomy): domain Bacteria; kingdom Bacillati; phylum Bacillota; class Bacilli; order Caryophanales; family Bacillaceae; genus Priestia; species Priestia megaterium. Next base: position 1,416,329 of record NZ_CP023317.1, on the reverse strand, counting down.
GAGGTTTTATGAAAAAAAACAAACATCAAATTTCAACTTCATCAACAACAGATGTCGAAGAGATCAAACGTTTAAATGCGCAGTCTGGACTAACCTACAATGAAGTATTTGCACTTCTTGGAGAAAACTATTTGAAAAATCAACAGAAAAAATAATAAGCTGGGACTAGAAAATAACTTCTAGTCCTTATACTTTGAAAATCCCGGAAAACCCTTTTACTAAGGATGTTAATTGGTTCATGGCTCCCATCATCTGTCCCGCAGTATTCATCATTTTGTTCATATCGTAATTGCCATCACTCGATTTAAACTGAGACATTAATGACTGAAATTGAGATGGCTGAGGCTTTTGCTGCTGACCTTTAGGATATGGATTAAAAGGCGCACCTGCATTGTTGTACATGGGCTGCTGGTACATTCCGTTCATATAGGGAATTTGCTGAGGGCCAAAAGGCATTTGTTGCTGAGCGTACGGATGTTGCGGCATATAAGCTTCCGTCCATGGCTGCTGGTGATACTGTGGAAATGGATGTACCTGACTTAAATCAAAACGTTCTGGTTGATGTTGCTCATAATACGGATAGTGCTTACTTGTATACATGCAAAATCAATACCTCCTTTTTAATATTACATAATATATAGTATGTATGCAGAAATAAGAGGTGACGTTCGTCTACTTGTACTTTTGGGGAACGCATTCAAAAATATGTAGGTTTCTGTCGAAAGTTTAAATTTTTCAAAAAAACGAGATTATTCAAATATATGGTACGATAAGAACAAGTGATACTACCTATACGTAGTGGCACAAATGGGGATTAGGAGGGAATTTACATGTATGTGAACGAACTTCAAGAAGCTTTTATTGCGGTGAAACAATATGAGCCGCAGTCAAGTAATGAATTACTCGATTTTGCTCAGCAGCAGTATTTAAAAGGTTTTTTAACTCCTATGAATTACAAAGCCGCTGTACGTGAACTCGAACAAATTGGAGCTACTAAGCCCGATTTTAGTGCACAAGACGATTAATTTTTTTTACTACCACCGAGAAATCGGTGGTTTCTTTGTTTCCTTTAAAGTGGACACATACTTCTTTTTTGACTTGTTTATACTATAAAAGCTTTAACGTAGTATTCAATAAAGGAGGTCTATCTCATGAGTCGTGGAAAACATTTTGATCACAAAAAACAGGGACAAAGTGCAGTAAATAAAACAAATAACGCCGTTGCTTCTAAACATACCGAAAAAGTTGATTATCATATCGATACAGTCGCTTCACAAGATCACCCAGCTGTTTCTATCCAATCTCAAAAAGATTTTGATTAACTTTTTATTGATCATGATAAAAAGAGGCTGGGACATAACAAAAATGAATCCAATCTAGAAACGAACAAATGGGATACATGAGCTGAATCGCTTATGACACCGCAGTTGATCTCCATGCAAGGCTTCGCTTTCCGCGGGCGGTCGATGAGCCTCCTCGTCGCTTGCGCTTCTGCGGGGTCTCATCTGTTCCACTTTTCCCGCAGGAGTCTTTGCCTTGCCCTCAAATCAACTACTCGAAGGAACGAAACAGATGAAACCTATGCTAATAATCAAAAAAAACGAACTACGAATCAAAAAAATGATCGATAGTTCGTTTTTAAATTCGAGTAATATACTTTTGTTACCATTTCATACATAGAAAATCCCCACCTTGTAGATCTTAACGGAAGGCCGGGATTAATTATTCAATATCGACTCGAGCACATACTTATTTGAGTGATACATCTTTTTAAATCGCTTTTCTCGCGTCTCTGGATAAAATGACTGTAGTACAACGTTTTGTAAATTTTCTTTTAACGTCTCCACTTGATTAACATGAATATATTTTGGTCGCTCTTTCTTCAGCCATTCCGTTACGAGACTAGCCCATTCATCAAGTTCTTTGAAGAAAATATCTCCATAAGGTTTTACTTCTTCAAAAAATTTAACTTCATAATTTTCTTCCTGTTGAATAGAAGCTAATCGCTCTACAGCTACTTCATTATATTGAAACATGATTTCCGTACTTTTTTTCACATCTTCATTCATCGTTATTCGTCACCTCTACGATGACTATTGTAACATAAACAATCTTTATACTGTATGAAGAACCATTTCTCTTCGGCTTCTACTCCATTCTGTTTCGGAAGGCATGCTTTCATACACAGCTACTTCAATTTCTTGCAGTGATTGGTCAATGCGATGAACTTGTTCCATATATGTTTCTTCACAATGTGTAAATGCTTCATTTATAGATGTAGACATCGTTTTATCCACTAGATCTACTTTCTCTAGTAAGCTATCTAATAAAGTCATCATTTCGCTTGTTTTAACCATACTTTGTTTCATCGCCATCCCTCCAAATTTTCCTTTGCATAACGTATTCTCTTTTTTATTCAATGTCCCTTCACACATGACAAAACTAGTTTCTATTCGTCAAAGAAAGATGTTTTCGACATTTTCATTTAGGGTGAATCGAAAGAGAACATATTGAAAACACTAGTATAGACATTTCAGCTAAGTGGATACATTCTGCTGCTGAACGTTCATTACAACATGATAGGAGGTGCCTAGATATGGCCAACAAACAGCAAAAATCACAGCCTAAAAATAAGCCCGAAACAAAAACCTACGGTGATCCTAAAAAGTTAAACGGTCCTAACCAGCCTTCTACTTAAGAACAAAACGGTCACTTGTGGCCGTTTTTATTTACATTAACTACTTGCGCTACTTTCATTAATATATGCAGCTGCTTTTGCTTTTGAAGATACCACTTTGTAAAATGAACTTTCTTTGGAAAAGGCGGCTTTTTCATCAGCTTGTGTTCCTCTTTTTTTGTTAAAAACCACTTTTCTCTCTTTTTTTCATGATGGCTAATAGCCGGATACACCTTTCGAAGTGCAGGTGTACAGCAACTGGTTTCATCCACAAAATACTGCTCATAATCGTGTCTCGAACCCGTATGCTTTGTTTTCAAAGAAAATTCATAAAACAAGGGATAATACTTTTCATGAAATAATAAAGCCCCTAATTTCTTCCCCAAATCAATCCGATTATTTACTTTTGTAAAATCATGAACAGAACAACCGTATAGCTCCCCTTTTGTAGTAGGAAAAAGGACGGAACTAAAGTGGAATATATCTTGAAAAAAAAACAGCGCACTTTTAAATACTCTGTCTTGATAAAAAGGCTGTTCAATAACGGGCTTTTGAATAACGTGCTGCTCATTTACAATTAACGCATGAATAAGCTGCAGTTCAGAAGGTTTCTGCATAAATTGCCTCCACTTTTCTTCGATAAAAGATGAAACATTTAAATAGGGAAGTAAATGAACGTAAGAGACATGTTTTTTACGCGAAACAGCATACAATAGTAATTGCGGGAAGGCATCTTTAAAAATAAGCCAATTTGCTCTTTCATACGTCAAAAATAATAAATCGCGCGTTTGCTTTGATAACGCTTTTTTCATTGGTTCTCCTTGCAAATCACACATATTCCACCCTGCGTTGCGCGATACCATACTTGCGAGAAATGCCCACTTTACTTCAGGATATCTATGATAAAAAGTTGCATAAGCTTGGGTTCTTGATATATTATCAATATTCAGCTTGTCTGTTGTTTTTTTAATCGCCGTCAACAGCGCTTGTTCCGAACTATTGAGTGACATCTCTTCATCTTCTTTCATCTATTTTTATTTGTAGGATTTGGTATAATAGAATTTGTTTGTTTAATAGATTTACACTAAAGGAGTGATGGTTATGATTCGCTATCCTAACGGAAAGGCCTATAAGCCATTGAATACCAGCAGTCCTTCCCCTAAAAAGCTAGAAGCTAGCTATAGCAATCGTGGTATGACGCTGGAGGACGATTTAAACGAAACAAACGAATACTATGTTTCAAAAGGAATAGCCATTGTTCACAAAAAACCAACCCCTGTTCAAATTGTAAAAGTAGACTATCCGAAGAGAAGTGCCGCTGTTATCAAAGAAGCTTATTTTAAGCAGGCTTCTACTACAGACTATAATGGAATCTATAAAGGAAAACACCTTGACTTTGAAGCAAAAGAAACGAGAAATAAAACCTCATTTCCTCTGCGTAATTTTCATGAACATCAAATTGAACATATGAAGCAAATTGTGAAACAAAACGGGGTTTGTTTCGTTATATTAATGTTCTCTACTTTACAAGAAATATACTTGTTCGAAGCACAGTTCCTTTTTCCTTATTGGGATGCCATGAAAAAAGATGGACGAAAATCAATCCCTAAGGCAGATATTGAAAAAAAAGGGCATTTCATCGAACTTGGTTACCATCCGAGAATCGATTACATAAAAACTATAGATAAATTATACTTTTAAGAGTATGATATATATGTTTACGGAAATCATTCTCTTACAATGCGTTGAAAGGTAGGAGTTTTTATGTCAGATAATTATCGCTCTCGTGAAGAACGACGAAGAGCTATGAATGACAACAAACCAGAAGGTAAATCTCAAGGAAAACCGAAAAAGAAGAAAAAAGGAGGCCTATTTCGTAAAATTGTTGCCGCAGTTTTACTGATAGGAATCATCGGGCTCATTGCCGGAGTGGGAACTTTTTTTGCTATGATAAGCGATGCTCCAAAAGTTGATGACTCGGTATTAAAAAACTCTTTTTCATCTAAAGTATATGCAAACGATGGAAAAACAGTTGTAAAAGAAATTGGAGCTCAAAAACGTACATATGTGCAATACGATGAAATCCCTCAAGTCGTCAAAAACGCATTTATCGCTACGGAAGACGTTCGTTTTTATAAACATCACGGCGTCGACTTTTACCGTATTGGCGGAGCATTAATGGCGAACTTTAAAAACGGCTTCGGTGCTGAGGGCGGTAGTACGATTACTCAGCAAGTGGTAAAGAATTCGTTCTTATCACCAAAGAAGACGGTTAAACGTAAAGTACAAGAAATGTGGTTAGCTTACCAACTTGAGCGCAAATATTCGAAGCAACAAATTCTTGAAATGTATTTAAACAAAATATATTTCGCATCAGGTGAAGTATACGGTATTGAACGAGCAGCTGAGAAATTTTACGGAGTTAAAAGCGTAAAAGATTTAACTCTTGATGAAGCTGCTATGTTGGCAGGCTTACCAAAAGCGCCAACTACTTATAACCCAGTTACAAACCCAGAGAATGCTACTAAACGCCGTAACACAGTATTAAACTTAATGGCTAAAAACGGCTTCATTACACAAGCCGAGGCCGACAAAGCAAAACAAGTAGATGTACAGGCTCACTTAGCTAAACAAACTGAATCAACATCTAAGTACGATGTATTTATTGATCAAGTAATCGAGGAAGTAAAAAAGAAAACAGACGCGGATCCATTTTCTGCGGGCTTAGAAATTTATACAACGCTTGACACGAATGCTCAGGACTATGTAGATGATGTGATGAATAACAAAGTAGTCAACTTCCCGAACGATAAATTCCAAGCAGGTCTTGTCGTTGTAGATAATGAAACAGGCGGTATTCAAGCAATTGGAGGCGGACGTAACCGCGTGTCAGGCGGCTTGAACTTTGCAACAAATATGAGACGCCAGCCCGGCTCAACAATTAAGCCGATCTTAGATTACGGTCCAGCGATTGAGAACTTAAAGTGGTCTACTGGACAACCGCTAAAAGATGAAGAATATCATTATTCAAACGGCACGCCAATCCGAAATTTTGGACGCAACTATAAAGGTTGGGTTTCAGCGCGTGAAGCTTTAGGACGTTCACTGAACATCCCTGCTTTAAAAGCGTTCCAAGCAACCGGTGCGGACAAAGCAAAAGAGTTCGCTACAGGCCTTGGGCTAAAATTAGATGAAGAAGACGGCGAAGCTTATTCTGAATCTTATTCTATCGGAGGCTTCCGTACAGGTGTTACACCTCTGCAAATGGCTGGAGCCTATAGTGCTTTTGCAAATGAAGGTATGTACAATGCACCGCATACGGTGACAAAGGTAAAATTCCCTGATGGAACAGAAATTGATTTAACGCCAAAACCAAAACGCGCAATGCAAGATTACACGGCATTTATGATGACGGACATGATGAAATCTGTTGTAAACGAATCATATGGTACAGCTCGTGCTGTTCGTACACCAGGATTAGAAATTGCGGGTAAAACGGGAACTTCGAACTTTAGTGCTGCAGAAAAGCAACGATACAATATTCCAGACGCTGGTGAAAAAGACGTTTGGTTTAATGGATTTACGCCAAACTATACGATTTCCGTATGGACAGGCTATGAAACTGCTAAAGACGGCTATATTTTAAGTCCTAATGAAACAGGCATGGCAAAAAATATCTTTAAGCATGTTATTACTCATATTTCTGAAGGCAAACCTAAAGGAAGTTTCAAGCAGCCGGACAGCGTAGTTGAACGTTCCGTGGAAAAACCAACGGGCAAAGACTTAAAACGCCCAAGCGGCTCTACTCCTTCGAGCTTAATTACGAAAGAATACTTTGTGCGCGGTACTGCACCGACCAAAGTATCTCAAACGTTTGTGAAAAAAGAAAAAGAAGAAAAGAAAGAAGATAAAAAAGAGGACAAAAAAGAGAAAAAAGACAATAAAGATGTGAAGCCAAAAATTACTGCTTCGTATAGCGGAGGAGCAATTTCAGTTAACTGGTCAGCGTCAAACGCAGCCAGTGATACAACCTTTACAGTCACAATGTCATCTCCTAACGGTTCTGAACAACTCGCATCTGGCGCAGGAGCCGGTGGAAAAACAATTTCCAACCCAGCACCAGGCGCAACGTATAGTTTCACCGTAACAACAAATACGGGCCAAAGCGCTAGTTCTTCTGTAAAAGTCCCTGATTCATCAGATCAAGCTACCGAAGATGATTCTACTAAGCCTGAAGATGACGGAACAACGGACGATAATCAAAATGAAGATAATAGCAGCACTGATCAAAACAACGGCTCTGATCAAGGTGACGATTCATCTACTCAGCCGGATGATAACCAAAACAGCAATAATGGCAGCAATAGCAGCGGTAGCAATAGCGGCAATACCGATAATAACAATAACAATAACGATAGCGGCAATGCTAACGATGGTAATAGCAGCAACAACAACAATAATAACGGAGGCGCAACAACTCCTCCAGCAGACAACGGTGGAAGTGACTCAGGAAGTCAAACACCACAAACTCCTGCTACACCATCGACGCCGTCAACACCTGCTACACCGCAGCAAGAGCCAACAACTGAAAATTAACGCAGCAGTAAAAAGCCCCTACACGTGTAGGGGCTTTATTTCTTGTGAAGAATAAGCATTTTTGCATACTGCTTACGCAGCTCATTAAATAATTCTGTCAGCTGAATATACGCTTGATAAGAAGAAACTCGCTGCAGCAAAAACATAAGTCTCTCAGCACAGTTAATAGGCTTATAGGTTAGGTCCGCTATGTCTTCTTGCAGCCGATTTAAACGCCGAACGGGCTGTCCATTAATCCAAAACAGTAAACTAATATACATAGCAGCAGCTTGTTTCATACAAGGCGCTGCTTCTTTTGCTTTTCGCTGAGAAAAAAGCGTATGCAGTTCTTCCCTTTGAGTTTCCCACTTTTCAAAAAATGGCCGTATGTTCTTTTGAACATCCCTCCAAGGTGTTTTCGTTTCTTTATGTACATCGTATAAAATATCATAAGCAAAATAATTTATTCCATTTTTTGTATCTAATTCAAGAACCCGATCTTCTTTTGAATAAAATGGTTCGCATATGAAATGTGACGGCACTTCAATCGGTAACATCTGTCTTCTTCTCTTTTCCTTTCATTCGTTTCTTTCCTTCTCGGCAAAGATCAAGAAGCGGGCAGACATGACATTGAGGAGACTGTGCTTTACAGTGATAGCGTCCAAAGAAGATAAGTCGATGATGCGTAACGGACCATTCATCTTTCGGAATTTTTCTCATCAGCGTTTTTTCTACTTCCAAAACGGAATCTTTCCACCTGCAAATCCCAAGGCGTTTACTTACACGTTCTACATGCGTGTCTACTGCTATTGACGGTACTCCAAAAGCTACGGATACAACAACATTAGCCGTCTTACGCCCTACTCCTGGAAGATTGGTCAGCTCATCACGATCTTTCGGAACTTCTCCTCCGTATTCATCAATGAGCATACGGCAGAGCTTTTGAATGTTTTTAGCTTTATTTCTATATAAGCCGATTGATCTAATATCTTGCTGCAGCTCTTCCAACGAAACGGCTAAATAGTCTTCAGGCGTTTGATATTTCTTGAATAAATCCGCTGTTACGCGGTTGACTAAAGCATCTGTGCACTGAGCAGATAGCGCCACAGCAATGACTAAATCAAAGGGATTCCGATGATTTAACTCACAGTGAGCGTCAGGAAACATTTCTGCCATAGCATCTAGGCACTGTCTGATTTGTTTTAACGTTAACATACTAGTTCTCCTTCTTCTTACAGGTAGTTCCCCCCTATTTTACAATAGGGTTCTTGTCAAATGCTACTTTTGTCCACATTCTTTTAAAAAAGCTGCTTCAAGATTCAATTACTTGGATCTTGAAGCAGCTTTTTATCCTGTCATTGCTCTAGCCAGTTAAAAAAAGGAATGGCTGATGTAGACTGAGAAGGGTTAACAGAAGATAGTTTTTTGGGCTGTTGATTTTGACGAAATTTTTGGCTATGCTTGCGGGCTTGATCAATGGTCTGAATGCCATTTTTCTTCCATTCGAATAAAATACGATCAATATACCGGAAGTTTAATTTTCCAGACATCACCGACTCTCTTAGTGCCGCTTTAATAATAATGGGGTCATGATGATCTTGATCAATCCACATCGCTAGCGTTTCGCATTCAAACGGAGACAATGCTCTGCCAAATTCTTTTTCAAACATTGTATATAAATTAAGCTCTTCTTGTTCTTCTTCGCTTTTTTCTACTTCTCTTGTTTCTTGCATCATATGATGAATAAGCTTTTCCCAAAGCGGTTTTAATGAATAACGTTCACAAATAAGGGCGTTTTGCTGTTGATCTTGCTCAATAGATAAAAAGCCGCGCTGAATTAATGCTCGCAGCGTATCCATACACACAGCACTTGAAATACTCATTTTTGCCGCCAATTCGTTAGGTGTCGGGAAACCTTCACCGCCTTCAATGGAAACATAAATATGCATTAACGTCATGAATTCCGTTTCGTTCATTCCCAAATCGCTATAGTGATTAAGCAGCAGCTTCGGAATTGAAACTGTGCCTTGTTCAAACCATTCAATTAACGTTTCTTTTTTCATATCCGAACACCTCAGTAGTTAGTATATCATGAAGTTTATAGTCAAAGTAATAATTATTCGAAGCTAAAAAAGCTTCTATGTAAAACTTTCCGCTGAAACCGTACCATTGCTCTGCACATATAAAATATATACGAACGATGACTTCCTTCCAAGAATATTACACTAACTTATTTTTTCGAGAATTGCAACTCCCTTTTAAGTTAGACTCTCTTCTATGTTTGCCGTTGTTTCCTTGTGATATAAGTAAAAACCTCGTTTTTCTTTTCTTTTTATGATTCATAAAAAAAAGCTAAAAAAGTATCCTGACTACAGGAGTCAGAATACTTTTTCACTTCCTTACGGGTATAAACGGTTTAATAAGCGTGGGAATGGAATCGTTTCACGAACGTGTTCTACGCCGCTAATCCATGCTACTGTACGCTCAAGGCCTAAACCAAATCCTGAATGTGGAACTGAGCCATACTTACGAAGCTCTAAATACCACTTGTATGTTTCTGTATCTAATTTGTGCTCTTCTACACGCTGAGCTAAAAGCTCTTGATCATGAATACGTTCAGAGCCTCCAATGATTTCTCCGTAGCCTTCTGGTGCGATTAAGTCTGCACATAATACTACGTCTTCATTTGTTGGATCTGGCTGCATATAAAATGGTTTTAATGACGTTGGATAGTGTGTAATGAATACCGGCTTGTCATAGCTTTCTGCGATAGCCGTTTCATGCGGTGCTCCAAAGTCATCTCCCCACTGAATGTCTGTAAATCCTTTTTCATGTAAGAATTTAAGAGCCTCATCGTACGAAATACGAGGGAATGGCGCTTTAATTTGTTCTAACTTAGATGTATCACGGCCTAGTACATTTAACTCTAACTTACAGTTTGTTAAAACAGACTGTACGACATGAGACACATACTCTTCCTGTACTTTCAAGTTATCTTCGAATTGGTAGAAAGCCATCTCTGGTTCAATCATCCAAAACTCAATTAAATGACGGCGTGTTTTAGATTTTTCAGCGCGGAACGTTGGACCGAATGAAAATACTTTTCCAAGCGCCATTGCCGCTGCTTCCATATAAAGCTGTCCACTTTGAGAAAGATATGCATCTTCGTCAAAATATTTCGTGTGGAATAATTCTGTTGTTCCTTCAGGAGCACTTCCTGTTAGGATTGGAGGATCTACTTTTGTAAACCCGTTTTCGTTAAAGAATTCATACGTTGCACGAATGATTTCGTTACGAACCTTCATAACAGCATGTTGACGTTTAGAACGCAGCCATAAATGACGGTTATCCATTAAGAACTCTGTTCCATGTTCTTTTGGCGTAATTGGGTAATCAACAGCTTCATGAATAACTTCAAGGCTTGTAACTGTTAACTCATAGCCAAACGGTGAGCGCTCATCTTCACGTACTACACCTGTTACATATAGTGATGATTCTTGCGTCATAGACTTAGCTAATTTAAAAGTTTCTTCTTCTACTTCAGCTTTTACAACTACCCCTTGCATGAATCCTGATCCATCGCGCAGCTGTAAAAAGGCAATTTTACCACTTGAACGTTTATTCGCTAACCAAGCACCAATTGTTACTTCTTTTCCTACATGCTTGCTTGCTTCTGAAATCGTAATTTTCACGATTAATATCCCTCCAAAAAACTTACATTTCGTAATTATGTATGCCATCCTATTATACATTTCGACAAACATAATAACAAGTAACAAACAAAAAGAGCCTTCTAACACGTGTGATCTGTGCTAAAAGGCTCTTTTGTTTTTAAATATAATCTTTTTTATTTCATATGACGAGTCATGAATGATTGAATTCGTTCCAATGCCTTTTCTAGCAGATCTAGTGATGTAGCATAAGAAAGACGTACGTTTTCAGGTGAACCGAATCCTGATCCAGGCACTAGCGCTACCTTCTCTTCTTCTAAAATAGCTTCTACCCATGCATCAACTGTATCAAAGCCAGTTAACTTTGCAGCTTCAATTGCATTAGGGAATAAATAGAAAGCACCCTGTGGTTTTAAGCATGAGAACCCTGGAATGTTAATCAGCTTTTCATGAATCACGTTTAGACGCTCTTCAAAAGCTTGTCGCATCATTTCCACCGGCTCCTGAGTGCCGTTATAAGCAGCGATTGTTGCATATTGAGCAATAGATGTTGGATTTGACGTGCTGTGACTCGCTAGGTTTGTCATTGCTTTAATAACTGTAGCATCACCAGCTGCATATCCAATGCGCCAGCCCGTCATGGAATGTGACTTAGAAACACCGTTAATGATAATTGTTTTTTCTTTTAACGCTGGTGAAAGCTGTGCAATCGATACATGTTCATTTTGACCATATACAAGCTTTTCATAAATTTCATCTGATACGATAAAAATATCGTGCTTCAAGCAAACTTCTCCTAAAGCTTGAAGCTCTTCTCTTGTGTAAATCATACCCGTTGGGTTGCTTGGTGAATTGATAATAACAGCTTTAGTTTTAGCAGTAATAGACGCTTCTAATTGTTCAGGTGTGATTTTAAATTCGTTATTTTCAGAACCTTCAACGAATACGGGTGTACCTTCTGCTAACTTTACTTGCTCAGGATAACTTACCCAGTAAGGAGTTGGGATAATTACTTCGTCACCTTCGTCTAACAGAACTTGAAATAACGTATACAGTGCGTGCTTAGCACCTGTACAAACAATAATTTCAGAAGGTGAATACGTCAGGCCTTGATCGCGTTTGAATTTTTCAATTACCGCTTCTTTTAATGGTGCAAGACCGCCTGCTGGCGTATATTTTGTCTGACCATCATTCATTGCCGTAACAGCCGCTTCTAAAATGTGCTGCGGCGTATTAAAATCAGGTTCCCCTGCTCCAAGTCCAATCACATCATGACCAGCCGCTTTCAATTCTTTCGCTTTTGCTGTAATCGCTAATGTTGATGATGGCGTTAATGCTGATACACGTTTTGCTAACTTCACTAAAATCTCCCCCTATGAACTAAAGCTATAATCAGCCCGCAGGCTGATTATAGATAAAAAATTGGCTTCATTTTCATAAAGCGCTGAAATCTTATATTATGACACATATGGTATTTCATATGGTATAAACGATTTATGATTGAGATAAGCTGTATCGTTTTATAAATTCACCGCTAGAGAAATCAAGATAATAGTATGTTAAATGTTTCTTATCTTTATCCACATATGTTACTTCCCACAGCGGCTTTTTATTTTCAATGCCTAGGCGCACCGACTTAATTTCCTGCGGATTTTTATCATTTTTCACAATGGAAATGGCTTTCTCTTTTGTGATCCCGCTGCTTGCTTTCTTTAAAACAGCTGTTTGTTTTTTGCTTTTAGGCATCCAAGCAATTACCTTTTGATTGCTTCGGTTTGTACCTTCTACTACATAAAATGCATGATTGCCGAAATATGGCTGGGTGCTTGTGACAGATTTCAAATTAAATTCTTTTTTTGCTTGGGATGCTGCTTTTTCCTCAGCAGACTGAACATCCTTCACAGACGAGTGATAAATGCTAAAAGAAATGCCTCCGATAATTAAAAGCACAGCAGCTACCGCTACAATAATTAACTTTTTCATAAAATCCCTACTTATGTACGATAAATTGTAAATACAGCTTTGCTTTGATCTTCTTCATCTAACGCTAATCCGAACATCAAATCTTGCTTTTTCAACGTGCGATTCAAACTATCAACAATTTTATATAAATCCGAGGAATTTTCCACGCGGACAGTTGATAATACTTCAATCCTGCTTTCCATTGTAAACCTCCTAGCTCGTCTATCACGACGCAAAATGACGATATCCGTATTATAACAGGTATCAAAAACCATCGTCATCTTTTTCACTCATCAATCCAGCCTGTACGTTTTGCGTAAAAACCGAATAAATAAGTAAACATATATAATATTATAAGGAATTTACCTCTTTTTGCAAAAGGAAATTTGTTTATTTTGCAGAAAATTTCATCACATCATAGGATTTTAGCGACATTTTAATAGAGTAAGCGCTCCCCTCTCTTACGTCATATAATTCAATCCATTCAGCTGTTAAATTTGAAAGCAGTCGAGGGGAATAGGAACGCCCTGGTTTCGTAAACGCAACGGCAAGCTGTATATCTAATTGCTTCAAAAATGTATTCGAAAAAAACGTTCCCTCTCCAAAATTAGGAATTTTCAATATATCTACATGAGTAAGGGGAATGCGTAAAAACTTTTCCTCTACTTCATCTGAGCCGCTCATGGCATATAGAACTCGGTGCTCTCCAATCGTAAATAATAGATCCATAGCCGCTGTTTTTTGCTTCGATGCATGCAAGACATCAACGTGTATATTATCCGTTAACTGAAATAAATCATTTTCTTTCCACTTCTCTGTTTGAAATTCCGCCTGGTACTGAGCCGGCACAATAATACGCTCTATATGATAATCCTTCACAGCTCGCTGAACATTTGAATCATAGTACTTTTGCTGTTTCGTAATTATTAATTGGTTGATTTTTTTTACTTTATATCGCTGCAGCCACTTGTTTAGCTCTGGATAGGAAGATGCACTCCCCGTATTTACTAAAATCGCCTCACCGCTTCCGTCTTGAATCAGACTTGCTTCTCCATCTGAAAGAGGCAGAAAGGTGATCACTACTTCATCAGCTTGCAAACCAAAATCTACGTTTTTAATGACGGCTGCTGAAACCGAACAGGTCATAAAACTAAAAAACAGTACAGCACTTAGCAATATTTTAATCATACACTGTCCTCATTTGCTTATCATAGTATATTACTATCGTCTCTCAAGTGAAGAAACAGTATGCATAAAAAAAGACTTAAGCTATGCTCAAGTCTTTTCATTCCACCATTCTTTGTAGTCCAGTAAGATATTTGAAAACGTTTTTTGAACAACCTGGACTTTTGGAAGCGAGTGAAGGAAATGGTATCCATATGCTGTTCGCGTAATACGATTATCAAAAATAAATATAGCTCCCCGGTCACTTTTTGAACGAATCAACCGTCCAAATCCTTGTTTAAAACGGATAACGGCTTGAGGAAGTGAATAATTCATAAAGGGACTTTTCCCTTCTTTTTTCATCTGCTCAAATTTAGCTGTCAACAGAGGTTGATTTGGAGATGAAAAAGGAAGTCTGACTATTACGAGACATGATAATAAATCTCCTGGCAAATCAATTCCTTCCCACAGACTGTTTGTACCCAAAAGAATGGAATGCTCAAATTGACTGAAGTCTTTTAACAGTCTATTGCGATTTCTAGTTGTGACTCCTTGACCAAGCAGGACAAACTCTTCAAGATCGTTTAACTCTTTCAAATAACCATATGTAGCTTTCAACATGTCATATGAAGTAAAAAGCACCAGCATACGGCCATTTGTTACTTTGGCTACGTCAAGAATACTTTCTGCCATCATAGCGCTATACTCATATAATGATACTTCGTTAACAGCAGGCATATCCTGAGGAATATAGACTCTAGCTTGCTTCTCGTAATCAAACTCGGAAGGAAGAATGAGTTGAGCAGGCTGAAAGTCATATAACCCTAGCTCTTGAATTAAATAATCAAATGTTCCATTCACCGTCAATGTAGCCGATGTTAAAATAACGCTTTGTTTCTTAGCGAAAAATTCATCAGCCACCGTATCGGCAATGGAAGTAGGCTGACTATAGATATACGTAGCATTTGCTGCTCCTTTTGGCTCAATTTCAAACCACGTTACGTAATTGCTCTGCTGTTTGAACAAAAGCTTTTCTATTTGCTGAGATATATGCTCAAATCCTTTAACAGCCGTTTGAAATTCATGAAGAGACGACTGTTCATTTTTTGTGGCTTTGTCATATAGATCGTCAAAGGAATGTCTTGCCCCATCATTCCATGTAAAAAGATCGTGAATTAAAAAACGAATGCGCGACGCTGCTTCTTGAATGGCCGTCCAGTAATGCCCATGCTCTTTTTCCACTTTATACCGATAGCTGCTTCTTCCAATCTCGCCCTGCTGATTGCCCGTTCTTTTTTGAACAAAAGAATGAATCAAACGAAATAAGTCATCGCACTCAGAATGAAGCTGCACAAACAGATTTTGAAGAAGTTCAGTGTTAAGCTCGATGCTATATTTTACAAGCGTATGATGAACTTTTTTTAACAGCCCTTTGTCTTGAATGGTTCCGATTCGGTTTAATAGCGCATGAACCGCAAAATAATCTAAGCGCTCTCCTAGTTCTTCTCCGGCAATGTCTTCTAAGTGATGAGCCTCGTCAATAATAACCTGTTTATAATCAGGCAGCAGCTCATGATTACTCATCACATCCATCAACAGCAAGCGATGATTTGTCACTACTATATGGGCATTTTGCGCTCTGTTCTGCGCTCGTTCATAAAAAGAATAAAGTTTCCAAGGATGCTTAAAGTCACTTGGAGACGGATTGCTTTCATTTAGCTGTTCCCAAAAAAGTTTGCCCCCAGAAGGCAGGTTTATTTCATCGCTGTCGCCCGTTTCCGTTTCCGTCAGCCAAATAAGCAGCTTCGCTTTTGTGAGGATCGCATCGTAATTATTATTTCGCTCTTTTAAGAGCTGAATGAATTTTCTTATACTAATGTAATGTTCTCTTCCTTTTAAAACAGCTGCTGTGACAGGAAATGGCACAATCTTTTCTAAAATGGGCACATCTTTTTCGATGATTTGCTGCTGAAGCGTTACCGTGTTAGTTGAGATAATGACTGGGTGGTGATGAACAGAAGCATAAAACACGGCAGGAACTAAATAAGCGTAGGTTTTACCAATACCGGTCCCCGCTTCAATTAAAGCATGCTCGTTGCCTGCAAAGCACTCTTGTACAAAGTTCATCATCTCCCACTGCCCTTTTCGTTCTTCAAACAATGGCAGAGCCTGATGGAACAGCTTTTGCTTTTCAGTTTCAAATATTTCGTAAGTATGAGAGTGCTGCTTTTCATTAGCTGAATGCGGCTGATATTTGTTTAGCGCAATGCCGTGTATAAATTCATAAGAATCATCCTCGGCATAACTTTTATCATCTATAACTTGTTGAATCAGTTCTCCAATTTCACTTTTAAAGTGTAAGCTTAGCGCGTATAGCTGCTTCAAGGTTGTTAAAGGGAGCTTCTTTAATTTTTCAATTAGTAAAAGTAAAATACGTGCCGTTACTTCTGCATCACTATCTGCTTGATGAGGGTTTTCATGTTCAATATGTAAATACTCAGCTAATTGACTAAGTTTGTACCCATCAACTGTAGGCAACAGAATCCGGGCCAGTTCGACGGTATCCACGGTTGAATTATAAAGCGTCTCCATCCCGCACTGATAGAGTTCTTCTTGTAAAAAAGTTAAATCAAATGCCACATTATGTGCAACAAAATAAGCATCATCTAGCAATTCTATAATTTTAGGTGAAATTTCTTCAAATAAAGGCGCATCTTTCACCATATCATTTTGAATGTTAGTTAGTTGTGTAATAAAAGGCGGAATATCCATACCAGGATTTAAAAAACTAGAAAAACGTTCAACAATTTTGCCGTCTTCTACTATGACAGCAGCAAATTGAATCATTTTATCTCCTTGTTTTGGAGAATGTCCCGTCGTTTCAAGATCTACCACAACAAAGCGTTTATTCACGGTCAACACCTCGCAAGTCTGTCTTTTTATAGTATAAAGTGAAAGCCTGCTCTATATGCTTTAAAAGCGCAACTCCTTCTCGTGAAAAACAGAGAGGCTTTCATACATAGAAGTTTTACTTTAGTGTGTATAGAGGTTTATACCGTTCACTTACTAGCGTATGTATTCAAATAAAAATCCCCCTCATAAAGGGGGACTGTTCTTATAGAATTGTACCAGCTGGTTCTTGTTTAAGCAATTGTTGGATTTTATTCTGCTCATTCATAATCGCTACGGTTGGATGATGGTGAGCTACTTCTTCATTTGCTACGAGCGCATAAGAGATAATGATGACGATATCTCCAGGCTGCACGAGTCTTGCAGCAGCTCCATTTAAACAAACTACGCCGCTCCCTCGTTCGCCGGGAATCACGTACGTTTCCAAGCGAGCTCCGTTATTATTGTTTACAATTTGGACTTTTTCGTTTGCTGCAATTCCTACTGCGTCGATAATATCTTCATCAATGGTGATGCTGCCAACATAATTTAAGTTGGCTTCAGTTACATGAGCTCTGTGTATTTTAGCGTTCATCATCGTGCGAAACATTTAGTTATCCCCCTGTACGTCTACAATTACATTATCAATTAAACGAGCTTTAGAGAATTGAACAGCTAAAGCGATAATGATTTTTCCAGCGGCGTTCTTAATTGGTTTTAGCTCTGGATACGTATAAACCTCGATATAATCCACTTTACCGCTCGTATGTTGCTCAATTTCTTTTCGAATGGTCCCTTTAATGATTTCTACTTGCTTCTCTCCACCTTCAAGAAGCTGCAGAGCGCTTTGTAAACTCTTAAATAAAACAGGTGCCTCTTCTCTTTCTTTATCTGTTAAATATACGTTACGAGAACTTTTAGCTAATCCATCTGCTTCTCTCACTGTATCTACTGCTCTAAGCTCCACCGGGAAATTAAAATCTTCAATTAAACCATCTACTACAGCAACTTGCTGCGCATCTTTTTTACCAAAGTATGCACGATCTGGTGTTACAATGTGAAAAAGCTTTGTTAGTACCGTGGCTACTCCGTCAAAATGACCGGGACGCTTCTGTCCACACAATACGTCTACACGATCTCTCACGGTTATAGCAACTGAACGGCTTGACTTATACATTTCCTCTACTGAAGGATAAAATAAATAGTCGACGTTAGCTTCTTTTGCCACGCGCTCATCGCGTTCAAAATCTCTTGGATACGTATCAAAATCTTCATTTGGTCCAAATTGAGTCGGGTTCACAAAAATACTTAGCGCCACTACTTCATTTTCTGTGCGAGCTGCTCCAAGCAGAGTAGCATGACCTTCATGCAAATAGCCCATCGTCGGGACAAATCCAATTGAACGTCCAAGCTGCTTTTCTTTTTTCATCTCCTGCTGCATGTCTTTAATTGTTGTAATGACTTTCATCTTATTTCCCTCCGTACAGTGCCGTTAACTGCTCTTCTTTCATTGAAAAAGTATGTGCTTCTTTCGGAAACTCTCTTTTTTTCACTTCACTTACATACTGAGAAAGCCCTTGTAAAATAGGCTCATTTATTTTCGCAAATGACTGAACAAATTTGGGCACACGCTCTACGCCGTACGTTAATACATCGTGGTATACAAGTACTTGACCATCCGTCTCAGCTCCTGCTCCGATTCCGATTGTTGGAATGCTTAAGCGTTCAGCTACTTGTTTTGCTACTTGTTTAGGAACACACTCTAATACAACAGCAATAGCTCCCGCCTGCTCACACTTGATTGCGTCTTGGATTAGCTGTTTGGCTTCTTTCGCTTCTTTCCCTTGCACTTTATAACCGCCCAGAACACCGACAGACTGAGGTGTTAACCCGAGATGTGCAACAGCCGGAATACCAGCTTGCGTCAATTCTGAAATTGTATAGAGAACATCGTTTGCACCTTCTACTTTTAAAGCATGAGCTCCGCTTTCCTGCATAATGCGAGCAGCATTTTTCATCGTGTCTTCTTTCGACACGTGATAGGACATAAACGGCATGTCGGTGACGATAAATGTATCACTAGCCCCTCTTTTAACCGCTTTTGTATGATGAATCATATCATCTACCGTTACAGGAATCGTAGAGTCATATCCTAAAACGACCATTCCTAGAGAGTCGCCTACTAAAATCATGTCTACGCCTGCTTCTTCAGCGTACTTAGCTGACGGATAATCGTACGCAGTCAGCATCACAATTGGTTCATTGTTTTGTTTCATACGTAAAAAATCTAATTTTGTTTTCACTAACTTTCTCCTCCTTCTCAGAGGAGATGAGCGCACGTCTGCACACAAAAAAGCCCTTCTACCTATAAAAGGAAGAAGGACTTTGACAGACTTCATCTATAAAAAGCACACTTTACCTAATGTGCTTACCTACGCGTCATCCCTCTGTCCTAGTCCTTAATGGATCAAGGCAGATTTATTGTCGTATTAAAAATAAACAAACGAGTATCAAGTGAAGTTCTTTCGATACTACCTTGATACTCGTATTATAATAAAAATTTCTTTATTTTTCTACTATTTTTTAGCAGAGAGCTCAATATCTGCAGAATGAATTCGGTGTATAACACCTTCATCGTCTTCAATCAATAAAACGCCTTCATCTGTTATACCTTTTGCAAAGCCTTCAATGTTGGCTGTCATCGTCCGTGCTATAATTCGCTTTCCAATGCTGATTGCATACGTTTCCCAAAGAACTTTAATTAAACCAAAGCCATTTTTTAAGTATTCTTCATAAAGGGTTTCTAACTTTAAGAAAAACGCTTGCATCAAAGCGGCACGATTAATTTCTTCACCTTTTTCAATACGTAAAGATGTGGCAATGTGTTTGATTTGTTCATTAAAATCCGTTTCCTGCTGATTCACATTAATGCCGATTCCAATGATGACCGAATGAATCCGGTCAAAATCAGCCTGCATTTCCGTTAAAATCCCAACTAGCTTCTTCCCATTTAATAAAACATCATTCGGCCATTTAATGTCTGGAGAAAGGTTCGTCACTTCTTGAATGGCCTGTACAACAGCCACTGCTGATAGTAAAGTCAGCTGAGGAGCCTGCTGCGGAGGGATAGAAGGACGCAGTATAATACTCATCCAGGCACCAGTATATTTTGGGGAGTACCACGCTCTATCAAGTCTTCCTCTTCCTGCCGTTTGCTCTTCAGCAACTACGACCGTTCCTTCTTTTGCTCCTTCTTGAGCAATTCGATGAGCAATTTTTTGAGTAGAATGCACGCTTTCCTCATAGTGAATATACTGGCCGATTTTTGTTGTTTGAAGCCCTAATAAAAGCTCGTTGCTGCTTACTTTGTTCGGCTTCCCAACAATGCGATAGCCTTTTTTACGAACAGCTTCAAGTTCATAGCCGTCTTTTCGCAGCTCTTCGATATGCTTCCATACAGCTGTTCTTGAACAGCCTAATAAATCGCTGATCTTTTGGCCGGACACATAGTCCCCATCTGCGTTCGTAAACATTTCAAGCAGCGTTCTTCTTATATCTGACTGCAAGACTGCACCCACTTTCTTATTGAAGATTTCGTGTTCATTAACTCATTGTATAGAACTTTTTCCTCAATTTCTTTTAATAGTTGAGACACCCATGGACCACCCTTTTTACCTGTCCACACTAAAAGATCTTGACCATTTATATCTAAATCTTTTAAAGAATGAATAGGCAGCTCGCTATAGATGTAAAGAAGCTCATGTTCATTCATATACTCATTGCTTCGAAGAAGTTGTAAAATACGATTCACGCTCACGCTGGCCTGCTCTCCAATTGTATACATGATGCGTTTTGACCATCCATTTTCCAAAACGTCCCGAAGACCAATAGACTGAAGCTGAATATCTTTAATTTGCTTATTAGATAATTTCCAGCTTTTAAAAAATGCCTGCTTGTCTTGAATGTCGAGCAGATGTACAAGAAGTGTCCACGACTCCGATACTCGCTGAAGCATCATCCAATCGTGTGCACAAACAGATCGGAATTTTTGCGGATCTACATTCAATTCGGGCAAGTAGCGATACAGCTCCGTATCTGCTACAAGTGCTAATGCTAAAGACGGCCGCTTTCCGCTCAGCATTTTTTCGAATTCAACTGTAATGCGTTCAATAGAAACATGCCTCAGTAGTTCACCGTATTGCTGAATGGCTCTTTTAGTTTGATCAGACAGCGAAAACGCCAGCTGACTGACAAAGCGAACGGCTCTCATCATACGAAGAGCATCTTCATGAAAGCGTTCTTTAGCATTTCCGACAGTACGAATTAACTGGTTTCGCAAATCTTCCCTTCCATTAAATGGATCAATAATTTCTCCTTTTGCATTCATAGCCATTGCATTAATTGTAAAATCGCGACGCTGCAAATCTTCTATCAGAGACGAAATAAACGTAACGGACGAGGGACGACGAAAATCATCATATTCTCCCTCAGAGCGAAAAGTGGTCACCTCATAGGTCTCGTTCTCATGAACAACGACAACCGTACCATGCTCGATTCCTACATGAATCGTCTTAGGAAAGAGTTCCATCACTTGTTCCGGCCTAGCTGACGTAGCGATATCAATATCTCCAATCGTCCGATTTAAAATGAGATCCCGGACCGCTCCTCCAACAAAATACGCTTCGTAACCGGCTGTCTCCAGTTTTTCAATAATATAAAGCGGATGAATGAACGGTTCTTTCATAACGTCCTCCATTCTTCAACCCTGTACCAATTTATAATAAAGTTTTTCATATTGACTCACAATCTCTGTTGAATGAAATTTATGATTAACTGCGCTTAGAGACGCTTCCCTCATTTGGTGATGCAGCTGTTCATTTTCAAGTAGCTGAATTGCTTTGCTCGCTGCCTCTTCGACGTCTCCAACTTCGCAAATATATCCTGTTTTTTCGTGTTCAATTACTTCGGGAATTCCGCCTATATTTGTTCCGATGCATGGAACACCACAAGCCATAGCTTCTAAAAGTACAAGCCCAAAGCTTTCTTTTTCAGATAATAACAGTTTTAAATCGCTAATCGAATATAATTCTGCTACATTTTCTTGTTTCCCAAGAAATAACACAGAATCTTGAAGATTTAGCTCTTTTACCAATTGAGACACAACCGTCATTTCAGGGCCGTCTCCTACAAGCAGCAGCTTAGACTGAAGCTTTTCATTAATAATAGCAAATGTTTTGACTATATCTGTAACTCGTTTGACTTGACGAAAGTTTGAAATATGAATAACGACTTTTTCATTTTCTAATATGCCATACTCCGCTTTTAAATACTGAACTTCTTTTTTATGATAAACTCGTTCATCAATAAAATTATACATCGTTTCAATTTCTTTATCTGGACTAATTAAATGGTGAGTTTGGTCAACAAGTGACTGAGATACAGCCGTCACTGCATCTGATTTCTCAATTCCAAATTTAATTAAGTCTTTTAACGATGGATCCTCTCCTAGAACCGTAATATCTGTTCCATGAAGAGTCGTCACAATTTTCACTTCGTGCTCTACCATTTGTTTAGCTAAAATCCCGCAAACGGCATGGGGGATTGCATAGTGCGTATGAATAATATCAAGCTTTTCTCTTTTAGCCACTTCAGCCATTTTACTGGATAAAGCGAGATCATACGGAGGGTATTTAAAGACGGAGTATTGATTTACATCTACTTCGTGAAAATAAATATTTGGATATACTTTCGTCAATCTAAAAGGCATGCTAGAGGAAATAAAATGAATTTCGTGCCCCTTTTCAGCCAGCAGCTTCCCTAGCTCCGTTGCTACCACTCCTGAACCTCCAACGGAAGCATAACATGTAATACCAATTTTTAACTTCATTTATTTTCCACCTACTAAATCGTCGTACATCAAAATCGGTTTTTTAGATAAAAAACCTTCACCGTAAGCTATCCCGACTTCTTTGCCAAATAACCGCTCTCTGCTCTCTACCGTTTCAATATATCCGTTTACGAGCGGCGTATCAAACGTATCTGCTGTTTTTATAAATTGACTTTCATAAGCCTCTAGACTAGCTACTTTCTTTTGAAACGTGCTTGATACATCTACGATAAAATCTGGCTTATGAAATCCATTTATCATATAGAAATATAGAGACTCCGCACGATGAGCTTTTTGCTTCTTATCATCTATATAATTTTTAACGCCAGCGGAAAACATGGCCTCTTCTACAAGCTTTGCACAATTTCCATGATCAGGATGACGATCTTCAAAATAAGGAGCAAATATAATCCTTGGTTGATACGTGCGAATGACTGATGCAATTTCAGCTATATATTCTGGCTTTAAAAACAAACCTCTGTCTGGCAAATGCAGATGAATTCGCTCATGAACACCTAAGACTTCAGCTGCTTTAGACGCTTCTTGTTTTCGAATTTCAACCGTTCCGTTTGAAGAAAGTTCAGCTTGCGTCAAATCGCAAATAACTACCTTCAAACCTTGTTCACTCATTCTTGCAATGGTTCCACCCATGCCGATTTCTACATCATCGGCATGAGCACCAAAGGCAAGGATATCTATTGTTTCTTTCATTATCTTCACCCTATTTTTTTATAATTGAACGCCAATGCAAATCGCCTCGTTCAAGTCCATGAATTAAAATCTCTGCTGTTCCCATATTCGTTGCAAGAGGAACCGCATAGACGTCACATAGACGCATCAGAGCTGAAATATCAGGTTCATGAGGCTGAGCTGTTAACGGATCGCGGAAAAAAATAACCATATCCATTTCATTTTGAGCAATTAAAGCTCCTATCTCCTGATCTCCTCCAAGCGGTCCTGATTGAAAGCGGTGAACCTGCAAACCCGTTGCTTCTGAAATACGCGTTCCTGTTGTTCCTGTTGCGAACAGCGAATGTTCCTGTAAAATCGCTTGATAGGCTGTTGTGAATTGTACCATATCATTTTTCTTTTTATCATGTGCAATTAAGGCGATTTTCATTTTTCTCGCTCCTTAGTCAATAATATTTTCTAACCCATATACAAGTGTGTCTACGTTCATAACTGTGTCAACAGCTAGCTTCACACCTGACATAAAAGAAGCGCGGTTGTATGAATCATGACGAATTTTTAACGTTTGTCCAAATCCTCCGAACATCACTTCTTGGTGAGCAATCAGTCCTGGCAAACGTACGCTATGTAGGCGGATTCCTTCATAATCTGCACCGCGTGCGCCCTCTAGTAATTCTTTTTCCTCAGGGTGGCCCTGTTTTTTTGCTTCACGAACTTCACTGATCAGCTCCGCTGTTTTTAAGCCTGTTCCTGATGGTGCATCTAACTTTTGATCATGATGCATTTCAATGATTTCTACATCATCAAAGTATTTAGCTGCCATTTGTGAAAACTTCATCATTAAAATAGCGCCAATCGCAAAATTAGGTGCAATAATACAGCCAAGTTCCTTCTCTTCAGCAAGCTGCTTTAATTCTTTTAAATCTTCTTCTGAAAAGCCAGTTGTTCCTACAACAGGTCGTACTCCATATGTTAAAGCTGTTTTAGTATGAACGCGTCCAATTTCAGGTGTTGTCAAATCAACTAAAACATCTGCCTTAACGTCTTGAAAACATTTTTCAATATCCGTGTAGATCGGCGCTTGTACATTTGGCATTCCTTCAATATCACTTATGTATTTTCCTTCATTGATACGATCCACCGCTGCTACTAATTCAAAATGCTCTGTTTCTTCTATTAATAATACAGCTTCTTTTCCCATACGACCTCTTGGTCCTGCAAGTACAATTCGAATTTTGTCCATTCTTTTTCTCTCCTTAGTCTTCTTTTTTCGTCCAGCGATCTTTGTCACGCGTATTAAATTTATTCATAACGCGATCATGCGCTTCTTGTAAATCAATATTTAATGAATTTGCAAAGCAAATTAATACAAATAAAATGTCGCCCATTTCTTCTTCGACCGTACGTTCTGCTTCAGTCGTTTTCTTCGGCTTTTCACCATAATAGTGGTTAATTTCGCGCGATAATTCGCCCACTTCTTCCGACATTCTCGCAAGCATAGCAAGAGGACTAAAATATCCTTCTTTAAATTGGCTAATATATGCATCAACTTCTTGCTGCATTTGCTCCATCGTTTTTTTTGACATCTTTTTATTTCACCTCTTTTAGAAGTACACTCAGCTTACTATTATAACATCTTTACTTCAAATTATTTAGTGTAATTACTTCTTCTTACCACGCCTTTGTCAGATGGTCTTTCACAATATTCCTCACGTTTCCCTTAATTCTCAAAAATCTGTCTATATTTTACGAATTGAGGATACTACTAATACATAGCACTAGAAGAAACATCATCACTTTTTACTATTTTCAAAAATCTTTTCGATAGTTATTTACGAAATGAAATATATTCCTTTATGATAAGGTAGTGCAAAAACGGTCATAGGAGGTTTGTAAGTATGAAAGGTCTCAGATTAAAAAATATTATTTTTATACTGCTTGGTTCTGCTATATTTGCGTTTGGACTTGTTAATTTTAACATGCAAAACAATTTAGCTGAAGGTGGATTCACAGGCATTACCCTGCTTTTATTTTTCTTATTTAACATTGATCCCTCTTATTCTAACTTAGTGTTAAATATTCCTTTGTTTTTTGTAGGGTGGAAACTATTAGGGAGAACAGCATTTATTTATACCATGCTCGGAGTTGTTAGCTTATCGCTATTTTTATGGATATTCCAGCGCTTTCCGGTGAATATGCCCCTGCGCCATGATATGACTCTAGCAGCTCTTTTTGCCGGTGTTTTTATTGGAGTGGGTCTTGGCATTATTTTCAGGTTTGGAGGAACAACAGGAGGAGTCGATATCATTGCCCGTGTTGTTCAAAAATATATCGGGTGGAATATGGGGAAAACGATGTTTCTTTTTGACTTTATTGTGATTAGTGCGTCTCTCATTTATTTATCCTACCGAGAAGCTATGTACACACTTGTTGCAGTCTTTGTCGCTGCACGGGTTATTGACTTTATGCAAGACGGTGCGTATGCGGCCAAAGGCGCAACCATCATTTCGAATCATAACGAAGCCATATCGGATAAAATTATGAAAGAAATGGATCGAGGCGTGACGATTTTAAAAGGACAGGGTTCTTTTTCTAAGCAAGATACCAACGTGCTATACTGCGTTGTTAGTAAAAATGAAATTTTCCGTTTAAAGCAAGTTATTACTTCTGTAGATCCACACGCCTTCGTTGCAGTTACGGATGTTCATGATGTCTTAGGTGAAGGATTTACCCTTGATGAAAATAAAAAACCGCTTGAAAGATAAAAAAATACCGCTAATGCGGTATTTTTTTATTAGTCGTCGTTATTCATTCCTGTATAAATCATGATTAAACGAACCAACTCAAGAACTGCTACTGCTGCGGCTGCTACGTATGTTAAAGCCGCTGCGTTAAGCACTTTGCGCGTCTCGCGCTCTTCGTCATTTCGAATCGCTCCGACTGAGACGATTTGCGTCATCGCTCGGCTTGAAGCGTTAAATTCAACAGGCAGTGTTACAACTTGGAATACGACCGCTGCTGCCATGAAGATAATACCTAACAATAGCAACGGCTTAATCGACGCGATAATTCCAATCATAATTAAAATCCAAGAAGCGTTTGATCCAAGGCTTGCCACCGGCACAAGCGAGTGGCGAAGGCGTAAAAACGAATAGTTTTCTTTGTCTTGAATCGCGTGTCCCACTTCGTGAGCCGCAACGGCAGCGCCTGCGACAGACGTTCCGTAATAGTTGTCTTCTGACAAACGAATGACTTTTGAGCGAGGATCGTAGTGATCGGATAGAAATCCGCCTACAGGCTCTACGTGAACGTTGTACAATCCGTTTTCATCCAAAATTTTTCTTGCTACTTCTGCGCCTGTCATTCCTGATGAGTTGCTTACTTGTGAATATTTTTTGTAAGCACTTCTCACCTTAAACTGTGCCCAAATTGGCACAAGGATAATAATGAGAAAATAAATCAAAAAGCTCATTTACCCACACCTTTCATTATGTGTTTGACTACTCTTTTATTTTAGACAATTCTGCGCTTTTACGTCAATCATTACGCCCTCTGGCTGACTTTCTTTTCTGGTCAGCGAAATACTTTCGCGCTCCTACATAAAAAAGTGTAGCAATAATAATACTTCCGGTGGTGATTGTAACCCAAATAAAAGACGGGTCCGTACGATTTTCTTTTACTTGTTCAAAAAAATCTTTTAAATTTTGTTCCATTTGGTTGAACTGGTCATCGTTAATCTCACTTAGCGTTCCTTCACTTTGTAAAAAGTGAACGTCTGCGCTCACACGCTGTACGTAGGGAGACGACACGTCTACCTGCGCGCTCGGTAAGATCATATCATATTCCTTTAAAAATTGCTTAAGCTGCGCTTCATAAGCCGCCTGTTCTCCTTTTACTGCTTCATTTCGCATCTCTTTAAATGTTGCTAGCATACTGCCTTCGAGTTCAGTCCACATAGGCTGATGCTTGCTGTGCAGCGCATCGACTAATAATCGAAATTGAGTAGCTTTTTGAAGACGTTCTTCATCACTGGAATCAGAAGATAAAAGAGACCTTTCTACCTGTTCATAACAAAGAGTTAAAATACGTATATCTTCGGCCGATACGCCCAAAGAAGCTGTATTGAGACTGGTAAATTCATTCGAAAAATTTCTGAACAAATGTTGGGCTGCTTTATACTCCTTTTGCTCTACAAGCGATAGCGTTTGATCAGATAAGTTATCAAGCTTTTCCCACTGCCCTTCAGCTGCATGTACAGTAGTCGTATATGCAAAGAAAAGTACGAGCAATATTCCTACTATTCTTCCTTTCATTCTCGTCCCTCCTCTAACCTCTACTAAAACTTATGAGAAAGAGGACAAGAGTAGACCTATTTTCAAAAGGAAGTTTTAATCTTACTATTCATTCATCGGAGTGATAAAGTTTTGCGTATAATACTTCTCATACACACCTACACCAAGACGCGTAAACTCTTTATTGAGTAAAGCCTTACGATGTCCCTCACTATTAAGCCACCCTTCAACCGCAGCGATTCCATCCTGATAATTCGAGGCAATATTTTCGCCCGCGATACGGTATACTACATCACCTTTTTGCAGACGGTTGCCTAAATCACCTTGTGCTGGTGAAACGTGAGAGAAATAGTTTAAGTCACTCATTTCTTTGCTGTGTAAATAAGCTACTCCGGCAGTGGCTTCGTCCCAAGCTAAAGGTGACAGCTGAAAACGGTCTCGAATTACATTTGTAATATCGATAATTTGCTGCTCTTCTCCTTCTTGGACACTTTTCCACTCCTCTGCTGTCAATGACGGAGCTGTTGGAAGCTCGCCGCGATAAACAATTTCGTACGGACGCTGTTTTAATAGCGTGTCCATATCCATAATTCGAATACTTGAGATTGTATTAAGGAACTGATCAAAATATAGTTGGACGTATACATCTCCATATTTAATAATTGGACGCATTTTCATATCCTCTTCACTCAGACGAAATCGGTATTCATTTCCGTCTTTTTGAAGCGTGAGTTCGGATGAAAGTGAAACTCTTTTTTCCACTTCTTCTCGCTTCTCACCAATCTCAAAAGGATCTGTATTTGTTTTTGAACCAATGACGTATACGGATACGACTTGATTATTTTCTACTCCTACCTGCGCATACGTTTGACGATTCTTTTTGTAAATCCACCAGTCATAGCCATATGCAGAAGAATCAATACGATCCGGCTCTCCAAGCATTCCAATTAACTGTTCTGAATGATCTCCAATGAGCCTCATCATATTTTCACTTTGTTTTTCATAAGAAGCCACTTCTTGGGTGGGCTGACTTTTGGAATCCGTTTGGTTTTGCTCAATATTTTGACCCGTTAGATATTTTTCTAGCTGAGGTAAATAATCCTCCGCGTATACAAATGCCACTATTAATACGAGAATAAAAATAACTTTTTTCAGCTTTTCTTCCTCTCCTTACACCTGTTTTCTTTACCTGTTTAACTTATTTTTATCTCTATTATACATGCATTCAAAAAAAAATAGCTATCGGTATGAAGGAAACAAAAGAAAAAGCCAACTATTTACGAATATCCTGCAAACAGTTGGCTTTCGCTTTTTAATGCGTATGTTCTGAAATGTCTGAGAGCGCTTCTCCTGCACGTTCATTTGCATAGCGAAACGTTGATAAATCACCTAGCGAAACAATCCCGACTAGCTTTTGATTTTCCACAACAGGAAGACGACGGATTTGATGTTGAGCCATAAGCTTAGAAGCTTCTTCTACAGAGGCTTCCGCTGTAATAGTTATAAGCTCTTCACTCATAACATCCGTTACTTTACTTGAATTTGGCTTCTTTTCTGCAATGCCTTTTATAACTAAGTCTCGATCTGTAATCATTCCTACTAACTGATCTCTATCGACAATTGGAATTGCGCCTACATTCCATTCCTTCATTTTCACTGCCACTTCATATACGTTATCGAGCGTGGTGCATGTTTCCGTATCAGCTGTCATTACCTCTTGTACAGTTTTCATTGTTTTATCCTCCTTTACATAGTGTGTTCGCTTTATAGTGTGACCAACTTTTTAGTAAACTTTCGCATTTAAAACGTTTAAATAAAAATAGATAACGTTTACATTTTTCCTTATTAGATATTGCAAGTTTTATCCATTCGGCTTATGATTTAGTTGGGGTATATCTGTTTTGGGAGGGAGTTCATATGAAATTTGAATATGCAAAGTTTGATTCATTAAAGGTAGATTTAGATTTATTAGATGAGATTATGCATCAATTTGGCCTGGTCCGCGCCGGACAATGGGATTATGAACGCGTCACGTACGATCGAAAATTCGAGTTTCAGCGAGATACCTTCTATTTGCGAGTCCAAGGACATGCTATTTCAGGCGATGTAGGGGGCAGGCATGCTGTTATTCACCTTATGACACCTCTATTAGGCAAACATTATTATCCTCACGGTGTAGAATATGGAGACGGAGAATATTTCCCGCCATCCCTTGTAGAACAGTGTGAAAAGATATTAACACAAATCAAATCACAGCTTGAAACCGTTCAGCTATAGAATTAGAAAAAGCGCAGTAATCAGACTGCGCTTTTTTTAATTCAAAGGAGGAGTAGACGGAAATTCCTTTGGTTTTATATCTTGAGATTCAGTAAAATCAGGCATGTACGTATCTTTCTCTCGTTCTTTTCGAGCCCACTGAAAAAAAATAAAGCCTAAAACCGTTCCATACACAATTTCTTGAATGATCTTCATAATAACGCCGCCTAGCTGCTGGTCTTCCACGGGTGGCAGCGTATTAAACATCTCAGGAGCAAGCTGCCCTAAACTTGCAATCATAGAAGGCGGTACACAAAGGGAAAGAGCTTGTACCCAAGCGCTTGAGTCTGTATACGTCGCATACAAAGAATGGTTTGCAAAAATAATCAGCGCGCACGCTGGAGTAAGAAGTACGCCATCTGCAAAAATGTATCCAAGCTTTTTTAAAGAACTTAGCGTTTGTTCTTCTTCTAGCTGATTAATGAGTGGCCACCACATACAAAATGCAGCGATAAATAATACAACACTCACGATTCCGTGAAGCGTCATATCCGTTTTAATAACATCAAAAAGCAGCGGAATATGATACAAAGAAAATAACCCATTGAATAATAGTAAAGCAATTAAGGGCTTTGTAAAAAATTTAAAAACAGGTTTAACCCCTCTTACATAAATAACAGAACGAGCTAACCACGGTGGAATTCCTAAAATAAAAAGCGGGGGAATCACCAAGTAAACAATTGCCATTTGCGTCATATGAGCACTAAACATAAAGTGCCCTAGTAAATCTACAGGTCCTCCTTTACATATATACAAAAGAACCATGCTGATAACAAAATACGCTTTTGTTTTTCTGTCTACGGCCGCCGCTCCTATAAAATTCCCTCTCCATCTACCAACGATGAAAAAATATAAGACGGTCACCAGACAAATGGTTACAAAATAGTAAGGGCTCCAAAGTGCTTCAAAACCAAACATCTGCAAATTGTTAATCAACGTCTATTCCTCCTTCTACAGATGATGAAAAGGACTGGCGCATGCCAGCCCTTTTCTTTACCACCAAATAATGGTTACAAAAGCTAAAATGGTTAAAAGAGCTACCAATACGCCTGAATACAAGAAAAATGCTGGTATGGTATGTCCTTTGTGGTTCATATGCATGAAATAATAAAGTTGAAAGATGACTTGAACAACCGCCAAGAGCACAATCACCGGCATAATGTACCATCCGCTAAACTCTTGATAAACCGCAAAAAAAGCAATTAGTGTTAAAAACAACATCATTGCAAAAGAGATAACTTGCATCTTCATATCTTCTGCGTTTCTTTTTTTACGATATTCTAAATTGAGCCTTGGGTTATCTGAGTTTGATTGATTTGTCGTCATCAGCTTATCCCACCATTCCCATTAAATATACAACCGTGAAAATAAAGACCCACACAACATCGATAAAGTGCCAGTATAAACTTGCGACATAATATTTAGGAGCGTTATATAAGTTTAGCCCCCGCTTCGCATTTCGAATCATCAAAGAACCAATCCAAAGCAGTCCGAACGTTACGTGAGCTCCGTGTGTCCCAACCAGCGCGTAGAAAGAAGAACCAAATGCGCTGCTTGTAAACGTATGCCCTTCATGAACATAATGCCTGAACTCATAGATTTCTAGCCCTAAAAACGCTAAACCTAAAAGCCACGTAACGCCTAACCATAGCTGCATCTTTTTAAACTCAAAATTTTTCATATGATACATAGCATATACGCTTGTTAGTGAACTTGTTAATAAAATCATGGTTGCTGCAAAAACAAGCTTAATATCAAACAATTCTTCCGGCTTAGGTCCTGACATCGTTGAATTGCGCAAAGCTAAATAAGTAGCAAAAAGTGAAGCAAACAAAACCGTCTCCCCGCCTAAAAAGAGCCAAAAGCCGGTAAATTTATTTTTCCCTTCAAGCGTTGCTTTTTCAGGCGAAGCAGGGAAAGTTTCAGCGGTTAGCTTTTGTTCAGTCTCCATTACATCTTCGCCTCCTTGTCATCATCAACTAAGTCTTCTTTGTGAATATGAAAACCGTGATCATCAATCCATGAACGGAAGAACATCGATAAAAACATGACGATCATTCCGATAATCCCTACAACATCTCCCCACGCATGATCATTTCGATACAAAAAGCCAATCCCTGCAATAAACATCCCAAGCGATATCATAAATGGAATAAACGATGAGTTTGGCATATGAATATCACCAAGAGGTTCGGCTGGCGTCATTTCTTTATTTCCTGCCATTTTTTCAATCCAATATGCATCTAACCCGCGTACAAGCGGCGTTTGTTTAAAGTTATACTCTGGTGGCGGAGATGAAATAGCCCATTCTAATGTACGTCCGTCTCCCCAAGGATCTCCTCCTACCTTTTGTCCTTTGGCAGTGGTTTTTATAATGTTAACAAGTAAAATGAGCGTAGCAACCGCCATGAAAGCAGCTCCTGATGAACTGATTGCATTCCCAAGGTCGAGACCTTGATTAGGCAAGAACGTCCATACGCGGCGAGGCATCCCCATTAGACCTAAGAAATGCTGAATAAAGAACGTTAAGTGGAAACCAATCAAAAAGAGCCAGAACGTTGCTTTACTTAACTTTTCATCTAACATCTTGCCAAACATTTTTGGCCACCAGTATGTGACACCTGCTAATATAGCGTATACGACACCGCCTACGATAACGTAATGGAAGTGAGCAACGATAAAATAAGAATCTTGAAATTGATAATCTGCAGGTGCTACAGCTGCCATAACTCCTGTTACTCCCCCGATAACAAATGACGGAATAAAGGCGACAGCGTAAAGCATTGGAGACGTAAACTCAATACTTCCTCCCCAAAGCGTAAACAGCCAGTTAAAAATTTTAATTCCAGTTGGAACGGCGATGGCCATCGTAGCGACAGCAAAAATGGCATTTGCAATCGGACCAAGTCCGGTTGTAAACATGTGGTGAGCCCACACCATGAACCCTAAAAATCCGATTAATACGGTAGCAAAAACCATCGACGAGTATCCGAATAATCTCTTTCTTGAAAAAGTAGGTAAAATTTCTGAGAAAACACCAAACGCTGGAAGAATTAAAATATATACTTCCGGATGACCGAATATCCAGAAAAGATGTTCCCAGATAATCGTATTTCCACCCATTGTGGCGTCAAAAAAGTTTCCACCGAACAAGCGGTCAAAAATCATTAAAAACAATCCAACCGTCAGTGCTGGAAACGCAAACAAAATAAGAGCTGATGCAACAAACGTCGTCCACGTAAACAGCGGCATACGCATATAAGTCATACCTGGCGCCCTCATGTTAATGATTGTTACGAGAAAGTTGATACCTGAAATCAATGTCCCGGCTCCGGAAATCTGCAAACCTATCGCATAAAAATCAATTCCGTGACCAGGCGATGCAATAGACAGCGAAGCATATGATGTCCAACCTGCATCAGGTGCTCCTCCTAAAAACCAGCTTAGATTTAAAAAGAGTCCCCCAAAGGCAAACAACCAAAAACCTAACAAATTTAAAAATGGAAATGCTACATCTCGAGCTCCGATTTGCAGCGGAACAACTGCATTCATCATAGCAAAAAGAAGCGGCATGGCAGCTAAGAAAATCATCGTTGTTCCATGCATTGTTAAAATTTCATTATACGTTCCTGCACTAACAAAGTCATTGCTTGGTATAGCCAGCTGAATACGTATAAATAGCGCTTCCACTCCTCCGACTAGAAAAAAGATACCGCCGGCAATTAAATAAAGAATGGCGATTTTCTTATGATCCACAGTTGTCATAAAGTCCCAAATTGTTCCACCTACACCCTTCTTTTGACTGAGTGTACTCATCGCTAAACCTCCCCTTTTAAAAACGACTGGACGTTTATTTTTCTTTTAAACTCATTAAATAGTCTGCTAGCTCATTTACTTGTTCATCAGTTAAGTCAGGATATGTACCACTCATCTTATTACCCGGCTTAACTTTCTCAGGGTTTTTTAACCATTTTTTGATATTTTCCTTGTTGTGAGGAAGCACTCCGGCTACACGCTCACGTTCAGAAAAACCGGCTAAGTTTGGTGCTTGACGAGCTTGCTCTGGACGATTGTCTTTGACATCAACAGCATGGCATCCGATACAGCTTTCATTAAAGACCTCTTGACCCGCTTTTGCGGATGCTGTTTCTACATCAGGCTTTGCCTTTTTCAAATCTTTTGCCCACGTATCAAATTCATTGCTTGATACAGCCCGTACTTTAAAGTCCATAAGAGAATGAGATGGACCGCAAAGCTCAGCACATTTTCCGTAGAAAACCCCGTTAGCTTCCTTCGATTTTTTAGAATCAAACACTAGCCAAAATTTATTATCATTTTCTGTGTTAGCATCGAGCTTTCCTCCAACTGAAGGAATCCAGAATGAGTGCTTGACGTCAGAAGCTTTAATATTAAAGTAGACTTTTTTATCCGTTGGAACAACTAGATCTTGGGATGTAATAATTTTTTGATTAGGATACTCAAATTCCCACCAGTACAAGTTAGCACGCACATTTACTACGACAGCATCTTTGTCCTTCATTCCTTTTACGTCCGCTAGCTTAAATGTTGAGATGACCGTTGGAACAGTCAAAATAATGAGCAGCAAGATAGGAATCACTGTCCATATAATTTCTAACTTTCTGCTTCCTTCCACTTGCTTTGGAATCACGTTTTCTTCGCCTTTACGACGACGAAAGCGCAGAATAACAAATATAAATATAATGGTGACCACAATAATAACTAAAACCATGATGGCTGTACTAAGAAGCATAAGCGAATATTGTTCTTCAGCTACCTCACCTGCAGGCTTAAGTGTTGACAAAAACGGTTTTCCACAGGCCGATAACACGAATGCAAGCAGCGTAAATAACGACAAAACACGAAAGTTCAATCGCCATTTTTTCATACCATTCCCCAACCTCTCTTTCATTGACGTGATTTCATCTATGCCCTCTTGAGCATAAAACTTATTCCTTCTATAATGAATTCTACATGTAGAAGAAATCCCCCTTGTGCAGCGTCGCATTCAGTGAAAGATTTTATCTAGGCAAAAAGCGTTGCGACAATCATTGAGACAAATAAAATAGTTAAATAGTTTAGTGAGTAGACAAACATCATGCTAGCCCACTTTGTGTCTTCTTGTTTATTGTATTGAGCAAATCCTAAAAATAGCCATCCTATGTTTAAAACAGTGGCCAAAATTAGAAATGGAATGCCTAATTCGTATAAATAAAGAGGTAATGGCAACAAACAAGCAATCCAAATGAGAATCTGTCGTTTTGTAAGCTCAAAACCATGTACAACAGGCAACATAGGGATTCCCGCTGCTCGATATTCTTCACATCTTCGCATAGCAAGAGCTAGAAAATGAGGCGGCTGCCAAATAAACATGATTAAAAATAATACCCAAGCCACTACGTGTAAATTGGGATCGATAGCGGCCCATCCAATTAATGGCGGGACAGCGCCTGATATACTTCCGATTACTGTATTAATTGTGTATAGTCTTTTGGACCACATGGTGTAAAGAACTACATATGTAAGTATTCCTGCTAATCCGATGAGAGCGGCTACGGAAGAAACAACTAGTAGCATAAGCAAGCCGGTTAACGTCAAACCGATTCCAATCCCAAGGACCGTCAAAGGTGTAAAGCTTCCTGTCACTGTAGGTCGTCCCTTTGTTCGTTCCATTAGAGGGTCAATGTCACGATCTATGTAATTGTTCAAACTGCATGAACCGGCGATGATAAGTGAAGAACCTATTAAAGTAAAAAATGCTTTATCCAGGTTTTCTAAGAAGTGTTGTTCGTTGAAGAAAAGAGCTAGCCAAAAACCAGTAAAGGTGGTGATGAAATTTGAGTTGACTATTCCGATTTTAATCGTAGCTAAAAAATCTGACCAAATGGAACTATTTTCGCTTACATGAG
Source organism: Priestia megaterium (assembly GCF_009497655.1). Lineage (NCBI taxonomy): Bacteria > Bacillati > Bacillota > Bacilli > Caryophanales > Bacillaceae > Priestia > Priestia megaterium. The sequence continues at coordinate 1,380,279 of NZ_CP023317.1, read as the reverse complement.
CTGTGTTAGGCGATGCAGAAAGCGTTGAATCTTCCACCATTTTTGAATCTTCCATGGCGCTTCCTCCTTTACTCATCCACAGACTTTTATCTAGTAAATAAAGAGTCTATAAATGAAGGCGTTTTCAACATATTTTTACAAAAATCTCCTCTTTGTTCACAAAGAAGTCATATTCCTCTCACCGAAACTACTTAAAAGCTTCACATGTAAACGATAAAATAGTAGAGAATTATCTATTTCTCATGTTTATTAAACCATATTTTGCCGTTACTTTGTGAAGAATTCATGAAAAAAATATGGATTTTTTTTGTCATGAGCTAAATGCATGTCCCTGTCACTTGTTAAAAGATATTTCTGCAAGTAAAATAGTTTTCTGTACGGTACCTTTTACATATCTGCAGAGTCAAACTCATGAACAACCCTTACACTTTCTACCATTATAACAAATTCAATCAAGTTTATGGAGAATAAATGAAATTTATGTTTAATATACAAAAAGATTAGGATAAAATGTTTAGCTCGTTATATTACTTACTTTGCTTTTAGGATGGTGATTATTGTGCGACTTGGATTAAAGTTTTTATCCGTTGTGACGAGCATAGCCATGTTACTTATTCTACTTGGCGGTGCTCTTGTTACGAAAACTGGTTCAGCAGACGGGTGCGGAGATTCTTGGCCTCTGTGTAACGGACAGCTCATTCCCGACCCTTTAACATTTGAAACCGTTGTTGAATTAAGCCACCGCTTAGTTTCTGGCGTGTCGGGCTTTCTTGTACTCGCTTTATGCGTATGGGCGTGGATTTCACTAGGACATATAAAAGAAGTTAGACCTTTAGCGTTTATCTCTTTTTTCTTCCTAGTACTGCAAGCATTAATTGGGGCCGCTGCCGTTATGTGGGGGCAATCAGATGCGGTGCTTGCTCTTCATTTTGGTATTTCCCTTATTTCGTTTGCTTCTGTGCTGCTGTTAACACTTATCATCTTTGAAGTGGATCAAAAGCTCGACACAGCTAACATGCAGCTAGGCTCTAAAATGAAAAAACATATTTACGGGGTTATCTTATACACATATGCCGTTGTGTACACGGGCGCGCTTGTTCGCCATAAAGAAGCTAGCTTAGCCTGTCCAGACGTTCCATTTTGTTCAAACGGAAACGGTTGGCTACCCGTTGATTTGAATCAGTGGATTCAAATGGGACATCGATCCGCTGCTGTTTTAACGTTTGTATGGATTTTAGCTGCCTTTATCCATGCAGTTAAATATTATCGTCATCAAAAAAATATTTTTTACGGATGGTTAGCTGCTCTCATTCTAGTTATTTTTCAGGCGGTTTCCGGTATGCTTGTTGTTGTCACACGTCTGCAGCTAGAGCTCGCGCTTGCTCATTCTTTAATTATCTCTTTCCTATTCGGTGTATTAAGCTACTTGACCTTACTTGCAACGCGTCATACACATAATTAATCAAAAAAGGTACGAGCTCTGAGCTCGTACCTTTTTTGATTAGCTTTCTAATTCAATTAATAAATCTCCCGGCTGGATGCCATCTCCATTCGATACGTGTACTTGTTTAATCACGCCGTCAAATGGTGCTTGCACGGTTGTTTCCATTTTCATTGCTTCTGTGATCATTAAGTGATCACCTTTTGAGACTTTATCGCCTTTTTCTACTACTACTCGAATAACGGTTCCAGGCATTGAAGCGCCAATGTGGGCCGGATTTCCTTGGTCGGCTTTTTGTTTTGCCGTAACGGTTGTTTTGACACTTTCGTCTTTAATCACGACTTCACGAGGCTGACCGTTTAATTCAAAGTATACTGTTCGCGTACCGTCTGCCTGCGGTTCTCCAATGGATACAAGGCGAACGATTAAGGTTTTTCCTTTTTCAATCTCAATTTCAGCCTCTTCTCCTAAACGCATGCCGTATAGGAAAGTCGGTGTATCAAGAACAGAGATGTCTCCGTATTGTTCGACTGCTTTGTGATAATCCATAAATACTTTTGGATACAGCGCATAAGCAATGGCGTCAAAACTCGTCACTTGACGATTTAAGTCTTTAAATAGCTTTTCTTTCACTGCATCGAAGTCCACATCTTCTAACAGTTCTCCAGGACGAACTGTAATAGGTTTTCTGCCTTTTAGAATGATGCGCTGAAGCTCTTTAGGGAATCCCCCGTGAGGCTGTCCTAAATACCCTTCAAACAATTCAATAACGGAATCCGGGAAGTCAAGCGTTTCACCGCGCTCAAACAGCGTTTCTTCTGTCAAATTGTTTTGAACCATAAACAATGCCATGTCTCCAACTACTTTTGATGATGGCGTAACTTTTACAATATCACCAAATAACAAATTCACGCGTGAATACATATCTTTTACTTCATCCCAGCGGTTTCCTAAACCAACTGCTTTTGCTTGTTGCTGTAAGTTGCTATATTGACCGCCTGGCATTTCATGCTCGTACACTTCCGTATGAGGAGCATTCATCCCGCTTTCGAAGTCTTGGTAATATTTTCGCACGTCTTCCCAATAGTAAGAAAGCTCTTCTAGATTTTTAATATCCAGATTTGGTCTGCGGTCCGCACCTTCTAATGCGTAATAAAGAGAGTTAGCGCTCGGCTGAGACGTTAAGCCTGCCATTGAGCTTACGGCTACGTCTACAATGTCTACACCTGCTTCAATTGCTTTTGCGTACGTATATACACCGTTTCCGCTTGTATCATGCGTATGAAGGTGAATTGGGATATCAACCGTTTCTTTTAGAGCCGATACTAAATCATAAGCTGCCTGTGGTTTTAAAAGACCCGCCATATCTTTAATGCCCAGGATATGTGCTCCAGACTGCTCAAGCTCTTTTGCTAAGTTCTTGTAGTAATCTAAATCATACTTACGGCGCGTCGGATCTAAAATATCACCTGTATAACACATCGCTGCTTCTGCAATCTTCCCTGTTTGACGAACAGAGTCAATTGCAAGAGTCATTCCTTGCACCCAGTTTAAGCTGTCAAAGATACGGAAAACATCAATACCTGCATAAGCTGATTTTTCAACAAATTCCTTGATTACATTATCAGGATAGTTTTTATATCCAACCGCATTTGACGCGCGAAGAAGCATTTGGAAAAGAACGTTTGGCGCTTGTTGACGTAAAGTAAGCAAGCGATCCCACGGATCTTCTTTTAAGAATCGATAAGCGACATCAAACGTTGCTCCTCCCCACATTTCCATAGAAAATAAATCCGGAAGCAAGCGAGCAGTTGGGTTAGCTACTTGTTTTAAGTCGTTTGTACGAATACGCGTTGCTAAAAGAGACTGATGGCCGTCACGGAAGGTTGTATCCGTTAATAGCACTTCCTTGCGTTCTTTCACCCAATTTACTAGCCCTTCAGCGCCTTTTTCATCTAAAATCTGCTTTGTTCCGTTTGGAATTGGTTGTTTTATATCGACATTAGGAACACGCGGTTTCGTAAAGATTGGCTTTTTCTTTTCCGATACACCCGGGAATCCGTTTACCGTAACATTCCCAATGTATGTAAGCATTTTAGTTCCGCGGTCTTTTCGCTTAGGGAAGACAAAAAGTTCAGGCGTTGTATCAATAAAGGATGTATCATAAGCGCCTGTTAAGAACTTATCATGCTTTACTACATTTTCAAGAAATGGAATATTGGTTTTAATTCCACGAATACGAAACTCTTTTAAGTTCCGTACCATTTTTGATGCGGCTTGATCGAATGTTAAGGCCCATGTTGTTACTTTTACTAACAGTGAATCATAATACGGCGTAATGACAGCGCCTTGGAAGCTGTTTCCCGTATCTAAACGTACGCCAAAACCGCCGCCAGAACGATAAGCCATAATCTTACCCGTATCCGGCATAAAGTTATTTAACGGGTCTTCTGTCGTTACACGAGATTGAATTGCATATCCATGTACGTGAATTTGGTCTTGTGCAGGAATAGACACTTCCTTGCTGTGAAGTGCGTAGCCGTCCGCAATTAAAATTTGCGATTGAACGATATCAATACCTGTAATCATTTCAGTAATTGTGTGCTCTACTTGAACACGTGGATTTACTTCAATAAAATAAAAATCGTTTCCTGATACTAAAAATTCTACTGTACCAGCATTTATGTACTGCACTTTTTCCATCAGCTGCACAGCTGCTTCACAAATGCGGAGACGTAAGTCTTCATCTATAGAAACACTTGGTGCTACTTCTACTACTTTTTGGTGACGACGCTGCACTGAACAGTCGCGTTCGTAAAGGTGCACAACATTTCCTTGTTCATCACCTAAAATTTGCACTTCAATATGTTTTGGATTTTCAACTAGTTTCTCGACGTATACTTCATCATTACCAAAAGCCGCTTTTGCTTCTGATTTGGCACGATCATAAGATTCATTCAGGCTGTCTGCATCGCGAACGATACGCATGCCTCGACCGCCTCCGCCCAAAGCTGCTTTGATCATTAGAGGATATCCATGCTGATTAGCAAATTCTTTTGCTTCGTCAATTGAATCAATAGGACCATCTGTACCAGGAATAACGGGAATATCTGCTTGAATAGCCTGATGACGTGCTTTTACTTTATCGCCAAACATATCAAGATGCTTGGATTTTGGGCCAATGAAAATAATGCCTTCTTCTTCGCAACGTTTTGCAAATTGGATATTTTCTGACAAAAAACCATAGCCAGGGTGAATAGCATCTACATCATGAGACTTAGCAATGTCGATGATGCCTTCTATATCTAAATAAGCATCAATCGGCTTTTTCTCCGCTCCTACTAAATAGGCTTCATCCGCTTTGTAACGGTGATAAGAACCTGCGTCTTCCTTCGAATAAATTGCAACAGTCCGAATATTCAGTTCAGTACATGCTCGAAATACACGAATCGCAATTTCTCCTCGGTTTGCTACTAATACTTTTTTGATTTTTTTAGTTACAAAACTCATGTTGCTAATCTCCTCTCAATTTCGTATAAACTTCAATATATAGCAAAATTGGATAAAAGAAAAGCAAAAATCAATGGAAAATAATAAAATTCCAATAAATTTTTGCTTTTTTTACACAATTTTTTTACGAAAATCAATCACTTGTTGTTGATGTATTGTTCGGATGTAGCACAATATTTTCCGTATTTTTCTGTTTTTTATTTTGATAATTTACGAAAAACGAAATATTTACAATAATTCCCATAGACACCATAAGCGTTAGCAGCGAAGACCCTCCGTAACTGATAAACGGAAGCGTGACGCCGGTAATCGGAATGAGTCCCGTAAGCCCTCCAAGGTTAATGCCTGTTTGAATACCTATCATACTGGCTACTCCAATACAAATCATGCTAGCAAACGGATCCTGAGATTTTTTAGCCAGCATTAAAATCCTGAAAATTAAGAAGCCTAAAAGGCCCAGCACGAGCATAACTCCAAAGAATCCTAATTCTTCTGCAATAATGGCCATAATGAAATCGGTATGGGGCTCGGGAAGATAACCATACTTTTGTACACTTTCTCCTAAACCAAGGCCTTTTAAGCCTCCTGTACCTATTGCTAAATATGAATTAACCAGCTGATAACCGGTTCCTTGAGCATTAGCAAACGGATCTGACGCACCGGTAAAACGGCCGATTCGATTGGCAGTAAACTGACCTGTAAAAAAACCAATCGTAATAATGACCGTAAGCAAAATAATACCTAGTGCTAACATGCGGAAAAAGGTTTTTTTAGAGATTCCCGAACATAGCATAATGGTAACGGAAATCGCAAAAATAATTGATCCCGTTCCAAGGTCAGGCTGAATCGCTACAAAACCTAATATTAGAAATACAAGACCCATAGGTCCAAAAAAAGCTTTTTTGATGTTGTCAATATACTCTTGCCTTTTAGACAAAACATACGATAAGTATAAAATGACAACAAGCTTGGCATACTCAGCCGGCTGCATGTTTGCTCCGCCAAGCTGCAGCCAACTTTGCGCATTGTTACTCGTATGCCCCATTACAAACACAAGCAAAAGCAGTACAAAAATGCCCAGAATCGCATAAGGCAGTATTTTAGGATACAGCTTGTAAGGTGTTAGCATTGTTAAAATGAACAATACAAGCGTAAACGCAAGCCACATTTTTTGTCTGTTGTAAAAGAAATCACTTGACGTATGATATCTTGTAATACTTACAATCATACTTGAACTGTAAACCATAACTAGTCCAACCGCACAAAGAAGCAGCACTGGAATTACAATTGAATAGTCAAAATGCCTAAATATTTTTTTTACCATAACCCTCTTCCTTTAAAAATGACGTGTTTCTGTTTCGTTTCATCTTTTATGTACAAATTTGAGTAAATTAGGAAATTTAAACCACCTGTAATAAAAAACTCAAACTACGTTTGTATATAGTTTGAGTTTCGATCGCGTGATTTTTATTTTTTTGTAAACGCTTCATGCAGTGCAGAAAGTTCACGCTCGAGGCGGTCTAGCAATGTTTTTCCAACACGTTCATCAATTAAACCAAGACGAACTGCAAAATCAATTTCTCTTGATAAACCAAACATTTGTGTATCTAAAACCTCTTCATAAAGAGGACATTGTGGCATTGTTAAGTTATCCATTTGAACTTGAATTAATTGCAAAATCTTATCTGCATCAGCTTTTAACAACGCATACGCTTTTTCACGATGATCTATCATTGTCTCAGGCGTCAAACTCAATCCCTCCGTTCGCGAGCGATTACCTAATCTATCTCTCAATTCTAAAGGCTATGCTCCAAAAAAGCAAGGATAAACATGTCCGTGAGGCTGGCCGTCTTTTTTATACTGTTACTTTCTCAAAACCATTACCATAGATATAGGAAATTTCGCACTTTCGTTGACTCTTACATTATATCATACGAGAATCACTCTCAACTAAATTTTTTCATCAAAGTGACAAATAAGGAGAAAGCGCTTATACTTTTAGCAAGGGGGCATTTATGATGAATTCAATTATTATGTTAAAAGGAAAAGTAAAATATACGCTGACACTCGACCCAAGCGTGTGGATTTTCGATGACCGCAAGCTCGATATGGACGTTTTCTTTGAACATCCACCAGAGCAAAAAGATGAGACAGAAGCGTACACAAAGGCTGTTTCGAAGCATTGGGACCGTGAAATTCAAGAAGGAGCCGTCTTTCCTCCTACGTTAAAAACCGAAAAGAAATTCAAAAAACAGGAGCTAGTAAATGGAACATTTGGGATTTTATTTGCACCTTTTCTAGCAAACGCTTCACCTACTGAAGACGCTACCAACGTTTCATTTAAAACAAAAGACGCGCTGATTTCTTTTTCATTAGAAGAAGCGCAAAAACTAATCTTTGGTTTCAGCCAAGACGGAAAGCCTCTTAGAGAAGACGGGCCTATCTATGTCTATTTACCGGACGGATCTAACCGAAATAACCCTATTAAATATGTGGAAGAAATCATCGTTACATAATAAAAAAAGTGGGGTTCCAAAAGGGACCCCACTTTTTTTTAAAGAATATCAGCTGCTAATTGTGCTAGCCCGGAGCGCTCTCCTTTGATTAACCGAACGTGGCCCGATACTTTTTGCTCTTTAAACTTTTCAACTACGTACGTTAATCCGTTGTTATACTCATCTAAATAAGGATGATCAATTTGAGCCGGATCTCCCATAAGCACAATTTTACTCTTTTCCCCTACCCTTGTTAAAATTGTTTTAATTTCATGCTTCGTTAAATTTTGTGCTTCATCAATAATAATAAACTGTTCCGGAATGCTTCGGCCTCTTATATACGTCAAGGCTTCCACTTCTATTGAACTCAGACCCGCTAGAATCGCATCCAGTTCTCCAGGTTTTTTAGTGTTGAATAAGTACTCTAGGTTATCATAAATTGGTTGCATCCATGGACGAAGCTTCTCCTGCTTTTCTCCTGGCAAGAATCCAATATCTTTCCCTAAAGGAACAATTGGACGAGCTACAAGCAGCTTTTTAAAACACCCTAGATCTTCCGTCTGCATAAGTCCTGAAGCTAAAGCAAGCAGCGTTTTCCCCGTACCTGCCTTTCCAATTAACGTGACCAGTTGAACGTCGTCTCTAAGAAGAAGTTCTAACGCCATAATTTGCTGAACATTTCGAGGTTTAATTCCCCATATATGATCATATTCAAATAAAAGTTTTTTTACTTTCGTTGTTGTTTGATCGACAATGCCGATGGCTGATCCGGATCCTCCAAATGCATCTTTCATCACTAAGAATTGATTTGCAAAAAAGGAGTGGTTTGCAATTTGAGACGTTAGCAGCTCTCCTTTTTCGTAAAATTGACTCAGCAGTTCTTTTGCAATATAGACTTCTGAAAAGCCTGTATAAATACTATTGAATTCCACTACTCGATCACTTAAAAAATCTTCTGCTCTTAAACCGATTGCGTCAGCCTTCACACGTACCAACACATCTTTACTCACTAGTATCACTTCACGTCCATCTTCTTTTGTTTCCTCTTCAAGGGATAAATTTTTAGCAACAGCTAAAATTCGATTATCATTTGTTTTTTCCACAAAGATTTCTTGAAGCTGTTGAAAAGAGCGATGATTGAGTTCAATTCGCAAATGGCCCCCATTTTCTAACGGGATTTTCTCATATAACTTTCCATGTTGTCTCAAGTTATCAATGAGTTTGGATACCTGCCTTGCATTTCGTCCGACTTCATCCATATTTCTTTTTTTCGAATCAACTTCTTCTAGTACAACGGCTGGAATCACTACTTCGTTATCATCAAATGAAAAAATTGAATGCGGATCTTGTAATAAAACATTCGTATCTAATACATAAATTTTTCCCAATAATTCAGCCTCCTACTCCGATTGTTTTTCCTGTAAGGAGTGAAACAAGGCACCCATCCATTTATATACTATGTAACGCACATGTGTGAAGTGACCTTAAATGGACGGACCATTTTCTTTAAATATATGAACACGTGTATAAAGATAGAAGAACTATTAGAAACTAAATACAAATTACTACAAAAAATGAGTCATTCATAAGGAGGAGTCTCCCACATGAACAAATTTTTTCTATCCATTAGCTTATGTTTTATTACACTAACCGGCTGCAACAATAATCAAGCAGACGTTGAAGAAGGGCAAAAGACAGATCGAATTGTACAGGTCAAAAATTCATCTCCTGAACGCTCTCACAAGCGTACTGCTAATGAAATATCAGCGCATTTAGTTGAACTGGCTTCAAGCGTTCCGAATGTAAATGATGCTACTGCCATTGTGCTCGGCAAGTATGCAATCGTAGGCATTGACGTCGGCAAAGATATTGATCGTTCAGAAGTAAGTTCAATCAAATATACAGTTGCCGAAGGTCTGAAAGCTGATCCGTACGGCGCTAACTCTGTTGTTATTGCAGATCCTGATACGGTCGCTCGGCTAAAACAAATTGGAAATGAAATTCGCAAAGGTCGGCCGGTTACAGGATTTTTAGATGAATTAGCAGCCATTGTAAACCGAGTGATGCCTGAATTTGCAGAAGAAATCCGCCGAAATCCTAGTTCAACAGATACAAACAATCAAAAATTAAATAATAAACAAGAGCAAAATTTAAAGAATGAGCAGGAAAAACAATCTAATAATCATCTTCAAAAAAATGAATAAGAAAGTCGCTTAGCGGCAGGCCGCTGCTAAGCTTTTTTTATCGCTTCAATTACTTGCTTATCGAGTTTAGCGGCTGCTACTGGATCATAGGTCTTTTCATATGAAGGGTTTACTGAAATCTTAGAGCCATAGAACATGACATCTCTTACTTCATTAATATCTAGTTCAATTAGCGTCAGCTTTAAAGCTACTCCTTCTAACTTTTCCTGCACTACCTCAGCTATTCCGCTGATTGAGTAGCATGATTCATTAGCAAGAATATTTACCACTGCTTTATTCGTATGTTTAATGTTTTCTACAATCCTCGATTTGACATCTACGGCAAATCGAATTTTTTGTTTAGTCGGAGCTACTAACCACGAAATGGCACTAACATTTGGAGCGTTTGTTTCAAAATCAATAGTTGAAATGGTTGCAAATCTCTCTGTCTGTAGCTCATCGTATAATGCATCTACTAATTGAGTCTCGACTTCGTTGGCCATTTTCATCCCTCCTACTGTTTATGTACTTACTAGTTACTATCTTCGAGCTAACAAGCAAAATTACCTGCTTCTTTAGGAATGTTTTCCTATCGTTCCTTTTCTCCTGAGAGATAGCACCGCAAAAAAACTTTATAAAACAAGAATTTTCGGCTAGAATGATGTATAGAGAAGTTGAGGTGATAGAAATGAGAGTACAATGTGTCATGTGCGATAAAATTGAAACAATTGAGGATGAAACGCTCGTGGCAAAACGACTGCGCAACCGTCCTATCCATACATATATGTGCAATGAATGTTCTGAACGGATTGAAAAACGAACAAAAGAACGCATAGCTACTGGTAACTTTAAACTATATGAGTCGAAAAAGACAGAGGAGGATTGGTAAGGTGCTCCGTTTAGGAATAAGTATTGGCATGTTCAGCGGGATTATCCTTGGGTTATGTTTGAAATGGATAGAATGGCTAACCGGCAAACAAGTTTATACCCTTTTATTAAATGTTGATTTTATTCCTATCATTGGCCCTATTCAATGGCCTGAATGGGTGGAGTTTGTTTTTCATTTATTCATTGCCGTTGCAATTGGGATCGTTTTTGTTTACATAGTAGGTAAATTAAACAATATGTCTATTCGAAAAATCGTATTGTGTTCTTTTTTATTAACACTTCCAACCATTCCTTTGTATTTTCCGTTGACGCTGCTTGCGCTTAAGCCTACGCCTGCGGTGGATGATGCAGTAGCAATTTTTTATTGGACAGCTGGCCATTTAATTTTCGCAGCCGCTCTTGTCTTCGGCTATATCATACTAAAAAGACGCTTGTAGCTACAAGCGTCTTTTTATGTAGTCTTTTATGAACCCAACGTGGAGTTTTGCTTTTTAGCCTGATACAGCCGTATTTTATAAATAATTAATACAAGCGCTGCAACCACAAGCCCTTCAGCTACAGGTAAAAAAATGCCTAAAAACGTTAAAATTGTACATCCAAAAGCTAAAAATAGATAAATAACCACAGATTTTAAAAGCGGCAGCTTCTTTGCAAACCCGAGTTTGTACACAAGAACAGATAGCCCTAAAATAGTAAAGTATAACAGCCACATTCCTATTTTTGCATGTTCATCTACTTGATACAAAGCAGCAAAAAATGAAAGGTGTTCTTTTACATCCATCTTCCTTCCCCCTATTCCTTACTTTACATTATTCGATATAAGCCACCTTTTTCCTTTCCAAATTATCTCTTTATAAAACGCTTTCAAAAAATAGAAAATTCTGATATAATTGATAAAAAACAAGCCGCTAGCAAATAAAGCTAACGACTTCCTTTTTTTATTATTTCGTGTCAGCGTATTTTTTCTTTTTCGCTGCTTTTTCACGTTCATTTTTATCAAGAATTTTTTTACGTAGACGAATAGATTCTGGTGTGATTTCACAATATTCATCTTCGTTTAAATATTCAAGTGATTGCTCTAAAGACATAATACGAGGTTTTTTCATACCTGTTGTTTGATCTTTGTTAGCAGAACGCATATTCGTCATTTGCTTCATTTTACAGATGTTAACAACGATATCATTTTCACGAGTGTGTTCTCCTACGATCATACCTTCGTATACTTCTGTACCTGGCTCCACGAAAATTGTACCGCGGTCTTCTACGCCTTGGATTCCATAAGTAGATGATTTACCGCTTTCCATAGAAACAAGCACACCTTGACGGCGACCTCCAACTTGACCTTGCTGCATTGGTTGGTAGCTATCAAATGAATGGTTAATGATACCGAATCCACGAGTTAACGATAAGAACTCAGTTGTATAACCGATTAAACCACGTGCAGGAACCATAAAGATCAGACGAACTTGACCGCTGCCGTTGTTAATCATATCAACCATTTCACCTTTACGAGCACCCATTGATTCCATAATAGAACCCGTATGTTCTTCAGGCACGTCGATTTGCACACGTTCAACTGGCTCACAGCGAACGCCATCAATTTCACGAACGATTACTTCAGGTTTTGATACTTGAATCTCATATCCTTCACGACGCATATTTTCAATTAAAATAGATAAATGAAGTTCTCCACGTCCTGAAACGACCCATACATCCGGTGAATCAGTATTTTCCACGCGTAAACTTACATCTGTCTCAAGTTCAGACATTAAGCGCTCTTCAATTTTACGAGATGTAACAAATTTACCTTCACGACCAGCAAACGGTGAATTGTTTACTAAGAACGTCATTTGTAAAGTAGGTTCATCAATACGTAAAATTGGCAGTGCATCTTGGTGGTCAAACGGACATACTGTTTCACCTACGTTGATGTCTTCCATTCCTGATACAGCGATCAGGTCTCCTGCCTTTGCTTCTTCGATTTCAACACGCTTTAAGCCTAGGAAACCGAATAATTTTGTTACGCGGAATTGTTTTACCGTACCGTCAAGCTTCATTAATGCAACTTGCTGGCCTACTTTCATTGTTCCGCGGAATACGCGCCCTACACCGATACGACCAAGATAGTCATTGTAGTCAAGCATTGCCACTTGGAATTGAAGTGGTTCGTCGCTGTTGTCTACTGGTGCTGGAATGTGCTCGATGATTGAGTCAAATAGAGATGACATGTTCTCATCTTGCTTTTCAGGGTTCGTGCTAGCCGTTCCGTTGATTGCTGAAGCATAAACAACAGGGAACTCAATTTGTTCCTCACTTGCACCTAGTTCAATAAATAAGTCAATTACTTCATCAACTACTTCAGTTGGACGAGCAAAGTCACGGTCAATTTTGTTAACAACAACAATCGGCGTTAAGTTTTGCTCTAATGCTTTTTTCAATACAAAGCGCGTTTGAGGCATACATCCTTCGTATGCGTCTACTACAAGTAGAACACCGTCTACCATTTTCATAATACGCTCAACTTCTCCACCGAAGTCAGCATGTCCTGGCGTATCCATAATGTTGATACGCGTATCTTTATAATTAATAGCTGTGTTTTTCGCTAAAATTGTAATTCCACGCTCACGCTCAAGGTCATTTGAATCCATCGCACGTTCTTCAACATGCTCATTAGTACGGAATGTTCCGGACTGATGTAATAATTTATCTACTAACGTTGTTTTCCCATGGTCTACATGGGCAATAATGGCAATATTACGTAAATCTTTACGAATGTTCACGCATTTCACTCCTATGCTTGTAATAACTAAGCTATTATATCACACTAACTCTAGAATTGCAGAATGATTTTGTTGTACACTATAAATATCCGTTACAAATGGGAGGAATCAACATGAGAAACATTAAGTGGGTATTCGTTTTATATGCATTCATCGCAACTGCAGCTATTATGTCAATTGGCATATTTATCGGAGAAGGAAGCGCTCTCGGGGTCATTTTAGCTATCGTAGCTTTAATTGTTGTAATGGGTCTTGGCTTTACGACTAAGAAAAAAATGCGAGAAAAAGGGCAGCTGTAATTTTTTTGCGATGATTGAAAGCGTCATGGCCATTTGCAACATCAAAATGGTTCATGACGTTTTTTCATCACTAAATTCTTTGACTACACGTAAGTCTTCACTTCTATTTTATTTAGTCCACTTTCCTTCAAGGTACGTACGAAAGATTTCGTCATGTAATGTTGGTTTGCTTACAAATACACTGCTTTTTTCAAGAATCTCTAACGGCTTCCCTTCTAAATCCGTCATGACTCCTCCAACTTCTTCAATCAACACTTTACCGGCAGCAAAGTCCCATGGAGCCAAACGTAAAGTAATGTATCCATCCAAGCGTCCAGCCGCTACGTAAGCAAGCTCAATAGCTGCGGATCCATATGAACGGGTCCCTCTTACTTTACGCACAAGCGGACTTAATACGGAAGGATCAATACGGCGGTTCTCCGTCACCCACGTTGCATTTAAGCTAATAATAGCTTCTTCAACTGGTACAGGTTCAAGTTTCGGCAATTGGATGTCATTCATAAACGCGCCCTGTCCTTTTAAAGCATGATACAGCTCATTATGAATAACATCATAAATATAACCTGCTTGTCCTACACCATTTTCGAATATACCGATGGAAATAGCAAAATTTCGCTGCTGATGAACAAAGTTCATCGTACCGTCGATCGGATCGATAATCCAAATCGTTCCTTCTTCTGATTCAAGCTCTTCCCCATATCCTTCTTCTCCGAGAATATGATGTTCCGGAAAGGTTTCATTGATTTTTGAGATAAAAAACTGTTCAATTTCTTTATCCATATTTGTTACTAAATCATTTGGATTCGATTTCGTTTGAATGAGAAGTTCTTTACTAAACGACTGTTGAATTTTTTGTCCAGCTTCTTTTAGCCACTCTTTAACGTATGTATCAATTTCTTTCCAGCGTTGTGTCATCTCAATTCCCCCTCAAAAATACGTCTCTTATTTAAGCTTAAAAAAACCTCTGCAAGATGTCAATTAACAGAGCACGTGGGAGAAGAACTGCCGCTTCTTCTCCCACGTGCTCTGTTACCACTTATGAATCTGCTCATTCAGTTTAATCCTTTTTTACAGTTTACCCATATTTGTTCTATTTTATTCCCGTGTCTGCTACTGAAGAGATATCATTTCTTCACGAAGTTTCTCGAGCTTTCGCTTACATTTTTGTTTTTGTTCCTCATTATTCTCCATCATGGCTTCATATAACGTCGCTAACTCGTAATCTAACTCCAACCGAATTACACCTAATCTTTTTTGTCCATCATTCTTCTTATACATATTCACCACTTGTTTCATGTTTCAAACACCCCTCTCAAATTATTGAACCCACTTATAGAAAACTAAATTTTCAGATATTTTGATTGATATAGTCTATGTCGAAACCTAATCTCATGCAACTAAATTGTGTGATTACCTATAAAAAAATGATAGACACGTTTTGACAAGCATATGCGAATTAATTGGTGTTTATGCTTTTCATGTGGTAGAATCTTCGCGTAAATCATACTTACTTGCATAGATGCACAGCAGCTATACATATTCACTAAAAAAACGGAGGTTTCACATGGCATTCTCAGGATTTTCACAAGATGACTTTAACGTATTCCGTATCGAGGGGCTTGATGCACGTATGGAAGCCATCAAGACAACGATACGCCCAAAATTCGAACAATTGAGCAATCATTTTGCTCCTACTCTTTCTTCACTTTGTGGAGATGAAATGTTCGTACATATTGCCAAACATGCACGAAGAACAGTTAACCCGCCAGCAGATACGTGGGTAGCCTTTGCTAACAGTAAACGCGGGTATAAAAAGCTCCCTCATTTTCAAATTGGCCTTTGGGAAACACACGTCTTTGTGTGGTTTGCCGTCATTTACGAATCACCTATTAAAGAACAATTTGGAAAGCTGCTAAAACAAAACATGGAGGAGATTCGTCAAAATATCCCAGACTCGTTTGTTTGGTCGAAAGATCATACAAAACCTGATAGTAAAAAAATGGGCGACTTATCTTCTGAAGACTTAGAGAGTTTGTTTGAACGTCTAGAGACGGTTAAAAAAGCTGAGATCCTATGCGGCATTACAATTCCAAAAGAAGAAGCGATTGCAATGAGCGGCGAAGAATGGATGGCTCGTATTGAACAAACATTTCATACGGTAACTCCATTATATGAACTAACTAAAAAAGCATATGCATAATTTTAACGAATTGATATAAAAAAATGAGGGTGACACATAACGAAAGGAAGCTCATCGAAAGACCAATAAATGGGATACATAAGCTGAAACGCTTGTGACACCGCAGTTGATTTCCCTGCAAGGCTTCGCTTTCCGCCGGCGGCCGGTGAGCCTCCTCGTCGCTTGCGCTCCTGCGGGGTCTCGCCTGTTCCGCTTTCCCCGCAGGAGTCTTCGCCTTGCCTTCCAATCAACTGCTAGAAGAAACGAAACAGATAAACTCTATGTTCACCGTAACAAAAAAAAACGAATCATTAATCAAACAATTTGATTAATGATTCGTTTTTTACTTCGGCTAAACTACTTTTGTCCCAGTCTCATTTTTTACATTTTTATGATATCTCCAGAAGAAGCAGCCTTTGCTTTTTGAATCGTTCGATAAGAAGAGTATTTGCTTTGGTCTTCAAAATCGTTACAGATTGTTTTTTCTTCTGCTTTACTTGGCACAATTTCTTTAAATCGGCGATAGACTGCCATTAGGTGATCACGCTCAATACCTTTTTCATAAGCTCGTTCAATGCTTTCAAAAAACTTCACTACATCAATAATTTCTTCTGTACTCCAATCAAGGGAGATAGGGTATTGATATTCCACTTCTCATCACTCCATTTATTTCTTCATTCTATGTATATCTATATTCTTAACTCTATCACAATCTATAATGTACACAAAATTTATTCTCTTTTCACCCAAAAGAATTTCTCCTTTTTTTTCTTTTTATTTTCTCTTTAAAATATCTTTGCAAATAGGTTAATAAGTGCTATAATTCTTTTGTTTTATGGGGATTTTCAAAACATAAAGAACTATAAAATAATAAGTAATAAGCAGTTTACAATTACTTGTATTTTTTTAACTAAAAATTGTATTTATATTATCAAACAGTAGTAAACATACGCGTTTCATTCATTTATATAATGGTTAAAATCAAGAAAACTGCGGAGTAGAATTTCTGTTGAATTTCTTTTGTAGAAAAAAGATCTGATATTTTAATATGTATAATTCAACAGCCATTAGTTTTTGATATATAAAATTGAATGCTGTAATTTGATAAAAAAACAATCAAAGTCCCTCTAAGCTTTGCTTAGAGGGACTGACAATTTATGATAAAAGAGGTGTATAGCAAAGTTGTCTTCTCAATTTTCAACTCCATTATTTACTGGATTAGTTAATCACGCTAAGAAAAACCCAACACAATTCCATATCCCTGGACATAAAAAAGGAAATGGAATGGATCCTGAATTCCGCTCATTTATTGGCGATGATGCTTTATCCATTGATTTAATTAATATCGGTCCCCTTGATGATCTTCACCAGCCAAAAGGCATTATCAAACAAGCGCAGGATTTAGCTGCAGAAGCATTTGGTGCTGATCATACTTTTTTCTCTGTTCAAGGAACGAGCGGAGCAATTATGGCAATGGTTATGGCGACATGTGGACCTGGAGATAAAATTATCGTTCCTAGAAACGTGCATAAATCTGTTATGAGTGCGATTGTTTTTTCAGGAGCTACGCCTATTTTTATTCATCCTGAAATTGACGAAAATCTTGGCATTTCTCACGGTATTACATCGGACTCTGTAGAAAAAGCCTTAAAGCAGCACCCTGAAGCAAAAGCAGTGCTTGTTATCAATCCAACTTACTTTGGAATTTCCGGAGACCTTCGTAAAATCGTAGAAATTGCCCACTCGTATCAAGTGCCTGTACTTGTTGATGAAGCTCACGGCGTTCATATTCACTTCCATGATGATTTGCCTCTGTCTGCTATGCAGGCCGGTGCAGATATGGCAGCAACAAGCGTGCATAAATTAGGCGGTTCTATGACGCAAAGTTCCATTTTAAACATACGCGAAGGCTTAATTTCTCCAAAACGCGTACAGTCTATTTTAAGCATGCTGACAACAACATCAACCTCTTATCTGCTGCTGGCTTCTTTAGATGTTGCACGAAAACGTCTAGCTACAGAAGGAAAAGAGCTGGCTGAACGTGCAATTTCTCTTGCTGAAAAAGCACGAAAAGAAATTAATACAATTGAGCATATCCGATGTATAGGCAGAGAAATTTTAGGCACAAAAGCTACGTATGATTTAGACCCTACTAAATTAATTATTTCTGTTTCAGATTTAGGAATTACGGGCTATGACGTAGAAAAATGGATGCGTGAAGCTCATAATATCGAAGTGGAAATGTCTGACCTTTATAATATTCTATGTATTATCACGCCCGGAGATACAGAAGAAGATCTTTCACGTCTTGTCACAGCTCTGCGTGAGTTATCCGCAAAATTCCATAACCTTTCTGAGACAACGGCAAAACCGGCTATTTTATTACCTGATATTCCTGTATTGGCTTTAACACCTCGTGATGCTTTTTACGCTGAAACCGAAGTGGTACCTTTTCATGAGTCAGCAGGTCGTATTATTGCAGAATTTGTAATGGTCTATCCTCCTGGTATTCCTATTTTTATTCCTGGGGAAATCATCACTGAGGAAAATTTAACCTACATTGAAACAAACTTAGAGGCAGGTTTACCAGTGCAGGGTCCGGAAGATTTTGAATTAAAGACATTTCGTGTCATTAAAGAACATAAAGCAATTCAATAAAAAAAAGGTGCGGAATTCCGCACCTTTTTTTATTGAATTAATCTAAATCTTCATCTGCTTTTTGACATTCTCCGCTTTTACATGTTGAGTATAATCGCGTCACTTTCTCATCTTCGAAATGATCAATTGTGCAGTTACATGTTTGACATACGATTGTTCCCATTTTGTAAACTCCCCTTTAACCGTCTTTTTTTGTAAGCGTTTTACAACTCTTGATATTATATTATTATGTCACATTAAATATGTCAACAACTAATTAGTATGTCACATTAAAAATATTTTTCTCATAAATGTTATATTTGTTTTCAAAAAACTGACCCCTTAGCATCATCTCTATTTATATGAAAAAACTATGTCTAATTTCATATCTATTTCGGCACTTTAAAATAATTACGAAAAATAAGAATTTGAGATCTTGCCTTTTTTTCTTACTAATAGGGTAGACATTTCATACAAACTTTACTAGAATGTATAACCATGTGGTTTCATGTATAGCTAAAAAGGTTATATGAGAAACTATGTTATGTAAAATAGAATAGGAAAGGAGTGATAATCGATGAAAAAACTGACTCCTGTTTTTATCATTTCGGTTATTATTGCTGCAGTATTTATCGTATGGGGTGTTATTCCGGAATCTGTGCTAGGAAGCGCAGCGCTTACACCTGTCACATCGGCAATACATAGTTTTATCATCGAGAAATTTGGCTGGTATTATTTATTAGCAGCTACATTATTCTTAGTTTTTACGCTGTACTTAATTTTTTCAAAGTACGGAAACATTAAACTAGGTAAACCTGACGAAAAGCCTCAGTATGGTTATGTCTCGTGGTTTGCTATGTTATTTAGTGCTGGTATGGGGATTGGACTTGTATTCTGGGGTGTTTCAGAACCAATCAATCATTTTCATACTCCACCTTCTGGTGAAGGCGGTACAGCAGAATCAGCTCGTGCAGCTCTACGTTATTCGTTTTTCCACTGGGGTTTACATCCTTGGGCTATTTATTCCGTTCTTGCACTGGCCCTTGCATATTTTCAATTTAGAAAAGGTTACCCGTTCATAATCAGTAATATTTTACGTCCACTATTAGGAAAACGTGTTGATGGACCTCTTGGAACGATCATAAACGTCATCGCCGTATTTGCAACTATTTTTGGGGTGGCAACATCTCTAGGACTGGGCGCTATTCAAATTACTGGTGGAGCCTCTTACTTGTCGCCAAGTATTGATAATAATTTCACGACTCAATTAATTGTTATTATTATCGTGACGTTCTTGTTCATGCTGTCAGCACAGACAGGTCTGAACAAAGGTATTAAGTATTTGAGTAACATTAATATTGTTTTAGCTATTCTGTTAATGCTATTCTTGTTATTTGCAGGTCCAACCAACTTTATTATGGACTTATTCGTTACAACAATTGGCAGCTACATTCAAAACTTGCCGTCGATGAGTTTTCGATTGAGCCCGTTTGATAACAGCACCTGGGTTCAAGATTGGACAATTTTCTACTGGGCATGGTGGATCGCCTGGGCACCGTTCGTTGGTACGTTTATTGCTCGTATTTCACGAGGTAGAACCATTCGAGAATTTTTAATTGGTGTACTAGCTGTTCCGACCGTATTTGGCGGATTATGGTTTGCCGTATTCGGAGGTTCTGGGGTCTACTTAGACTTTTTCAAGGATCTTCCTGTTATGGATGTTATCAATAATAAAGGAACAGAAGTTGCTTTATTCTACGTACTTGAACAGTTTCCATTTGGTACGTTCATGTCCATTGTCGCTATTTGCTTAATTGCTACATTCTTCATTACATCAGCTGACTCAGCTACATTTGTTTTAGGAATGCAGACAACAAATGGTGATCTAAATCCTTCAGGCTCTATTAAGCTTACGTGGGGCTTAATTCAATCGTTAACAGCAATCATTCTGCTTTGGACAGGTGGCTTGGATGCACTCCAAACGGCTGCGATTATAGCAGCACTTCCATTTTCAATTGTGCTGGTGTTAACGGTCTTCTCATTAATGAAAGCATTTAAAGAAGAAGGCGCATTAAAAAAAGAAAAGAAATCTGTGTAAGATAAAAAAAGCGTTAGCTTATATAAGCTAACGCTTTTTTTATGCACTCTTACGCCGTGCAAAATAAAATTAGTTGATAACATGTCAAGCAGATAGCTGACGTTGTGCCCGTCATCATAAGCGCCAGTCTTTTAGATTTGACGTTCATTTCTGCTATGCCGTAAGCTAAATAAGCAAATACTAAAAACAAAATAATTTTAGATGTCAATTGATCACGTTTTGATAGCAATTCAACCAGTGAATAACCTATCCAAATAACAATGTGTAAGCTCCAAACGAAATATGTCTTCATAGCTCCTTCGCCGCCTTTTCATTCGTTATCCAAAGAAGCAATTTTTTATCTACCTATAAGGAAAGCACGTCCCACTTCATATGTATGCATCTAGAGCTCATTTAAGACTGCCTCAGCGCTTTTTACACGTTTCTTCTAAAGGAGATACTCATCAGCAATAAAAACTGTCTGACAAGCATCTGATACTTGATGAAAACCGTTTTCTTCAAAAAAAAAAGCTGATGCATACGCATCAGCTTTTTAAAAACATTATTTTACAATGTGAATTGGGCTTCCAATAGCTACTTCAGCAGCTTCCATTGTGATTTCACCTAATGTTGGGTGAGCGTGAATTGTTAATGCGATATCTTCAGCTGTTACGCCAGCTTCGATAGCAAGACCAAGCTCAGCGATCATGTCAGATGCGCTAGGTCCAGCGATTTGAGCACCAACAACTACTCCGTCTTCTTTACGAGTGATAAGCTTCAAGAAGCCTTCTGCAGCGTTAAGTGCAAGCGCACGTCCGTTAGCAGCGAATGGGAATTTAGAAGCTTTAACAGCTAATCCTTCTTCTTTCGCTTGTGCTTCAGTATAACCTACAGATGCAAGCTCAGGCTCAGAGAATACAACTGCTGGAATTCCTAAATAGTCAATTTCAGCAGGTTCGCCAGCGATTACTTCAGCTGCGATTTTACCTTCGTAAGAAGCTTTGTGTGCAAGTGGTGGTCCAGTTACGATATCACCAATTGCAAAGATGTTGCTTACAGATGTACGAGTTTGGTTATCGATTTCGATAAGACCACGGTCAGTCATTTTAACGCCAACTTGCTCAAGACCAAGCTCATCAGTGTTAGGACGGCGACCTACAGTAACTAATACGTAGTCAGCATCGATTACTTTTGACTCTCCGCCTACTTCAAACGTAACTTGTACGCCATCAGCAGTTTCTTCAACACCTTTAGCCATTGCTTTTGTATAGATTTCAACGTTTCCTTTTTTCTTAAGGTTACGTTTAACAAGAGAGCTCATTTGTTTTTCAAAACCAGCTAGAATTTCATCAGCAGCTTCTACAAATGTAACTTCTGTACCGAAGTTAGCAAAAGCAGTACCAAGCTCAGTACCGATGTAACCTCCGCCGATTACAACTAATTTTTTAGGAACTTCTTTAAGCGCTAATGCACCTGTAGAGTTGATTACGCGCTCAGAGAATTTGAATCCAGGGATCTCGATTGGACGAGAACCAGTTGCAAGGATTGCATTTTTGAATTTGTACGTTTGTGCTGAATTTTCATCCATTACACGTACAGTTTCGCTGTCAACGAAGTAAGCTTCACCTTTTACGATGTCAACTTTGTTACCTTTAAGAAGGCCTTCAACACCGCCAGTAAGTTTGTTTACAACGCCGTTTTTGAATTCTTGAACTTTAGAGAAATCAACTGTTACGTTCTCAGCGATAATCCCCATGTCTTCAGAATGTTTAGCATGTTCAAAACGGTGACCTGCAGCGATTAATGCTTTTGAAGGAATACAACCAACGTTTAAGCATACGCCTCCAAGATTACCTTTTTCTACGATTGTAACTTTTTGACCTAATTGAGCTGCACGAATTGCTGCAACGTAGCCACCAGGGCCAGCACCAATGACAAGAGTATCAGTTTCGATTGGGAAATCTCCTACTACCATTTATTACGCCTCCATTAATAATAATTCTGGATCATTTAATAAACGCTTGATTTGGTTAAGAGCGTTTTGAGCTGTTGCGCCATCGATAATACGGTGGTCAAAGCTTAGTGATAATGCTAATACTGGAGCAATTACAATTTCACCGTCGCGTACAACTGGTTTTTCAGCGATACGTCCGATACCTAGAATTGCAACTTCTGGATGGTTGATAACTGGAGTAAACCATTGTCCACCAGCAGAACCGATATTTGTGATTGTACAAGAAGCGCCTTTCATTTCAGCAGGAGCTAATTTACCATCACGTGCTTTTCCAGCAAGGTCGTTAATTTGATCCGAAATTTCGAATACAGATTTACGATCAGCATTTTTCACAACTGGTACTAAAAGACCTTTTTCAGTGTCAGCAGCGATACCGATGTTGTAGTAATGTTTTTGAATTACTTCATCTGTAGAATCATCAATTGAAGTGTTAAGAGCTGGGAACTTCTTAAGTGCTGAAGTTAACGCTTTTACCACGTAAGGTAAGAATGTTAATTTAATACCTTGATCTGCTGCAACTGTTTTGAATTTTTTACGATGAGCAACAAGAGCTGTTACATCGATTTCATCCATTAATGTTACGTGTGGAGCAGTGTGTTTAGAGTTAACCATAGCTTTTGCGATTGCACGACGGATACCGCTCATTTTCTCGCGAGTTTCTGGTAGATCGCCTTCAGGAATAGCTTGTGCTGCTGCTGCTTTTGGTTCAGCTGAAGCAGTTTCCTCTTTAGCTGGAGCTTCAGCAGTTGCTGTAGCTGTAGAGCCACCAGATAAGAAGCTATCGATGTCATCTTTAACAATACGTCCGTTTTTACCTGAACCAGGAACAGCTTTAATGTCTATACCTTTTTCACGAGCATATTTGCGCACTGAAGGCATAGCAATTACTTTGCGGTTAGGATCAACATCAGCTTGTGCTGCAGGAGCTGTTGCTTCTTCAGTCACTTCTTCAGTTGAAGCTTCTTCTTTAGCTTCTTCTGCTGGTGCATCATCATGATCGTCACCTTTGAATTTTAAGTCTTCGTATCCAGGAGCATCAAAAGTAACGATAACTTGTCCTACAGTAGCTACTGTACCTTCGTCAACTTTTACTTCTAATACTTTACCTTTTACAGGAGATGGGATTTCAACAACAGCTTTGTCATTTTGTACTTCTGCTAGTACATCATCCTCATCAATTTCATCTCCAGCTTTTACGAACCATTTTACAATTTCACCTTCGTGGATACCTTCACCGATATCCGGCAGTTTAAATTCAAATGCCACGTGTCTTCACCCTCCTAGTTAGTTGCGTTCAATTTGTTAGTGTTTATTTTATCTAAGACAGAAATCAGCACAAAGCTGATTTCTATCACAGTAAAATGCTAATTAAAATTCAAGTACTTTCTTAGCTGTTTCAACGATGTCTTTGTGGTCTGGTAACCATACGCCCTCAGCTTGAGAGAATGGGAACACAGTATCCGGTGCTGTTACACGTAATACTGGTGCTTCTAAGCTTAAGATTGCACGATCGTTAATTTCAGCTACAACGTTAGCTGCGATACCAGCTTGTTTTTGAGCTTCTTGAACTACTACTACGCGACCAGTTTTTTCAACTGATGCAAGAATTGTATCGATATCTAAAGGTTGAACTGTACGTAAGTCCACTACTTCAGCAGAGATACCTTCTTTTTCTAGTTCTTCAGCTGCTTTTAACGATGAGTGTACCATTGCACCGTAAGCGATAAGCGTTACGTCTGTACCTTCACGTTTCACATCAGCTGTACCTAAGTCAATAGTGTATGATTCTTCAGGTACTTCTTGACGGAATGAACGGTAAAGCTTCATGTGCTCTAAGTATACAACCGGATCGTTATCACGGATTGATGAAATTAAAAGACCTTTTGCATCGTATGGAGTTGAAGGAATTACAACTTTTAGACCAGGTTGAGATGCTACGATACCTTCTAAGCTATCAGCGTGAAGTTCTGGTGTATGAACGCCTCCACCAAATGGTGAACGGAATGTGATTGGTGCATTCCAGCGACCGCCAGAACGGTAGCGCATACGTGCAGCTTGACCTGATACAGAATCAAGTACTTCGTATACGAAACCAAAGAATTGAATTTCAGGAACCGGACGGAAACCTTGAGTCGATAGACCCACAGCAAGACCACCGATACCAGATTCAGCTAATGGCGTATCGAATACGCGATCTTCGCCGAATTCTTGTTGAAGACCTTCAGTCGCACGGAATACTCCACCGTTTACGCCAACGTCTTCACCAAAAACTAATACGTTTTCGTCGTTTTTCATTTCTGTGCGTAACGCATCAGTAATCGCTTGAATCATTGTCATTTGCGCCATGGCTTACTTCGACTCCTTCTCTTTGTAGATTTCATATTGCTCTTGTAAGTTTGAAGGCATAGTTTCGTACATGATTTCCATTAAATCTGTAACTTTTTGTTTTGGATAATCGTCAGCCTTCTTAATAGCTTGTTTGATATCTTCTTTAGCTTGCTCGATTACTTTGTTTTCTTCTTCTTCATTCCAGATGCCTTTAGCTTCTAAGAATTTACGGAAGCGAACAAGTGGATCTTTCTTTTCCCACTCAGTGTCAAGCTCAGCTGTACGATAACGAGTTGGATCGTCACCAGCCATTGTATGTGGACCATAACGGTAAGTTAATGTTTCAATTAAAGTTGGACCTTCACCGTTTACTGCACGCTCACGAGCTTCGCTTACTGCAACGTATACTGCTAGTGCATCCATACCGTCTACTTGAACGCCTGGGATACCAACAGCCGCTGCTTTTTGAGCGATTGTACGTGCTGCAGATTGCTTTTCAACTGGTGTTGAAATTGCAAAGCGGTTGTTTTGTACAACAAAGATTGCTGGAGCTTTGAATGCACCTGCGAAGTTCATACCTTCGTAGAAGTCACCTTGTGAAGCTCCGCCGTCACCTGTATAAGTGATCGCTACTGCTTTTTTACCGCGCTTTTTAAGACCTAGTGCCACACCAGCAGTTTGCACGATTTGTGCACCGATGATGATTTGTGGAGAAAGTACATCTACACCTTCTGGCGCTTGGTTACCGTGGAAATGACCACGAGAGAATAAGAACGCTTGATATAGTGGAAGACCATGCCAAATTAACTGAGGCACATCACGGTACCCAGGTAAAATGAAGTCTTCTTTTTCTAATGCGAAATGTGAAGCGATTTGAGAAGCTTCTTGCCCAGCAGTTGGTGCATAGAAACCTAAACGACCTTGACGGTTCAATGAAATTGAACGTTGATCAAGAATACGAGTGTATACCATGCGAGTCATTAACTCTTTTAATTTTTCGTCAGATAAATCTGGCAACGCTGATTTATTTACTACTTCGCCCTCTTCATTAAGAATTTGGAACGTTTGGTACTGCTCAGCGATTTTATCAAGTTGCTTTGATACATCAATAATAGCCTTTTTAGTTTTAGCAGCCATCTAAGTCACCTCTTCCTTTCATTTAAGCCGTATAAATTCATTTTACTAATCAAACAAACATACACGCTTTTAGAATGTCCCAAATGGACAAGTAAAAGTCATATTTTGTCGAGTAGCTTTTTGAATTCGCTAATCCTTAACATTTCTATGTATTCCCCAGCGAATTCTGTGCAAACATTTACGTAAAAGGAAAGTTTAAGCGAAACGAGCGTTTCGTTAAACTGTATTAATTATTTTGCAAAAATGATTAATACAACACTTACTACGCTACCTAGTTTACAATACACTAAAACAGTTCGTCAATGCATTTACATCAAGAAATTACGCTTTTTTAGTTTGTGAAATAAAACACATAAAAAAGACATGCTGTACTATTACACAGATACAAACTGTATTATATGTTTTATAATAACCTTCTCTTTTTTTACGTCTGCACATCTCCTATCTTGCCACAAATAAACGATTTTTTAAAACAATAACCTTTTGTAATTTTTACTTGAATCGTGTCGAAACTCTTTCTTTATTTCAGAAAACCTTCCTTTTCAGCCAAAAAAAAAGACCTGTAAACTTCACAGGCCTTCTTATTTATCCTCGCTATTTTTCACCTTTAACTTCGTTTTGTTATAAAAATCTTCTTTGGCTTTGTTATAGTCAGCTGTTAGTGTGTTAAACGTTTCTTTTTTCTTTTCAACTTCTTTATAAGTAGCATTGATCGAAGCGATTTGTGTTTCAAGATTCTCTAATTTCACATTGTCTTTTTCAAAGAGCGTATATAGCTGACGATCTAATTCAATGGAATGAAGATAGGCATCATGTAAGGACTGGTAGGCCTTATAACGCTTCTTCATTAACGAAGATAGTTCAAGCGCCTCTTCTTTTGCTTTGCCGTCCTCTAGCTTTTGGATCTTTGGCTCTGTCGCTTCAAACTGTTTTTGCGAAGCGCTGATGCTTTTTTCTTCTTTTTGTAATTTATTTTCACGCTCATCTAATAACTGCTGCGCTTTTTGTGCTTTATTTTTTATTTTCTTTTTATCTTTAATCCCTAGCTCAATAATTTGGTCGTATATCGCATTTTCTTGCTGTTCTAAATCAGCTAACGGTTTTTGCTGATCAGCAAATTGCTTTTCTTGTGCTACCACTTTTTCTAATCCATTATATACCTCAAGTTCAGGCGATGAGCCCTCTGCACAGCCTGCTAGTGACATAGCAGCAATGCCAATAACTATATATCTTCCGACGCATTTCATATTTGGTAAATCCTCCCTTATCCATGGGTCATTATACAATTTTTGTAGGAAATTAGCAATTTATCTACACCCTTTTTCCACCTTTTAATATATTATACTAACCCAATCGTGAAAAAAAGGGAGTTTATTACTTTTTACCTTGGGATTGATAACTACGGGAGGTTACATTATGTTGGGTTATGGTGGATATGGCTGCGGCGGTTCTAATAAAGGTTTCGTGTTATTAATCGTACTGTTCATTTTATTAGTTATTATCGGCTGCAGCTGTGGCGGCTGGTAATTATACAATAAAAGCGGCTAACTGCCGCTTTTATTTTTTCTTATGCATGTTTTTCCAAATGTTTGATACATATAATTAGTAGAAACATTTCTGTGGTCAAGGTCGAGGTAATGACTTTTTTATACGGATTTGGTACACTTTATACCTATAAAATAGCCTAGGGAGATGTGAAAGTTGATTACAATGAACGATATTATCCAAGACGGACACCCAACGCTGCGAGAAGTAGCAAAAGAAGTACCGTTACCTGCTTCTGAAGAAGACAAAAAGATTTTACATAGCTTATTAGAATATGTGAAAAACAGCCAAGACCCTGAAATTGCTGCTAAATATGGACTGCGATCTGGTATCGGACTTGCCGCTCCTCAAATTAATGTATCAAAACGAATGATTGGGGTACACGTTACGGATGAAAAAGGCAAGCTATACAGCTATGCATTATTTAACCCTAAGATCATTAGCCACTCAGTTGAAAAGACATACCTTACAGGCGGTGAAGGCTGCTTGTCTGTCGATCAAGATATCCCAGGATTTGTTCCTCGATATGCACGCATCACAGTAAAAGGCACAACGCTTGAAGGCGAAGAAGTGAAAATTCGTTTGAAAGGCCTTCCTGCTGTCGTATTTCAGCACGAGATTGATCATTTAGACGGAATTATGTTTTATGATTACATTAATAAAGAACATCCATTTCAAGAACCTGAAAATGCTTTTCCATATGAACGCTAAAAAACGCGAGCTAGAGCTCGCGTTTTTTCTTATTTTAACAATCCTACTAGCTCTAATCCGTGGAGAATACCACCTTCTGCTACATCTTTTGTAACAAGATCAGCCACTTCTTTCACGACTTCTTCCGCATTTCCCATCGCTACGCCATTTCCGACAAACTCAAGCATTTCGATATCGTTTAAGCCGTCTCCGAATGCATATACATCTTTTTTATCAAAGCCAAGCTTTTCAATCATGGTCTCAATTCCTCGCGCTTTTGATCCACCTTTTGGGAGAACATCAGTTGAAAATTCATGCCAGCGAATAAAGTCAAATTTCTTAAATTTTTCTTCATAAGGAGCTTCTTCTCCCGCTGTACAGAATAAGAGGGATTGATAAATTTCACGCCCTTTGAAATAAGCAGGATCGTGGTGAGGGTGGGTAAATCCAATTTTCAGCGTGCTGATGCTGGATTCGATATAATCATGAAATTCAATGTTTGATTTCATATCTTCATGATCCATGTATACGACAGGATGATCATGCTCAACAGCAAAAGCCGTTAAATCCTGAAGCTCTTCTTTATTTAACGGCTTTTTGTAAAGAACTTCTCCATTTAAGACAATGTACTGACCATTAAAGCTAATATATGTTTGAATATCCAACTCTTCACGCAGATCTTTAAACATAAAAGGAGCCCTTCCAGTTGCAATTGCCACTTCATGCCCCTGCTCTTTTAACAGCTGGACAGCTTTTTTTGTAGAAGCAGGCAGTTTTTTATCATGATCCAATAACGTTCCATCAATATCAAAAAAAATAATCTTTCGTTCCACGTTTATCACCTTATTTTTTATAATTTTTTATCTCTTTGTTAGGCATTTCCAATTATACCAAACAAGCACTGATTTCTCTATAAATGGACGTTCCTATTTACATTTTTTCCATATTTAACCACGAGAAACCTCTCCCTTTTCATCATATAATAAAAGTACAGAGAGAGACAGGCAGGTATCGAAAAAAAACAAAGGAGCTGAAAAATCATGTTAAAAGATTTTCGAAAAAGGCTGCTAAAACGCTGGAATGAATTATTGCGTAAAAAAACGATGGCATAATCGATTTTTTTAGGGCTTTCTGTTGTAAAATTTGCAGAGTGTGTGTCTGCATCGTACAATGGAATAGCCCTTATTTTTTATACGCCCGGAAAATATAGTCTTGTATCCGTTTCCTATTAATATTATTCTATAATTAATTGACTTGTTATATTTAGATGACTAAAATGTAGTGAAAGCAAGTTTCTTTAGAAAATACATGAAATACATACACATTTTATAATATAATAAAATAAGTTATTTGAATTTCGGAATTAAGGAGAGATTTTTGTTATGATTTTTAAAGTTTATTTTCAAGAAAAAATGAGTGAAGTAGCTGTACGTGAGAATACAAAAACAGTGTATGTGAACGCAGATTCTGAGCGTGACGTTCGTAAAAAGTTAAAAGCGCGTTCAATTAATATTGAGTTTGTTCAAGCAGTGACTGGAGACTATCTAGAATATGAACAACAGCATGAAGATTTTAAAGTATTGGAGATATGATGAAAATGAAATTTGTAAAAAATAATCAAACGGCAGTTTTCGCCCTGGGTGGACTAGGCGAAATCGGTAAAAATACGTATGCCGTACAGTTTCAAGATGAAATTATTCTTATTGATGCAGGAATTAAATTCCCTGAAGATGAGCTTTTAGGAATTGACTACGTTATTCCTGACTACAGTTATTTGGTAAAAAATGCAGATAAAATCCGTGGCCTTTTCGTTACACATGGTCATGAAGATCACATCGGCGGAATTCCTTACTTATTAAGAGAATTAAACATTCCTATTTATGCAGGGAAATTAGCCCTTGGACTTCTTCGCAACAAATTAGACGAGCATGGGTTGCTTCGTACAGCTCAGCTTCATGAAATTACTGAAGATGACGTAATTAAATTCCGTAAAACATCGGTAACGTTCTTCCGCACAACTCACAGTATTCCTGATTCTTACGGAATTGTGGTAAAAACACCAAACGGACAAATCGTACATACAGGAGATTTCAAGTTTGATTTTACACCAGTGGGCGAACCGGCTAACTTAACAAAAATGGCTGAAATCGGTAAAGAAGGCGTTCTATGCTTGCTTTCAGACAGTACAAACAGTGAAATTCCTAACTTTACGATGTCTGAGCGCCGCGTAGGTGACAGCATTCATGACATTTTCCGTAAAGTAGACGGCCGTATTATTTTTGCAACGTTTGCTTCAAATATTCACCGCTTACAGCAAGTAGTGGAAGCAGCCGTATTGCATAACCGCAAAGTTGCTGTATTCGGACGCAGTATGGAAGCAGCTATTGAGATTGGCCAACAGCTTGGATATATTTCATGTCCAAAAGATACGTTCATTGAGCCTTCTCAAATTAACCGAATTCCAGCTAACCGCGTGACTATTTTATGTACAGGCAGCCAAGGTGAACCGATGGCAGCGCTATCTAGAATTGCAAATGGTACTCACCGCCAAATTCAAATTATCCCTGGAGATACGGTTGTATTCTCATCTTCACCTATTCCAGGAAATACAGTAAGTGTTAGCAAAACAATTGATATGCTATTCCGTGCAGGAGCAGAGGTTATTCACGGTGCTCTAAACGATATTCATACTTCTGGACACGGCGGACAGGAAGAGCAAAAATTAATGCTTCGTTTGATGAAACCAAAATACTTTATGCCAATTCACGGTGAGTATCGCATGCAGAAGATGCACATCAAACTTGCAACAGACTGTGGAGTTCCTGAAGAAAACTGCTTCATTATGGATAATGGAGAGGTGCTAGCTTTAAGCGACAGTGAAGCTTCAGTAGCTGGAAAAATCCCTTCAGGCTCTGTATATATTGACGGAAGCGGAATTGGTGACATTGGAAATATCGTACTTCGTGACCGCCGTATTTTATCTGAAGAAGGACTTGTTATTGTCGTTGTAAGCATCAATATGAAAGACTTCAAAATCGCTGCTGGTCCAGACATTATCTCTCGTGGTTTTGTTTATATGCGCGAATCTGGCGACTTAATTAATGATGCACAGTCCCTCATTACAAAACACTTGAACAAAGTGATGGAACGTCGTACATCACAATGGTCTGAGATTAAAAATGAAATCACAGACACATTGGCTCCATTCCTTTACGAAAAAACAAAGCGCCGTCCAATGATTTTACCAATCATTATGGAGGTTTAATAAAAGAAAAAGAGCAGATGCAATTGCATCTGCTCTTTTTTATTAGGA
This sequence comes from Priestia megaterium, assembly GCF_009497655.1. Lineage (NCBI taxonomy): Bacteria > Bacillati > Bacillota > Bacilli > Caryophanales > Bacillaceae > Priestia > Priestia megaterium. The sequence goes on along the minus strand of NZ_CP023317.1, from coordinate 1,348,763 downwards.
ACTGGCAAATTTATTTTCGAAGCGGTTGATATCTGCGTCTGCTCCAATAACAATCAACACGTCTCCTTCTTGTATCGTTTCGGACGCCTGAGGAGAAACGATGATATCTCGATCACGCTTAATGGCTACAATGTTAATACCATATTTCGCACGAATGTCTAACTCAATCAGCGTATTACCAGCCATTCTTTTGCTTGCTACTAATTCGACAATGCTGTGTTCTTCAGATAGCTCCAAATAATCCAGCACGCTGTTTGAAATCATGTTATTGGCAATTCTTCGTCCCATATCTCGTTCGGGATGCACGATAAAATTGGCGCCAATTTTTGATAATACTTTGGCATGATAATCATTTTGCGCTTTTACCGTTATTTTTTCAACCCCCAGCTCTTTTAGTATAAGGGTCGTCAAAATACTTGCCTGAATATTGTCGCCAATAGCTACGATAACGTGATCAAAATTACGAATTCCTAAACTTTTTAGAACCCCTTCATCCATTGAATCGCCTACTACTGCATGCGAAGCAACGTTAGCATACTCATTTACCTTTTCTTCATCAATGTCAATCGCCAGAACTTCCATTCCTTGATCGCTTAATGTTTTACAAATACTTCCACCAAATCTACCTAATCCGATGACTGCAAATTCTTTTTTCATTTGAATTCCTCCATTATGTACAGGAAAAAATCTGAACTACCGTTATTTTACCACAATTCTTTTGTATCAACCTCATTTTCCCGTTAACAACGCTTATATGTCTTTACTATTTCTCATAGAAAAACAGAAGGATCAGCTCCTTCTGCTTTTTAAGCTGTAGCATGGGTTTGAACAAGGTAATAATATACGCCTTTTTGCTGCATAAGTTCCCCGTGATTGCCTGTTTCAATAATGCTTCCGTGGTCTAACACAATGATGTTATCTGCTTCTCGTATAGTCGATAGCCGATGAGCAATCATGATGGCCGTTCTGTTATTTAACAGCGTTTTAAGCGCTTGTTGAATCTTCACTTCTGTTTCTGTATCGATGCTTGCTGTCGCTTCATCTAAAATGATAATACGAGGATCAGCCAACAGCGTTCGAGCAAATGAAATCAATTGACGCTCTCCCACCGATAAGACGTTTCCTCGCTCTTCTACTTCCGTATCATAGCCTTTTTTCAGACGCTTTATAAAATCTGCAGCCCCTACCGCTTCTGCGGCCTTAATTACTTCATCATCGGTAGCATCCGGTTTTCCAAACCGAATATTCTCCGTGATGGTTCCTGAAAAAATAAAGGTTTCTTGCAGCACAATACTAATTTGTGCTCGTAAACTCGCTAACGTAATATCTTGAATAGGCATATTATCAATTAAAATCTGCCCTTCGTTCACATCATAAAAACGTGTGATTAAATTAGCAATGGATGTTTTTCCAGATCCAGTATGCCCCACTAAAGCAACCGTCTGTCCTTCTTTTATTTCAATTGATACGTTGTTTAGAGCTTTCCGCTTCCCATCATAAGAAAATGAGACGTGCTTGAACTCAACTTTCCCCTTCATATTCTCTAAAGACGTAGCGGTTTCCAAATCTGCGACGAGAGGTTTTTCATCTAGAAATTCAAAAATGCGCTCGGATGAAGCCATTCCCATTAATAATTGATTGTACACTTGCCCTAAACGAGAAATCGGTTCCCAAAACATCCCGAGATAAAAAGCAAATGATACAAAAATACCAATTGTTAGCCGCTCATCTTGGATAAGTGCGGCACCGAACCAAATTAAAATGGCCGTTCCGACAGCATTTGTGAATTCTACAAACGGTCGAAACATGGCATTTTTTCGAGTAGCTTGCCTCCAGCTCTCGTAATTTTCACTGTTTATGCGATCAAAAAACAGCATATTTTCTTGTTCTTGAGCAAATGACTGAGTAACGCGAATGCCTTGAATACTCTCATTTAAATGTGAATTTAATACTGACTGCTTCATACGAACAACTTGCCATGACCGACGGATTCTTCTTCTCAGCTTTGTAGAAATCAAAAACATAATCGGTAAAATGACTAAAACAGCACATGTCAAAGCAGGACTGAGAGAAAATAATATAACCACAATTCCCACTAACAATAAGAGGTCCATAAATAGGTTAACTACCCCGTTGGTAAATAAATCTTGAAGAGAGTTAATATCATTCATAATCCTTACAAGAATAGAGCCTCCTGAACGCGTATCAAAAAAACGGTGCGACAGCCCTTGAACATGCGTAAATAAATGTTTTCTTAAATCATATATCACGTGCTGCCCGAGTTGATTCATCCATTTAATCCGAAAGACATTCGCAATATAAGATAGGATATACAAGCTAAAAATGATGAAAACTAACTGCATGAGCAGCGTGCTATTCTTATCTTTTACAGCATGATCAAGCGTATAGACACCTATCAAAATAGGAATAGCGAGTCTAATGACCGTCGTGATAATGACCATAAGAAACGAGAAAGGAAGCAAGTTTTTTCGATATGGATGAAGATAACAAAACAAGCGGGCCATTTGCTTCCAGTTAAACGTCTTATCAATGATTTGATCTGTTTGATAATAAAAGCGCTCTCGCACAACTTTATTTTTTTCGCCTGCCATTCTATTCCTCCCTTGTTATACGTTCATCACCGACGTACTGCTTTCATATTGAATGTCGTAAATGTTTTTATAAATCCCTTGCTTTTGAATGAGCGTTTCGTGGCTTCCTCTCTCTTTTATACGACCTTCATGTAAGACCAAGATTTCATCGGCATGTCGCAAAGAAGAAAGGCGGTGCGCGATAATAAACGTCGTACGATTTTTCATCACTTCTTTTAAAGCCAATTGAATTTCTCTTTCTGTTTTCATATCAACGGCACTGGTGGCATCATCTAATACTAGAATACTAGGATTTAAGATAAGCGCTCGTGCAATCGCAATACGCTGCTTTTGCCCGCCTGATAACCCCAGTCCTCTCTCTCCCAGCATCGTATCATATCCATCTGGAAGCTCCATAATAAAATCATGCGCCTGCGCTCGTTTTGCAGCATCAATAATGTCTTCTCTAGAAATACCCGGCACGCCATAAGAGATGTTGGTTCCTATGCTGCTTGAGAACAAAAACGTTTCTTGAAGTACAAAGCTAATTTCTTTCCGAAGAACAGAGAGCGGATACTCTTTAATCGGACGATGGTTAACTAAGATCTGTCCTGAAGTCGGTTCATAAAACCTCGTGAGCAGCTGTGTTAAGCTTGTTTTGCCGGCTCCAGTTGCACCGATTAAACCTACTACTTTCCCTTTAGAAGCAGAAAACGATATGTTCTCAAGCGATTTTTTATCCTCGTTTGGATAGGATAAGCTAACATGCTGAAACTCGACCGTTCCATTAATAGAGAAACTTCCGGCATGCTCATGGACTTTTTCTTCTTCTTCTAAAATTTCTAGCAGCCTTTCACCTGAAGCTTTAGACTGTGAAAACATATTGATAACAAACCCTAGATTCATAATAGGCCACATTAAATAAGAGGTTAAGCTAAAGAAAGCAACAAGCTCTCCAGGACGTACGCTTCCGTTCATAACAAGCGCTCCTCCGTAAGCAAGGAGACCAACAATAGATAAATTCCCTATAAACTCCATTAAGGGGAAATAAGTTGCCCACACATTCGCTGTTTCAATGTTTCGATTTTTATAAACTCCGTTGGAATCGTTAAATTTAGAGGTTTGAAATTTTTCTCTTGATAATGATTTGACCGTCTGTATGCCGCTTATATTTTCTTGAACATTTGTATTAAGTTCTCCAAACGATTGGCGAATTAAGCGAAACGCTGGATGAACGCGTTTATCAAAACGATAAACAGCTACCCCCAAAAAAGGCAGCAGGCAGATTGTGACAAGAGTGAGTGAAATAGAGTAATAGAACATAACGGAAAAGCTGGCAGTAAGTAAAATGACGAAGCGAATTAATTCTGAGAAGCCAAAAGATAGAAAAAAACGAAATCCTTCTACATCAGCTGTCAACCTGGACATCAAGTCCCCTGTTTTAGCATTGTCATAATAAGAAAACGGTAAATACTGAAGTTTGCGGTAAAGTTTATTGCGAAGAGTATACACGGACTTAATTCCAAATAAGTCGCCGTAATATTGCTGAATATATGTAAAGATTCCTTTGATGATCATCAGTCCAATAAAAATAAATGCTACATTATCGACTAGCTGATATTGTTTTCCTAACACGATATGATCAATCGTATATTGCAGCACAATAGGGTAAATCACAGTGATGGAGGTTACAAATAACAAGCAAATAGCAGAATAAAAAAAGTACATTCGGTACGGCAAATAAAAATCTTTTAGTTTTTTAAACGTTCCCATATACCCCGTCCTTTCCCTTAGTTAAGATGTGGCACACATATTTAAATATATCGGTTCCCGAAATAAATTACCATAATTTTTAGATATTTTTTCAAAAAAAAGGTAAATAGTCATAAAAAAGAGGTTGGGATATAGCTAAATGAATTCCATCTAAAGACGAAACTATTCACCCAAACAAAAAAACGAACCACTAATCAAACATATTGATCAATGGTTCGTTTTTCACTTCGTCTAAAATACTTTTGTCCCAGCTTCTTTTTTTATTGTTTTTCCACTGCATGTCCGCCGAACTCATTGCGAAGAGCGGCAACTACTTTACCTGTAAACGTATCATCTTCAAGTGAGCGATAGCGCATCATTAAAGATAAAGCAATAACTGGCGTTGGCACTTGTAAATCTAAAGCTGATTCAACCGTCCATTTCCCTTCACCGGAAGAATGCATAACTCCTTTAATACTGTCAAGTTTTGCATCTTTTGAAAATGCACGTTCCATTAATTCGATTAACCATGAGCGAATAACAGAGCCATTGTTCCATACGCGGGCTACAGCTTCGTAGTCATAGTCAAATTCACTTTTCTCTAACACATCAAAACCTTCAGCAATTGCTTGCATCATGCCGTACTCAATTCCGTTATGAACCATTTTCAAGAAGTGACCGCTTCCTGCTGCACCTGAATAGAGATAGCCGTTTTCTACGTTGATGTCGCGGAAAATAGGTTCGATTGTAGCAAATGCTTCTTTATCTCCGCCAATCATCATACAAGCGCCGTTTCGGGCACCTTCCATTCCGCCGCTCGTTCCAACATCGAAGTAGTGAATTCCTTTTTCAGCAGAAGCTGCAGCACGTCGTACGGAATCTTTATACTTAGAATTACCGCCTTCGATAATCATATCTCCTTCTTCAAGTAATTCTTGAAGCTCAGAAATTACTTTTTCTGTGAGCTCTCCGGCTGGAACCATTACCCAAGCAATGCGTGGTTTTTCTAATTTGCTTACTAATTCTTGAATGGAAGAAGCTCCTTCTGCTCCCTTTTCTGATACTTTCTGTACTGCTTCGTTGTTCACATCGAATGCTACCACAGAATGATTATGATCTAGTAAATTCAATACTAAGTTTGCTCCCATTTTTCCTAAGCCAATCATACCTAATTTCATATGTAAATTACCTCCAATAGTAAGTTTCGTATCATGTTGTTAGTGTTAGTATGGTGTAAACTCACAAGAAAAAATCCACATTTTTATATTTCCTTTATCAGTTACTTCCTACACACAAAAAAGAAAAACATTCGATGCAAGTTCTACTAAGCATCGAATGCTTTTTACCTGTTACAACTGCCTGTATTTATTCGTTCTCGCCTAATACACGATTCACGCGCTTTTCAAGCATTTTCATACCGCTTCCGCCAGCTTGGAAGTGGCGTAGCTGACCTGTTTTGTCAAATACATAATATGCAGGTACATATTGATTTTCAAATGCATCCGTTAATTTATGTTCACTGTCTACAAAAATTGGCTGCGTAATATCATGTTCTGCTGCTACTTCTTTAATTTTTGTTAAGTCCAAATCATCTTCAGAGCGCGGCATATGAACGGCTACTACGTTTAGTTGTTCTTTGTATTGGTCGCGAAATTCATTTACTTGAGGCATTGCTTCTTTACATAGATGACAGCTTACTGACCAAAAATGAATAAGCGTTGGCTTTTCGCCAATTAGCTGCTCTTTTGTAACCTCTCCGTTTAACCATTCTGTAGCGCCCGTTAACTCAGGCATTGGCTGACGTAATTTCATGAATAAAAGCCTCCCTTATTTTCACTATTATTAACTAAATGTTCTTTATTATCCGATGAAAAAAAGGCCTAACGTGGACGTTAGACCTTTTAAACGTTGTGCTTACGCGTTTAAAGTAGCTTGACCTGGTTTCCAGTTAGCTGGGCAAAGTCCGCCAGTTTGTAACGCTTGAAGAACACGTAAAGTTTCATCAACGTCACGGCCAATATTGTTGTGGTTTACAACTGAATATTGTAATTCGCCTTCTGGGCTGATGATGAATAAACCGCGAAGTGCTACACCTTCTTCTTCAATTAAAACGCCGTACTCACGAGAAACAACGTGATTTGTATCAGCTGCTAATGGATATTTAAGATCACCTAAACCATTATCTTTACGATCAGTGTTGATCCAAGCTAAGTGTGTATGGATTGTGTCTGTAGAAACACCGATTACTTCTGCGTCAAGATCTTCAAACTCATCATAACGGTCAGAAAGTGCAGTGATTTCTGTTGGACATACAAATGTAAAGTCCATTGGATAGAAGAATAATACTGTCCATTTGTCATTTTTAATATTTTCTTCTAAGCTAACTTTACCGAATTCTTTGTTTGATAATACAGCTTCCATTTCAAAGCGTGGAGCTTGTTTACCTACCATACGTTCTGGCATACATGATCCCTCCAAATAATTATTAAATGAGAAAATGTATAAAACATTCTCACTTATGTACTGTTATAACGGTTTTCATTATAATGGATATTGTTTTTTTAGTCAATATTAATTAAGAATGAATTTAAACAACACCTTATAATGGTAACATAGTTGTTATGCCCGCCTTGAGGGCAAATTAAACCCTGACTTTAGCAAAAAAATGCTATAAAAGGGTTGCATTTATTTACCTTCTCAGTTTAGCATGTCTAATATCGGGAATAAACAAATGTGCTCATACTCTTACAAAATCTTTTCCACAGAATAAATTCCCACTTAGTAATATTGAAACAGAACATAGGAAGGATGAACAACGAATGTTTAAGATGCAAGACATCAACTGGGAACAGCTTCTTACCAATGCTGGAGTTATTGTGTTAAAACTTATTGCCATTACTATCGTCTTTTTACTTGTACGAGCAATTGGTAAAAAAGTTATTGAACGTTCCTTTGAAAGAATGAGTGAGCGCGAAAACGCTACGCGCGGACGTATGCTCACACTCAAAAGTTTAACCGTTAATGTGTTTTCATATGTACTTATTTTTATTTTTGTCGTCATGCTGCTTGAAGCAGTAAATATCCATGCGACAGCTTTATTAGCTGGTGCCGGAGTTGTGGGTCTAGCAATCGGGTTCGGTGCTCAAGGACTGGTTAGCGACATTGTAACAGGTTTCTTTTTACTTCTTGAAAAACAGCTTGATGTTGACGACTATGTAACAACCGGAAGTTTTTCAGGAATTGTCGAATCAGTAGGTCTGCGTACTACTCAAATTCGCGGGTTTGATGGAACTTTACACTATGTGCCTAACCGTGAAATTACAAGCTTAAGCAATCATTCCCGAGGCAATATGCGCGCGTTGATTGATATTGGCATTTCGTATGATGATGATATTGACAAAGCAATTTCCGTACTAGAAAAAGTATGCGAGCGCGTTGCTGCAACAAATGAAAACATTGTAGAAGGACCAAGCGTAATAGGAGTTCAAGGTCTAGGCGCGTCGGACGTTGTGCTTCGTGTAGTTGGCAAAGCTAAAAACGGTGAGCAGTGGGGGGTTGAACGTCAGCTTCGCAAAGAGTTTAAAGAAGCATTTGACGCAAACGGTATTGATATTCCGTTCCCTCATCAAGTAAATATTGATAAAAAGCAGCCTGAAGATGCCAAGCAGCCTCAGCATGCATAAAAAATAGCCGAAGGATTTGTTCCTTCGGCTTTCTTTTATCCTTGTACCTTGTTGCCTACTTGCTGACAAATTTCTTCTGCCGTTAATCCGCTAGCTGTAATAACTGAGCCTTGCGTTACTGCATCAGAAATCCCCATTACGTTTGAATCCTGTCCTGTTACAACACAGCAATCGCACCCTTGTGCATCACTTTCGTTGCGTAATTGTACCACTTCATGTCCGAGCTGCTGAAGTGCAGCCTGTACATCTGTTAAACCGTATTCTACACCAATTCGTGCCATCGTTGCCCACCTCCTCATGCTATTAATTTAGCCATAAGGAAAAATGATTATACGATTTATTGATTGCCTTTATGTTCAAAATATTTTGTAATGAGTGAAATCGCAGTATCTATTGCGCCTTCATGAGGCTGCAGCTTTGCATGATGAAGCCCATATTCAGACTGAACGCCAAGCCAAAACATAAATCCAGGAATATCTTTTAGCATATAGCCAAAATCTTCTCCTGTCATTGCTTCTTTGCACTCAATAACATCCACGTCCGTTTGCGCTTTGGCAAACTCCATAAACTCTCGCGTGACTTCATGGTGATTATATACTTGATGATACATACAACCATAATCAATGGCTGTTTCACACTGATACCCTACTTCTACTCCTTTAACAATCGCTTCAATTCGTTCTTTAACACGCATCATTGATTCAGGAGATAGCGTGCGAATGGTTCCTTCTATGCGAGCTCGCTCCGCAATAATATTTTGAACCGTCCCGCCTTGAATTTTTCCTACTGTAATTACAGCGCTGTCTAGCGGATCAACGTTGCGAGCAACAATCGTTTGAAGCTGTGAAACGAGCTGACAAGCAGCAACTACCATATCATTTGTTGTATGTGGATAAGCAGCATGCCCGCCTTTTCCTTTTAAATCAATAAATAGCTCAGACGTGTTAGCAAATAGTAACCCTTCCTTCAGTGCAATCGAGCCAACCGGATATTCAGGCGCTACGTGAAGGGCGAAGATGAAATCTGGAAGCCATTCTTTCATGATATCGCTTTGGAGCATTGGCTGTGCTCCCCCTGGACCTTCTTCTGCAGGTTGAAAGATGAACAGTACATTATCTTTGATTTCATTCTGAGCAAAGTAAGTCAGTACGCCTAGCCCAATGGCCATATGCATATCATGTCCGCAGGCATGCATGAGTCCTTCATGCTGTGATTGAAAAGAATAATTCGTTTCTTCCGTGATAGGAAGACCGTCAATATCTGCTCGGTAGCCTATTGTTTTAGTTGGGTTTGTACCATGTACTTTAACAAAGAGTCCCGTTTTCCACGTCTTTACTTCTAAGCGCTCTTGCGGAAGAGTGTTAATATAATCAAGCAAAAAACGCTGTGTTTTCACCTCTTGAAACCCTAATTCAGGAATTTTATGTAGCTCTCTTCTTATTTTCACAAATTCATTTTCAGCCATGTGTATGTCCTCCTCACGAAATAAAGAAGAAAGCGTGGTTGCCCACGCTTCCAACTTGTCCATATGATACGTTTAAGGATTCAGTATCCCAATCGCTAAAACCTATTAATTCAGCAAAGAAAAAGCGCAAACTGATCGTTTTTCTTATTCTTCGTTTAATTGACGCAATTCTTGCTTGATTTCTGTTTTAGACTTTGTTTTTTCGTCAATTTCTTTAATAACGCGTGCTGGCGTACCTGCTACTACTGTGTAAGGAGCTACATCTTCGACCACAATTGCACCTGCAGCAACTACGGCACCTTTACCTACTGTTACCCCTTCAAGAACAACAGCATTAGCACCGATTACTACATCATCTTCTACTACAACTGGTTTTGCAGAAGGTGGCTCAATAACACCAGCTAATACAGAACCTGCGCCAATATGACAATTTTTTCCTACTGTTGCACGACCACCAAGTACTACGTTCATGTCGATCATTGTTCCTTCACCGATTACAGAACCGATGTTAATCGATGCACCCATCATAATAACAGCGTTGTCGCCGATTTCAACTTGATCGCGAATAATAGCGCCTGGCTCAATACGGGCTTTAATTCCTTTCATATCTAATAAAGGAATCGCAGAGTTGCGGCGATCGTTTTCAATTACGTAGTCTTCAATTTTTCCTTCGTTTGCTTCAATAGCAGCTTTGATGTCTTTCCATTCACCAAATACTACACCTGTGTTGCCCGTTACAAATGTTTTAGAAGATGAACCAAAGTCAATTCCTTCTACTTCACCTTTTACGTAAACTTTTACCGGTGTTGATTTTGTACTGTTTTGAATAAATGAGATAATCTCATTAGCATCCATCATTTTCATTATGTATTCCTCCTAAGTAAGCAATGTCTCATTTAATGTAACAAAATGCTTTCACAATGACAAGCATCATTATCGTTTTAATAAAAAGATAACGATTGCAAATAAAAAAAGCGAGCACCTGAGCTCGCTTTAGACCGTTTCTCTTACGTATTCACGTACAATATCAACAAATGCTCGAACTTGCTTCAGTTTAAACGCTGATTCATATCCAACTAAAGAAGTGTCTCGTGTAATTGGCTCGCCATTTGCTTTTAGAAGCGGCGTCCGATGAATATGGCTTCCAGCTTCTTTGATAGCAATCGATGGTAAAATAGCGAAACCAAGACCATTTAAAGCCATTTGTTTACACGTCTCAATCTGATCCACTACAATCGTACGCTTCGGTGTAGTATGAAACTCTCGATGCCACCATTCTAAAATTTCTTGATAATACGTTGAGTCACTTTTAAATTGAATAAATGGTCGATGAGTATTTACTACTTCCGCTGCCCTTTCAATTTCTGAATCAACTAGGTAAAGAGGATCTGTAAACAAATGTTCTTTGACGCCTTTCCAATCCGGATTTCCGCGTATGATTCCAATATGTACCTCATCTTCGTACAGATAGCGAAGCATTTCACTGCTCCAGCCGGTTACAAGAGAGATTTTAGCATGTGGGTAACGATCCATATAGCGTTTTAACACCGCCGGCAGCCAGTGCTGTCCAATAATCGAAGCCACCGCTAATTTGAGTGTACCATATACTTCATTATCTAAATGATGCAAGTCCTCGCGAACCCGATCTTCTTTTTCTACTACTTCTTTTGCAAATTGAACAATCTTTTCTCCAGCAGGCGTTAATGACAGTCCTTTTTGCGAACGAATGAAGATTTGTGTATCCCATGCTTTTTCAATGGTTTGCAGCCTCTGTGATAAAGCTGGTTGCGATACAAATAATCTCTCTGCAGCTTTTCTCATATTTAATTCTTGAGCTAATACAACGAGCATTCGACATTCTATTAATTGCATTCAGTTATTCCTTTCAAGCCTCTTTTTACTTTCATTTTACCTTTATCATATAAGAAAAAAACGGAGAAAGATAGGCTGAAACACGATTTCTTAAAAAAATTATTGAAATGACTCTTTCGGGAGAATGATGGACTGCCTCCTTAATGACTTTAACAAATTTCTTCGCGTTAAAATCCCTTCAAAAATACCATCTTCATTCTCTACGCACAAAAAAGGATGGTTAATCATGGCATTTATGACTTTTAATACGGATTTTTTCATGGAGACACGAGGAACATTTTGATTCATAACTTCTTCTACTTTCATGGTTTCTAATCGTTCAAATTCAATGCGCTTTAACCCTAAAATCGAATCTAAAATAAGCGTCATGCTCACGAACCCCTGCAGCTGAAACCTTGGGTTTAATACGGGAATGGACGTATAGCCAGTCTTTGTTAACACAAGCAAAGCATGTTCTAAATTATTTCCCACTTGAACATGAGCAACTTTATCAGAAGTGACAAGCAAATCTCGAAGTTCAATTTGATTTAACTGATTGTGATCAATATCAATCATTTATACATTCTCCTTCCATTTCTCATAACTTCCACGTGTGTAAAGAGAAAAAGAACAAGCTACAAAATGAAAATAGCTTGCTTACGTAAATGCGAACCTTTAAGAGGGAATAGAAGCAGACACACTCGATGTTCTCCCTTATATGTTAAGTCTAGATTTTTTTAAAACAAGTGTCAACGAAAGTTCATAATTATCTGAATTTTTTATTTTGTTTTTTTTACAGCATTCGACCCTTTCCTTCCATTTATCAGAAAATCCGCTATCACTTTGTCGGTATTTCTCGGGAAAATAGGACAGAAGCCACCGCAAAAACTCCATACGCAGTAACAAAAAAATGCCGCAAAGTATAAAATCCTTTGCGGCATTCGTTTTGCTTTATCCCTTAATGAATAAGTTCAAAAATTTCAATTGCAATCATATCAACGTTATCAAATTGATAAATAGCTGGCTTTTCACCATCTTGATATACTTCAAGTTCGTATGTTTCAGTTTTTGCATGATATTTCACGCTGCAAATTCTTTTTCCCTCTACTTCGAAGAAGCGTTGTGGCGCTTCACTTCCACTTGCTTGCTCACGGAGATTCACAAGACGAGTTAAAATACCTTGTAATTGTGACATATAATCTCTCCTTTCACCTATTACATCATTACGCATTCGACTTTTCTACAATATCAATTCAAATAAGTACTTTATCTAAACTAATACTTAAAAGACACCATTTCACTATATGCCACATACTAAAAAAACACAAGTACTTTACGTGATTTTTCATAAGAAAATGCCTTATTATAGCGATATATGTCGTTTTTTATTATAATAACATAGCGATATACTATGTATCATCCAAAACTTCATTCTACTTTAACACCATTCATTTTGATATAGGGAGGTGCTTTCATTGAGATCTATAGAGCTGTACACACAACCAGCTTGCCCACCTTGCGAAATTGTTAAACAGTTTTTACAGCATCACCACGTTTCCTATAAAGAATTTGACGTATCTAAAGATGCTTCTGCTCGAAAACGAATGACTACTGAGTTAGAGTCTTATTCCACTCCGACTATTCGTGTTGATCAGGAAATTATCAGAGGGTTTGACCTTCAAGCGCTTGAGAAGCTTCTGAACATTGGGTAACAGAAACACTCAAAATAAGCTTTTCTCGGCTATTTTGAGTGTTTCTTACTATATATAAGCTTTTGCACCTTCCATTTCCCCTGTTTTTTTACTAAAGTGATCATTTCATAATGATCTTGGTATTTTACTCGTTCATTATGCACAGCCGGAAAAAATTGATAGACATAAGCTTTGTTTTGGTCGGAATGAAGAGCTACCTTCGTCTGTTCATCGAAAGAAAAGAAAGGGATGTAGTGTGTTAAATATTCAGGTCCCTCTCCGACATACCCTTGAGCTTTTTGTAAGAGAGCCTCATTAAAAAATACGGATGCATACTCATCATCTAAAAATAATTTCAGCTCACGAGCAGCATCTTGATTAGCATGGGCAGACGCAGCTCTTAGCTGAGCCTGATAAGCGTCCTGCAAATTTATAAAGATTTCATGCCTAATCTCTCCTGACACTTCTGCATGAACAGATTTTCCTGAGTACAAGGTCATCATCAAAAAGACAAGTAAGCATATTTTCTTCAAATTAACTCAGCTCCTTCGCTTCTTTTTTATTAGAATTCCGAAATTTCCCCTGCCTATGCATATCTCTATAACCGACTGTCGTTCCCCTCTAAAAAAACATAAAAAACCGGCAACCGCTTTTGCTGATTGCCGGTTTAACTTCAACTTATATATTCTCTACAAAACGTCTCTTTCATATAAAAAAGAATATGAAATATCAAGGAATATATAGTGCATATTATCAATCGGATACGAAAAAGTCCGGATATTCTCACCTGTTTCAATATCATTATACAAATCTGATAATATGCCTTTTTTTTCATAGCTCATTCGAATAATATTCTCAAGAAAATATGGGCGCCAGCTCCAATTTTTCTTTACATATTCAGGCTCAAGAATCCAATCCTCGTTTTTCTTTACATAGTTAGAAGACTTTTGAAATCCATTTTCATCGCAGATGTAAAGGCGAAAACACACGTTGGATAGTTCTTCTGCAATAACAGGCAGCATATCGTCATACGTTTCTAGCTTTCTGCACTTTGTCATTACCTGCTGCATTTTATCTTGAAAGCGTTCCGTCAGCTGGTAAACAGCAAGCAGCTTTTTCTTTTCATGAGCGATATACATTTCGAAACGTTCCTTTAGTTTATCCTTTAAGATGTTCGGATCGACAAGTTCAGCAGCCGGCTTATGTAAATAATAACCTTGAAAATATCTGCCTCCGTTTCTCCATGCATACTGCAGCTGATAGGAGGCTTCTATATCTTCATATAGAAGCGTAGCACCCATTTTTCTTGCTAAAAGAGATAAAGAATACAATACGTCTTGATACGACTGCGCCATGTCCGTTTGTCTTAGAATATGTAAATCTACTTTTAAGATATCTGGTGACAGCAACCCAATTCTGTCTAGATTACTACTTTCTTTTCCTATATTATCAATTGCAATCTTAATACCATATGTTTGATAATACTTTAGTAAGTGTTGAAGCGATTCCAAATCTCCACTAAAATTGTGTTCTGTAATTTCGAGAACAATTCGATCAAGCGATAATCCTTTATTTTCGAAAAGTTGCAATAATTCTAGCAAGGATTCTCCATGATCGTTCATTAATAAATTAGGGTTCTGATTAATAAAAATTAAAAATTGTTCTTCCTGGGTCAACATATGCTCGAGCGCTTGTGTTAAAACAGCATAATCAACTTCTATGCGATATTCATCCGGAATCGCATCATCATGAAAGAATGGGCCGAGACTTTCAATTTCCCCTTCATTTTGAAACCTCGCCAACACTTCATAGCCAATTACTCTATGTCCATCTGCACTAAAAATTGCTTGATAATACGGAAGAGTTTTCTCTATGTTTGTTAATACATCTAACGGGTCCACTCAACTCTCCCCTCTCCTTGTTCACTTTACGTTAGTATAATACGAATAGCATAATTTTGCTAGCCCTTCTAGGTTTGCTTTGTACTTTTTAGTGCGTATCCAACCTTAAAAAGGATGCTGATTTAGCCACTGTCCCCCGTCCATTGTGATGCATTCACCATTGATATAAGATGCTTCATCGGAGAATAAGAAACTAGCTAATCCTGCTATTTCCTCAGGAGTTCCAAGGCGTCCTAATGGTACAGAATTCAATGTACGCGCTTTCATTTTTTCTGACTCAAATAACTTATCGGCTCCTCCTGTTCGCTCGATCGGCCCCGGCGCAATCGCATTCACCCGTATACCGTATTTCTTTCCCCACTCTACTGCGAGCGTGCGCGTCATGGTTAAAACTCCTGACTTGGCACAAGCTGAATGAATAACACCTGCTCCTGCGTTCCACGCATATGTAGCCACAATGTTTGTAATGGCTCCTTTTGTACCTTTATCGATCCAATATTTCCCTACTGCGGAACTGCAATAAAATGTACCATTTAATACAATATTAATTACGCTGTTCCATCCATTAACGGATAAGTCTTCAGCTGCACATATAAAATTTCCTGCAGCATTATTAACTAAAAAATCAATTTGTCCAAATGCCTTGTCTGTTTCTTGAACCATTCGTTCCACATCTTCTGGATTGCGTACATCCATCACCACGGAAAGTACCTGTCCATCAAACGTTTTAATTTCCTTTTCTGTCTCTTGTAATCGATCGGCTGACCTACCTGTGATTACCACATGAGCACCTTGTTCTGCAAATCGCTTCGCCATATGTTTTCCCATTCCACTTGAACCGCCAGTAACAATTACGACCTTGTTCTTCAATTTATCTTCCTCCCCAAAACATAAGTGTTTTACAACTATTATTTTACTATTTTTTCTGAATAAAGTGAAACTTTTATCTATTTAACTTAAAAGCAGACTTCTCGTTGTGATGATAAAAAAAACAATGCTATAATGAAAACTTGAAAACTATAAGGAATAGGTTGATTTTGCATGAAAAAGACGTATACAAGACGATCTTTTTTGAAAGGACTAGCGTCTATTTCGTTAGGGTCTTTGCTCACCACGTCTTTTGGGTATACATATGCCAAATATATTGAGCCTAGACGTCTGCAAATTGTTCGTCATACAATTACTTCTAAAAACATTCCGAAAAGCTTTAACGGAATAAAAATTTTACAATTTAGTGATATTCACCTTGGACTCTCTTATGATTTATTACAACTAGAACAGCTTATGGTAACCATAAATAATTTGAAGCCTACTATTATATTATTTACTGGAGATTTAATGGATGTACCTAATGAATACCCGCATCCAGAAAGAATTCCCCCGATTTTACAGAGGCTTCAGGCTCCTCTTGGAAAATATGCTATATATGGTAATCATGATCATGGAGGATATGGAACAAATATCTACAAACAAGCCATTGAAGACGCAGGATTTAGACTTCTAGTAAATGAAGTTGACACAGTGTCCATGCCCGATAAAAGCTACATTCATATTTGTGGACTCGATGATATTATGCTTGGGAATCCACAATATGAGGGAACGCTAGGACAATTACAGCCGGATATCTTTTCTATTGCTATGATTCATGAACCTGACGTTGCTGTCAAAGCAGCTCCTTTTCCAGTGGATCTTCAGCTCTCCGGCCATAGTCATGGAGGCCAAATTCAAATTCCTTTTTACGGTCCTTTGATTACACCGCCCTTTGGGACGGTTTACCCTGAAGGAATGTACGAAGTTGGAGATTCTAAAATGAAGCTTTATGTGAATAGAGGCTTAGGAACCACGCGCATTCCTTTTCGTTTTTTAGCTACGCCTGAAATTACGCTTTTCACCTTGCAATCAACATAAAAACGCCCTTACAGGGCGTTTTTATGTTGATTGTCTTTTTTTAGCTGATCGTGACCGCCTAATTCTAGTCTTAAAGAAATAAACCAGGCTCAAAAGCTTCCGTTCAGCCATACACTACAAAGACAACTGACAAGGAGGTTAAATTATGTACTATCAATATCCCTATACAGGATATCGTAATATTCCAAATGGTGACGAGCGCTTTTTTGGATTTCCTTTTGTTGCTGGCTTAGCTGGTGGGCTGCTTGGCGGACTAGCTGTTGGCGGTTTTGGAGGCAGACCTGGGTGCTGTCCACCACCTTATCCTTATCCAGTTCCGTTTTACGGCGGTGGATTTCCTGGAGGAGGCTACCCTGGTGCCGGCTTTGGAGGCGTTGGATTTTCTGGAGGAGGCTACCCTGGTGCCGGTTATGGAGGCGGTGCTCCTGTTTATAACACATACTACGGACCTGGATACGGTCCTGGTGGTCCCATTCCTAGATAATAACATGACTAAAAAGCCGAGCACTCGGCTTTTTTTATGTTATTCTTGATCGTCGCAAAGAGCATATTGACAAAAGATCTCTTGGCTATTAATAGAGAGCTCATGTTCTTTTTTTATGACGTAATGATAATTCCCTTCTTGATCTTGTTCTCGTGCTTTTACATTATCAGCAAGCATAACTTCAAGCCACTTCCACACTTTTTTTTTCAAATGTGTATCCAAGATAGGAAATAAAATTTCTACTCGTTTCACCATATTTCTTGTCATCATATCTGCAGATGAAAAGAAAAACTTTTCCTGTTTATTATGATGAAAATAATAAATTCGGCTATGTTCTAAAAATCGTCCGACAATGCTTCTTACTCTGATATTCTCGCTAACGCCTTGAATTTGAGGGCGCAAGCAGCACGCTCCTCTAACAATGAGTTCGATTGTCACACCCGCTATAGAAGCTTCATATAGCTTCATAATTAAAATTTTATCCGTCAATGAGTTCATTTTCCCAATGATTCTTCCATTGCCATACCGTCTGTGATACTGGATTTCCTGATCAATGAGATGCAAAAAATCGTTTCTTATATCAAATGGTGCAACGGATAAATGATGATATACTGGTTTTTGCGTATAGCCACTTAAGTAATTAAAAAAATTGGCCGCATCTATCCCGATGTTTTGGTTGACAGTAAAAAGACTTATATCCGTATAGATCTTTGCCGTCGCATCGTTGTAATTCCCAGTACCAAGATGAACAAATCGCTTAATATGCTCTCCTTCTCTTCTCACCACGAGCGTAATTTTACCATGCGTTTTTAAATGCGTCATTCCATATATCACGTGGCATCCTGCCCGCTCTAGCTCTTTAGCCCATTGCACATTATTCTCTTCATCAAACCTTGCTTTTAGTTCAACTAGTACCGTCACTTGTTTACCTTTTGCAGCCGCTCGTTTTAATGCTTTAATAACGGGAGAATCTCCGCTTACCCTATATAACGTCTGCTTAATAGCAAGCACATTTTCATCGTCTGCTGCACAGTTAACAAAGTCAAGCACCGGCTTAAACGATTCATAAGGATGGTGAAGCAAAATGTCTCTTTGAATCATTTGATCGAAAACATTTTGATCCGGGTGTAACTGTGTTGTAACCTTAGGAATAAAGGCTTTTTCAGCGAGCTCTTCATGGGTAGATTTAAGTAATCTATAAAACGAAAACAAACTGGTTAAATCCAACTGTTCTTTGATCTCATACACATCTTCATCGTCAATTTCAAGGACTGACTTTAAATACGCTAGTACACCCTGATCGTATGGACTCTTAATCTCAAGCCGAACAGCCGCTCCCCATTTTCGTTTCTGCAACTCTTCTTCAATCTCTTTTAATAAATCTTGAGCGTCTTCTTCGTGAATAGTCATATCTGCGTTGCGGGTAATTCGAAATTGAGAAACGGAAGAAACGCAGTATCCCTTAAACAACTTTTTAATAAAATAGGCAATCACATCCTCTAGCAATACAAATAGACGGGTAGAATCTGACGTAGCTATTTCAATATAGCGCGTTAGCATCGAAGGTACTTGAACGATAGCTAGTCTTCCTTTTATCTCGGCAATTTGCTGCTCATCATTTAACTTTTCTGAAAGGACGACTGCTAAGTTCAAGCTTTTATTCATCAACATAGGAAACGGCCGGTATGTATCAATAGCCATAGGAGTTAATACGGGAAAGATTTGCTCGTCAAAATACTGTTCAAGCTTATCTAGATTTGATTTCTCCAGCTTTTCAACCGAAATGATTTCCACACCGTATTTCTGTAATTCGGGAAGAAGTGTGTGAATATACGTATCATACCGCTGCTTGACAAGCTCGTGGTTTTGTTTGGAGATAGAGAATAGCTGCTGTGTAGGAGTTAAGCCTGCTTTGTTTTCGGGTTTGTTAAATCCAGCCTTCACCTGATCTTTTAACCCCGCTACCCGAATCATAAAAAACTCATCCAGATTCGAACTGAAAATCCCTAGAAATTTAAATCGCTCAAGCAAAGGGTTTTTCGTATCTACAGCTTCTTCCAGCACCCGCTTGTTAAAGGCCAGCCAGCTCAATTCACGATTATTGTAATAAGCTGAATCAGCCACTTGTATGGTTTGCTTATAAGTGCGATTACTTTCTAACATTAGCCTCACCTTCCAGGATAATGAATTTAATCTAGTTAGCTATACTGAATATTCTAACCGATCCAGCGTTATTCTAAAGCTTAGTAAATTCAAGAACAATATTTTTTTTCACTACTTTTTCTAGATGCTTTTTCTGTTTTTCAGCCTGATATTGTTCAGGAAGAAAGGTTTTTGTACATAATAGTTTAATCGTCACTGTGTTTTCATCGCTTTTCACATCAATATGTTGAACAACATTTCGCTTTGTTGCATGTAAGCCATCAGCTATTTTTAAAAGTGCACCGAGCAGCTGGACTTTTTTTTGTTCGTCTTTTGTTAACCACTTTTTAAAAGGAGCAACATATTTCCTAAAAGAAGACTTCCCTTTATATGAAGAAACAAGTGCCAGCTTTAAACGTTCTCTATGTGAAATTCCATCTATTGTACGATTAGCAAGCACATAAAACGTATGCTGGCTGCTTGATTCCGCATCAATATACTTTCCTATATCATACACTTGCGCAGCTTTTATAAGAAGCGCTAAGTCATCCTCTTTTAACTCAACCGGTCCCTGCTCCCTAAGATGCTGAAACATCATACTAGCTGTGCGCGTAAGCTGTTTGACGTAATCTTTACTTACTTCAAACTCTTCCATTATTTCTTGAAAACTTTGCTGTATGACATCGAGGTACATTGGCTGGATATTAGCATCAGATGCTTCTTTAAATAACACCCCTTCTCTCAAGCCTTTGCGGCTTAGGATGAAGCGAGTCGCGTTCACTGTTTCATATAATGATTGAAATACTTCAATCGCTGGCAAAATTGTATCCGCACGATCGTTTGACAAGCGGTCTAGCTTTTGAAGATTGTGATAAGACAACGAGCCTATAGCAGATTTCACATGCAATATATCAGCTAAATTCATATCATATTGATGCAGCCCCGCGAGAGGATAGTGGATAAAACCTTGATGCAGTTGCACCATACTTCTTGCACTTCCTCCAATTGCTACAATCGGCACATGACGATTTAAAAGCCAAGGGACAGCATGGAAATGCCGGATCACGAAATCCCGGATTTTCGCTTTTTCTTCTGCAGTGGGAATATTGCCTTTGACGAACTGCAGACGTAGAGATAAGGCACCGAATGGAAAGCTGTGGTACTGCACTAACTCTCGATTGCGAAAATATGTAACTTCCGTACTTCCCCCGCCAATGTCAATTGTAATGGCTTCTTCGATCGAAGTGGAATGAATAACTGCAACAAAGCCGTAATACGCTTCTTCATATTCAGACAATAGTTGAATAGAAAAGCCCGTTTCTTTTTTTACAAGGGCTAGAACTTCTTTTGCATTAGTCGCTTGACGGATGGTAGCTGTGGCCACACAGGTAACGCGCAGCAGCTGATAATGCTTGGTAATAACTCCAAACGTTTTAAGCGTATCAAGCAAGGTATGTATTCCTTTAGCCGTTAACACTCCTTCTTTATCTAAATAATTTCGAATCCGTGCAGCTACTTTCACGTTTTCAATTTGCTTAAACCCTCTGCCTTTTTTGTATTCATAAATAACAAGGCGTATCGTATTTGAACCTATATCAATCAGTCCATGCTTATAAGTCAATGTAATTTCAACACCTTTTTCAAAATAACTTTAAAAAGTCACTTTTACTTTTTTCAATCGTATACTGTTACAGCATAGTCATATATCAAAGGAGCGAAGTTAATGAGATATATAGTAAAGCGCGGTGAAACCTGGCAAAGCGTTTCAGGTGACTACCGGATTCCGGTTGAAGACCTGTGGATGGCTAATCCTTTTGTAAGCCATCATGCGCTGAAGCCTGGGCAAGTAATCATCATTCCAAACCTCCCCGATAAAGAGCTCATTCCTTACACGATCCACGTGTTTATTGCTGAAAAACAGCTTGAATTACGAAGAAATAATATCATACAAAAAGTCTATCCCATTGCAGCAGGAAAAATGCTGAGCGCAACCCCTACTGGAGACTTTGTTATCGTTAACCGGGAACCAAACCCCGGGGGGCCTTTTGGTACAATGTGGCTAAGCTTGTCTAAAAAGTCATATGGCATTCACGGAACAAATGATCCAAGTTCTATTGGAAAAGCCGTATCCAAAGGATGCATTCGTATGTATAATGCCCAAGTAAATGAGCTAGCTCAAATTGTGCCAAATGGTACTGGTGTTTATATTCGACCCTCTCGACGAATGGCTCAATAGTTCGGGATTTACTAATCAATGATTGTTTAACTGTGCGAGCAGCATTTTTTAAAAATAGAAAGTATGGCGTGCTGTTCCACTTTACTTGTATAAGGAAGCGTAACAAAACAAACCCTATACATAGGAAATTTCATTAATTACCAAAATACTTCTTCGTGTAATTATTTTCAAATGGGACAAGACACGCTATAATGAACGTATCAGCTTTCACCTTATAGGTTGAACAGCTGATATGATAGAAAGGGAGTGAACGTATGTCTCAAGCAAATGGACAAGGCTCTTTGACCCCGTCTGTATCTGAGATTGCACAAGCTATTTTCACTGTAAATCGTCACGCAAAAGCTGCTCCTGATCCTAAGCAGTTATATACGTTAAAGAAAATTGCATTAGATCAACTAATTTTAGAAGGAAAAGCAAAAAAAGAAGGACTTCACTTTTCGCCAAACCCTGGTAAAAGTCAACAAAAATCAGATGTACTTGTATCAGTTGGAGACTACTTTTTCCATATGCCTCCAAAGAAAGAAGACTTCAAAGAGTTATCACACCTCGGCCATTTAAACCATCAGTATCGAAATCCCAAAACGACTATGTCATTATCTTATGCGAAGCGCTTATTATCTAAATATACGGGTTATCTCGTACAGCCGGCTAAAAGCCCTGTTTCGACTCCAAGAAAACGGCAAGCACCTGTGTTTAAACCGCTGGGTAAAAGTTATTTTTAAAAAAGTGCCTGAAGTGGAGCAATCTGCTTTCAGGCACTTTTTTGTCTTCCTACAAAATATAGAGATCAATCAACTCAACAAGCTCTCCGATTTCCGGCTTACTTACTTGTCCTTCCGCTCCTACCATTTTTCCCTTGTGACGTAAATCTTCTGTGATAAGAGAAGAGAAAATAATAACTGGAAGGATAGAAAGCTGAGGATTTTCTTTCACTTTTTTAGTTAAATGATGGCCATCCATTTGCGGCATTTCTATATCTGTAATAAGCAGCTGGACTTGATCACTGATTTCCACTCCTTCATCGATCACCGAGCTTAGATAGTTCCATGCTTCCTCACCGTTCTCGAAAAATTCCGTGTTCTCATAACCTGCTTGTGCAAGAGTATCTTCAATCATTCGGCGCAGCAGCGGCGAGTCTTCAGCCACGACAATCTTTTTATTAGAACGTTCTCTAGCCCCTAGCTTTTTTATTTTCGACTGATTAATACCGGCATCAGGGTTCACATCAGAAATCAACTTTTCGAAGTCTAACAGCAGAAGCATTTGCCCGTTTAATTTTACCACTCCAGTAATCTGCGTTTCCAAACCTTGATACAAATCTGAAGGCTTCTCAATTTCTTTCCAAGAAATACGGTGAATTTGCGTTACTGCGTGTGTGTGAAAGACTATTTTTTGCTGATTGAACTCTGTGACGATTAACTTATCTTTTTCCGGCGTATTTGAAGGTTCCATTTTTAACGCTTTTGCTATGTCAACGACAGGAAGAACTTCTCCTCTTAGCTCTATAATACCTTCTATGTAAGAATGCGCATTTGGAACAGGTGTAATAGATACGGGATTAATAATCTCTCTAACTTTTACTACATTGATGCCAAATAAAACATTTCCTATCTCAAATTCGACAATTTCCAGTTCGTTTGTACCACTTTCTAACAGTATTCCTTTATCTTGATTCATATCACTTACTCCTCTCATCTCACCCGCTTATCTAATAGTTCATATTTCCTATTATAGTGACCGCCTCTTATATCCGTAAAGAAAAATTTTCTTATTTTATTATCCTTTTTCCCTAAAACATATACATAAAATATTGTTTTACGAATTAACAGAATATTATATACTATATAAAAACATGAGCGTTGATCCCTTTCGTCTTATCCTCTGCTCAGTTTTTTACTTGCTCTACTTTACTTCTCTATACTAGCTTATGAACTTGAGTCAAACGACCACTCCTATTCAAATGAGGTGTAATTTATGAACAGAGGATTACAAAAAGAAGAAACAAAAAAACGCATTCAAAAAGCAGCTATCTCTTTATTCCAACAGCAGGGATATCAAAAAACGACTGTGTCTCAAATTACGCATGAAGCGGGTGTAGCAAAGGGAACATTTTTTAATTACTTCAAAACAAAAGAAGAAGTTCTTCACTACCTTGGAATTAATTTCACAAACCGTATCTCCTATAAATTAGAACAGCTCCTTCAAACCGAAGAATCAACTGCTGCCATTGTTAAACAACTGTTTTTATTACTAGCACAATCAAACGAAGAAGCGAACCCTCACCTAATCCGTTCTTGGTTTCATATTGCTATTACCAACAGTTCCTTTCAACAATCTGAAATTCTTCAAATTGAAAAAATGCGCGCTCATTTTACAAAAGTTTTTCAAACAGGACAAGACCGAGGTGAACTTATAGTCGATATCCCTGCCGAAGAAATGGCTTCTATTGCTATACTTAATTTTTTTGGCACCCTTCTCTACTGGTGTACTAACCAACCCGACTCTGCTACCCTTCAAGAAAGAATAGACAAGTCGGTTACTCTTCTATTTAGAGGGTTTCTTATTCATTCCTAAAAGCCTGTTCACAAATTTTTAACAAGAAATCGAAGATAGCTGTGGACTCTACAGCCAAAACGGTTTATACTACACAAAGTGAATGAATAATCTTAAAAGAAGGTGTTCGTAATATGAAAGGCTCCGTCATTCTTTTTAATGACGATAATGAAATGACCATTATTGAAAACGTAGAAGAAGCTGTATATCAAGATATTAAAGAACAAGAAGGCTCTGATCACTGCGTTGTCACATTGGACGATCATGAAGTTGATTTTGGCTACGTTTCCCCCGTTTATTGGCGTGAAGGCCAAATACACACTGACTAATATACAAGACCTGCATATATATGCAGGTCTTTTTATGCACTTATTTTTTTGAATCTAGAATTGAACGTGAAGCAAGGAACCTCTGATTTCCTAACACATACCTTAGCACATTCGCAGTTAAAAACAGGGTTAACAACTATATAGAAAGGGTACATTTCAAATAATAGAAGCTGCGTTTTATTTTAAAAAAGGAGGTTTATGTTATGAGTTCTTATCGAAAAAATATGAATCACTATCCTCACTCATCTCAGTACACACCTTACCAACACTATTACGCAAAAGAAGCTGATCGTATTTTAACGGCTATGAGTACAAACTTTAATAAACAGCATTTGAAATCTCTTATCGACGATGCGTTAGATAACAGAGATGAAGAACAATTTTATGAACTAACAACTGCTTATAATAAGCTATATAACACCTAACTTAAAACCACTATTTGCAAAATGCGCAAATAGTGGTTTTTTACCTATTTTCATTGTGATAAAATGAGTTGAAAATACGCGGAAGGATTTGAAACCATGGAGCACTTAATCAATAAACGTGTCAAAGAAATTGAACTATCAGGAATACGTACATTTTATAATATGGTCTCACAATACCAAGATGTTTTATCCCTCACAATTGGACAACCTGACTTCTTAACACCACAGCATGTAAAAGAAGCGGCAAAATCTGCAATTGATGGTAACCAAACTTCTTATACCCACAATGCTGGAACAATCGAACTGCGCGAGGCAGCAGCTCAATTTGTCAAAGAAAAATATGACTTGCACTATAACCCAGCGGATGAAGTAATTGTGACCATTGGAGCTAGTCAAGCAATTGATATTGCTCTTCGCACCATTTTAGAAGAAGATTCCGAAGTTATCTTGCCTGGACCTGTTTATCCAGGATACGAACCGCTTATCCGGTTAAACGGCGCTAAACCTGTACATATTGATACAACCGAAACAGGATTTCGACTAACTGCGGATTTAATCGAACAACATTTGACCTCTAAAACAAGATGCGTCATCTTACCTTATCCGTCTAATCCTACAGGCGTGACGTTGTCACAGCAAGAATTAGAAGAAATTTCCGCTCTTTTAAGCGATAAAAATATTTTTGTACTATCTGATGAAATATACAGCGAGCTCGTTTTTGATAAAAAACATCAGTCCATTGCCTCCATTTCATCTATGAGAGAGAAAACAATTGTTATTAACGGAGTATCAAAGTCTCACTCCATGACGGGCTGGCGAATTGGTCTTTTATTTGCTCCTTCTTATTTAGCCAAACATATTTTAAAAGTTCATCAATACAACGTGAGCTGTGCTTCTTCTGTCTCTCAAGCAGCTGCACTCGAGGCACTGACAGCAGGTAAAAACGATGCGGTGGATATGAAAAAAGAATACGAACAAAGACTGAATTATGTGTATAACCGACTAGTAAACATGGGATTTGACGTAGAAAAGCCGACTGGTGCTTTTTATATCTTCCCTTCTATCCAGAACTTCCACAGTAATTCATTTGATTTTGCCCTGGAGTTAGTCAAAGAAGCGGGTGTTGCACTAGTACCCGGCAGCGCTTTTTCTTCCCAAGGTGAAGGATATGTACGCCTGTCGTATGCGTATTCCATGAACACGCTGCGTGAAGCCTGTGATCGAATTGAAGCTTATCTTACATCTCGTCAATCACGTTAAACCGGTGGTAAGAAGTGTATGCATTTTTTTGTGAGTGATAGCACATAAGAGCGGGTATACTAGAAGCATATAAATTGACTTCAATAGTGTATCATTATAAAATGTGCATCGATTCACTAAAGAAATACATACTTTTAACGGAGGTTTTTATTATGACAAAAGATTTTTTTGATGTGGTAAATGAACGTACATCGATTCGAGAATATGACTCTTCAGCTAAATTAAGCAAAGAAGAATTAACGGAACTTTTAGAAGCAACAGTGAAGTCACCATCAGCTTGGAACTTACAGCACTGGCATTTCGTTGTTATTACAGACCAAGATGCGAAAGAACGTCTACTTCCAATTGCTTACAACCAAAAACAAATTACAGAAGCAGGCGCTGTAGTAGCTGTGTTAGGTGATTTAGAAGCCAATAAAAATGTAGATGACGTGTACAACCCACTAGTCGAAGCAGGTCACATGACAGAAGACGTAAAAAACATTTTGTCAGGACAAATTAATGGCGCTTATAAAAACGGTGCTTTTGCCCGCGATGCCGCGTTTACAAATGCTTCGCTTGCATCTATGACATTCATGCTTGCAGCAAAAGCAAAAGGATATGACACATGTTCAATGGGCGGATTTAACGCACAAAAATTTGTAGAAGAGTTTAAAATTGAGGATCGATACATTCCAGTTATGCTTATTTCAGTTGGAAAAGCAGCTAAAGAAGCACATGCTAGCGATCGTTTACCATTAGATCAAGTTACAACTTGGATTTAACAAAAAACCCTGCAGCTGCAGGGTTTTTCTATGTAACTAAATGGATTTCACCATGCCTCCGTCGATTAGAAATGACTGGCCTGTCATATATGAATTCGCTCCCGAGACAAAGAAAGCAACGGCTTTAGCAAACTCTTCAGGCTGACCGTAGCGCTTAAGAGGAATTTGGTCTCTCATCTCTTCTTCAATTTCTGAAACATCTACTCCCAATTTTTCAGCACGAATGGTATCTAGCTCTTTCACTCGGTCTGTTGCAATTCTTCCTGGCGCAACCGTGTTAATTAAGATACCGTCCTCTGCTAGTTCTGAAGCAAGTGTTTTCGTAAGTCCCACGATTCCTGTACGGAAGGTATTTGACAGAATAAGTCCAGCAATTGGCTCTTTAATGGAAGAAGAAGCAATATTGACAATACGTCCTCCGCTCTTTTTCATAAAGGGCACTACCTCACGAATAATACGAATATAGCTGAGGAGATTTGACTCAAATGCATGCTTCCAATCATCATCTGTTAACGAAAGGAAGTTCCCAGCTTTAGGACCTCCTGTATTATTAATTAAAATATCAATAGTTCCAAACGTATCTACTGTATATTGAATAACATCTTGAATGTCCTCTGTTTTTGTAACGTCTGCCGTTTTATGTAACACTTGTCCGCTTCCAAGGTATGAAATCTCTTCTGCTACTTGGGCTAGTTTCTCTTCTGAACGACTTGCAATCATAACGTTTGCGCCTTCTTCTGCGAGCCTAGCAGCAATCGCTTTGCCAAGCCCTTGGCTGGCTGCAAATACAAGCGCTGTTTTTCCTTTTAATTCAACATCCATTTCTTTCACCTCGTCTAATAGTTCGAATCTTTTTAACTTTATCACGTTCTCGTCAAATTCTTCAATAAATATGAAATAATTTCTTTTTTCCATATGGTATACTTAATTATCTGAAAATTATTTCTTAAAGGAGGCAAAAAAGCAGTGTATAAAAAGCAATGCTTTGTCTTTCATCAAAATAAGCCTGTAATATGTACGGTACGATCATATACATCGAATGATTTTGATGAGTTGATTCGGATTCAAGAAGAAAGTTTTCCCCCTCCTTTCCCTTCTGAATTATTATGGAGCAAAGATCAGTTAAATAACCATGTTTCCCTTTTTCCGGATGGAGCGCTATGCGTGGAGATAGACGGGACAATATGCGGATCTATCACAAGCGCGATTGTTTCAGTGGAAGGAAATGCGGCTCACACATGGGATGAAGTAACAGGAAGCGGATATATTCATACGCACGACCCTTCTGGTAATACGCTTTATGTAGTAGACGTGTGCGTCACTCCTTCGCATCGATCGATGGGGCTTGGCAAGCTTCTTTTGCAGTCTTTATATGACGTGGTGATTCATTACAAGTTAGAAAGGCTGCTCGGCGGGTGCCGCATCCCTGGATACGCACCAGTGTCTTCCTTGTACACGCCCGTTGAATATATGAACCTTGTATCAGCCGGAACTCTCTACGACCCCGTTATGACCTTTTTGATGCGCTGTGGCAGAACGCCTATTGGCCTCGCAACAAATTATATTGAAGATGAAGATTCACACAACTACGCCATACTAATGGAATGGAAAAATCCATTTTACACGTCTATTCAAAAAGAGGCTGGGACAAAAGCATTTTAGCCCAAGTGAAAAACGAACCATTAATCAACATGTTTGATTAGTGGTTCGTTTTTTTGTGATGGTGAATATAGTTTTATCTGTCTCGTTCCTTCTAGCAGTTGATTGGATTCATTACGTTATGTCTCAACTTCTTTTTAGATTATTGAACTTCTTCAATGCTCCACTCCAGTTCTTTATGAGTCAGAACAAGATGCGCCTGCAATTTACTCATCTCTTTGTGCTCAAACCGATCATTATACATTTCATTCATATCGTCAAAATCACCGATTGTATACAAAGGAATTTTAATATCTTTACGGGATTGAACCATATGTTCAAAATCAATAAACAAACCGTCATTCGTTAAAGTAAGAAGCGTATTTGCTAACACGAGCGGCAAGATCGGATATTCTAACTTCTTCCTTCTAAATACAAATCTTTTTTGCTTAATTGCTGACATTTTTAACGGAATGATTCGGCTTAAAATATGCTTCATATCATACACGTCTCGAAAATAGATTTTGTTATAAAATCCATCATCGTGAGCTAAATAAACAAATTGATTACCGAGTTTATTATTAAATGGCGAATTGAGCGGTTTTTTTAAATGACCTAAATACAGCAGCGCTGCAATATCTTGAGGTTCTAACAAATCCAACGAAGATATATCCTCAAAATCAATCCAACAAAAATCGCCATAATTATAAACATCATCCTCTGCTAAAAGATGAATTTGTTCTTCTTCTACGTAGTCCATATGGGTTTGGTAATGGTAATCACTGTCTTCAAAACCGTGCTTTAACAATAATATATTTGCAAGCGGCGTAGGAAGGGAATGATAAAACTCTTTAAATTCAATTCCATATGTAATAAAGCATTTTTTATTTACATGGCCATTAATATAAACGATATCTCTTATTTCATCTGCTTTACTCAACCGTTCTAACCACCTTATTGATTGATTCTGTGATCGATATGTAACCGTTCTACTGATTTATATATTATACTTCTAAAATAAACAATGTGTAAATATATATTGTTGGCAATTTCTTTTGTATTCACTCCCCCTTCTACTGATCATTTTATTGGATAGGAAAGAAAGGTATAGAGCTGATCGTGAATGTGGTAGAATGTGTGTATCTTATTAATTAGCATGTATGAACACGGAGGTATACAAAATGGATGTTCGCCATTTGCATTACTTAACAGAAGTGGCTAAACATAAAAATTTCACAAGAGCTTCTGAAGCGCTGCATATTTCTCAACCTTCTCTCAGTAAAATGGTTAAATCATTAGAAGAAGAGCTCGGCACACCTTTGTTTGATCGAGCTGGCAAACAAGTCCAGCTTACCGATGCAGGAATGATTGTGTACGAGCAAGCTGAAAGCATTTTATCTTCTCTCCGAGATTTATCGGATTCCCTCTATGATTTAATGCATTTAAAAAGAGGAACCATCAAAATAGGCATTCCCCCTATTATTGGTACATTGTTTTTTCCTACTATTATTAAAGCATTTCGAGAGCAATACCCTGAGATTCATATTCAATTAGTGGAATATGGCGCTAAAAGAATGCAAAAGTTTGTGGAACAAGGAGAAGTGGACGTGGGGGTCGTTTTACTTCCAGTTGATGAAAATATGTTCTTTACGACTCCTTTAGCTCGAGAAACGCTGCAGCTTGTTGTGCATAAATCTCATCCGTTGGCTCAGCATTCTACGATTTCATTAAAAGAGTTAAAAGACGAAACGCTTATTTCCTTTCATGAAGACTTCACCATGCATGAAATGGTCTATAACGAATGTTTAAAAAATGGATTTACGCCTAATATTGCTTTTAAAAGCTCTCAGTGGGACTTCATTGGAGAGCTGGTAGCTGCTAATCTCGGCATTGCTCTTTTCCCTTATTCATTATGTGAAAAGCTTGATTTGGAGCATATGAAAGTAATTAATCTCGAGAATGCTATTCCATGGGAAATTGCTTTAATCGTTAAAAAAGATCGATATATCTCTTATGCTACGCAGGCTTTTATTGATTATATTAAAAGTACAGTTTAACAAAGCTAAGACAAAAGTAGTTTAATTAAAAATCCGAACGAGTTTGATTCTTGATGGAGAATCAAACTCGTTCGGATTTTTTTCATGGCGGTGTAACAAGTCATTCATACTAAATCATTTATCCCCTTGGTTCGTCTTTAGATTGAATGGATGTAGGCATGTCACAATTTCTTTTTTTGATTGCCTTTTATTAAATAATTACACCTTATATTTCACAAACTCTTTTTTGAAAAGGTTACCAACGCATTTGTAAAGAGATTTCTTGCGACTATAACTAAAAAGAATAGTTATCATAGTTATTATATATTTCATATTATAGTCGTTTTTTTGTAAGATAAGTGTGTAGCATTCATTTACTTAAGTTGTATCCCCATTTGCAAAATCCAAATAGTTTCTCTTTTCCCATGATGGAGTCGTCTTTTCAGCATAGACGACTCCATTATTGTCTCAACAAACTAGGAATGAATGAATAAAAACATAAATAAAGGAGGCTAATCATGAAACTGATTATGGTGATTTTACAGATTTTATTACTAACGGCTCTGTTTTTAATAGGAGAAAGTATTTCACAGTGGTTTGACCTCCCAGTGCCAGGTAGTATCATCGGATTTTTCTTACTGTTTTTCTTACTGTACTTTAAAGTAATTAAATTAAGCTGGGTTGAACAAGGTGGAACACTGTTAGTGGGAGAACTATTATTATTTTTCATACCAGCCGTCGTTGGACTCATCAATTATGGAGATGTATTGATGCATTTTGGAATCCAGATTGTGATTATTATCACAATCAGTACGATTATTGTGATGTCTGTAACGGGAATCATTGCAGAACATATTTCAAGAAGAAAGGAAGGTTCGCTAAAATGACATTACTCACATGGATTGCTCTTCCGCTTACACTGCTCGTTTATGTCGGCACAAAAGTGCTCTATAAAAAATATAAGTCTATGCTAGTTTCCCCTATTTTACTAGCCCCCATTCTTTTAATTGGCATCTTATTAGTAACGAATGGCTCTTATGATCATTATAAGCAAGGCGCCAGTGCTATTAGCTTTATGCTTGGACCAGCAACCGTTGCTTTTGCTGTTCCTATGTTTAAGTATTTTGATTTACTCAAAAAACATCGTGTTGAAATCAGCTTAAGCGTAGGGCTCGGCACGTTTGCTGCCATGATATCTTCCATGCTGTTAGCATTAGTGTTTCATTTACAATCAACGCTGGTTCATAGCTTGATTCCAAGATCGGTTACGATTCCTATTGCTGTTAATGTATCTCAGACGCTAGGAGGAGATCCGAATATTACCATTATGTTTGTGATTATAACCGGTGTAGTGGGATGTATAGTCGCTCCAAAACTCATTAAGCTCCTCGCACTGCACTCTTCCCTAGCAAGAGGTCTTCTTTTAGGAGTAGCTTCCCATGGGACAGGTACAGCAAGAGCTTTTGAATTTGGAAAAATTGAAGGTACTTTTTCTAGCCTTGGCATGATCGTAGCAGCACTTCTTACAATGCTGTTTGCGAATATGCTTCTGCCTACTATTTTCGCTTAAAAGATAAAAAAGGTGTGATCATATATGATCACACCTTTTTATTATCCAATATGAAAAGTTGATTTTACGAACTCAATAACTTCTTCCGTAGAAGACATTGATAGAATTGTATCTAAATGAGGTTCGATATCAGCTTTTGATAATTGACGGATTTGAGAACGAGCTTTCAGAATAGATGTTGCACTCATTGAGAATTCATCTAAGCCTAAGCCTAAAAGAATTGGAATGGCAATCTCATCTCCTGCCATCTCTCCGCACATGCCTACCCACTTACCTTCTTTGTGAGCCGCTTTGATTACCATATTCACTAAGCGAAGAATCGCTGGGTTATACGGTTGATATAAATAAGACACGCGCTCATTCATGCGGTCAGCAGCAAGCGTGTATTGAATTAAATCGTTTGTTCCGATAGAGAAGAAATCTACTTCTTTAGCAAATAAATCTGCGATTACCGCTGAAGAAGGAATCTCTACCATCATCCCTACTTCGATGTCTTCCGAAACTTGTACGCCTTCTTGTTGAAGTTTTGCTTTTTCTTCTAAAAGAATAGCTTTTGCTTGACGGAACTCATCAACAGTAGCGATCATAGGAAACATAATTTTCAGATTACCGTATACGCTTGCACGTAGAAGCGCACGAAGCTGTGTACGGAACATGTCTTGCATCTCTAGACATAAGCGAATGGCACGGAATCCTAAGAATGGGTTCATTTCTTTTGGTAGATTTAAATAAGGAAGCTCTTTGTCTCCACCGATGTCAAGAGTACGAACAACCACTGGTTTGCCTTCCATACGTTCAAGAACTGTTTTATAAGAAGTAAACTGCTCTTCTTCCGTCGGAAGATCTTCGCGGCCCATATATAAGAATTCTGTACGATAAAGGCCAACGCCTTCGCCGCCGTTTTCTAATACGCCTTTTACATCTTCTGGTGTACCAATGTTAGCTGCAAGTTCAACGTGATGATCATCAGCTGAAACCGTTTTTTCATTTACAAGCTTAGCCCACTCAGCTTTTTGTTCTGCATACTCAGCGGCTTTTTTCTCGTAAGCTTTTACTGTTTCTTCGCTTGGATCAACGATAACTTCGCCATCTAAACCATCAACAATTACTAATACGCCGTTTTGAATGTCTTCCATAACTGTTTTTGTACCTACAACAGCTGGGATCTCCATTGAACGCGCCATAATTGCTGAGTGAGAAGTACGTCCGCCAATATCTGTTGTAAATCCTTTTACGAACTTACGATTTAACTGTGCTGTATCAGACGGCGTTAAATCTTCTGCGATAATGACAACTTCTTCTGAGATTAAGCTTGGATTTGAAACGTTTACACCTAAAAGATGAGCTAATACACGTTTTGTTACGTCACGGATATCAGCAGCACGTTCTTTCATATATTCATTGTCCATTGACTCAAACATATTAATAAACATTGCCGCTACTTCATCAAGTGCATGTTCAGCGTTTACATTTTCATTCGTAATTTTATCTTTAATTGGATTAATAAGTTCAGGATCGCTTAGAACTAATAAGTGAGCTTCAAAGATTTCTGCTTTGTCATCTCCAAGTTCTTTACGAGCGTGCTCTCTAATAATTTCAAGTTCTGATTTTGATTTTTCTAGCGCAGCTTCTAGACGTGCTACTTCTGCTTCAACTTCAGTTACTGATTTTTTTTCAACGGTTAATTCTGGATTTTCTAGACGAAATGCTTTAGCAATAGCAATGCCGCTAGAAGCGGCAATGCCTTGAATTTCCTTTGTCATTATTCGCCTAATCCTTCTTTGCTCATTGTATCTTCAAGAGCAGCAAGTGCATCTGCTTCGTCAGAACCTTCTGCAGAGATAGTGATTGTAGCGCCTTTTTGAATACCTAAAGACATAACGCCCATGATTGATTTTAAGTTTACAGTTTTACCGTTGAATTCTAAGTTGATGTCAGAATCAAATTTGCTTGCTGCTTGTACTAAAGTTGTTGCTGGACGTGCGTGAATTCCTGAGTCTGCTGTTACTGTAAATGTTTTTTGTGCCATGTTAAATCAATCTCCTTTTTACTTTGAAATGTTAATAATATTTGCTTCTTGTTGAGAAACTTGGCCCTGCTTTAAGATATCAATTTTTTCATCAGCTT
This sequence comes from Priestia megaterium, assembly GCF_009497655.1. Lineage (NCBI taxonomy): Bacteria > Bacillati > Bacillota > Bacilli > Caryophanales > Bacillaceae > Priestia > Priestia megaterium. The sequence continues at coordinate 1,314,357 of NZ_CP023317.1, read as the reverse complement.
GTAAATTCGTGAAAATGATCGGCGTAATCGTCGATGGCGCATTTTCTTTTACAAAGTCTAAATCAATTTTCAATAGAGGCTGTCCTTTTTTCACTTCATCGCCTTGGGCAACTAAAGCTTCAAAACCTTCGCCTTTTAAATTAACTGTATCAATACCAACGTGAATTAAAATTTCACGTCCAGTCGTTGATTCAATACCTAAAGCATGTTTCGTCGGGAATAAGTTTACTATTTTTCCGTCCACTGGTGCAACTACTGTGCCTGTTTTCGGAATAATCGCAAAACCGTCACCCATTAATTTTTGTGAAAATACCTGATCTGGTACTTCCGATAAAGGTACCAATTCTCCCTCAATCGGTGAAACAATATCATTACCATTATCGCTTCCTACTTCAGATGTTGCAACAGGTTTTTCAATTGTTTTTGTCTCTTCTTTTGTGACAACCGGTGTTTTGCCATTCATAATGTCTTGAATTTGACCTTTTAACGTGTCAGATTTCGGACCGAAAATAGCTTGAATATTGTTACCAACTTCAAGAACACCAGCTGCTCCAAGTTTTTTCAAACGGTTTTTATCAACGTTACCCACATCATCTACTGAAACACGTAGACGCGTAATACAAGCATCTAAATGTGTAATGTTTTCTTTACCGCCAAGTGCAGCCAAAATATTTGTCGGAAGCTCTGCTGCTTCTACTTTTACATCTTCTTCTCCTTCTTCTTTATCTTCACGACCCGGTGTTTTTAAGTTAAATTTACGGATTGCAAAGCGGAAACCGAAGTAGTAGATAACTGCTAGAACTAAACCTACTGGAATAACTAGCCACCATGCTGTGCGGTTTTGCATAACTCCAAATAGAACGTAATCGATAACCCCACCTGAGAATGTCATACCGATTTTAACATTTAATAATTGCATAACCATAAACGACAAACCAGCAAATACTGCGTGAATTGCAAATAATACTGGTGCTACGAATAAGAATGAGAACTCAAGCGGCTCTGTAATACCCGTTAAGAAAGATGTTAAAGCAGCTGAACCCATGATACCAGCTACATATTTTTTGTTTTCAGGACGCGCTTCGTGATAAATCGCAAGAGCGGCTGCTGGCAATCCGAACATCATGAACGGGAATTTACCAACTTGGAATGTTCCTGCTGTTAAAGGCACGCCATCTGCTAATTGAGCAAAGAAAATCTTTTGGTCACCATGAATATGTTGACCTGCTTTATTGACATAATCACCAAACTCAAACCAGAACGGAGAGTAGAAGATGTGGTGAAGTCCAAATGGAATTAATGAACGTTCAATTAATCCAAATACAAACGCTGATAAAGTTGGGTTTGCATCAATCATGTTGGTAGAGAAAGCATTTAATCCGCTTTGAATTGGCGGCCAAATGAAAATCATAATAACACCTAAAAGAATTGAAAATACCCCAGTAATAATTGGTACAAATCGTTTTCCTGCAAAGAACCCTAAGTAAGATGGTAATTCAATATTGAAATAACGATTATACATGGATGAAGCTAAAATACCTACTATGATACCCCCGAATACACCCGTAGCTAACGTAGGAATTCCTAAGATGCTAGTGTAAGCTGGATTAGCACCCATTTTGTCAGGATCTAGCTGTCCTGTAGCAACTAAGATTGTGCTCATCGTTTTGTTCATAATTAAGTAACCTACGATTGCAGCAATACCTGCTACACCGTCACCACCAGCTAAACCAACGGCAACACCAACGGCAAACAATAGCGATAAGTTGTCAAATACGATTTGACCCGCCTGCGACAAAACATTTGAAACTAATTGAACCCAGTCTGCACCAAGTGCCGGTACTGCATCCAACAATGTAGGGTTTTGAAGCGCTGTCCCTACTCCAAGTAAAATCCCTGCTGCCGGTAAAATCGCAACCGGTAGCATAAGCGCTTTTCCGACTTTTTGTAATACTCCAAAAAGTTTTTTAAACATGGCGCTTACCTCCTTTTATATATTTAGTGTGCAACAAGCTATTTATTTGATACGTGAATCATTAACGCGCTTTCATAAAACGCTTTCTTTAACTAGAAAACTCATTACATTTCCCGGTGTTATGAGGCGAAGTCTTCAATGATTGCGCTTTCTTATAACAAAAAAAGGCATGAGGAAAAAGAAACGACAAATGGATATACTCATCCAATTACACATCGCTTCATTTCTCACTCATGCCTGATCGTATCAGTAACACGTATTGAAATGATTTTATAAATCCGTTTTTGTTATAAGTCGCTGCAAATGCATCGTTAAGTAAACTGCTTCTGCTTCATACACAGGTAAATGTAACGCTTGCTGCATTACTTTTATCACTTTCCAAGACACATTGTAACACAGAGGATATTCTTCTTTCAATAGCAAAGCAATTTTTTTTGGCTCTTCTATTTTTTCTCCTGTTTTTACTCGATCAATGGCAAAATGCAAATGACGAATCAATCTCATATAGTGTACAGATTCTTTGTCTACCTGCAGATGAAGCGATTCTTCAATCACATTAATGATCGTTTGAATAAGCTGCGAGTCTTGATTCACTTCTAACAGGTTTTTTTCAGTCAGCGCACTATGGATATGAAGCGCGATAAAACCAATCTCTCCTACCGGAAGCTGCACGCCTATTTTACGACTAATGATCTCTACCACTTCAGATGCGATCGTATATTCCTCTGGATATAAGGCTTTTGTTTCAAGTAAAAATGGATTTTTAAGACCCATCCCCTGCTGAAAACGTTTTATCGCAAAGGCGATATGATCTGTCAATGAAATGTGTATATGCTCATTCAAAGGGATATTAACGCGTTTTTGAATATGCGTTACAATATCATTCATCATTTCAATTACATCTTCATCCACCTGAGCTAAAAGCTGCTTGTACTGTTCTTGCTCTTCTTCACTCTTTAGCAAAAACATTTTTTCCACAGCTTTTGCATCGATTTCATCGCCTTTTTTCTTGTTGAACCCTATTCCTTTCCCAATTAGCACAACTTCATCATAGGTAAGGTGTTTAGCAATTAATACATTATTATTAAGTACCTTTTCTACAAAAAAGGACTCTTTCACGAATCCTTCACTCCCCTGTTTCGGCTTTCTATTATTTGCTTTCCTATCTTACAAATAATACGCATAACCGTCAATTCATTTTTCTTTGTTTCAAATATTATTGAACTAAACTATTTGAGTTACGTATTATCTTAGTAGTTCTTCGCTGGAAACGCAACGTCTTTTTTACTCGTCCCATAACAATTTTTCATAATAAAATGTTGAAGCATAACGCTCAGAATGAATATACCCGCTTGTAAAAGCGTAAAAAGAACAAGTGAAGTGGTAATATATACCAGTAAAATCCCATAGTGAATTAGTAAAATATCTACTATACGCAGCCCCGCTATAATGATCCCAGCTCCAATAAAAAATTCTTTGACTACACTCCAAACGAGGAGAATCGTAACAATACAAACATAAATCATCGTTGCATTTACGGAATCATGAGTAGCCGACGCAAACCATCCTGTATAAAACCAATTGTTATGAAAATATACTAACAGCAGAAACATAATAGTAGAAGTAATGGCGAGCATTCCCAGAAAAAATGTAGCGTAATGTACAAATGTCATATACCGTTCTGTTAGCCATACATACCAAATCTTTGAAATACTAAAGCCTATAGTCATTAAAACGCCTGTATAAATTGTTTTCCACCAGTGATGTGTATAAATATCCCAGTGTAAAAATAATTCTTCAATCCCCATAAACATAGCCGAAATGATTAAAATATAGCGAAATTTTAATTGATAAGCAGCTACCACCATAGCCATGATTGGAAAAGCAAACGTTTGAGAAGTTAAGGACCCAAACAAATTATCAAAATATTCATTGGTCATAAAATCAGGATCGTACTCGTAACTTTCAAACAACACAAATACAACATACTCTAGTACATAAGCCATTCCAATGATAAAAAAAAGCAAAACGACTAGCTTTTTATCTTTTTTACGTATGAATACTGTAAGCAAAACGGCTGTGCTGATAATAATCAATGCAAAAAAAGCAGTATAATGAGGCATAGACGTCTCCCTTTTACGACCTAATTATTACTTAGAGTAAGACGTTTTAGCCAAATTATACATAGCTAGCTTCTATTCAAAAGAGATTGAGACATACTACATCAATCCAATCTAAAGGCGAACAAATCGGATACATGAGATAGTATGGATGGCTTGCTGCACTGCAGGTGATTTCCCTGCAAGGCTTCGCTTTTCCTACAGGAGCCTTGGCCCTGCTCTCCACTCAACAGTTAGAAGCCTACATACAGGAAACCTACGTTGTAATGTAACCCTAACCATGAAAAAATCCGAACGATTCATCGTTCGGATCTTCTTTCAACTACCATACTTTTGTTTCAGCCTCTTTTAACTCTTTAACTTACAAAAATTGGAACGTCCTCTATTATCCTTCAATCATTTTTGAAAGGTTAGCCATTTCGATAGCTGATGCTGCAGCTTCCCATCCTTTGTTTCCTGCTTTTGTTCCTGCACGTTCAATTGCTTGCTCAATTGTTTCAGTTGTTAATACACCAAAGATAATTGGTACGCCTGTTTGTAAGCTTTGAGATGCAACGCCTTTTGCTACTTCATTACATACAAAATCAAAGTGTGGAGTAGCTCCTCGAATAACCGTTCCTAGTGTAATAACCGCGTCATATTTTTTAGATTCAGCTAATTTTTTAGCGATTAATGGAATTTCATAAGCGCCCGGTACCCAAGCCACATCTACATCTTCATCAGCTACGCCGTGACGTTTAAGCGCATCTTCTGCTCCACTAAGTAAACGCCCTGTAATAAATTCATTAAAACGCCCTACCACGATTCCGATTTTTAATCCTGTGCCAACTAAATTTCCTTCATATAAATGATTCATCTCTTGTTCCTCCTGCTAGTAGTAATATATAGTTATTTACATTTCTTTTCATGAATTAGCTTCATTTGTTATAACGAAAAAAAGTGTAAACTTATAAATGTAATAAATGACCTAGTTTTTTAGCTTTGGTATCTAAGTATTTTTTATTGGCATCCACTGCCGGCATTTGAAGAGGCACTCTCTCTACCACTTCAAGGTCGTAGCCTTTTAGCCCAGTAATTTTGCGAGGATTGTTCGTTAAAAGCTTCATTTGTTTGACTCCAAGGTCCTTTAAGATTTGAGCACCGATTCCATACTCTCGTAAATCCGCAGCAAACCCGAGTTTTTCATTCGCTTCTACGGTATCGTATCCTTCTTCCTGCAGCTTATATGCTCTTAGCTTATTTAATAAGCCAATACCTCTGCCCTCTTGACGCATATACAGCAGAATGCCGCGTCCTTCTTCTTCAATTTGCGTAAGAGCTGCGTGAAGCTGAGGACCGCAGTCACAGCGCTCAGAGCCAAACACATCTCCAGTCAAGCACTCGGAGTGAACCCGCACGAGAACGGGGCTATTATGATCGATATCACCCTTGATAAGAGCCACATGTTCTTTATTATCAAGTTTATTTGTATATCCTACAGCCTTAAAATCACCAAATGCCGTAGGTAAGCTTACTTCTACTTCACGGCTAATCAGCTGGTCATGTTTGCGGCGGTAGGCAATCAAATCTTTTATTGTAATCATTTTTAAATCAAATTGCTCTGCAATTTTTGTTAAATCCGGTACGCGTGCCATTGTTCCATCTTCATTCATGATTTCACAAATAACACCCGCAGGCTTTCCTCCTGCTAACACGGCTAAATCAACAGCGGCCTCTGTATGACCCGCACGCTGCAGAACGCCCCCGTCTTTTGCAATCAACGGAAAAATGTGTCCTGGTCGTTGAAAATCACTTGCTACCGTTGCTTCATTTACAAGAGCCATAACGGTAGCAGAACGTTCGTACGCACTGATACCTGTTGTACTTGAAATATGATCAATACTTACTGTAAATGCTGTTCCATGTACATCCGTATTGTTCACTACCATCGGGTGAAGATTCAATTTATGCGCAATTTCTTCATTAACAGGTGTACAAATTAATCCTCTTCCATGAGTAGCCATAAAGTTAATAACCTCAGGCGTCGTTTTTTCGGCTAATGCAATAAAATCTCCTTCATTTTCTCGATCTTCATCGTCGCATACAATAACCACTTTTCCCTTTTTTAACTCTTCAATGGCTTCTTCTACTTTATGAAACATCTCTTTCACCTCACTGTTAATTTGTAAAACCATGCTGCTGCAATAAATCCTTCATATTACCTGACCGATTCGAGGCGCCAGGAGTTGACTTGTTAGCCATCATCTGATGCATATATTTAGCTAACATATCGCATTCAATATTCACCTTGTCTCCTCGCTGTTTGTCTCCCACGACTGTGTGAAGTACCGTATGAGGAATAAGAGAAATAGTAAATGATTGGTTGCTGACATCAAAAATAGTAAGACTTGTTCCGTCTACAGAAACAGATCCTTTTAACATCATAAATTCACGAAGTTCAGGATCCACTTGAATTTCATAATAAAAGGCATTTCCTTTACGTGTTTTGCTTACAATGGTTCCAATTCCATCAACGTGTCCGCTGACGAAATGCCCTCCAAAGCGGCCATTTGCAGCCATCGCCCGTTCTAAGTTAACACGTGATCCAACGGTTAGAAGCTGCAGGGTACTTGCTTTAATCGTCTCCGGCATGACGTCGACCGTAAATTCATTTTGAGAGTAAGCCGTTACGGTTAAACAAACGCCGTTAACTGAAATGCTGTCCCCTAAGTTCACATCTTCTAACACGGTCTTCGCATCAATCGTAAGAACAATTGCTTCTGTAGCCTTTTGAATCCGTTTTATTTTTCCAATTTCTTCAATAATACCTGTGAACATTTTCTTCACCTGCTTTGGCGCTATTCCAACTTCTTATGCCTTTTTGAAATAGCAGCTGCTTTTTTTTCATATTTATCTTTCCCCCAACCACTGAAAATAAAAAAGCCCCTTGAACAAATGTCCAAGGGGTCGGCTGAGCTGAATCAGTTTTATCTATGCAAAATTCCGCTAATTGTATACGAAATAAACAGTTATAATTTGTGTACAAAAACAAGGGTAGCTTTAAAAAAGGCAAACCTGTCCCTAATACAACACAAAAAAACAACTGTGCTTCCTGATCCTTCTCCCATCCAGACTTTTACTGTCGGCTCTAGATTTTAACTAGATCCACCGCTAACATACATCGTATGAAAACGGGTCACGGGCTTAAAAGCATATGCTTTATCACCGCCGGTTGGGACTTACACCCGACCCCGAAGGATAATATATTCGACTGCTAGAGTCTTATTTGTTTTACATTATAGCAAAGTAAAATCGACTTGTCACATCATTTAACTTCGTTTTTTCACATCTGCTCTTCAAAATCCAGCTTTTAGCTTATTTTTTCTTTTTTAATACATAGCATCCATACAAAAGCTAGTCCAATATAGCCAAATATCGGATACAAAAACTCAAGAAGCTGAGCATATCCAAATTGCCCGATAATAAAGCATGCCAAGATAATAAACGCAAAAGCTTGTTTGTCATTCAGGGGAAGAAATGATTGAAGCTGTTTAGCGATTCCAAATACATTTCCAATCAATGTAGTAAAAATCTCACCTAACACAACTACCGTAAATAAAACATTCACCCACGCTGAGATATTTTTAACAACGGCACTCATAGGAATATCAAGTTGAAATGAATAAGGCAAATTGGAAAGGGCAAGATGAGTAGAAACAAGCATAAACGTAAGTACACATCCTCCTATTACGGCCCCTTTTTTGATCACGCTCTTATCTTTCACGGAGCTTCCTAATGGAACTAAAACGGCCTGAGCCAAAGCTAGATTTAGGGAAATATATAAAAAGGGACTAACCGCCCACTTCCACTGTGTGACGAGCGTTAAGTCTGGCTTCGTTTGAATCAGTGAGAAATAGCTGACATTTGGCACAAAGATGATAAAAGCAAATGAAAGCATCATCGGCACAACAAGAGAATTAACCATTAAAATACCGTTAATTCCTCTTGCGATAAATATATAAGTTAAAACAATTGTACAAATCATCCCAACAGGAGGCCACAGCCCGAACTGTTCTTTTCCTATTGCCCCCGTACTCGCTAGCATGACTGAAGTTACTCCAAATAAAATGACGATCATTACACCGTTTACCGCTTTTCCAAGTACATCACCAAATAAATATGTATTAAGCTGCTGATAAGAAGAAGCCCCAATTGCGTGCGAAAGCAGCATCATTTTCGAACCTAGCCAAATAAAAAACAAGCCGCTGACCAAAATTCCAACCATTCCAAGTTCCCCGTACTGTGTAAAAAATTGAACAATTTCCTTGCCTGTTGCAAAACCGGCTCCTACAACGGTGCCTACATACGTAGCAGCAACCTGCAGCGTGAGTTTCCACCTTTTCATGCCCATCACCCTTCTACCCTTCATAGTTCACTATATGTAGAAACGGTTAAAAAAAGACGAGCCTTTTATATGTAAATCCTCGCCTCACCCGGTGCTGTTCCTTTTTCGTTTTTTTATTTCCTTCTTGTTTTTTTTCATGAAAACCCTTTATCCCTTAACATAACGGCAGTTTTCAAACAAAATATACGGATATTTTCCCTTTAGCTTTTAAATTTTCCTCAATATTTGCTGGAAATTCACAATTTACTGTTGTATAATTTCTAAAAATCAGATAAATTATTAAATAAGTATTCTTTCTATTTAAAAAAATATGTTTCAATTATATACAATTGATTCTTATCATGAGAGGTGGAGGGACTGGCCCTTTGAAACCTCAGCAACCAGTCGTTAGAGACATGGTGCTAAATCCAGCAAGCAATTTATTGCTTGGAAGATAAGAAGGCGAAAAAAGTCTTCTTCTTAAGAAGACTTTTTCTATTTTATCGGCATATTGCATAAAACGAATCACTCGTGAAATAGAAGCGGAACAATTTAAGGAGGTTTTGACATGGGGTTACTTGAAGATTTAAAGTCTAAAATTTTAATTGGGGATGGTGCCACTGGTACCCTCCTTTACTCACACGGTATTGACAGCTGTTTTGAAGAACTAAACATCACCAAACCAGAAGAGGTTTCTCGTATTCACAGAGCCTATGTAGAAGCTGGTGCAAACGTTATTCAAACAAATACGTACGCTGCTAATTATCAAAAACTTGCCCGTTATGGATTAGAAGATTCAGTCAAAGACATCAATGTTGCTGGTGTAAAATTAGCGAAACAAGCTGCAAACGATCAGGCTTACGTGGTTGGTACACTCGGCGGAATTCGTTCTTTCCAAAAAAATGCTATTAGCTTAGAAGAGGTTAAGCGAAGCATTCGTGAACAAATGTTTTGGCTTTTAAATGAAGGCGTGGATGGCCTTTTATTTGAAACATACTATGATTTCGAAGAATTAAAGACCGTTCTTACACTAGCAAGAAAAGAAACGGATAAGCCTATTATTACCCACGTTTCCCTGCATGATATTGGCGTACTGCAAGATGGGCGTCCTTTAGCAGATGCATTAAAAGAATTAGAAGACTTGGGAGCAGATGTTGTCGGGCTAAACTGCCGTTTAGGTCCTTATCATATGATTCAGTCTCTTGAAGAAGTACCGCTTCCTGATCGTGCTTTCTTATCTGCTTACCCTAATGCCAGCCTTCCGGCGTATGTGGAAGGCAAGCTGGAATATGAAACGAATGAAGACTACTTTGTAGAAAGCGCGCGTTTATTCCGCGAACAAGGGGTTCGCTTAATTGGAGGATGCTGCGGTACAACACCAGCTCACGTACGCGCCATGTCGTCTGCCTTAAAAGACCTGCCTCCGATTACAAGCAAAGTCGTTAAAATGAGACCAGCCGTTACGGTTCAAGAGCGTGAGCAGCAGGATAAACCTCATATGCACGAAATTGTGAAGAAGCGCCGCTCGGTTATCGTCGAGCTGGATCCGCCTAAACAGCTTGGTCCGACGAAATTTTTAGAAGGCGCAAAAGCACTTGATAAAGTCGGCGTAGATGCTATTACATTAGCTGATAATTCTCTTGCCTCACCTCGCATCAGCAACTTGGCAATGGCAACACTGATGCAACAAGAAACAAAAGCACGACCGCTTATTCATATTACCTGTCGCGACCGAAATTTAATTGGACTTCAATCTCATTTAATGGGACTTCATACGCTAGGAATGAATCAAGTGCTTGCAATTACCGGTGATCCGTCAAAAGTTGGCGATTTCCCTGGCGCCACTTCGGTTTATGATTTATCTTCATTTGACTTGATTAGTTTAATCGCTCAGTTTAATGAAGGACTATCTTATTCCGGCAAACCGCTTGGTCAAAAAACCAATTTTTCCATTGCAGCTGCCTTTAACCCAAACGTGCGTCACTTAGACCGAGCCGTTCAGCGCTTGGAAAAGAAAATCGACTGCGGGGCTCACTATTTCATTACTCAGCCTCTCTATTCAACTAAGCAAATTGAAGAGGTATATGAAGCAACCAAACATTTAACAACACCGGTATACATCGGGATCATGCCGTTAACAAGCGCAAGAAATGCTCGATTTATTCACCATGAAGTACCTGGAATTAAATTATCAGAAGATATTCTAGAACGTATGGACGCAACGGGAAATGACCGGATTCGCGGTGAAGTCGAAGGCCTTGCGATTGCAAAAAACTTAATTGATACAGCATATGAGCTATTTGACGGTATTTACTTAATTACGCCGTTTATGCGCTATGAAATGACCGAAATTCTAACACGCTATATTCATGACAAGCAACTCGTTACATCAGAAAGGAAGATATAAATGAGCTCACTTATCGAACAACAACTAAAGAAGCGAATACTCGTCATCGATGGAGCAATGGGAACGATGATTCAAGATGCTGATTTAACCGCTGAAGATTTTGGCGGCGAAGAATATGAAGGCTGCAACGAATATTTGACCCGAACAGCGCCTCATGTGATTCAGCGCATTCATGAAGAGTACTTTGCAGCGGGTGCTGACATCATTGAAACCAATACGTTTGGCTCAACATCTACCGTACTTGATGAATACGATTTAGGCCACTTGGCGTATGAATTGAATATCGAAGCTGTGAAGCTTGCTTGTGCAGCCCGCGATAAATATTCAACTCCCGAATGGCCTAGGTTCGTAGCTGGAGCTATCGGTCCTACCACTAAAACTCTCTCTGTTACGGGAGGTATTACATTCCCTGAGTTAGTAGAATCGTACGAAGAGCAAGCTCGGGGTTTGTTAGACGGCGGCGTTGACTTACTTCTAGTCGAAACCTGTCAAGACATGCTGAACGTAAAAGCTGCGTTTTTAGGCATTACAGCGGCGTTTGAAAAACTGAAAATAGAAGTTCCAATTATGATTTCAGGAACGATTGAGCCAATGGGAACAACTCTCGCTGGTCAAGATATCGAATCTTTTTACTTATCACTGGAACACATGAAGCCTCTTTCAGTCGGACTTAACTGCGCGACAGGTCCTGAATTTATGACGGATCATATTCGCTCTCTTTCAGACCTAGCCACTTCAGCTGTTAGCTGTTATCCAAACGCTGGACTTCCGGATGAAGAAGGCAATTATCATGAGTCCCCTGAGCTGCTGGCTCAAAAAATTAAAGGATTTGCTGATAAAGGCTGGCTGAACTTTGTAGGCGGATGCTGTGGTACAACGCCTGCTCATATTAAAGCACTTGCTGAAGCAGTAAAAGAGGTTGCGCCTCGTTCGCTTGATCGCTCCGAGCATAATCATGCTGTAACCGGTATTGAACCGCTTGTATATGACGATTCTATGCGCCCTCTTTTTGTGGGAGAACGTACGAATGTAATCGGTTCTCGCAAGTTCAAGCGTCTGATTGCGGAAGGAAAAATTGAAGAAGCATCTGAAATTGCGCGTGCTCAAGTTAAAAATGGTGCTCACGTTATTGATATTTGCTTAGCAGATCCAGACCGTGAAGAAATGGAAGACATGGAGGAATTTATTCAAGAAGTTGTAAAAAAAGTGAAGGTTCCTCTTGTAATCGATTCAACTGACGAGAAAGTTATTGAAAAAGCTTTAACGTACTCGCAAGGTAAGGTCATTATCAACTCCATTAACTTAGAAGATGGTGAAGAGCGTTTTGATGCAATCTTGCCGCTAGTAAAAAAATTCGGTGCAGCTCTGGTTGTCGGTACAATCGATGAAACAGGCATGGCCGTTACTGCAGAAAGAAAAGTAGAGATTGCTAAACGCTCACATGATTTGCTTGTTAAAAAACATGGCTTTAATCCAAAAGATATTATTTTTGACCCTCTTGTGTTTCCTGTAGGGACTGGTGATGAACAATATATTGGTTCTGCTGAAGAAACAGTTAAGGGAATTAAAATGATTAAAGAAGCCCTGCCTGATTGCCTGACCATTCTTGGCGTAAGTAACGTGTCATTCGGTCTTCCTCCAGTCGGACGTGAAGTACTAAATGCGGTTTACCTTTATCACTGTACGCAGGCTGGACTCGATTATGCCATTGTTAATACAGAAAAATTAGAGCGCTATGCTTCTATTCCAGAAGCTGAAATTGAGCTTGCTAATGCGTTATTATTTAACACAACTGATGAAACGCTAAGCACGTTTACAGACTTTTATCGTGATAAAAAGAAAGAAGCAAAAGTAGAAATTTCTACGTTAACACTTGAAGAACGATTGGCAATGTATATTGTCGAAGGTACAAAAGAAGGATTGCTTCCTGATTTAGAACAGGCTTTAGCTCAATATGATGATCCGTTAGATATTATTAACGGACCGCTTATGAAGGGGATGGCGGAAGTCGGACGTTTGTTTAATGACAACCAGCTGATTGTAGCAGAAGTGCTTCAAAGTGCGGAAGTTATGAAAGCATCCGTTGCCTTTTTAGAACCTCATATGGAAGCAACTGAAAATGATTCTGGAAAAGGAAAAGTGATTCTTGCAACGGTTAAAGGCGACGTGCACGATATCGGTAAAAACTTAGTAGACATCATTTTAAGCAACAATGGTTTTAAAGTCATTGATTTAGGAATTAAAGTAACGCCGCAGCAGCTGATTGAAGCAGTAAAAGACGAAAAGCCAGACATCATTGGCCTGTCAGGTCTTTTAGTAAAATCTGCTCAGCAAATGGTTTTAACTGCACAAGATTTAACGCAATCAAGCATTGATGTTCCAATTATGGTAGGAGGCGCTGCCCTTTCCCGTAAATTTACTGACTTTAAAATTGCCCCGGAATATGAAGGTGCCGTCCTCTACGCCAAAGATGCGATGGACGGATTAGCGTTAGCAAATAAGCTGCAGAACAAAGAAGAAGTTATTCAGCTTTTAGCAGATTTAAAAACGCGTCAAGAAAAGAAAGTAACGGTTCGAGAACGCCAGCCTCAAACCGCTCAAGCAGCTACGGCTGTTTTAGAAAGATCCGCCATTTCAACGGATGTTCCTGTTTTTGTACCGGCTGATTTAAAGCGCCACGTTGTCAAACACTACGATTTGGCACAGGTTCTTCCGTATATTAACTGGCAGATGCTTTTAGGCCATCACTTAGGACTAAAAGGAAAAGTGAATAAGCTGCTTGCTGAAAAAGACGAGCGTGCTGTTCAATTAAAAGAAACCGTTGATGACCTTCTCGAACTGGCACTAAAAGAAAACTTAATTAAACCAGCGGTTATTTATCAGTTCTTCCCTGCTCAAGCAGACGGAAATGATTTAATTATTTATGATCCTGCTGATGAAAAAACAGAAATTGAACGCTTTACCTTCCCTCGACAAGCAAAAGGACAGTTCCTGTGCTTATCTGATTTTGCAAAGCCTAAAGAAAAAGAGATGGACTATGTATGTTTCTTCTCTGTAACAGCAGGAACAGGCATTCGCGAACGCGCGGCGAAATTCAAAGAAAACGGCGAGTTTTTAAAGAGTCACGTGTTCCAAGCTCTTGCGCTTGAACTAGCTGAAGGATTAGCAGAACGTGTTCATCAGCAAATTCGTGACCGCTGGGGATTCCCCGATTCGCCTGACTTTACAATGGCGGAGCGTTTTTCAGCCAAATACCAAGGTCAGCGTTTTTCATTCGGATATCCCGCATGTCCAGACCTTGAAGACCAAGCAAAACTGTTTAAATTAATTAAACCTGTAGACATCGGCATTCAGTTAACAGACGGTTTCATGATGGAACCAGAAGCTTCTGTTACAGCCCTTGTTTTTGCACATCCTGAAGCGAAATATTTTAACGTATTGTAAAACATGGCTGCGGTCTTTTAGACCGCGGCTGTTTTTTTACAGTGAACAAACCTAAAAAAAAGGCTGCGACAAATGGATTTTAGTTGAAGAAAGATTCGAACGGAGTTAATTCTTAATTGAGAATCAACTCCGTTCGGATTGTTTTCATTATGATGGCAAACTAGATTTCATGTAGCTGTTTCTAGCTGTTGATTAGAGGGCAAGGCGAAGACTCCTGCGAAAAAAAGTGATGTAGTTATGTCTTAATCTCTTTGAATTCACCGCCGGTTTGAGCTTTTTTTATGAGTTTCTTGGGAAACACTGATAGAATAAGGAATGTAATAAATTTGTAACACTCTTATCAAGGTAATTTTTTTAGGGAAAGGAATTTTCAAGAGATGATTAAATTATTTGTAAGCGACTTAGATGGAACTCTTTTACACGAAGAAAAATACGTAGAACAGCATAATGCAGACGCACTTAGTGAACTTCAGCGCCAAGGAGTAGAGGTTTGTCTTGCTTCTGGACGAATGGATACGGAAATTTTAAAGATTTCTACTGATATTAATAATACATTTCATCGCATTAGCCAAAACGGAGGATTTGTGTGGACCAAAGAAAATCAAGAACTTCATGGAAAAGTGTTTGAAGATGATTTAGCGGTTCAACTTTATAAAAAAACGATAGATCCTAACCGTATTACGCTTGTCTGTTCAAACGACACGAATTATGTAGAGCAGCGAAATGAAATTATTGAAGCAATTGAAACTCACATGTTTTTCCCTATCGAAGAACAAATTGAAATGACAGATTCATTTGGTCACGCTCTTTCTCCATCTAAAATCACGGTTCTTGGAGATCATGATGAAATGGTAGCTCTGCAAAAAGAAGTGAACGAAGAGTTTGGTGATTATATTGATACATATATTTCTGCCAAGCAGTGTTTGGATATTATGCCTAAACATATCAGCAAAGGAAATGCCATTGAAATTTTATTAAATCATCTTCAGCTAAAACCAGAGGAAATTGCATGTGTGGGGGATTCATTTAATGATATTCCTATGTTTCAATTAACACCGAACAGTTTCGCTATGGCTACAGCTCCTGAAGCTGTTCAGCGCCATGCCTCTGCTGTTGTGTCATCTGTTAGTGAAGCAGCGCGTATTGTTTTAGAAAAAAATAAGCAAACAATCTAAAAAAAGCGGTCAACGTTTAAATTGACCGCTTTTATCTATTTAATAAGAAAATGGTATTTATTTTTTTCGTAAAGAACGAAAAAAATCACCTAAGCTTTTTTGCTTCCCATCTGCATGCTCTCCATGATTAACCAAGCTGCTGATTCTTTCTCGTCGAACAACAACCATAATAAGAGTGGCAAAAAAGATAATGGAAACGGCAATGACAACCAGTGCAAGAACGGATGCTACAATAGCTTCAGAAGTCGTTAGTGACGATAGCATCTGCCTCGTACACCTCCATTTCGTTTGTGGCGAAAAGGAGCCTAGCAATTAGAAATGCAAATAATCTTTTTTCTCAGCTTGATGCATGTTATTATACACCATTTTCATTTTAGAAGCTGTAGCTTTTAAAGACGTAGACGAATCCACATCTTCGGCTAACATAATGTTTACTAAGTCAACCACAGAACGAGACAACAACTCTACATTATTTTGCAACTCTAATTCGTCATAAGTCGTACGGTCTTGAAGACGAAGTCGAATAATTTCATTTGCTAGCTCCCTAACACGCACTAATTGTTGATGTTCTCCCATAGTATCTCCGCCGCAAGAAACTTATAATCAGCCCTTTTATTGGCTTTTATAAGAGCTAGAAATTCCTGCAGCTTACCCCTCCTTATAAAGATGCCTAGCACACCTTTATGTAAATCGCACTTTCACCTTGTTTACATGTATATTCGCTATAGCTGGTTCTTTTTCCTTTTGAAATTAGCAGCCATCGTCAACGACCTTCTTGGTTTATCGTTCAGGTTTCAAATTTTTAAGGGTGTGATATACGAAAATTAAAACGCCAATAGCCGTAAGTGTTGCTCCTACTGCCACTAGGGGTGTAAAAGCTTGGTTTTCTAGTACGATCATGAGAAATAAACCAATCATCATGACCGGTAATCCTATATTATGCAACCATACGTGCAGTTTAGCTAATTTACTTTCGCTAAACGCAGGAAACAAATAATAAATAAGTCCCGCTAACGTAAGCGACGTCCATCCTAATAAATTAATGTGCACGTGAACAGGCGTCAAAGCGTAGCTGTGAACAATTGACATATAATACCCCAATATGATGCCAATTCCAAAATAAACGGCTGATATTTTAATTAATTTAATTCCCATCGTTTTCTCCCCCTTATATCCCCTCCGACTTCTGTACTACTTTACGCAGGAAACATCATTTTAGAAGCGGCTGATTAACCAAAGGACACGAAATACGGAGTATGATATCTAAAAAGAGGATTCTTTACCGCAAACACAAAAAACAGCTGAGCAAAAGTACTCAGCCGTCTATTTTAAGCAATATAATGCAGCACAAAATTCAAGAAAAACAATAGCGCGCTTACATACATAAACATCGATACTTCACGCATTTTACCAAGGAATAATTTAAGCAGTGGATACGCAATGAACCCAAATGCAATTCCATCAGCAATGCTGTACGTAAGAGGAATAAGCGCAATAATTAAAAATGCAGGGAAACCTTCTGTTAAGTCCTGTAAATTGATGTTTTTGATATTTTGAATCATCAATGCTCCAATAACAATAAGAATAGGTGCAATAGCACTATCTGGAACCAGCTTGATAAATGGAATAAACAGAAGTGAACTTAAAAATAAAACTCCTGTAATCAGCGATGTTAAACCCGTTCGCCCTCCAGCTGCAATACCAGATGCTCCTTCTACAGAAGACACCGTTGGACTTGTTCCAAACACGCCGCTTAGTAACGCTGAGGCAGCTGTTGCTTGAAAGGCCCGCGGAAATTTGCTATCTTGATTCATCATACCTAGCTGACCATGCAGCAACCCGATATTTTCAAAAATCAATACCATTGTTAATGAAAAGACAGCTGCCCAAAACGCAACGTCTCCAATAGCTCCAAAAGACAATGTGCCAAAGCTGCTAAAGAAGTCGTTCACGCTCCCAGCGGAATGTCCTTTTTCTGCACTGCTTCTTACACCAAGTAAGAAGGCAAGGACTGATCCAGCAATCATGCTTAACAAAAAGTTACCTTTCACATTTCGGATAAACAGTACGATTGTGATAATTAACGTCAACAGCGTACTGATTACAAACGGATCTGACAAGTCTCCAAGTGCTACAAAAGTGTTCTCGCTTGGAACTACAAGCTTCCCTTTTTGCAAACCGATAAATGTTAAAAATAAGCCAACACCGACTGTTATCGCTTCTTTTAGCGAATGCGGAATCGAAGAGACAATTTTGGCAGACAGTCGTGAAAAAGCTAATGCTATAAAAAGAAAGCCGGATATCACTACTGCTAATAACCCTTCTTGCCAAGATAACCCCATTGATTGAACCATCGTATACGTAAACAACGCATTAATCCCCATACCTGGCACCAGGATGAGAGGCGCATTTGCCCAAAAAGCCATAATAACACAGCCTACAAAAGCCGAAGCTACTGTTGCGAATATTCCTGCTTCAAGCGGAATACCGGCATCAGACAAAATGGTTGAATTAACAGCTATAATATACACGATGGAAAGAAATGAAATGACCCCAGCTAAGCTTTCTTTTCCGACAGTTGTTTGGTGGTCGTTTAAACGAAACAACTTTTCAAATAATGCGTTCAATCTAATTTCCTTCTTTTCATCTATCCCTCGCCCACCCAGTGACCAAAAATGCCACCGAAGTTATTATAGCAAAATCAACAATTGTTGCAAGGAAAACTTGTCTTCTTTAGCTTAAGCGTTCATTCCTTATTTAAAACTGTTATCATTTTCTAAACGCAACGTCTTGCATTCATTCTATATATACCTTGGATTGGACATAATAAAAGAGCGCTTTATCAGCGCTCACTGTTTTAATAATAAGGATAATATGGTGGGTACGGCGGATAATATGGGGCTGGATAACCGTAATAACCTGGACCTCCTAGTGCACTTCCAAGAACTAATCCTCCAAGAAATGGAGCTCCAAAGCCCCAACCCCAAGGGCGACCAAAGCCAAAGCCGAACCCCGGACGGCCGAAGCCAAAACCAGGACGACCAAAACCAAAACCTGGGCGACCGAAACCGAATCCTGGACGACCAAATCCTCCAAAACCACCGAATGGTCTTCTTATGTCATTAATATCAAATTCTTGCATGATACATGCCTCCTCAAATTATATTTCATTCTCTTTATTACATATGTTATTCACCTACTTCTTGCATAGGCAATCGCCTCTTTTTTTGTGATTTCTTAAAAAATATTCATTTTCTACCACCTCATTAGGATTAAACAAGCGTACAAACATATATTTTTTAAGGCTTTGAAACATACTACATGTAACTTATGTAAAATAAGAGAGATGAAACGAGGAATGCACCTTTATAATTTGCAGCAGCTGCTGCAATGAGAAATAAACATAATATGAAAGCATAAAAAGAACGCTCAACAAACATGTTGACCGTTCTTCTTATGAAAATACATAGCGATTTTTTATTAATTTATCTGACCCTTTGCTTGACCGTATATGCCCTAAAGCTATATAATCCCCTTTTTATACAATGCGCTTTGAACATAAAATCATAGGAGCGTCTCCCCAAACGCTGCTATGTATGTATATCTGTAATCGCTTACAAACCTTTAATAAAAAACCGATATGATTTTCTATCTATTTACATTAAACAATATTTTAGGCTAAATTTCAACACATTTTTTGTTTTTCTTTGTACTCAGCAAAAAAAACAGGTGATATAGCACAGTGATTTTCCTTTTTTCCTGTCCCTTTTACTTATAGCCATAATCGTTTATAGTTTATAACGAAAGGAAGTGACGCAATGTCTGATCAACTAGAAGAATACTTAGAACGAGGAATGTACGGAGCAAAGGAAACAAAAAGAGACGAAAGAAGATATTTCTTAACTGCTCTACGTGAGAATATTGAAATTGCGCTAAAAAAGGGGCAAGTCATGAAAAAGGATGCAGCAAAAATAAAGCCTCTTTTAAAAAAAGTGAAAGACGGTCATTTGTTTTTAAATGGCTCTTTGTCTTATTCATACCTCTCCCCTTATATTCAAGTGGCTAACCAACATAAAGTGCCTTTTACCATCGTTCAGAACTTAGAAGCTGATACCGATATTGGTCTAGTTTTAACGGGTTCTGAAGGCAGTTTGGAACGAGATATCTTTTTAGACTAAAAAAAGAGGTTGACACATAACGAAATGAATCCAATCAACTGCTAGAAGGAACGAGACAGATAAAACTATATTCACCATCAAAAAAAAACGAACCCTTGATCAACATGTGATCAAGGGTTCGTTTTTCACTTCGTCTAAAATACTTTTGTTGCAGCCTCTTTTTTATTTAGCAAACACGTGATGATCAATTGTTTTAATTACAGCACGTGAACGAATCCAGTTATCGGTAGCTGTTTTTGGATTATAAAAGTAAATGGAATCGTCTAAACGATCTTTTCTAGTCAACGCTTGCTCTACTGCTTTTTTCGAATCTTCTGAAGCAGGTTTGTTAATTGATCCGTTTTGAACCGGTGAAAAAGCGTATGCTTTTCCGACAACTTGTTTAATAACTCCTGTTACCGTATCTGGAAACTTCGGAGAATCTACACGGTTTAACACCACTGTTGCTACCCCTACTTTTCCTTCATACGATTCGCCTTTTGCTTCAGCTTCTACTAAGCGAGCTAATAAATCTTTTTCGCTTGACGAAATCGAAACTGCAGGTGTTTCCTGCTCTGCAGGTTTGGCTTCTGGTTTTGGTTCTGGCTTAGCCGTATTAGCAGGTGCTGCCGTTGAAGGTTCCGTTGTTTCAGCAGCCAGCACTTTTGTCTTACTCGGAATAGCTAATGTTTCACCAATATAAATCATATCTCCTTGACGATTGTTTAATTTTTTAATATCGTCAATTGTTACACTATATCTTTTACCTAACTTCCAAAGACTATCGCCTTTGACTACTTTATAATTAGTTGCAGCCGTAGCTGTTGCATTAAAACCTATAAATGAAAGAGTAGCTAAACAAGCTACTACCATTGATTTCATATAACTATGTTTCATAGGTAATACCTCCTGAAATTTCGTATGGTATTACTCTATCATAGCTATATGGGGGTTTCACCGAACGATTCAATTACATTTCTTTAAGTTTGATGAACAAAATTACGTTCGGAACACAAATATGACATTGTACCTTATTTTTTGTCATAATCACGGTAATTTTTCTAAAATACAGGTATATTTTCCCGCCTTATTTCAGTTTAATCAGAAATTTCTTCATTCATCTTTCCCTTATAATTCTTATGATAAACATTTAAATTCATCTACTTTTACACAAAAGAGCTGAATGTTGTAATCAACATTCAGCTCTTTTTAATCTTCGATCTCAATTTCTACAACATCATAGAAATCAATCACTAGCTTAGCACCCGTATCATCCATAAACGTAAAAACGTCTTGATCATCTGATAAATGTATCACGTATCCGGTCAACTGCTGTTCACTGTTGTCGTAAACAGTAGTAATTAGAATTTTTTTATGATCTACATATGCTTCTTCTAATAACGAATGGAGGTCATAGTCCCCGTCATCTTCGGGCCGGTTCGTTAACAGCATCCCATAAGTCGTCATTCCATTTTTATCTTTCCATATATGATCTGCAAAATAAAAAGGTGCTGTACTTTTTCGAAACTCATCCATAATATCCCTCCTATAACTAAACACGTTTATTCGCTCTTACTATACGTTACTAAATAAACGCACAAGCACTTGTAACAGTATATTCTCTACTGTACAGGCTCATACATCCATTATATAAGGCATAATCAAATAATGCCATCATTTCGTTTAACTCCTAGGAATTTCTAGATACGTATAGGTAAAATCGCCTCCGCGTCCGGCGATTCCACGAAAATGTTTGAAATCAGGGCGATTTACTAAAAAAGGGCGAAAAGCAAGAAAGTCTTCTTTTTTAACTTTAATTTCGGTTACTTTTCCTTCACTTAACTCATTTAACATATTGATTACTGTTTGTTCATCCATTCAGTTCCACCTCGTTTTTAGCTGTTCAGCCAATTTTGCAGAGACGCAAATTGAGCTTCAGCTTCTTTATATC
The DNA here is from genome assembly GCF_009497655.1 of Priestia megaterium. Taxonomy (NCBI): domain Bacteria; kingdom Bacillati; phylum Bacillota; class Bacilli; order Caryophanales; family Bacillaceae; genus Priestia; species Priestia megaterium. Next base: position 1,292,765 of record NZ_CP023317.1, on the reverse strand, counting down.
CTTGGTTATAAAGAGCGTCGAGACGCTCACGATTCTTCTCAATTCGCCCTACTACAAGAGGGGATTGCGGACGAATCACAAAGATATTCCCCTGTCTTTCCTGCTCTTCAATATATGACAATGTTTCATTATACAATTTATAGCGGTTCTCAAGCGCACGAGTCAGCCCATCATAATGACGATATTTGCGCTTCAATAACCAAAGCATATTTGATTTCTTTTTTCGATATCCTTCATTTCGCGTTAGCACAACAATATTTTTTCTATATCCATCCTGCACTGCTTTTTTGATTGGAATCGGATCACTGATTCCTCCATCTAACAGCTCTTTTCCTTTATATGTAACGACAGGTGCTAAAAATGGAAGGGAACTAGAAGCGCGAACCGCTGTCAAAATATCCCGATCATACTCATCAAAATAAACGGGTTCTCCCGTCACGCAGTCCGTTGCTCCTACTACAAGCTTCTCTGTACGCTCAGCAAATGCCTCAAAGTCAAATGGAAGAAGCTGATTAGGAATTTCATCAAAAACGAAATCCATTCCAAATATCTCTTTTGTTTTAAAATAATTTTTCCACGACAAGTAGCGAGGATCCTCTAAAAAATCTAAATTAGCTTTGCGACTTCTTCCTATTTGTCTAGATAAATAAGAAGTGGCATGACAAGCGCCGGCTGAAACGCCAATTACATACGGAAGGTACAGATTTCTTTCCATAAAGTAATCTAAAACTCCGGTTGTATAAAGGCCTCTCATACCGCCTCCTTCGAGCACGAGTCCAGTATCTTTCAATTTCTACACCTTCTAATTCTTATAATTTATGACAAGATTATACCTCGTTTATTATAACGAAAGATGAACAAAGATGGAACTGTGTTGCTTCTCTCTTTCGTTAAAGCTACCAATTCCTTTTATTCCTCAGCACATTTTACTTGTTTTTTCAATTTTATTTTATATTTTTTCAAAAAACCCTTTACTAATTCCCAGTTTTAAGGCAAAATTGTAAAAAAAGAAAACGCTAACTAGTTTTACTATTTTCAAAATTAAAATTATTTAAAAAATTAATAATGAACTAATTTAAAACAAAGGAGCGATGAATGATGAAAATAGCAGAGGTAGGAAACTTGATAGAATTTAAAAATGGCTTACAGGGCATTGTCGAAAAAGTAAATGAAAACTCCGTGATTGTTGATTTGACTTACATGACAAACTACCGGGATTTAGACTTAGAACAGCGAACTGTTGTCAACCACAAAAACTACACGATTATTAATCCCGCTATGTAAAGGGAAAAAGCAACCGGAACGCAAAAACGGTTGCTTTTTTAGTGGTTTTGAAAGAACTGATTCTTTTGTTCTTCTGTAATAATTCCCAGCTTATACATGAGATAAATATACTGTTGAACCTTAACATCCTTCGAACTTTTTTTCACTGTACTCCCTCTTTTCTAAAATGTTTCTTCATACAATAATATATGGCTAAGATAAAAAAAGTTTCCTTAAAGAAACAAAACCAGGCCCCATTTTTTCTTGAAAGGGTCTTATTTTCGTGTGACAATAAGAACAAGCTACTACTACCTACTTACTGAAAGGAATTACTAGCATGTTTGATACTGTATTGTTTATCGTTGCACTTATTGTCATTCTTTTTTTCATCGTGCAGTTCGTTTTTAAACGCAAGCAAACTTCAAATAAAAAAACATCCGTTGAACCCATGAATTATGCCGAAGAAGATTCTAACTCCTACACAAGCTGGAGTGAATCTGCTTCTAATCACGATCACGATGGTGATGGTGATGGGAACGGGGATGCTGACGGAAGATAGAAAAAAGCCTCTTCTTATGAAGAGGCTTTTTTTATTTTGATAACACGCGTTTGCCGTTGGTAAACGAATAATAGCATTCACCTGTATAGATGTCTTGGCTTTCATGTACATGAACACCACATTTATCTTCAAGTGCAGCTTTCATCATGGATTTGGCTACGTTATACGCTTTAATTGGACGATATTTTCTCCACTTTCCTACAAGGCAAAATGAACACGACTTTAACGTGTATCCCCCAAGCTTTTCAAATAGGCGAAACTCTTGGCGCTTGCCTAATAATAACGATGGGCGGAAAAAGTGAGTAGAACGGATATACAAGCTTGCGATATCTTCTTCTACTTGCCCCTTTACTTTACTGTAAAAGAATGGCGAACGAAGATCAGCACCAATTGCTGTAATCGTTAAAAAGTTTTTGCAGCGATATTTTTCTGCACATTTAGCCGCTTTTAAAGGAAATTCGTAGTCAACTTTAATGAATTTCGCTTTTGTTTTTGCTTTTTTCATTGTCGTGCCTAAACAGCAATATACATCATCAACTGCAAAGCATTCTTCGTGCTTATCAAGCTCTGAAAAATCAATTTCAAGCTGACGTAGCTTTGTGTGTTCGATTGGTAGCTTTTTTCGAACAAACACTGTCACATGGTTATATAAGCTGTTGCTTAATAACATTTTTAAAAGTTCTTGACCAACAAGTCCGCTTGCACCTAATACTAATGCTGATCTCTGTGACATTCTTTCACCTTCTCATCTGTTGTTTTTGCAATGGAAAACAGGTTGCATACACAACCTGTTTGTTCGAATTAACGATTATCAATTGTTTCTGGGTATAAATCATGATTCATCAGGCGATAATTAGCCATTTCTTCATACTTCGTACCAGGACGGCCATAGTTTGTATATGGATCAATTGAAATCCCGCCGCGTGGTGTGAATTTTCCCCATACTTCAATATATCTTGGATTCATCAGTTTAATTAAGTCATTCATAATAATATTCATACAGTCTTCATGGAAATCTCCATGGTTACGGAAGCTGAACAAATAAAGCTTTAACGACTTGCTTTCCACCATTTTTTCATCTGGAATGTAACTAATATAAATGGTTGCGAAATCCGGCTGACCCGTTTTTGGACATAAGCTCGTAAATTCCGGACAGTTAAATTTCACAAAATAATCACGATTTGGATGTTTGTTATCAAATGCTTCTAGAATCTCTGGTGAATATTCAAACAAATAGTTTGTTCCTTGATTTCCAAGGAGTGATACACCTTCTAATTCTTCATCTTTTCGACCGCTCATTTGCATTTCCTCTCTTTCTACGATTGTCATTCTAACAGCGTTTTTTTATTTTGTATATATCTGTTTTTATTTTTCTTTGTAAATTTTTTGCTATGCGCTTACACGCCTCGTTTATTTCCCCAAACAAGGGCGTGAACCTGCGGCAGAACTCTTACATCGTTCATGTTTTTAGCTGCCACTGCCTTGTCGATTAACCACTCATACTTTTTAAGCAATTCTTGTGTTAACGACGCATTATCGATTGTCGTTAAGTCCTCGTTGCCTACTTGAACAAAAAATGGAACCTCAGGATAACGTTCATGAACAGACGCTGCATACTCAAAGTCCTCATCATTAAATACAACGACTTTTATGCTTATGTGCGCCATGCGTTTTTCCTTTATTAATGTCTCTATAATATCGTCTAATACGGAGAAATTTGTTTTCATTAATGAACTTGGAGGCTTAGGAGAAATCGTTAAATCATCGATCTTTAGGAACCAATCCTGATAACGGCTTCCCTGTGTTTCAAGAGCTGCTTTTACCCCATGACTGTGCAAAAGCTCTACAAGTGAACCAATCGCCTTGATAAGCGCAGGGTTTCCTCCAGAAATGGTGACGTGATCAAAGCACTCTCCTCCAATTTCTTTAAGCTCCGTCCAAATTTGTTCTGCTGTTAGCTGACGAATATCGTTTTTAGCTGATCCATCCCATGTAAAAGCTGAATCACACCAGCTGCAGGAATAATCACAGCCTGCGGTACGAACAAACATCGTCTTACGTCCTACAACCATTCCTTCCCCTTGAATCGTTGGGCCGAATATTTCAAGTACTGGAATTGTATTAGCCACGTTTTTTCACCTTCTTTGGGCGGTAAACTACGTAACTTGTCGGCGTTTCCCGCACGAATACTTGTACGCAAGAAGGCTTATTTGGTAGTGTGTCTAGATATTCTTGAACCAACTCATAAATTTTACGAGCAACAACTTCAGTTGTAGGAAAATCATTTGGATTTTCTTCGTTAAAGATAGAATGATCGTTCAATAATGTATGATCAAATTGACCAGAAACAATTTTTTTCAATAGCGCAAAGTTTACTAAAAAGCCCGCTTCGTCTAATGTATCTCCGGCAACAGTTAAATTTACAAAATACGTATGTCCATGGACTTGACGGCATTTTCCTGCTTCTGTATGAGGAACAAAATGTGCCGCAGCAAACTGCATATCTTTGTTCAATTCATATTCATAGTCATGAAAGACTTGAGGATACATTTGTTGCAGCATTATTTTTCTCCTCCTTCTTTTGTTTGCAGGTATTGATCTAACCCGCGTTTTCGCAATTGACATGCGGGACATTCGCCGCACCCATCAGCAACAATACCGTTGTAGCACGTTAATGTTTTTTCACGCACATATTCAAGCGCTCCTAGCTCATCCGCTAACGCCCACGTTTCTGCTTTATCAATCCACATAAGCGGCGTATGAATCACAAACTCGAAGTCCATTGATAAATTAAGCGTGACGTTTAACGATTTCACAAATACGTCTCGACAGTCTGGATATCCCGAAAAATCAGTTTCACAAACGCCTGTTACGATATGACGGCCTCCGCTGTTTTTAGCCAGTACGGCAGCAAATGATAAAAATAACAGATTGCGGCCATCCACAAACGTTGTAGGCAACTCTCCTTCTTTTTGCTCAATTTCAATATCATCTCGCGTTAAGGCATTTGGTGCTAATTGATTTAAAAGTGACATATCTAGGACGGTATGCTTCACACCTAAATCAGCTGCGATAGCTTTTGCTACCTCTATCTCTTGACTATGACGCTGACCGTATTGGAAAGTAACCGTTTCTACTTCTTTAAAGTTTTTCAAAGCCCAAAATAGACATGTTGTACTATCTTGACCTCCGCTAAATACAACAATAGCTTTTTCATTTTTCATCATTATTGTTCGTCTCCTTTTTGATTGAAATCAAAAGAAGAAGAAACTTTATTGAACCGTTCGTTCCCTTTGTGACTAATTTTATAACACAAAAAAGAGACTGCTCTTTTCCAGCAATCTCCCTAAAAAGCAACTAAGATACACGTCCTCGCCAGCATACACGTCAAAAAGACGTGTTGATAGAAAAGCACGTGAAAGAAGACACGCTAAAACCGTGTCTTTTGTCATCAACGATGATCTTAGTTTTTTATAGAGGGAGTTTTCGAACCTCTCCCGTACATGTACAAACGTGTACGGCGTTTCTTCTTGAATTGTCATCGTATACTATACCACATACGTATAAATAATGCTATGTTTGTTGGCTTCTATCACCTTTAGCTGCCTTATTTCTCTTTATATAAGAAAGCGCAATAAATAACAACGGAAAACAGACGCTTAGTACAAATAAATAAAACGGCCAGTAATATTTTTCAAAATAATTGAAGTATGCTGTATTTGGAATAATGTAATACGCCACGCCTGTAATGATTAGACCTAAAGGAAAGCTCAAAAAATTGCGCACCCGTAAATTACATAATTGAGCGATACTTAACTGAATAGCATAGAACACAATGACAACTTTAAAAAAGATAGATAACATCCAAATAATAGCTACTAATACTTCAACATGCTGTATCGTTGCACCTAACGAAATCATTTTTCCTAATAAATAAACTGGGTAGCTGTGCATTGATGCAATATTCGCGCCAAGAGCTAATATACAAGCCGCAACTGCAATCGTAATCGTCAAGCCCGATGCCACAGTGCCGATAACAATCATTCTTTTTACCTTTTTTCCATCTTTTATATGAGGCGTAATCATTAGCACAAAAATCAATTCCATAAACGGATTTCCTAAGAAATACGTGGTCCCTAACACTAAATCATCCATGCGGAATTCAAACAAAGGGTAAAGACGATCCAGTTTCATCTGAGGAATATTTAACGAAATTAACAATAAAAAAGGGACGACGATCCACGGTAAAAAGATTTCCGCGGTTCTCGCTATCACTTCAATGCCTAAATATCCTCCGTATATAACCGCTAAAATCACAAGAGCATGAATCCACGTAGGCAGCGTTTCAGGGACAATTTGCGTCGTCATAAATGTACTGATATCTCGAAGGGAAAACGTAGATTGAATGAACATAAAAAAAATGTAAATAAGAGACATACACGCTCCGGCGTAAGGACCTAGCGCTTTTTTAGCTATTTCAATGAACGTTTGCTGAGGGTAACGGTGCATCAGCCATAACAGCACCGCAACAATTAAAAGGGCAAAGCCAATAGCAAGCACACTACATACCCAGGCATTTTGTCTATTCGTTTCTAATAACGTAGCCGGAACTGCCAAAATAGCGCTTCCGATACAAAAAAAATAAATGAGAAAAAGAAGTTGTTTCGGAGTAATAAATTCTTTTATTTGCATCATACACCCCTTCTCTCCTACATACTTACGTAAATAACAGATGATGAACGGTTTTAGTAAGAGGCTTAATGAGTTCCTCTAAAAAGTACAGAGGCGTAGGTACTTCTTTACGGAGTGTAATGGCTCCCCAAAAGAATAAACCCATACCTATAAGACAAAGATAGACAACGATTTCACGGTAATACTTTTCCTTTCGGAAGTTAATCATGATTTTTTTAGTCAAATAAGCAAGAAGTACCAGTAAGGCGATAAATCCCTCCATTTGCTTTCTCCTTAATGCTTCATTTGCTTCATATATGAGTTATTTAACGTGCCTAAGCGACGGATTTGAACTTTGGCATCTAAATCGACGGTTAAATCTTCTGCGTAAATTCTGTTCCAGTCTCTTTTCATTTTGTACCATCTCTTTACATCTTGTCTGTAAAACGTTTCTCCAAAACCGAAGATATCACTTTTATAATCTTTTTGAGCTTTTTCCACTGCGTCATTCATTTTTTCTTTTACGTCCGCTGCTGTTTTTCGTTCGAGCATATTGATTACAGCTGGGTCCTGTAAGTTTACTTGACACTCTACATCTGCCACGTTTGCTTCACCTTTTAAATCCACGTGAATATGAGGCTTATGGTTTTTCATAGAAGCCGTTACCTTCACGTTCGTTCGAAGCATTTCTACTCCGATGATATCGTGCTGTTTTTCTTTTCCTTCGCATGGAATAACAATTAACGTACTTTTTACATTTCCTGTAATATAGTTATATCCTTTACTTTCGTCTTCATTGAACCAGCCGATCAGCTTATCATTTTGAAAGACACCTAATCCTTTAAAATTGAGCAGGGTGGACAGATTGGTGCGGGAAATGCTGGACATATCTCCTGCCTTTTTCACGTCGCCTTTGACCAATACTCCCGATAACACCGCCTGCTTTCCTTCGCTCGTTAAGTTACTAATCAGTTCATTTAACTTTACGCCTCTCGTGGGTGCCCAAATACGCTGAGAGACGTCTAATGAAGCAAACATATGGTTAGCTGGTATTTTTTCAATTGTTGTTAATACGTTCAGAACGCTCGATGCTTTCGTGTTTTTAGCAACAACAACAAAATAATCGGTACGCACTTCATGATCCCGAGCAAAGAAATCAAGCACTTCAGCAATACCCTCTTCCGCCATGCTTTCGCTAATGACTAGCATTCGTAAATGAGAAAGATAAATTTTCCGCGGGGATTTTGTCGTTATTTTTCTTAACCCTTCCATTACAGACGAAGCCTTAATAGAGAATGTGGTAACAGAAGGCCCGTTTGTAGGGGTTTTGGCCTGAATATCACCAGGGTTAATCAGCTGAACTGTAACAATAATGCCATCTTCTGCTTTATCAATTCCGACAGCAACCGTAATGGCTAGCTCATTCAACTCTCGACTGCTCCAGCAGCCGCTTAACAGCAATGAACAGATACATAACATCAGAAATGCTTTCATAGTAACCGGCCACCTTTGCACAGTTTAGTTTTTTTGCGTCTTTTGACGTGAAATATTCTTCTCGTTAATAAGCTTTGGCCTTGTTTTCATTTTTTTGATTGAACGTCTAATTAGAACATCCTTTTGATCACGCTTCACAAAGGGAGCCATAGGTGTCATATAAGGGACTCCAAATGACCTTAAGCTGCATAAATGTAAAATCATTAAAATTAGCCCGAGGATAATACCGAACAAGCCAAAAGTAGCTGCTAAAACCATTAAAATAAAGCGCAGCATCCTTACTGCAATGGCCATATCATACACCGGTGAAACAAAGTTACTAATAGCGGTGATGGATACAACGATAACCATTGCAGGCGATACTAATCCAGCTTGTACGGCGGCTTCTCCTAAAACGAGTGCTCCCACGATTGAAATAGCTGAACCTACTGCTCGAGGCAATCGGACTCCCGCTTCTCGCAAAATTTCAAACGTGATTTCCATAATAAACGCTTCAATAATAGCTGGAAAAGGCACACCTTCCCTTTGAGCTGCAATACTAATTAACAAAGCAAAAGGAAGCATCTCTTGATGAAAAGTAGTTAAAGCAATATAAGCAGAAGGTGTTAAAAGGGCTAAGAAAAATGCCATGTAGCGCATTAAGCGAATCAATGTACTAATATCTGCGCGCTGGTAATAATCTTCGGCCGCCTGAAAAAATTGAATAAATAGGGCAGGAACCATCAATACAAAAGGTGTACCGTCTACTAAAATGGCTATCCGCCCCTCTAAAAGACCTGCTGCCACGGAGTCTGGACGCTCCGTGTTATGCATAGTAGGAAAAGGTGTATAATCTTCATCTTGAATCAACTCTTCGATATATCCGCTCTCCAAAATACCGTCTATATCAATTTTAGAAAGACGCTCTTTTACCTCTTGAATGACCTGTTCATCCGCAATGCCGTCTATATAAACGAGCGCAATATCCGTTTTTGTAAACTCTCCTATTTGCTGAGATTCAATCCAAAGTTTTGGAGATTTTATTCGGCGCCGAATCAATGCGGTATTCGTTCGCAGTGTTTCTGTAAAACTGTCTCGAGGTCCTCTTACAACGGTCTGAGATTGTGGTTCAGAAACAGCCCTGTCTCTCCACCCTCTTGTACTTGCCACAATACACGTTTGATACCCTTCTAAAAACAGCACGGTATCTCCTGATAAAACATGAAGAAGAGCATCATCCAATGTTTTGGCTTCCATAATTTCACCGGCCGCCAAACTATAGCTTTTAATCAATTCGTACATATTAACGACACCGTCATCATGAGTTAAATGCTCATCGTGATAATGCATAATGGAGTCCAGCGCATAGTGTTCAACTTCATCTTTATTTACCAATCCGTCGATGTAAGCAACACCTAAAGTGAATTTTTCTTCAATTGAAATTCGAAACTCTCTTGTCACTAAGTCCGTGCTCTGTCCTAATGCTTTTTTCATGTGGAATATATTATCTCCCACTCTCTCCGACAATTTCTGCTCTTCCTCAGTGGAAGAAGCACTAGTTGCCTTAGAGTCCTTCGATTCACCAGCTTTTTCTTTCCGCTGTTTGGATTTATTCGTTAACTCCGATAGTTTTTTAATACGCATTGTTCATCCTCCACTACATTGAACGAAAAGAAACGGAATTTCTTCTTTTTAGTCTCTATAGTTTTTGTATGAAAAGGAAATTTATACTTGAAGCCATTTTAATAATCTTTATTTTTGACATCATTTGTGCATTTCTATAGGATAGTAATGGATAATTCTTCGTTATTATGAAGAATGTTTATACGGAACATTGAAAGGAGTCTATACATGGCACAATCACTTAAAGGCAAAGTAGCTCTTATTACAGGAGCAGGAAAAGGCATCGGTCGTTCAACTGCAATTGAATTAGCAAAAGAAGGCGTAAATATCGGTTTAATTGCTCGTACAGAGGCAGATTTAAAGGCTGTGGCTTCTGAACTGGAAGCATTTGATGTACAAGTTGCTTATGCAACAGCAGACGTTTCTTCTATGGAAGAAGTAAACGCAGCAGTTGAGCATCTACATACAAAATTAGGGGCAACGGATATCTTAATCAACAATGCGGGAATCGGTAAATTCGGAGGCTTTTTAGAGCTAGACCCAGCTGAGTGGAAACAAATCATTGATGTGAATTTAATGGGCGTTTACTACGTAACGCGCGCCGTTCTACCTCAATTAATCGAAAAAAATGGTGGAGACATCATCAATATTTCATCCACTGCTGGTCAAAAAGGCGCTCCCGTTACAAGTGCTTACAGCGCTTCAAAATTTGGCGTGCTTGGCTTAACTGAATCTTTAGCGCTAGAAGTGCGCAAACACAATATTCGTGTAACAGCTCTAACACCAAGTACAGTAGCAACGGAATTAGCATATAAAGAAAACTTAACGGATGGCAATCCTGATAAAGTGATGCAGCCTGAAGACCTAGCAGAAATTATGGTAGCACAATTAAAGCTGCATCCGCGTATTTTTATCAAATCTGCGGGCATGTGGTCTACAAATCCATAAACAAACATAGAAAAAGGAGAGCTTCAGCTCTCCTTTTTTGTGTCTTCTTTTATATGATGGTTAGCTTATTTACGTTTAGGCGTGATTTCTTCTGATAGTTCTTCAAAAGACTTTACTTTTCCATGCGATGGGTTTTGTGATTGCTTTCGTACGTTCCACTGACGCTCTTTTTGACTTTTAGACTGAGTCATTTTGCTTCATCCCCTTTTTATATGCTTACATGTAGTAGGATAAAACAAGCTGCTTATTTCCATTCATCAAAACTGCTTCCAATTTCTTTACTGCTTAGCTAAATGTATTTTAAACCATTTATCAATTTCCGCGTTGTATTGATCATAATAAGCAGTTAGCGGATGGTCTCCATTTTTGTACAGTACATATTTGTATTCTTTTCCCTGCTCATCTAGCTGTTTCACAAGTTTTTCAGCCTGAGTGTGGTGAACTTTACGATCATGATCGCCCTGTAAAATTAAAAGAGGTGAATTTACTTTATCGCTCCAGTAGACAACAGAACGAGTTTTATACCTCTCTGGATACTGCGCCGGATCTCCTACAATTGTCCGCAGCACTTGTTTCATTTCAGGCCCTCTTTGGTCGTAGAATTGAAACATGTCTGTAATACCTGATTGTACGACAACAGCATCAAATTTAACGCCGTTTTTCATCGTTAAATACGTCATCATACCGCCGCGTGAATATCCTAGCGCTACCTTTTGCTGGTGATTTACATAAGGAAGCTGTTCTCCCCATTTAATAAGATTTAATACGTCGTCAATATCTTTACCACCGTACGTCTCTGTTCCTTCACTTCCGCCATTTCCCCTGTATTGAGTCGCAACAACGACGTAGCCTTTACTTGCCCAGTATGACAAATACTGAAGTGTTTTTGCGCGAATCATGCCATGTTCGCGATTTCCTCCGCGATTATATACTAAAAGCGGATAATGTTTGTCTGCAATGTCTTTAGGCTGTACTAAAAACCCTTTTATCTTTAAATTATCACTAGGATACGTAATGCTATATACATCTACTTTATTTGAATAAGGCGATAATAAATTCAATTTTTCTTTATTTACATCATCACTTTCAGCTCGGTTAAAAACCGCTGTCACACCGAGCACAGCTACAGTGATTAATGCAATGATGCCCCATTTTTTCAACAGAAACCCTCTCCTCAATAAATATCTTTTCTCTTTTATAATGAGTGTTTTCATTTGCCTTTACCCTTCTTAAATGTTTGCTAAAAAGGGCATTCATCCCATCGCCAATACAGCTTATTTATCATACCGCAAAACCCAAATTTCTTCATTAATAAAGAAATAAGAATTCATACAAATACATGAACAGGAAAGACGTATAGTAAATTGTATTATTAAATTATAGATTTGAAAAGTGGAATGATACTTTTTTTGTCGTTTTTTACCTGTCCTTTTTTAAAAAGAAAAAAGCCCAGTTAAGACTGAGCTTTTTTCTTGGCAATACCAATGCCTGTATATGCTAAAATAATTGAAAAAATCGGACATAAAATGCTAAAGAATGTAAATGGAATATAGTCAGCCGCTGGAATATTTAATGCAGTTGAAATAAAAGCTCCGCTGACACCCCACGGAATAATAGCATTAATAACCGTTCCACCGTCTTCAAGCGTTCGTGATAAGTTTTTCGGATCTAAGTTCCACTTTTCATACAGCGGCTTAAACGTTTGCCCAGGCAGAAGAATTGATAAATACTGTTCTCCTGTAATAACGTTCACTCCAATTGAAGATAGAAGCGTAGCAAAAATAACGTCTCCGCTGCGGCGGATTTGTTTTGCTAATCCTTTTAATAAAGCATCAATAATTCCAACCGCTCTCATCAAGCCACCTAGCGACAAGGCAATCATGATAAGAGAAATAGAAAACATCATGGACTGTAATCCGCCTTTGTTTACAATCGCATCGACTACTTTATTTCCTGACTCGATTGCCGGCCCGCTTTGAAGAACCCCTAGCAATTGACTCAGCGTAAATTCATGCTGTGTAATCATTCCTGTAATAATGGCCGTTACAATCCCTAAAACTAACGTTGGCAATACATCGACTCTTCTCATCGAAAAAATAAGAACTAAGAGTGGAGAAAGCAACGTTAACACGTGTAAATTAAACGTATGTTTTAATGCTTCTTGAATTCCTTGAATTTCTCCGTAATTGACGCTTTCATGATTTCCGTTCATTCCGATTACCAATGCAATGATTGCTGTAATAACAATACTTGGAACCGTCGTCCACGTAATATGCTGAATATGTTTAGGGAGCGGCACTTCAACGATACCAGAAGCAAAATTTGTTGTATCAGACAATGGAGACATCTTATCTCCAAACACAGCTCCTGAAACAATCATCCCTGCTGCTAGCCCTGGATGTACACCAATAGCAGTTCCCACGCCAAATAAAGCGACTCCTACCGTACTGACGGTTGTTAATGAACTTCCCGTGAATGTTGAAACTAACACGGTGATAACCAAAGCACTAATTAAAAAGTACTGCGGTGAAATCCAGTGGAAGCCGTAGGATAAAATCGTCGGTATCGTTCCTCCTACCATCCAAATCGCAATGAGCATCCCGATCAGCATTAGAATAAGGATAGGCTTAATGCCAAGTCTAACACCGTCTAAAATGCCTTTCTCCATTTCTGTCCACTTATATTTCAACAAAAAGCCAATCACACTAATAAATGCTACACCAAATATTAGCGGAATATGAGGCGGCAGCTTTAACATAAATAATGAAACAAAAATAATAGCTAATAGCACCAAAACCACCGCTATTGATTGTATAAATGAAATTTCTTTTTTCATGAGGTATTCCCTTTCTATCTTTCTTTTTCACTTAAACGCTTTTATGCTTTTACGCAGTTAAGTGCAAACCTTCTTGAGTATAATTTTTATCCTTCTTGCTGTCAATAACTTATTTTATCCAACGGCAGGCTCTGCACTCATTTTTCCACTTTTCTTCTTATTAATATTTATTCTCTATCTAAGCAAATCATTGTACAAAATGCTTCTAATGTTTTTATATATATAAAACGGGTACACACAAAACACACGTTTTTTTAATGTACTACCTTTTGTACATAAGCGAGGAACTTCCCTCAAAAAATTTTTAAGCAAAAGACTTGAAAGTCAAAAAAGGTCAAAGTATAATGAGATTACGAAAGGTCAAGAAAGGTCAAACACCTGCTGATCTTCGATTAAAATCATTTAGGGAGGCTAATTAAATGATTTGTCAAAACTGTAATAAACGTGAAGCATCTATTCAATTAAATGTACAAACAAATAATCAAAAATCTCAATATCGTTTATGTCATACATGTTATCAAGCACTAATGAAAGAACATAAAATCCCATCAGGCTTTGGAGGTGGCGGCTTTATGAACATCGATGATTTATTCAAGCAAATGGCGCACGAACAAGCTGCACCGGAGCAGCCACAGCAAGGAAACGGCGGCGGAGGCTTTTTAGATCAATTTGGTCGAAACTTAACTCAAATTGCGAAAACGGGATTAATTGACCCTGTTATTGGCCGCGAAGAAGAAGTAGAGCGCGTCATTGAAATTTTAAATAGAAGAAACAAAAACAACCCGGTACTAATTGGAGAACCCGGTGTTGGTAAAACAGCTGTAGTCGAAGGGTTAGCTTTAAAAATTGCGGAAGGAAAAGTTCCTGCAAAGCTGCTAAATAAAGATGTATATCTGTTAGATGTAGCATCACTCGTAGCTAATACGGGCGTGCGAGGTCAATTTGAAGAGCGTATGAAACAGTTAATTTCTGAGCTTCAACAGCGAAAAAACGTGATTTTATTTATCGATGAAATCCACCTTCTTGTAGGAGCAGGTTCAGCGGAAGGTTCAATGGACGCAAGCAATATTTTAAAACCTGCTCTTGCACGAGGTGAACTTCAAGTAGTCGGAGCTACAACTTTAAAAGAGTACCGTTCCATTGAAAAAGATGCGGCTCTTGAACGACGTTTCCAGCCGGTTATGGTTCACGAACCGTCTGTAGAAGAAGCCGTTGAAATTCTAAAAGGAATTCAAAGTAAATATGAAGATTATCACGGCGTTAGCTATACAGATGAAGCGATCCGCGCTTGTGTAAATTTATCACACCGCTACATTCAAGATCGTTTCTTGCCTGATAAAGCAATTGACTTGCTAGATGAAGCAGGTTCAAAAATGAACTTACAGGCAGGCATTACAAATAAAGACGACGCGGCCGCTCGCTTAAAAGAAATTACAAAAGAAAAAGAGCAGGCGCTAAAGGATGAAAAATATGAAGTAGCGGCAAAACTGCGCGATGAAGAAGCTGCTCTTGAAAAACAACTAAACGAAGAACAGCAAAAAATGAATGTGGATATTGCTGACATTCAAGCCATTATTGAAAAGAAAACGGGTATCCCTGTTGGTAAACTTCAAGAAAATGAATCAGCAAAAATGAAGCATTTAGCAGAGCACTTAGCTCAAAAAGTAATCGGACAGCAGGAAGCTGTCGAAAAAGTCGCAAAAGCAATTCGACGTTCTCGCGCTGGATTAAAAGCGAAGCATCGCCCAATTGGTTCATTCTTATTTGTCGGTCCAACAGGTGTCGGTAAAACAGAGTTAACCAAAACATTAGCTGAAGAACTGTTCGGCTCAAAAGATGCAATGGTTCGTCTAGATATGAGTGAATACATGGAAAAACACGCGGTGTCTAAATTAATCGGTTCACCTCCTGGCTACGTAGGTCATGAAGAGGCAGGACAATTAACAGAGAAAGTACGCCGTAACCCTTATTCCATCATCTTACTAGATGAAATTGAAAAAGCTCATCCAGACGTTCAGCATATGTTTTTGCAAATTTTAGAAGATGGGCGTCTAACGGATAGTCAAGGTCGCACAGTAAGCTTCAAAGACACGGTTATCATTATGACAAGTAACGCTGGTGTAGGTGAAAAGAAAATTACGGTTGGGTTTGACGCAGAAAATGATGCGCTTAAGCAGGCATCCGTTTTAGATTCACTTTCATCTTATTTCAAACCAGAGTTTTTAAATCGATTTGATACAATCATTGAATTTAATCACCTTGAAAAAGATAACTTGATTAAAATCGTTGACCTTATGCTTGCTGAATTGAAAGAAACATTACAAGAACAAAACATCACGCTGAGCGTAGCAGATGAGGTAAAAGAAAAACTGGCTGAACTTGGCTATCACCCTGCATTCGGTGCTAGACCACTCCGCCGAGCAATTCAAGAACAGCTTGAAGATCGAATTACAGATTTACTGTTAGATGATGCGGACGTATCAACAGTGAACGTAACGTTAAATGAAGCGAGCGAAATCACCGTACAAAACTAATAGAAAAAGCGACTCTACTTGAGTCGCTTTTTTTATAGAAATACTTTCGTTTATTTACTTTCATCTGTTTTTTCGTCCGCACTATCCGTTGATTCTTCTTGATCATCAGCTGCTTCATCCCCAGATGAGTCATCTGCTTCGTCTTGCTTCATTGTTTCCTGTGAATCATCTGTCGTTGTATCCTCCGATTGAGTATCATCCGACTGTTCGGTTTGCTGTTCTGTTGCATCTTTTTCATCCGTTTGTGAGTTGCATGCTGTGATTAACATAATTGCTATAAGTGATCCAAATAACTTGACTAATAAACTTTTGTTCATTTTACCGTCTCCTTTCGAATCATCTGAGCCTCTATGTAGTCACCATTCATATGGCTCTACTGGCAGTATAGCCTATCCAATTGGAAAAAAGTTCACTTTTACAAGGTTATCACAAAAGCTTTACATCTCCTTCATTTCGTTCATATTCCCCTCATATTTCCTTAATAGTTTATGACCAGCCACATTCTAGATCTATCTTCCTTGGTCTAAGTGCTCAATTCGGCTATTCACATAGTTGTAACTATGCTAATATGAGTGATATATTACTGTATCGTGCGACTAGCTGACTATGAAGTTATTCTCCTATAAAGTTATTTACCATTTAAGAAAGGGATTTTTTATGGAATCACACAACCTCATAAAAAAACGTAATTTTATTCTTTTACTTATTTTCTGGCTGCTGTATTTTGTCCACATTGTGTTATATCACTTTATTGCAGCTGATCCTCATATGATTGTTTTTATAAGCGGAGGAATTTTATTATTGGTAGTGACGGCTATGTATTACTTTCATTTTCATCCTGCTATCATTATGTATTCTTTTTTTATATGCTATTATGCCTATATTGCGTACATAACATCTATTGAACCTGCTGTTATTAATTATTTGTTTTTGTTTCTTGGAATAATTGTTAGCTTTATTTACTATAGCTATATCGCTATTGTAACTTCTACATTAATGTCCATAATAATTGTTTTGTACTTTTATGTAAGCAACACTCTTTTTACATCTGTGACTTTCGTGAAATTAGATATCGTTTATTTCATTTTGTTTACGCTGATCACAATGATTATTTTGTTGTATTGTGCTCATTTCTCTAAAAAATTGATTGCTATTACGACGGTCAAAATGAACAAAACCGAAGATGAACTTTACTCAGCTCAAGAGTATTTACAATCTTTTTTCACATACAATCGCGACGCCATTTCCGTGTTCAGTCTAGACGGCAAAGTGATTAAAGTAAACGATGCTTTTGAGCAAATATACGGATGGAAAGCGGAAGAAATTGTCGGAAAAACCATCCCATTTATTCCTGCTGGCTTAAAAGGCGACGCTGAAAACCGATTAGAAAGGGTTAAAAAAGGAGAAAAGCTGGTAGCCTTTGAAACCCAAGATAAGCGAAAAGACGGAAAAATAATTGACGTAGAAATTACTGTTTCACCTATTTTTAATCGTGATCAGCAAGTCGTTGCGCTTTTTGGTATTTCACGCGATCTTACAGAAGAAAAGGAAACAGAAAAATTTCTTCGCCAAACCGATAAATTATCTTTAGCCGGCGAAATGGCAGCGGGCATCGCTCATGAAATTCGAAATCCGCTTACTTCCCTGAATGGATTTATTCAGCTTATTCATGAAGACAGCAGCCGCTATCATTCTTATACAACCATCATGCTGAGTGAACTGAATCGTATTAACTCAATCGTTGGAGAATTTTTATTGCTCGCTAAACCTCATGATACGGTTATGAAAAAACATGCATTCTCTACTATTTTAAATGACGTTATTCTTCTGTATGAATCAGAATGTGTATTAAAAAACGTCCTAGTTAAAACGCAGGTGGAAGCTCCGCATACATACATCTGCTGTGATGCCAATCAAATTAAGCAAGTACTCATTAATTTATTAAAAAATGCGCTCGAAGCTATGCCTAGCGGAGGAGAAATTCATTTAAACGTTACTCAGCATACTAAAGGCCTTACTATTTTCATTAAAGATACAGGAGTAGGTATTCCCTCAAATTTGCTTACGCACATTCAAAAGCCCTTTTTTACTACGAAGCCATCAGGCACCGGTCTTGGACTTGTTGTGATTAAAAACATTCTGTATCAGCATAAAGGAACATTTGAGATTAAAAGCACTGTGGGCGAAGGAACCAGCGTTACCCTTACGATTCCTTTATGGAAAGAAGGAACATGTCAATAAAAAAAAGCCGCAAACGCGGCTTTTTTTATAGCTTTTTATCATTAATACTATTTAAATAGTTTTCAATTTCATCTACTACAGACTGCACGCAGCCCTCTTCGAATGGAGAGATCAAATTCGCTTCCTCTACTAATTCTAAAAACGGCTTACTTCCGCCAAGCTTACACAAATGAACGTAATCTTGCCATGCTTGTTCATGATTTTCTCGATCCTTTTTCCAAAATTGAAATGCACAAATTTGAGCGAGCGTATAATCAATATAATAAAACGGAGACGTGTAAATATGAAGCTGGCGCTGCCAGAAACCCCCGCTTTCTAGATAATAATGGCCATCATAGTTTTTAGAAGGCATATATTTTTTTTCAATTTCTCGCCACGTTTGTTTTCGTTCCGAAGGCGTCATCTCAGGGCGTTCGTATACAGCATGCTGAAATTCATCTACTGCTACCCCGTAAGGCAAGAAAGTTAAGCCTGAGCTTAAATGAGAAAACTGGTATTTATCTTTGTCTTCTTTAAAGAACAACTCCATCCAAGGCCATGTAAAATACTCCATGCTCATCGAATGAATTTCAGCTCCTTCATGCGTAGGCCAGTGATACTCATTGGTTTCCATATCTCGGCTGGAATACACTTGAAAAGCATGCCCTGCTTCATGCGTTAACACATCGATATCGCCTGATGTTCCATTAAAATTTGAAAAAATAAACGGCGCTTTGTATTCTTCAATAAACGTACAGTAGCCTCCGCCTGCTTTGCCCTTTTTAGCGACTAAATCCATTAAATTATTTTCAAGCATAAATGAAAAGAATTCATCTGTCTCTTTAGAAAGCTCCTTATACATAACCCGTCCATTTTCAATAATCCACTTTTCATCACCTTTTGGCACTGCGTTTCCTGTTTCAAACTGAAACGGTTCATCATAATAAGTTAAGCTCTCTACTTGAATTCTTTCCTGCTGACGCTTTTTTAGTTTTTCAGTAAGGGGAACTATATACTCTTTTACTTGTTTGCGAAAAGCAGCAACCATTTCAGCATCATAGCCTATTCTAGACATACGAGCATAGCCCACTTCTACGAAATTTTTATAGCCTAATTTTTCAGCAAGCTTGGTCCTTACTTTTACAAGTTTGTCGTAAATATCATCAAATTCCTCTTCGTGATCGGTGAAAAATTGAAACTTCGCTTCTGCTGCTTTTTTTCTCATTTCTCGATCAGGTGACTCCATAAACGGATCGAGCTGAGCTAGCGTTCTTTCTTCTCCTTCAAATACAATTTTAGCTGATGCCACTAGTTTCGTATATTGAGATGATAGCTTATTTTCTTCCTGCAGCTCTTTTACTATTTCAGGAGAGAACGTTTTTAACTGCATTTCAGCAAGAGAAAACAGCTGCTTTCCCCACTTTTCTTCTAGTTGCTGTTTAAAAGGCGAAGAGATTAAGGCTTTGTAAAATTTCTCTACATATCCTTCTAAAAGCGGCTGTGTTTCATCAAAATAGTCTTGTTCTTCTTTATAAAATTCATTCGCTGTGTCGATAGAATGACGAATATAGCAGATGTTCCCCATTGTACTGTACTGAGAATACGCATCGTTTGCTAGACGAATTGCCTCATTTTGCTGACTGACTGACGCTGCTTCCGTAAAATGTGTAATGGCCTTTTCAAACTGCTTTTCAATTTCATTCATATCAGGTCGCGTATATGTATAATTCTCAAATTTCATCATTAGTTCCCCTTCCTCTATTGTCTGTATGTAACCTAATTCGTTTTTATCCAGCTGTATTCCTGTTAATTTCAATTTTTTGTCACTTTTTATTTTCGATGTCGATTGGCCATGAAAGAAGTCATAGAAAAAACTCGTTTGTTCAACAGAAACAAACGAGCTTTCCTTAATTAATTAGTCGATTCCGGCAAAAATTCATCTGCATAGTGCCCTAGTTTCTTAAGCATCGAAATGGCAACTTCCTTTTCTTCGCTAGATAAAACGGATAAAATATCATGAATTCTTTTTTCGTGACTCGGAAACATGCTTTCAATCATTTCCTTGCCTTGCTTGGTGATAGCTGCATAGGTTACGCGACGATCGCTCGGACAAGCAACGCGCTCCAAGAAGCCTTTTTTCTCAAGCTTGTCTACTACATACGTAATACTGCCGCTTGCCAACAGAATTTTTCCGCCAATTTGCTGAAGAGGCTGCTGGCCTTTGTGGTACAATAACTCTAGGACAGCAAATTCGGTTGGATTCATTCCATGCTGTTGAATAAATTTATGCACATGATCATTAATTGAACGATTGGCACGAGATAGTACAATAAATAATTTAAGAGATTGGTCTAACTCTTCTCTAGTTACATCATTCGTCATTTTAATCAGTTCCTTTGATATTATCTTGATATCAAGATAATACTAAAATTTCCCTTCAAAGTCAATCAAAGCAGGCTTATTTCATCGGTTATTCTCTCTGCTTGTACAATTTTTTTGATAAAAAATGTATATAAGTGGATTTATACATATGCTTTTAATACAATAAACATATGAACATTACATAAAAAGGTGAATGATTATGAAACCAACCCATTTATTATTTAATTCCGCGATTGGTTCGCAAAAGCCTGAAACAATCGTTAACCGGCAAAACCCCTGTCCCTTTTGCGACGTAGAATCTCTTACAGGCATCATTGAAAAACAAGGACCTATCATTTGGCTAAAAAATAAGTTTCCCGTTCTGCAAGATGCTTATCAGACGGTTATCATTGAGACCGATGAGTGTTCTTCAGAACTATCTATTTATCCAAAAGAACATCTGTATACCTTGCTGAGTTTTGCTACTGAACGATGGATATCGATGATGAACAGCGGAGAATATGCTTCTGTTCTTTTCTTTAAAAATCACGGCCCCATGTCCGGAGGATCATTACGACATCCTCATATGCAAATTATTGGTTTAAATGAGATGGATGTAAATGAAAATGTGAAGCTAGAGCAGTTTGAAGGAGTCACAATTGCCAAAAATGAACACGTCACATTTAATTTATCTGTAAAACCTCGAATGGGCTTTTTTGAATTTAACGTGATAACAGATCAGCTTGACAAAGAGCTGCACACGTTTGCAGATTATCTTCAAACGGCTGCTCACTATTTATTAAATCATTTTCATCGTAGCTGCACGAGCTACAACTTGTTTTTTTATAATCTTAAAAACGGCAAAATTGCAGCGAAAATCATTCCTCGCTTTGCCACATCTCCTTTGTATGTAGGATATGGCATTCCTCAAGTTTCCAATAAGCTTGAGCACATTGCTAACCAAGTTCAGGAGCTGTACTTCACCTAAAAAGTTGAACCTTCACTGGTTCAACTTTTTTGTAAAATTATTGCATAAAGCTGTTCATTTTTAAAATAGTCATGCTCATAGAAAACAAAAAAACATACACTAAAAGAACGATGTGAATTGAGGATAAAAAGAAGAATACGTAAAAGGAGACGGTTTATGACTGAGGTACTAATTGGAAGCATTCTTTCTGCGCTATCGACTGGAGTAGGCGCTTTGCCTATTCTATTTTTGAATCAAGAACTCACTCATCGCTGGAAAGATATACTTCTTGCGCTCACTGCAGGCATCATGACAGCAGCTTCTACTATGAGCTTAATTCCAGAATCTCTTCAAAGCGGCGGTTTTTTTTCCTTAGCGATTGGCTTACTGCTTGGCGTGGTAACATTAACACTCTTGGAGCAGAATATTCCTCACATTGATCTTGAGCATTCTAAAACCGGCATACAGTTTGATGAAAAAGCACTTTTAATTGTTTCCGCTATTACGTTGCACAACCTTCCTGAAGGACTGTCTGTTGGTGTGAGCTACGCTTCAAATGTTGAAAATACAGGGAACTTAATTGCCCTTGCAATCGGTCTTCAAAATGCACCTGAAGGACTGTTGGTCGCGCTATTTTTAGCTCAGCAAAATATCAGTAAAATAAAAGCATTTTTAATTGCTACCCTTACAGGATCAGTTGAAATTGTAACGTCTTTACTCGGGTTTTATTTAACTAATTTTGTGGAGTCTCTCGTTTCATATGGATTAGCGTTTGCTGCCGGAGCCATGCTTTTTATTATTTATAAAGAGTTAATTCCGGAAAGTCACGGCGATGGAAACGAAAGATTTGCTACTTATTCGTTTATTTTTGGTATTTTGTTTATGATTTTTTTAATTAACATTTTTTAAAGCTGAAGAGAGGCCACGGGCAGCGTAATTGTTTCACTGCCCGATCCCGAATGCTTGTCCTGCATTACAGCTTTGAAAAAGATAAAAAGCGGCTAATCAGTGTGGCAAACGATGTCTTTTCTTCCTCTTCTTTTAAACGCTGCTTTTGATAAACGAGTAAGAGCTGATCAAGCTCTTGACTACAGGTAACGGTTTCTTCATTAGTCAGACCTTTTTCTTCTCCGAGCTGCACCATCTTTTGTCTTTTTTGGACGATTTCCACTAATAATCTCTCTGATTTCGTTCTATTTCTCACTCCAAACACAAAATCCTCTCCTATGACAAAGAAATTAGCTTATAACGCATTATTACAAATTCTACTAAATATGTAAATAGAGTCGCAATAATAGACATTTTTTTCGCAAAAAAATTATTTTGTCGGAATTTATAAACGCTTACATTACTATAGGAATACCGTTTATCTTTTTTTTACAAGTTGTTTTTCGACAAAAGATGCTGCTTGTCGAATAAAAAAGAGGTTGAGACATAACGAAATAAATCCAAACGAAAGACGAACAAATGAGATACATGAGCTGGACTGCTTATGACACCGCAATTGATTTCCGTGCAAGGCTTCGCTTTCCGCGGGCGGCCGCTGAGCCTCCTCGTCGCTTTCGCTCCTGCGGGGTCTCACCTGTTCCGCTTTTCCCGCAGGAGTCTTCTCCTTGCCCTCCAATCAATTGCTAGAAGGAACGAAACAAATAAAACGATGTGCACCATCAAAAAAAAAAAGAACCACTCATCAAACAGGTTGATGAATGGTTCTTTTTTTACTTGGACTCAACTACTTTTGTCCCAGCCTCTTTTTTATTCAGCTTTTTGAGCAGCGATTTGTACAGCATCCCATACCGTAGCAAAAGGAGGGGCATACGAAAGATCTAGCATGGTTATTTCATCTGTTGTGAGGCGGCAAGTAATAGCTGTCGCAAATACATCGATTCGTTTTGCAACTCCTTCTTTCCCAATCATTTGAACCCCCAAAATCTCTTTTGTTTCAGGATGATAAACAAGTTTTATCACAATCTTTTCAGCTCCTGGATAGTAAGAAGCATGACTGGGAGCCCCGGCTGTGATGGTTTTGTATAAAAGAGAATTTTCTCTTGCTTCTCTTTCTGAAATGCCGGTTTTTCCGATTTCATAGTCCATCACTTTGACAATGCTTGTACCTAGAACACCCGGAAATTTTCTATTTTCTCCCCCTAATCGGTAACCAAGAACCCTTCCCTGCTTATTGGCAATGGTTCCAAGAGCAATATGAACATCTTTTTTTAATACGCGGTGATAGCTCGTTGCACAATCTCCCGCTGCGTAGATATGAGGCACGTTGGTTTCCAACTTCTCGTTTACTAAAATAGCTCCATTTTCAAGCATTCTTAGTCCGTTTCTTTCTAAGAATTGCGTATTCGGACGAACTCCTACATTTACAATCACTAAATCCGTTTGGTACGTTTGACGGTTTGTTTGAACGTGAGTGACGGAACCATCTGAATGCAGCAATGCTTCCACTTCTTCTTCGAAATGAAATAAAATATCGTCATCTAGCTGCTTTTGTAGATGCTCTGCCATGTCTTGATCTAAAATAGATAGAATCTGCTTTCCCTGTTCAATGACCCGTACTTCTTTTCCCAAAGCCTTCATTGCTTCAGCTACTTCCATTCCGACATATCCTCCACCAATAATAGTGACTTTTTCTACGGAGTGAGCCTGTAGATATGTATAGATTCTTTCGCTGTCTTCTAATGACTTTAATGTGCATACATTCGGCATGTTATCACTCATAAAATTAGGTTTAACAGCCGTTGTTCCAGTTGCAATGATGAGTTCATCATATGTTATCTCTTTTTCAGCGTGCGTTTTGACATTTTGTGCTACTATGTATTTCTTTGTATGGTTTACTTCTTTAACTTCGTGAAAAAGATGGACGGAGATATTTCGCTCTTCAAACTCTTGTTTCGTACGAGCAATCAAATCGTCTTTTTCTTTTACAACACCTGACAGATAGTAAGGCATGCCACATGCGCTGTAAGAGATATCTCCACCTTTTTCAAACACAAGGATTTCCACTTCTTCTTTTTCTTTCATCCGGCGAAGCTGTGAAGCTGCGCTCATTCCGGCGGCTACTCCTCCTATAATGACGACACGTTTCATCTATACTCCCTCTTTCTACATAAATAATAGATTATACTATTGTTTTTCCTTATTCTTCCCGATTTCAAACGAAAAAAAACGGCTGTTTACACAGCCGTAGATGTTTGTTTCGAGCGGTAATACGTTAAAGCCAAGGCTCCTGCTAATACAGCTCCTTTAATAATATCTTGCATATAATACGGAACATTTAGCATCGTTAATCCATTTAACAGCACACCAATTAAAATAGAGCCAATCAGCGTCCCGAATACATTCGGTTTCCCTGCTCCAAATACGGAAAAGCCAATGTATGTCGCAGCTACGGCATCCATTAAAAATGGTGAGCCTGCGTTCACTTCTCCTACTCCAATACGGGCAGCTAAAACGACTCCTCCAATTCCAGCAAGCAAACCTGAAAACATATAGGCATACATACGATAACGATTAACCGGTACACCCGAAAGTCTTGCTGCTTCTATGTTACCTCCTGTTACGTAGAAAAAACGACCAAACTTTGTATAGGAAAAAACGATATGAACAAGCAGCACAGTCAGCAGCATAATGATCACAGGGACGGGAATACCTAGAAAGTGACCTTGCCCCAGCGCAAGGAAAGAAGGAATGAAAATTCCTGGAGCTCTTTCTCCGCTTGGTAAAGGCATATTGGTATAAATAGCTGAGCCTTTTGTATACGTTAATAAAATCCCCTGTACGATAAACATCATGGAAAGCGTGGCTAAAATATCAGGAATCTTTACTTTCACTACTAAAAAAGCATTCACTAACCCGATGAGAAGCGATGCAATAATCGGAACAATGATAGCGACTGCAATTTCTTGTCTATGTAAAACGAGCATAGAAGCTGATAAAATAGTGGCTAAACCAGCCGTAGATCCTACAGATAAGTCGAGTCCGTTGACGGTTAACGATATCGTTACACCAAGCGCAATTAAGGTAACAATGGAAATAGAGCGCAGAATATCACTAATGTTTTCTCCTGTTAAAAAGTTAGGTGTGGCAATGGAAAAAATAATCATAATAACAAAAATCATTAAGACTGTCCCATATTTGTAAAAAAAGTCGAAAACGCTTATTTTTCTCTTTGGTTTCGCTACAGGTTCTGTTACATACTCCGCACTCATCCTTTTACTCCTCCTGCTGTATAATAAAATAATTTTTCACTAGTTGCTTCTTCTTTGGATAATTCTTTCACGATTTTCCCGTTGTACATAACATAAATTCGATCCGCTACCCCTAGCAGCTCCTCGAATTCACAGGTTGCATAAACAACGCCTTTTTGCTGTGACACAAGCCCTGTAATTAAGTCGAATATCTCTCGCTTAGAGCCCACATCAACCCCTTTAGTTGGCTCATCGAACAACAGTACGTCAGAATCCGTAACAAGCCATTTTCCGATTGCTACTTTCTGCTGATTTCCACCGCTTAACGTTCCAACTGACTGCTCGATAGAATGAGACTTTACGCCAACTTGCCCAGTCGTTTTCTGCGCTTTTTCTTTGATCTTTCCTCGCTTTAGAAACGAATAATTTGTAAAGCGGGACAGACTTGGCAAAACTAAGTTATCGGCAATCGATTCATGAACAAAAATTCCTTCTTTTCTTCGTTCTTCAGGAACAAGAGAAAGACCTTGTGCAATATAATAATACGGCTGCTTATTCAACTTTAGTTTCTTGCCTTTTAACCGAACGCTGCCGCTGACATATTGCTCTAAACCAAATAGACTTCGGCAAAGCTCCGTTTTCCCTGCTCCTACAAGCCCTGCAATACCGACTACCTCTCCTTCTTTTACATGAAAAGAGATATTCGAAAGGCGCCCTGGAAGGGATAATGCTTCTACATGTAAAAGTTCGTTTCCAACTTCTACTGATTTTTTGACCCACTGTTTTACAGAAGACGTTCCTAACATGAGCGTAATCACGTCTTCAATTGATGTATGTGAAGTTTCTTTTGTAGCTACATAGCGTCCGTCCTTTAAAACCGTTAAGCGGTCGCAAATATCAACCACTTCTTGAAGGCGATGTGAAATATAAATAATGCCTACTCCGCTTTTCTTCAGCTCTCTCATCACAGAAAACAATTGTTTCGTCTCTTCCACACTAAGAGGTGCGGTTGGTTCATCCAAAATTAAATAATCAACATTCTGTACAATTGCACGTGCAATAAGCACCTGCTGTTTTTCTGATAGAGTTAGATCAACAACATTTTTTTTAACGGATAAAGAAGAACCAAGTAAAGAAAGAGCTTCTTCCGCTTTCTTATAAATAGATTTCCAGTTTACAAATGTCTTACTTTTCTTAGAAACCTGCACGTCTAACACAATGTTTTCAGCTACTGATAGCGAAGGAATCAGCGCTACATCGACTTCTTGGTGTACAATGCCGATGCCGTGGCTCTTCGCTTCTTTAGGAGAAGAAATAGAGATTTCTCCTCCGTCTTTGTAAATCTTTCCTTCGTACTCGTCGTAAGCTCCGCACAATATTTTCATCAACGTACTTTTACCGGCACCATTGGCTCCCAATAAAGCATGAATTTCCCCTTTTTGAACAGTAAAATCAACTTTGTTCAGCGCTTGAAAAGAACCAAAGTTTTTTGTAATGTTCTTCATTGAAAGCTCGTTCGTCATGTCTGTCCCTCCACTTCTACTCTTTTTTACCCCATTCTTCTACGTACTGACTAAGCTGGTCCATATTAATCGTTTGATTAGGCAAGTCAGTTTGTTTGACTAAAACCGGATCAAAGGAATAATAACGAGGGATCTCTTGACCGGAAATCTTTTTAAGAAGCAGATCAACCTGCTTTTCTCCTACTGAAGCTGGGTTTACAGCAGCTGACGCTTTCCACGGGCTGTTTTTTGCCTGCATCATTTGCAGGTCTTCATCAGATAAGTCCACTCCATATACCTTAATCTCATCTCGTCCTGCTTCTTTAATCGCTCTTGTGACTCCTTTTGCAAATTCGTCCCAAGGTGCCCAAACGGCTGCAATGTCTCCTTTATTTGGATACTGCTTTAATACAGCCGCCATTTTATTTTGAGTGTCTAGAGAGGTGTTGTCTGTTGCGCTTCCAAACGTGGCAATTTGTTTTACATCTGGATAGCGATTCATCATAATTTTATAAATGCTGTCGCGTTTTTCCATCGGTGCAAAGCCTCCAACAAACGCATATACAATATTTCCTTTTCCGTTAATGTCCTGCATCATTTGCTTCAGCCCCTGGAGCGCAAGCATATAATCATCTTGGTCAATCGTTGTAACGCCTTCTACCTTTAATTCTACGTCTGTTGCAATAACGGGAATCCCTTTTGCAATCGCGCGCTTCACGCCAGGTTCAAGGGTTTCAGCCCGGCCGTGGTCAATCATAATACCGTCAACATTTTGGTTAATAGCCGTGTCTAAATACGCCGCCATTTTAGATTGATCATTATTAGAATCAGAAACGGATAGCTGTACTCCTGCTTTTTTAGCCGCTTTTGTCACACCTGTTATGTACTGAGCAGCGTGAGTGCCTGATGTAAATTCAGAAATAAGCGCAATTTTTGTATCTTTCGTAATCTTTTTTCCTTCTTGCTGTACAGGCTTAGCAGAAGCCGCTTGCTGCGCTGGAGCTGCCTGTGCTTTCTCGTTTAGACTTGGCTGTTCTTTCGTGCAGGCAGCCAGCGCAAAAACTAGAAGCACGAGCAAAGTAAGTGGCCACAGCATTTTTTTACTCTTTTTCATGGTGTTCCTCCTATTAAACTTATTATTCATATAAAAATAGTTAGTTTTATAATAATCCAAAGAATACCCCGCTTTTAGATGTAAAAGCGGGGTGATCATGACCTATGCTTTACAAGTAGTTGTTATGCGTAAATAGGTACCCATCCTTCAGTTGTCACGAAAATTCGCACAGCGACTACTTTACGATCTTCCATTAGTGTAAAGTAATGAAGAATGTTTTCTGGTACTGAAATTAAATCGCCCGGCTCTAATTCAACATCAAAAAATTCACCGTCTTTTCCTTGAATAACAAAGATTCCATGACCGCTTACGATAAAGCGAACTTCGTCATCTGTATGAATATGCTTGCGCTGAAAGTTTTTTAACAATTCATCAATGTTTGGTGTAGATTCCGATAACGAGATAACATCTTGAGCTTTATAGCCGCGGCGTTCAGAAATATCTTTAATATTCTCACCAAAAGCGTTTAAAATTTCTGTTTTTTCTTCATCAGTTAAATCATATTTTTCACGAAGATTTTCTGGAAGTTTTGTAATATCCCAGTTTTCATAAATAACTTCATTGTTTGCCAGAAAAACTGATACTTCCTCTTGAGTTTCAATTCTTTTATTATTTACATGTAAGCGAATTTGCGCCATTTTTATTTCCTCCTTTTATAAATGCACCTTTGGCTTAATGCCTTTAAGTGATAGTAATTTCACATGGTAGCTAAATAGAAATTCATAGGCTTCTAGCGCTTTTTTTGTTTCAAACGCATTTTTTCCCCATACCGTAATCCCGTGGTTACGAATTAAAATCGCGCCTTGATCGCCTTTTATATGGTGAGAAAATTCTTCTGCTAGTGTCGGAATATCCGCGTAATTCGGAATAATCGGAACAGTAATTTCCGCATCTTCCTCCCAAATACCCAGTGCCTTAATAATTTCTTGACCTTTGAATGAAATAAACCCTTCATCTCCGTACAGTTCAGAGATCACGTTGTTGTCGATTGTATGTACATGAAGGCTGCACCCAGCATTCGTTGACTCGTAAATCTTAACGTGTAAAAGCGTTTCAGCAGAAGGCTTTAAATGCGTTTCTTCTGCAGGCTTCCCGTATTGATCAACTAACAAAAAGTCTTCATTTGTGCGTTTTCTTTTATCTTTTCCACTTGCTGATACAAAGAAAGTTGTCGGATTTTGATCCACTTTAATCGCTAAGTTTCCGCTTGTACCGAAGAACCAATCGCGCTCTGCCAACTCATCTTTTATATCTGCAAGCTCGTGTAATCTTTGCTGAGCCATAATACTCATGCTTTCACCTCTTCTGTTAATTCTTGTAAATGGTGAATCACATCATAAAAAGTAGAAAAAGGACGATACGGTAGAGATAGCTCTTCGCATTTTTTAATTAAAAAGTCACGCGCAATGACAGTGTCAGCTAATTTGGCAGCCTGCAAATCTGTAATTGAATCGCCAATAACAACCGTATGATCTCTTTCATCTGCAAGATGGCGAATAATCGTTGGCTTACAGCAGCCGCAGTCATTTGTACACTGTTTATCACATGTATGAGGCCACGTAATGGAAATATGCTCACCGGAAAAATCAGATCCGTTGCAGTAGAGCATTTCCTCTGCAACTCGATTTCCCAAAAGCGGTTTTACAAAAAAGTCAATTCCTCCGCTTACAATATAAAGCGGAATATGATGCTCTTTTGTATAGGCAATAAAATCATCAAATCCATCTCGAATAGCAGACGTCTCTAAAATATAAGAAATAATATCTTCCTTTAATTCCACGGGAAGCAAGGCAAACATTTGCCCTACTCCTTCTTGAATGGAGACGCGCTGTGCTAGCACGTCGTCTTTAATACTTTCCCACTCCGGAGGAGCAAATTGTTTCATAATAGCAATAATGTTATCGCTATTTGTGATTGTTCCATCAAAGTCACAAAAGATTTTTAACGATGTCATGCTTTCACCTCTACTGTTCCCCATAGTTGCAAAGCTTTTTGCAACTCTTTTGATTCTTCCGCTTTTTCGGCTAGTGTTTGATGAGAGAGTACTGCATCTATCGCCGCACGGAATGCTTTTCCTCCTCCGATAGCGCCGTCTGGATGACCGTGAACTCCGCCTCCTGCATTAATAATGCTGTCGATTCCAAAGTCCTTCACAAGCTGCGGTACCATTCCAGGATGAATTCCTGCTGAAGGAACCGGGAAAGTCTGCTTATATTTGTACACAGGACGCGTTAATTCGTAGGCAATGCCTGTCGTATCTTCAAGAGAAAGCGCTACGGTTCCGTATGGTGATGGAAACAGTGAGAAATCCGCTCCGGCTAAGCGCAATAGTTTTCCAAGCAGTAATGAATTTGAAAAACCGTAAAACTCTGATGGCGTAAGCGCTCCGCTAACAGCTGGGTGTGCCATAATCGGCAAGTTAATTTCATCATCTTCTCGAAGTGCCTGCAGTACGTCTAACCCGTAAGCAAATACGTTGAATAAAAGAACATCGGCTCCTAGCTCAGCTGCTTTTCTCGCTTTTTCTTTTAATTCAAACGTTCGTCCCGTTAAATTAACAGCATACAGCGTGCGGTGTCCCGTTTTTTCGTATACGTCATTCAGTACTTTTTTTCCTTCTGTAACGCGAGTTTCAAAAGGTGTTCGTTCACTATCAAACAAAATCTCGTCGTCTTTAACCAAATCCACTCCGCCAAGCGCTTGCTCACGCAGCTGAGTTGTTAAGTACGTCATGTCTCTTCCAATCACGCCTTTAAAAATACTCATCACAAGCGGACGGTCATAAACGCCTAGTTTCTCTCGTATACCTTCTATTCCAAAGCGCGGTCCTGGGAATTCAGCTAATAATTCATCAGGAAAATCCAAGTCTAATAATTTCACTTTTCCATCAAGTGATAGTTTTCCGAAAACCGTAACTAAAATAGCCGGTAAATCTCTTGAAAAGTTGGCAGTTGGATAAGCAATTTTGACAATAGCCTGCTTAACCTCTCCGCCTAAATATCCGTTAACACGTTCGCAGTCTTGAAGCTCAGTTACGGATACGACGCGCCCTTTATGCTTTTGAAGCTGCTGTTGATCTAAAAGCGGCAGATCTGTCCATGAGCCGACGGTTAGTCCTAAAGCAATTCCTTCCGCTTTTTTATGAAAATTTCCTTTATTGTCATGTAGTAAGTAGCTTGCAACGATTTCACTCATTATGCTAAAAACTCCCTTGCTGTTTAATATCGTTAATAAAAAAAACCTCTTCTGTGATTAAGAAGAGGCTTTCGTTGCTCTTCTTATCTCTCAGCTGCTGCTGCAAGAATTAGCACCGTGCTTAACATGCGTTAAGTCGGTTGCCGGGCTTCATCGGGCTAGTCCCTCCACCTACTCTTAATAAGAAAGTTGCTATTTATTTAAATTGAATTCGTAGATTATATACTAAATAAAAAATACCGCTAGGATTTATCGGTTATTAATCTCGTTAACTTCTTACATATTAAGCCAACTCAAAAAGGATTGTCAATGCGTTTTTAAAATAAATTTAATTTTTTTATTCGAGATACAGCTTCTCTCATGCGCTCTTCATCCGTCAGCAGTCCTACGCGCACATAGCCTTCACCATATGTTCCGAAGCCTACTCCAGGTGCCACTACAACGTGGGCTTTTTCAAGAAGTAAATCTGAAAATTGTTCAGAAGTATATCCTTTAGGAACTTTTAGCCATGCAAAAAAGGAACCCGCTGGAGATGTAACGTCCCAACCAATTTCTTGAAGCCCTTGAATAAAGGTATTGCGTCTAGATTCATAGCGCTTAACTAAATCATTCACACATTGTTGAGATTCTAACAGAGCTGCCGCTGCTGCCTCTTGAACCGCCCCAAAGAGGCTGACATACATATGATCTTGAAGAAGATTAATAGCTTCTACTACACTTTCATTTCCTACAGCAAATCCAACTCGCCATCCCGCCATGTTATACGTTTTAGAAAGAGTATAAATTTCAATTCCCGTCTCTTTTGCACCAGGAGTCTGTAAAAAGCTGATTGGCTTTTTACCATCAAATCCAATGGCTCCGTAGGCAAAGTCGTGTACCACACAAATATCGTGCTTGGCAGCAAACGCCACGGTGTCTTCAAAAAATTCTGCCGTTGCCACTGCACCGGTAGGATTATTCGGATAGTTTAAAAACATGAGCTTTGCCTGTTCTTTAGCACGTTCACCTATCTTTTCGTATACGGGCAGAAAATGATTTTCAGCCGTGAGCGGCATCACTTCCATCTTTGCTTTTGCAAGCTCTACTCCAGACCAGTAATCAGGATATCCAGGATCCGGAACCAGCACCGTATCTCCAGGGTTTAATAAGCACTGCGGGATTTCAACAAGTCCACCCTTCCCGCCAAACAAAATAGCTACTTCTTTTTCAGGATCCACATCAACGCCATATTCTCGTTTATAAAAAGTCGCAACGGCCTCTTTCAAAAACTGGTGCCCCCGAAATGGAGAATATTTATGATGCATAGGATTAGCACTTGCTTTTTGCAGTGTTTCTACAATATGTGAAGGAGTAGGCTGATCAGGATTGCCCTGCCCTAAGTTAATAACGTCGTGCCCTTGGGCCATTACTTTTCCTACCTTGCCTACAAGTGATGCAAAAAATTGTTTTGGTAAACTTTTTAATAGTTCCGATTGCTCAAATTGTTTCATCATCGCACACCTTCTCAAAAAATTCTTGAAATTCTAGTCACAAATAATATATTGTAATACTCAACTTGTAAAGTCATTTTTTTCAACTACTACAAAAAGGACGGATGATAAAGTGAGTGTAAAAATCACGTGTTTGCAGCTTGATATTGCGTTTGGAAACCCAACTAAAAACCGAAAATATATTCAACAAAAAATGACGGAAGCTCTGAAAGAAAACCCTGACATCCTTGTGCTTCCTGAGCTATGGGATACAGCTTATGATTTGACGCGGCTAGACGAAATTGCCGATGATGAAGGACAGCAGGCCAAGCAATTAATCTCTCAATTTGCTAAAACGAACGAAGTAAATATTGTGGCAGGTTCGATCGCGAAAAAAACAGAGCAAGGCGTCACAAATACGATGTATATTTTTGACCGAAAAGGTCGTGAAGTGTCACAATACAGTAAGCTGCACTTATTTAAATTAATGGATGAGCACCTCTATCTAGAAGCAGGAACAGCAAAAAATCTTTTTACACTTGAACAGTCTTTATGCGCAGGAGTTATTTGTTACGATATTCGTTTTCCAGAATGGATTCGCGTGCATACTAGCAGCGGAGCAGAAGT
Source organism: Priestia megaterium (assembly GCF_009497655.1). NCBI lineage: Bacteria > Bacillati > Bacillota > Bacilli > Caryophanales > Bacillaceae > Priestia > Priestia megaterium. The sequence continues at coordinate 1,259,207 of NZ_CP023317.1, read as the reverse complement.
CTTATTTGTTGTTGCTCAGTGGCCGGCTCCAAGACTTGCCCATTGGAAAGCACTGCTCATTAGCCGCGCAATCGAAAATCAATGCTATGTAATCGCGTGTAATCGTGTAGGCCAAGATCCTAATAACACATTTGCCGGACATTCCTTAGTCATAGATCCGTGGGGAGAAATAATCGCTGAAGCTGGCGATAGCGAAGAACTTTTAAGTGCCGACGTTAACCTGGAACTTGTAAAAGAAATTCGTAAACAAATTCCTGTCTTTACAGATCGCCGCACAGAATTTTATTAATTATGTATTGACAGCCGTTTTTTTGCATGATACGATTTTCACCAGATAACATAAAATTTTCAAACAAATCAAAATTGAATAAGTAATCGTACTCTTATCAAGAGTTGGCTGAGGGATTTGGCCCTGTGAAGCCCAGCAACCGACCGTCATTCCATCCTAAGGTGGATCACACCCGTAAAACATGTTTTTACAAAGGCACGGTGCTAATTCCAACAGAAAGTAATTCTTTCTGGCAGATAAGAGGTTTGAACACTACAATCAAGCCTCTTTCCAACGAAAGAGGCTTTTATATTTTCTAAAATTATAAAAGCCTCCATACATTCTTAAACCTATTAACTTAGTAAACAAATCAGTTTAATAAACTATGGAGGGATTCTAATGTCAACAACAAAAACAGAGAAGTATCAGCCTTTAACAGAAATTTCAGCAATCAAACTTGTGAAAAAGCTAGGTCTCTTTGATGCCACAGAAGCACTGACTGCCCGTGAAATCGGTGATGGCAACTTAAATCTCGTCTTTCACATCATAAATGATCAAACGAATAAATCCATTATCGTCAAACAAGCACTTCCCTATGCAAAAGTTGTAGGCGAAAGCTGGCCTCTATCCTTGAACCGTGCCACGATTGAAAGCAATGCGCTCAAGCAATTCGGTGCATTTACCCCTGAACTCGTACCAGCTGTGTATTACCACGATGAAACGCTTGCTGTTACGGTCATGGAAGATCTGTCTCATTTAACGATTTCCCGCGCCGGACTTATTCAAGGAGAAAGTTATCCCCTGCTTTCACAGCATATCGGTTCTTTTCTAGGACATATTGCGTTCAAAACGTCGGATTTTGCCTTAAAGCCTCAGGATAAAAAAGAAGAAGTCGTCAAGTACAGCAATCCGGACTTATGCAATATTACGGAAGATTTAGTTTTTACAGATCCTTTTTTTGATATCGATACAAATGAATTTGAAGAAGCGCTGCGTCCTGATGTAGAAGAATTGTGGAACGATGGAGATGTAAAGTTACAAGCAGCAAAATTAAAATATAAATTTTTAACAAATGCCCAAACGCTAATTCACGGTGATTTACATACAGGAAGCATATTTGCTAGCAGTCAAGAAACGAAAGTGATTGATCCAGAGTTTGCTTTTTACGGTCCGTTTGGATTCGATTTAGGCCAATTTGTTGCAAATTTATTTTTAAATGCTCTTTCTCGAAAAACAGATCGCGAACCGTTATTTGCACACATTACGAACACATGGAACGTATTTAAAGATACCTTTACTGCGCTTTGGCATTCTGAAAACACTGAACCTTTCGCTAAAGATGAGCGCTTGTTACATGAAATTTTAACGCAAACGTGGCAAGATGCTGTTGGATATGCAGGGTGTGAAATCATTCGACGTACGATTGGCTTAGCTCACGTGGCGGACTTAGACGAAATTTCTTCAGAGGAAAGAAAAATTAACGCTAAACGTACTGCGTTAAAAATTGGACGCTATTTACTTCTGCACCAACAAGACGTTTCACCAAATGAATTTGAACATTTACTTCGATAACGAATAATGTACACAATGAAAGGATCGGTATCAGCATGACAAATACACTATCACTTCCGCGCTCAGTGGAATGGAATGAATCATATATTACTTTATTAGATCAGCAGCAGCTTCCTGGCAAAGTTGAATATATTAAGCTGCAAACCATTAAAGACGTATGGGATGCTATCACTACCTTGAAAGTACGCGGAGCCCCTGCAATTGGCATTACGGCGGCTTTTGGTCTTGCTCTTTCTGCGCTTAGCTATGACACGGATTCAGTCAAGGAATTTAACAAAAAGCTAGCTCTAGATCAACAGTATTTAGCTAGTTCACGCCCGACTGCCGTCAATTTATTTTGGGCATTGGACCGCGTAGCGAAAAGCGCTGAATCCGCTTCGTCCGTTAATGAAGCTAAAACAAAAGTTGTTCATGAAGCGATTCAAATTCAAGTAGAAGATGAAGAAACGTGCTACCGAATTGGAGATCATGCCCTTTCTTTATTTAAAAAGAAAGATAAAATCATGACAATATGTAATGCTGGTTCAATTGCTACAGCTTATTATGGAACAGCATTAGCACCTTTTCACTTGTCTAAGCAGCGCGATATTCCGCTTGAAGTATTTGCTTGTGAAACAAGACCCGTTCTTCAAGGTTCTCGCTTAACAGCATGGGAACTTCAGCAGTCGGGAGTAGACGTTACGCTGATTACGGATAATATGGCTGCTCATACCATTAAAACAAAAGGAATTAATGGGATCATTGTAGGTGCTGACCGCATTGCATCAAATGGCGATACGGCTAACAAAATTGGAACGTATGGACTTGCTCTTTTAGCGAAAGCATTCGGTATTCCATTTTACGTAGCAGCGCCGCAGTCCACATTTGATTTATCTATTCAAGACGGAAGCAGCATCCCTATTGAAGAACGTTCACCTAAAGAAGTAACGCACATTGGAGATACGCAAATTGCTCCAGACGGAATCTCTGTGTACAATCCAGCTTTTGATGTGACGCCAAGCGAACTGATTACGGCCATTATTACAGAGCATGGAGTTATCCATTCCCCGTCTTTTGAATCCATTCAAAAAGTTTTGCTGCAATCTGCTCAATAACAAGAGGCTGGGACAAAAGTATTTTAGCCCCACTGCAAAACGAACCACTAATCAACATGTTGATTAGTGGTTCGTTTTTTTGTGATGGTAAATATCGTTTTATCTGTTTCGTTCCCTCTAGCAGTTGATTGGAGGGCAAGGTGAAGACTCCTGCGGGAAAAACGGAAGGGGTGAGACCCCGCAGGAGCGCAAGCGACGAGGAGGCTCAGCGGCCGCCCGCGGAAAGCGAAGTCTTGCACGGAAATCAACTGCGGTGTCACAAGCGGTTCAGTTCATCTATACGAGTTGTTCATCTTTAGATGACATTGATTTTGTTATGTCTCAACCTTTTTTATTAAACAGCGCTTTTTGGCTGCATTTGTAACACAATTGTAACAGTACTCTCTGCTTTTTCTACATATATTATAGGGGATTCTTTTTGAATAAGGAGGAGTAAAAATGAGTGCAGAGCAAAAAACGGATAAAAACAAAGCGTTGAATCGCAAGCAGCAATATCAGCTATTCGATTTATCCAAAGATGAAGAACTAAATTCCCTCCCTTCTCCTCAGCAAATTGACGGTGTTTTTGTGCAGGGAGAAGGCTGGAAATTAGACGGTGAATAGTTATTTTAACTCCAGAGCGCCTTTTGCTACATTTCTTTCAAGCATTAATAGTTTTTCTTTTATATGAGTTTGGGAACCTGCATAACCTGTTAAAGCTCCATTTTTACCAATAACACGGTGACAAGGTAAAATAATAGGCAGTGGATTTCGACGATTCGCTTGTCCCACAGCCCTTACGGCTTTAGAGCGATTAACAGACTCCGCTACATCACTATAAGACCACGTTTGTCCATAAGGTATACCTTTAAGCGTTAACCACACTTCTTTTTGAAAGTCTGTTCCTTTTATATCCAAAGGCACATCAAATGTTAGCGTGCGCCCTTCAGCATAATCCTGAAGCTGCCGCTTCGCTTCTTTCACAAGGTGATAATTCTCGTCATGGACAAGTTTTTTAAGCTGCTCGTTGTGATCATCGCTATCAAACCAAATATGTTGAACCCCTTTTTCCGAGGCTACAATATAAATTTTCAAATCAGAAAATAAGTTCATTTCTCCATAGTACATACTCGCTTATCCTTTCTAATTAGGCTGGAAGAATAACACGAAAAGCCGTTCCTTCTCTTATTTTGCTTTCCACTTCAATTCGCCCTTTATGTTCTTCGATAATTTTATATGAGACCATCAAACCAAGCCCCGTTCCTTTTTCTTTTGTCGTATAAAATGGTTCTCCTAAGCGCTTGATGCGCTCTTCGGGCATTCCGTCTCCTTGATCTCGAATGGAGACCGTCACGTAGTGCGGCTCTGTAGAATAGACCTCAACAAAAATTCTTCCCCCGTTTGACGTAACTTCAATTGCGTTTTTAATTACATTTATTAGTACTTGTTTAATTTGGTTCGGCTCGCAGTATACCATTGGCAGCTGAGGGGACACACTTAGTTCAAACTGAATATTTTCTAAAAGCGCTTGAGCATTTAATAAATCAATCGTTTCTTTAACAACCGCAGCTAGATTTTTCTTTTCGAACTTTACGGCCTGTGGCTTAGCGAGTACTAGAAACTCTGTAATAATGGTTTCGATTCTTTTTAATTCGGATTTAATAATATCAAAATAAAGAGAGTGATCTTCTTGAATGCTGCTTTCTAGCAGCTGAACAAACCCTTTTAAAGCCGTCATCGGGTTGCGGATTTCATGCGCAATCCCAGCTGCTAACTGTCCGACTACTTGAAGCGTATCCGATTTCCGAATCTGCTCCTGCATTTGATTTCGTTCCGTTACGTCTCTTAAAAGCGTCATATATAGACCTGGCAAGATATCTTTTTTCGTAGAGAATTCGATGTTTTTAACTTTTTCGTTCCCCGTAACGTACGTAATCTCTCCTTCAGCTTCCCCTTTTTGCTCAATTGTTTCTTTATGCTCAATGACCGCATCTAAATTCGCTGAAGAAATAAAATCCTCCATGGAATGCGCACAAATCTCCTCTTTGCTGAGTTCGAGAATATCACAAAGAGAAGAATTCACATCAATAATATTTCGCTTGCCGTCCCATAAAACTAACCCATCGATCGAACCATTAAAAATCTGTCTGAATTTCTCTTCGTTATTCCGAAGCTCTTGTTCGATTTTTGTACGTTCACTAATGTTTCGAAAAATGGTTAAATGGTCTCCTTCTATAATGCCTTTTTTCCCTGTGAATTCCAACTGTTTGATTTCTCCATTTGGCATGTAAAAAGGAAGCTGATTGCGAATTTCTCCCTCTTTTTGAAATGTTTGCAGCATTTTTAATGCACTAAAGCTTTGCTTATCGATAAACGTATACAAATTACTTCCAATCAATTTGTTCAACGGCAGCTCGAATGTACGGGACGAAGCAAGATTAGCGTTTAAGATTTCCCCATCGTCTTTCCAAATCAAAATGGCTTCAATCGCATTTTCAAAAATAGCCCTGAAATTTTTTTCGCTTCTCAACAGCTGCTGCTCCATCAGCCGTTTTTCCGTCACGTCTCTCATAATGGACATATAGTATTGACTGTATATATTAGCCGTTGTGGTAAATTCAAAAAAAGTAACGTCTCCATTTTCGAGCTTAATCGGCAGCTCGCCGCTTGTCTTTCCTTCTTGATGCAGAGTTCTCCATAATTTTTTCACTTTATAATGATAAGTAGGTTCTACAAGCTCCTCTAACGTTTTGGTTAAAAGCTGTGCTCTTGTATAATTTAATCGCTCGCAAAATGAAGGGTTCGCGTCGATAAGCTGACCAGTTCGATCAAAAATAACAATTCCATCTACCGCTTCATTAAATACATCCATAAACATATGATGACTAATAAACCGTTCGTTTTCCATCACCTTGTGCTGTGTAATATCTCGAAATGTACACACAATAATGCCCGACATGTGACTATGTTTGTGTGAAGTAAATTCAACATGTTTCATCATGCCGCTTTGAAGCGTCATCGCGCCTTCATATTTGAAATAGCTTTCTTCTAAAAGCGCTGGATAGTACGCTTCAATCATGTCATACGGAAAATACATGAGAAAATCTTTCATTTGATACGTTAATAGCTCATCCTTTGTTTTTTCAAACAGCCCGCAGGCTGATTCATTGGCATTTATAACTTGAAAATACTCATCAAATACGACAATGGCATCTAATACGTCATTAAAAATAGCTCGTAGCTGCTCTAATTCACCTTGCTGCTTTTGCGCAGCTTCAGATGTTAATTCTCTGTGTGGTGACATGCTCATTGCTCCTTTCTTTTGCACTTCCCATTTCCCCACCTTTTATCTATAGACTTAGTATTCTACAAGATTTGCTTTTTACCTTTTTAAAATTAGTCACGTTTATTCAAAATGCGACATTTCTTCACATTCTCCCGTTATTTAAAAAAGGAGCATGAATAAAAGAGGCTGGGACATAACAAAATGAAACCTATGCTCAACATAACAAAGAAAACGAACCGTGAATCAACATGTTTGATTCACGGTTCGTTTTTCACTTCGGCTAAAATACGTTTTCCCAAGCCTCTATCGATCATTCACTACAATATAAGTGGCTTGAATAGGTCCATGCACGCCAACGACTAGATTCATTTCAATATCAGCTGAATTGCTCGGTCCCGTAATAAAGTTAATGCAAGAAGCAATCGTTTCTCCTCGCTCTACTTTTTCATGAATCATTTCAGCAGCTTGTGTCATGCGAGGGACAATGGAGCTTTGAGGAATGATCGCAATATAAGTGGCCGGCAGCAAACTGACCGATCGTCCTTTTGCAGCGCTGCTGAACAAAACAACTGTGCCGGATTCCGCTAGCGTCAAATCACTGAATGTGATGCCTACATTTGCTTGTTCAGCTAGTTTAATATTCTCATCGCCTTTTGCAGAATTCCATACATGAAGGCTACTGCTTGTTTCCCATTTCTCCATCAGCAGATTCAATCCATATTCGGAAAACCTAGGATCATCCCACGTGCTCACAAGACCATTTCCATAGTTCGCTACGGCTTCCTCAAGGACAGCTGGCAAGTGTTGTGATGATGTTTCTACATAGCGAGTATGAATACGTTCGCAATGGTTTTCAAGCTCTTTCTTTAATTGATCTGGCGAATAGCTGCGGTAGACCTCATGCTGAGGAGCATGCTTCCATTGGGGCTTTACTACGCCGCTTGTTCGCCTGCTTCGCTTAAGATTAGCTGCAATATTATCTAAAAAACTGTCTCTATTTTGAATGCTTCCGTTCATCATCATCACTCCTTTTATCAAACCAATCTCGTAAGCGCTCTTTTGTAGGCGCCGGAAACTCTCTGCTTTCTGTCCACGCTTTTAATGGACCAGGCCCTTTGGAAATACTGCTTCCTGACATAAAAGGAGTAAGAGCAGCCGGTGCCACTTTAGCGCCCACTGTATATAGAGAAGAAGAAGCTGCTCCCAAGCCAAATGCTTTCATCGCCAGCTTTTCCGAAATAGGTGCTTTTCCTTCTTTCTCGACAATTCGCTGACGGTGCTTGTGCAATAGCTCATGCAGCGGAATTTTGACCGGACAGGCATCCGTACAGGCTGCGCATAGAGTTGAAGCATATGGAAGCTCTTTGTAGTCTTCATAGCCTCCAAGCAAAGGAGATAATACAGCTCCAATCGGACCTGAATAAATAGATCCATATGAATGCCCTCCAATATGGCGATACACGGGACATACATTCACACATGCCGCACAGCGAATACACTGTAAAACAGATTGAAACTCAGTTCCTAAAATCGCAGATCGTCCGTTATCTACAATCACTAGGTGAAATTCTTCCGGTCCGTCTACTTCTCCTGGAAGTCTAGGTCCTGTAAGCGCTGTTACGTAACTTGTAAGCCGCTGACCTACTGCACTTCTAGTTAACAGGCTTACCAACACTTCAAACTCTTCAAACGTTGGCACAATTCGTTCCATTCCCATAACCGTAATTTGCGTTTTAGGAAGGGCCGTTGTTAACCTTGCATTTCCTTCATTGGTTACAAGTGAAATAGACCCAGATTCTGCAATCGCAAAATTACATCCCGTGATGCCAATATCAGCTGATAAAAATTCTTTTCGCAGCATTTCCCGGGCGTGAAGAGCTAGTTCTTCAGGTTTTTCTGTTTTTTTATAAGAAAGCTTTTGTTGAAATACATCTCTAATTTGTTCTTTATTTTTATGAAGTGCAGGAGCTACGATATGAGAAGGCGGATCGTGATCATCTACTTGCAGGATATATTCTCCTAAATCCGTTTCAATAACTTCACAGCCCAGTTCTTCTAAAGCAGCGTTCATATGAATTTCTTCTGTAACCATTGACTTGGATTTAACGACTTTCTTTGCCTGCTTTTGCCTCGCTACATTTTTTATGTACTCATTCGCTTCTTCAGCTGTTTGAGCGAAAAAAACGTGGCCTCCGCGTTTAGCTACATTATCCGTTAGCTGCTCTAAATAGTAATCTAAATTTTCAAGCGTATGCTGACGAATTTCTTCGCCAAGCGCTCTCCATTCTTCCCAGTTCCCTAACTCTTCCGCCGCATCTAATCTACGGCTTCTTAAGCGCTCTTGAGCACCTGAAACCGCAAAGCGCATAAACGCATTATTTACTCCGTCATCGACGCGTTTTTTAAACTGATCGTTTCCTATTTTCATAGACATTCAGTATTCTCCTTTCTTTACATTCTGCTATTTAACACTTCAGCGATATGCATCACTTTTACAGGCTGTCCTTTTCGTTCAATTCTTCCTCCAATATTCATAAGACAGCCGCAGTCAGCTCCAATTAAGTACTCCGCGTTTGTTTTAGCTATACAGCCCACTTTTTCATCGACCATTTGTTCAGAGATTTGCCCCATCTTAACCGAAAACGTCCCGCCAAATCCGCAGCAGTTATGACTGTTTTCAAGATTCTCCATTTCAAGACCCTTTACATTGTTTAATAGTGTAAAAGGTTCTTTTTTTACGTTTAGCAAACGCGTCATATGACAGGAAGAATGATAAGTGGCTTTCCCATTTAAGCTGGCTCCCACGTCTTCTACTTTTAAAACGTTTACAATAAAATCCGTTAGCTCATACGTTTTATCAGCAAGCTTCACGGCAGACTCATGCCATGCAGCATCACCTTTAAAAAGATGGGGATACTCTTTAAACATTGTCACACACGAGCCTGATGGAGATACAACGTACTCTGCATGCTCAAACGCTTTTATCATGTTTTTCATTGCTTCTTTTGATTCTTTTACGTAACCGCTGTTATACGCAGGCTGCCCGCAGCATACTTGACTCTTTGGAAAATCCACTTCGCATCCTAATCGTTCTAACAATTCTACCGTCGCTTTTCCTACATTTGTTTGAAACATATCAATCAAACATGTGGCAAATAAAGATACTTTCATCATTTGCTCCCTCCAAGCTGATCATTTTACTTCTTTTAGTTAACAGGTCATCAGATGACTTAATGCTATTATACTCCTATGTTTTTCTAATTTCACTAGTTTTTCAAAAATACATTTCTTTGTTTGATATTTTTCCCACAAAATAATAAGAAATTGAGACACGTGAAACCTACGTTTGCCCTATTATTAAAAAAATCCGAACGAATTTGATTCTCCATCAAGAATCAAAACCGTTCGGATCTTCCTTCAACTAAACTACGTTTGTCTCAGCTTCTTACTTATTTATTTCCAAAAATCATCAAACACTGTGATTGGCAATTGGCGTTTATGCTGCGTTTTTAAGAAGTGACCTTCAATGACGTTACTTGCATGTTCACCTACATCTTTGCCTTCTAAATAATCGTCGATTTGCTCATACGTTACGCCAAGCGCTTCTTCATCCGGAAGCTGTGGACGATCTTCTTCCAAATCAGCCGTTGGTTTTTTCATATATAGATGCTCGGGACAGCCTAATTCTTTTAGCATTTGTTTCCCTTGTCGCTTGTTTAGACGGAAGATAGGCACTAAGTCAGCTCCTCCGTCACCAAATTTTGTATAAAATCCTGTAACAGCTTCAGCGGAGTGATCCGTTCCAAGTACGACTCCACTGTACATGCCTGCTACCGTATATTGCGCAATCATTCGTTCACGTGCTTTTACATTTCCTTTGTTGAAGTCGGAAACTTTATCATCTGCCGCTTCTTCAACAGCAGAAAGCATCGCATCTACTGCTGGTTTTACATTAATAGAAATAGATTTTGTTGGTTGAATAAAAGCAAGTGCATCTTGACAGTCTGCTTCATCTGCCTGCACACCGTATGGAAGACGAACAGCAATAAACTGATAGCGCTCTTCTTCGGCTTCTTCATTCAACTCATTAACCGCTAGCTGCGCCAGCTTTCCAGTTAACGTAGAATCTTGGCCGCCGGAAATACCTAGTACAAACGAACGTAAAAAAGGATATTTGTTCATGTAGGATTTCAGAAAATCAACGCTGCGGCGAATTTCTTCCGCGGGATTAATTTCTTTTTGCACATGCATTTCTTCAATAATTTGCTTTTGTAGCTCTTTCATAAAAAAACTCTCCTCTCATTACTAGCTGACGGAATCTACACAAGTACGGTATCAGATAGTAACTTGCTTCTAGTCTCTTCGATATTTTGCATTTTGTTATCCCAGCAGTTTGTACTTAAGTCTACTGGATACTCTGTAGGACGAAATACATCTTCGTTCGATTTTGTAATAACTTTGTAGTCATCCCATAGATGCTTTAAGTTTTGTAAGCAGTAGGCTCTCATTTCTTCAATGGTAGGCTGCTCATACACAAGCTTTCCCTGTACAAAGATTGGCTGGTGAATTTTACGTGCGTTAAAGTTCGTGACAAACTTGCTGACGTGCGTATGAATAGGATGAAACATTTTTAAATGCTCCTCTTCATTCGGCACTTCGTCTTGCATCGTAATATAATCGCCTTCCCATTTGTGATTCACTTGATTTACAATTCGATATACTTCTTTTAGACCGGGAGTTGAAATTTTCTCCGGGTTTTCTGACAGCTTAATCGTATCCACCATGTTTCCATGATCATCTTCAATAGAAACCAGCTTGTACACCGCTCCTAGCGCCGGCTGATCAAAGGACGTCATGAGCTTTGTTCCAACTCCCCATCCATCAATTTTGGCACCTTGCGCTTTCAAATCTAGAATGCTGTACTCATCAAGGTCATTCGAAGCGAAAATTTTCACATCATGATAGCCCGCTTCATCAAGCATTTTTCTTGCCTCTTGAGAAAGATATGGAAGTCTTCCGCTGTCTAATCGAATACCGATAAAATTAATTCGTTCTCCCATTTCTTTTGCTACTTTAATAGCATTTGGAATACCTGATTTTAACGTATTATATGTATCTACTAAAAAGATACAGTTACGGTGTGATTCGGCATATTTTTTAAACGCACTATATTCATCACGATAGACTTGAACAAGCGCGTGGGCGTGAGTGCCGGACACAGGAATTCCAAACACTTTTCCCGCTCTTACATTACTGGTTGCGTCAAAGCCTCCAATATAAGCAGCTCTTGCCCCGTAAAAAGCAGCATCCAGCTCATGTGCTCTTCTTGAACCAAATTCCATAAGCTGATTTGTACCCGTATGTTCATATAAATTATCTTCTCCCGCGGCTAAGCGAATACGCGATGCTTTTGTGGCAATCAGCGGATGGAAATTTAAAATATTTAAAAGCGGCGTTTCAATAAGCTGCGCTTCTGCTAAAGGAGCGTCAATTTGCAGCATCGGTTCATTAGCAAAAATCATTTCGCCTTCTACGACCGAACGAATATTACCGCTAAATCGAACCTGTTTTAGATAGTCGATAAACTCCGCTTCATAATGTAATTCTTCATATAAATAATCTAAGTCCGTTTCGCTAAATCTGAAATTAGCAATAAAATCAATTACTCTTTCTAGCCCGGCAAACACCGCATAACCGCTTTCAAACGGCATCCGACGAAAGTAAGCTTCAAATACAGAACGACGTTTATGAATCTGGTCTTGAAAATACGTATGCGCCATATTCAGCTCGTATAGATCTGTATGCAAAGCTAGACTATCATCTCTATATTGCTTTTTCATACTTTGTAACCCTCCATTTGACAATCCTAGTTTCTATTATGTAAATCTTTTCACAATAGAGCAAGCATAAATTATCGGAAGGTGCTTGAATTTTAGTTTTTCTGTTGTTTAGAGCGCACTTTTCTGCCTGAAATGGCGTTATTTTTCTTCCGGTATGTATTTCATTAGTACATGTTCAACATTATCAAGGTGACTCATCATAAAATGCTGAGCATCTTCTGCATGCTGAGAGAGAATAGCTTCATAAATTTGCTGATGCTCTTTATAAATCCGTTCAGCCGTTTTCTCTTCTGCATAAAGCCAGATGCGTCTTGTCTCTTTCATCGTTTCAATCATCATTTCTGATACGTTATTCATAAGCTTCACTAAAAGAGGGTTTTGTGAGGCTTTGGCAATGGCTAAATGAAAAGCAAAATCTGCTTTCTCTCCCAGTTCTTCATTGCCAAACGCTCCTTTCATTTGTTCCAGACTATTAGACAGCTGTTTAAGGTCCGCATCCGTTCTCTTTTGAGCTGCCGCTCGAACAGCTCCAATTTCTAATACTTTTCTCACTTCAAGCAAATGCTCAATATCGTTTTTATTCATTAATACAGCGCTAGTTACAGGCAAAGACAGCATATCTGAGTTAAATTCGCGTACAAATGTGCCTTCTCCTTGCTTCATCTCCAGAAGCCCCATCGCCCGCAAAGCGCTAAGAGCTTCACGAATAGCTGAGCGTCCTACCTGAAAGTTTTCCGCCAGCTGCTGCACTGAATCCAAACGGTCTCCAGGCTTCAAGCTGCCTTCTTTTATATTCTCAAGAAGCGTTTCGGCTACTTCTTCGTATATTTTTTTTGGCTTAATTCGCTTATATTCCACGTTTTCCACCTCATTTTTTTCGTTCACCAAGGTTCACATTAACCGAGACTCTTTCTTCTTTTACGTTTCTGTTACATTTTACCGAAATCTTTTCCCCGCCACAACAAAAGTGCAAAGGTATTTATACTTTATTTCTCAAATGTGCTAAAATAGTAAATTGATTTCATATTACGAGTTAAAAGGAGCTTTTTGAATGAACATTGTTGTCAGTACATTGAATGCGAAGTATATTCATACTTCTTTAGCCCTTCGATGTTTAAAAGCCTATGCCGAGCCTGACTATAAAGTGGATATGGCCGAATATACGATTAAAGATCCTGCTATGAACATTGTCACGGATTTATATAAACGCAACCCAGATATTATTGGTTTCAGCTGTTACATTTGGAATATTGAAGAAACGATTAAAGTCGCACAAATGCTTAAAAAGATCAATCCTGAGCTCATCATTATATTCGGTGGACCAGAAGTAACCTATGATGTAACTCACTGGTTAGAGCGTATTCCTGAAGCTGACTTTATCGCTATTGGTGAAGGTGAAGAAACATTCAAGCAGCTGTTAGATGAACTTCACGGCGAGCGTCAGTTTGAAAACGTAAGCGGCGTGGCTTTCCGAAAAGAAGGAAAACCAGTTGTTAACCCACAGCGCAATAAAATTGATCTGCGCGAAATGCCTTCTCCTTTCCGTTTTGAAGAAGACCGCCAAGAACTTTCAAAACGCGTTGTGTATATTGAAACAAGCCGCGGCTGTCCGTTTAGCTGTCAGTTCTGTCTCTCTTCTATTGAAGTAGGCGTTCGTTATTTCGACCGAGAAAAAGTAAAAGAAGATATTCGCTATTTGATGGATAACGGAGCGCGCACAATTAAGTTCGTAGACCGCACGTTCAACATCAGCCGCAGCTACGCCATGGAAATGTTCCAATTTTTAATTGATGAACATCGTGAAGGTACCGTATTTCAGTTTGAAATTACTGCCGATATTATGCGCCCAGAAGTTATTCAGTTCTTAAACGATAATGCGCCAAAAGGATTATTCCGCTTTGAAATTGGCGTTCAATCTACAAATGATGCCGTTAATGAGCTAGTCAAACGCAAACAAAACTTCAAAAAATTAACGCGTACCGTAACAATGGTAAAAGAAGGCGGAAAGATCGACCAGCATTTAGATTTAATCGCCGGACTGCCAGACGAAGATTACAACTCATTTAAAAATACGTTTAATGATGTATTTGCACTTCGTCCTGAAGAGCTTCAGCTAGGCTTTTTAAAAATGCTTCGCGGCACTGGCTTACGTTTAAGTGCGCCTCGCTATAATTATCAATACATGGATCAGTCGCCTTATGAAATTTTAAGCAATAACGTCTTGCCATTTTCAGATGTCGTACGCATCAAGCATGTAGAAGATATTTTAGAAAAGTTTTGGAATGACCACCGAATGGATGAAACGATCGAGTTTTTAGTGGAGCACTGCTATGATACGCCTTTTGATTTTTTCCAAAACTTTGGGACGTATTGGGATGAAATGGGCTGGGTTCGAATCGGTCATCAGCTTGAAGATTTATTCAGACGCCTTAAACAGTATATTCAAACAGAAAGTTTTTCAAATGAAGAAGTAATTGAAGGGTTTATGAAAATTGATTATTTACAAAACCAAAAGCATAAGCCTCGTAAGCCTTGGTGGGACGATAAAGTAGAAAAACAAGTCCGCTCTCATTACTATCAGCAAATGCTTGCTAATCCTTCTACCATGGGACAGGCTTTTGAAGCTGAACAGCTTGCTGAAAAAGAATTATACAAGCACACTGTTTTAGAGATTCTTCCATTTGATTATATGTATTATAAACAAACAGGACAAATCAATGAACAACCATCTGTTCTTCTTGCTTATTATGATCAAAAAGCAAATGATACAAAACTTTATTCAGCACCTGTAGAAGCATTTGGTCTTCCAGTTGTAAGCTAAAACCTCGGATATCCGAGGTTTTTTTCTTTAGCATTCTTTTTTCTTTTCATGCTCTTTATCAGACTTTGTCTTTCCAAGGGATTCATATATTTTAGCTGCGTTCGGATCGCCCATTTCCGTTCCAAACTCTTCTTGCAGTAATTGTTTTTGTTTTGCTTCGGTGCTCGCGATGTGCTTATTATTTTGTTTATGTTTGCTCATCGTTACTTACCTTGCTTTCCTTTTTTAGAATTGCGATTCGCGCCTTTAGCCGGCTCCTCGCCGCCAGCATATTCAGCAGCAAATTCTGCATCTGAAAGGCTCTCTTTTGGTGTATTGTTGTTAGTTAGTGCTGATTTGTACCCTACTTTACGCTTTGCCATCATCTATCCCTCCTATGCTTGGAAGTCCATTGAACTTCCTTTTCTTAGAATGCGCGTTTTGCTAAGCAATATAAGCAGAAAAAGCTGTAAAAAAGCGGTTGAAACATAACAAAATCACTTTACTCTAAATACGAACAACTAGGATAAATGCGTTGAACCGCTTGTGACACCGCTGTTGATTTCCGTGCAAGGCTTCGCTTTCCGCGGGCGGTCGATAAGCCTCGCCCTCCCATCAACAGCTAGAAGCAGCTACATGAAACCTACGTTCACCATCATAATAAAAAGATCCGAACGAGTTGGATTCTTAATCAAGAAACAAACTCATTCGGATCTTCCTTCAACTAACATATTTTTGTCCCAGCCTCTTTTATCCAATAATGATACGTTCTTTCGGATAGTGATAATCCGGTCCAGACGTTGGACGGCGAAGCATTAAGATAAATGAAAACATGCCAATTCGGCCAATGAACATTAAAATCATAATAACGCATTTTCCGATATCAGAAAGTCCTCCTGTAATGCCCATTGATAAACCGGTTGTCCCAAAAGCTGAACACACTTCAAAAATAAGCTCAATGAGAGAAAAATGTTCTGTAATACTTAAAATAAGAAGAGAAATCGAGCAAATGATCACGGCTAACATCGACACGGCTACTGATTTGATAATGTCATCTTCATGAATTTCGCGGCGAAAGATTTTAATCGTCTTATTTCCTCTTACGTAATAAAACAGGAAAAGAATATTTAATGCAAACGTCGTCGTACGAATTCCTCCTCCTACTGAGCTCGGTGAAGCCCCGATAAACATCATCGCGCTCATCATAATTAACGTAGGAAGTGAAAACTCATTAATATTCATGGTCGCCACTCCTCCGCTCCTTGTAGCAGCGGATTGGAAAAACGCATAAAAGAACGATTCATCCCAAGACTTATCTGCTAAAAACCCTGAATGCTCTAGCACAAGAATTAAAATTGTTCCCCCTGCCAACAGCAGAAAAAACATAATGGTCGTTAGCTTCGCAAATAGAGAAAATTGAAATTTACGCTTATCTTTAAATGTTAAAAAATAGTGCTTAATCTCAATTAACACAGGGAATCCAATCGCTCCAAGCGTAATTAAAATAACAGTTACCACTTGTACAAAATAATCATGGGCATACGGAATAAATGAAGATCCTGTAATATCGAAGCCGGCATTTGTTGTAGCGCTGACAGAAGCAAAGAAACCATGCAGAAACGCATCTGTCCAGCTCGAATAGTAACGGAGAAAATGTAATCCTAAAATAATGGCACCAACTAGTTCAATAGCAAAAATAATAAATAAAATATTTCTCATCAAGTCAACTAATCCTGATAAACGGGATTGGTTATGATCTGTCATAATGAGCTGACGTTCCTTTAAACCAATTTTTTTACCTAAAATCATCCAAATGAATGTACTGAGTGTCATCACACCAATACCACCGATTTGAAAGATAAAAGCGAGCAAAAAATAGCCCGTCGTACTAAATGTATCCGGAGTAGAAACAGGTGTCAGCCCTGTTACACTTACCGCACTAACGGCAATAAATAAGCGATCAATAAATGCTAACTTCACTCCCGGCTTTAAAGCTTCTGGAATACTAAGCAATAGAAATCCAAGCGTAACAGCCACTATGTAAAATGTAACAATAATTTGAGCTGAAGACATCTGCCTTACTCGTCGTTTCCATGGTTGCGGCATAATCTGACATTCCTTTTTTGTTATAATACTAATAGTTTTCTTCTTTCTTCCCAAAGCATACTCATTGTTACATGGATCGTAATATCCATGTAAAAAATCCCATGTTCAAGAAGGTGACTACATTAGTATAAAAGAAGTCACCTCACTTGTCATTAGATATCATAAATCCCAGCAGCCTGCATCAAGAACCGTCACTCAATATGGTCTGTTTACAAAAAAACAGCTAGAAGCAACCACATACTTGAAACCTGCGTTCACCATAACAAAAAACGAACCACTAATATCAGTGGTTCGTTTTTTACTTCGGCTAAAATATTTTTGTCCCAGCCGCGTCTTTATTTTATTTAGAACGTTTTTCTAGCCAATCGCCGATTGAAGGATATGTTTCCTTCACTGCTTTTGGACCAAATACAACAGATACGTGACCTGTTTGCAGCAATTTGTACTCTTTATCTTCACTTGAAACAGCGTCCATTAAAGCTGCCACTTGATGCGGCATCGCAATATGATCACGGCTAGCAGCAATGTTTAAAATATTAGCTTTAATATTTTTCAAATCTACTTTTCGGCCGCGAACTTCAAGTTCACCATTGATTAATTTGTTTTGTTGATAGAAGTCGCGAATCCACTGACGATAAGCTTCACCAGCAAATGGGATTCCGTCAGCAACCCACTTTTGCATTAGCTTCCAGCTTTCAACAAAGCGCTGATTTTCCGAACGATCCACCAGCGTTACATACGGACCGTAAAAATTTGTGATTGGCTTTAGCATCTTGTTTCCAAAGTCAATCATCTCTGGAGGGATGTTTCCGAATGTATCTACTGCTTTATCTAAATTAAAGTAGCGGTCGTCTAGGAATGCCCCGTATAAACCTGTATCCGAGAAATCAAATGGACTTGTCATAAAAATTAAGTTTTTAATCGGCAAGTCTTCATTTAATGCAGCAAAAATAGATGTCATAGTTCCGCCCATGCAGTAACCAAGAACAGACAAATCAGGAGATTTAGAAGTGCGCAGCACCTTTTTCGCCGCTTTTGGAATATAATCCACAATATAATCATCTAGCTTCATATTGCTGTCTTCAAGTCCAGGAGTTCCCCAGTCAAGTAAATACACGTCAAAACCGCGGTTTAATAAGTATTCAACAAGGCTGTTTCCAGGTGTCAAATCCAAAATATACGGTTTATTGATCAGTGCATATACGAGTAAAATTGGTGTTTTATGAAGGTTATCTTTTACTGGCGTATAGCGATATAATTTCGCTTTGTTCTTTTTCCAAATAACCTCTTTTGGTGTTAATCCAACTTCCGGTTCCGCTTCTGTTGTCATAATTTCATATGCACGCTTAAAACGTCTTGCAGAACTTTTATATTCACTTGGCATTGATTTGATTAATTTTTCCCACTCTTGCACGTAAGGAATTGCCACGAATATACACACCCTTTCATTTCATTAGTAGTTAGTTAACAAGCACAGCCCCGACAAAAGTCAGGGCCAGCATCTATTACATGTATAAGCCGCCGTTAATGTTTAACTGTTGTCCTGTAATGTACGCGCCGTCTTTTGCTAAGTAAACAACTCCGCGTGCAATTTCTTCAGCGTGGCCTAAGCGACGAGTTGGAATTTTCGCAACAACTTTTGCACGAACTTCTTCCGGCATTGCCATTACCATTTCCGTTTCAATAAATCCTGGGCAAATTGCATTAACTGTTACGCCTGACTTAGCTAGTTCAAGAGCTAATGATTTAGTGAATCCTAGCATACCTGCTTTAGCAGCTGAGTAGTTTGTTTGACCAAATCCGCCCGCTTGACCAATAATTGATGAAATATTGATAACACGACCGCCTTCAGATTCTAAAAGATGCGTTAGCGCAGCTGATGTTGTGTTGTATACGCTATGTAAGTTTACATCAATTACTTTTTTCCAATCTTCTTCGCCTAACTTCTTGAATGAACGGTCACGCGTAATTCCAGCATTGTTTACTAGAATGTCCAATTGTCCAAACGCAGCTTTTGTTTCTTCGATTAGGTGTTTTGCTTGATCTACATAAGACACGTCAGCTTGAACCGCAATAGCTTCGCCGCCGTTGTCTTTAATTTCTTTTACAATTGCTTCTGCAGATTCTTTACTGCTGTTATAGTTTACTGCTACTTTTACTCCATTAGAAGCAAGCTCACGTGTAATTGCTGCCCCGATACCTTTAGATCCGCCTGTTACGATTGCTACTTTACCTTGTAATGTTGTCATGAAAAATTTCCCCCTTGCTTCTTCAGCGATGATTTTTACTGTAAATACAGCAGTTAATGTTGTTTTAAAATCCCCTATGCCCTACTTGCGAGCCGGCTGCTCAGTTTTTTGAGCGTTTGATGGTTTTGCTTCAGCTTTAGCTTCTGCCTTTGGCTTTTCAGCTAATTTTTCTTGTTTTTCTAACAGCTGAGCCTGAAGCTGCTCACCTTGAGTTTTAATTTGTTGTTGAATCGTTTCTTTTAACTCGTCTTGTGTTTTTTGCTGCCCTTCAAGAAGAGATAAAACTTTGTCGAGTTTTTTGTCTAATGATTTGACATCAGATTTCAGCTTAGTTACATCTTTTTTCAAAGCGGATGCACTTTCTTGCTGTGCTTCTAATTCATCAAAACGATCATCAAATTGCTCTTCTAATAATTCTACTTTTTCTTCCACATTGATGACTAATGACGCAACGTTTGCTACATCTTCTTTTGTGGGTACATTTACTTGGTGCAGATAGCGCCCCGTTACTTCATTTACTGCTTGTTGATATTGAAGGTTCATATTTAGCACATTTCCCATGAGCTGGGAAAATTCTTCACGATTCATATTGTCCCCAATAACTTTACCCCAGTAAGATTCGGTTTTGTCATATACGTCTTTCCATGCTTGAAACGGATCAAATACTTTTTGCTGTTCCAAAACTCCATCTCCTTTCTTGTGTACGTTAAAAGTGATGGCTTTCAATATGGACACTTAATGTGACAAGCGACATATTAGAAGCTCTAAGTAAACGCAACCAATTTTGCGTTTATTTATTGGATAATGTAAATCTTTTCACAATTCACTTACCAACAAATTATAAATGTTATAAAAATTACCTACATGTACTATTATAAATTCGTTTTCCAAAATAAACAATTCTAAATCTTTGTTTATTTTTGAATTTTTTTGACGCTTTTTGTCGAAATTCAAAAAATCGTTCTTTTTTCCTGTATTTGAAAGACCTGTTTTAAAGTGTTGACAATTTTTTCATCTAGGTGTAAATTACACATATAGAAAACAAATTCTCTTTTTTCGAAGGGGTGATTACCTTGGGATCAAGTGAAAAAGATAACACCTCTAATTCAAACAACTTAGAAAAATCGATTAGCGGTGCACCAAAAAACTTGATGGTTCCTTTTCTTCTTTTAAGTTTAAGAGGTTGGAATCTACATGGTTACAAGCTCATTCAGCAACTAATGAGCTTTGGATTCACATCAGTTGATCAAGGAAATGTCTACCGCACGCTGAGACAGCTTGAAAAAGACAACTTGATTACATCGCAATGGGATACGTCAGCTGAAGGACCTGCACGCCGGATTTACTCATTAACAGACGCCGGTGAACAATATTTAAGCATGTGGGCTAATTCACTTGAACAGTATCAAAACATGTTAGATTCATTTTTTCACATGTATACCGACATGTTGTTCCCTTTTAGCTCTTCTTCTTCTAAAAAGTCAAAAGAATCAAAAGAGGAAGAAAACGATTAAAGGGATTCACGCAGTACATCTGCGTTTCCTAATATAATGTTAAATAAATTTCACGGTCAACCAGCGAGCGCGGAATGTTAGGTTTATTACACAACTACGAATTTCTTCTTTAACGTTTTGTTCATTACGATAACTGTTCGCCAGACCAAATTATTCAAGGAGGAATTTGATTATGTCAACAGTAAAGTATGATACAGTAATTGATGCAATGTGGGAACAATGGACAAAGGGGTTACAAAACATTGCAGACGGAAACAAACAAATTGAGCAATGGACGTTAAAAGCACTTGAGCAACAGCAAGAATTTGTAACAAAAGCAGTTGAACAACTTCAAGCAACAGACAAACAGTGGAAAGCTGAATTAGAAGATCTTCAACAAAAAACAGTTGAAAACTTACGTAAAACAGCTGGTAACGCTGTTGCCGATTCTTATGAAGAATGGACAAACCGCACGCATGAAGCATTAAATAAATTACAAGAGCTTTCTCTTAACCAAAGCAAATCAAGCTATTCTTTAGTAAAGCAAGCTCAAGAACAATATCATCAAGTAGTAACACAATTAGTAGAAGAGCAAAAGAAAACGCGTCAAGAGTTCCAACACGTATCTGATGCATACGTAGAGCAAGTAAAATCTCTTCAAAAATCATTTGCTCAGTCTCTTGAGCAATATGCAGTTGTAAAATAATATATAAAAAAGCCCAGCTTCTTTGAAAGCTGGGCTTTTTTATACTTTCTTGCAAACCATTACCAGTATGCAAAATAGTAAACAGCAAATAATACAGGTACAGCAGTGAACTGCTGTACAACTAAAAAAGGAGATGACTAATCATGGCTAGAACAAATAAACTATTAACACCAGGAGTAGAACAATTTTTAGATCAATATAAATACGAAATCGCTCAAGAATTTGGGGTAACTCTAGGTTCTGACACTGCTGCACGCAGCAACGGTTCAGTAGGCGGAGAAATCACAAAACGCTTGGTGCAACAAGCTCAAGCTCACTTAAGCGGCAGCACACAAAAATAAAACATAACTTCATAACATGGCTAAAAAAAAGGCACCTGCGTGTGCCTTTTTCTTACATAATATAGTCTTTTAAATACACGTAGTCCCCCGCTAATATAATAACCATTGCGATGATATATTTCCGGTTTCTTTCAATTGTTTTCCGGCTCACTTTGACATGTTTTTCAATCAAGCGAATGGGAAGCTGCCGCTTTAAAAACAGCTTATCTTTTAATTCTTTTTCATTGACGATAAAAGATGCAACTTCCACTGCGTTTCCCCTTGCATCCTTATGTTTAGGAGATGTGTTAATAATGTCTTCAAGAGTTAATTTAAACAGTTCCAGCGTCTGACAAAAATAAGTCATTTCCTCTTGAATATATGAAGTTTCACTTTGCCTTTTATAGTTAGAAAGCGATATATCCCTTTCTATCTTACCTTGCATAAAACCTTCATTTTCAATTCGGCTATAGAGAAGCGTTTGGTTTCGCTTTTCTTTTCGAATATAGTCGATGACTCTTCTTTTAATAATCAGTTCCGCAAATGCAAGAAGGGATCTTCCTTTTTGGATTGTGTAATTTTCAATGGCTTCATTAAACGCAATCAGACCAATGCTAAATTCATCGTCAGCTTCACTTATATAACGTTTACATACAGCTGAAACAACTTTAGCAATAAACGGTTTATATTGTTGAATCATTTCGTTATGTAATTGTTTATCCCCTTGCTGAATCGTCAGTACAAGCGTTTCAAGCGATGGAGGCGTTTGAACTTTTGTGAGCATTGGCTTCACCTCTTTTACTATACTCAGTTGCTTTATACCATATTAATATCCATTCTTTTGATGACAAACAGGGTTAAGAAGCACTCTGCTCCTTTTAATTTCTCTTTATTATAACCCATAATAGCTCAATTTTACCAATTAACATACATTTGAAATATATGTTTATGAACTGAAATAAACTTCATTGAACTGAATTATCCAACGCTGCTTCCGTTCTTTACAGAATATGAACGAAAAAGCAAAACATTCGGATATACAGTAATTAAACATCAGTTAGTTCTTTTACCCTTTCTCAAAACAATTTAAACTAGGTATTTTATCTTAATATACAAAAAAACGCGCATTAAAAGCGCGTTTTTTTGTATTATTGATTTTCAATTTTCTTTAATGAGTCTTTTTCTTTCTCTGAACCTTCAAGATCAGTTTGTTCTTTGTTTTTAGATAAAAACCAGCCTGAAGCTGCTATGCCAAGTAACACAACCCAAAACGTAATTTTCCATACTTTTGATTCAGGGAAGTGTTCATTAATAATACCTAACTCCGGATGAGCAAGAGTGTAAACTGCTAGCTTAACCCCTACCCAGCCTACGATAGCAAAAGCCGCCGTTTCTAGCCCCGGGCGCGTATTTAATAGCTTGACGAACCAAGTTGCAGCAAAACGCATAATGATTAGTCCCATAATTCCTCCGGCAAAGATCACCAAGAATTGTCCGCCATCGAGTCCGCCAATTTTAGGAAGATTCGTTGTTGGTAACGTAACGGCAAGAGCCACAGCAGCCAAAATTGAATCAACCGCAAAAGCAATGTCCGCTACTTCTACTTTTAAAACCGTCATCCAGAAACCTGAGCCTTTTTTTCCGTCCGCTTCTTTTACTTTTTCATGATCACCTTTTTTCACATATCGCTTCACAATATGATTAATGGAAATGAACAATAAGTAAATGGCTCCTATTGCTTGAAGCTGCCATACATCTACCAAAAATGAAATCAAAAACAATGAACCGAATCTAAAAATAAAGGCACCGGCTAATCCGTAAAACAATGCCTTCTTGCGTTTTTCTTCCGGTAAATGTTTGACCATAATGGCCATTACAAGAGCATTATCCGCCGCCAAAATTCCTTCTAATGCAACCAGCACCAGCAATACCCATCCATATTCTAACAAAAGCGATGCATCCATAAAAATCCCCTCTCGTTTCTTTGTATAAGTTGATTTATTCTCATTACCGGAATAAAACACAAAAAGACCTTTGCCAAATATGGCAAAGGTCTTGCTAAGCATAATCATTATGCCAACAAAGCCGATGGAATACTCCATGTAATGACGACTTTGTTTCAGGTTTCCCTGACGCTACTCCCCTTTACTCCGTAAGAAGTAAATGTATTAAGTTGTTTTTATTTTACAAAAGGTCCACTAATAAGTCAATGAAAAGCCCTCTAAACTTTTGTTAAGCTTTTGTTAAGCGTTTTAATACGTTTAAAAACGTGGCAATATGAATAGGCTTTGTTACGTATTCACTAAAACCGACTAAAAAAGCTTGATCAATGTCGCTTTGCATTGCGCTTGCACTCAAGGCAACTCGCGGAATATTCTTCAACTCTTTTTCCAGCTGAAGCTGTGTGCATACCTCAAAACCATTCATATCAGGTAGATCAATATCAATTAAAACAATATCCGGTGAAATGGACTTGATTAGCCCGATGCCGTTTTCTCCTGTTTTGGCAACTAAGAGCTTAACGTTTTTATATGGAGAAAGAATCGATTGCATAAGCTCAATATTTGTATCGTTATCCTCAATATACACAATTGAGATCGGCATGGAAAAACCTAAAAATGACTCGGCTTCCCTTTCATTGGATAAGCGTTTAGGAACAGGTGGATGTACTAAGGGAAAACGAACCCAAAATGTACTGCCTTTTCCTTCTTCACTTCGCACTCCGCACGTTCCATTCATTAAGACAACAAGCTGCTTTACAAGCGCCAGCCCAATCCCTGTTCCGTCTTTTTCTAGTCTATTCACACGATAGAAAGGTTCAAAAATCCGATTTAATTCTGAAGCTGGAATTCCAAAGCCCCTATCTTCAATCAATATGGTTACGTGATGCTGAGCAATATCGGTATAGATAATGATATCGCGATAAGCGGGCGAATATTTAATGGCGTTTGTAAGCAGATTTAATAAGATCTGCTGAAACCGAAGTTCATCTACTTCAACAAAGACTTCTTGGTATGCGTGAAAGCGAGTATAAAATATACTATGCTTATCTTTTGCTAATGGTTTCATAATTTTAAGCGCGTCTTCAATTGCTTCTTTTACCGACACTGGTTCAAGGTTAATCGCTAAGTGACCTGATTCAATTTTCGATAAATCAAGCGTTTCATTTATTAAATAAAGAAGATGATTACCTGCTTTTAAAATTTTTCGTATACGATTCAATTGTTTTTCTGTTAAATCTTTTTCTCCTTGCTCTTCCAATATCTGTGCATAGCCTAAAATACTGTTTAAAGGCGTTCGAAGTTCATGGCTTACTTTTGATAAAAATTCTGACTTAGCCTGATTTGCTTTTTCGGCTTCTTCTTTGGCTATAATCATTTGCTGATTGGAATGAAGCAGATCTTGTTCTTGTTCCTGCTGCTTTGTAATATCATAAAATGTGACAACTACGCCTTTATAATATTTGCTTTCTTGCAGAGGTTCAGCATTCACCGAAAGCCAAGTCAACTTTTTCTCATTTAAATAAATGCCCATGACTGTATTTCGCACAGGCTCTTTTGTATGAAGACAGCGGACAGATGGAATATCTTCGAGTGCAAAAGCTGTGCCATCAGGATGAATAATTTCCCAGTCTAAACCAAACGGGTTAACCGATAACATTTGGTCATAAGGCACGTTTAGAATCTTAGCAGCGTATGCATTGGCAGCAATTAAGTTACCTTCAAGGTCATGAAACACCACGCCTTCTGACATTGTAGAAAGAACGGATCGATACATGCTTTCACTTTTAGCCAGCTTTTCTCTTGCTTCGTGAAGATCAGTAATATCTACTATAGAACCAATAACTTCTTGTACTTCTCCTTTGTAGATATGAGGTGTTAATTTCGTATAGTAAGCAAAGTCGTTCAAAAGTACTTCATACGACACTTTCTCTCCCGCCCATGCTTTATCATAGTAACTCCTATTATCTCTTGCGTAGGATTCAGGTAAAAATTCCTCAGGTGTTTTTCCGACAACATCTATTTCCTCATATCCCATTTCACGAATCATTTTGCCTTCGCACATCGTATAGACATATCCTTTACTGTTCTTCACAAATTTAAAAATAGTACCATCTTGCTGTGAAAGCGTGCGTTTTAAATCTTTTTGTAACTCCAGAAGCTGCTGTTGAGCCCTTTTTCGATCTGTCACATCTTTGGCGATAACGTAACTTCCTTTAATTTGATCATAAACAATAATGGGCATTTGCGTGACTTCAACGTATACAGGCTGATTATCTTTGCGAATCAGCGTTGCCTCATAATATACAGAGTCTCCGCTCAGGGATTTCCACATATATTCTTCAGCTCTTTCAGCTTCTCTGAACATAGAAGGAAACGGGATTGTCTCCATTTTGTTTAACGTGTATCCTGTTAGCTCGATTCCTTTTGGGTTAATCGTTTGAATATTGCCGTACAAATCAACTGCACACACAATATTGGGATTGTAGTTAAAAAGAGATTGATAATACTCTTCTTTTAATTGACTTTCCCTCACTTCTTCCTGACGCTTAAAAGCAGCAACGAGCAGGAAGACAATCAGTAGCGTAATTGTGATGCTTGCAATAATATTGGAAAACGGCGCTTGATACGGCAGCCACTGGCCCCACCTTCTAGCAACTGAATGTGCAATATGCAGCTTCATTCCATACATACTGATGAAATGCATAGCTGAAATACCAATACCCAGTAAAATAGAGCTAACAAGTTTAAGAAATGGATTAGCTTTCACGCTTTTCGAACGAAAAAACAAGTGCATCGCATAAAATGCAACGACCAGGGCGATGATGATAGAAAGCAAAACAGATAGCATCGCATAATGAATGTGTGCTTCTGTTTCGATTGCTGCCATTGCAATGTAATGCGTACCCAGAATACTGCTTCCTAAAATAAGCCCTGACCATACCGACGTGCGCCATTTCCAGAATGTCCAAAACGCAACTAATGACCCGCTAATTGCTATTATTAAAGCAAGAACAGAAAGTACAGCATCAAAATGAAAGCTAACAGGAACATAATAAGCAAGCATAGCAATATAGTGCATCGCCCCCACTCCAAGCCCCATTGAAGTTGCTGACAGTGTGAGCCACAAATAATTGTTCCGCTGTTTTTTCATCATTTTGCTCACAATATCAAGTGCTGTATAAGAGGCAAGAATCCCTACAATGACAGCAAGAAATACGGTAAATTCATTATAGTGACCAGTAATTGAAATCATTTTCTTTCCTTTCACTTTAACGTTACTTCTTCTATCTAACTTTCCTTATAAGAACTATATTACGATCATTTATTCCGAAAGCAGACACATGAAATAGACGAAACTTACATAAGCTTCGTCCTCTCATCAGCATAACTATTTTAGAAGAAGCAGCATCTCTTAATTTGTCATTAACTGATGCAGCTGTTTTTGAACGTCTTGGATTTTTAATTTTGAGATATGAGCATATTCATCAATTTCTAAGAAATAAACAAGATATGTTTCATTTTTTGGTGTGATGTGCGAAACTTTCTGCAAATTTACGATATAAGACCGATGTGTTTGACTGAATACAGAAGGGTTCAAATACATATAGATATCACTAATATTTTCATATGTCTCATAGACACGTGATTGAGTATAGATTAAGCATTTTTTTCCGGACTTTTCAATAAAAATAATTTGATCAATTGGAATGTAATAAGTAGATCCATTAAATTTTACAGGCAGTCTTTTTAATTGCTCACCTGGCTTTTTTGACTGATTTTTATCAATTCCAATGGAGTTTTTTGCCCGCTCTAGCGCCATATAAAGTCTGGTTTTTTCAATTGGTTTTACAATGTAATCCAGTGCTGACAACTCGAATGCCTTCACAGCAAATTCATCATAACCGGTGATAAAAATGAAGTTTAAATTCGGCTTAATGCGCAGGCACTTTTTTATGGCATCTACACCGTTAATCGTAGGCATATTAATGTCTACGAGCAAAAGGTCTGGACTCTTAGCCATCACTTCCTGTACAAGCTGCTCTCCGTCTTTGCAGATGCCAATCACTTCAAATTCCGGAAGCTGTTCTATAAAATAATCTAAAATTTCAACCGAATCTTCGTTATCATCGGCAATAATTAAGTTGATTTTGTTCATCCTGACTCCCCCTAGGATACAATGTTAAAGTATAGTACGAACTATTGCCCATTCTGTTTTATGCATGTCTACACATATTTATAGTGTTTTTATGTTGAGATGAATGATCTACACGGACGCTAATCGTTAATGGAACGCACAACGATTGTTCATGGGGAATATTGCAATAATTGTAGGTTTTCTAGAAGAAGAAATAAAACCGTTTATCTATTATCATTTATTTTCCTAACAATGATTTAATACCCTTTTTATAATCTGTAAATCAGCATGCCAGAATCTTTATTTAATATTTTTAATAAAGGCGACACGCTATTTTCAATCATTTTGTCTTCTCTTACTATTAAAACATGTTCTACGTTCTTCCACCCATACTTTTATTCATTTTTTACTTTTTATTCAAGGTAATTACTTACATACAACCCTTAATAACCCTGTATTTGTAATTTCACTTGAAGAAATTTATGTATTTTTTATTCATTTTATTATAAAAATTCTAGCATATAACGCTATGAACTTACATATGTATTCCGAACTAGTTCCTTTTAGAACTATGATTATTATACCATTTCATAGTATAAATCACATATATTTAAAGGTGAAGACTTTCCATTCCTTTAAGAGTTCAAAGCTATTTATTTGTAAAATAAATCAATTCATTCCTCTCTAAAGGCTAATACATCTAATTATCCATCTATTATCTGTAAAAAAACAGGCCTAAAGTTATACTTCGGCCTGTTTTACTTTCATTTCTTATTTTGCATTTTTTACAATTTGCTGTGCCTGTTTAGATACAAAGAAGCGACCTTTTTTATCCTGTACCACCACACTGTCCATCTGCATCTCTTTTCCATTTACAATTGCAATATTTTTATTTACCGGAAAACGTACCGTTCGCTTATTTTTTGTAACAACGAGCACAGGGTTGTTTTTATCTTTTGAGTCCACCGCTACATTTGAGCCTTTAAAAGCTTTATTTGCTTCAATAAATAATTCATTTGTTAACTCATTTAAGTTAATATTCATTGACTTAGCCATATGTTTAGCAATATCCGTATTATCAAAGTGCCCCGTTGGTCGATTGACGCCGTATGAATACAGAAATACATCCTCACCCGTATGACCGCCCGTTGTGAATCCAAGGTTTGCTCGGTTGGCTAATAGCTTTGATAGTGTAGCACTCATTTCTTTTTTATCTCTTGCTTTAGTCAGCTGCGCTTTTTCCTCTGAAGTTAGATTTGATAAACCATACAAAGCAGCTACTTCTTCTTTATTTGATAAATCTTCTTTTAAGTTAGACGTAGCACCTTCTAACGTCATTTTTGCTTTTTTTAATGGATCAATATAAGCAGAAACAGGTGTGGTATCATATCCTTTTGTTGTATTTGCATTACCGATTGAAAGACCGCTGTTTCCGTGATCAGCAATCGCAATAACCATCGTATTTCCATCTTTTTTAGCGAACTCTACTGCCTTGCCCACTGCTTCATCAAACGCTAATACATCGCTAATCATGCCTATTGGATCATTCGCATGAGCTGCCCAATCCGTTTTGCTTCCTTCAACAAATAAGAAAAAACCGTCTTTATCTTTGGAGAGTGTTGTTATTGCTTTATTTGTCATCTGAGACAGCTTTGGCTGTTCTGCTTTTGTCTGCGGTCGATCCATATCATACGCTAAATCTCGGTCGGCGAAGCTCCCCCAGATTTTTTTGGCGCGCGACTGCTCTAATTCCTTTTTATTTTCTACAAAGTCATATCCTCTTTTTTTCAATACATTGACTAAGTTTTCACCGTCTTTTCGGCTTTTTTCTTCTTTTCCTGGCAGAAGAGATTGCTTACCTCCTCCAAGTACTACATCAATGTTTTGATACACTTGCTGCTCCGCTAGCGTTTGAAAATCATTACGGCTGTAGTTGTGGGCTGAAAAACCAGCTGGTGTGGCGTGCTGGATTTCAGAAGTAGCCACAATTCCTGTCGCGCGCCCCGAAAGCTTTGCTCCTTCTAGAACGTTTGCTACGGGACGAAACTGATCTTCTTTTTCTACGGGTTTAACCCCAGGTGTATTCACTACTGAAGGGAGCACACCTACATAACCTGAATTTGATTTATTTCCTGTTGCTAAAGCAGTAGCTGCCGGAGCGGAATCTGTAATAGCAGATTCTGCCGAATACGCACGTACTCCCCCGGCCATCAGCTGATCCATATGTAACGGTTTTCCTTTGTACCATCTTGCAAGTGTAGTAGCATTTGAACTCGTCCCGTCCATTACCATCATAATGACATTTTGAGGTTTCTTAGCTGACTGATGCTCCACTTTTGCTTCCGTTTGAATAAGAGAGTTTCCTAAACCAAACGAGGCCAATGCTACTGCTCCTGCCAGTGTAATACCTGCTAATTTTTTCTTCATATAAATGTACCCGCTCCTTTATTTCATTATCTTCGACATGTCTAAAGTTACCATCCAAACGTAAATCTACTGTTTATCCACTGTAAAAGAGTGTAAAGTTTGTCTTTATATTCTTCCTTTCTTCTTGAGAAAAAATAGTCGAATAAAAAGGAAGTACATGAACAAACTACCAGTAATAGAAAGTCATGCGAGGGGCACGGTTATGTTTAAACATTTATTTAAAAAAAAGAATGCAGACGATCAGCCCAAAAAATCATTGGACGAACTGATTAAACAATTTAAAAAATCAAGTGATTTTACAACATTAGCTATTGGTTCGCAGCATCGAAAATACATCATTACTTATTTTAAGCAGCTCGTAAACATGCAAAGTGTTGAAGATAAAATACTTGAGCCTTTTCAAAAACTAGACTTCACGTTAAGCAGTGTATATGAAGTCGAAAACGTTCTGCCGATTGAAGATATTTCCGTTACAAAAGATACAAAAGAAATTTTAGAAAAGATGCTGCGCGGCTATGTGATGTTTCAACTGCATAAAGACGATAAGCTAGTAGCTCTTATTAAAGTTCAAAGCTTTGATACGGGGTTTCGAAAAGAAAATGAAACGGAAAATGAGTTCAGCGTCGTTGGTCCTAAAATTGGTTTTGTGGAGGATTTAGATGTCAATCTCTATTTAATGAGAAAAACGGTCATTTCCGAAAACCTTATTTTTAAAGAACTCACCGTAGGAAATAAATCGAAAACGCGCGTGGTGCTTGTTTACTTAGAAGGCGTAACGAATCCTCAGCACGTAGACACCATGACCCAGCGCCTTGAAGAAATAGATTTTGACGTCATTTTTGATAGTACAATGCTTGATCAATTGATTTCCGATAATTCTTCTACGGCATTTCCGCTTTTTTTAACAACAGAGCGGATTGATCGAGTTCTGTTTAGTCTGTTAAACGGGCAAGCTGCCTTCTTTTCGAGTGGTTCACCCTACGCAGTTACCGGACCGTCAACGTTGCTTGACTTCTTTATTTCACCCGAAGACTACTATTTACCGTGGGTTCTAGGGTCATTTTTCCGAGTTATTCGTATTTTGGGCGTCTTTTTCTCTATTTTTGCTACGCCTCTTTATGTAGCCATTGTTACGTATCATTATGAGATGCTTCCAAAAGATTTGCTGGGGCCTATTATCTTTTCAAGGACAAACGTTCCTTTTCCACCTGTTATCGAAGTGCTTTTTTTAGAAATAACCATTGAGCTGCTTCGGGAGGCAGGAGCCAGACTTCCAACAAAAGTAGGGCAAACACTGGGAATCGTAGGCGGGATTGTTATTGGGCAAGCAACGGTAGAAGCTGCGTTAACAAGCAATATTTTGCTTATTATTGTTTCACTGACAGCTTTAGCTTCTTTTACAACGCCTATTTTTAAAATGTCTAACACGATCCGGCTGCTACGTTTTCCGTTTATTTTGTTTGCCACTGCGTTCGGTTTAGTCGGCATCACATTTGGCTTTTGTTTCTTGCTGGTTCATTTGCTTCGTTTAAAATCTTTGGGCATGCCTTATCTTGTTCCGCTTTTTCCGTTTCGCCCCACAGAGTACAGGGATACATTTCTGCGATTGCCCTATAGTCACACAGCAAAGCGTCCAAGCTACTTACGTCCTTTAGAACGCTTCCGCTATAACCCTAATAAAGCGAATAAGATGAAACGAAAAAGTAATTTAGATAATGAGTAAAGCGGGGAAACGTCATGAAAAGAATACTAATTTTATGCACTTGCCTTACTTTTTTAACGAGCTGTGCAGACCGTGAAACGATTGACGAAATTCAAGTAGTCAACTCCATCGGATATGATTATATTCCTCAAAGCAATAAAGTCAGAGGAACAATTTTATACCCTATCTATAAATACGGACCAACGGAAGAACCGAGTATTATTGCGGCTACTGCTAATTCATCATTTGATATTCCACTCCGTTTAAACAATAAATCATCTCTTCCCGTCGCGTTTGGGCAGCTGAGAAGCATCGTTATGGGAAAAGAATTTGCGACACATGGAGTAGATGAGTTAGTAAATACAATTGCTAGAAATCCAGACCTTGGACGTAATATTAAATTAAGCATTGTAGACGGCAACGCACATGAATTATTAAGCTCCGTTACAAAAAAGAAAATTAAGGACTATCAGTTTATTTCTAATTTAATCGAACAAAATATCCGCACAGAAAATTTGCCTAACACCAATTTACAAATTTTTTTATTCAGTTTTTTTAGCGACGACCGTGACCCGTACCTTCCTGTTTTAGCACAAGAAAAAGATGCTATTAAATTAAAGGGGCTGGCGCTTTTCAAAGAACAAAAAGTCGTTACAACCATTGGAATGAAAGAAACATTTTTATTTAAGCTGCTAACAAGCGGAACAAAGCACGGACGCTACGCAGTAAAAATTAAAGAGAATGACCGTAAAGGCGAAATTATATTGCAAAACTTGCGCACCAAAACAAAGTATGAAATTAAAGGAAATCATCAACATCCAAGTATTGTTGCGCACTTAACTATCGATGGCCTTGTAAAAGAATTTCCTGGATGGGTGGACCTAACTGATCCGACTCGTATTAAAATGGTTGAAAAAATGCTCCAAAAAGATATTGAAAAAGATGGGGATGCCTTTATTAAGAAACTTCAGCAACATAGGATCGACCCCATTTGTTTTACAGATTATGTTCGAAGTAAAACGAGAAGGTTTAACAGTGAAGAATTTAAAGCGCAATATCCGGATATGAATATTGAAGTAAAAGCTCGCGTTCACCTTATTCAAACCGGTATTAGCAACTAGGAGGAAGAAAAGATGCACAATACAATTAAAGAAGAAAATCAAGTTTCCCCTTCTTTTCTTTTTTTCTTAGTTCACTCTACTCAGATTGGCGTTGGAATACTAGGGTTTCAGCGTTATATTATTAAAGGTGCCGGATATGAAGCATGGATATCCATCTTCCTTGCTGCAATCAGCGTTTGTATTTTATTAGCCATGATCTTTAATATCTTAACTCGTGAAAACAGCGATATTGTTGATATTCACCGGTTATATTTCGGTAAATACCTTGGAGGAGCTTTAACCCTTGCCGCTTCCATTTATTATTTTATCTTTGCGCTAACGATTTACCGAACCTACGTAGAGATTTTACAAATATGGATGTTTCCACAGTTAGAAACATGGATCGTATCACTTGTATACTTGCCTATTATTTACTACACGGTTTCCGGTGGGTTTCGTGTGATTACTGGAATTGCCTTTTTTGGGGTCATGCTTCCCTTGCCGCTCATATTTGCCTTAATTTACCCTTTGAAGTATGGGCACATTAATAATTTATTTCCTTTGTTTGATCACACGATATGGGAATTTTTAATTTCGACTAAGATGATGACCTTTGAGAATTTGGGGTTTGAATCCGTGCTTTTTTTCTATCCGTTTATAAAAAATGGCGCTACTAGTCAGAAGTGGGGGCAATATGGCATTTTGTTCAGTACTTTTTTATATTTGTGCACGGCATTAGTGTCATTTGCTTACTTTAGTCAAGGACAGTTAATGCATACAATCTGGCCAACTTTAACAATGGCTAAAATTATTGAAATTCCATTTTTACAGCGTTTTGAATATATTTTAATTTCTCTGTGGCTTTTAGTCGTTCTTCCTACTATTGCTGTCAGCGTATGGTGTACAATTCGTGGATTTAGTAAAACATTTAATAAGCCGCCTACGATTTTTCTCATATTAGTTCTTATTGCCCTTCTTGGTTTTTCTATTTTCTTTGACGATCGAGAAACGATCGATCATCTTAATACACGATTATCCATGACCGGCTTTTACTTTATTTATGGCTACATTCCTTTCCTTTTTCTCTATAGCCTCATTCGAGCCAAAATAAAACAAAAGAAAGCACAAAAAGAAGAGCGTGAGCCAACTTTAAGTTGAATCACGCTCTTTTTTTCATATTATTTTATTTGTTAAATAAAACAGCGTATTCCCCGTATCCTTCTTTTTCTAAATCTTCCTTCGGAACAAATCGAAGAGCTGCTGAGTTGATGCAATAACGCAAGCCGCCTGCATCTTGCGGACCATCATCAAATAAATGACCTAAATGAGAGTTAGCCGTTTTGCTTCGTACTTCTGTACGAACCATATTATGACTAACGTCCATGTTTTCTTTTACTTCATCTTTATTAATCGCTTTTGTGAAAGACGGCCATCCGCATCCGGCATCATATTTATCGGTTGAACTAAACAACGGCTCTCCTGATACGATATCTACATAAATACCATCTTCTGTATGATCCCAAAATTCATTGCGAAACGGGGGTTCCGTTGCGTCATTTTGAGTAACTTCATATTGAATAGGCGTTAATGTCGTTTTTAGCTGCTCGTCGCGGCCAAAGTCTTTCCAGTTTTCTTTAATAAAACGATCACGTCCAGATCCTCGTCGATACATAGCATAGCGGAATTTATTTTTCTTATAATAACCTTGATGGTATTCTTCCGCTTCATAAAACGGTTTTGCCGGTAGAATTTGTGTGGCAATTGGTTCAGAAAAACGACCGCTTGCTTCTAATTGTTGCTTGGATTCTTCAGCTAGTGCCTTTTGGTGCTCATTGTGATAAAAGATAGCTGTTCGATATGAATCGCCTCGATCCGCAAATTGTCCGCCTGCATCCGTTGGGTCAATTTGAGGCCAGTATAGTTCTAAAAGCTTTTCATATGGAAAAACTTCTGGGTCAAATGTAATTTGGACCGCTTCATAGTGGCCCGTTGTTTCTGAGCATACTTCTTTGTACGTCGGGTTCTCTTTGTGACCGCCTGTATAGCCAGATACAACTTTTATAATGCCTGGCTGTTCATCAAAGGGCTTCACCATACACCAAAAACAGCCTCCAGCAAAAGTTGCTACTTCATATTGTTCTGTCAAAAAGATGACCTCCTTCATGTATTCTTTCTATTATTATACGCTGATTTGATGTTCTCACCAACTAACTTGCTTCTTGTACTCTTTCCGTTTTAAGACAAAAAAATAATCAGTGAAGCTCATCTTCACTGATTATTCTTCCGCATTTAAAGCGCTTTATTTTTGATCACCTTTAATTTTGTGAAACAGTTTATTCATCGTTTCAATTTCTTTATCTGTAAAGTGCTCAAACCGCTCAAGGAAATACGCTCGTTTTTTTTCTTGAATCACATTAAAAATATCTTGCCCTTCTTTGGTCAGTTCAATATCAATAATACGTCGATCATTTTCAGACCGTTTGCGTGCAATGTAGCCTTTTGACAAAAGCAAGTCGGTTACCGCCGTAATGTGGCTTGCTGACACTTGAAGATACTTAGATAAATCAGTTGATCGCTGCCTGCCGGAATCAACCAGCATACGAAGCACCATAAATTCATTTGTTGATAGCTCTGAATTGTATACTTCATTAATTTCTTGGCGAAGCTGTCTGAACACAAAGCGAAACAGCGTCTCCATTTCTTGAACGAGCTCTTCTCTTTTTTTCACTTGTCACTCTCCTTAACGCTATCGCATGATAACGAATATGTATTTACGAAAGTATTTCACTTTCTTAACTTAATTAGTTTTATCAAATTACTAAGCGTTTCGTCAACTATTATTGAGATTTTTTTCCACAATTCTGTACGAATTGATGTATTTTTCATAAAATTCCATAAAAAAAGCGATTTACCGTTATGGTAAATCGCTGCTAGTAGCTAAAAATACCGGTTAAAAAGCTTCTCCATCTTGGAACAGGCTTTTTACCTTTTAAGCTGTCTTCACTTTTCAACTGACTTTCAAGTTCCGCTACTCGATTTTCTAATTTTGTAATAACTTTATTTAACCGATCGATTTCTGAACGATGCTCTAAAATTTGAAAGGTCACTACTTCTCCCGCTTTTTCTTCTGTACGCTTTTCATTTTCAATCAGTCTTAAAAAAAGCTGATCAAGCTGCTTTTGCATATCTTGTGCACGTTCATCAGATATAACGACTTCCTCTTTTTCTACTACTTTTTCTACCACTTTGACGACGGCTTGACGATTGCGGTTTTTTTGAAAGTCTCTAAGTGCTTCAATATTTTCTTCTGTAAACTCACAGTGTCCCGATTCATTTCTCTCTAGCTCGATATCCGCCATTTTAACCCATTTTAATACCGTACTTGGATGTATTCCCAGCGACTTTGCCACATCCACCGTTTTCATCGTCATGTTCCATCCCTCCATTTTTTCATTTACTAGCCATTTCGAGAGAAATCTTTAAATCCCTTCATACGTGACAAAACTAGTATGAATTCGTCAAAGAAAGTGGACGTTCAACAAATGAAGAAAATGATGTCATTATTCCCTAGAAAAACTCGTATAAACCTTCTGCAAAATAACAAAATTCGCTCTGTGAAATCCCCTTGCCGTATCCCTTAAAAAAAGACGCGCGCTCTTTACCTGTAAAGATTCCGTCTTCAAAACGAACAGCCAGCGCCATATCATAACGAGCGTCTCCTAAAGTTCCTCCGCTCCAGTCAATAACAGCTGTTATCTGACCGTCGTGTACAAGTACATTATCAATCGTGTAGTCTCCGTGAATAAGTACCTCTTGTTTGCATATCATGTTTTGCTTCTGCAGTTGTTTTAGCAGCCGTTGATTTCCGTCTACCTCATAGTGAGTTAAATTGTACTCTGCCTCTTGCAGCATTCGGTGGATCCACGGCTGCTTACTCACTAATCGTTCTGGACACTCAGCATTGTGAATACGAGCAAGAAGACGCCCCATTTCATAGACAACGTGCTCACGCTTTTTTTCATTATCTTCCTTCTCTAAATACTCTCTTACCGTCTTTCCTTCAAGAAATTCTAGCAGCATCCAGCTCTCTTCTGCTGTTTGAACAAACTTGTAAGCGCTCGGGCTTTGAAAGTCCGCCAGTGCCTGTATATTTTTTAATACATAATATTCCTTATATAACCATTTTCTGTACTTTTCCCTTTTTGTCCGTTTTAAAACATATCTCCCTCTAGCCGTATGAAGGATACCAACATCTGAGGTACACCCTTGCTTCGGAAACGTCACTTTTTCGATTTGCTTTACATACTTTTTTATCGAATGAGGAATTTCTTCTACTATAATAGGATGCAATTGTTCCACTCCCCTTTCTTTCTACATTCTCTTTTTGTTGCTCTTTCCCTACAAAAAAGTTGAGACATAACGAAATCACTTCAATTTAATACAAACAAATGGGGTGAATGAGCTATTATGAAGCGCTTGTGACACCGCTGTTGATTTCCGTGCAAGACTTCGCTTTCCCCGCAGCAGTCTCCGTCTTTCCCTCCAACCCACAGCTAGAAGCAACTAACTACATACCTGAAACCTACGTTCACCATTCCAATAGAAAAATCCGAACGATTACTCGTTCGGACCTTCCTTCAACTAAACTACTTTTGCCCAATCTCTTACCCTTTACCAAGCACCCAGCGGCTTTTGGTAAACATCGTATAACCAACTGATAATAAAACAACCGTACAAACCGATAAGCTTCCTATTGTATAAACGAGACTCTGCATGTCATAGACACCGTAGAGAAGCTGTTTCATAAGTGCAAATACGTTATAAATAGGAATTAAAAATCCGCTTGGTTGCAGTTCATGTACGGATTTTCCCATCAGTAAAAAGTATGGAAGTATCGCTACCATCACAATTTGAGATGTATAGCTCTGCGCTTCTTTAACCGAACTTGCTAAAAGGCTAAGAATACATAATACCATAGCTCCTAGAAGTGCTAGCAGGGTAAGGGTGACTAAAAACGAGAAGATAAAGGTTGTAACATGACCGTTGAGCTGCAGTGCATTATTTAATACGGTTGTTAAATAACGTACAGACAAAACAAATGTAAATGTGGACAAAAGACCGCTCAATATACCAAATGTAGAGATAGTAAGCCATTTCCCAACCAGTAATTGCGTTCGTTTTACAGGAGACATCAATAAAGCTTCCATTGTTTTCCGTTCTTTTTCACCTGCAAAAATATCATTTGCTGAAGGAAGAATCCCCCCAAAAACGCCCATAATGATAATCATTGGCGCAAACATTGCAATCATTGTTAAAGAGCCGTCATCTTCTTTAGACACTCCTTTTTCAACCACATTAAACGGAGCTATCGTTTGACTATTCACATTTAGTTGGTCTAAGCGTTCGCTAACTATAGCTTCTCGATGTTTATTCAGTATATTTTGTATATACTCTGCGGTAGCACCTGAGTTCATGCTCGCTGAATCCGTATAAACAGTAACTTCTGGCGATTTCATCTTACGCACTTCTGAAGAAAAATCGTCTGGTAGCTTTAACGCCGCTAACGCTTTCCCTTGTTCTACAGCACTGAGTGGATTTCTGCTTTCAATTACTTTAATATTGTCATCGTTTTTTAACCAGTCGATCACACTGGCATCAGAATCTTTTGTAACAGCTACAGACATGGAATCTGTTTGATCACTAGCCATCATTTTGTCTGCAAAAAAGATAATCCCTACATTTAATAAAATCGGAATCAACACGCTAAAGATAATCGTTTTGCGATCTCGCAAACAATCTATTAACTCTTTTTTATAAATATGCCAAATCATATTAAGCCCCCCTCACGATACGCGACATAAAGATGTAGTTTAAGTCTGTACTTTCCTCTTCTTTATACAGCTGTTCATTTGTTCCTTGATAAATCATTTTTCCTTTATGAATCATAATGATAGATTGACACAGCATCTCCACTTCTTCCATAATGTGACTGGAAAAAACAATCGTTTTTCCTTCTCTTTGCAGACTTTTAATAAGCTCGCGAAACATGTTTGCTGATGTAATATCTAATCCTGTAGTCGGTTCATCAAATAGGATAACGTCCGGGTTATGAAGAATAGTGCGTGCAATGGCTACTTTTTGACGCATTCCTTTTGAAAAGCCTCCGACGCGACGGTCCAAGTAGTCTTTCATTCCAAAACGTTTGGCCAGTTCCTCAATCCTTATCTTTGTTTCATGTTTGCTCATTCCATAAAACTTAGCAAAATAAGATAAGTTTTCACGCGCAGTCAAACGGTCATATAAACCTGTTTCACCGCCAAAAAGCACGCCGATTTTTTTCTTTATTTTATCAGGCTGTTTATGAATGTTTATTCCGTGAATGAACATATTACCTTCCGATGGTTCAAGTACAGTCGACAGCATACGTAAAAGAGTTGTTTTCCCCGCTCCATTTTCCCCTAATAGTCCTACAATTTCTCCTTGTGCGATGGTTACATGAATATCTTGAACAGCTGTAATTGTTTGCTTTTTCTCTTTGAAATATTTCGTCACACCTTTGATTTCAATCATATCCGCTCTCCCCTTTTACTGTGATTGACTATATCTTAGCTTATTTTTTATACAGCATCTTCCATCTTGTCATAAAGAGGGTTTTTTATGTCGCGAAACGTCCTTTCCATCTTGTAAATCATGGTAAAATAGTGTGGTAATATCCAATAGAATAAAACAAAGAGGGTTTTTATTTATGAAGGTAGGATTAGTGGATGATCATTCATATGATTTAGAAAAATTGAGGATTTCTTTAGAAAGAGAAGATGATATAGACATACTTTTTTCGACTAGCAGCGCGGAGGAAGCTTATAACGAAATTAAAAAAAATGAAATTGATTTATTAATTACAGATATTGAAATGCCAAAGCTATCAGGTTATGAGCTTGCAGACTTTATCAATGCTTACGCACTTGATATTCAAGTCATCTTTGTCACTGGGCACAGCGGCTTTGCCGTTCATGCATTTGAACTCAACGTTTTAGACTACATTATGAAGCCTTATTCTAAAGAGCGCCTGTTAAAAGGCATTCAGCGTTTTCATCAAAAAAAACAATCAACTGATACAAGAGATAAGCTTATTTTAAAACAAAAAACCGAAATGCAAGTGCTGAACAAACAAGATATTATATTTGCAGAGCGAACGGGTCGCTCTACCACCATCATAACGACAAATGGAGAATTTAGTACCTATCAATCATTAAACGAAATTGAAAAAGAATTAACAGCGAGTCATTTTCTAAGGTCGCATCGAGCTTTTATTATCAACATTTCCTATATTCAAAATTTCTCCCTGTATACTAAGCACTCCTACTCCGTGATGTTTCAAAGCACCGAAAAAACAGCTTTAATCACGAAAACAAATTTAGACATCTTGCAAAAAGAGTACTTTTAAAGGAGGCACTATTTAAAATGAAACTATTTTACACACTAGTTTTACTAACTGTTTTCGTGCTCCTCTTTTTTAAAGACCTGCCTGTTAGTTTACATCTCCTACTTAGTTCTTTTATAATTGGTTCATTTTTTATATGGAGAAAGAAATATCAAACGGCTCCTTCACTAACGATAAAAAAAGCAATCGTACTGACGTCTTTTTTCCTGCTTTTATTTAGCCTATCTTCACCTCTTAGTATTGGCCTTACCGTTATCACAATGATTGGTTACATGACCGACATGTTTTCGTCTTATCAACAATACATATTCGTAGCTAACCGGGAAAGCAGTGCTTCACGTGAAATTCAAAAAAACAATGAGCTTTTTCAAGCATTAAGAGCTGAAAGACATGATTTTATTAAACATGTCAGCGCCGTATCCTATCTTCTAGAAACAAACCAAAGACAGCAGGCACAAGAGTATATTCAAGATTACGTTGAAGCTTTGAATGATACCCATTCATATATTCAAGGTGAACATTCGCACGTTGCTTCTGTTGTACATCAAAGCAAGAATCAAGCACATACGTGGGGAATACATATGAATGTTCAATTAGATTCACCGTTATCACAGCTGCCTTTAAAGCACCTTGACCAAATGAATCTCATCATGAATTTACTGCATAATGCTTTAGAAGCCGCTCATTCTTCTGAGAAAAAAGAGATAACCGTTTCGAGTATGATTCGAAGTGGCATTTACATTTTAGAAGTCAGCAATTCTACCGCTCCTTTATCACGAGAGCGTCAAGATCACTTGTTTACTTCTTTTCATGTGACAGAAAAGAAAGAACGCCACGAAGGCCTTGGCACGTGGATCATTTCTGAACTTGTTTCCAACTACCACGGACGCTTGGAATATACCTATCACGATTTAACTCTTTCCATTAAAATAAAATTTCCGATAGTCGTTTCCTCAAAACAAGCAACATAGCCGCTATAGCCTAAGCGGCTTTTTTTCGTATGAGCCTCTTCTATACGCGCACACTATAAAAAGCACCGAAAAAAAGAAATATTTCACACTTATTTTAGCTCTTTTATCGTCACTTTTTTAGTTTTTGATTTTTTATATGCATATCTATTGCATTTCAAGTAAAAAACGAATATTATATATCATGTTGCTTTTAATGTTCGTTATTTTTGGAGGTTACTTATGTTTAAGTTAAAAGAATATAACACGGATGCTAAAACGGAGATTTTAGCTGGTATTACAACGTTTTTAACCATGATTTATATCGTCATTGTGAACCCAGTTATTTTGTCCAGCGCCGGCGTTCCTTTTGATCAAGTATTTACAGCTACTATTATTTCAGCAGTCGTAGCTACGCTATGGATGGCTCTTGCAGCTAACTATCCAATCGCTATTGCTCCCGGTATGGGAATGAATGCATACTTTGCTGCTTTAGTTGTTGGTTCAAATGGAAGTATCGACTATGCTACTGCTTTTTCAGCTGTATTCGTAGCGGGTATTATCTTTATCATCCTATCGTTAACATCGTTTCGTGAAAAATTAATTGAAGCTATTCCAAACAATTTAAAGCACGCGATCAGTGCTGGTATCGGTTTATTTATTGCTTTTATCGGGCTTCGTTCAGCCGGTATTATTGTTGCAAATAAATCAAATTTAATTGGACTTGGTGATTTGCAGTCTGAGAAAGTAGTTTTAACACTGATTGGACTTGCGATTACAATCATTTTATATACGCTAAATGTAAACGGCGCTTTATTCTTCGGTATGATTATTACCGGATTAATTGCTTTCTTTAGAGGACAGCTTTCATTTGATAAAGGTTTGTTTGCTTCCCCTCACCTTCCAGATGGCTTAATGATTTCAAATCCTTTTGCTGCTTTTGGAGATGTTATTCATCATGATTTGTACACAGTTGTTTTTTCTTTCTTACTTGTGACGATTTTTGATACAACAGGTACAATGGTAGGCGTAGCTCAACAGGCCGGTCTTATGAAAGGTAATAAGATGCCTCGCGTGCGTCAAGCATTGCTTGCTGACTCCTTTGGTACAACGATTGGCGCTTTATTTGGTACAAGCCCAACAACCGCTTACGTTGAATCTTCATCTGGTGTAGCAGCAGGCGGACGTACAGGTCTAACGGGCGTGACGGTAGCCATTCTATTTATCGTGGCAGCATTCTTTAGCCCGGTTGTAAGCTCGGTTTCTGGCGTAGCAGCTATTACTTCACCTGCATTAATTATTGTCGGAAGCTTGATGATGGGTGCTGTAGCTAAAATTAATTGGAATGACTTTGATGAAGCGTTCCCTGCCTTTTTAGTTGTTCTAGCGATGCCTCTTACATCAAGTATTGCAACAGGAATTGCGCTTGGCTTCATTTCTTATCCGTTAATGAAGCTGGTAAAAGGAAAAGGCAAACAAGTTCATCCGCTTGTGTATGTCTTTGCTGTTTTATTTCTCTATCAGCTCATCTTTTTACCGCATTAAAAAAGCTTGGAGATTTCTCTCCAAGCTTTTTTTTTATTGAAAGTGATTGTTATTTTCTTTTGTTTGATAAAGGTAATTTTCCACATAGATTTGTTCTGCATCAGAAGCATTCTTTATCCCTTCTTCTGGATTTAGCTCGACACTTCTCTTTTTAGCTATATAATCCACTAGCGCCCCAAATCCTAAAAGACCGCCTATAATCCCAGCAAATACAATCCATATTGGCAATTGCTTCACGTCCCTTTTCTTTTAATTGTATCAGTTTCAGCGCAACAGGTAAATATTAACATGTTTTCTTCACTTATAAATAAAGCGCTTTTTACCAAATATACGTAAAAAACGTCTTTGTATTTGGTATACTAAACTCACGGCATGTTCTACAGAGAAAGGGGCTTAATTGCATATGAACAAACAGCTTGGAACGTTAATGTTTGTTATTTTTATGGTATTTGTCGGCTTTGGCGTGATCATCCCCATCGTACCTGAAGTTATTCGTGCCACGGGTGCAAGCACGGTCAATTTAGGGATACTAATGGCTAGCTATTCGATCGCATCTTTTATTACCGCACCTTTTTGGGGGAAGCTTTCCGATATAAAAGGCCGCCGTCCCATCTTACTTTGGGGCTTACTTGGCTTTAGCGCAAGCTTTTTTCTTTTTTCGGTGGCAGAAAACTCTTTGACTCTGATGTATACGTCACGCATCATCGGAGGTTTGTTTGCAGGAGCTGTTATTCCTTGTGCTTTTGCATACGCTTCTGATAGTACAGATGAAGAAAACCGCACGAAAGCAATGGGACTGTTAGGGATGTCAATTGGCTTAGGCTTTATTTTTGGACCGGCATTAGGCGGTGTCCTTTCGTCTTTCGGCTTGTTTGTTCCCTTCGTTATCTCTGGTATCTTGTCACTGATTATGACAGCGTTCTCATTCTTTACGTTAAAAGAATCGTTACGAAAAGAACCTGCTGCCAAAATACAGACATCCAGATGGCATGACTTCACGTCAGATTTTCAAGGAGCTATGAAGTATTTATATGTTCTTTCATTTTTAGCTACTTTTACGCTCGCTGGTTTAGAAGCTACTTTTCAATTTTTTCAAATAGCGAAAATCAATGCTACTCCCACGACAATCGGATGGATGTTTATGGCGAGCGGTTTAACTCAAGCCCTGATTCAAGGCGGTGTACTGCAGCGATTTAAAAAAGGAAATGAAAAAAAACTGATGGCTATTGGCTTATTGGTTTCAGCAATAGGATTTACGTCTATTTTGTTATCTTCTAGTGCCGTTAATGCTACCTTATTTCTGTGCATATTTACAGCAGGAAATGCCCTTATTCGTCCTTGTGTCCTCTCATTAATTACGATGAGAACCAAAGTAGGATATGGCTCTGCTTCAGGGTTAACTGCCTCAATGGATAGCTTAGGGCGTATTTTTGGCCCTCTGCTTGGTGCATTTGCCTTTAAACTCAATATGACGCTGCCTTTTATTATCGGAGCAGTTGTCACTTTAGCTGCTTTACTGCTGATTCAGCGTCATACAGCTCTAGATTATTCTGAGCAAACACTATCATCATAGAGGCTGAAACAAAAGTATTTTAGCTGAAGGAAGATCCGAACGATGAATCGAGATTCTTGATGGAGAATCCAACGCGTTCGGATTTTTTTATTGCTATGGTAAACGTAAGTTTCATGTATGTAGGTACTTCTAGCTGGTGATTGGAGGGCAAGGCGAAGACTCCTGCGGAAAGCGAAGCCTTGTAGGGAAATCAACAGCCGATTCCTACTAGCTCATGTAGCCAATTTGTTA
The DNA here is from genome assembly GCF_009497655.1 of Priestia megaterium. NCBI lineage: Bacteria > Bacillati > Bacillota > Bacilli > Caryophanales > Bacillaceae > Priestia > Priestia megaterium. The sequence continues at coordinate 1,214,390 of NZ_CP023317.1, read as the reverse complement.
GTCTTTGGATTAATCTAGCTATGTCTCAATCTCTTTTCATCGTTACTAACACAAGATTATCCGCAGCTGCAGTGTGTTTTATAATTGAAAACCGATGAGCTTCGTATAGCTTAATCGCAGGTGTATTTTTTTCGGCTGTGGAAACCATACACTCACATTCTGAATATCTTTGAAGTACATATGTTAAAAGACGGCTTCCGATTCCTTTTCGAAAGTAACGAGGACGCACAACAAGGCGGCAAATCGTTAATCGCTCATTTTCTTTTTCAAACGACAGCACGCCTGCTAGCTTACCTTCAATTATTTCTCCGATAAACACTTCCTTGCTTTTCATAACATCTTCTTTGCTTTCTGTAAGCTGAGGAATATCTGAAAAGCTAATGAGCCTTGCTTCTTCTTGATAAGCTTCTACTTGCACAGCTACTATTTGAAGAGCGATATCCACTCTTTGATGTTCGAGGATTTGAAGCATGAAAACCACTCCATTTCTTTCACAAATTTAGACAAATTCCATGTTTTCACTATATCCAAACACCTTCCTTGTACATATTGTATTATGTACCGAATTAGCCAGGAGGTGTTTATATGCATATCACTGCTGAAAGAATTAGAGAAGCAACAGAAGCACTTGCTTCTACTGAGCTTGAAACATTTATGTACCAAGAGCCAACTGCTCTTCACAGACGTTCTCGTCGTCGTTCTACTCGTCGTTCTACTCGCCGTTCTACTCGCCGCACTACTCGTCGCACTACTCGTCGCACTACTCGCCGCACTACTCGTCGCACTACTCGTCGCACTACTCGCCGTTCTACTCGTCGCACTACTCGCCGTTCTACTCGCTGCACTACTCGCCGTTCTACTCGCCGTTCTAGCCGTCGCCGCTGTCGCTGCGGTTCACCTTGCTGCTCATATCCATGGTTTAATAAATCATTTGGCTGCTGCTTTAAAGGGCATGGCTGCCGTCGCTAACTAACTCTAAAGCAAGCCGAGTCTAAAACATACGCGGCTTGCTTTTTTCAAGATTTTTATTTTACATAATCATTCGTTTTACTCTTCTTAAAAAAGAAAACAAAGTATAATAGTGGGAAAGAATCTCTCTTAAAAGGAGGCCTACCCATGCACTTATCTTTTGATCATCTTGTTCATTTTTCACCTGATCCTATTAAAGCTCAGAAAGAACTAAACGAATACGGAATCAATGTTATTAAAGGCGGTACCCATGAAAAATGGGGCACTTTTAACACGTTGGCTTATTTTCACCTGAGCTATATTGAGTGGCTTGGGCTTACAGATATCGCATTAGCTCAAACAGTTACAGATAATGATCTTATTCAGCAGCTTGTTAACGAACATACGCCGTTTGGTCATTTTGGGCGATTTGCCCTTCGTACAGATGATATGGATTTGCTCATAACCGAGCTGAAAGACAAGGGCTACACTGTAAAAGGCCCTGTAGCGGGGTCTCGTCAAACTAATGATGGAGAAAGACTTCAATGGCAAATGTGTTTTATTGAAGATGACCATGATGCCCTCCCTTTTCCTTTCTTTATTGAGTGGGGTGAACCAGAAGAAAAACGCAAGCCAAAGCTAGCTGCTCTTTCTTCCCATCAAGCCGGTCAGCTGCAGCTAAAAAACATTTACTGTGCTGTACATAACCTTGAAGAATCCATCAGCAAATGGACAAAACTGCTGGACGTTCAGGCTGGCGAAAGCTACAAAGACTCTTTACTTGATGCACGTTGTCAAAAACTATATGTCAATAAAGGAAACCTTATTTTTTGCAGCGGAACACAAGGTGTTGTCCACGATACATTAAAAAAAGTTGGAGAGCGTCCATTTTTGGTTGAATTGGATCACGCTCTAACACCGCAACAAATTACCGTACAAGGAGCTTCTTTTAAATTCAACAAATAAACATCCGCGGGCGGATGTTTATTTCTGTGCTTCTTTTATAGCTTGATAAATGAAGTGAGGCAAAATCTCAAAGGAATACTGAACGTCTAATCTTTCGGTCCATTGATGCGCATCTCTTCCCAGCGGTCCAATGTTCAGCACCGGCATCTTCAGCTCCTCTAGCTCTTCTAGCGGGATATGATATCCTTTATTCCATAGAGGCATATTGGCTACTAACGTGTTAAATGTATGAAGCGGGTGCTGCAGGCTGGCATAGCTTAAATCCGAAATTCCGCCAAAATAACTTTGTTCAACTAGCTCCACTTGGAATTGCTCTTTGGCAGTTGCCTGTACGTTTGACAAAATCTTTTGTACAAAGAGATCATCATGTGAACAAACGGCCGGGTAAAAAGGCGGCGTAAAAAATAAGACTATCATCGGAGCTGCTTCTTTACATAAACCAGCTAAAGAGTTTACTAATTTAATGGTTTTATTTCTGTCATCATCTTCTTGTGCCAAAAGTGCCGCTTCCATTTCTTGCACATATTTTTCACCATGCTGTTTGACTGCATGAGTATAAAGTTCTTCATACGTCCATACGTTCACGTCAAGGGATGAACCCTCCATTCCCACAGCGTACTGCCGAGCAGCTTTATTATAATGTTTTTTTACATTCAAAGCCGCTTTGTCAGCCGATTTCAACAGCAGATCTGTTACTTCTTTAAGAGAGCGGTTTAACATAAATAAATTAAATAATACAACGGCAGAGTGCGGAACTTGAACGGAATACTCTTCTTTTAAATCTTTTTGTATCAGCACAGTAGGAGGTGGACTCGTTTCATCTCTTACTTTTTCGCAAAAATCAACGTTTAGTTCTATTTCTGTTGTTAAATAAGAAGCTAGTAAATTAGCATTCAAACCAGCTAGCGGTTCCCCTACATGAGTTTCTTTTCCATAACACAAAAAGCTTGGCATGATCTTGCCAATCGATCCTGAGTACACATAGTTCGTTTGATCACCAGGATAGCGGCTGAACACTGGTTCTGCATTTAGCATGAGAGAAAAATCCAGCTGATGTTTGCACGCAAGTTCTAAAAGAACAGGCACTGCTTTTCTCATTCCGAGCGAATTTACTTCTTCATCCGGTACCGACAGAAGCAGGATGTTTCCGTCAAACTCTCCGTTGCATGCTCGTTCAATCATACTGATATGCAGAGCAATACCTGCTTTCATGTCCATCGTTCCTCGGCCAAAAAGCCAGTCTCCTTTTATCATATCTTTTTGTACGTGCGCCGGAACTTGTTCCATATCATTATAAAAAGTACTCGTTAACGTATCAGCGTGAAAAGCATCCTTTTTCCACTGTCCATAATCTTGTACATCCACTACGTCGTAATGACTGACTAATACAACTGTTTTATTCGTATTTTTCCCTTCAACAAAAGCTGTGACAATCGATCGCCCGTCTCCTGTTGAATGAAGCTCAACTTGCTCGTTTTTTTGAAAGTAAGGCAGCTTCAATAAATACGCCGCTATCGATTCAGCCATTTCCACTTCTGCCATCGTTCCTGTCACGCTAGGTATAGAAACCAATTCGCTTACAAGCTTCTTTAACTGTTCTTTTGTTTGATACAAAGATGTTTTGTTCGACATACCCTTCATCTCTTTCCTTTTTCTAAATTTTCCATCAAACAAAACGATTCGTCAATCCCTTTGACAGAGACCCTTTCATTCTATCCCTATGTATCATAGTATGCGCTTCCTTGACGCACATGATAAAAAAAGAGTGCGCGGCTAGGGCTAGCACCGCACACTCTTTTTTTACTTTTCGTCATCTTCTAAAAAGTCTAGGATACGATCAATAAGCTGTTCGCTTCCTGCATCGTTTCCATGTTCAAGAGACATTTCCATTTCAATGCTCCTTTCATAAAATATTCTTGTTTTATAACATACCACAATTCATTTCGAATGTAACCTTTAATTTGTGTAAAAATTTCGACAATTTATGATTAATTTTAAAACCTAGTGAGTAATGATTATACCCACCAGATTCTTCAATTGTCAAAAAACATGCTTTCTATTTAAAAACACTTTAAAAATAGAGGCGCGAGCAGACTTCTATAAAAGACAGCCTACTCGCTCAAGCTTGGAACAGCATGATGAATAAATTTCTAGTTCATTTGCTTTTTGTACATCTTTAATATCTATGCCTACAGCATATGTACGAACATGGTTTTCGACCACAATTTCATAAAATGTTTCTAATTCACGATAAGCTACTTGATAATGCTTTCCTAATAATTTTACGGCTTCCTTTAATGCTTTCTCTCCTGTATGTGCTGCAACTGCTGTATGACTCATAAAACCCTCTCCTTTTAGAAAAATAAAAAAAACTCATTTTGCTTTGATGCAAAATGAGTTTTTCACCCGTTTTATCACCCAAAGCACATGCTTTGCTGGTAGGAGCACCTTACATTCGTAGGTTGCTGTGGAGTCAAAGAGCCAGATCTCTCGTCCACTCGTGATAACTTTTTTAATTTAAAATTTATTTTATCAAACAATTCCATCCGCGTAAATAGAAAAATAAAAATATTTTAATTTTTTTGGTAATGGAATGAATTCAAAAAGTCAAAGCTTAGATTAGCAAAATAAGAAGCTGCTACAAGTAATGCCTCTTCATTTAATGAAAAAGAAGGATGGTGCCATTCATATTCTCCAGCCGTACCCATCCATACAAAAAATCCTGGTACACGCTGCTGATATACGGCAAAATCTTCTCCTCCAGGCGATTGTTCAGCTTCTACGACTTGATAACTAAGATTCTCTGCAGCGTTAATAACCAATTTTTCCAGCGTATCATCATTGTTTACTACAGGAAGATACGGATACCATTTAACGTCTACTGAAGCCCCGAAAGCTGCTCCAATCCCTTCAGCAGTTCGTTTCATAAGAGCCGGTATTTTTTCTCTCGCTTCTTCTTGAAAGGTACGCACCGTTCCTTCAAGCGTTACTTTGTCAGGAATGACGTTCCACGAGCTCCCTCCGTGGATTTGAGTTATGCTGACAACAACATTTTGAAATGGGCTGAGATTACGGCTGACAATGGTTTGTAAACTAGTAACAATTTGACCAGCAGCAGCAATCGGATCTACTGTTTTTTCTGGAATACCTGCGTGACCGCCTACTCCTTTGACGTCAATTTCAAAACGATCAACGCTTGCCATTAAAGGTCCCGATTTGACACCAATGGTTCCTACAGGAAGATTCGGTTTGTTATGCATTCCAAATATCGCTTCTACTCCTTCGAGCACACCTTTTTCAACGAGCATTTTTGCCCCAGAAGCCGTTTCTTCGGCCGGTTGAAAGATAAATCGAACCGTACCGCAAAGCTCCTGCTGACGCTCTTTGAGAAGAATGGCTGCTCCGATTATAGAAGCCGTATGAAAATCATGTCCGCATGCGTGCATAACACCGTTCACTTCAGAAGCAAATGGCAGATTGGTTTTTTCTTCAATTGGCAGCGCATCAATATCAGCTCGAATAGCGATAGTAGGTCCCGGCTTTCCTCCCACAATTTCCGCTACTGCTCCCACGTCTAAATGGAATGCATCCGCTATAGAAATATCGTAGTGCTTTAACCACTTTTTAATACGTTTAGTTGTTTCATATTCTTTCATTGAAAGCTCTGGAAACCGGTGCAGCTCACGGCGTATGTCTATTAGCGTATTTAGTAGTAATTGATCTGTCATATTTATCACTCTTTCACATTTCTTAATTTAGACCACTTCTCTATCTTTTACGACAAAGAGTGTACCTCATTGAATTTTTTATAAAGAAATACGGTCGTATAGCCTTGTGCAAGGTGCTTTTCTTTAGCTTGAACATATCCTTTTCGTTCATACATCTCAACTAACCAAGGATGTTCTTTTGCTGTTCCTAAAGACACACCTGGCGATTTAAACGTATTCTTTATTACCTCTTCCTCTACTAGATGCAGCAGCTTAGATCCAACGCCTTTCCTGGCAAGCGACGGGTCCACTGCAAACCACCAAAAATGCGGAACAGCAAACGGACCTGGATGTTCTCCCCAAGGCATTCGTATAGATACAGTGGCAGCGATTCTTTTATCTTCTTCATATACATAGCAAAGGTTTTGAGAAATATTTTTCTTAACGAGGGCAAGATCAGCAGTAGCTGCTAAGAAAGGAATGCCTAGCTCTCGAATAGGCTTATATGCTTGTAGAGTTAAGTTCAATAAGTTATCCGCGTCGTCATTTGTTGCCAAACGGAATTCATTTTTCATCTCTTTGTCTCCTTATATAGTACTCAAATATTTTATTTAACTTATAAGTTTACTAAGAATTAAAAAAAGGCAGACTGCCGCCTTGCGTACTCACTATACAACTGCTTTGATAACGTGTCAATTCTATTTATCGTTTTCTATAAAAGATATAAATAAAACAAATACACGCAGAAAACTGCGCGTATTACGTACATATCAAGATAGACTTCAGGACTCACTTACCGTAGATTTTAAATTAGCTGCCAACATCACAAGTTCTTCTATAGATGCTAACTCCTCTTGTGAAGCCGCAGCTACTTCTTCAGCGTAAGCAGCTGCTTGTTTAGCAACCTCCGAAAGGGCCATGACAGACTCCATTACCTTAAACGAATACCCATCAATCTCTCCTGTTGCTTTTGTCATTTTGTTCATTTGTTCTTGAGCGGCAAAGACATCTTCCATAATTATGGAAAACTGTTGCGTTACATCTTCGACAGTGGCAATACCAAGCGTGACTTCTTCCGTATTCACTTCCATGTTTCGATAAGCCCGCTTTGCCTGTACTTCAATTTCTTTTAACAAATGACTGATTTGTATAGCGGACGTTTTAGATTCTTCCGCTAGCTTACGTACTTCCCCTGCCACTACAGCAAAACCTTTTCCATGTTCTCCAGCCCTTGCAGCTTCAATAGCAGCATTAAGTGCAAGAAGATTTGTTTGTTCAGCAATTCTTGTAATCGTATTAATAATGCGGCCAATCTCTGCGGAACGATCTTCGAGTCCCTTTACTTCACTGGTCGATATCTTAACGGTTTCATAGATTTTATTCATTTGATTCGTCACATCTTTCACCGCAACATTTCCGGTAGAAGCATGTTCAGAGGCTCTGTTCATCGATTGTTGTACCTTTGAAGAATGATCAGTCATTTTCTGAAGCAGCTTGGCCATATCCACCATAGCCTGCTCGGTTTCAACCACACTTAGCAACTGCTTATCAGAACCCGCAGCAATTTCTTGAATAGACATCGTAACTTCTGTCACAGCTGTTTTTGTTTCCTCCATGCTTACAAGCAATTGCTCTGAGGAATGACTGACCGTGCTCTTTGTTTTACTTATTTTCTGACGCAGTATTCTCATGTGAGTCATCATTTCATTAAGTGAAGATATGAGTGTACTAATCTCATTTTTCCCTTTCAAAGGAACAACATCTACAGATAAATCGCCGTTTGAAATCCCTTTCATTGTTTTTGACAAATTTTCAACCGCAATTATGTAGCGACGTATGATAAAATAGAACACGGTAGTTGTAAAAGAAACAAACAGAAATGTAATCACTAGCGTAATCGAAGCTGCTTGCTCTTGTTTCACAATAAGATAATAATTGGTTACTTCAATTACAGTAGATGTTATGGCCATCATGGCTGCAATCATACATAGCATTTTCATGCGTAAACTTTGAAAAGCTTTTTTCATTTTTTCATCCCCTATACAATCTAAAGACATAGAATGTCTAATCTATATTAGTAGTATCGGCATATTTTTATATTTTTTTGTAAAAACTAAAGAAGAATTGAAACAATTATTATTGGCGCTTTTCCACTAAATATTGGAATACATATCTTCCTGCAAGGCGCTGCAACAGCAGTTGATAACTGTCTGATTATTCTTTCATTTGACCAAACTCTACCTTTGCTTATAAAATGAAGATTTGTAGAAAGGAGTACGAAAAATTTTATGTATACGTATCAAACAGGCAATCAAACAATTGACTACAAAATTGAAGTCGTTCCAAATAGAACCGATATCACGGTGCAAATTTGTGACAAAGAAGGGGTAAAAGTTATTATCCCAAGAGGTCTTAATGAAAACAATGTGCGTTCAATCATCGCACGCAAAGCAACATGGATTTTAAAACAACTAAACGGTTCACAACCAGCTGAGGAAAAGCCAGCTGCTCCAAAGAAAGAAGCAGTAAAAAAAGAAACAGCTAAAAAAGAGGCTCCTAAAGCAGCAGCTTCTGCAGCTAAAACTGGTTCTTTTGAAGAAGGAGACAAATTCCCTTACCTAGGGCGTCAATACCGCTTAAACATCGTTCGTGGAGATGTAGCAAAAGCTGAAATGACATTCCGTGCAAAATTCATTGCTACAGTACCTGAAAGCTGGAACGAGCAGCAAACAAATGAAGGTATTGGACAACTATTAACAGAATGGTACCAAGGCCGCGCAGGTGAAAAATTCCAAGAAGCTTTGAAATCTGTTAAAAAAGCAGCTGACAATGCTCCTGAATCTGTTAAGTGGGACGAGTTAGGTGAAGAATACGCTACGACTCAAGATAATACAATCGTATTAAACTGGCGTTTGCTAACAGCTCCTCTTGCAACAATTGAATATGTCATTGCTTCTCAATTTACAAATGCAGATGAGTTATTCGAAGATGCAGCTGAACGCAAACAGTGGTTAAGCGATAACACCCTAAACGCATTTTAAGTTTATACATAAAAAAAGCACGCGGCGAACGCGTGCTTTTTTTATGACAATGAAGCCTTATACCTACTCCCTTCCCTCAAAAATCCCCCTCTATCAGGTCTTTGGACATGTCAAAGCTTCTACATCAATCGATATATTGTGTTTTAAAAGAAAGATATATATAATCAAGAAAATGTTTGATTTTGTTTAAATGTGGATACGTATACCTATAAGCAAGATAGCAAACACTTAAGATGAGTAGTTACGCTATAAAAGTTGTAATGACCATGTAAAGAAAGGAAGTGCAGCTTATGAAAGGACAGAGCTTTTTTATTTTAGGACTTATATTTGCTCTTATCATTGCTGTTTTAGCTGTAATTAACAACGATCCTGTACAATTTAACTATGTATTTGGTTCACAAAAATGGCCTCTTATTTTAATCATCTTAACAACGGCTGTGTTTGGAGGAGTTGTTGCTGCTTCATTGAGCTTTGTAAAAATTGTTCAACTAAGAGGACAAGTGAAACAGAAAAACAAGCGAATTGCTGAACTAGAAGAAGAAATCAAGCAGCATAAGCCTGTTGAGCCTGTTATAGAAGAAGAACCAAATCAACCAGCTACTCGAACTGAGCGCGCTCAGTTATAATAAAGAAAAGTCGTTATTTTAAAGAATAACGGCTTTTTTCATTTTTTGTTCCGCCAAGCATATTTTCGGGATACACGCATAAACAGATAGATATGGAAAACTTTAGTTCTGAATGGTACAATCAACACTGTTATATCTCTATGAAAAACCTAAATTGATAGTCTTACCGTTAAGAAGGTGTTCATCCATTATGATCAATAAAAAAATAAAGCGTGAAATTCTTACATACACAAGCGTCATCCTCGGCACCGTTTTGCTTTCTGTTGTCGTTCAGCACTATTGGTTTCAGCCCTACACTGTAAAAGGCGATTCTATGAAGCCTATTTTGCACGAAGGCAATCGAATTATTATTAACAAACACAGCAAGCTGGAGCGCTTTGATATTGTCGTGTTACAAGCTCCCTATAGCAGTGATTTTCTAGTAAAGCGGATTGTGGGCTTACCTGGAGAAACGGTCGAATACAAAGATGATGTTCTGTATATAAATAACAAGGTCAAAAAAGAGCCGCATCTTCATAAATACTTGTCCAAAGTGCCCGTTTACGAGCGATTCACCGAAAATTTTTCAACGTACGAACTGTCTCCAGACGGCACGATACCCGATGGATACGTATTAGTGCTAGGTGACAACAGACGTATCAGCCGAGATGGAAGGCATTTTGGCCTTACTCCTATCTCTTCAATCATGGGAGAAGTCAACATGAAATACTGGCCTTTAAAAGAAATGACTTTTATGCATTAACACATAAAAAGAAAGCTCAAAATTGAGCTTTCTTTTTATTTTGGATTTTCTTTGTTTTCTACATGCTGTTCTTCTGCAAATTCTGTGTCATACGCTAGTTTTCGCTTAAAAGCCGGACGCGTTCTCGCTGTATGTTTCGTTTCAATATGGTTGAATAAGTAGCGGTGAACAAAAACTTCAGCAAATGTAATAATAGCTGCAGAAATAATACTTCCCCAAGCAATTTGAACGTAACTGTCTAATAACAATGTTCCAAAAATCCATACGCTCATATACGTTAGAACAAATTCAACAATAATGGCATCGCGATTTCCCACTCGAGGCAGTACAATTCGATCCACTACTAGATATGTCACAACTGTCGTTAACAAGCTAAAAGAAATAATGTCTCCGATGGTTGCATCAAAAAACAAATCAAGGCCTATACCAAACGCAATAAGTGCCGCTGCAAATTTAATGAGCAATAATGTTGCATGATTCATATTTGAACCCTCCTTTTTCTATATTAATTTGAACAAAAATAGGGAAATTAATACCTTTTTTGCCAAGAAGGGTATAATATAAGCAAAGCCAGTACGTTTGAGACAGCTCTAGCGTACAACAACGATTTGGGAGATGTTGTAATGATTGTACTAGAAAATAGCGAAATGAAAGTCAGCATTGAAGAAAAAGGAGCGGAAGTTGTAGAAGTATTTCATAAAGAAAAAGGCCTGCAGTTTATGTGGAGCGGAGACCCCGCTTATTGGGGACGAGTATCGCCCGTATTGTTTCCAATCGTAGGCCGATTAAAAAATGATCAGTATACCGTTGATCAGCGCGAATACTCTTTGCCTCAGCACGGCTTTTTACGTGATTCTACTTTCAGCGTGATTGAGCAAACAAACGAAACAGCACGGCTGAAATTTGCCACAAACGGCCGGTTTAAAGACGTATATCCATTTGAATGTTCAGTTGAAATTAGCTACCGTCTGGAAAACAATCGATTAACGTTTCAGTGGAAAGTAGTAAATGAAGATAAAGAGGATATGTATTTTTCAATTGGAGCCCACCCTGCTTTTCGTATTCCGCTACGTGAAAACGAGCAGATTTCTGATTACTTTTTAGAAATAGAGCCTTCTGAAACTACGCCGAAGGAATTTGTATTAAAAGACGCTCTTATTCATGAAAAAGGGGCTGCAGAAAACTTGCACAAGCTGCCGCTAAGCGCAGATTTATTTGCAAATGACGCGTTAATTTTTAGCCATATTGACGGAATTACAATTAAATCACCGGTTAATGAAAATCAAATTAACGTTCAGTTTAATGATTTCCCTTATGTCGGTATTTGGTCAAAGTATGATGCAGAAAATCATACAATCGCTCCTTTTCTTTGCATCGAACCTTGGTTTGGAATTGCAGATACGCATGACCACAACGGAAATTTCAAAGAAAAATTAGGCATCAACCGTTTATCAAAAGACGGTGTATTTCAAACAGAATTCTCTGTTTCCTTTAGTTAATGCAACAGAGAACATAACAAAATCAATCCAACCTTGAGACGAACAAATGGGATCAATGATCTGGACTGCGTTCACCATAACAATGAAAAGCTCCGAACGATTACTCGTTCGGAGCTTTCTTCAACTAAACTACTTTTGTCCCTGCGTCTTTTTATATTAGTTATTTACAACATCGCTATTTTTTAGCGCATGGACTTGCTCTATTAGCTTCTGAACGTATTCTTCGCTGAGTACACCTGTTGCTCCTCGAATAATTTCAGTCGAATAGTGATCCGGAGGTGCGACTTCTTTTTCTTTATTTAACACAAAAAAAGTAAGAACATGATCCACCATCTTACCTTCATGCTCGACAGAAATAATAGCAGGACGATAGCCGTTATTATCTACCCCTTCTCTGCCATACAAATACGTGATTGCTTCGGGCGGCACGCGGTACAGTTTGCCTTCAACAACTCCGCCTTCTTCAACCATGTCTGCACGTCCTCCGTCATGAATAACGTGGTTATACCGAAGCGTATAGCCTTTAAAAACAGCTCTGCCAAGACAGTCTTGGAAATGCTGATCAACGCCGTGCTTAATAAAACGATCGTTATCCATACATGAACCGTAAGCAAAATACAGCATGCCTTCTAATAAATCTTCTTTCCATACGCGCCAGTTTCCGCCTGGAATAAATTCTTGCAGCAGAGAACGGTCTCTTGCTACATATACAACGGCTTCAAATTCACCTTGGTCCGTTTCAACCGTTTGCACAACTTTATCATATTCATTGTCTTTATGACCTTCATGAATGTACCCTTCTAATTCATCAAGCGCCTTCCACATAAGCTGATCGGTCACTTCATATACTTCTCCGTATACAATGTGTTCACTGTCGATATCAAGCATTGGATAGCCTTGCTTAGTATCATATAATTTCCCTTTCGTTTTTGCCTGCTTGGCAATTGAGCGCGCATGATGCAGCAACCCGTGATTACCTTCTCCTTCAAGAAGCGTTCCGTATACGAATAAATAATTGCACATACTCCTTATTCCCCCTCTTTCTCTTCATAAAGCTCTAGCGGTAACCCGTCCGGATCAGCAAAAAATGTGAATTTTTTTCCCGTTAGTTCATCTACCCTAATAGGTTCCACATCAATCCCTTGCTGCTCTAGTTCACGCTTGGAATCCTCTACGCTTTCAACCGCAAAAGCTAAATGGCGTAAGCCGCACGCTTCAGGTCTTGAAGGACGCTGTGGTGGATTTGGAAACGAGAACAACTCAATTTGATAGCCAGGAGCTACTTCTAAATCTAGCTTATATGAATCTCTTTCTTTTCTATATGTTTCTTCTATAATCTTGCATCCTAACACATTTACATAAAAAGCTTTTGAACGTTCATAATTACTTCCTATAATGGCTACGTGGTGCATTCGTTTTAAATTCATTTCATTCTCCCATAAAAACCCTTTTCTAATCATCCTACACAAAATGCCGGCAAACATCAAATAATTACGTTATCACCTTTGACTAGAGTGATAAAAGTCACGGACATAGTGTCTCATAACAAGTAATATAACAACGAGGTGAATAACATGATTTCGTTAACATTTAAATCTAGAATTGACCGAACTCAAAATTTAGATTCGTTAAAAGAAGAAGCTGCTATTATGCACCGTATTGCTGATCAGCTATCTCCAATGAGCTCTGAGTTCATAGAATATACTGAACGTATTCAATATGTGTATGAACGCATGCACATTATCGTACGTCATCCTACTAAAAAACTCGCTTAATATAAGCGAGTTTTTTTTTATAAAATCTTTGTCAAACTACCTTATTTTGAGATATACTGAATGCTAATAAAAAAATGAAACTTTTTGATCTTACGCGCGTATACTTAATTACGATAGGATAAAAGATAAATAGTTGCGTAGATAAAAACCATCACGTGATGGTTGACATAGTTAAAGGAGGTGGTATTCTGATGGGGTTGCGACATACAAAATTGGCGAACTTGCAGAGATGGCACATGTAACGAAGCGCACGGTTGACTATTATACCAACATTGGGTTGTTAAAAGCAGAACGCTCTGCTTCTAACTATCGCTTTTATAACGAAGAAGCGCTGAAACGTCTTTACTTTATTGAAAAATTAAAAAGCGAAGGCCGTTCTCTTGAAGAGATTTCTTCTCTCTTTTCTGTAGAGCAATCCGAGAATAGCCACTCCAAAGACGAATTAGCATCCAAATTTTACGTACTAAACGACAGTTTAAAAGAAGTTGCACCGCTTATGGAAAAGCTGAATGAAGAAGATCGAAAAGTAATGATGAATCGGCTTTCACCAGAAAGCGTCACTCTTTTGCACTCTTTACTTCTGCTGCTGTCGTAAATTTATTATTTACAGGAGGTGTTTACTTACTTTATAGCACTATAAAGTAAGTATATTCATTGATAACCATTAACTTAATTATTTTTGCGATTTTAATTGTACTCACTGCTTTTTTCGTTGCTTCAGAGTTTGCAATTGTGAAGCTTCGTAGTTCACGGGTAGATCAACTTGTTGCTGAAGGCAAAAAAGGAGCGAATGCGGTTAAAACCGTAACGACACACTTAGATGAGTATTTATCGGCGTGTCAGCTTGGTATTACGATTACTGCTTTAGGACTCGGTTGGTTAGGAGAACCGACTGTTGCGAAGATTTTGGAACCTCTGTTTGAAGAACTTGGTGTTGCTGCATCTTTAACACATATTCTTTCATTCATTATCGCATTTGCGCTTGTAACGTTTGTTCACGTAGTCGTTGGTGAATTAGCCCCAAAAACATTTGCGATTCAAAAAGCTGAAACAGTTACGTTATTGTTTGCTCGTCCGTTAATTTTATTCTATAAAATCATGTTCCCTTTCATTTGGTTACTAAATGGTTCTGCCCGTTTGTTAACTGGCATGTTTGGATTAAAGCCAGCTTCAGAGCATGAACTTGCGCACAGTGAAGAAGAGCTGCGCATTATTTTATCAGAAAGTTTTAAAGGCGGGGAAATTAACCAGTCTGAATATAAGTACGTGAACAACATTTTTGAATTCGATAACCGTGTTGCTCGCGAAATCATGGTACCAAGAACAGAAATTTCAGCTGTTTCTGAAGACGACAGCATTGAAGATTTCTTAAAGCTTGCTGTAGAAGACCGCTACACCCGTTACCCTGTTACCGTTGACGGAGACAAAGATAACATTATCGGCTTAGTCAACGTCAAAGAGATTCTAAACGATGTCGTAATTAACGATGCGTTAAAAAAGCAAAGCGTGAAGCTTTATATGAATCCTATTATTCAAGTAATTGAAACCGTAGCGATTCAAGACCTACTGCGCTCGATGCAGAAGAAACGTACGCATATGGCCGTGTTGATTGACGAGTACGGCGGTACGGCTGGTATCGTTACCGTTGAAGATATTTTAGAAGAAATCGTTGGAGAAATTCGAGATGAGTTTGATACAGATGAAAAGCCGCTTGTTCAAAAAATCAGCGATCAGCACTTTGTCTTTAACTCAAAAGTACTGCTTGAAGAAGTCAACGAAGTGCTTCATATCGAAATTGAAAACGATGATATCGATACAATCGGCGGCTGGATGCTGATGCAAAATATCGATATTCAAGAAGGCGAATCGTTCAAACTTTTTGGATACGAGTTTATTGCAAAAGAAATGGACGGTCACCAAATGAAAGAAGTGGAAGTACGTGCCCTTCCTGAGGAAGAACGCGTGCAGCCTGAAAGCCATTCACCAGAACAAGAAGTTACACAAGCATAATAGAAAGAGCCGCTTCTTCACGAAGCGGCTCTTTTTTTATGATTGCTTACTCTTAATCATGCAGCAGCTTATACACAACGTTCTCTTCTGCGTCTTCCCCAGTCTTTTCCTTCGCTTGGTCCATTGTGCCGACAAACTCCAGCTTTCCTTCCTTTAAGACGGCAAACCGATCACACACGCCTAAAATTTCATTCAAATCATGGGTGATATAGATAATCGTCTTTCCTTTTGCCGCCAGCTGTTTAATATAATGAATGATCTCAAGCTTGGACTGCAAATCAATTCCGACTGTCGGCTCGTCCATTAACAAAACGGACGGTTCATGAATAAGTGAAACGGCTATATTCAGCTTTCGCTTCATGCCTCCTGATAAATTTTTCACTTTATCCTTCCATCTTCCTTCGAGCTGTACAGCTGAGCAAAGAGACTGAAGCTGTTCATTCGACAGAGAGCGTGAAGTCATTTTGCTCCACATTTTCATGTTTTCTTTTACGCTAAGCTCTTCCCACAGCGCTATGTCTTGTGGAACGTAGCCAATGACTTCTCGTATCGCTTTTTGATTTTTCTTAAGCGATAAGCCTCCAATCGTGACATTCCCGCTTGAAGGAGCCGTAATGGTAGACAAAATAGACAGAAGCGTTGACTTACCAGCGCCGTTTGGTCCTAAAAGACCAATGACTTCTCCACTTTCTACGGTCAGCGTAACATTTGCTAACGATTGTTTTTTTCCGTATGTTTTGCTAACATTGTTAATTTCAATCATTTAATGCTCCTCACATTCCACACTATTTTAAACGTGCACAAACATATGCATCCAATGGAAACAGCTATCTCTTTCCAAATGAACGTAAGCGGCAGTGTATGCTGATACAGAAGCAGATGCTGCGGAAGCCACTGACTTATTCTTTCAATCGTTGCAGAAAGCTCTCCTACCGGGAAAAAGCTCCCTCCTATTATGCTGAGTCCTGTGACCATGACGACGCTGATCATATAATAAGAGCCAACTCGCTGACTTTCACTTGCAAGCCACGTGCTAAAAGCAACGCATGTGATCACATAGATACACATATACAGCAGCACACCGTAAGACTCTGCTCCATACAGCCATTTAAATAGAGCAAAACTGATGAGAGCTTGAAGCACGTATAGCACAGCATAAGCGGCGCTGACGCTTCGAATATAACCGTAAAGTCCTTTTTGCATCGTTTTCATTCGTTTGAAAAGGTGCTTCCGCTCTCTAATCATCCAATCTGATGTAATGCAGCAAAGCAAAAGCGTAAAAAATCCCCATAGCGGTACGTATCCGGTCATTTGAACGCTCCCTTGCTTCTTATGCTCCTTCGTTCCTTGCGCCTCGTAATCAATTGTCATCAGCGGCTTTGGTTTCCACTGGTTATCGGTATAGTGATACGCTTCTTTCCATAAATCCGGTCCTGCATGAATGTGATAGACTTTATATAAAAAACGCACTTCATTTGCGGCTTTAACATTTGTCGTTAACCGTGTCACTTCACTGGCCACGACTTCTCGAACCGCTTCTGTCGCAACAGAAGAAGGCAGCGTAAGCAAATCAATGACTCCCTGATAATTCCCCGCTTCTACTTCTTGCTGAAATCCGTTAGGAAACACAAAGATGCTGTCAATTTTATTTTTTGCCAGCTGCTTTCTCGCTTGTTCTTCATTCATAGAAAGAAACTGAATTTCTGTTGTTTTCTGCAGTCGATCCATCACTTGTTTAGACATGTTGCTGTGGTCTTGATCGACAAGAGCAACGGGTATTTTTGAATCACTTTGTACTTTTTCTAAAAACGAGCTGCTGATGACCGTTCCTATTAAAGGTAAAAAGAAAATCATAACAATAAGCATAGGGCGCTTCAGCAGCTGCTTTATTTTTTCACTGATTATTTTCTCCACCGCCTTTGCAAAGTCATCACGTAGCCAACAGCAAGAACAAAACTTCCTGCTGCCGTAATGAGAATAGGCTTAAGGTAAAGAAAAGCTTCGTTTGTGTTATATCCATCAAATTCATAAAATAACAGCTCCAAGACGCGGGTGTTGAGTGACCATTTCTGAAAACCACTCGCCCAGTCTGGTAAATAGACGACCGGCACAACATGTCCGCTTAAAATCGTACTCAGCAAAATAAACAGCAAACCGGTTAGTTGATAAGCTTTTTGTGATAAAAAAAGAACCCGAAGAAGTAAAAACAAACATAAAAAAGCAAACAAACTTCCGCTTATCCCTAAAAAAAGCTCTCCGTACGTACCGGTTACAGGCAGTTTCAGTCCTTTAATGAGGCTTCCAAACAATACGACAGATACCGGTAGCAAAAGAACAAACAGAGCCGTCAGCTGCGCTAAATAAATGCGAAGAAACGATACACCTCTTGTTTTCATTCGATCCAGCACGGGAGAAGTCTGCGTTTCACTAGCAAGCAGCCATCCGCCGTAGCTCCAAATCATAAGCAGCAAAGCAGCAAAAGACAGGACATAATATTGCTTCATATCCTGTTGAAAGAAACTCGTTTCTACTTGTTCATCAAATAAACTTCCTCTATCTAATACATGAAGCCCAAACGTTACTAAGCTCTTCTTAAATTCTGCGCGTCTCTTTTCATCGGAAACATTTTCTTTTTCTAAAAAGGCATCAACCGTATTAATACCGCTTTGAGCGGCTGACGTGTAGTCGGCTGCACTTTCCATCACGTAGCGAAACAGCTGTGACTGAAGCGGCTTATTGCTGTTTCCAATGACGTGTAAAGGCTGATTTTCCCCATGAGCAATATCGTGACTAAAACCTTTTGGCAGCGTTACAATGGCTGCCACTTTATTTTGCTGCAGCAGCTGTTTAGCTTTCTCTTCATTCGTGTAAAGCGGCTTCATGATCTTGCGAAGCTTACCTTCAGTCAGCTGTTCGATGACGTACTTCGTTTGTGCCGTATCATCTTTATCCACAATGGCCACGGGGAACCGATTTACCTTCTCCTCACCTTGCATGGTCTGACTAATAATGATCCCTGCTCCAAATAAAAACAGAGCAGGGATCATTATTAGCAGTATGAGAGATTTTATATTTTTCAATAGAGCTTTACATGTAAAAAGAGTCAAAGAGAAATATATCTTCATCTGCTTTGCACCTTTTAGTAACCAGCGGTTCCCATATTCATCATGAGACCTTGAACATTTTTAGCAAAATTTTCTTGAATCGACAGCATATCTTCAGGCGTTACATCTTTTACGTTTGTCGCATTAGATGCGTCAAGCTCTGGAATAGAGGCTGATTTTTTTAATTGAGAAGCAGAGTCAATTTTTAACGTAACGTTTGCAGGATCTGCTTTTGGTCCTATTTTTGTACGAATATCAAATGAATAATCTGCTTTTCCTTTTGAAGCACTTATTGCTTGATTCTGCTTTACTTCTCCGTTTACTACTAGATCTTCTTGATCACCTAAGTCTAAAGAGAAAGTACGGTCAGCCGTCTGTTTTGCATCGGTTTTACCGTTGATTACTGAATTCATTTTAAACGTCATATTCGTGTCTTCATCTTTTGAATCTTTTGTTAACAAATGAATAGACATGTTTTCTTTTCTCTTTTCACTTTCCGTTGTTACGTCATTTTTCATATCAAACGTAAATGCATCATCGGTAGTGCTATCGGTTAGGACTGCTTTCAACTGCTTAGCCGTTTTGTTATCTTCATACGGAATATTTTTAGTTACGACGTTAAGTTTTCCTTTATCGTTAGAAGCATTTTTCACGCCCATGTTCATATCACGAGCTACAACAACATCATCTTGAACGTACACAGTTGATTTAACACCGCCAGGGTAAGTTGTATCTTTTGCTTCTTTTTGGAAGTCTTGAAGACTTTCTTTTACTGATTTTTTCAATTCTTTTGGATCTGCCATATCTTTTAATTCTGGATTTGTCGCTGCTGAAGATTTAAACAGCTTAGACACGTGGTTTGCATAGATAGTATGAAGCTTGTCATCTTTTGATACCTTCGCAATAAGCTTATCCATAAATTGTTTTGTTTCTTTGTCAGACATGTTAAGCGTCACGCTTGTTAACTGAAGCGTTTTGCCATTTGTTTTATAATCTACATTTTTTTCTTTTGTAAAATAATCGCTGTCTAACTGATCATAAATGAACGTTCCGTACTCTTTTGCAATGTAGTTTTTTTCTTTTTCCGTTAACTTTAAGTCTTCTAAACTTACGTTACTCGTGTTAATATCAAGCGTTTCAGGACCTGAATACGAAGGATCGAACTTACGCGCTACCTGTCCATATTCGTCTAAGTTTAAATAGAAATATTCATTTGCTAGAATCGGGGCTTTAAAGCCTACTCTTTCTTTCGTTTGAAAACCTTCTAGGTCAAGCGCTTTTGAACCGCCGATATTAAGAGCCAGTGAACCGTATGCTTCACTTTTTTTCGGATCTTGTTCCGCTTTAATTTTAATTTCAGCTTTACTGATAAGGTCTTGAATCATTTTAAAGCTTGGATCATACGAAAGTGAATCCATGTTAAAGGCGCCTTTAATAGTAGCATTTGTGGTAGAAGGCTGCTTCATCGCTTTTTCCTGATAAGCCATCGTTTCACTGTACTTCGTTTCTAATTCATCTGCTGCTTTTTGGTACGTATTTACTTCAGAGATTAAGTATAATTGCTTAGGAGATTTTTTAAATACCGTAGCAAATGTAATTGCTCCTCCAATAATCACAATTAAAGCTGCCAAAATGATAACCCATTTAGCCGGCGCTTTTTTGGGAGCGGGCGCTGTTTCTAGCGAAGCCGCTGTTTCGTCTGTTGTTCTGTTTTGATCTTTCTCACTCATCTACACCAGAACCTCCTATGTATTTTGTTAGTCACTTTGTACATGATAAGGAATGGTTTCCATAAATTCTACTACTTCGACAAAATAAGACAATAATTAGTCCGATAAACCGATGTCTTTCGGTGCAATATCGTGTGCAAAGTACTCTACTTAAGTACCCTATATATTGAAAATAAAACCAATTATTCAAAACTATCTCAATAACTATTAAAATAGGTAAATGACTAATCCTCTTATATTTTTACAATATATTCCTATCATTAAGCATTTACACCTAAGAATTACAAAGCGCAGTTTTTTCCTCTTTCCTTTCATCACATACAGGTGATATCTATGTACGTCTTTATGAAAACATGATAAAAACATCAGCGTTTTATTCCGTTTTGAAAGGGAAATACTAATAGTAAGAAAGCTTTTTTCTTGCCCGTGACATAAAAATCGACTAAAGTATTCCTAAATACATTTCACACAATTTAATTTGAGGATAGAAAAAGGAGGATATCATTTATGAATATACGCGTCACTCCTTCTGCAAAAGAAGCGTTGCAGAACGTAGAACAAAATCAAATGATTCAGCTTTCTTTTGATCGGGGGAGCTGCGATATTGTTAATACGATTTATGAAATGAAGATCATCTCAAAGCGCAGCCTTCAACCCTATGAAAAAGTTGTAACGGTTGAAGACCTAGAATTTATTGTTGATGATGACATGGAAGAAGTGTACGACAATGAGCTGGTGATTGATCACGCAGCAGGTGCTTTTGTCTTCAAAAATCACAACCAAATTTTTAATAACCGCGTAGGACTACGCTATATCAATTCATAGAAAAAAGCAGGGAGCTCCCTGCTTTTTTTCTTGCATATGTCTTTTATCGATTGACCTTCAACCGCTCTTGGATAAATAACAAAACGTTCACAAGGCTATTTTCTTCATAGACATTCACCTGCTGGCGCTTAAATTCTCCTTGTTCATGGTAATAAATAATATCTCCCGTTCCTTTGTCTTCATTCATATGTAAATGAAAACTAAGCGGCGTCGCCAAAATAGATCCGTCTTCATCTCGCTGAAGAATTTGACAAAGCGTTTGATTCCCTTGTTTTTCAGATAAAAAATCATAGCCAAATTGATGTGCTAACTTCTCCACTTGTGCAGCAATAAGAGCTGTAATCGGTTGATTGTCTTTCATAAGCAGTATTTCTCCTTACTTCATCTCATTAGGGTTTTATTATTAGTATACTATACCTTAAACTTCTGGAGCTAACGACTTAACCTGTGCAAATCATGACCACATGTCCATCGGGATCTTTTATCGTAAAAAACGAAAAATCATCAAAAAAAGTAATCGGAGAATCAATCGTATAATCTAGCTTTTTAACAAATTCATATGCTTCTTTAATATCTTCCGTATGGAAATTAAAAATTGGATGGAGACTAGCCACTATTTGTTTTTCTGTTCCTTCTGGGCCAGCGTCTAGTGTTAACCCTGTTTCCCCATCAATTTTAAGATTATAAACGGGGTTCTTCACCTCGCTCATCTTGTATTCTTGACTCAGTAGCTCGCTATACCATTTTACTGAAGACTTTAAATTGGAGACGTGGATAAATACCGTATTCATTTTGTTGAAAACAGGACTCGGCATTTTTAATCCTCCTTTTTGTTGTTAGTTCATTCTATACCATTATCCACGCATCACTTTATACCTGCTACTTCCTTAACTTTTACTCATATATACAAAAAGGCTTGCGAATACTATTCACAAGCTTTTTCTTCATGAAAAATATGTATGCTGTACAACTACAATCACAACCGCAATTAAAATCGAAGGCAGTAAATTGGCAACTTTAATTTTAATAATTTCTAATAAATTAATTCCAATTGCTAAAATTAACACGCCGCCTACTCCTGTGACTTCGGCAATGATACTATTCATTAAATCTTGCGGCACAATCGCATTAATTTGTGTAGCAAATAGCGCAATGATGCCTTCGTACAGAAATACGGGCACCGCTGAGAAAATGACGCCTATTCCAAGCGTAGTCGTTAATAACAATGAGATAAATCCATCCATCACCGCTTTTGTAAACAATACGCTGTGATCGCCGCGTATTCCGCTGTCTAATGCCCCGACGATCGCCATCGCTCCAATAACAAAAATTAGCGTTCCTGTCACAAAGCCCTGTGACATACTAAATGTTTGCTTGTCGTTTTGCTGAGATTGAAATTTTCGTTCAATCATATTGCCTAAAAGGTTTAGCTTTTCATCTAAATCAATGAACTCACCAATAACCGCTCCAATGGCTAAACTCAAAATTACAATTAAAAACTGATGACTTTTAAAGCCCATTTGCAAACCAAGCGTGATAACGGATAACCCCATCACTTGCATCACCGTCACGCTTACTTTTTCAGGAATGCGGTGAGCAAGCTTGCCCATTAATGTTCCGACAACAATTGCTAATCCATTGACTAATGCTCCTATAATAAACATACTGTCACCTTTACTTTGAATAATGCCATTTCTTTTTTCACTTGTTCTACTCCCTCTCTGCTCCGCACTAGCTGTATCAAACACCCTAAATTTTAACACAAAATTCTTTCAATTATGAAGAAAAGAAAAAGAGATTGAAACCCAACTAGGTTACCCCATATAAAAACGAACAAGTAGGATACATGAGCTGATTGCTTGCAACAACGCTGTTGATTTCCGTGCAAGGCTTCGCTTTCCGCGGGCGGCCGGTAAGCCTCCTCGTCGCCTATGCTCCTGCGGGGTCTCACCTGTTCCGCTTTTCCCGCAGGAGTCTTCGCCTTGCCCTCCAATCAACAGCCAGAAGCAACTAAATAGATTAAATCTACGTTCACCATCACAATAAAAAGATCCGAACTATGAATCGTTCGGATCTTCTTTTAACTAGAACAGGTTTGTTCCAGCCTCTTTTTATTAAAATGTAATAACGTCTTTTGTACCTTGCTTTTGGTAGCCTGTTTTTAACAGCTTCACTTCTTTATCCGCTGGCAAGTTGGTAAATACAACCGGTGTCACAATCGAAGGTGCATGCTTTTTAACATACTCTAAATCTACCTGTAAAAGAGGTGTTCCTTGTTGAACGCTGTCACCTTCTTGAACAAGCGCTTGAAATCCTTCTCCTTTTAAATTCACAGTATCTAATCCAACGTGAATCAGGATTTCAATTCCTTCTACTGTTTTTAAGCCAATCGCATGTTTTGTTGGGAACACAGTCATGACTTCACCGTTAATCGGTGATACGAGCGTTCCTTCAATCGGTTCAATCGCAAAGCCGTCGCCCATCATCTTTTGTGAAAACACTTGATCTTCCACTTCACTAAGCGGCTTTACAACACCTTCAAACGGTAACACAAACTCTGTGTGTGCATCTGCTTGAACAGCCTGTTGTTCAACAGGTGCAGCGGTTGACGCTGTGCCGTATTTAACTAATTGATTCATTGCGTCTGCAACAAACTCTACTTCTGTTCCGACAATGACTTGAACATTTGTTTTATTGAGCTTCATGATTCCTCTCGCTCCGTGGCGCTTTAAGGCACCTTCATTAATATTGCTAGCATCAGCTACTTGTAAGCGAAGACGAGTCGCACAGTTATCAATTACGGTTAAGTTTTCTTTTCCGCCTAAATCTTCAATAAAATACGATGCCATATCCACATATTTATCGCCTGTTGCTACAACCGTTTCGTTTGATGTGTCTACTTCTTCATCATCTTCACGTCCCGGTGTTTTTAAGTTTAATGCTTTGATCAGCGTGTAGAAAATGACAAAGTAAATGACCGCATATACAATGCCAATTCCCGCTAACAGCAGGGGTTTTTGTGAAATTCCGTAGTTTAAGAAGAAGTCAATGGCACCTGCTGAAAATCCAAATCCAGCATGAATGCCAAGAGCAACGGCTAAAGCCATCGATATTCCTGTTAAAACGGCATGAATAACGTATAATAGCGGTGCTACGAACATAAATAAAAATTCAATTGGTTCCGTAATTCCTGTTAAAAAAGATGTAACAGCAAGCCCAATTAACATACCGCTGACTTGTTTGCGCTTTTCTTTTTTAGCTGCTGCAATCATCGCAAGCGCAGCTGCCGGTAAACCAAACATCATAACCGGGAAGAATCCAGACATGAACGTTCCTGCCGTTGGATCTCCTTTAAAGAAGCGATTCAAATCTCCCGTTACGCCGTGATAGTCTCCGAACACAAACCATACTAAGCTGTTTAACACGTGATGCAGTCCAATTGGAATTAACAGACGGTTTAAAAATCCGTATATACCTGCACCAAGCGCTCCTGCTCCTGTAATCCACGTTCCTAAGTTGTTAATTTGATCTTGAATCGGCGGCCAAATAACCCCGAAAATTCCTGCAAGCGCAAGCATAACGACTGAAGTAATAATCGGTACAAACCGCTTTCCTGCAAAGAAGCCGAGCCACTCGGGCAGCTTAATCGCTGAGAAACGATTGTATAGTAAACCAGCCGTTACCCCCGAGACGATCCCGCCGAGTACACCCATATTAATATCTTTATCAATAGCTACAGTTCCTTTTGTTAACACAAAATAACCGACCACTCCGGCAAGTGCTGCTGCGCCGCTTCCATCTTTTGAAAGCCCTACAGCAATACCGAGTGCAAACAGTAGTGCTAAATTCGCAAAAATCGCATCTCCGGCTTGAGCCATAAATGGAATATCTAATAAGTCCTTTTGACCCAAACGAAGAAGCAATGCCGCAGCAGGTAATACTGCGATTGGCAGCATAAGCGATTTACCAATACGTTGTAAAAAATTCAGCATGTTTCTATCCCCTTTGTATAACGTATTTAACCCGATGTTACGAGCAAGGATTTTCGTAACAATATTTATCGGATGACAAGTTACCGCATTCATCCCTGTCCTATGATTACATAATCAGCTGAAATGACGGCGGTTTTACTGCATGGACTCATACTAGCACATAAAATATATAGTTGTCTATACCAATTTTCTTTTTAAAAACCTCTCTATATCAATGTTAAAAGCCCTTACAAAACTTTCTAATTCACAAAAAAGAATTAACTGGTCTAGACAACTATTCCAAAAAGCGTTACACTTAAATCAATACAACGAGCAAAGGAGTGTATGTATGGATACACATTCATCCATCATTATTTATAATGTAACCGTTTATAGTGAAAATCAGACATTAAAAAACGGGTATATTAAACTAACGAACAAGAAAATTACTGAAATCGGAGAGATCCATCAATACGTACGTCAGCCGAAAGACCATGTAATTGAGCTTTCTCCTTCCTATAAAGTGATTCCTGGTGCCATTGACGTGCATATTCATGGCGTTAACAATGCGGACGCTATGGACGGTACGGCAGAAGCATTAAAAACAATGGCGCGCACGCTTCCAAAAGAAGGTACAACAAGCTTTTTAGCAACTACTATGACGCAGTCGAATGAAGCGGTTGAAAAAGCACTTCGCAACGCGGGCGCTTATATCGAAGAGCAAACAGATGCGGATGCTGAAGTAGTTGGTATTCACTTAGAAGGTCCGTTTATTTCACCGAAACGTGCGGGCGCGCAGCCTCCTACTCACATTCAAGATCCGAATGTGGCACTGTTTCAAGAGTGGCAAAAAGCAGCCGGAGGACATATTAAACTTGTTACGTTAGCTCCAGAGCAGCCAAACGGCTTATCTCTTACTTCTTATTTAAAAGAAACAAACGTCGTCGCTTCTATTGGCCACTCCGACAGCACATATGATCAAGTTGGTGAAGCTATTGAAGCAGGAGCTTCTCATATTACGCATTTATATAACGGCATGCGCGGTCTTCACCATAGAGAGCCCGGCGTATTAGGCGCCGCTTATTTGAGAAATGAATTATTTGTAGAGCTGATTACAGACGGCATCCACTGCCGACCTGAAATGGTCAAGCTTGCGTACGATCAAATTACAAGTGAACGCATGATTCTTATCACGGATTCTCTTCGTGCCAAATGGCTAAAAAACGGTACGTATGATTTAGGCGGACAGCCTGTTCACGTAAACGACACAACGGCTACCCTTGCAGATGGAACGTTAGCAGGAAGCATCTTAAAGATGAACGATGCGATTAAAAACACGATGAGCTTTACGAACTGCTCATTAGAAGACATCGTAAAAATGACCGCTGAAAACCCAGCAAAACAGCTTAACCTGTTTGATACAAAAGGAAGCCTTAAAATTGGAAAAGATGCGGATATCGTGGTGTTAAATGAAAACTTAGATGTTGAAATGACATTTTGCCGAGGCACATTGAGCTTTCAAAAGGAGGACTAACAATGAATATCATCCAAGTGAAAAACTACAGTGAAATGAGTGCAAAAGCAGCTGATATGCTGATTAGCAAACTTCATGAAAAACCAAATATGAATCTGGGACTTGCAACGGGAGGCACGCCGAAAGGATTATATGATCGTTTAATTCAAGATCATAAAGAGCACGGCACGTCATACAAACACGTTACTTCCTTTAACTTAGATGAATATGTCGGAATGAAGCCGCAAGATCCAAACAGCTATCACTACTATATGGCAGATGCGTTATTTAATCACATTGATATCGACGTAAGCAACACGCACGTTCCTAACGGGCTGGCTGATACGCCTGAAGAAGAATGCCGCCGCTACGATGAAATGATTCAAAATCATGGAGGCATTGACCTTCAGATTCTTGGAATCGGTCAAAACGGACACATTGGCTTTAACGAACCTGGTACGTCATTCAACTCTCCTACTCATATTGTGACGTTAGAAGAGTCAACGCGAAAAGCCAATGCGCGCTACTTTAATTCTCTTGACGAAGTGCCTACTCAGGCTATTACAATGGGAATTGAATCGATTATGAAAAGTAAAGAAATTTTACTGCTTATCTCCGGGGAAGCCAAAGCAGAAGCGATGTATCAGCTGCTTAACGGAGAAATCACAGAAGACTTCCCTGCTTCTATTTTAAAGAAGCATCACTGTGTTACAATTATTGCGGACCAAGAAGCTTTAGCTAAAGTATCGACTACGGTTTAATTTATAGCCTCCTCGTCTTTTTTAGATGCGGAGGTTTACATAAAGGAGAGAACTTAAGTGATTGATAAAAGCTCACCTCTTCCGATTTATTATCAAATTGAAGAACAGTTGAAAAAACAAATTGAAAACGGAGAGTTAAAACCAAATGATTCGCTTCCTTCTGAACGAGAGTTTGCAGAACGATTTGAAATCAGCAGAATGACCGTTCGCCAAGCGATTAACAATTTAGTAAACGACGGTTATTTATATCGTCAAAAAGGCCGCGGCACCTTTGTATCTGAAAAAAAACTGGAGCAGCAGCTCGTTGGATTAACGAGTTTTACAGAAGATATGAAAGCGCGCGGAATGGTGCCAAGCAGTAAATTGCTGAGTTTTGAAATCATTGCGGCTTCGGAAAAAATTGCCGAACAGCTGCACATTTCTCTTCATGCACCTGTTTATGAAATCAAGCGTATTCGTTTAGCTGACGACGTGCCAATGGCGCTCGAAAGCGTATATGTATCCGCCAACTTAGTCAAAGGGTTAACAGAATCCATTGTTAACGACTCTCTTTACCGCTATATAGAAGAAGAGTTGGGCCTGAAAATTGGCGAAGCCAATCAAACGTTAGAATCCATTTTAGCTTCTGAAACCGAAGTGAAGCATCTTGGAATCAACTCATATTCACCCGTTCTACTGATTCAACGAAATACGTATTTGCAAGACGGCACGCCGCTTGAAGTGGTGAAGTCTTCGTACCGAGCAGACCGCTATAAGTTTACGATTAACATGACACGATCTTAACTAAGGAGTTTTTTTATGTCTAGTTTATATCTACAGGAACTAACAAAACTGCTTGCTAAAGTGGAGACGCATGAACAGCAGGCAATAGAATCCGCAGCCGAGAAAATCTCACAGCAATTGGCTTCTCATCACCTCATTCATTTATTTGGGTGCGGTCATTCTCATATTTTAACGGAAGAAGTGTTTTACCGTTCTGGAGGGCTTGCACCGATTCATCCTATTTTTGTAGAAGAACTGATGCTTCATAAAGGAGCTTCGCGCTCTTCACAGCTAGAGCGTAAAAACGACTATGCCTCCACCTTTATGGAAAAAGAAGATATCGTACCAGGCGATATCATGATTGTCATTTCTACATCGGGCGTAAATCCCGTTCCGATTGATGTAGCTTTGATTACAAAAGAAAAAGGCGCCTTTGTTATCGGGCTTACCTCTCCTTGTTATGCCACGAGCCGGGCTTCGCGACATAAAAGCGGAAAATACCTTCATGATGTCGTGGATCTTGTTATTAATAATCATATTCCAAAAGGAGACGTTCTTCTTCATCAGCAAGACATTTCCTTCGCTTCTGGTTCTACTGTAATTGGAGGCGCTATCCTAAATGATGTCCTATCTAAAACCATACAAAAACTGCTCAGCCGCGGCATCACGCCTCCTGTCTTTTTAAGCGGAAACATGGAAGGTTCAGATGAACATAACCAGCGGTTGATTGATGCTTACAAAGGAAGAATTACTGCCCTATAACAGCCCCTGCGGCTGTTTTTTTGCACAAAAAAAAAGATGCTTGAAAGCATCTCATCAAAGTCGGACTGTACGTTTTGGACTAGATCTCCTCTTTATCAGTAGAAGTCTTGTTCACAGCACTATAACCTACTTATCCGACATAATTACTATGTTTAATATAAGTATACTCTTTTATACCTTAGGTGTCAAATAAGTTATAAGAAATTTCGTAGTGCATTCATTTGAAGATTTTTTTGCGGTAATGTTCTAGCTGGCTTTTAGCTTCTTTCATAATTATCGTATGTATGATTTCATCCGTAATGTTAAAATAATTTACCATACTTAACTTATAGATTTTACATATAAATTCCTGCCAAAGTTTTGTATAAGTTTTCTTGCCGCATCTCACAAAAAAGAACCTGCATCAAAACTGATGCAGGTTCTTCCCTTCATATCATGCTAATTATTTCATGTTCATTTGCCCTTGTGAGGCCCTTTCGCTACGTATATCGGTTCATAACGAGAGTGCCAATTGTCAGATCAGAATATCTGCTTTTCATGTGAGGTAATACGTTTGCTGAAGTTGCTGTTAAGTATTCCAAAACTAAACCAGTCCCTTCATGAAGCTAAGTATTTACCATTCACAGTAGCCTTAGAAAAATTTCTATCGGCTCTGTACTATCTGTATACCACGTTTCAATTGAACTAAACTAAAAAATTCATTTTAATCAAAAAATTCTTACCACAGGGATACAACCATTAGCAGCGAATTACAAATGGAGCTTTAATCCTTCATGAGAAGCTGTGAATCCAAGCTTTTGATAGAAACGCAAAGCCTCCGATCGTTCCTTGTCCGTTGTTAATTGTACTAACTGACAATTACGTTCTTTCGCTCGTTCAATCGCCCATGTAATCAGCTGATAGCCAACCCCTTTTCCGCGCTGTGACGAAGCGGTTCGAACTCCTTCAATCGTGGCTCTCCACCCGCCTTGTCGTGCAATGTGGGGCGTAAAGGTTAGTTGTTGAACACCTATTACTTTATTATCTTTACATGCGACAATCAGTTCATTGTTTGGATCCGCATCAATTGCCTGAAATGCTTGGACATAACAGTCTGGAAGCGGTAATTCGTAGCGTTCTCGTTTGCTTCCGAGCATATCATCCGCGAGCATTTCAACAATTTGATCCAAATCTTCTCGCACTGCTTCTCTAAAGGTTAGCTCTCCCATTTTATACAGCACCTTTCCCTCGTCCATTTATGATATTAAAAAGAACGCTGACGAACAAGCTCAGAACCGACGCCAAAAACAAAGCAGCCGCTAAAGCACCAAGACCCATTCCTTCAAAGCCGCCAACTCCAAATATGCTATATAGAAATAGAAATATGCTTATTAGCATGCTGCTAAGTGAAATTCCGTACTGCACGGGCGAGTTTCTTCTATAGAAGAAATGCGACGCACCAAAAAGCAGCACGAAGAAAGCACCCATTAATCCAAATAAAGAAATCATTTACACTCTCCTCCCTCTCTAAAAAAAAGGAATTTATATCCATTATATACTATCATTTTTATTTATTCTATCTATATTAATAGCCCTGCAGCCACAACTAAATAAACATGACCAAAACGGCCATGTCTATTTTTCTACTATATTATTAAAAAGAAAGTTCTTTGAACCAAAAAGAATAAGGGGCTAAGCAAGCTTCATCAATTTCATTCATACGTTTTTTGCATCGCTGCAGCACCTCAGCAGGAATGTGTCGCTCTAAGTATGCAGATTCTCCGTTTGCTTGAATCGTTTCTTCTACTAGCTCTTCAAACACATCTAAGCATGCTAAAAACTGCGGAAAAGTTGTATTCACGAAACGCTCGCAGTCATCGTTGGACGTATCGAGCAGCACAACCGAACCGTTTTTTTGATGAAGACAAATTGGATCTCCAGCGCCGGTTGTTCCTAAAAACCAATAGTGCTGGTAGCGAGATGATAACTCAAATGTTTCGCATAATGTTGTTAGCTTTCCTTTGGATGAAACGAACTCTAGAAATGGTGAAGCTTCTTTGGGCAATCCTTTTTCTGTTAGCAACTTCTTTG
The DNA here is from genome assembly GCF_009497655.1 of Priestia megaterium. Taxonomy (NCBI): domain Bacteria; kingdom Bacillati; phylum Bacillota; class Bacilli; order Caryophanales; family Bacillaceae; genus Priestia; species Priestia megaterium. The sequence goes on along the minus strand of NZ_CP023317.1, from coordinate 1,183,578 downwards.
TCTCTTTATCAATATCAAGGGGTGCAAGCTGTTCGGCATCAAACTTCATTCGTTTTTCCTGTCGTTGCATCACATTTGACAACTTCTTTCACTCCTTTTCACCATTTGCTCTTTCTTTGCTTTTGTTTATTATAAAAGAAATCCAGCTCGTATTATATGCTACAAATGAACTTAATTAGACTGAAAATTTTTCCAATCTTTATTTATATAGCCCGATTTCTTCTTTATAAACACAGGTAAAAAGAAACCGATCAGATTTTCTCCAACAGATTCTGCTTTTAAAAATAATTCTCATTCCTTTCTTCCCTTTTCAGCGTACTTTCGCCTCTTACAAATAGGCTCAATCTTTATTATTCCAATTTTTTCTACTTTTTGCAACTAGGACTTATCTCACCATTTTTTATGCGAGATTAATAACTTGACAAAATACTAAAATAAGCAACAGTAATTATTTACAAATTTTTAAACTTTATGGTTTAATAGGTATGTAATTCCTGTTTTTTACTATATTTTTTTGGAGGTTTAACATGAAAAAAGGGTCAATTTATCGTTTTATTGCTTTTGCTTTAATGTTCACCTTGTGTTTTAGCCAATTAGGCTTACTGAAAACACAAGCAGCAGGCAATCCTCCTGCTAATGAAAAAACATTAAGCATTGGTAAAGCAGCAAAAGGAACATTTACAGAACCAGAACAAACGCATTGGTACAAAATTAATCCTTCTAAGCAAGAGGTAGCAAAGTTTTCACACTACCGAATTAAGCTTCAAAGTGATGATGAAGTAAACATTACGGTTTACTCCAGTCTTGAAAATGCCAAAAACAACGTGGCATTTGACCGTTATATGGGATACTCTTACAAAGACGAGCCTGCTCAGCTAGATTTTCCAATCGCCTGGACTGGCCCTTATTATGTGAAAGTTGAGTATTATGGAAGCGAAGACGACATGATTGAAGAAGATGCGGAAGATGGTTCAACTTCTCCAGAACCACAGCCGGAAGAAAAAACAGAAGTTCCTTACACAATCAGCTATGAAGGCGCTTCACTTCCTCCTTCTCAAATGATGGAAGAAGAATGCCCGGCTGAATTAAGTACAAGCCAAAAAGAAAACGGAAAAGGTATTTTAAAAGATTTGCGTACAATTCGTGACGCTGTGCTTTCAAAAACAGCAAGCGGAAAAGACCTTTCTTCTCTTTACTACAAAGCCGCTCCGTTTATCAGCTCTAAAATGATTATCGATAAATCAATGCGCGAACAAGTATACAAAGATTTAGTTCAGCTAAAGGGTCTATTTACAGATGTGGCGAAAAACGGCGCATCAAGCACATATATGATCACAAGTGCTGATCAAAAAGCAATCAATGATTTATACAGCATCGCTTATAAATCTGTTCCGACTGCTTTAAAGAAAGATTTAGAAAAAGTAGCAGCGCAGACAAAATTAAAAGACGTAACGGACTTAAACGTATCGTCTGTATTAGTAAGAGCTAAATTAGTCAGCGCAAACAGCGTTTCAACAAAAGCTGAAACTCGCTATATTGTTAAATTAAAAGATGGTGCAAATGCTAAATCATTTAAAACAAAAGCACAGTCAAAATCAGCAAGCATTGAATCTATTAATCCATTGAAACAATCAGCCGCTTCTTTTGATAATATGTTTGTTATTCAATTAGATGACAGCAATGGAAAAAGCTTCAGCACGTCATCTGCTCAAGGTAAAATGACGGCAAAACAAATTCAAGCACTTCCTGAAACTGAATTTATCGAGCCGGTTCAAGAGTACCACGCTCTTTCGATGGATTCACAATATCCGTATCAATGGTCATTAAACAACACGGGTAAAAATGATGGCACTCAACATGCCGATATTCAATATGAATCGCTTGAAAAATTACTAAACGGTCAAAAATTAAAAGATACGGTTATTGCCGTTGCCGATACGGGCGTCGATTCATCACTAGCTGATTTAAAAGGCGTAGTGGATACAAAGACAGGCTATAACTACGTGGATCGTTCGTCAAATGCAACTGACGACAACGGACACGGAACTCACGTAGCTGGTATTATCGCAGCCTCTGCAAATAATAACTATTCAATGGCCGGCATTAATTCTCACGCTAAAATTTTACCGGTTAAAATTCTAGACGCATCTGGAAGCGGAGATACAGAACAAATTGCGTACGGTATTAAATACGCGGTTGATCACGGTGCAAAAGTTATTAACTTAAGCCTTGGCGGATCTTACAGCCGCGTGCTTGAATATTCATTAAAATATGCATACGACCATAACGTAACGGTTGTAGCAGCAAGCGGAAACGACGGTATGGAAGAGCTCTCGTACCCTGCTTCATCTGCCTATGCGATTTCAGTAGGCGCGTCAAACCGTTTAGATATCGTATCTGACTACTCAAACTATGGAAAAGGATTAGATATTACAGCTCCAGGCTCTGATATTCCAAGTCTTGTTCCAGACGGAAACGTTACTTACTTAAGCGGAACATCAATGGCAACACCTCACGTGGCAGCCGTTGCGGGATTATTACTGTCCCAAAACCCAGGCTTAAAGCCAAAAGACGTTGAAAAACGCCTAACGGACACAGCTAAAGATATTAAGTTTGACGAGAAAGATGCTCCTGTATACGATGATGAAGAAAGTCCAGCAGAACCTCCTGCTCCAGGCTACGATTACGTATCAGGATGGGGACGTTTAAATGCGTACAGCGCGGTAAGTGCACAGCAGCTGCAAGCGCAGGTAAATACATTTGTCAGCACGCAAAAAGTTGTTACAGGTAAAGCTCAAAGCGGTTCAACTGTTAAAGTAATGAACGGCTCAAAAACACTTGGCACTGCCAAAGCTGATGCAAAAAATACGTTCTCTGTGAACATTCCAGCTCAAAAAGCTGATACCGTTTTACAAGTGGTTGTCACAAACGGAAAAGCAAGCACAAGCATTCGTACAGTTGTTCAAAAAGCACCTGCCAAACCAGCGGTAAAATCCGTGACGAATAAAGATGAATACGTAACAGGAACATCTAAAGCGAATTTTACGGTAAATGTTAAAAACAGCGCTAAAAAAGTGATTGCTTCGGCAAAAGCTGATGCAAAAGGCGCGTTCAAAGTGAAGATTCCAAAACAAAAAGAAAACACAGTCTTGTATATCACGGCTACAAACAGCCAAAAACAAGAAAGTGAAGAAGTAAAAGTAACGGTGCGTGACGTTATTGCTCCAAATGCACCTAAAGTGAATCCAGTCAGCGACGCGGATACAGCTATTAAAGGAACAGCAGAAGCAAATGCATCTGTTGTAGCCAAAGTGAACAACAAAGAAATCGGCAAAGCAAAAGCTAACGCAAAAGGTCAGTACAGCATAACGATTAAAAAACAAAAAGCGGGTACAGCAATCAGCGTAACAGCAGCAGACGCAGCTAACAACACAAGTAAAGCTACGACTGTAAAAGTAAGCGATAAAACTCCTCCTGCTGCACCAAGCGTAAATGCTGTCACAACAAAAAGCACGGCTGTAACAGGTAAAGCAGAAGCAAATGCTACCGTAACGGTAACAGTAAACAAAAAAAGCATCGGCTCTGCTGCTGCTAACAGCAAAGGACAATACTCAGTAAAAATTAAAAAGCAAAAAGAAAAAACAGTTTTAAGCGTAACAGCAAAAGACAAAGCAAATAATACGAGTAAAGCAACAACAAAAACGGTGACAAAATAAAGAAAAAAGGCGCTTGGCTTATAGCCAAGTGCCTTTTTGTTATAACAGCTGTTTGTTTTTAAAGTATTTCCACATTCCCCACGTTAACACAATTAACATAACGATAATAACAGCAGTAGCCCAGTGGGAATTTTGATATGGAATCGGTACGTTCATTCCAAAAAATCCGGTTACGAACGTTAGCGGAAGCATAATCGTTGAAATTAGCGTTAAGACATTCAGCTTTTCAGATGAAGTTGCATTGGTAATAGAATAATACGTATCAAGCGCACTGTTTACGAGGTCTCTAAATGTTTCAGCAGAGTCTACAATACGCTCCAAGTGGTCAAGCAAGTCAATGTAGAAAGGAACATTTTCTTCTCGTATGTCGAATTTCCACTTTCCATTAACCGTTAAGAAAATTCGGCGCTGAGGCAGAATAACGCGACGGATTAAGATAATGGTTCTTTTTAAGGCTAAGAACTCTTCCGTCACTCCGCGGACTTCTTTGTTGTAGATCTCATCTTCTAATTCATCAATACGCATGTCAATTCGGTCTAAAATCGGAAAGTATTCGTCCGTGATGCCATCAATCAAAGCATATAGTAAAAAGTCGGCGCCGCGGTTCATAAACTTCGGATAGCGTGAGCACACGGCATCCATTTTGCGAAGCCAGCCCATTTTATGTTTATGAATCGTCACTACGTAATTTGATCCGACAAAGGCATTTAACTCAAGCGTCGTAATCTCGTCATCACTTTCTTCGTTATAGCGAAGCGCGTGAAAAACGAAAAATTTATAATCTTCGTAATCATCCATTTTAGCGCGAGGACTGTCGTGTAAGCAGTCTTCAATCGCCAATGGGTGAAAATCGAATAATTTAGCAATTTGAGCAAGCTCTTGTCCGTGGACATCATACAAATCAATCCACAGCAAATTATCAGGATTGCGCAATTTTTCATGCACGTCTCCTAAATCAAGATTCGTTACCATTTCTTTTGTTTCATCATCATATAAGTATGTTTTAATCATTGATTTTTCACCTCACATCATTGAGGCATTAAGGAGTATTTTCCTTTGTTGAAATGAGAGGAACATATACACCTTTGTTGCCCCTATCTTGTTTTGCAGTAACCTTCATCGAAATGGGGTCATCAGTGCCCATTCATCTCACCTCCTAATTAGTTGAAGGAACGCTGACTTGTAATACAGCTACTTCACAAAGTTTAATTTTAACATACAATCCAACTCTAGCGTAGCGCTTTTTTCAAAACCTTTTCCTCTCTATTTAAAGTTTCAAACAAAACTTCCGATACTATAAAAGCAAGTTATTATGCCCTTATTTTATAAAAGCCCTACTAGTGTATCCACTATTTAATAATACAATAGTACTTACAAACAGTAACCACTACCTCAGACCTCTCGAATACTCCCACAAAGGTCCACCTAATCGTAGGCCACCAACCCCGCAAGGGGGGTGACCTACGATTAGGTCTAGAATATCTACCATGGCCGGTCTGTGGCCATGGTAGATATTCTACATCGATAAACATTATATGGGGGATGGGGAAAAACGTGTAGGAATTTTTAGACTTTCATCGAATACTTACTTAACAAACTTAGATTACGAAAAGGACTGATGATACATGCATTTTAAACGTGAAGAACCGTTTCGCTTTTTATTTGAGACTCCCATTGTTGGAACGTTTTCCATTGCTAAATACGACAACAAAGAAATCGATTCTAAGCCAGGTCCTTTGTCTGTTATCGACCTTTCACCAAAAGGAATCAAAATAATTACGCCGCTTGATTTACCTATTTTCAATCATCAAATTCAGCTAAAAATCAGCTTTTATTTAAATGAAAAACCGATCCATATTACCGGACTTTGCGTGTGGAAAGAAAAACGGCACACCGAATACCTTTATGGCATTGAAGCGTTTAACAATGTGGAAGAACAAGCAATTTTAATTACAGAGCTCAAAACCTACGCCAAGAAAAAGCAAGATATCCAATAAAAATAGCGCTCATTTGTTTTACTCCCCTTTTAAGATGGCAATACTACGAACGAATTCGATAGAAAAAGGTGAGACGATGAGCAGCAAAGCAAAAAAAGAGTGGATTGGCGGTCTCGTACTATTTTTACTCGTCAGTTTTGTCAGCATCACGTTTGCAGGCTATCATACGGTGAAAGCTGCCGTTGATCAAACGTATGTACCGCTTGAGCATGGTAACAAAACACACGTCAATTTAAAAAAAGGACAACCGTTTTCCCTGCTTTTAATTCAAGAAAACCATCAAAATACGTCATTTGTGTATATGACTGTTAATAAGCAGCATGAATCAATAAAAATGACCCACTTGCCAGGGTCAACTCAGCTCGGCAATGAAACACTGCGAACCATTTATCATCAAGGAAATATGAATGCTGTTGTAAAAAAAGTCGAAGCATATGCAAAGCTTCCTGTTGATTATTATGTCAAAATGGATCAGCAGTCAGTCGTCGATGCTGTAGATAAATTAGGCGGCATTATCGTCACAAACAAACGTGCTTTTGAACACAGCAACATTGTTTTTCCAAAAGGAGCGATTCGCCTTAACGGAAAAGAAGCACTTGTTTATTTAAAGGAGCGGAATGAACAAGACGTCTTTACGGCGCATGAAAGACAGCTGTCCGTCGCGAAAGCCATTTTCAGCCAAGGAGCTACGATTCCCAATGTTACAAAGCTGCATTCTCTTGTATTTACGCTCGCTGATCACATTGAAACCAACGCAACCTTTAATGATATCAAACGGATTCAAAAAACCTACAAGCTGGCCGTTGCTCACGTAGACAAGCAGCAGTTTCCGCAAAACGAATGGAATCAAAAACAAGTCACAACGCGGCTGTATAAGCACTTAGAACGCAACGAGCTGTTTTTATAAAAACGCTTCACGAAAAAGAGGCTGGGACATAACAAAATGAAACCAATCTAAAGACGACCAAAGGAGATACATAAGCTGAACTGCTTGTGACACCGCAGTTGATTTCCGTGCAAGACTTCGCTTTCCGCGGGCGGCCGCTGAGCCTCCTCGTCGCTTGCGCTCCTGCGGGGTCTCATCTGTTCCGCTTTTCCCGCAGGAGTCTTCGCCTTGCCCTCCAATCAACTGCTAGAAGGAATGAAACAAATGAAATCTACGTTCACTATAACAGGAAAACGAACCGTGAATTAAAGATTCATGGTTCGTTTTTCACTTCGCCTAAAAGACTTTTATCCCAGCCTCTTTTTTTGCTACTTATCTTCAGCAGGCACCACTTTTTCATTTATTTTAACCACAATTCTTTCATCCCGTTCATCTTTGAGATAGCTCTTTTGATAAAAAGAATGATTATTAGGCGGTCCAATCACAACCGTATCGGTAATCGGAGCGACGGCTTCTGCTACTTCGTTTGCGCTTACTCCGTATGCTTTTTGAAACACAATAGGAGGCGTTAAGCGCAGCACGTCGGATCCTTCTGTAGACTCAAATTGATCATTGTTAAAAAAGAGATGCAGATGCGCTTCTTCCGATAGAGGTTCAATCCAATGCCACCAGCCCATCGGTATAAAAACAACTTCGCCTTCTTTTATTCGGTAATTGTGCATGCTGCTTGTATCAGGGTCCAAGACAGACACCTGCACTTCACCTGAAACGACGACATCTAATTCCCAAGCATTTGGATGCCAGTGCGGTTCTCTCATATGCCCTTTCGTCATATATAAATCAACAAAAGCACCTCCGAGCATTGGCGGCAGCTGAGTTGAGGTTAGTTGATACGCTATATTTTGATCATTTCGTTTGAACAGGACGTTTTGCTTATAGTTCACTGACAGATTAGGCGTTCCTGAGCTTTTTTTAATATTTGAATTATCCGGCACAAATCCAGATTTACTCATAGTCTCATACCCTCTTTTCATTAAAAAGTTATATGCACTATCCTATTAAAACTCTTTGCTAAGGGTGTTTTAATTAGAAAAAATAAAAAACGAGCGTTTCCGCTCGTTTTTTATCCGACAAGACGTTCAATTTTCTTTTTCTTCCATACAAATTGATAATAGCTGTACTGCAGGATTAAGCTGACAACAAACGCCGCTGGATATCCGATCCAAATCCCTTTGATTTCAAGAGACGTAAACTGCGATAACACGTAGGCTACGGGTACTTCCACACACCAAATCGCCATAATGCTAAATACCGTAGGCCACAGCACCGTACCGCTTGCTCGCATCGTAGCGGTAATAATTTGCGCATGGCCGAAAATCAAATAGCTCCAAAGCGTTATCACTAACAGCTCTTCGGCAATATGGAGCGTGTGCTGATTTGTTAAAAACAGTGCTAATATTTGATTGGAAAAGAGATAAATAAGTAAAATCAACACGCTGCCAATAACGTAATTCAGCATAATTCCAGAGCGAATCACTTCTTTTAAACGCTCAAATTTATTGGCGCCAATCGACTGCGCCGCAAAAATAGAAACCGCAATTCCTAAGCTGATTGCCGGCATTTGTACATAGCTTGCTACTTGGTTCACCGCTCCGTACGCCGCTGTAGCGTCTGAGCCAAATCCGTTTACAAACGTAATAACCGCAATTTCAGAAAGAGAAACTAAAATCATATTGATACTCGCGGGAATCCCTAAACGCATAAGCAGCTTTAACAGCGTTCCGTCCATTTTTAATGAAATAGAGGCGTCAAACTTTAACGGATGATTTTTCTTGCGTAAATAAATGATCATAATAATGAACGTTAATACGGTTGAAAACACCGTTGCGTATGCAGCGCCGTACACGCCAAGCTTTGGCACTCCGATCCATCCAAAAATTAAAATCGGAAGAAAAATGAGGTTTAAGACCGTACTCACAACTAAAAAGTAAAAAGGCGTTTTAGAGTCTCCGGTTCCGCGCATAAACGTCGTATAAACAAAGTATAAAAACAAAACAGGAATTGCCACAAACAAAATGCGCGCATAGTGAACCGTTACGTCAATAATATTAGCCGGCGTTCCCATAATCCGAAGAATCTCCGGAGCAAATATGCTTCCCAAAACAGCAAGCACAATTCCGACTAAAAAGGTAAACGTGAGCGTGGTACCGATAATTTCTTTCACTCGTTTTTCATTTTGTGCCCCGTACGCTTGCCCGATTAAAATGGAACTTCCTGACCCAATTCCAATCGAAAACGACACGAGCAGAAAAAACAGAGGAAAAAAAGCGGAAATAGCGGCTAACGCATCAACTCCAAGCGCTCTTCCGACAATAATACTTCCTGCCAGCTGCCCAACGGACTGCATGGCGTTACTTAACATGAGCGGAATCAAAAACACAAGCATCAGCTTACTGACGGATTTTTCTGATTCCACTACTTCACTTTTCACATCTTGATTCTTCACACCTATTTCTCCTTTGTATCAGCTTTCGGCGAATGATAGCCTTTTTCGCCGTAAGGCTGCAGCTTCTCTAACCATTTCGCTTCTAGTTTTAGCAAATCCTTTTTTGAAAGTGCTTTTTCTTCTTCTCTTTTAATCGTTTCCAGCATCTCAATTGAAAAAGCATCCGCACCATACGTATTCCACTCATCTTGAAGCTCTTTATTTTGATGAGTGTTCGTCTTTAACGTGAACTTTACGCCGTTTAACGTTTTGATGTTAGGCGTAGAGCCAATATAAATCTTATCGTTGTGAAGGTTTTTAATTTGATACACGCCGCCTTCTGTTTTTACTTCTTTCGCTAGCTGCTTCATTTGTTTTTTGTAGTCTTTCGAATCAGTACTCATCTCTGTCTCTCCTTTTCTCCAGTAGCTGCTTCCGTCTGCGCTGCGCTCTAAGAACCCGTACTCAATTAAATAGCGTCGCAGCACCGCATAATCGTCATAAAAAGGTGTTAACCTATCATTTACTTCTTTTTCGGTATACGTTGCGCCAAACTCAAAATGCCCGCTTAATTCTTCAAGAACAACAAGACGGTGTTTTTCTTGCAAATGAAAAGTGCGAAGCGGTCCGTTTAAACCTTGCGGAAAATTCTTCGCTAAAATTTTTTCACGTTCTTCATCACTAACGCTGTAGCGCTGACTTCTTTTAGGCGCCGTATTTGTTACGGGTACCGCCTTCTCTTCTTCCCCTTCATTTAACAGTTCCATCAGCGTTAAAAACACTTTTGCCTGACGCTCTTTTTTCTTTAACGTAAAGCGGTGATTCCGAATGGTGGATGAACTGCCGATTCCCATTTCTTTTTGAATATCACTATCGCTTTTTCCTTCTTTAAAAAACTTCACTAAATTTTTTTGATGATCAGAAAGACCGGTTACCTCTTTATCTAGCCCTATTAAATGATGAAATACAGATCTGTGCTGCTGTTCAATATGAAGCTTCATATAGCGTTTTGCTTCATAAAAAACACCTTCCACCGGATAAATAATGCCTTTTTCAATACTTTCACCGCACAGTAAGCAGTGGTAGTGATCTTCGCTTTCCCCGTACCCTTTCTTCATATCTTCAAAAGATGATTCCCAAAACAAGTCGTTTACCATTTAAATAGACACCTTTCTATTTTGTTTATTAATTTATAAACAAATATATTATATGTTTATTATTATGTCAATCTTACGTTTATGATACACAAAAAAACAGCAGTTTTCACTGCTGTTTCATGTTCCATTCACTTAAATACGGAAAATCCTTAGATACGACAGGCTCATCATTCAAAAGCGTAATTAACTCCAAGCTGTTACCGTCAGGGTCATTAAAATACACGCAAGCTGCCGGCATCCACGTATGAACAATTGGCTCTGTTTGAGGCTTTCCAAACGACGTTTCTTCCGGCTCAATGCCTTTTGAACGCAGCCACGTTAACGCTTCATGAATATCTGCTGCTTCAATTCCAAAAGCAAAATGACTTCTTTTCAACTCTTTTTCATCGGTTTCCCAAAGCCCGAGCATCTGCTTTTGTTCACCAACAAAGAAAAAAGCACAGCGCCGCTCTTCAATTTTATGAACAAACGTCAGCCCAAGACGTCTATAAAACTCAATCGAATCCTCCAAATTCCGAACCTTCACATGCGTCTCATAAATACTCTTAATCATAGCCTCTCCTCCATCCTTTCCTACTACTATAAGCCATTTCACACCAAACAGCTTCCTAACAAAGAATGAAAAACAATCAGACTTAAGAACGAGAAACACTCACACAAACGTACAGCTTGGAAATCTCCAAGAGCACTATGGATTTGACTTTGAATTTGACTTTAACTAAGGTTTTGAGGCTACCCCGCAAGGGGTGCCTCAAAACCTTAGGTCTAGAAAAACCCCCATGGCTGCACTCTAGCCATGGGGGTTTTTCTACATCGATATATTAAGCGTGGGCTTTTGCGAGGCCTATGCAGATACCGCCTGAAATAATCAGTACACTCGCAAGAGATACATAGAATAATTGACGCTTTGTTTTCTTTTCTCCCAAGAATACAATACCGCCAAAGATAGAAATAACAATACCCATTTGCGATAATGAAAAGCTTGTTGCTACGCCTAGTCTTGATTGAGATAAGAATAAGAACATATTTCCAGATGCCCAGATTAGACCTGGTAAGATATTACGAATCGTATATTTGTTAAATGGCTTATGTTTGTATGTAATGATTAAACCGCCAATTAACATACCAATTGCTTGCGGGAATAGTGCTGCCCATGCGTCTACGTTGAAAATACGTGCGATAACGACGTAAACTAAGAATCCAAGACTTGAAATGATAAGAGTAATGACTCCTTTTTTCGTTTGTCCTGGAGTCCCTTGTGCTCCTTCTTTTTTACCGTCTAATGAAGAAAGCACAACGCCTGCTAGTATTAAAAGAATCGCAATAGATCCAAGCACAATCGTTTGAAGCGTTGACCATTCTTTAAATACAATAACACCAAAAAGAGCTGTTGATACTAATTGCATACCCGTTGAAATCGGCATTGACTTTGAAACCCCAAGGTATGGAACACTTTTAAACTGATTGCTTTGACCTACTGACCAGAACAAACCTGAAACAATTCCGACAATAACGAGCGTTGGCGTTAACACCGGCTGCACAATCATAAACTGAACAAATGAAAGAATCAAAGCTCCAATAATTGTTCCAAGCGTTTGACTGTAAGGTCCACCGCCCATCTTCATACTAACTAAAATCATGCTTCCCCACGCAACGGAAGGAAGAACACCTAGCAAAATATCCATCTTTCTCTTAACCTACTTTCCTATTTCTAATCTATGTACATCGTATGTAACGACCTGCTGCTTTTCTTTTACCAAGGGCTACACGCTTGTTCCCCCTCGAATATTCCCCCAAAGGTTCACCTAAGCGTCTGATGCCTACCCCGCAAGGGGGGCAACAGACGCTTAGGTCTAGAAAATTTAATAGGATCGCTCTTTAATCCTATTAAATTTTCTACATCGATAAATATATAACGTTTTCATAATTGGTGGTAAAACCGCTATTTCCTGCTGCTCGTATTATACTAACACGAACATTTATTATTTAGCTAGAAATTTTTTTGATTATTTTTTAAAAACAGAAAAAATTTTTTTCTTCTTGCTCCGCAGCTCGCTTTTTCCTCTTATGTGATCTGCAATCAGCAGAAACGGACGCCTCTGCTGATTGAAAATAAGAAGAGATAAAGCCTTTTCATTTTAGTTAGCTACAGGCTTACAAAATTGCTCGACTACTTCTTTGGCTGGAATGGAACTGATCGCACCTTTTCCAGTTGTCGTTAAGGCACCGCTTGCATTTGCAAAGCGCAAAATAGCATCGTGGTCAGAATCAAGAATAGCCGTTAAGTTTTCTTGTGACACGTCGCGGCTTAATAGCTGATAAAGGAATCCGCCAATAAACGCATCTCCTGCACCTGTTGTATCAACAACCGCTACTTTGTAACCGTTTGATTCATAGACAGCTTCTTTTGTATAAAGCGTTGCGCCTTCTGCACCTTTTGTGAACACAACTACTTGAACGTCACCTGTAAATAGAGACTGAATCGCTTGCTGTTCATCTTCAATGCCTGTGATAAACGCTAGCTCGTCGTCTGAAATTTTGACAATGTGCGCTTGAGGAATAAATTCTAAAATCGTTTGACGGCATAGCTCATGGTCTTTCCACAGTGGAAGACGTACATTTGGATCAAAGCTGATAACTCCGCCTTTTTCTTTCATGCTTTTAATCGCTTTCATATGAGCGTATTTCATAGGACTTTCAACTAAATCAACCGAACAGAAATGAAGAAGATCGTTGCTTGCAAACCAATCAGGGTTAATTTCGTCTTCCGTTAACAATAAATCTGCTGAAGGATTACGATAGAAGCTGAAATCTCTTTCTCCGTCTTCACGCAGGGAAACGAAAGCTAAAGCTGTGTTTGCTTCTTCTGTACGATAGACCATATCAGTACCTACTCCTACTTCACGAAGCGTATCTACTAGAAAGTCTCCAAACGCATCTTCTCCAACTTTTGTAATAAGCGCTGACTCATTACCGTATGTAGCAACAACTGCTGCAACGTTTGCCGGCGCTCCGCCTGGCACACGCGTAAACGATTCCACTTCTTTCAATTGAAGACCCTTTTGAGCTGGAATCATATCAATTAATACTTCACCGATACTAAATAACTTACCCATTCTATTCACCTTACTTTTCTTTTTTGTCATATTGTCATACTATGTTCCAAAAAATCCTTAAATCAAATTATACGTCCCAAACATCTTTTTCGTAAAGAGAAATTTCCAATTTATTTTAAAAAAATCGCAAATTATCGTTTTTTTCTCACAATCTTTTATTCATTAAACCTTTTCCATCCCTTGTCAAATCTGGGATTTAAATGACCTTGTTAAACAAAGATCACAGAATAAAAAAAGTTAATTTCCAGTTTAAACTGTTTATCTATTCACTTTTCGTTCGACATCTCTTTCCTTATTTCCTGTTTATTCGCCGTGAATATGCAAATAATGATAAAAATTCGTGTTTTTACCCCTATTTAAGAAGGAATAGCTTAAAACGTGTCGAATAGACTTAGGTAGGTATATGACATTATGTATGTTACACTAAATACAAGGCAAGGAAGGGAGAATCAGTCATGAAAATCAATGTTTTTCTAGACGACTATCGCAAGTGCCCTGACGGTCATGTTTTAGCCGAAACGATTGACGAATGTATTGATCTGCTAAGATCATTCGAGGTTGAACATTTGTCACTCGATCACGATTTACTCAGCAAGACACGGAATGGATTAACGCTCGTGCATTTTATGGTAAAGCATCATTTATATGCCGATCGAATTACGATTCACTCCGCTAATCATTTAGGCAGCAAAGCAATGTACAACTGCTTTAAAAAAGCTCAAAAAGAGCATAAAATGCCAAACAACATTAAAATTCTAAGATGCCCTCTGCCTCTTCGATGATATCTGCAACCTCACACATTCATTTCAACAGAATCTGTCCGGATTCAATTCTCACAGACTTCCTGTTTCTATAAAATGAAGAACAATACTGCTTGTTCGATACGTACAGATGTGAATACGCTTTAAGCAGTTTATATTATATAGAAGAAAACCGCTCTAAAATACCGTTATGATGGCTTTAAAAGCAGACTATATGGTACAAAGAGCGGTTTTTGCTATTTAGACAGTTTAGCAGAATCCAAATCAGCTGAGAGAGCAGCCGGCTGTTTTTTAGCTTCTTTTAGCTGCCTAGCATTCACAAACCAGTAAATGCTTCCTACAAACAGGCCTCCCCCTACGATGTTTCCGAGCGTAACAGGAATTAAATTATGAAATAGGCCAGCAGCCGAAATCGTATTGGGATGCGGAAGCAGTAAAGCCAGGCCAAGAAACGTCATATTTGCCACGCTGTGCTCGTATCCTGAAGCAACAAATGCAAATAGCATCCAGAAAATAAGCATGATCTTTGCCGCATCACTTTTAGTGCGCGAAGCCGTCCAAATCGCCAGACAAACAAGCCAGTTGCAAAGGATGCCGCGAAAAAACAATTCACTGACCGGCAAATTCATTTTTTTAGCTGCCAGCGTCATGAGTAAATGATTGAGTTCAATTCCTTTAAACAAACCGGTTCCCGTAATTAACAAACAAAGCCCAAATGCTCCTATCGCATTTCCGATAAAACACCACGTCCAGTTTTTGAACGTATCTTTCCATGTGGTGACTCCTGATAGCGTACTGACCGTATAAACCATATGATTCCCCGTAAACAATTCAGCTCCTGCAAATACAACAAGCAGGAGAGCAACAGCAAAAGATAACCCCATCACAAGAGAAACGACCGGTAAAGAAGCAGAAGCTAAAGGCGCTCCTACCGATAGAGCTAATATAACGCCAAGTCCCACGTAAGCACCCGCTAGTACAGCTAACAGCAAATAACTCGGTAAATGATCATTCACAAGCTTCGTTTTTTCACGGGCTAACTCATTCATTGACTGCAGTGAATTCTTAAGCAAAAGCGTTCCCTCCTTTTATTCATACTAGACGCATACTTTTTCTTCTGTTTTTTCCAAAAACCAAGAAAGAGCAGAAGCTTGCTTCACCACTTCACCAATCACAATCATCGCGGGATTACTCACTTGCTGTTCAGCAGCCGTATCTACGATTGTACCAAGAGTGCCTGTAACCGTGCGCTGATAAACAGACGTGCCTTGTTCAATAAGAGCAACCGGCGTATCTGCGCTTTTCCCCGCTTCTAAAAGCTGACGGCAAATATAAGGCAAGTTTTTAACGCCCATATAAATCGCAAGCGTATCAACTCCTTTTGCTAAATGCTCCCAGCGAATACTTTCCGGCTTGCCGCTCAAGCAGTGTCCCGTCACAACGGCAAACGAACGGCTCAGCTCACGATGGGTCACAGGAATTCCAGCATAGGCCGGTGCCGCGATGCCTGCTGTAATACCCGGAACGACTTCAAATGGAATTCCATTCTGAACGAGCACTTCTGCTTCTTCCCCGCCTCTTCCGAAAATAAACGGATCTCCGCCTTTTAACCGCACGACGGTGCTTCCTTTTCTTGCGTAGAATACAAGTAAATCATGAATGTCCTCTTGAGAAACGCAGTGATCACCAGGCTTTTTCCCGCAGTAGACGAGTTCCGTTCCTTCTTTTGCATACTGAAGAAGAACAGGGTTCACTAATCGGTCATATAAAATAACGTCTGCTTTTTCTAAACATTTGGCTGCTTTTATCGTTAGCAAATCTGGATCTCCTGGTCCGGCTCCTACAATGTACACTTTTCCTGTTCTCATTTTTGCTTCGCTCCTTTTAGTGTGTCCCCTTGAATTTTTGTGGCGCGTTGAAAGTCAACGCGCCACGGTACTTATTCTTCAATTAAAAGATACAGCAAATCTCCTTCAACAGACGCTTCGTACGTGTCTACACATCCGCTATCAGGCTCTTGTACGTTACCGTCATGCAAGCAAATTTTCCAGTCGTGCATCGGACAAAACACCGAGTCGCCGCTCACGATTCCTTCACTTAGCACCCCGCCTTTATGCGGACAGCGATTTTCAATTGCCCGGATTTTTCCGCTTGATAGCTTAAACACCGCAATTTCTTTTCCGTTTGCTTTCACTGTTTTACCCAGGCTTACTGGAAAATCATGAATCGATCCTACGCATACTTTTGTAATGTTTTTATTCACCATTTTTATTTCCCCCCAGCTTTATGATGTGACAACTGTTTCGAACAGCTCTTTTTTCGTCTTTTTGCTTTCGACGATTTCTTTCCAAGGATCACGGTACGTAGATAACGCTTCGTCCATACGCATATTCAGCTCTCTTCTCGTCTCAGCGTCATCAAGCACTGACTGAATGTGCGAAAGTCCCATGCGCTCAATCCATGCAGACGTACGCTCTAAGTAATTAGCCGTTTCTCGGTAATACTGCAAATAAGCTCCTGTAATGTCCATCAATTCTTCGTCTGTTTTTACTTTATACAACAGATCTCCGCCGCGAAGATGTGTACCTCCATTTCCGCCCACGTAAATTTCCCAGCCGCCGTCAATTCCAATAAAGCCAATATCTTTAATACCTGACTCAGCACAGCTTCTTGGACAAGCAGATACAGCCATTTTCACTTTATGAGGCGTCCATAGTCCTTCAAATTTTTTCTCAAGCGCAATTCCAACGCCCATTGAATCCTGCGTGCCAAAACGGCAAAACTGTTCGCCGACGCATGTTTTCACCGTTCGCAGCGACTTACCGTACGCGTAGCCAGAAGGCATATCTAACTCTTCCCATACGCTAGGCAAATCTTCTTTTTTGACACCAAACAAATCAAGACGCTGACCACCCGTCACTTTTACGAGCGGAATTTCATATTTATCAACAACATCTGCAATTTTTCGTAAATCTTCTGCGTTGGTGACGCCTCCGTACATGCGAGGAACAACAGAGTACGTGCCGTCTTTTTGAATATTCGCGTGCATGCGTTCATTCACAAATCGTGATTCGCGTTCATCAACGTATCCGGTCGGATTCACCATACCTAAATAATAATTCAGCGCCGGGCGGCATTTCGAACAGCCTTCTTCATTGTTCCAGCCGAGTACATTCATAACTTCACGCGTATGCGAAAGGCCTTTTGCTTTAATTTCTTCGACAACTTCATCTCGTGACAGAGTCGTACAGCCGCAAATCGCTTCTTTTTGAGCCGTAGCGTCAAAGTCAGCGCCAAGCGTATCCTGAAGCACTTCCGCTACAAGCGGTTTACATCCTCCGCAAGAACGAGAGGCACTTGTACAAGCTTTGATTTCATCAACCGATGAGCATCCTTGTTTTTGGATAGCTTCCACAATCGTACCTTTTGTTACGCCGTTACAGCCGCAAATAATATCATCGGCGCTCATGCTTGCTACTAAGCTTTCACCCGCGCTACCGCCAGAAGGCTGTAAAATTGACACTTTTGCTACATCGGATACATCTTCTTGCTTTTGAATCATTGAAAACAGTCGATTTCCGTCGCTGCTGTCTCCAAAAAGAACGGCTCCTACGATTTGATTGCCTCGCAAAACAAGCTTTTTATAAATGCCGTCTTGTTCATCGAACACTTTGATCGCTTTTTTCTCTTCATCTTCCGTGAAATCCCCTGCCGAAAACACTTCAACACCTGATACTTTTAGCTGCGTGGATAAAACTGACCCTTCATAAGGCACTTTTTCTGCCCCGCAAATCGCTTTTGCTAATGCTTTTCCTTGTTCATACAAAGGTGCCACCAGTCCGTATACCATTCCTCTATGCTCTGCACATTCTCCAACCGCGTAGATGTTTGGAATATCCGTTTGCATATAGTCATTCACAACAATTCCTCGGTTTACATTAAGTCCCGCTTCTTTTGCAAGCTGAACGTTTGGCTTAATTCCAACGGCCATCACGACCAAATCAGCTTCTAAAAACGTCCCGTCTTTAAAAGATAATCCTTCAACTCGCTCATCGCCGACGATTTCCGCCGTTTGTTTTTCAAGCAAAAATTTCATGCCTTGTTTTTCTAATTCGTTTTGAAGCAATTTGCCCGCTGTTGGATCGAGCTGACGTTCCATTAAATACGGAGCTAAATGAATCACAGATACATCCATCCCTAGATTTAACAGACCGCGCGCCGCTTCTAATCCAAGCAGTCCGCCTCCAATGACCGCTGCTTTTTTATACTGCTGAGAAGCCTGCAGCATTTCATCCGTGTCTTTTATATCTCGAAAAGCCGTAACTCCTTTTTTATCAGACCCTGGAATCGGAAGAATAAAAGGAAGAGAGCCCGTTGCTAAAATTAATTCATCATATGATTCTACTCTGCCGCTGTTCGTCGCTACTTCTTTTTTTACTGAATCAATACTAGTAACTGTTTCGCCCGTATATAATGTAATATTGTTTTCTTGATACCAGTTCCAATCGTTTAGCGTAATATCTTCAACATTCGTATCTCCTTGCAGCACTTTTGACAGTAAAATACGATTATAGTTCGGATGCGGCTCGCTTCCGAAAATCGTAATTTCAAACGCTTCGTTTGAAACCTTCAATACTTCTTCAATCGCTCGAACTCCAGCCATTCCATTTCCAATCAATACGAGTTTCTTTTTTTGCATCTTCCATTCCTCCCCTGGCGTCTATACCTGCTTGTTTCAAAGATATATTTTCTATGCATCTTTAAAGATATATTTAAGATATATGAATTTTCTGAATTGTTCAACTTATGTGTTAGGTTATCTAACACAGTTATGGTATGTATGCGATTCCATTGCTTTAACAGCAAGCAAAAAAAATAAGTGGTCTAATTACGTTTTAATTTGGATCAGCCTTTGCATTTTATTTTGTGATGTTTTTCACAACATTAATTTAGCAAGAATAAATAACCTGAGCTATGATAAAAATCACTCCTATATGTTGACAAGTCAAAAATAAAAATCCTAAAAATTCTTTATAAAGAATTTTTTAAACAAACCGTTCTTTATAGTATTTACTATCACTCTTTTATTCTTTATAATGAATATATAGACCTTTATAAAGAACAGAACAGAGAATTAACATGCCACTCGTAAACATTAAAAAACTTTGGACTCCTTTAGAAATCTTTGGCTTTAAGCTTTATAAGTGTAGAGATACAAAAAGCTACTACTATAAAACGAGGAAAAGTCATAATCTTATAAAACTATAAAAAACAAGCCCTCTTTCTTTTGAAAGAGGGCTTGTTTTTTATTCTCCTGTAAACCAATTCACAACATATTCTCCCCACACTTCATTTCCTTTTTTCGTTAAATTACCGCTGTCTTTATTGATATACTCGCCTAAATGAAACGGCCAAATGAGCGAGTGATTCATATAATATACCCAGTTTGCTTCAGAGACTCCCCTGATCGCTTCTACCCCTTCTTCATAGGACTCGGTTTGTGAAATATATGGCTGTGAAGGCTGAATCATAAGGGTCTTTTTCAAGTCTTTGAGCTGATGAATTAGCTTGTCTGTATTTTCAAGCGTCTCATCTAGCGTAAGGTGCTGATAATCATTTTTAAGAGGTGCTTCAAACAGAATAATGTTTGGCTGAAGTTGATCAATTTGATCGGCAATATGTGAGGATAAAAGCTCATCGGTTGTCCCGTTACCATATGAAAGTGTTTTGACCGTAAATACATCACGTCCATATGTAGCTGCTAGCTCTTTTTTTAACTGCTGTGGCCACCCTGTTTCCTTTGCGGACGTGGCAATTACAAGAGTCAGAGGCTTTTTATTTACGATAGATGACTGGATTTGCTTTGTGATAAAGTCTGGAAGATTTTTTGTATAAGCAGATACATCAGAAAACTGTTTTTCTTTATGTACAACAGCAGTTTTTACTTCACTTGCCTGCGCTTCCGTTTGCTCCTGCCAGTGCTGCGTCCCCGCATACATCACCGCCCCGCACAAAACAGCCGCCGCCACATTTACCCCAACCATCGCCTTCATTCAATCTCCCCTTTACCCACTTTTTAAAAACCAACTATATTCTGCCCACCCAACTTACATTCAATAGAATAAACAAAGAGACAAACACAAAAATACTACACTGAATTTGCCCAAAAAGGTTCACCTATGCGGCAGGCGCAAACCCGCAAGGGAGGGTGACTGCCGCTTAGGTCTAGCAACTCTACCATCACCGCTCTTCCGTGATGGTAGAGTTGCTACATCGATATATAAATAGTATAGATTAGTAGAATTTGGAATGGGGGACCTTTCGTACGTAAAATCTCTACAAATACACGTATACTTCGCATATTTCCTAGCGAAACGTGAAGTTTCCGGGGAAATTACGTCACGTTTCTTAAAAAGAAAACATAATGTACGCTCATTCGCACATGTCATCTTCCCCTTGTACAGTAGAGATACCGGCGGAATACAGCAAAAACGCGTTTTTGAAAAAGGAATGCTACATGCAAAAAAGCTCGTTTGATCAAATCGCTTCATCTTTTCATCCATTAATTGTGTCGATGATTAAAAAATTTCATATTTACAAAGACTACGACGAATATTATCAAATTGCGTTAATTGGTTTATGGAGAGCGTATCAAAAATTCGATGAAAGCAAAGGCTCTTTTTCCGCTTATGCCTACACAACCGTGCGGGGTACGATTCTTTCTCATTTAAAAGGCACCATTTTATACGAAGAACGTGAAACACCGGCTGAGCAGAACCTGCTTTCACTAAACGAAGATCACGCTCTTCCCGTTCCGCTAGAAAGTGAAATTATTAAGCAGCATATCGAACACTTAACGGGAAGAGAAAAAATCTATGTACTGGAACATCTGCTAGAAGGCTACTCGTATAAAGATATTGCCTACAAATACGGAGTTTCCACGGGAGCCGTTAAAAACTGGGGAAAAGCCGCTCGCAAAAAGCTAAAAGCCTCACTTCTTCAGGAATAAGAAAAGGAGGAAGCTTATTTTAAGCTTCCTCCTTTTTTACATATGTGTAGTCCCATGCAACCGATTGTTCATATGTAGGACAAGTTCGTTTGATAAATCGAACGAACTACGCTAAAAAAATCGGACTTTCTAAACAGTAATTACGAATAACAGCCGCTCTGGCCAGCTTTTTTTCTAAACTATAATAAGAAAGCTTAACTGGAATGAACGTTCCATCTTTGAAGTGAATTAGCATGGAGGTTGGATCAACTGTAGCAAGCGTGTGTGAAGTATGAACATGAGAGGCAAAAATCCAGGCGCAGCCATAGTCATTTGGCGAAGATGTCGGAAACGCAATGATGGCTTGTGAACGATTAATAACAAGCGGCGTAAGCTGTTTGTACGGAAACATTTTTCGAACGGCGGCAATAGAGCCGTTAAACGTACTTAATTCTCGAATGCACGCTTCTTCTAATAATTGCTTACAGGTCTTGCTTAGCATGTATTCTCCTGCTTCATCTAGCACCTTCGTTCGGTGCACAGGATCATTCACTGGAATTAATGCTTTTGTCGTCAAACCAATTTGATACTTTTCATCATTTGTCATACATCTACCCCCTTTGCTACTTTATAACTATTCTATACTATCGAAACGGGAAAAATCTAGTCTTTTTTTCTCATTATTTGAAATATTTTGAATATATTTCAAATCCAAAGAAAAAAGCGCTGAAGCCAGCGCTTTTCTTTTAAATAAAAATGTCTAAAATAAGAACCATTGCAAACGCTGCAAATGATAGAATCGTTTCCATCACTGTCCACGTTTTTAACGTTTGGGCCACTGACATGTTGAAGAATTCTTTGATTAACCAGAAGCCAGAATCATTTACGTGCGATAGCATTACAGAACCTGCGCCTGTTGCTAGCACCAATAGCTCTGGGCTTACGTTTGGCATCGTTGCTGCAATTGGTGCGACAATACCTGCTGCTGTGGTCATGGCTACTGTTGCTGAACCAACTGCTGCACGAATTAACCCGGCAATCACAAATGCTAACACGATAGGAGAAAGATGTGCATCTTGAGCAAATCCTGCAATCGCGTCACCTACACCGCTTGCTGTTAAAATTTTGTTAAAACCGCCGCCTGCACCGATGATTAAAATGATCGAAGCAACGGGTCCAAGACATTCGTTTGTGAATTTTAATAAATCGTCTTTGTTGTATCCTCTTGCAAAACCGAACGAATAAAAAGCAAACACTAGCGAAATTAACAGCGCTACGATTGGACTTCCGATAAAGTTTGTTACATAGCGAATCGTACTTGTTTCTGGATAAACAAACCCAGTGATTGTTGCTAAAAGCATTAATAGTACCGGTAGTAAAATCGTGAATAACGTAATGCCGAAACCAGGAAGATCTTTATGCTTCGACTCTGTGAACTGCTCCATAATTTCACCCGTTGGCTCTACGTGAACACGGCGTGAAATGAACGATCCGTAAATAGGACCTGCCACTGCTGCAGCTGGGAATGCCACAACTAATGAATACAAAATCGTTTTACCTAAATCTGCTTTAAAGATATCTACCGCTAGCATCGCTGCCGGATGTGGAGGTACTAAACTGTGAACAACGGCTAAACCGGCAATTAATGATAAACCAATTTTAATAAGTGACGTACCCGTATGCTTGGCAATTACAAACACAAGTGGAATTAATAATACAACCCCTACTTGGAAAAAGACTGGGATACCGCAAATAACGGCTACAACCATCATTGCCCAGTGTACGTTCTTTTCACCGAATACTTTAATTAACGTGCGGGCAATACGCTCGGCTCCGCCTGACTCTGCCATCATTTTACCTAACATCGTTCCAAGACCAAGAACAATCGCGATAAATCCTAAGACGCTCGCTACTCCTTCTTGGAAAGCCGTTACGATATCAGGCAGCTTCATTCCTGAAATAAGACCCATAAACAAAGCCGCGACAATTAGCGCTACGAACGGATTTGTTTTAAACTTAGCAATTAAAAAGATAAGTCCAACGATCGATACAATCGCATACAGCAAAAGACTTGCTTCATGACTTAATCCGAATACTGAATTCATATGTTCATCCCCTTAATGTGACCATTTTTCATGTACGTACATCCAAATAATGTATACGCTTTCAAACAATTTCTAAAGTGAACGCACATCGTACGTTCACTTCTTTCTATTTACTTAGTAATTCAACCGTTTCACGAAGCGTTGTTTTGGCTCCAACATTCCCAGGGAAAATGATGTATGCAATGCCTGGAAACTTGCTTTCCTCTCCCGTTACCCATACCGGAATGCCGGGCTTGATTTGTCCAGCTACCGTCGCACGCTTTACAGACAACCCGTTTACCCCAATATCACTTGAGGTAATGCCGCCTTTTGCGACGATAAAGTTTGGACGAACGTTTAAGCGTCGAACAATGCTTGTAACCGCATCTGAAATTTTTACCGATAATTTAAGCTCTTCTTCTTTTTTGCCTTCGCCAAGATCTAAGCGCTCGCGTCTTGTATACACAGCTACCGTTTGACCTTTGGAAATAAGCTTCTCTGCTTCATTGATAATACGGTTCACTTCTTCTTCAAACTTTTCAGGTTCTAAGACAAGATGACAATCAAATTCAATAAATTCAATGAAGCTGCATTTCTTTAATTCTTCTAACTGCTCCGTTGTTTTTTTAACATGCGAACCAACCATAATTAATCCGCCGTTTGACGACTTCTCTTTAATGAGCTCTTCTTTTGTTAAAAGGTCTTTGTCGCTCACGCCGCCCATTACTTTTGTTAAAGCCGCAGCGCTTCGATACATAAAATGTTTTCCAAGCTTCATCGCACGAAGAAGCGCAATCGTCACAACTTTTACGTCCACGTAATCCACTGCATTCACAACTACTTTGTTAAAGTCTTTCACTTCCATTAACTGATTTGTGATCGTCACTAAATCAAGTGCACGAATGCTCCCAAGCGAAATATACGTCGTATGACTTGCTTTAAATTTTCCTTCTGACTTTTCTTCCACCCACTCGCCTAAATGAGACTTACTGTAGCCAAACGTACGGTCTTTTGCAAACTCCGTTTCTCCTGCCGGCACTAAGTAGTCTTCATCCTGCACGTAGTGAATGTTATCAACTGTGAATCGTCCGCCTTCTTTAAAGAAAGGAAAGATCACTTCACCGTCAAGCACTTGGTTTGAGTGCTGTTCAACGGTTTTCTTTAATACTTCCGTTTCTAACGGATAGTGACCGCGAAGAGTTGAATCACCTCTGCTGATAATTAAAAACTCTTTATTTACTTCAGCCGCTACCTCTGTAATAACAGCAGCAATGTCCGCGTGCGCTTTTTCCGTTTCAGAAGCGGTAAATCCGCGTGAATTTGTTAGAATAAAAAACATGGAATTTTCTTCTAAAAACCCTTGCTTGATGCTGTCTTTGCTCCAGTCTGTGTACACGGAAATACCGTTAACCGTTTGAACACCCGTTGGATCATCATCCAGTACGATGATTTTTTGGTTGAACGTCAGAAGCTCTTCGTCGAGCATTTTTTGCACAAGTGCTTCATCGATCGCTGGAATGTTTTTAAACACGTCGCTTACAAGGCGTTTTTCTTGTTGTTTAATCATGCTTCCACCTTCTTTTTCACTTCAACGTTTGCTAACTTTTCATAGTACTGTACAATTCCGCCGTGATCATCGCTTGCTTTTCCGTCTACTTTTAACGCATGGAAAATTTCCACAAGCTGACTTGAAAGCGGAAGCGGTACGCCAATGTCATGAGCCGTTTCCATCACGTTTGTCATATCTTTTAAGTTAATATCAATGCGTCCGCCTGCTACAAAGTTGCGGTCTAAAATAAGCGGCACTTTTGCATCTAATACAGCACTTCCTGCTAACCCGCCGCGAATCGCTTGATACATTTTTTCAACGTCAATGCCTGCTTTGGCTGCTAGTACAAGCGCTTCAGACATTGCTGCAATGTTTAAGTTCACAATCACTTGATTTGCAAGCTTAGCCGTTACGCCGCTTCCATTGTCACCAACAAGCGTTACTTCTGTTCCCATCGCATGAAGAATAGATGAAACGCTTTCAAAGATGTGTTCATTTCCTCCGACCATAATCGCAAGCGTGCCGTCAATTGCTTTTGGCTCTCCGCCGCTAACCGGAGCGTCTAGCATGTGAATTCCTTTTTGTGCAAGCTCAGCCGCAATTTCTTTTGATGCTACCGGCGAAATGGAACTCATATCGATGATAACGCTTCCTTCTTTTGCGCTATGAATCAACCCTTCTTCTCCAAGAACTACGCTTTTTACATGATGTGAAGCTGGAAGCATCGTGATCATCACGTCGCTGTTCACTGCAACTTCAGCAAGACTTTCTGCTCCAAATCCTCCTGCTGCTTTCACTTCTTCTACTGCTACTTTATTAATATCGTAAACCGTTACCTCAAAACCTGCTTTTAATAAATTGAGCGTCATCGGTTTTCCCATAATTCCAAGTCCAATAAATCCAACGCGTTTTGTCATTTTCGTTTCCTCCCCTTGTTGTATACGTTTTCAAATACGTTTTAAAAAAGAATGTATACGTTAAAATATTTTTTGTATACATTTCTGATAATTTTGTATACACTCATCATATTCGCATTTTATTTATTTGTCTAGCCTTTTTTTAAATGAAATTTATTTCTAAAAGCGAAACTTTCCGTCCCACCTTTTCACAAGTTATAGTATGATTTGGGTATACGCGTACAAAATGATAAAAAATAAAGAGAGAAAGAGACGAGATTTTCTCGTGTCGAATGCTAGAGGTGAAGTAGAGTATGTTAAGAAATCAAGGTTCTCGTTCGTCTCATCACCCTTCTTATGAGATGATTCGAGATAAAATTTTAAACGGTGAGCTTGAAGGCGGTACAAAAATCGTCGAAGAAAAATTAGCGAGCGAGCTTGGATTCAGCCGAACGCCGATTCGTGACTCCATTAGACGCTTAGAATATGAAGGACTGATTGTTCGAAAAAAAGTCGTGTCGCCGACAGAAAAAGACTTACGCAACTTGTTTGAAGTGCGAATGCTGCTAGAAGGCTCAGCTTCTAAAGCTGCGGCAACTTTTTTATCTGATAACGAATTAGAAGAATTAAAGGAATGCGTAGACATCGGAAGAAACGGCTCGTTTGAAGAAATTATGAGCGCCAATGAGCGTTTTCACGCTATTATTGTGAACGCAAGCAACAATGACGTAATGATTAACATCATCGACCGCATGCAGTCCATCATTTACTTATTCCGTCATACAGTCGTATTTTACAACCGCCCGTTTTTAATTGACGAACACGAAGACATTTATAAAGCGATTAAAGAACGCAATGCTGAAAAAGCGGAAGCGTTAATGCAGGAACACCTTCAAAAAGACTTAGAGTTTTGCCTGCATTTACTTCAAAGAAGACAATAAAAAAGCTGCCGATTGGCAGCTTTTTTATACGTACATCTTTTCTTTTACAGAAATATCAGCTAACTGTCCGCTGCTGTTTTTGAACACCACGTGTTTTTTTGAAAACTTCGTTGGTGAATCAATGCCGGCAGCTGCTGCTAAATTAAACAACCCTTCACGTAATGACAGCACGTAGTTGCACACCCGATATGATTTTTCTTCAATAATAAGCGCTTTTTGCAGCTTTGGATCTGTTGTCGCTACGCCCACCGGGCACCTGTTGTTGTGGCACACCTGCGCTTGAATACAGCCAACAGAAAACATAAAGCCTCTAGCAATATTCACGCAGTCAGCACCCAGCGATAAAGCCGTCGCAATTTTATCAGCCGTTAGCAGCTTGCCCGATGCAAAAAGCTTCACTTCATCGCGAACGCCATATTTTCTAAGCAGTTCATCCACAAAAGGAAGTCCTGAAAACAGCGGCACCCCCGCTCCGTCCGCTAATTCTTGAAACGATGCGCCCGTTCCTCCTTCTGCTCCGTCAATCGTAATAAAGTCAGGACCGCTTCCCGTCTCTTTCATATACGCCGCCATTTCTTCAAGATCATTTGTGTTTCCGACAACCATTTTAACGCCTACTGGCTTGCCGCCTACGTCTCGAAGTTTTTCAATAAACTGAAACATTTCAGGATACGAAGCGAATTCTTTGAAACGGTTGGGGCTGTCTACCGATTCTCCTGGCTTTAAGTTGCGGATCTCGGCGATTTCTTCCGTTACTTTTGAACCGTCTACGTGACCCCCTCTTGTTTTGGCTCCTTGCGCCAGCTTGATTTCAAACGCTTTGATTTGCTTCATTTCACTTTTCTTTTTAAACTCTTCCCATGAAAACTCGCCTTCTTTTGTCCGAACGCCAAAAAGCCCTGGACCAATTTGAAAAATGATATCGACGTTTCCTTTTAAATGATACGGTGACAGTCCGCCTTCTCCCGTGTTCATCCACGTGCCGCCTGCTCGACCTAATCCTAAAGATAAAGCCGTAATCGCATGGTCACCAAGCGCTCCAAAGCTCATGCCGGATTGACCGATTAATCCTTTTACAACAAAGGGATTTTTGCATGAAGGCCCTATAACGACCGCCTCTTCATCTCGTAAATAAAACGGATCCGCTTCTTTTTCTTCTCGGTGCTCTCTTCGGCTAAATAAGTTATCCGCGTCCATTTTATATACTTTCGTTTTAATTTTTTCCGTATTATCCGCTTTCATTTCGTCGCGCTGCTTTGGAAACACCGCATTTCGAATATAGTAACCCGGTTCGCTAAAATCACGCTCTGAGCCAAACCCCATCATCCGGTTCAAGTATTTACCTGACTTAACGGTTTGCTCGTATTGATTTCTAGAAAACGGCTTGCCTTCGTTATTATTTAAAAATAAATACTGACGCAGTTCAGGCCCCATTTTCTCAAAAATATAGCGCATTTTTCCGAGCAGCGGATAGTTTCTAAGCACCGAATGCTCTTCTTGTTTTTCATCTTTTAACCAAAGAATAACAGCGATAATAACCGGCACTACAATCGCAAGCATCATGACCGCACCAAAAATAAGTAAAATGATTTCAAACACTCCCATGATATCCCTCCTAAAAAGACTCCCCTGTAAGGAGAGTCACTGATTAAAGCATTCTGCTTAGTCCTTTTCGAAGCGGCGGCATTTCAAGCTCATGTTCTTTAAAGAACTTTTTCATAATATGCTTCGAATAATTGGCTGCTTGTCCAAATGAAATTTTGCCTGGAAGCGGCGGTTCATCCGCGACAACGACATCAATCACAACAGGAACATTCGCAAGCGCTGCTTTTTCAAAAGCTGTTTCGAGCTCCTCGTATTTTTCAACGCGGTAGCCAATTCCTCCGCACGATTCAGCGAACTTTGCAAAGTTCATTTCACCAAGCTGCGTTTGGTAATCCAAGTGACCTTGAATGGCTTGTTCATATTTAATCATCCCGATTTCACTGTTATTAAGGACGACTACAACGATTGGCAGCTTGTACTTCACAGCCGTCACAAAATCTTGCATGACCATTGTAAAGCCTCCGTCACCGCACACGGCTACCGATTGTTTTTCCGGATGGGCAAGCTTTCCTGCAATCGCAGCCGGAAGTCCGCAGCCCATCGTTGCCAGCCAGCTTGAAATCACAAATTTTTGATTCGTCATGCGGAAATGTCTCGCCATCCATACCGTCACGTTCCCAACATCAACAGATACAATCGCATCATCATCTACGATTTTTTGCAGCTTAGGAATGACTTGCTGCGGCTTGATTGGCGTACTCACTTCATTTTCTTCTTTTTCTACGTGCTTCCACCAGTTTTCCATATTAACTTGACACTCTTCTAAGAAACGGCGGTTTTCTTGATAATCTAAATTATGCGCAAGCTGCGACAGGGTCGTTTTAGAGTCTCCGACTAATCCAATCGATACAGGATAGCGTCTGCCGATTTGTGTGGCGTCAGAGTCCAGCTGAATCGCTTCAACCCCGTCCGGTAAAAACTCACGGTACGGAAACGATGTCCCCACCATAATCAATAAGTCGGTTTCTTCCATCGCTTCATACGCCGGCTTTGTACCAATCTGCCCGAGCTGACCTAGGTTATACGGATGATGATCAGGCAGTATTCCTTTCCCCGGAAGCGTAAAGATAATCGGCGCCGCAATTTTTTCCGCAAACTGCGCTAATTCAAGTTTGGCGTGCTTTGCACCTGTTCCTGCTAAAATAACCGGTTTTTTTGCGTATTTAATGGCTAGAAGTGCTTTAGCTACATCTTCCGGGTCACTGTGAGAAATGGTTTTTGATACATTGGCAATTGGCGTTTTTTTATCAATTTTAATCGTTGAAGACGGAATATCGTCTGGAATCACTAGCACCGCGACACCTTTTTTGGCATAAGCCGTTCGAATCGCTTGCTGAAGCAGATGCGGAAACGATTCAGGTGAGTCCACTCGGTGATTAAATACCGACACATCGTCAAAAACACGTTCTAAGTTCACTTCTTGAAATGATTCATTGCCAAGCTTCGCACGAGGCACCTGTCCAGCTAGCACTAGCACCGGGGCACCGTCTGCTTTGGCATCATATAAGCCGTTTAACAAATGAATCGCACCCGGTCCTCCAATCGACAGGCACACGCCGATTTTACCTGTGATTTTAGCATAAGAAGATGCCGCAAGTGCGCCTACTTCCTCGTGACGGACTTGAATGAATTCAATTTCATCTTTTTCACTTCGCAAGTTGTCCATAAAATGATTGATGGAATCTCCCGGCATACCGAAAATGTGATCGATCTTCCATTCTTTTAATACCGACATAGCTGCTTTTCCAGCTGTAGTTTTTATCATATTCAGCCTTCCTTTCTTTAACTTTGTTTCTATTCCATACCACAATGAAAGAAAGACAAAACAAGGGACTTTCCCGTTTTTATGGAAAAGTCCCTTGTTTTTAGCTAAATAATTTAAATAAACTAAATTTTTTCATCGGCTCAGGCTCTAATTGATGCACCGGACGACCGTCGATAATCGCTTCTGCATTTTCGATAAAAAAATAAAGTTCTGACGCACCGTACATATCGGAAATATAATCATACGCTTTTGAAAGTGAATAGTCGTGGTAATTGCGAGCATGAACGCCAGAGGCAATCACGTGGGCGAAGCGGTATTTAATAAACATACACGCCGCTTTTCGTTCTTTTTTTCCGTTTAAACCAAGAATACTAGCCGCGCTTAGCTGAACGAGTACGCCTTTTTTAACGAGCTCATACAAACGCTCCGGATGATCCCGGAAAATCGGATGACATTCTGGTGAACGAAGAATTGGCACAACGCCTTTTGTTAGAAGATCATACAGTATCTTTTCAAAATAAGGTGAGACATCATATTCAGGCAGTGAAAGAAACAAATATTTATCGGTGTGATTAAGTGTGAGTAGCTGATTTCGCTCATAGTTTCGCAGAAGTTGAGGTGATAAAGGGACAAGCTGGCCTGGTAATACTTGAAGAGGAATACATGAATTCGTGAGCCATTCGTTAGCTGCATTCACATAGAGAAATAAATGGTGTTTCATAAACTCTTGATCGCTATCATAAAGCGGCGTCGCCACAACGGACTGAACGCCTTGATCCGTTAAGGAGCGTGCCATCTTCAAAAAGCCGTCTACTTCCTCAGGTCCGCTATCGATATTAGGCAATATGTACGTATGAATATCAATCACTTCATTTCCCTCCCTGCGCTTTGTATAGCTCTATTCTACGACGATTTTAAATGTGAAACTATGTATTCTTCTCGACATTTACCACCACGAACCCCGGAAAACCGCGTACTTTCCTGTCATCTACTTAACTAACAGTATTTTACTATCATTCTTCATGAAAACGCAAACATAATTTGTAAAATAACTCCAAATAATGATGAAAAAAGAAGGGTCTGGAATAGGTCTTTTTATGCAAATACCCTGATTAAACAGAAGTTAATCAGGGTACAAAGGGAAACTTTAAAAGATTCCTAGGAATTTTGTTTTTTTGATGCGCTCAGGTGGGAGAATTTGAACGCCTTGACCATTAAATATAGATTCAGCATTTTTCCTCAATAGCTGAGCTGTGTCAGCTCCTTTTTCTTTTGCAATCACATCGTAAGCTTGACGCAATGAATGCTCCTTGTAGTTCTCTACACTTACACCAGAGGCAATCACATGAGCAAGATTGTGTTCTAGAAACTGCATCGCAGCTTTTTTAGCACGCTTGCCATTTTTTCCAATAATACTATCTGATGATAATTGTACAATAGCACCTTTTTTTACGAGTTTATATAATCCATTTTTATGCTCTAAAAAGTATGGATGACATTCTGGTTGTCTAATGATAGGAACAATTTCTTTTAACTGAATTTCATATAAAAACTGTTCAAGGTAATCAGGTTCTTCCTGATCAGGCACAGTTAGGAGGATGTATCGTTCATTGGAAGTAAGCATAGCTTCACGACCATGATACGTTGCGACGAATGCACGGTCTGCAGTCACTTCCATTCCTTCAACAATTTTAAGAGGGACATTATCATCTTTTAACATTTGATTCACTTCTTTTACATAGAGAGAAAGAGAAGAGTTCGCTTTTTTATCTAAAGTAGTCGCTACTACCTTCACGCCTTGACTAACTAAATATTCAGCTGCATCAATAAACTGTTGTTTTCCTCGTTCTTCTCTTGGTAATATACGAGTATAAATATCTATCACAAAATCTTCTCCTTATTTTTACACATCTATCTGGAAATCATAGCATTATGTCCATTATTTTAGCATATATATCTTATCTGAATAATAGCCTTTAGGAGCATAACAAAAAGCCTATTTATACAAAATAGGCTCTTGGAGATTAAAATATACCTAAAAACTTCCCTTTCTTTACCCGCTCTGGCTGTTCTTTAAAGATAGCTTTACCCTCGACTATATAATCCGCATTCTCGATGAACTTATAAAGTGCCTGTGTCCCAAAGTGTCTAGATACCGTATCGTAAGCTTTAGGTAAACTATACCTCTCATAAGTATCCGCACATACACCTGACGCAATTATATGTGCTAGACCTT
The DNA here is from genome assembly GCF_009497655.1 of Priestia megaterium. Classification (NCBI taxonomy): domain Bacteria; kingdom Bacillati; phylum Bacillota; class Bacilli; order Caryophanales; family Bacillaceae; genus Priestia; species Priestia megaterium. The sequence continues at coordinate 1,151,396 of NZ_CP023317.1, read as the reverse complement.
TATCAATAAAAGTTAGAGCAGCTTTTTTTTCTTTCCGACCATTTTTACCAACTATACTATCTGATGATAACTGAACAACAGCCCCTCTTTTTACAATTTCATAAAGCTGATCAGGGTTCTCAAGAAATATTGTATGACGTTCTGGTTCATTAATAATAGGGATAATGCCTTTTAACTGAAGCTCATAGAGAATCTGTTCATTCAAGATATTCGTGTGCTCGTTTGGAATCTGTAAAAACATGTATTTCGTAGAATAATTAATTGGAAGGTGTACATTCTTTTCAAATGTTTGAATCAGACGGTCATCTATCTTTATCTTCTGTCCCGGAAGAATAGTAAGAGGAATAAAAGCGTGCTGTAATTGTTTATTTGCCGTGTCTACGTGCGTCATAATACTTTGTTTCTCTAAATCTTGTCCACTACAAGTGGGCGCAACAACCACACTCTTTATACCTTGATTAACCAACGATTTTGCCATTGTTAAAAAAGTATCAACATCACATGGACCATCTTCTAAATTAGGCAAGATATTAGTATACAAATCTATCACAGCGATTCCTCCTTTAATGACTATGCTTATTATAAATTAATATGTATTATCTTAATACTTTCTTGAAATTTTTTCAATAAATTCAAATTATTCTTACATAACTTTTACACGCCAAGAGTTTGAAGATTATATATTAGTTATTCACGTTACCTTTTCTTTCTATGGAATTAAAAAACCTGCCGAGTGACAGGTTTAAGAGTTCGTAAAATATTCTTTTAAGTAGTTAGCCCATGCTTTATTACCTTTTCTAGTTGGAATATGCTGTTTTTGTACTAGATAATCTAATATTTTCTCTGATCTATAATCAGGCCAAGCGCTCCAATGGTTTAAGTATTCGTATCCCTTCTCTTCAGCAAAAACTTTTAAGGCTTCTGCTTCTTTAGGGTAATTAGTAGCGTTATATACAGGCTGTGAAGGCTGCAGAATCGTCACCAAATCTGAATTAGAAGTTGTTACATGGGACATAATAACATTTAAGTTATCTAGCGTATTTGTAATACCTACTGTACCATTGTCATTCAATAAAAATGGCTCAAATAATAATACATCTGGCTTCTCTTTTACAATATCCTCATATTCTCTATTTCGCACAAAATCTAATGTAGTAGTGTCCTTATATTCTAAAACTTTCACATTAATAAGTGAACCATATGTATTTTTTAACGTTTCTTTGAACATAGCGGGCCAGCCCGTTGAATCCGTCGATGTTGCCTGTGAACCCACAATTAATAAATTCATCGGCTTTCCTAATTTTTTTGCTTTTTCAAGTTTAACTATTATAGATTTTGGAAGGTTTTTAGTATATTCTTCCCAACTTATATTCTCTGTTTCACCTGATACCTCTTTTGAAATAGCTTTATTTCCTACAAAATTTGATGTTTCTGCAGCTGTTTGCTTATCCCAATACAACTTACCCCCAACTATAGTCCCTATAAGCACAACGATAGCTACAATATTTACCATTACTTTCATAAACTAACTCCCTTATTTTTTACTTGTCTTTCCATTATAATATATTTTTTACTTATTTTTTATAAAAAATAAGTAAAAATGACAATTTTTTTGATAGAATATAAGAATAGTTGTGTACTTTGTCACATAATGTAGGACGCAAACTATGTACCCAATAAAATTGTAAAGGACGCGAAAAAATGGAAACAGAACAAGACCTACAGCGCAAGCGTAAAAAACGAAAATCGAAAAAGAAAAAAGGATTTAAAATTGCATTAGCTATCATTATTCTTCTTATTCTTGGAGTTGGAATATATGGATATTCCGTGTACAGTTCAGTAGCAAATACCTTTGACAAGACGCATGAGCCCCTGAGCCGTGACAAATCCGAAAAACGTTCTGAAAAAGTAAGTCTAGCAAAACATGATCCAATTTCAATTTTGCTGCTGGGAGTCGATCAGCGCGGAGCAGACCGTGGACGTTCAGATTCACTGATGCTGTTAACGGTAAACCCTGACAAAAAAGCAGTTAAAATGGTTAGTATTCCTCGTGATACACGTACTGAAATTATCGGCAAAGGAAAAGAAGACAAAATCAATCATGCCTACGCATTTGGTGGGGTTGATATGTCGATCAAAACAGTAGAAAACTTCTTGGATGTACCAATTGATTATTACATACAAGTAAACATGGAAAGCTTTAAAGATATTGTAGATGCAGTTGGAGGCGTCACGGTAAACAATACGCTAGATTTCACATATGAAGATCATCACTTCGAAAAAGGAACGCTCGAATTAAACGGGACAAACGCTCTAAAATACTCTCGTATGCGTTATGACGATCCGCGTGGTGACTTTGGTCGTCAATCCCGCCAGCAACAAATCATTCAAGCCGTTATTGACGAAGGCGCAAGTATCAAATCTTTGACAAATTACGGTACAATTTTAGATGCAATTGGAAATAATGTTAAAACCAATCTTACGTTTGATGATATGAAAGAAATTCAATCAAACTATAAAGAAGCCCGTAATAATGTGGATCATATCCAGATTAATGGTACAGGCGAAAAAATCGATGGTATTTACTACTATAAAGTACCAGATGCAGAACGTACAAAGATTTCACATACTTTAAAAGAAAATTTAAATTTAAAATAAATTAATTTAAAAAAAGCTTTTTATATGATGAATCATATAAAAAGCTTTTTTTAATACATACACATATCATTAGCACGTATTAATAGTTGCTCTATAATTTGTTTCATAATACTCCATTGATAATTATGAATTTAACCAAACTAAAAAATAGCGTGGACCTTTACCGAATTGGTAAAGGTCCACGCTATTTTTACATTTAATTATTACCGTAATAGTAGTAATAATCTTTTGACTCAATTTTGCGGTTATTCAAAATAACACCTAATAGCCTAGCTTTAGCATTAGTTAATAATTCTTTAGCTTTTTGAGCAGCATTTCTATCTGTTGTACCGCTACTGACAACTAAAAGTGTCGCTTCAGCTTTGTTAGACAAAATTTGAGCATCTGTTACAGCCAAAGTAGGTGGGGTATCAAATAAGATAAAATCAAAGTTTTCATACATTATTTCTAACAACTCATCCATATTTTTAGAAGCCAAAAGCTCCGAAGGATTTGGAGGAATTGGACCACTTGTTAAAATTGATAGGTTAGGAATATCAGTTTGATAAACAGCCTCTAACAATTTCGTTTTTTTAGTCAAGACATTTGTAAATCCAATGTGGTTCTCTAACCTAAACGAGAAGTGTGCTGTAGGCTTACGAAGATCAGCATCAACCAGTAAGACCTTCTTACCTTGCTGTGCATATACAATAGCTAAGTTAGCAGCAGTTGTTGATTTCCCTTCACCCGGACCAGAAGACGTCATTACCAAAGAACGAATGTCTTCGTCTAGACTAGAAAACTGAATATTGGAACGTATTGTGCGATATTGTTCAGCTACTGGTAACTTAGGATTAGTATGAGCAACTAATCGACGCTTTACTGTTAATGCTTTATCGTTGATTTGATTCTTTTTACGAGCCAATTGATTCCCCCCTTACTCTACTACTAGCTTGATTAGAAACTCGAGATGATCTAGAAGGAGAAGCCGGAATTTCCTCAATATTTGCTACAGTACCCATAACCGGGAGGTCTAAGTACTTCTCAATATCTACTTCCGTTTTAATTGATTTATCAGAGAATTCCAATACAAATGCAGTCGCAATGCTTATAATTAAGCCGATTACGATACCAATTAAAATATTCAAAGCTGGTATTGGTTTAACAGGTTTAATATTTTCTTTAACTACAGCTTTAGACAATATATTTACATTATCTACGTTCATAACCTTAGATACTTCTGCCTTAAAAACCTTAGCTGTTTCATTCGCAATTTTTGCAGCCATCTCTGGTGATTTGTCCTCTACTACTATTTCAACAATCTGAGATTCTTCAGCACTTGTTACTGAGATTTGTTTATTGAGCTCGTCCGTACTTTTTTCTAGGCTTAGATTTTTACGGACTTTATCTAGAACAGTAGGACTTTTAATGATCACGTTATAAGTATTAATTAATTGAACATTTGCCTGCAATTCAGTAGTATTATAGATTTGTTGCTCAGACTTAGTTTGATTTACAAGTAACTGTGTTTTCACGTCGTACATTGGCGTTAAAACGAAAAAGGTAAGTACTGCACTGACTATTGCAGTAATAACTGTAATAAGACCGATAAGCCAAAGACGCTTCTTTAAAGCCTGAAACAACTCCTTTAAAGTAAGTGTTTCTTCCATGATGACCTCCAATAAAAAAGTTAAATTCACATAACCTCTATTATAATAGAGTTTGTATACAACATCTATATTTTTTTATAAATTTTAGATAAAAATAGAAAAAAACGTCAAGATATTCAAATTAAATTGAATCTTTTTACACTAAAAAAATATTAAAAACAAAAAAATACTACTTTTTTTAGTTCTTTAAACCTACTATCTCATCAACTTTCCCCATGACATTAGACTCCAACATCTTAATTGCTTTATCACTATCCTGTAGAGAAGTTCCCTTAACTGCAAAATAAAATTTGGCTTTAGGCTCTGTTCCTGATGGACGAATTGTAAACCAAGAACCATTTTCTAGATAGAACTTTAACACGTTTGATTTTGGTAAATAAATTTTTTCAGTGCTATTAGTCTCTAAAATTGTTTTTTGACTAATTTGATAATCCTCAATTGCTACTACTTTAACACCAGCAACTTCTGTAGGCGGTGTTTTTCGGAATGAGGCTAAGATATTACCTATCTGTTCTGCCCCATCTTTTCCTTTTAAAGTCAATGATTGAAGTGATTCTTTATAAAAGCCATACTGCTCAAAAATTTCTAGTAGTCCTTCATACAAAGACTTTCCTTGCATTTTATAGAAAGCAGCTACCTCCGCAGCAAAAATTGCTGACTGAACTGCATCTTTATCACGAACAAATTCTCCTATTAAATATCCATAGCTCTCTTCATACCCAAATTCAAATGTATATTCTTTCGTTTGTTCAAATTCATTAATTTTTTCACCTATAAATTTGAAACCAGTGAGAGTATCAATTGTATTCAGCCCAAAACTTTTGGCAATTGCACGTCCAATTTCAGAGGTTACTATAGTTTTAACCACGACACCATTTTTAGGTAGAATCCCTTTTTCTTTCTTTTGAGAAAGTAAATAGTGAAGCATGAGTGCGCCCATTTGGTTTCCTGTTAGCACGACATAATTATCATTAATGTCTTTTACAGCAATACCTAAACGATCTGCATCTGGATCTGTTCCCATCAAAATGTCAGCTTCTATTTCCTTACCATATTTAATGGCTAATTCAAATGCTGCATGCTCTTCGGGATTAGGTGATTTGACTGTTGAAAAATTTGGATCAGGTAGTTCTTGCTCTTTGACAACTGTAACATTGCTAAAGCCGAAAGCTTCCAAGCCTGCACGAACTAGTCTATTAGCTGTGCCATGCAATGGCGTAAATACAATTTTTAAGTCTTTTCCTGATTTTTCAACAATTCCTCGGTTAAGTTGTATAGTTTTTAACTCTTCAATATACGCAGAGTCTATTTCTTGACCGATGTATGTTAACAATTTTTCTTCGAGCAGTTGGGTTTCGTCCATTACTGGAATTGTTAATTCATTTTTTACTGCATCAACATAAGTGATAATTGTATCTGCAACTTCTGGAGGAATTTGCCCTCCATCTTCTCCATAGACTTTATAACCGTTGTATTCCGGTGGATTGTGACTTGCTGTAATAACAATACCTGCAAATGCGTCTAAGTAACGAACTGCAAAGGATAGTTCAGGCGTAGGTGTCAATTCCTCAAATACATATGTTCTAATGTTATGCTTCCCTAGTACTTTTGCAACCTCTAGAGCAAATTCAGGTGACTTATGACGCGAATCATAGGCAACAACTACACCTCTATTTTTTGCTTTTTCACCATTTTCTTCAATATAGTTCGCTAATCCTTCTGTTGCTTTACGGATCATATATAAGTTTAAACGGTTCGTACCTGGACCTAGTTCTCCTCTCATACCGCCTGTTCCAAATTCAAGGTTTTTATAAAATGCATCTTCTACTTCTTTCTGGTTTCGTTGCATTAATAAGAGCTCTTCTTTTAATTCACTTTCTAAATGATCAAATGTTAGCCATTTCTCTAGCTGTGCTTGCCATGTCATAGTTACGTCCTCCTTTATTGTTAGGATGTGAAGCAATTAATTCTAAATTTCCTTTAATAGAAAAGTTATCTATTCCGTTCGGCAAGATAAAGTGATCACCTTTCTTCAAAGAAAACTCGTCTCCTTCTATAACAAGTATTCCATCCCCCTTAATAACACTTGCTAATATAAAGTGCGCACCGTGGGTTAATTCCAAGGAGGATTGAACGTCCCACTTATAAACAGTAAAATAATCTTCCTCTACAAATGTTGTAATTGTGCCTCCATTTACCTTTGCAATTGCAGGTTCTACTTTCTCTGCTACGTGTGGAACTGTGGTAACTTCAATTGCTTTATTTAAATGAAGTTCACGTAATTGTCCATCTTGACCAAGACGATTATAGTCATATACACGATATGTGGTATCGGAATTTTGTTGAGTTTCTAGTACTAATGTTCCTTTACACAAAGCATGTATTGTACCACTTGGAACATAGAAGAAATCTCCCGGTTTAATCTTTACCCTTTGTAAAAGGTGATTCCAGTTTCCTTCCTCAATTAATTTGACTAGTTCAGCCTGTGACTTTGCATGATGGCCAAAAATCATCTCTGCATCTTCTACACAATCAATAATATACCAACATTCTGTTTTACCTAGCTCACCATTTTCATACTCATCTGCATATTCATCATCTGGATGAACTTGTACGGATAAATCATCATTTGCATCTAAGATTTTAATTAATAGTGGAAACCGGTCACTCTCAAAACAACCGAAGACTTCTGGTTTTTCTTCCCATAACTGTCCTAATGTTTTTCCTTGTAATTCACCATTTCCAACAACATTTTGACCATTTGGGTGAGCTGAAATAGCCCAACATTCGCCTGTTTGATTCGAAGGAATGTCGTAGCCATAAAGCTCATTCAACTTCGTTCCCCCCCAAATTCTTTGCTGGAATAAGGGCTTTAAAAATAATGGTTGTTTCAATACTTACACATCTCCTCTGATACTGTTTACTAAAATATATGTATTGTCTTATTTAAATTTATAACTGGATTTTTAAGCTTATAAGTTATAAAACATGCTAAAAATAAAAACAAATAAAGAGTAGGTTCAAGAATACCTACTCTTTATTGAGTATAATTAAGCCTTCTTTAAACTCAATATATGTTCAGTTATTTCTTCCCAAGTCATGAATAAGCGGACAATATCCTCTTCAATTAATTGTGAGCCTGTTTGAACTTCAATGATTTCTAAATCAGTACTAGCTTTTATAGCATGCTTGTCCCCTGATTTAATTTGAAGAACATCACCAGGTTTCACTGTAAGAAGCTTATCATTTAAGATGAACTCCCCTTCACCTTTAATAATAGTCCATACTTCGTCACGATAATCATGTAATTGATAACTTAAGTTTTTACCAGCATCTACACCAATTCGTTTTGTTAGGACTTCTTTTTCTTGTTCAAACTTCGTATAATCTAATACTCGATACCAACCCCAACGACGCTCCTCATACATAGGACGATTATCGAATTCTCCCACTAGTTCTTTAATTCTTGGACTAGCTTCTTTATCAGAAACCAAGATACCATCTGGGCTAGATGCGACAACTAAATTAGAAGCCCCTAACACGGTAACTGGAATATCAAGTTCATTAATTAAATGAATGTTTTTACTGTCCTCGCTAATAACACCCTTACCAATTTGACTTGTTGCCATTTCTTCTGTTAATGTATTCCAAGTACCTAAATCTTTCCAGTATCCATCGTATGGAAGAACAACAATCTCTTCTGCTTTTTCTACTACCTCATAGTCAAAACTGATTTTAGGAAGCCCTTCATACTGTTTTAACAACTCATCGTATTTAGTTGGCAACCCTTTCTCCTCTAAAATTGAAATAACATAGCCTAATTTAAAGGCAAATACTCCGCAATTCCACAACGCACCTTCGTCAATCAAAGTTGCTGCTTTATCTTCAGATGGTTTTTCTGTAAAACGATTTACTGGCAAATAATCGTTTGTATTTTCACTATTTGCAGGTACAATATAGCCATATTTAGCTGAAGGATAAGTTGGTTTTACTCCTATTAACGCAAGCTGAGCATCACTACCATGTACAGCGTTTTCTAAGTCTTTTACACGGTTAAAAAAGCGATTTTCCACATAAGGATCTACAGGTAACACAGCTACCACTTCATCTAGCCCTGTGTCTTGTACGCTATATAAATATGTAGCAGCTAAAGCGATAGCTGGAAAAGTATCTCGACGACAAGGTTCTACAATTAAATCAGCTTTGTTATCTAACTGACTATGAATCATGTCTACCTGTGACTTACTAGTAGCTAATACTGCCGAATCAGCTAACCCAACATTTTCTAATTGTTTCCAAACCCGTTGTACCATAGATTGTAATTCTTGATTATCATCTTCCAACACTTTTAAAAATTGTTTAGATCTAGCATCATTTGATAAAGGCCATAGTCTTTTTCCTGAACCACCTGATAAAAGTATCGTTTTCATTTAATTACCTCTTTTCTTCCCAACATATTCTTGAATAAAAATCTTAAAAAATAAACTATCATTTATAAAGTATCTTCTAAACATGCGTTTAGGTTCTTTGATAAAACGATAAAACCATTCTAGACTGGACTTTTGCATCCATACAGGTGCTCTTTTTACAGTACCAGCGATAAAATCAATTGATGCACCTATCTGTAAAGAAACAGGTACCTTTAGTTCTGATAAATGATTATAAATGAAAAATTCTCCTTTTGGAGAACCTAAAGACACTAGTAACATATCAGGTTGGTAATCTACAATTTTCTGTATACATTCTTGCAGCACAGTAGGATCTTTTTCAAATCCAAAAGGAGGTGAAAAACCCTTAATTGGAAAATCATAATTAAAATCTTTTTGTATTTTTTCTATTGCTAAGTCTGCTACACCTTCTCTAGAACCAAAAATAAAAACTTTAAACTGCTTTTTTTGAGCTAATTTAAATAGCTCTGGAGTTAGATCTGAACCAGATACTTTTTCTTTTAATTCAGACTTTAATACTTTAGATGCTTGCACGATAGGCATCCCATCTACTAAAATCAAGTTTGCATTATCGTACACCTGTTTGAATTTTTCATCCTTATAAGTATTTACAATATGGTCAACATTTGGAGTAACAACGTAACTATATTGGTTATTTTTTTTATTATTTTCAACTGTGTCTTCAATTTTATTAATAGCCTCTAGCATGGTTAAATTATCAAAATTAATATCAAATAATTTAACTTGATTAGTTGTCAATACACTCATCCTTTTATATCCATTCTTTGTATGATTTTTTCTATTTTTCTCGGTAACTTATCAGATGAATAATGTGTTTCAAATGTATTCATCGCATTCACTGATAAATCTTTTAACATATTTGGATTAGACTTTATAGTATTTAATTTGTTCATAAACTCATCGCTATCATCTGCTATTAATATTTCTTTTCCATTTTCCCAGAGAAGTCCCTCCGCACCAATTGACGTAGAGATTACAGGTATACCTTTTGCGAAAGATTCAATAATTTTTACACGCTGTCCGCTTCCTACAAAAAGAGGTACAATACTGATATCACATAACTCTATATATTCATCTACATCATCTACATAGCCAGTTACAAAGACATTTTCTCCATTGTGATACGACTGAATAAAAGCAGGTGGTTTACTCCCTACAATGTAAAGCTCGTATTCCGACTGTTCTAACTTTGGCCATACATTCTCCATAAACCATTTCAAGCCATTTTGATTGGGATACCATGACATGGACCCTAAAAATAATAGTTTAAATTTTCCGCCTTCATGCTTTTTAGGTTCATATCTTTTATTTAATTTTATATGAATGGGCAAAACTGATAATTTTTCTTTTGAAACTCCAAATTCATGAAACTCCTGCTGATCGTTTTTACTTAAGCAGATAATTTGAGAGGATTCGTGCATAGATTGAATTTCGAATTTTTTTAATTTTGAGTATTCATAAGACCCTAGTATCTTTTTTACAGGGCTGCTTTCTGTTTCAATAAAACGCTTAAAGATTAAGCTTTCTACATTGTGCTGATCTAATAATATGGGAATATCATTAAAATGTTTGTTATATACCATCATCGGCAAATGATCAACGTAAATAAAATCATAAGTATTCTTTTTTATGTAAGTTAACAAATACTCTTTAAAGCGATTATCATAAAATTTATTAATACTATAAGGCCACGCACTAAAAAGACTGCTTGCATAATCTTTTATAAAAGCTGATTTAGAGGAGCTTCTAACTAAAGTTTTAACAACTACATTTACGTTATCAGTAATATCATTTAAAGCATCTACATGTTTCAACTCATCCTGTGAATTAGCAAAGCAAAGTAAATCAATATTGTAAATTTTTGATAAAGCTACGATTGTATTATAGCTTTTTATCTTCCCACCATTATCTAACGGGTAAGGAATGAGGTTTGTGATGAAAAGAATCTTTTTCATAAGTCTCACTTCTCCCTAAATCTTTTCGTTGACAATAAAACTTCTACTTTAAATTTAAAGTAGAAGTTTTTTAACTGAAACAATTAAATCATTTTTTATTAATTTAACTAGTGAATAGATTAAAAACATACCAATTACTACAATTGGTATAAAAAACTCAAAGGCAGTTACATCCTTAGACAAAACATAAAAATAATAGATAACTAATAATGTTGTAACTAGCAGTAGGTTGGTGAATTTCTTAGTATTCTTCCATTTATGATTTTTAATTGCTGGCACATAGGAATTTACACCTACTACAAATAAAATCATAACAATGAATTCTGTAATAATTGTTGCAAAAGCTGCTCCATAAACCCCCCAAAGGTTAATGAAAACAACATTTAAAACAATACTTACTATTGCACCTGTCATTTGATAATATGCTTTTTTTACCACATGTTTTTCTGTCACTAAAATACTGCCAAGGTTATTACAAAGTAACCTAAATGGAATCGTTATCGATAAAAGCATCAATATTAAACTTGCTTCTGCATAACGCTCTCCAAATAACAATGGAACGACAAATGAAGCACAACCTGCAACTGCAAGCATAATAATAATCCCAATTGTTAAAACAATTTTACTTCCCTGCTTGAATAACAGAGACATTTTCTCTTCATTGTTTTCTCCCCATCTATGAACTTTAGGAATTAGATAACTTTGATAAAAAGTGGTAGGAAACAGATAAATAACATTCAATATGGTAAAGGCTACATTATATAGTGCAACACTTTCTTCTCCACTCATTAGACCTATAATAAATATATTGCTTTGAAAGTAAATAGAATAAAAGACAATTGTTGAACCATAAGGTAATAAATACTTAAATGCTGTTTTCGTACTAGTTTTATCATCTATGGCCCGATTTTCATATTGCGCATGTCCTTTCAATTCTACTTTTCGTTTATATAATCTTCTTATTATTCTAAAGTAAACATAAATTAATATAAAAGCACCTAATGCATAACCTACCCCAATGAACAACAGGTTTGCACCAATAAATGAAGCAGCGAGTACTACTAAAAATCTCAAACCCTGTACAGAAAACTTTAGCAAAGAAAGTTTTTGATATTTTTCTTCCAATTGATATACAGCCTCAGCGGCAGTTGAAAAAGTTAAAGATAATAAAATTGAAATAAATATAATTGTAAGGATTTTCGTTGAATCCGATACAGACATATAGTACGTAGAAACTAGTAGCCCGATAATAACGATACTTGCAATTATTAGATTAATTTTAATTGTAGGCCTTACCCATCTATGTGCCTTCCATCCCTCAACTCCAAAGGCGCGTAACCAATTCGATCCAGCTCCAAAGGCAGCTGCCCCTCCTAGAATAGTTACAATATTAATAGCTGAAGAAAACGAACCGTAATCTTCTACTTTTAATATGCGTGCTAATAATAATTGGGTGAAAAAGGCTATGCCCACAGCTCCGAATTGGGATATCCATAGAACAGAGATATCTAGGAGATTTTTATTTTTGCTACTAGCTAACTTTTTCTTTAATGACATCTAAAAAACTCCAATTAAGCCGATTTGATAGTTAAGTCTTTATCAATCAGCTGAATTTTATTATTGCCTTCCTCTTGAACAAAATAACTAATCTTAGGAGAATAATTATATACAAAACATTCTTTATTTAAATACTTAGCTGCTACAGCCACGTGCAACCTAGAAGTAAAAACTACTTTACTTTCATTTATTACTGCAAGTTTCTCTTCGTAGTTTGTACAGTCATTGTACTCAACAGATATATTACTATTAAGCTTTTCAATGCTTTCTTTTAAAGAGATACTCAGCTCTTTATCTCTCACGGAATCAGTATCCATAATTACGATTCTATTCATTTCGTGATCTTCACATAATTTAATAGCCATTTCTGATACAGGCAATAATTCAGCACCTATTGTAGTATTTGAGTAGTCGCTTAAGTCACGCCATGCTAATACAAGACTATTATTATTTGTTTTCACTGGCAAAGAACTCGCCAATACCTCTAATGTTTGATTTGCAGGATCTTCTACTAGCTCAATTGATGCTTTTGATGATTTCTTTTTCCAATTTGAAGCTTTCTTTAACGATGTTTTATCTCTAAACGTTAAAATACTGGAAATGTTAATAAGCTTTTTAGTCTTAAATAATCTTGAAGTCTTGCTAAGATTACCGATCCCTACCCCTAAATAACCAACTTTTTTGCCTAACAGCTTTGCATAAAGCATATACTTAAAATATCCGTCCCCATCTTCATCCGTAAAGCAGGTGCCCCCGCCCCAAAAAACTGCTTTGCTGTTTTGGGAAGCTTTTTTAAAAAGCTGAAATTTCCCGAGCTTGGAATCGGGCCAAATCCAGACCTTCACATTAGGGTAGGCTTCTGTTGATAACCAGCTCACCTCTCGATAAGCTAAAATATTGACTTTCAAGTCATGCTTTTCGAATTCATCTAACAAACTCTTTAACATAAGATCATCGCCAAAATTATCCATACCATAATAACCTACAAGAGTAATTTCACTACCTATGTCAACAACACTTAAAAAATTAGTTCCTAAAGTCATAACTGTCCCAACCTTGTTTGTTTATGTTCTTCATAAATTTTTATAGAGAATATACAAATTATCACAAATAAAATAAAAGTTTGATTGTTGTTATTTGCCCAGCCAGTAAAGTTATAAAGAAAGATGTTGATTATACTTATGGCTACTGCTAATGCATAGTATGAATGTTTACCTTTTTGAACAATTACTGTTGTCATTTTAAATAACACAGTCCCCAATAGACTCACATAACACAAAGCAAAAAAGATACCGCCTTCAGCAAATAATAATAAATACATATTGTGAACGGGCTGAGTATACGCAAATCCGCTCCCCATTGTCGCTACTGTATCTGTATAATTATTAGGGCCTACTCCTAAAAAGAAGTTCTTAAAATTATCAGTTATAATACTCCAACTGATAACACTTAAATTCCCTCTATAGCTCGCTTGATATAATAAATCTGAGTCTCCAAATCTCTCTATCAAAGCATCTGAAAATACAAAAACGAATGTTAAAATGGCCAACGTAAAAATAGATAGATACCACAGCAGCTTATTTGCAGGCTCATCCGTTCTATACCGAATAATGGATGTTCCTACAAATCCCAGAAAGAAAGTTGCTAACATAATTACAATTGACGTTCTTGCATTTGTTAATATGATTAACGATGCACACAGCAAAATTGAGAAAAACACTAAACCACTTCTGATCTTTGTTTTCTTTTCTGAATTCAAATAATATAAAAGAAGAAAAGGCATTACAAGCGTTAAAAAAGCACCTAATATACCAGGGTGCCCGAGCGTACCACTTAAACCTTTTTCAGCTGCACCAAATACAGTTTCTGCCCGAAATGGGTTTTTACTTTCTCCAAGTATACGGAAGCCCGCATATTGACCAGTAATATATTGAGTAATTCCAATTCCAAATTGTACTGGCAAAAGTAACATAACCCCTTTTAAAAAGAAGTCCCATATAGAAGAAAAATTTAATTTAAGCATCATAAATACAAAAAGCGTCATAAATATTAACCTTACAACAGTATAAGATGCTGCTGGTTTATTATCTGCAAAGAAAAAGGAGATAATTGAAACCAATGTAAATGATACAAACAATACAATTTCTAGAGAACTTAATTGTCTGTGCGAAGCTAAATGCTTATCTGTAACTTCTTTTAAAAAGACCGGAAATAAAGCAAGAAGTATTAGAAAAAACTGATTGATAACTAAAGCTCCTCTTAATCCCCCCGGGTGACTTGCAGAAAATCCTCCATTAAATGGATATAAAGGGAATTCGATATTAAAAGCTAGAGTAAAAAAGAATAAAATAATTAATGTCTTTTTAATACCTGAGAAATTGAGTAAAAGGAGCATGATTGAGCCTAACAAAATAACAGCAAACATACCTACTCCGATTAAAAAATTTTTATAAGCAACAAATGATAAAAAAGCAACAAGAAAGATGCTTATCAAAACACTAAATAGAATAAGTACTGTTTTATTACGTTCTTTTATAAACATAGTTAAAGAATTCATTTATTTTCACCTTATATACTCATTAACATTTAAAAAGCATCATTGGAGCCAAAAAGTACTTTAAATGTTTTTAATATTATTTTACAATCTAACAGATTGCTTTGATTTGTTATGTAATACAAATCTAATTCAACCATTTCTTCAAATCCAATATTACTTCTGCCTCCCACTTGCCACATACCTGTACAGCCCGGAGTTACAAGTAAACGCTGTTTGTGATATTCATTATATTCTGCAACTTCCCTAGGTAAAGGTGGTCTAGGACCAACTAAGCTCATATCGCCTTTCAACACATTAAACAACTGAGGCAATTCGTCAATACTGGTCTTTCTTATAAATCTTCCTACTTTAGTTATACGAGGATTATTTTTCATTTTAAACATAGCGCCGCTTGTTTCGTTATGTTTCAATAGTTCCTGGAGCTTCGCTTCAGCATCTGTAACCATTGAGCGAAACTTATACATATTAAATTCTTTACCGTCTTTACCGATCCTTTTTTGTGAAAACAAAACAGGCCCCTTAGGATCTTCAATCTTTATCGCTATGGAAATTATTAAGAAAACTATTGAAAGAAGTATTAACCCCACAATAGTAAGCACTATATCTAGGGTTCTTTTAGCAAATTGAAACGACATACTATTATTTACTATTACATTTGGATATTGTCTAGCAACAGATGTATCTGAAACAGCTTTATTTCCTACCATTTCTGACAATGTTTAATCCCCTTTCCATCGTAGTATGATTAATTAATATTCACTTTTTTCTTACTTTCTCGTTCAATAATAGAAGTCATCACTTCCAGTAATTCATCTCTCATTTCTTCATGTTGCAGTGCAAATTCTAGCGTGGTTTGAATGAAACCCAATTTCTCTCCAACATCGTAACGCGTACCTTTAAAATCATAAGCAAAAACACGCTGAATTTCATTCAACTTTTGAATCGCATCCGTTAATTGAATTTCACCGCCTGCACCTACCTCTTGCTGTTCTAAGAACATGAAAATTTCTGGTGTAAATACATAGCGCCCCATAATTGCTAAATTAGAAGGTGCAGTACCTGCTGCTGGCTTTTCAACAAATGTATTTACTTGATAGCGTCTTCCTTCTTTCGAAATTGGGTCTACAATTCCATAACGGTGCGTTTGTTCATCCGCTACAGTTTGAACGCCAATTACAGAAGATAATGTGTTTTCATATTCATCCATTAACTGTCTTAAACAAGGCGTTTCAGCTTGGACAATATCATCGCCTAATAACACAGCAAATGGTTCATTTCCGATAAATTTACGAGCACACCACACAGCATGGCCCAACCCTTTTGGTTCTTTTTGTCGAATATAATGAATTTCTACGTTTGAAGATTGACGAACTTTTTCTAATAATTCAAACTTCTCTTTTTCTACTAAATTATTTTCTAACTCTGGCGCATAATCAAAATGATCTTCAATCGCTCGTTTTCCCTTGCCCGTTACAATAATAATATCTTCAATACCAGACTCAATTGCTTCTTCCACTATGTACTGAATAGTAGGTTGATCAACGATTGGCAGCATTTCCTTTGGCATTGCCTTTGTGGCTGGTAAGAAGCGGGTTCCTAAACCGGCTGCTGGTATTATAGCTTTACGTATCTTCTTCATACTTTCTATACCTCTTTCTTTTTTATTATTTAATTATGTAATAGTAGAATAAATACTTACGATAAAGTTACTAACAGTAACTTTATCGTAAGTATTTATTTAATAAAATTGGGCATCTAACCCACCCTCACACCGTACTTTTGACGACAAGCGTCTAAGGTGTCTATCACCCACAGTACAATCGAGTATCTCCATTGATAAAGGTTAGGAGACATTACCTTACTATTTCATTTCTAATATTGAATAATAAACGATATAATCTAAACAATTAACAAACTTGTAAGAAGCTTTAACATACCTTGACTAAAATATCCCTAAAAATTTCTTGCGCTGAATTCGTTCTGGCGGCTCTATAAAACAAGTTTTCCCTTCTACCACGCATACTGCATTTTCGTTAAATTGATACACTAAGTCGATGCCGTACTCTCTTTCTACTATGCTTAACGCTTCTTGCATCCTGAAAGACCTTCCAGTTACATTATGAGCATCTGAAGCAATAAAATGAGTTAGTTGAGTTTCAATCAATTGATGAGAAAACTTTTTAATTTTCTTACCGAAATCACCCGCTAGACTAGAAGCGGTTAATTGTGTTAATGCCCCTCGGCTAACAAAATTATATAGAAGATCAGGTTCTTCAATTAAACGGCTGTTTCGCTCTGGATGTACAATAATGGGTGTAAGCCCTTCTGACTGAAGATTAAATAAAAGTTGTTCTGTATATCGTGGCACTTGACTAGATGGAAACTCTACGAATATATATTTACCTGTATTGTTTAGCGTAAGAACTCGGCTAGCACGATATTCCTCCACCATTTCTCCAAAGATACGCGACTCTTGACCAGGTAAAATGGTTAGAGGCAACTCCCGTTCTTCCAACACTTGATTTAATAAGCCTACCTGCTGCTCAATGCTTGCTTTTTCATTTATGTATTTTCCATTCTGATGATGAGGTGTAGCGACAATAGTATGAATCCCTTGTGAGATTGCTTGTTTAGCCATTTCAATGCTCGATGCTATATCTTTTGCACCATCATCAACACCAGGTAATATATGACAATGTAAATCTATCACGCTCAACTTCACCGTCCTTCAAAAGTCCTATAAAAACATTATCAATACTAGCATAGCTTTTTTATAGGTTCAATGTCTGTTTTTGTCGAAATACCCCGAATACCAGTTTTATATGTCTTTAATGTCCTTTTTATCATTTAAACAGGTCATATTGCCCATTAAAATTATAGTAAATATATTTCAAAATTATAACAATGTAATATTAACGTCATAAAATAAATGTAAATGTATAGGGCATTGACCAAAATTATCTATTTAAAATTTTACCAATAATATCTTATATTTTCTTGAGTCAACAGACTTGTTTATATGAAAAAATTTTAATTTTTCCGAACTTGCTAAAAGAATATTTGATACCGTTTCCATCGTTGCTAATATAAAGTTATTAGTATCTCTAAACTTCGTAAGAAATAACTAAAATAGATCATTTTATCTATATCTATATAAATCCAAAGACCTATATTATATTAACATTCTTTAAAATTATATGTCGTTAATTGTTTAACACCTGACATGAATAACTTTATTGGATAACAAACGAGTTTGAATTCTTTGATCAATAAAAAACTCTATCATTTTCAATGATAGAGTTACATGCCACTCAATTTATAGTATAAGTAGTATCTATTCTAGCTTCATAGTAACTATTTGCACCTGACTTACTCTTATCTTTTGCATGCACAATTAAAGTGTAGGTTCCTTTACTTTGTGGAGTCCACGTTACTTTATTACTGGCTCCATACTCCTGTAGCATCGTAAGTGTTCCTTTCTCATCTCTTACATAAAATCGGTATTCCGGGTCACTGCTTCCTTCAGATGTTGCTGTCACCGTTATAGGTGTTCCTTCTGTTTGAGGGCTTGCCTTGTCCGTGCTCATACTCACCTTCGTAACTTTTCCTGCTTCTACCTGGTAAATCTTCTCTGTGCGTGCTTCATAGTAACTATTTGCACCCGAATTACTCTTATCTTTTGCATGCACAATTAAGGTATAGGTTCCTTTACTCTGAGGGGTCCACGTTACTTTATTACTGGATCCATACTCCTGTAGCATCGTAAGCGTTCCTTTTTCATCTCTTACATAAAATCGGTATTCCGGGTCACTGCTTCCTTCAGATGTTGCTGTCACCGTTATAGGTGTTCCTTCTGTTTGAGGGCTTGCCTTATCCGTACTCATATTCACTTTTGTAACTTTCCCTGGAATATAACTTTTCATAAGGTAGGCTGATGAAATATATCCCGTTGATTGCTGGTCTAATGTACTAACTGGATACCATACAAATTGCCTTTCACTGCTTGAATCTTGATCATATTTAAAATCTCCATCAACGATCAGCGTTGTACCTTTAAGTAATTTGCTAGCATCCGATGGAGTACCTGGTTGTGACCTTAAATTAGCGACATCACCTGTTACCGTTACTTTATTACCTAATACAAAATTGTAAGCTGATGAATGCAGATCATCAGTTAAAGTATACTCTTTTTTTAGGAATTTAATATTTTCACCTTGAGATACATCGTAGGAAAAATCTTCTGTAGCAAAAGGAAATTTTCCTAGCTTAAGTTTAGGGTCATCTACAAAACTATAGTATTCTATCAAAGCAAAAACTTTTTCTTGATACGCTTCCGTATTTCTTTCACCAGTGAATTGATAAAGAGGGCTATTTACTGGCTTAATACCATTGTAAGCCATTACTGGGAAATACCAATTTTCAATAGTTTCTCTTCCAGCTCCTTTTATTTTAGGAAGATCAGTTCGACTATACATATTACTGAGTATTTGAACACCTGCCTGAATATTGTAATAAATATCATATTTTAATCTTTCTTGATCATAGGTTGATTGATTGGTAATTTGCATAAGTCCAATTCCACCGTCTTGAGAAATTCTGGGTTTGCCTTCGCTGTCAAATTGACTCCAAATACGATTTCCTTCTGTTGCTCCGCTTTCTTTTGTAGCTACTGCTTTTACGACTTCTGGAGGGATATTTGCTTGTAAGGCTGCAGTTGTTAATAGGCAGTTAACATGCTGCAAAGAGGGATTTTGATTTTGCTTAATTTCACCATATGAGATACATTGAGAGGGTTGTTCATATTCTGCCAATGCTTCTCCATGAAACAAGCCTAGTCCTAGGGAGGTTAGTAAACCTGCCCTCATTAAAAGTGCTTTCATTAATTCATTCTCCAATCTAGTTAATGAAATATATTTTACCATAAAAGGATTTTATTTTAATATAATCGAAGGTTTTTTAAAATGAAAACAATTTAGCAGAAGAACTAGGTATTTCTCTTAATCTTACACTGTAACTATGGATGCCTGACATTTTTTACTTTTAATAATGGGGTATGCATAAAAAAAGCCCCTCCAATTTTGAAAAGACTTTTCTCTCAATCAAACATTACTTAACGATTTCTTTTCCACATCGAATACATCTACCAGAAGAAATTTCTACTTTATGTTGTGCCTTAATCTTACACTTTATAATCTTTTTAAAAAATTCTATCACTTTAAGTTCCCCTTTAAACAGACATTTCAGCTGTCATAGTCATTTGACTTAGACTGTTAGCTTTCCATCCTAACCTTTTGATTTTTGTATAGGAATTTTCACGTGAGTTATTATAACGATGAAAAATGAAAAAACCATGAAAATATACTAAAAATACACTGAAACTTACAAATAAAGTTAGGCCTGCTAAATTACTAGAACATATCTAAGGAATAATTCTATTTCAATTAAGGAACAAAAGATATATTTTAAATTATTTATTTCCGCAACTAAAAGAGCGCAGGGATTAGCACTCTTCTATTTCTATATATTGTTTAAATTCGCAAAGTTGTCTTCCTAGAAACGACACCTTTTTCTTAATAAAGATAGAACGGGTATACACTCTCTTACTTATGTATTTCTATGCTGTTTTCGAAATATTTTTTAATAATTTAGATAAGCCGTAACCGATTCCCGTTCCTAAAGTATTTAAAATAACGTCATCTATATCAGTCCACCTATTAGGCATAGACAATTGAACAATTTCAATTAGCAATGAAAATGTCATTCCGATTAAGCAAGCTTTTGAACAACTACTTATACTATTGAATTTAAGGGGTAACAAGATACCAAAAGGCACAAATAAAATAATATTCCCTATATTATTTATTATAAAATCGCCAAAAGAGCGATGAAGTAATAAATCTCGAATTGTATAAAAGGGCACAAGATTAATACCCCCTTGGTCTACACCGATACCCAATGAAGCTTCTGGAAACATCGTTAAACCAATAATAAATAAAATCGAACCTAAAAATAAAGCATTAATTACATTACGATTTAACATTCCTTGCAATCTCCTAGAGTTTTTATTTAGTACTCCCTTAAACTATTCCGCTCTTTCTAGAGGATTAAAGTCCATCTTTTGATAATTTTTCTATTTTATGCTTATGATAGTTAATTTTTCTGTTTAATTTATTTTCTAGTCCCTTATCCATGCATCCTTCTAGCAATAATTCAAGAAATGCTAGTCTAATACGATGCCATTGATAAAATATTTTAGAGATAAAAAACATTATATTTCTCCTGTAAATATAATTTAGTTCTCATGCTGTATGTTTATACCCTATTTCTTTTTAGTGAAAATTGAATGAAAGGTGATTTGTTTTGAATTTATTTGCACTTATAAATTATGATTTTAAGACTAAGAAAAAGGATATTTTTAAGCTCGGCTAATGGCTTACTATGTATAATCTCTACTATCAAACATTGTCATCTCACTTAAGTAAAAAGACAACGTTTAAAAAACATAAATTTACAAGATATATTATTATACTCTTACAAGCGATACAAAGAATAATTATTTGCTTCAGCTTAAGGCAGACAATTATATTTTTTCAACTATTATAGTAAGAGGAAATAACTTAATTGGTATAAAAATACGAGGATATAGAAAATAAAGTAAATGTTAAGATAGAAAAAATAAGATAGAAGAAGTTTTATTTTTCGAATAAATAATATATTTTTTCTTCTGCCAACTCTTACAGAAAACGCGACTACGTAAGAGGTCTATAAATATTTAAAAAATATATAAATTAAGTTTTATAAGGCCTTAGAGAACTCTCAAAAAACTTCAATTTTCACCTTTTTCTAGATTAAGGTACCATCTATTAAAGTTGTTCTTTCTCAACTCAATATATAAAATAAACTAGTTCAAAAATCAAAATTCAGCACTAATTTTACCAAATGCCAGTAGTTCAAACCAAATAAGCCAGTATGCCTCGGCAAATACCGAAACATACTGGCTGTTTAGTTTTTTTTGTTCACTTAACGAAAGTAATATATTTTCAAATGGTTTTTATTTGAACTACTTTGTACCATAATAATAATATTGCTCGTCATCTGAGTGCTGTTTTTGATTAAGTATAACTCCAAGAAGTTTTCCTTTTGCGTTTTCTAATATATCTTTCGCTTTGAGTGCAGAATCTTTTTCTACATGTCCACTTTTTATAACCAATACAAGACCATGACATTGATTGGCCAGAATATGAGCATCGGCCACTGGCAACACAGGTGGCGTGTCAAAAATAACAATATCGTATTGCTCGTATATCTCTTCCATAAAATCTTTCATTGCCTGTGATCCAAGTAACTCTGCTGGATTTGGAGGAATAGGCCCACTGGTTAACACATCCAGTGAATCTATTCCTGTAGCTTGAACTGCAGAATGAAACACCATCTGCCTCGTTAATACATTAGTTAAACCCAGATGATTTTGCAATTGAAACGTATACTGTACGCTAGGCTTACGCAAATCTGCATCCACCAGCAACACTTTTTTCTTTTGCTGGGCAAAAACAACTGCTATGTTTGCTGCGGTTGTTGACTTACCTTCCTCTTGAAATGAAGACGTAACCATAATGGACTTTATATCATGATCCACATTCGAAAACTGAATGTTGGTACGTACTGTACGATACTGCTCCGTGATAGGAGATTTAGGCTTTTGATGCGAAATTAAACTGCGCATATGCGTTAATTTTTTTGAAACAGACTTTGATTTCTTGAATATTTTAAGCACCGCGTGACTCCCCCCTTACTGCTGATACATAACTAGCGGAAGAAAGGTTTTTAAGCTCTTCTTCTTTAATAATAGAAATCACACCAATAACAGGTAATTGTAAAACACGTTCAACATCCTGTTCATTTTTAATCGTATTATCTAGGTACTCTAGTAAGAAGGCTAAGCCTACGCCAGCCATTAACCCCACGACTACTGCTATTGCAATATTCAAAAACGGCTGCGGTTTAACTGGACTCAGTGCTTCGTCAAGCTGAGCTTTTGCTAAAATACTCACATTATCAATACTCATAATTTTAGGCACTTCTTTTTTAAATACAGAGGCCGTTGTATTAGCAATTTTCACCGCTAGTCTAGCATTTGTATCTTGTACTACAATGTGGGCAACTTGAGAATCTTGTGAATTCGTTACTTGAATTTGACTGCTTAACTGTTTAGGAGTCATATCTAAGTCTAATTGCTTTGTTACTTCCCCTAAAATTGCTGGACTTTTAATGATATCATTATACGTTTGAATTAATTGAACATTTGTTTGTAATTCAGAAGAGTTATAAAATTGTTGTTCAGATTTAGCTTGGTTGACTAAGATCTGAGTTCTTGCTTCATATACAGGCGTTAACACAAAAAAACTAACAACACCGCTGATTGTTGCTGCTATGATGGTAATTAAGGCAATTAACCAGAACCTTTTTTTAAGAGTTCCAAACAATTGTCTTAAATCAATTGTTTCTTCCATTGAAGACCTCCGTACAAAATTAATATAGTAAAACCAGTACAAAATTCATTATATATAACATGCTATGGCTTATCTACTTTATTTTACATAATTTAATATTTTTAACAAAAACACAAACCGAAAGACTTGATTCTTTAACTAAAAATAAATTAACTGAATAGATTTAGTATAGTATCTATAACTTTTATTTGATCCTCTCGCGTCATGTTAGAGCCTGAAGGTAGACAGATTCCTCTTTTAAATAAATATTCTGATACATTTTGCTCGTTATGTGAATAGATGTGTACACCATTGAATACAGGCTGTAAATGTAAAGGTTTCCATAGAGGGCGAGCTTCTATATTCTTTTTTCCAAGTTCTTCAATAATAGAAGAAACTGTAACATTAAACTCGTTTTCATGAATTAAGATTGTTGTTAACCACCTGTTTGACAATGTTTCTGGCAATTCAGACATAAACTCTATTGATTTAAGGTGACTTAACTTTTGACGATAAAGATTGAAAATATTTCTTCGAGATTCAACTCGTTCATCTAGAACTTCTAGCTGTGCTCTCCCCACACCAGCTAAAATATTACTTAACCTATAGTTATAACCTACTTGACTATGCTGATAGTGAGGAGCTTGATCTCTGGCTTGTGTGGCAAGGAACCTAGCCTTATCTAAAGCTTCAAGGTCATTAGAAACAAGCATTCCTCCACCAGATGTTGTGATAATTTTATTTCCATTAAAAGAATAGACGCCAAACTTTCCTAAGGTACCACTTTTTTTACCTTTATAGATAGACCCTAATGATTCAGCTGCATCTTCAACGATTGGCACTCCATATTGATTACAAATTGAGACTATTTCATCCATTTTTGCACTTTGCCCATATAAATTAACTACGATAACCGCTTTAGGAAGCTTGCCTTTTTCCGAAGCATCTTTAAATGCTTTTTGTAAAGCAAGTGGAGACATATTCCATGTATCAGGTTCTGAATCAATAAAAACAGGTGTAGCGCCTTGATAAACAATTGGGTTAGCACTTGCAATAAATGTAAAAGTAGAACAGAACACAATATCATCAGCTGTTACTTCTAATAATTGAAGGGCTAAATGAAGAGCAGCCGTGCCAGAACTCACTGCTGCTGCTCCTTTAACTCCTACATAAGACGCAATTTCTTGCTCAAATGCATCTACATTAGGCCCCAAAGGGGCAATCCAGTTTGTTTCAAAAGCATCATTGATATATTTTTGTTCATTCCCACTCATGTGCGGGCTAGATAAATAGATTCTTTTTTGTTCTGTGAGTGTATTAGTCACTTTTAATCCCGACCTTTAATTGATTTAGCAGGAGTCCCTATAACCGTATCACCATTTCCTATATCGCATACAACAGTTGCTCCTGCTCCAACCGTTGCCCAAGATCCTATAATCCTTCCCGGGATTACTGTGGATCCTGCTCCAAGATGAGTTCCTTCTTCTATATGAACCGTACCAGTTAATGTTACATTAGGTGATAGATGCACAAAATCTCCAATTAGGTTATCATGCTCAACAATAGCTCCAGTATTTATGATAGCATGTTCTCCAATCTTAGAATTAGCGTTCACAACGGAATAAGGCATAACTACACTCCCTTTTCCAATCATAGAAGATAAGCTAATGACTGCTGTAGGGTGGATAATAGTAGCATATTTCGAGTAAGGCAACCGAAGGGTTTCCGTTATACGTTTACGCACTATATTATTCCCTATCGCAATAACAAAATATATTAATTCATCTTTACTAAAACAAGAAAAAAAGGAAATGGGAGCATAAATTAATTCTCCATCTCTTTTCATTTCTTTATAATAATCATCTAGATAACCGATAATCTCGTAATCTCCTTGAGCTTTCACCATATCGGTAACTACCTTACTATGCCCACCCTGACCTATAATAAAAAGCTTTTTCATCCAACAGCTCTCCTACATACTTTTATCGGCTGATCCTCTGAATTTTTCCATCGTTACATGTCCATTTTGATTAATTCCTTCTGATTTAAATACTTTCCTGACCGTTAAGAAAAGGATTTTCATATCTAACCAAAATGACTGATTCTCCACGTACCACACATCTAATTTAAACTTTTCTTCCCAAGAAATAGCATTACGTCCATTAACCTGAGCCCACCCTGTAATTCCAGGACGCACTTTATGTCGCTTGGCCTGTTCAGGTGTATATAAATCTAAATACTCCATTAATAGGGGACGGGGGCCTACCAAACTAATATCACCTTTTAATACATTAAAGAGTTGAGGTAATTCATCCAAACTAAATTTTCTTAAGAATTGCCCAAAAGGGGTTAGTCTGAGATGATCTGGAAGCAAGTTACCCATAGAATCCTTTTTGCTATTCATAGTTCGAAACTTGTATACATAGAAAGGGATCCCGTCCTTTCCTGGTCTCTGTTGTTTAAAAAGCACTGGGGAACCTAGTTTAATTTTAACAAGAAAAGCTACAATGGAAATGATTGAAAATAGAGTTAAAATTCCACAAAGAGAAACTACAAAATCAACTACTCTTTTTATCTTACTCACCTACTTCATTATAACTTCTTTTTGGCTACTAATTTCAAATAAGTTACTATAATTATAATATTTGATTTGTTCATTTAAAAATTGTACACAATTACGGGTATCTAACACATTAGGATATTTCATTAATTTAACCACTTTAGTTTCATCCAAAGTTTTGAATTCGTGATGATCCGTTAAAATAAGAATACATTCAGCATCCCCAATAGCATCTTCAAATGAACTCAATTCAAATTCAACTTGATGTGGTTGGACATGCGGATCATGTACACTAATATTGTAACCTTCGGTTCTTAGTAAATTTACGATATCCATTGCAGGACTTTCACGCACATCATCAATATTCCCTTTATAAGTTAGCCCCAAAACTGCTAATTTGGAAGCTTTTTGAGGGAGGAGTTTTTTCACTTGATCAATTACAAAGCTTGGCATCGAATTATTAATTGCTCGAGCGTTTGATATTAATACTGCTTGTTCTGGTGCTTTTTCAATAATAAAATAAGGATCTACAGCTAAACAGTGCCCGCCAACGCCAGGTCCTGGAAGGTGTAGATTAACACGAGGGTGATGGTTGGCAAGTTGAATAACTTCCAATGCATCTACTCCTAGCTTTTCAGAAACTTTAGCTAATTCATTAGCAAGTGCAATATTCACATCTCGATATGTATTTTCCATAAGCTTAGACATTTCTGCACTCACAGCACTGGTGATTAAAATTTCTCCTTTTACGAAACTACGATATATCTCTGTTGCTTGCTCTGCTGATTTCTGATTAACCCCACCAACAATTCGAGTATTTTCTACCAATTCAATTAATATACGGCCTGGTAATACACGTTCTGGACAATGAGCTAAAAAGAGATTTTCTCCAACATTCCATCCTTCTTCTTCTATAATTGGTGCAACTATATCATTGATAGTACGAGGGGGAATTGTGGATTCTACGATTACAGTATTACCTTCTTTTAGATATGGTAAAATCGATTTAGTTGCTTCAATAACATAATCTAAATTAGCGGTATGATCTTCATTATGAGGTGTAGGCACAGCAATAATGAAACAATCTGCATAAGTTGGCTCTAATTGAGCTCCTAGATTCTCTTCTTTCACTACTTCTTTCACTAGCTCTCCTAGACCTACTTCTTCAATATGAATTTCACCTCGATTTAATTTCTCTACCGCTACTGGATTTACATCTACCCCAACAACATTCCAGTTTGATTTAGCAAACATTGCAGCTGTAGGTAATCCAATATACCCTAAACCTACTACACATAAATTTTTATTCATATGGCTTCCTACTTTCTGATTTTTTCTAGCTCATTTACGTATTTTTCAGCAAGGCTTTCTCTGCTAAAGGATTCTTTGACAAACTGAAACCCATTTTCTCCTAAAGTATGAGCTAACTCTGGATCATTATATAACTCTAAAATTTGTTCTTTAAATTCTTGTGCATTTTCTGGGTCTACGTAAAATCCACTTTGACTGTTTTCTACAAGCTCCCGAGCTACTCCATCAATTCCTAGAAGTATGGGCTTAGCACACGACATGTAATCAAATACTTTATTTGGGTAAACCGTTTTAAACGTATCGATTTTCTTTAATACTGCTGTGCAAACGTCAGAAGCATTACAAAAATCTGGAATTGTATGTTTAGGCTGTGAATCAATAAAAAGAATATTGTTTAAAGATTCATGCTTAGCTTTTTCTTTTAACCTTTCTTTCTCCATTCCATCACCAATTAGTAAAAAGATAATATCTTTGTATTCTTTACATTCTTTTGCAACGTCTAGAATAGAATCTAAATGATTCGCCACCCCATGGGCTCCCATATACGTCACAACAAATTTATCTTTTAGGTTATATTTTTCACGCACCCAGTTATCTTTAGGGCCAGGTTGAAAAATATCGGTATCAGCTCCATTCGGAACAAATATAATCTTCTCTTTAGCTATTCCCTTCTTCTCCATTAATGTTTGCTTAAAAGCTGGTGTCAAGACATTAATCTTAGTCGCAAATTTATAAGACAATTTTTCAACTAGATAAGCTGATTTTATTAAAAACTTATTTGTTAGAACCCCAGTATCTATGGCAGATTCTGGCCATAAATCTCGCACTTCGAAAACAGTAGGAATTCGTTTTAACAACTTAGCCAATATTCCGGTAATACCTACAAATAAAGGTGGAGAAGTTACGATTAGCACATCATGCTTTTTCACTTTAAACAAGACGGCTGATAAAGAAGAGAAGGTGAAAGAAAAATAAGCCCACAAACGCCCTAAAAAGGACTTGTTGTAGGCTTCTGAAACATAGGTCCGATAAACTGTCACGTTATCAGAGTACTTCTCCTTTGTAATCCATTTCCCTTTATACTTATCTTCTTTTTTACCTGTAATGTAATGAACTGTGCCCGCTATTACCGTTATCTCATGGCCTTGCTCTTCCCAGTATTTAACGAATTGATTAAAACGTGAACCTCCTGGATCATTTTCCCCTAAAAAATATTGATGTAAAAGTAATATTTTCATAATGAATTCTCTACACCTCTGAACATTGAATCAAGACCTATTTCTCTTAAAACGATACTTTTATTATGAACTTTCAAACTTTTAGATTTTGAATCATATTTGACTAAGTCATTATCTTTTGAAAGAACTGTAATGATTCTTATTTTTTTATTCTCTTTCATATTTATGTTTAATTGCGAAACGGGCTCTTTTTCCCCATAGTAAAGTGAACGCCACCCTTTAGTAGGTTCAATGCTGCCTTTGTATAATTTATCCTTATAGCTGGGACTTTCAATAATACTTAGATTCCATTTTTCTGTATTGGTTTCTAAAACCCACTCGTTTGCTTCAACTTTTGCTACCTCTCTGACTCCAAATAACCAGCTCAAGGAGAAGGATTGTTTTTCATGAGAAAAGTCACCAAACACATCATCAATAATCACCCATTGACCTTCGTAATGAATAACTCCTCTTCTATGAGTTAAAGGTTTGTAACCATAATGCTCACCTTCGAAGATCATCATTCCATCTTCATATTGATTGAATGATATTAATTTAGATTTTGTCCAATTTAGCCACATAAAGCGTGAAGCCTTTTCCATTTGATCTTTATTATTTATCATTATGGTGTTGTGAGAAGATGTACCATTGAAATACTTCAACCATTCTTCATCTGTATTATATGAAAACGTGCCCGCATCAGTTAAAATGTTTTCACCATTGCTCCATAAATCAAGATGAAGCATGTCCGCTTGATTAGGACGATCTTTATAAGTACCACACCTTACTAGTCCGAAGCTGCCTTCGCCTTGAATAGTATAATAACCACCTACAGGGTAATCTTGAGATTTTCTATAACAATCTTCTACAGGACTATTTAATGCTTCTTCTCCACAAATCCATAGCAAATTTTCATCATGAAGACCACTCTGATAAAGCCTTCTTCTAGTTAGAACATGCCAAGCTGCGTTTAATTGGGGGCGATAATCTAAATAATCATTGCTTGATAATGGATGAATTAATGCGCCATCGTTCATACCATAGTTAGGTAAATAACCGTTTTTTTTATCTTGATTGTTATATAAAAATTTCACACATTTTTTTAATCTAGTAATTAACTCTTCTGAAAAACTATCGCCATTTAACTTAGCCAATTGTAAAACCCATGTATAATTTTGGATTACAAGTCGTTGATAATTCATAGAATGTTGAAGGTATGAACCATCTTCATAAATTTGGCGCAACCCTTCTTTCTCTAAATATTTTTTGCCTTTCTCTCTCCATTTTTTAGATTTGTTAAAAAAAGGTAATACCGTACCTACCGTGTACATACCAGCTGCTTCTGATATAGCATGATTATTTTTTACAGATTTTAGAGCGAATTCAAAATGTTTGTCGACATGATTAGTATGATAATAAATAAATTTTACTAAAGTAGTAATCCTTTGATTTGTAGATTCCTTATGATCCAAAAAAGAATATAACCCAAAAATCCAGGCCATTATTCTAAATGACATTTCTTGTCCGCATTTGTAGTTAACACCTATTTCTAAGGGGTTATTTTCTACCCAGCTCTCAAAAAGCGCCCAAAACTTAACGACATATTTCTCATTTGAGGTTATTCTATATGCTCGCACTAAAGAATAAACAAATGAGAAACGTGATAGTTCCCAAATAAATTTGATGTCTCCAAAATCAGCGCCTAAATCAGATATTTTTATCCAATGTTTATCTAAAGGAGCTTTCTTTCCCGAAAAAGGATTAACGTTCCATCCTATTGTTTGAAACTCAGCGATAGATTTGTTAAAATACGGAAATTTATTATTACATATATTATTTGCTATATTTACTATCTCCTTACTAGTTTCCTTATTAAAGAAGTCCTTGCCCCATGAGAATAAGCTCCCAGAATTAAAGAAAAACTTATTCGAATTAGATTCGATATATTGTTTACAGTTATCTAAAATATTAGTAATATCTAATTCAATGTTAGCAATTAAATCCTTATTAGATGGTTCAATCGGTTTGAATTTTTTTTCGATTAATCCTAACTTTTTCTCTAGCTCGTATTTTAACCTAAAACCACTCCATCTAAATCCCATGTTAGTCAAAATTTTAACTTTTTTATACATAAATTTATGTCCTTTCTAAAGTAAACTACCTTAAAAAGGTAATTAGATGTTATATAAAAAATTATATTTCAAAATGAAAATAACCTCTGGTAAAACAAATATAAGGGAACATTATATAAAACAAATAATAAAAAATATGTTTATTTATTTTATACTAACTTAGTTTATTATTCTGACTTTAAAACAGATAATTAATAACTAAGTTAACGAAGTTTAGATAATGTTACAAATAGTTATTAATATTTATATTTTTTTTAATTATCTTTGCAGGAATACCAGCTACCATACAATTATCAGGTACACTCTTAGTTACTACTGCATTTGCTCCAATAACAACATTGTCTCCCACTACCACCGGACCCAATATTTTTGCGCCTGAACCAACATATACATTATCTCCCAAAATCGGAACATCTCTTTTTTTAGTAGTCCCCCCTATAGTTACTCCAGAATTTATAATGCAGTTTTTTCCTATAACGGCTCTACTATGAATTACTATTCCTATTCCTCCATATCCCAACTTCGTTCCTTCTCCTATTTTTGCGCTGTAAGGAACAAAACATCCAAAAAATAATCTTATGCTATAAGTCACCAATTTTGGCAATACTGGAATTTTAAAATCTTGAAACTGTCTGGACAATTTATATAGTTTATAAACATTCATTTGCTGACCTACCTAAATATATAATTAGTATTGAGTTTCTCTTAAATAAATATTTTTAAAAGTAATTCCAGCTTTATTTATCGACAAGTTTTTTTCTAGATACTGGTATGCATTTTCATTAATTGTATTAATTAATGGTTTATTACTTATTAATTTTTTTACTGTTCGAGCAATACTTTCAGCGTCTTTTTCAATAAATATACCATTATATCCATCAATTATGATATCTTTTAATCCCCCTTGGGGTGTACAAAGAACCATTGCTCTGTATTTCATAGCTTCTAAAACAGTATAAGGAATACCTTCCTTCCAATTCGAAGGTAATATGTATATATCAGCTTCTTGAAGATGCTTTTCTTTTTCTTTTCCAAATTTCGCACCTAAAAATTTTATTTTTGATTCTAGTTGATTCTCTTTTATTAAACACAATATTTTTTCTTTACACTCTCCCTCTCCAATTATTTTAACTTCTATGTCTGCTTCATCAATTTTTGTGGTTGCATTTATTAAATCCAATACCCCTTTTTCCTCAACCAATCTGGCTAAAAAAAGGATTGAAAGTTTTTTATTATCTTTTTGAATAAAATTAGTTTCTGTGTTTATAAAATTAGGTACAATAAATGAAAAATCTTCTAAATCAGGGAACTTACTTAAGAATGCTTCTTTTTGATCCGTACTTAAAAACAGAAAACATTTAGCTTTCTTAAGAATTCTAACCACGCCTGTTTTTAGTAAACTATTATTTAACTTACTCAAATTATCGAAAGAACCTCCATGAAACTGAACAACAATATTATTATGTTTCAAAAAAAACAGTGTCAAAATTAATTTTAAAAAAGAACCATAGTAGATAGAAGGGTTTAGATGAACTGCTAGATACCCATTAGAACTAGATTTTCTAATCTTTAGAATTTTCATAATATCACTTAGTTTTTTTACTAATTTGTTTTTATTAGAATAATCTTTAAGTTCATATATATCTGTATTAATTCCTACTTTTTCAAGAGCCTCTGTTAATATATTTATATGAGTAGCTACACCACCCACAATATTACGGTTAGGTCCTACAAGCATTACCTTCTTTTTCATTAAAGCTCTTGTCTCCTTCATAAAAATATCAAATATACAACTCTTCTAACTTTTTGGTGGTTTGATAAATAGAAAATTGTTCAGTAACATCATTCTTACCATTTGTAGCTATAGATTTTGACAAATCGACATTCTCCATTAGAAAAATAATTTTCTCTGCAAGAGCTTGAGCGTCTTTTGGCGGTACAATTAGTCCGTTTTTATCTGGCACAACTATTTCCCTAATACTCCCTACATCTGTTGCGATGATTGGAGTGGCAGAAGCCATCGCTTCTAAAGTAACCAATGCAAAACCTTCATGTATAGAAGGAAACACAAACATGTCTGACACTTTTAATATTTCTGCAATGTCTTGTCTATTTCCTAAAAATAGAATATTGTTTTCTAAATTATCTTTTAAAACCATGTGCTGTAATTCTTCATAAAGATTTTTATCTAAACCTTTATCACCTACTACTAAAACTTTAATATCCGTATATCTTTCCTTAACTTTTTTTATAGCCTTTATAAGATATTTATGTCCCTTTTGTTCTGTAACCCTACCTATGGTCGTGATTACCACATCTTGAGGTAGTATACCTAAATTCTTTTTATAATAGTCTACATCAATCTGAATTTGTGTATATTTTTGAATATCTATTCCGTTTTTCACTACCACTATCTTATGGCTACTAATATTTAAATTCTCAATCATATAATTTTTCACTTGTTCTGAAATAGCAATATATACGTTTGTGAACTTCCCAATTGTTTTCTCCATTAACGGATAATATCCAGCGGTATTATGAATGGTTGTATATATTTTTTTTACGCCAGAAACCTTAGCTGCAATACGCCCATACATATCAGGAGAAGGACAATGAGTGTGGACTATATCTATATTATTTTGTTTAATTATTTTAACTAGCTTACTTAGGGTTACGATCCTACCGCTCTCAGGCTTTTTTTCTAAACAAAAAGTTGTAACACCTATAGCTAGCAATTCTTCCTTTATCTTTTCTTCAATCAATTTGTTTGTAGACGAACCAATAGCACATATAAATATTTCGTACTCTTCTATATTTATATTTTTAGCTATATCAAAAACTAATTTTTCCGCACCAGCCAAAGAAAAACTATTTATAATATGCATTATAGATTTTTTTCTTTTCATATTCTTGTCAACCATCCTAAACTCTTTATTAATTTATTTATTTCGTTCACTATAGACTATAGATACTTTTGGTTTTATCATTAAATAATTTGTAATATATATTCACAAAAGTTAATATCAACCATGTCATTTTACTATACTCCCAACTTAGAGTAAGAGAAGCTAAAAACCAAATCATTAACATAGTTAAAAGGAATTTCTTGTCACTATAATTCAACCGCATAACACCTCTTACTAATATAAGTAGTATACTCAATAACAAGACAAGCCCTATCATTCCAGTTTCCCCTAAAACAGATACATAAATATTATGAGCAACCATATCTATACCATATTTGATATTAGCCGTAGTTCTAAATGCTCCAATCCCGACCCCTAGAATTGGATGATCACGAAAAATTTGCATTCCACCTTCCCAAGCATTTTGCCTTGAGTTAAAATTTCCTGTCTTAATGTCAGATGAAGTCGTCAATAGCCTTTCTGTGGCAGAATCAGGTATAATTGTATAAATATTATATATTATTAGTGATACTGAAATAACTTTTAATAATATACTGAACTTATTACTGACTTTGTTTTTATTTCCTAAAAAAAGAATGTATGAATAGCAAACTATTAAAGCAAGAAATGCTGTTCGCGAAGCTGTGAGGGCTACAGCAAAGGTTCCTAAAAATATGTAAAAATAATTTATTAAAGTCCAAAATCTTTTTTTAAGTTTTAAATTTAAATACCATGCCATGGTTATGCTTAGTACTAGAATTATACCTAATTCATTAGGATCAAAGCTTCCTGCTGAAAAACGTCCATTAAAAGTATTTGAATTTAAAAGAAAATTATATATAACCCCAATACTTGAAACCCATCCTCCTAAAACAAAACTCTGAAACACCCTCAATAATAAAATTTCCTCGTTAACAATTTGGCTCATTAATAGAAACATAAAAAACAATTGGATTACTGTGAATATTAAAATATTAGAATTTGTTTGATTTTGACTCCAAAAAAAACTAAAAGTTGCCCATAAAACAAATAAAGATATAAGTATTGTATAACCATTAACTTTGTAGATATATCCTCTATTTACAATATATACAAATGACATGATAAAAAATAAAAACCCGGATATTTTACTTATTGCGCCTAAGCTACTAACGACAAACATATCTTCCCACGGTAAAGTAAAAACAAACAAATATAGGAAACAACAAATTACTCTCTTCATGCATACTCCTTAACTAATAATTGATCCCAAGCTAGGTCTAAGTAATGGATGGAGTTTTACAATAAAATTAATTATATGATGCTTTTATAATAGCTTATTATTTTCTCGCTCCATATCTCCATTGTATAATTTTCCTCTATAAACTTTTTGTTACTTTTTGATATACTATCAATTTTCTCATTTGAATTTAAACTAGAATCCAGAATTAAATTTTTTAAATGTTTAGAACTACTATTTGAATAGAATAACGAAAAAGGTGCTTCTTCTATCCAATTTAGCCCTTTAATTTGGTTTGCAATTATAAGCAATCCTGAGTACATAGCTTCAGCCACACTATAAGAAAAGCCCTCCCATCTACTAGCAGAAATGAAAATATTAGCTATTTGATAGTACTCACTGACATTCTCATTAGGTGGTAAAATTATTAACCATTCTGGTGGGTTAGTATTATATCTATTTTTAATAAACTCGTTTAGAGTATCTTCCCCTATAACTATCATTTTCACCGGGGGTTTTTCTTTTACTTGCTCAATTGCTTCTAATGCATCTAAGATTGTGTCAATACCTTTGGTAATTGGATCCCAACCAAAAGACAAAAGCACTAAATCTTTCTGTGAAATCCCATAAAAACTTCTTAATTTTAAGTTATCGTGTTTCCTCTGGATTCTGGAAAAATCTATTCCATTTGGAATATAATTTATTAATTCCTTCCTGCCGCCTCTCTTCTCTTGCTGTTTTCTTAGCTCTTCTGAGACTGTTATCATAGAATTACAATTTCCGATTATTCGAAACTTCAAAAAATCTTTTAAAATTCTAGTGTTATTGTATTTAATTGGAAAGTCCGAATGTACATGCCATATTACTTTTATCTTCCTTCTAAGTTTTACACTAGCTACACTAGCAGATAGTGAGGTTAATATATCATAGTTTGTGAAATGAGAATGGACTATTACACTATTTTCTTTAACAATTATATTTTTAATCTCTTTTATTAGTTTAAAAGTAGATGTATTTTGGGACAAAAAATAGACTTTATGTCCTGAGTGTATTAACTCTTTTGCCCATTTTCTGCTTTTTGCTTCATAAGGAAAGACCAATACCGTCTGAAACCCTGATTTTTTAAGGTTATAACTTAACACTTGTAAAGATTTAACGAAATTTCCAGAGTAGAGACTAGAGTAATCACTTATATGAACAACCGATTTAAGCATTTTTTCTCCTTCCTTATTGAATTGATCTGTTTTTTGCAAATAACTTTTAGTAAGATTTACATTCTTTTTATCTCTTTACATTCTTCTTAAGAAGAATGGGTGTGAAAAGCAAGAGCAACAAAAAGAATATTTGACTTATTATACTTCCCACTGCAGCACCGACCCAACCAAGCTTTGGTATGAAAGCAAGATTCATCATAATATTTAAAAAGAGCACAGAAACTTGACAGTAAGTACGGATTTT
Source organism: Priestia megaterium (assembly GCF_009497655.1). NCBI lineage: Bacteria > Bacillati > Bacillota > Bacilli > Caryophanales > Bacillaceae > Priestia > Priestia megaterium. The sequence continues at coordinate 1,115,259 of NZ_CP023317.1, read as the reverse complement.
TTGATTACCACTACCTGTGAGAGCATCAGCGAACGGATACTGCAATCCTTGAATTAAAATTAAAAAACATAGAGTTCTAATAGCAATTTTAGCTTCTTTAAACCCCTCTCCTATTATCCCTACTAAAATCGGTGCGAATATCCAAATTATTAGAATCATCATTATAGAATAAGCTAAAACTATTGGTGTTATTCTAATTGCGAGGTTTCTAGACTTTTCGTACCCTCTCGCCTCTATATTGACAAATCTAGGATAAATAGCACCTAGAAAAGCCATAAGTGGGAGAAAACCCATATTTATGACTCTTTGAGCTAGACTAAAAACACCTGTTGCTTCTAAAGAAGCAACTTTAGTAAGCATAGTTTTATCTATATCAGCTAAGCCATTATTAGCTAATCCAGCAATTGCAAAGTGAAATCCAAAATTTAGCCTAGTTTTTAGATTTACTAAATCACCTTTTACCCATCCATACCTTTTTATTATAGTAACTAAAGCTATAGTACCTACAAATAAGTTACAAATAAGATAATAGGTAGACCACTCTAAAATTCCCCCATCAAAAGTATTCAATACAAATACTGATAGAATTTGTAAAAAACCCAAAAGCACTTCTAAATATGAATTATATCTCAAAGTTTCTTGCGAAATATTCACTGCCTTGTTAATACCTATTAACAGCCCGCCAAGACAAACTGCTATACTTACATTTATTGATATAATTATAGAAATTTTTAAATACAAAGAAATGATTCCTATTAGTAATAAACCAAGTGGTAAAACTATAAGACTAGTAACTAGATTATTACCTACTGCTTTTGAAACCTGTTTTCCTTTTACTATGTCTTCTATTAACATGTTGTATGCACCTAAATGTACGAAGGGAGCGATAATACTTGAGACAGCTAGAATAGATGAGAATATGCCGAATTCTCTAATCCCTAACTGTTTAGCTAAAAACACAAAAGTAACAGCTTGCAAACCGACTTTTGCCAAATAACCAACCAGCATCCAAGCTGTATTTTTAGCGATTTTATTTCTTTTAATTTGGTGAAATAATTTTTTCAAAATTAGCATAAAATACACCTTTTCTAAATTCACAAAAATAGCACTAACTCTACTTAAAATACCTAATCTAAATCCGCTGATTAACTACTCAATAATTTTTAATTTGTCTTAATTTAAACTTTGTAATATTCTTCATAAACTGCATCTGTGTTAATTATAATATCAAAAAGTTTTTCTTTGATATCGTGATTATTCATGTTTTTGAACTCTTCCATAAAATATTGTAAAATACTGTGTTCCAATAAAACAGCCTTCCCAATATAAATTTTGGGGAAGATTTGTTTAGTGTTTATTTCAGCTTTATCTAAAAGCTCTTCATACATTTTCTCTCCGGGTCGAATACCATTAAATTCAATTCCTATTTCTTCTATAGTATATCCCGACAATTTGATTAAATTTTTAGCTAAGTCTAAGATTTTGACAGGCTCCCCCATATCTAGTACGAAAATTTCTTTTCCATTAGCTAATACTCCTGCTTGAATTACAAGGCGTGAAGCTTCTGGAATAGTCATAAAGTATCGAGTCATATCAGGATGAGTAACTGTAATAGGCCCGCCCTGTTGAATCTGTTTTTTAAACAAAGGAATGACACTTCCTCTACTACCCAAAACATTTCCAAAACGAACAGAAACAAATTTGGTATTACTATGTTTGTCTAAATTTTGAATTAGCATTTCTGCAAATCTTTTAGTTGCTCCCATCACATTTGTGGGATTAACCGCTTTATCACTCGAAATAAGCACCATTGTACTTACTTTAAATGTATCAGCAGCTTCAGCTACATTTTTTGTTCCAAAAATATTATTTTTTACCGCCTCTCTCGGATTATACTCCATTAAAGGTACATGCTTATGAGCAGCGGCATGGTACACTATATCCGGTCTGTGTGTATCCATCACTTCAAAAATCCGATCTCTATCTTGAATATCGGCGATAGCAGGAACAATTTCAATTTTTTCTTCATAGATTTGACGAAGCTCCATATCAATTGTATAAATACTGTTTTCTCCGTGACCTAATAAAACAATTTTACTTGGGTTGAATTTACATATTTGACGACAGATTTCAGAACCAATAGAACCTCCAGCCCCCGTTACTAAAATCACTTTGTCTCCAATTTTCTCTAAAATTCCTTCATGATCAAGTTCAACAGGCTCACGGCCTAATAAATCTTCTACTTTTACATCTTTGAATTGGTTAACAGATACTTTTCCAAGCATAATGTCTTCAATTTTCGGCATGCTTTGTGTTTTTGCTTGTGTCTGTGCACATTCATTATATATTTCTTTCAATTGATTTATTTTCAAAGATGGAATAGCTATAATGATATAATCAATGTTAAAATGCTTAACTGCTTCTTGTATCACTTCTTTTCCACCTAGAACTGGAAGCCCCATAATTTCTAGTTTATGCTTTTTCACATCATCATCTACAAATGCAACAGGGTAAAGTTTGCTTTCATGATTTGTTTTTAATTGCCTTGCTATCATGGTGCCTGCTGAACCTGCACCTATTATTAATGTACGCTTATAATCTGTTACATCTTGCTTTTTAAAATAGGCATTTCGGAGAACTACCCATACATAACGCGAACCACCAATTAGCAAAATATGTAGTACCCACGCAATAAACAGTGTTCTAAAATAAATATCTTGAAAAAAGCCTAATTGTATAAGTGCAGTGATGATAATAGATAACGTCACTGATTTGAAAATAGCCCACAGTTCTCCTACACTTGCGTATTCCCAAGCTTTTTTATATAAATGAAATATATTTGCTAGCACATGGTGTGCTACAAATAGGCTGACGGAACTAACTAATAATGTTTTTGCCGTGAAAATTTGAAAATAAGGATGTAAAATAAAATAGCTTGCGTACACCGACCCTAATACAATCATAGAATCTAGTAGCATTAAAAGAGACAATCTCTTTTTATAATTCAAGTTCCATCACCTTTCCTACCTTTTAAATTTAAAATGTTCCCCTAAAGCATTGGCAATTCTTTTGGATGCTATTCCATCTCCATAAGGATCTGCTGCTTTAGCAATTTCTTGATAAACTTTTTCATCCCTTAATAATGCTTTAGGAAGGGCATATATTTTTTCTTCTGTGACTCCTGCAAGTTTTAACGTTCCTGCTTCTACATGCCCTATTTTGATATATTTGATATAATTGTAAAATGCCGTAAAATTTGTTACAAACGCAGTCTTTGTATTCATGCACATGAACTCTGACTTTACTTTTTTCAGAACATCATCTAGACCTTGTGAGTCTCGTATAGTTATATCCATAGGAGTTTGGTGGTCTTTCATCACATTTAAGTCCTAATCTGGGTTAATATTAAATACTTGCAATACCTGATCTAGCATTTGACGATGTTGAGCTGTTACCGTGACAATTGAATCAAACTCTTCATGTCTCTCTTGTAGTTCTAATACTAGCGGCGACATTTTGATAGCCTCAGGCCCAGTACCAAAGACAGTCATAACTTTAATTTTTCCCTTCACTTTTTTCACCTTTTTCCTTAGCTCCCTTATTAATACCCATAGCTAATTTTTCTTTTCTTAAATTTATTGTGCTATTAATCAAAGTCTGAATATATGATAACTGTTCTAAAGTTGAATCCTGCTTTATATATCTAACGGTCTTCTTAACTGTTTTAGGCAAAGTATTAAATTCGTTCATGCTCCTTTAATCACTTTTTTCGAGAGAAATTTATACACATTTAATAGACAAGTATCAAAAATACTTGTCTATTAAATGTGTATAATAAATTAGGGCATCTAACCCTCCCTCACGCTGCGCTATTGACAACTTCAGTGTCTAAGGTGATATTACTTTTTCACCCACAGCATAGCCGAGTACCTCCGTTGTTAATGATAAGGAGACATCACCATTTCTTTATATATTCCCAATAATATTGCATCTAATTGACTAGTACTAATTTCATTAACAATGTTACAATCATTAACATTCATTACTTTAGTCTTGAATCAAAAATAATACTATCATAACAAATTCTTCTTGAATATGAATGTTTTTGTCTTTTTTTGTCGAAAAAAAGACTATAAGCATAAAATGTCTCAATCAACACCTGAAAAGTGGGTTTCTTGTCATTAATTGTTTATTAACAATTCTTTAGATTTATATAAATAACATAAAAACCCTTTTCTAAACGCATGATTTTCCTGAATTTTTCTTCACGTTATCTATTTTTAAATACAAAAGACTTATACAAAAATAAAGATATCCCTAATATGTTTTAGTAGAATTGTATTGGATATAGCTTTTTTATCGAATGTTGTCATATATATTTTTAGAATCATAAAATGACTTAAAAAACTCCTCAAAAGATATTTGTGGAATTTAGTTATTTTAGCCTATTAAACATTCTAAAAAGCAAATTAGTATTGCTTAAATGAGCATCAGCTCTACACAAAGATATTTAAACTTTTTTAAGTTTTTATTTGTGTTAAAGAGAAAAGTATATAAAAATTTATTTTGTGAAATATGAACTAGAAAAAACTTGCATTTTAAGCTTTTTTCTCTTACTATATGTGAATAATCTAATGAAGAAGGAATTTTTTGTATGATAAAAAAAATAATAGTTTTATTGATGATGTTAAGCATTGCTCATTTCTCCCATACCCCTCATCTATTAATCACAGATCCTAGTACCTGGAGAAATTCTTCTGTATGGGATCACGATGCAACCTTATGGAGCATTTTAAAGCCTGGTAGTGACTTTTATGACGCTTATTCTTATGGATTTGATTTAGAGTTTATTCTGCGTAAACTAGCTCATATTTCATTTTTTGGTGTGCTAGCTCTATTGTTTTATTGGAATTTAAAAGAAAGACGGGGACGTTTTTTAAAAGCATGGCTCCTACTAGCCGCTTTTGCTTTTTTAGATGAGATTCATCAAGCATTTATTATTGGCCGTGATGGACGTATTGCTGATGTAATGATTGATTCATTTGGAGGAGCCCTGTTTTTATTTTTCTTGTATAGCTTTAGGAATAAAAAGACGAGCAAAGTCTCCAATTTAAATTGAAGCTATTCCTCTTAAAACCCCTTGAGTGAAAGACGTGTTCAAGGGGTTTTAATTTAACTTTATCCTGGTCTTGCTTACTAACTAATCAGCAATAGATGAATATAAATGTTCATTTCCAATACGATTTCTCAATTATCATGGATTATCCGCACTAAAACTTCACACTAAATTAATTTTATAAAGTTGATGATCTATTTCCATTTTATGATAATATTACTGTATCTATTTTAGTAGATACTGAATCCATACATTTATCGTTGTTTTATAATTAATAAATCAATTGTAAGGAGATGAAACTTTGAAAAAGAAGCTTGCATTTTATCTGCCGCTCACTCTTTTATTAATCGGGATTATCTATATAGTTACCAATAGACCCAATAACTCCCCCACCATACAAAAAACTAACACCAGTCAGATTTATGAAGCTGAAAAATCTATATTAAACGGGACCAAAATAAGTAAAGAGGTTAGCGGTTATTCCGGAGATGGATACGTAACTAATTTTCATAAAAAAGATGATTCTGCTATTTTTATTATCGATGCCCCTCGAGAAGGTTTGTATAAATTAGCTATACGCTATAGAGTCTCAACCGGACGAGGAGAAAAACACGCTGCGGTAAATTTAAATAGCGAACCTTCCGTACAGGTAATATTAAAAGAATCCGATAATTTCAAAGAGTTGAATATAGGGAAGATTTTATTACATAAAGGGAAAAACACTATAAAAATACGATCCGGATGGGGTTTTTATGACTTAGATTATATTAAACTTACTCCTACTTCTAAATCGAATACTTTTACATATAAAAATGAAAAAACTGCGATTAATAAAGAACCTGTAAATCAACATGCAACAAAAGAGACTAAATCCTTAATGAAATTCCTTGTAAATCAATACGGAAAGAAAATTTTATCTGGCCAACAGGATATGTCTGGCGTTCAATGGCTTAATGATAATATCGGCAAAAAGCCTGCTGTTGCTGGATTTGACTTTACTGATTATTCTCCGTCTAAAGTTGCGTACGGACGTCAATCAAATCAAGTAGAAGAAGCAATCAAATGGCATAAGCAAGGAGGAATCGTTACATTTTCATGGCATTGGAATGCTCCTAAAGACCTTATTAAGCAACCCGGAAAAGAGTGGTACAAAGGTTCCTATAAAAATGCAACGACCTTTAATCTTCAATATGCTATGGACCATAAAGACTCCGAAGATTACCGTTTGCTTTTACGGGATATTGACGCAATTGCCGTGCAGCTAAAAAGACTGCAAGATGCCAAAGTTCCAATTCTATTTAGACCGTTGCACGAAGCTGAAGGCGGATGGTTTTGGTGGGGTGCAAAGGGTCCTGAACCAGCTAAGCAGCTATACAAACTGATGTATGATCGAATAACTTACTATCATAAAATTAACAATATTATTTGGGTATGGAATTCTGTATCTGAAGATTGGTATCCAGGTGATAGATATGTAGATATTGTTAGCTATGATTCCTATCCTAAAGCCGGGAACTACAATGCGATAAGTTTGCAATATGATCGATTGAATTCACTTGTAAGCAACAAAAAACTTGTAAGCTTATCAGAAAATGGGCCTATTCCTGATCCAACTGATTTGAAGGATTACCATATCTCATGGAGTTGGTTTCTTACTTGGAAAGATGAATACTTGAAAGATGGTATTATAAATAGCCGAGAGCATTTATTGAGGGTGTATAACAGCCCTTATGTCATTACACTTGACGAACTTCCTGACCTTCAAACTTATGAATAGCTATATGAGAACATCCCCATCAATAATTGATGGGGATGTTCTATGTAAACACTATAATTTTCTAGTCTCTGATCCATCCGTCTTTTATTTCCAAATTTTTAACTATTTTTGCTGGCGAACCGGCTACTAGCACATTAGGGGGTACATCTTTATTTACTACACTTCCAGCTGCCACAACGGAATTTTCACCAATTGTTACGCCACTCAAAATTGAACAACCTCGTCCAATCCAGACGTTATTTTCAATTACTACTTGCTCACTCTTTAGAGAATCATTAGAATCTACAAGATGATAGTTACTGTCGATTATATTTGTCAATGGACCTATCTTTACATTATCCCCAATTCTAACTGATCTAGCACAACCTATATCTACACCATAATTAATAAATACATTATTTCCAAATACTATTTTCGATTCTTTATTTTCGGTATTCAAGCTTACTTTTATGGGACGCCCTGTAATTGACAAGTTGTCTCCTGCTACAATCTGACCTTGAGATTTTACTGAACATCCTCCTCTTAATCGTGGCAACTTACCTGATTTCGAAAGCTTAAACTTTAGCAAACTCCCCTTAGTTACTGCAAATGCTTTATCTACAACCGTCATCTAATATAACTTCCTTTCCATTATTATCAAATACCTTCAAAATACTACATTATTGGTTACAAAGGAAGTCCTTTAAGATAAATAGGTATATATTCACTAAGAAACCATATTTAAAAGGGCATTTTATTGTCTATACATTCGTTTTTATCTTCTGGTTAAGTCTTCATTAGTTTCTTGATTAATAAACAGATTATCAGACAAATGTTTATTTAGCCTAATAACAAACTCTCTTTTCCTTTATCTTTTAAGAGTTGCCACCAAGTGACGTTATGTTGATACCATTTAATTGTTTCAAGAATCCCTCCTCTAAAATCGTAAGTAGGAGCCCATCCCAACTCTTCCATAATTTTCGTGGGATCATTAGCATATCGATAATCTTGGGATAGTCGGTCATCTACAAAATGTATCAAACTTTTTGGCTTATTCAATATTTCTAAAATTGTCTCTACCACATCTATAGTGCTCCTCTCTTCTCGAGCCCCTATATTATATACATTTCCTGGTTTACCTTTATGAATAACCAAATCAATGGCACGTATGTTATCCTTTACAAATAGCCAGTCACGTATGCTTGCTCCATTACCATGGACAGCAATATAGTTATTCTCTAACGCATTTGTAATTGTCATTGGAATCAATTTTTCAGGGTATTGAAAGGGTCCGTAAGTATTGGCAAAACGCACAAAACTCACATCAATTCCATAGGTATCATGGTAAGCTTTAACTATAAAATCTGCTCCTGCTTTACTCGCTGAATAGGGATTTGTGGGAGATAAAGGGGTTTTTTCATTAAAATAACCATCATTCCCCAATTCACCGTATACCTCATCTGTCGATATTTGTACATATTTCTTAATACCATTTTTCATCGCTAAATCTAATAATATTTGTGTTCCCATAATGTTAGTCTGGACAAATACATGAGGCGTTAGAAAACTTCTATCGACATGAGACTCAGCGGCAAAATTAACTATTACATCTATTTTATCCTCTTTAATCACAGTTTCTACTAACTTCGCGTCACATATATCCCCTTGAACGAACTTATAACTACTATTATTTTTCACCTTTTTTAAGTTATCTAAATTTCCTGCATAAGTAATTTTATCTAAATTAACAATCTTATATTCTTTGTAACTTGCAAGCATAAATTTTATAAAATTACTTCCAATAAACCCTAACCCTCCTGTGACCAACAAATTCATTATTATCCCCCTCAAAAATTACATTAATAACCATATTATAATCATATATACCTACGTCTGTATACAGTTAAATTATAATGATAATTCTCTTGAAGTTGTCTAAATAGGGTTTCATCTTCCTCTATTATTGAAGTTGCCTACTAAAAAAATATAAACTAATCCTCTTTAGCATATCTACGGGTAAAGCTTTCAACCTTCAAAAAATTTTTATAACTAGGAATAAAAACTAAATAAAACCATTTATTATAATACTGGGTGAACAATTTTACTATATTAAGAAAAAAACTTTAAAGAGGCGATGCTTTGCCTTCCTGAGTTAAGCACTTAATCCACTTCGCTACAGAGTCTTCTAATTCTTGAATATGCTCTAGACTTCAACCTCCATTACATTTCTTCACACCAAAATTAAACTTCACTTTCGGCTCTTTTCTAATGGACGAATTGTAAACTAAAAGCGGTCTTATCCTCTTAAAGTAAAAGAAGCAAGAGACTCGTTGTAGTAACTATATTTGTTCTAAAATTGTATTAATCTATAATAAAGCGCCATTTCTTGATGCTTATAATAAGAATCCGCTTCATCAATCATCATCACTTTTATTTTTCACAAAAAGCATGGAGCTAGTGCTCCATGCTTTTTCTTAGATTTTAAATCTTGCAATCAGCTCTTGTAGTTCCTCTGACATATTGGCTAAATCCATCGCAGATGAAGCAATTTCCTCCATGGAAGCAAGCTGTTCTTCCGTTGTAGCTGATACGTTTTGCGCCCCCGCTGCCGCTTCTTCCGCAATTCCATTTACTTCGTGAATCGCCTGCTGGACTTCGAGCGTATCTTTGGCTAAATTGTGAATAGCGCTCCCGATTTGCTGAATTTGGTCCACTACATGCTGTACCGCTTCGTTAATTTGCATAAATGACGTACCTGCTTGTTCCACTACTGCTAGGCCTTCTTTTACTTCTTTGGTTGTGGTTGTCATGGACTGCAGCGTCCGAGCTGTTTCGCTTTGAATTAAGCTAACTAGATCTTTAATTTGATTCGCTGAGTTGGATGAGCCTTCTGCTAGTTTACGGACTTCACTTGCCACAACGGCGAAACCTTTTCCATGATCTCCTGCTCTTGCAGCTTCAATAGCTGCGTTCAACGCAAGCAGATTCGTTTGATCTGCAATGGTTGTAATGACATCGTTAATTTGACTAATTTTCGCTGAGTGTTCGCTAAGGCCTTGAAAAACAGATGAGAGTTCAGTGACATTTTCGTTGATTGATTTCATTTGTTTGGCTGCTGTTTCAACGGTCGCTGTTCCGCTATTTGAAAACGCAGCTGTGTCGAGTGCTCGCTTGGTAATGTGCTCGACGTTTTCAACAACTTCTGATGTTTGGTTCGTAATGCGGTGAATAATGGTGGAGCTTTCTTGAATTTGATTCACTTGATGGTTGGATCCTGAGGCTAGTTTTTCAGTAATGCTTGAAATATGTTCAATAGCACTGTTGTTTTGTTCTGCGCTGGCGCTTAGTTCTTCTGAAGAAGCCGCAACCGTCGATGAAATATTTCCAACGGACATAATCATTTCTTTTAATCCGCCAATCATTTTATTAAATGATGCTGTAAGTAAGCCAATTTCATCTTGAGATTCATACGTGCCTTGCACTTGAAAATCCCCGTCTTTTGCTGTTTCCATGAGGTTTTTAATATCGTTTAACGGCTTTGTAATCATGCTTGCAATTAGAAGTCCAACGGCTATCGTAAGCAGGATAACCAGTGCGCTAACGAGTAATAGAGTGGTAACGGCTGATTTTACGCTTTGCTTATTTTTTTGGTAAATGCTTTTTGCTTCGTCATTATTTATCGTTTGAAGATCATCTAGCGTGTTGTTTATGGTCGTACGCAGAGTGACGATTTGCTTAGAAAAAACGTTATAGGCTTCGTCCCCTTTTTCATCTTGAGCAAGCTGTATGGCTTCACTTCTTGCTTGTGTTAAGTTACTAATATTTTCTTTGTACACATCGAGCTTTTCTTTTTCATTGTCCAGCATAAATGTTTTTTCGTATTGCGCCATGAGCTTGTTATTTTCAGCTTCTTTTTCTTGAATTTCATCGAGACGCTTACGCTGATAGTTTTCATCTTTCGATAAAATCATTTCAAGCGTATTGGCATCAATCGCTCGGTTATTCGTACGAATTTGCCCTAACTGCCTGATTGGCTGCAGGCGATCATTGTACATAGACTCCGAGCTGTCAGCAATTCGCTGTGTGTAAAAATAGCTGATCACGGCGACTGCAATAAGTGAAATTGTTGAAATTATAACCATGACTAGCAGCTTTCGATAGATACTCAGATTTCGTAATGCCCCCATAACATTTCCCCTTTTCGCTGATGTATTCTTCTGCTTTCATTTTCACACTTTGTTATATCTATCGGTCATTGGGGGTGTTCTATCCATAGTACGCTCGTGACTTTTTATCGGCATAAAAAATAGCTTCTTATCAAAAGAAGCTGGTTTAAAAATAATTTCTCCACTTAGATTTTTGTCCCTGATACTTTCCCTGTGTTATCGACGCTTAGCTTCCAGCTTTGTCCGTCAGGAGATTTAAGGATCAGGCTGTTTCCTTGCTGAAACTCCAGATTCCCATACATTTTGCTTCCGGATGTTGCCACCCAAGAGGAACCTGGCATCATAGAAGACGTACCGAAGATGCGGTTAATTCGAAAACGCTTGTGGTCTTTTGTGTATTCACTTAGCGTAAGTCTCATTTTATACAGCGTATTGGCTCGCACTTCTGCCGTTACCGTGTTTCCTAAGTTGTTTTTTACGTCTTTTGCCGGTGTCCACGCGCCGTCTAGTGCTGTTAGATATTCAAATTTAATATTTTTAGGTGACTCACCCCATCCAAATGAAACGCCGGCCATATTCAGCATTTTAATTGGATTTGCAGTAAAGTCCATTTCAATCACAACGGGAGCTGAAGCCGGCACGTCGAGGTAGTTCATGCTTTGTTCATCAACTAAGCTGAAGCAGTTGCTGATGCTACCTCCGTACGGAGCTTTTCCAGCGATTTGTTTGACGGTATATTTTTTATCAGCTTGTACAAAAATATCGTCTTGATTGCCGATGATATCCGGTTTTCCTGGAAGACCTGGAGCAAATATATTTCGGGTTTGTTCAAAAGGAGACGTAATGTCATTATACTGTCCGTTGTTTAAAATCGATGTGGATAAAAGGTTAGAGGCAAGCTGATTTCGATGTGAGATACTCGTAAATTCTACGGGCGGTTCTCCTCCGTTCATTAAATACGTATCCCAAATATGCCCTTCAAACGTATTGTAAGCACCTGAACATTTAATTGCTCGTTTCGTTTGGCTGCGGCACTGCATTTGAAAATGAACAAAGCTGTTTCCCGACGTTTCATACGGCACGTCACTGATGCCGGCTACGTCAATTCCATACTGACAGCCGTCAATGGATAAATAGCTAAAGTTATTCGCGTTGATCCATGCAGGTGTATTGATGTTGGTGATTTTTTCAGTTTGCAGCAGCACGCCTCTTTCAAAGTTGCGAAGGTGTACAAAGGATACGTTCACAAAGCTGATAAAATCCCACGCTTTTTGGCAGTAAAAATAAATGCCTTTTCCTTTATAAGCGCCTGACGTATTGATCATGCTGATGTTGCTTATCGTCGTTTTGTTTCCTGTTTCTAATTGCTGCGATCCGTGAAGGTAAATGACTGAAGAGGTAAATGATGGGTCAATTACTTCAACCGTTCCACCTGAAATGGACGCATCTTTTTGAAGGGTAAATACATGGTAATTCCCCGTTACTTTGAGTTTGGTTCCGCTGTCCATTTCAAATGAAATAGACGGCTTAATCACAAGGGGTGATGCGATGGCGTACGTATAGTTCCCTGTTAGTAGTACGCGTGATAATTTGTTGGCAGCTGCGTAATCAATTGCTTGCTGTATCGCAGGTGCATCATCCGTCACGCCGTCTCTTTTCACACCAAAACAAGCGGCGTCGACTATTCTTTCTTCACTGCAGTTTTCCATTAAATTCATCTCGCTTTCTCAGCAGCTGTAAAGCATGTACTGCTTCTATTACTTTATGCGTTTTGACTACCTGTGGTTCACTGTTTCCATAGAAAAAAAGCTTCCGTGTTAGAAGCTTTTTCCGCTCATGTTTACGTATTGATTAGCAGTGGACGCAATCATTTGACTCGACGTAAAGTGCTGCTCGACTTTTTTTCTCGCTCCTTTAGCAAAACGCTGCTTTTGTTCTTGCTCGGCGTACAGTGCCGTAATTTTTTCTGCGAATGCTTGAGGTGAATACGCAGGGATTAAGTAGCCTGTGTCTCCGTCTGCTATCGCTTCTTTCACGCCTCCTACATCAATTGAAATCATCGGTGTACCAACGGCCATTGCTTCTAAAACAACCATTGGAAAGACTTCACGATGAGAAGTTAACAGAAGCATATCCATTTTCGTAATAAATGCTTCAGGGTCTTCTACTTCTCCCCATATCTTTATCTTTTCAGATAAGCCCTGCTGGTGAATAAGCTCTTGAATTCGCTGAAGGTCAGGTCCTCCTCCTCCGATATGAAACTTCATATGTTCATGATCTCGAAGCAGCGAGGCAATTTCGATAAACAGCTCGTGATTTTTTTCTTTTGAAGCTCTTGCCAACAGACCGATATGACAATCGAGTGAAGCAGACTTTTCTTTAAATACAAATTGATTTAAATCCACTCCATTGTAAATTGTTGTTAATTTGCCGCTATTCACGCCGAGGTTCATCAACTGTTCTTGTTCAAAACGGCTGACCGTAATCACTCCATGCACATAAGAGTTTACGAGTTTACAAAAAAAGCTTTTTGCCTTTTGTTCAAGCACCGTTACATTATGCTTTGTATAAAGTATTTTTACTTTTTTTCGCAGCATCCGATTTACGCATACTGCATACATAACCATGCGCAGGCTGTTAGCATGAATGATATCAATTTTACACGTTCGAACTTTTTTCCAAAGTACATAAAGATTGTGAAGATGATTTTTTCTGCTTAAAGGCGTGAACCGTTTCTTATATTGAATTTTGCTGTACAGTTCTCCCATTGCAGCTGCTGTATACACGGTGATATCCGGATGATTCAACTGATTTTCGAGCTTACAAAAATACGTTTCTGCTCCGCCTGTAATCAATTTATCCGTGATTAAAAGTACGTTTTTCAAGACTCCACATCCTTTACGATTTTGAGAGGTTTTTACTTTTAGCGTACGCATTCACGCTGTACTGCACAAAATAAGTGGCGCTTTTCCATAGCGGCAGCCGCTCTTGTCTACGAAGAAGTTTCCAATACCTCGTCGCTGCTTTCAGCTTGTTGCTAGAAACCGAGTGAGATACAAGACGGTAATAAGCAAGTGACTCTTGAAGGCCGTATGCTGTATAGCCTTTTCTCAGCAGTGACAGCCACAGCGCCGTGTCTTCTGGCTGAATGTTTGGCATTAAAATCCCGGAAATTTGTTTTTTATCAAGCATGACTGTCAAACAGCCGATAATGGTGTTACCCGCGAGCGTCTTGTAATCAATACTTTTTGGAACGTTTACTTCAACACCCGTTTTTTCACCTTTTTCATTGATAATGCTATAGCCCGTATAGGAAAAAGCACAGTTTTTTTCAAGCATAAAAGCCACTTGTTTTGCAAGTTTTCCCCTATGCCATAGATCATCACTGTCTAAAAAAGCAAGGAATCGTCCGCTTGCTGCGCTTATACCTTCGTTGCGTGCCGCTGCGGCTCCTGAATTTTTTGTAAGCTGAAGCAGCTGAATGCGTTGATCTTTTCTACTGAATTTCTTTACTACTTCAGCCGTTTCATCTGTCGAACAGTCGTCAATCACAAGCAGCTCCCAGTTGAGGTACGTTTGCTGCTGAACGGATTTAATAGTTGATGAAATAAAGGCTGCGCAGTTATAGGCAGGTGTAACAATTGAAACGAGGGGCTGATCCGGTTGAGATTTGAAGTTATTCATTTTGCACTCTCCTCACTTTGATGATTTCGTAAATAGCCTGACAGCAGCGCTAAGTATAAAAAGAACAGCTCATTTACAATTAACGAAAGCGACATCATTTGAAGCAAAAAACCAATAAACGTTAAAAATAAGTAAGGTTCTTGTTTATGAATTTTTTGTTTTAAAAGCTGAAGCAACACAAGAAGTAAAAAGCTAAAATATAGGCAAAAGCCAATCATACCCGTCTCTGATAAAATTTCTAAAAACGTGTTATGAACGTACAGCGCTTCGCCGTAGTAGAACAAGTTGTACTCTGAAAAGTTAAAAGCACCGATTCCGGCAAACGGATGCGATGAAAAAAACTCGAATGCCCGGCTCCACAGCGAAAACCTTCCGCTTCCTCCGTCATGTAAAAAGTCATCGGCTCGTTCGGTTAAAATGGTGAACACGTTAAAATTCGTCATGAAATGAGCTATAAGAGCAAGTACACCAAATAAAAACACAAACGAAAGAGCTGTTTTAAGACTGTTAAGCGAACGAGTAATGAGCAAATACAGAATCAACACGGCGACCATAGCAATTAATCCGCCTCGGGAAAACGTTAATACGCTTGCTAATGTGCTAAGCAAAAGTCCGACTTTATTTTTAGTACTATCGCTGTTGGTTAAAAAGTAAGTAAAAAACAGCGTATTATAAAATACGTAAATATTAGGATCGTCCAGTACGCCAATCAAACGCGGATAGCTGCGGTCAATCATTACGCCCCATTTAATAATTTCTACTTCGGAGGCAAATTGAAAATGAACGGCTTGAAGACCCGCAATGTAGAGCAGTAAACTCACGCCGTTAAAAAGAATGCCCGCTCCGGTTAACGCACGTTTGATACTGCCGCTATGAAACTCTGCTATCACATATTTCATTAAAAAGTAGCAGGCAAGGATAAGCAAAACGCCTAGCATAATACGAAGACTCGCTTCTGGGTACAGAGAAAACGCTCCGGTCATACAGTAAAAAAGATAAAATAAAAGCAGCAGCACTTCATACGCCTGGAGCTTATAGACATAAAAAGAAGCAAAGCTCAGCAGCAGAAGCGCAAATAAAAAAATCATGTACGGCTTTAATGAAAAGCCAATATTGACGTTATATTTACTTAATGTAACAAGAACAAAAAGGCAAAACAAAACGGTCGGTTTTCGGTTCTGCACGTATACACTATCCATTTTGTGCCTCCTTTCTGTTCTCTACGTTTAGTGGTTTGTTTTTTTGCAGGTATCCTAACGCTTGATTTCGAATCTCTTTATCTAGCAGCGTTAACAAAAACACAAGCAGCATATTTACACACAGCGCAATAAACGGATGCTGTGAAAATAGCAGCGTGGTAAATACAATCGTACTGCCAAATAAACAAACAAAAATCGGAAAGGTTTTACGCATGATGATCAGTCTTTCCGGATTACATAACCAGCAGCCAATAAATAAAATTCCTTCAATTAAAAGCGCAGCATACACGGCTCCTATCACAGAATAAGCAGAGCTTAAAAAATAGTAAAAAGCAATTCCCGATACAACAGCAACCAGCTGAACGCCCGTTCTTCTTCCTTGAAGTCCTTTTGTTGTTAAGCCGTCTGCTAGTGCTACGCTTAAGCCTTGGAAAATCAGCATCAGCGACAGCCACTTTAATGCATCTCCTGCTGCAGCCCATTTGTCTCCAAACAATAATGACACGGCAAGATCAGATAAATGATAAAAAGGAAGCGCTGTTAGCATCCCTACTAAACTCATAAGCTTCACTTGAAGAATGTTTAATTCTAAATGTTTGTCAGTCTGATGATGATTATAGTGGCGAAATAATACTGGATAAAAAGCACCCGCCACAATTCCCGGAACTTGATACAGTGCCGATGGAATACGATAGGCAACGGCAAACACGCCGACGGCTGCAAGTGGAATCGTATTTTCTAATACGATTGGACCAAGCTGCGGCAGCAGCATAATCAGCAGTCCGCTTACAATAAATGAGCCGATATTTTTTAAAAGCCCGCGTTGAATTCGCTTTTTCAAATTAAACGATACTCTTTTCCCAACCATCCACAGACTGTACACCCCTGCTAAAAGATAGGAAAAGCCAAACAAAAACGAAATAAAAAATGGGCTTGTATGCATCAGCATTCCAACCGTCAGCAGAACCACCAGCAACAGAGCTGAGTAGATCCGAATGGCTCCTAAATGGTGCATTTGTTCAGTAAGCTGAAAATACGTAATCCCGATGCTTTGCATCGCAAGGCCTGTTACCATCGGCACAATCAAGTAGTACATCATTTTTACAAGTGATGCTTCGTGATAAAACAAGGAAATTACTATATATGCCCCTGCAAACGTCGCAAATAAAAGCAAAATTCTCATTTTCACATACGATGACAAAAGGTGATCCACGTCCGCCTGCTTTTTAGATCCTTCGCGAAGCACGGTGTTACTTAAACCAACGTCCGTAAAGTAGCCTAATATCATCGCAAAAGCTAACGCTACGCTGAACCTTCCGTAACTAGCTGCGCTTAAATACTGTGCCAGAACGATAAGCGCAGCTGCATTTAACAAACGTGATACAACCGTACTAATAAATAAGTGAACAATGTTTTTCCAAATGGAATTTTTCTTCATACAGCCCTCTTACTCCACTGTTTTAGCAAATCGCTGAGCTAGCGTTTCATGATAGTAGTCATACGTTTTCGCTAATCCTTTTTCAAGCGTAAAAGCAGGCGACCACTTTAATAATTTGATGCTTTCTTTATTGCACAGCCTGCTGTCTGCAATATCACCTTCACGCACGCTGTGGTAAACAGGTGTTAAGTGACTGCCGGATATACTTTTCATCGTGAAAAAAAGTTCGTTAATGCTGATGCTGCTATTATTGGAAATATTAAACGTGCCGCACCCTTCATACTGAATAGCTTGTAAGCACGCCTGGCTCACGTCTTCTACGTAAATAAAATCTCTTGTTTGACGGCCGCTTCCGTAAATAATCGGCTGCTGGTTGGTAACAAATCGGTCAAAAAAGATCGAGATTACGCCGCCTTCACCCTGTGAATTTTGCCGCGGGCCATACACGTTGCTATAGCGGAGAATGACGTAGTCAATATCATACAGCTGTTTAGCAAGCTTTAAATATTCTTCAGACGTAAACTTTGACAGTCCGTACGGTGAAGCTGGACTGGTTGGGTGAGCAAGTGAAATTGGAGTAACGTTCGTGTTTCCGTACACGGCTGCTGATGAAGCAAAAATGATTTTTTCGGTTCCATGCTTTTTGCATGCATTAATAATGTTGATTGTTCCTTGAATATTGACGTTGGCATCATGATGAAAATTAGTAACGGAATGAGCCACGCTTACTTGAGCCGCTTGGTGAACAACATAATGAGGTTTAAACTCGGCAAATACTTTATCTAATTCTTCACTCACAATATCTCCGTAGTGAAAAGAAATTCCTCGATTGTCTAAGTTTGCTATTTTCCCAGTTGAGAGATTGTCAAAGACCTTTACTTCAAATCCGTTTTGATAAAGAAGCTCTGCCATATGTGATCCAATAAAACCGCATCCGCCTGTAACTAATACTCTTTTCATGTTATCCCTCTCCTATCTTGATCCGTCTCCTGTTACGATGACTCTTAGCGTTTTTATCATAATCTTCACGTCAAACCGTATATTCGTATGTTGAATGTAGTAAAGATCAAGCTCCAGCTTTTCTGCTGGCGTTAACTCATATCCTCCGTTAATTTGTGCCCAGCCTGTCAGGCCCGGCTTAACAGCAAGTCGCTGACTAAACGAAGGCAGTGTTTTTTGGAATTCTTCTATAAATACGGCTCTTTCAGGTCGTGGCCCAACAATCGACATATCGCCTTTTAACACATTCCACAGCTGAGGCAGCTCATCAATTCGCGTTTGGCGAATCAGCTTTCCTACTTTGGTGACCCGGCTGTCATTTTTAACGGCCCACTGCGCTCCGTTTTTTTCAGCGTCACTGTACATTGAACGCAGCTTCATGATGGTAAACGGTCTGCCGCTTTTACCTAAACGCTCTTGAAGAAAGAAAGGTGAACCCGGTGTTTCAATCATCACAATGAGCGCAAACAACAAAATAACAGGCAGCAAAACCACAAGAGCCATAAACGAAAGGACAATATCAACCATGCGTTTACACAGCGAGTAAAAAAGCGTAAATTCCTTTTGTAGCACATCGGAATCACTAGTCGTTTTCGAGACAATTTGATTCATCGTTTCACTTCCTTCTATATAAAGTGATGAGCTAGTGAGCTGGACTCCAAATGACGCCTAGCACATGAATACGCGCTTTTTCCAGCATATTTTTCGTTTTGACAACGGCATCTGCTTTTGTTTTGCGTTCTTCTACAACAAGCATGGTCGCATCACATTTTGCTGCAAGAATATGAGAATCGGTCTCTTCTAAAAACTGAGGCGTTTCAAAAAGAATCAAATCGTATTCTTCTTTCCATCTTTTTATGAGCTCATCAAAATACTTGGAAACAAGTAGTGTGGATGCGTTTCGAAAGTGAGATCCGGCCGGAAGCACGTCCAGTCCTTTGTATGACGTTTGTTTAATCGGTAAATGACGGCTTTGCCTGTTTACTAACACATCCGTTAACCCTTCTGAACTACCAAGGTCAAAGAGCTGATGAAGAGAAGGACAATGCACGTTTCCGTCAATAAGAAGAACGTTTTTCCCTTGTTCGGCAAATGAAATACCTAGCTTTGCCGTTATAAGAGGCTTTTTGTCATTCAATTCCGCTGATGTGATTGTCAGGCATTTGACTTCACTATTCAGCAGCACCTCAATATTTTTTCGAATCATATTTGTTTGGTTGATGGTTTTGGCATCTTGATACAGTGAAAATGGATACTTTTTTTGTTTAAAACTCAAGGTTCTCCCTCCTTGCCTTTTCCTGATCACTGCCTTGCTTTTGGTTTCGCTTCATTTTTCGAGGCTCAAGCTCGATATGTCCAATAATCGGAAGTCCGATAAGTTCTTGAATATCTTGTTCATTTCGTACTGTGCTATCAAGATATTCTTTTAGCATCGCTCCCACTACTCCTACCAACAAACTGACCAATATAGTAATGGCTGCAACCGGCAGCGGCTTTGGAAATACCTTAAGGCTCTGCGACGGCTCGGTTAATACTTGAATGTTGCTTCCTTTCATTAACTTCATCGCTTGATCTTTTGAAAGAAGAGCTACTTTATTTGCGATTTCACTTACTGTTTTCGAACTCTCGTTTCTTACGGTAATCGTGACAAATTGAGAGTTTTCGTTATGATCAATCGTAATTTGTTCACTCAGCTTTTTATTAGAAACAGTTAACTTTAATTCGTCTTTTACACCGTTTATGATTATTGGACTTTTAATAAAATCGATATACGAAGAAATTAATTGAGTATTCAGCTGCGTAATATTAGCAATTTCATCTACATTCTTAGATGTTGCTTGATTAACAAGCACTTGAGTAGATGCTTGATACGTAGGTTTTAGTAGATAGAAACAGATAGTTGTGATGCTCATACTCGTAATTACCATGACTAAAAGCATCGTAAGCCATCTTCTTTTTAAAATTCGAAAAAAATCCTTTAGCTGAATTTTATCCTGCATCGTAAACTCACCTCCATACGCTTTATCTCTCTGTTACTTACGACTCACTGCTCTACCGAAAACAACTTTGTTTCTTGTGAGGAATTTCCCTAATCTGCTGGAAGGCTTTTCAACAAAATGATACGTGACGGAAGCCATCACCAGTGATAAAAGGAAACAAATGCTTAAAATGCTCCAGTACGGCAAAAGCCCGTGTAACAGATACATCAACGAAAACAGCACAATGAGATGAGTTAAATATAAGCTGTACGAAATCTTACCTAGAAACGACAGCACTCCTGTGCGTAAAACCTTTGACGCTGCCGGTGATGCTAAAGCAATAATAATGAACATACAGCTCCCTAGCATCACTGCCAAATTGCGGCATAAAAAGTTATTGGTGATCGCGTAATTTCCCATAATGCCTTCAGATAAATAACAGGTAAATGCAATCAGAACGATAAGCACCTTTTTAAATGTGCTAATTTTCAGATAAAGTTGAATAAAAAAATCTCGATATTTCGCCGTAACTGCACCCGCGGCGAATAAAAGCAAATAATGATAAGAGAGCAAGAAGTTCGTAGGTTCTAAGTTTGATTGATTAAGCAATAATAGCGCTGATGATGAAACAAACACGAAAAACAATAGCACCACGATTTTTTTTGCATCCATTCGCAGCAAAAGAATCATTAACAGAGGAAAAATAATTGAAATTCTCATTTCATGAACAAGCGACCAAATAACATTGTTGTAAGCGTCTGTGTTAAATGTGCCAATTAAAAAGAAGTGCTGAAGAAGTAAACTTGGCGATTCGTTTGTGATCCATGAGTTATTAAACCAGTGGCTTAACTGTGAGATCCCGCCTTGACTAAATAAGATTTTGCATAAAATAGCTACACACACCGCAAACAAGTAAGGAAGATAAATTCGGCAAATTCTTCTTACCAGATAGTTCTCATACCGAAAAGAAGAACGGCCATAAAACGGCAGTGCTAAAACAAATCCGCTTAAGACAAAAAACAAAACCACTGATTCATTTCCACTGCTGAACAATAGCCGCAGCGGGCTTTCTTTTACCATGGACAGTAAAAAAGAAGAATCACCGTCATACCTATACTCACTGAAGCTTGGATAAATCATGAGATAATGATTTATCACAACAAAAAGAGCTGCTAACCCTCTTAACGCATCAAGTTCTACATATCTTTTTTCCATGTAATCTCCTATCCAAAATGTAATAAATGATGTCATCCCTTCATCGCACAGCGCTCATCTTAAATAGTGCTAGCATACTATATAAAATGTTCACTATAACGAATAAAAAGGTGATTAATCGACAAATATTCTTAATAAAGAACAATTTGTAAGTGAAGTATAGCATAATATACCTGCCCCAAAAATAGGTATTTACACTCATTTTATTCTTTATAAAGAACAAAATATTATTAATTTTATATTTTAATCTACACAATATGTACGTTTATGCGTTATAATGAACAAAAAATCCATAAGCAGAGGATGAACTGAATGTGATAGGGAAAAAGATTAAGAATTTGCGACTAAAAAAAGGCTATTCTATTACACGCTTAGCTGAAGAAGCTAATATTTCAAAATCATATTTATCTCATTTAGAAAAAGGGTTAAACAATAATCCTTCCCTTCAAATGCTTGATAAAATCGCGTCTTCTCTTCATACAACGATTGATGACTTAATCGAAGGAGACATCAGTTGTCCAGCTCTCACTTCAAAACCAGTCCTCAATCTAGAATGGCTGCATTTAATTGAACGAGCCATTCAAGACGGCATGACCAAAGAAGAATTTATTGAATTTCAGTATTATTTAAAGTTCCGAAAAACAAACTGATAGATCCATTCATGAACGTTTAATTTTTTTGTTATAATCGACCTATTTCGACATCTTTTACAAATATTATCTTGTAAAATAACTGTATACTAAGAATACTATTACAAATTATCCAGATAAGGGCAAAACTATTGAAAAATAGTGACGCAAAGCTTCAGGTCTAAGGCCGCTTTCGGCTATGATAGCTGGGTTCCCTGGCAAAGGGTGGATGAATCGTAATGAAGAAAGAACATGTATTATCAATCGATCAAGAGTGGGTAAATCTTATGGAATCAGCCCGCAAGCTGGGTCTGACCACCGAAGAAGTCCGGAGATTTTTATCAGAGCTTAAGCAGAACTAAATTAAAAAAGCACGCTCTGATCAGAGCGTGCTTTTTGCAGTTATTATTATTCTTCTAACATTTTCTCATAAAAATGAGCGTCCTTATCAAGCTGTTCGAAAAACACTTGAAGAGAGTCTGATATCCTTGTATCCATAAAGTACACTGGCGAAGCAGCCTCTGTGCTCCACCTTACTTCAAAATACAATCCTTCTACGACTTCAAAGAAAATAAAGCCTTCTCTTTCATCATACATATCTAAATCAGGATCATGCTCATAAAAGTCTTCACGTAAATGCAAGTCTACTGCGCTTTCTGGATCTATAATTCGTTGAAAAGCAGTTGTTTCATTCCTATTTGCAAAGCCATATCCTATTTCTACATAAAATTGACGGAGCTCTGCTGGAAATTTCGTTCCTAATCTTTGCTCTGCAAACTCTATCTCTTTTACTTTCAAGGGAAGAAATTTATGCTTTTCATTATGAAGAAAGTGAAATACGCTCATATTAAATACGAATTCCTTTTGGCTTACGTTGATCAAACGTATAAATCTCCGTAAATCCACACTGTTTCGCCATTTCAATCGCTTCTTTCATATGTGCTCCTACGGTTTCTACAAAATGTGAATCCGATCCAATCGTTAAAATTTCTCCGCCTAAATCACGGTACAAGCTCACAACTTCAAGTGCCGGCAGCGCTTCGCCCAGTTTCCCTCTTATACCTGAAGTATTAATTTCAATTCCGATATTGCGATCAATTGCTTTTTTCAAAATATCCGCAAGAATATCTTTGAATTGATGAAAGTCATATATGCCGTATTGCTCAAACGCATAGCGCTTCATTAAATCTAAATGAGCCAAGACATCAATATCGGCTTCGCTTACTAGCTTATACATTTCGTTAAAATAAGCGCGGTAAATCGCTTCTTTGTCATTCAGCTCCAAGTGTTTACGAAGCTTGATGTTATTAATGTTATGAACTGATCCTAAAATAAAATCAAAGTTCTCCTGCTGCATAGTTTTTTGATACTTCTCTTTTAGATAGTGCGGCTCACAAATTTCAATTCCTTTTTTAATCACTAGCTGGTCTTGGAATTGATCTCTGCATTCCGCTAGTTCTCGTTCATATTTATCGAAATCCATATGACCGTACGTTGGCGCTAATGGATTTAATGAAAAGTGCTCGGTAAAACAAATTTCGTTTATGCCGTTTTTTACAGCTTGTTCGCACACTTCTTTCATGACTGCCTGTGAGTCAAATGAATTGTTCGTGTGATGATGGTAGTCTACTAGATACATAATTTAGTCACCTCTAGATCTATTATACATTTCTCTTGCCCTCACTGCACATAGAGACCCTTTTCCCTTCTATCACGCCTTTTTTGGTTCATAAAAAGAATTCCCACTAAAAAAAGTCGTTTTTCCTCTTTCAGTAATCCTTCTTTTCTTATAAACTAACTTATTATAGCAGATGTTCTGACATACAACTTGACATATAACTTTTACACAAAAGAAAGGAAATAAGAAATGGAATTTGAAAA
The DNA here is from genome assembly GCF_009497655.1 of Priestia megaterium. Classification (NCBI taxonomy): domain Bacteria; kingdom Bacillati; phylum Bacillota; class Bacilli; order Caryophanales; family Bacillaceae; genus Priestia; species Priestia megaterium. Next base: position 1,091,197 of record NZ_CP023317.1, on the reverse strand, counting down.
AAGTTTTTCTCAAAGCAAAAGCCCCTTTCTGTCTTACTTAAGCTCTTATACGAAAAAGATGAAAGGAGAATTAAAAGAAGAACCGAAAATCAATTATAGAGATGCAGTCGTTTCTTCTATCGGAGGATTAATTGCGATTATCATCAGCAGCGCGATTGCACTAGCGCTTGGTTATCCAATGGCTCTTGCTCCGATTGGCGCAACCTGCGTACTTGTCTTCGGTGCTCATAAAGGGCCTTTATCACAGCCGCGCCACGTGCTTGGAGGGCACTTACTAGCAACGGTTTCTGCACTTATTATCTGGAGTTTATTTCATCGAAGTCTTATCACCATAGCGATTGTCCTTGCGTTTGTTCTTATTTTAATGATTCTTACCAAAACCGTTCATCCTCCTGCTGCGGCTAGCGCGATTGTTGCCATTAATACTCAAGCAGGCTGGGGATATTTAGGTATTATTATGATTTGTGCATGTGTAGTTGTATTGATTTCTACCGTGTATAACAATTTATTTCAAGATCGGCAGTATCCCAGGTATTGGGTTTGATATTGGGACTTATACATAAAAAAGACGTCTTTTATGAGAAGACGTCTTTTTTACGTATTGTTACCTACTAAGTTGTTTGCTTTTTCAAAGTCTATTTATCAGCTTTTACTTTACTTCCGTTGAACTAATAAGCTGATAAACTCCCAAACTTCCATCAGATAATTCTTTTACTTTATGAATGCTGTTGAATTTTTTGTATTTAACAGACCCGTCTCCGTACGAAATATCATACTCTTCTGTTGTATATACTTTATACATAGAGTCATCTAGTTTTGTTACTCTATTTACATTAAAGCTTAATAAATCTTCTGTTATGCCTTTTTTGATTAAGTAAGCTGTATAATCTTTTTGTTCCTTGTATTTTGGTCCGTTAGTATCGATATAAGGCGCTGCAATAGAGAAGTCTCCACTGTTAATTGAGGAAATTGTAGCGTACATATATTGTTCGATAAAACTAGAAACTTCACTAGTAGATACTCCAGAATTGACTTCCGAACCTTTGTCCGTCGTCTCTTGATTCTTAGAAGGAACTGATGCTTTTGCCGTAGCTTCTGTCGTATTTTCTTTATCGAAATTAAGCGCAACATCTTCCATGCCTTTTTTAATTGATACTTCTTCCGTTTTCTTTACTCCGCGTTTTGCATATAGTTTTACTGACCCATCCATTGGCAGCGGACCTAAATAATCAATATCGTTAATTTTCGTTTTTGTGTCTTTACCATTAACGAACAGCGTCGCGTCATCATAATCTGAAGAGATGTATACTGCATGATCTGACCAGTCAAACTCCACGTTCACATCTTCTCCGTTGGTGGCTTCAACCTCTTGTTCGTTTTCAACTTTTCCATAATCATTTTGCACTTCACCTTTTACTGTATGCGTACCAGGTAAAAATGGACCAATCTTTTTAGAAGAGTCACTGCTTACCGTTCCAGCTTTTTGACCGTCAATATATACTACTGTCGCATCTTCTGTAGACTGAGCTTTTGCATATACAGGGTTTATTTGTACCGTGTAATGATCAAAGATTCCCCATTTATTTCCATCTTGTTCTAACTTAGCGTATGAAGAGTGATCTTCGCTTGGAACTCCTGCTTCAAGCGCTCTGCTATCTGCCGCTAACCCTTCAGAGATTGATTTCATTACATCCGGATTTTCGTGCAAATATGTAATAAATGATTTTGTTTGCTCATCGTTGGCTTCTAATTGAATTTGACCATCATTTACATATTTTTTTACTCTATCAACGTCATTGCCCTTTACTGAAGCAATAAATTTTTCTGACACGGCTTTAGGCGCCATGATTGTTTTATCTATTCCGTAATAAGCGCCGCCAAGTACAGCAGCTGCTGCTATAACTGAAATGGCTATAACCTTTGTTTTTTTATTTGAAGGCTTTACTGATTCGCGTCTCTCCTCTGCTGAAGATGATGCCGATTCTGCGTAACGCTGTGATGCCGCTACTTCACTAGAAGCCGCTTTCCTTTCGACGGGATGTCCACACTCTGGACAAAATTGATGCTCATTTGTTAACTGATGTCCACACTCTTTACAATATCCCAACTTACACACTCCTTTTTATAGTGTTATGAAAAAGCATCGCTGTGCACGATGCTTTCTGTCGACTTAAAATAAATCATTTAATTCACTGCTGTTTCCCATTCTTGTAATAATGTTTTTGGCTTCTTCTCCTAAACCATTCGCAATAAACGTCAGCACAATCGTAATGACTACATATACAATAAGAGTGCTATAGATACGATCAAGCCCATTTGTTCCGCTTTGCTTAAAGCTAGCAATGGTAAATGGAACTACAAGGAAAATGCTCAGCAAACCAAAATTCATAAAATAAGAGAAGTATTCAACGTGAAGAAATGCAAGCACAAGCCCAATTAAAAGAAGAGCTGTTGGAATAATTAAAAACGTGCCAAAGCGTGAGAAAAATTCTTTAAAAGAAACGTCTACCTTTCCAAACTTTGCTACAACATATGTTGCTCCAATAATAATTGCAAGTCCAATAAAAATGAAGATACCTTGTTTAAAGACAAAATCGGTAAAATTGAAGTGAATGATACTGTTGATATCTGTGGCTTTTATCAAATCAGCGCCTGTATTAAAATCCTCCATGTCGGATGGAGCCAGCTCTTCACTGATAATAGGAAGCTTGAACATGCTTCGAACAAATTGAATCAACAATAGCTTCCAGCCTACATACAGCATAATAGGTATACTAAGAGCATAAAGAATGACTGTGATAAGAGCATTAACGAATTGGCTTTCGCCTGCTGCTTGTGCTGTAGCTGTTGGATTTTTAATTCCTTCTGCAAAATAACTAAAAAATGATTTTGACACTTTTTTCGCCTGACGAACACGCTGATTAGGTTGTTGAGGCGCATACGCTGGTTGCGGCTGAGGCTGATATTCAGATGCAGCTGCCGCCTGGCTTACAGCTGCCTCTTCTTGCAATTTATGACCGCACTTCACGCAAAACTTTCCGCCCTCATTAAAATGGCCGCAATTTGAACAATTCAAATACTCCTTCCCCCTTCAATAAATTGTTTAAAATATAGTCATATAGATTTATTTTGTTGAAATCTATATAATTCTATATTCATACCTTTTAGCATTATACACCATTTTTGGTATTTTAGGAGAAATGTTTTCAACGGATCAACTAAAAAAATTACTACCTAAACTCCCTAGCAGAATTCTTTCTTTTACTTCTTAGTCCATGGACATTATATAAATCTTCCTTCTATAATTTTGTTTCACCAATAAAACTATTTTATGCCTTAAGCATCTTGTTTTAATTTTCAGAATTGTTTATACTCGAAACATCTTTGTTTTTCTAGGAAAACAAAGGAGGTGAATTTGCAGCACGGTCTATACATACTCAAGGGGGATTTTTTATGTTGAAATTAATTGGGGTTTTGCTAGTGGCAGTGGGATTTCTATTTCGTTTAAATACACTGCTTGTTGTGACTGTTGCAGGCATCGTGACGGGCCTTGTATCAGGTTTATCATTGCATGAAGTAATTACGATGTTCGGTCAGTTCTTTGTCGATAACCGCTATATGTCTATGGCTATTTTACTTACTCTTCCTATCTTTGGCGTATTAGAAAAATACGGGTTAAAGGAACAAGCGGAAGTCCTGATCAAAAAAGCGAAAAACGCTTCTTCTGGAAATGTTTTACTTATATATCTTTTTATCCGTGAAATCTCAGCCGCAGTCGGCTTAAATATCGGAGGACATGCTCAATCCGTGCGTCCATTAGTGGCACCTATGTCTGAAGGCGCAGCCCGTGCAAAATACGGAGAGCTTCCGCCTAAAGTCAAAGAAGATATCCGCGCTCACGCAGCGGCAGCTGAAAATACGGGCTGGTTTTTCGGAGAAGATATCTTTATCGCAACAGGTGGAATTCTTTTAATGAAAGGATTTTTTGACTCTGTAGGGATTCACGTTGACGTCTGGGATATGGCGCTTTGGGGTATTCCAACAGCCATCGCAGCGCTGCTGATCAGCGCCATTCGTTTCCGTCAGTTAGACCGACGTATTCACAGAAAAATGACAAAGCACAAACCAACATCATCTTCAAAGACGGAGGCGAGTTAAATGAAAAGCATCCTAACGCTTGATACGATTTACTACTTACTCGGTATTATTGTTGCTTTTATCGCGATTCGAATCGCACGCGATCACAACCATCCTAACCGTTTAGGATCTTCTCTATTTTGGGCGTTGTTTTCTATTACGTTTTTATTTGGCAACGTGATTCCACCTTTTTATATAGGGTGTTTAGTCATTATCATGGTACTGCTTGCTTCATTTAATCGCGTCACTAAATCCAATGAAGCCGAAACGCCTGCTGAAGAACGAGTGGCTCACGCGCAGCGATTAAAAAACAAAATCTTTTTACCGGCTTTATTTATTCCTATTTTTACGATTATCGGCACTCTTCTTTTTGGCAAAATTAAATTTGGAAACTGGGCTTTAATTGACCCAGAAAAAGTCACGTTAATTTCACTGGCAATCGCAGCCGTCATTGCCTTTATCGCTTCAATGAGCGTTACTAAAGCTAAAATGGATGTACCTGTTAAAGAAGGAAGCCGCTTGCTTCAAGCTGTCGGCTGGGCGGTTATTTTACCGCAAATGCTCGCAGCGCTTGGCGGTATTTTTTCAAAATCCGGCGTTGGAACAGTTGTTTCAGATATTGTGAGTGACGTGCTTCCAACTAACTATGCGTTTGTTGCTGTGCTTGCTTATTGTCTAGGAATGCTGCTGTTTACAATTGTAATGGGAAATGCCTTTGCGGCGTTTGCCGTTATTACTGGAGGTATTGGACTGCCGTTAATTGTACACATGCACGGAGGAAATCCAGCCATTATGGCAGCGCTCGGCATGTTTGCTGGCTACTGCGGCACGCTTCTCACGCCAATGGCAGCCAACTTTAACATCGTACCTGCCATGCTGCTTGAATTAAAAGACAAAAACGCCGTAATTAAAGCTCAAGTGCCGATTGCTTTATCCGTTTTTGTTGTAAATACGCTATTAATGTACTACCTTGTATACCATTTTTAAAGGAGATTGATAGAATGACAACTGTATTACTAACTGGCTTTGAACCATTTGAAGGTGAAAGTATTAACCCGTCTTTAGAAGCCGTAAAAGCTCTAGACGGTGTAGCTGTTGAAAACTATCACATTATTGCTAAACCTCTTCCTACTGTGTTTGGTGAATCAATCGCAAAGCTTCATACCTATATAGAAGAAATCAGCCCTGCTATCGTCATTTGCGTTGGACAAGCAGGCGGCCGAGAAGGGATTACCTTAGAACGCGTTGCAATTAACGTAGACGACGCGCGAATTCCTGACAACATCGGCCAGCAGCCTATCGACCGCCCTATTATCCAAAACGGCCCCGCCGCATACTTTTCGACACTGCCCATCAAAGCAGCTGTCGAAAACTTGCGCCAAGCAGGCATTCCAAGCAGCATTTCTCAAACCGCTGGAACGTTTGTATGTAACCACGTATTTTACGGACTCATGAACATGATTCAAAACTGCTGTATTAAAGGAGGGTTTGTTCATATTCCTTATCTTCCTGAACAGGCTGTAAATCATCCTGGGAAAGCTAGTATGTCACTGGATTTAATTGTAGAGGGATTGCTGAGTGTGGTGAAGACGACGATTTTAGTTGAGGAGGATGTTGTGGTTTCGGGTGGGACTACGCATTAAAAATAATATTTAAACGATACCATTATATTATAAAAAAATGACCTTACTCTAATTGGTAAGGTCATTTTGCATAGTAAGACATTATATTCGATGCCCTTATATTTCATTTATCTAGCAGTAATGAAACTATAATTTCAAATCAATATTTCCGCCTAGATGCGGTTGTGCGGCCTGTTGAAGTGCTTTTACATTGGAAGTGCTGATTAATTCCTTAACAGCTTCTCCTTGCTGTTCGGCGTTTCCCATTGCTATTTTCATGACTGATAGAGAAGCTTGCTGTTGGACTTTTCCTTGGCTTAGTGACATTGACATGAGTGCGATATCCATAAAAAACCACCTTTCTTCTAATGAACAACAGAGGATAGCTGTTTTTCTAGCAAATGAACTTCACTTTTCAGTTCTTTCAACTGATCATTCATCTGATGAATTTCTAGGGGAGTAAGTTCATGGCTAAAAGCATATTCTGCTATCCTTTTCATTTCATAAAGCTTCATTTCTATCTCTTCTAAAATATAATCTTGTTCTTTGCACCACTCAAGCTGTTGTTCAAGAAACTTCTTACGTTCTAGCTCACCTTTTTCCATCGGTTCCTCCAACCAGACTGTTTTAAAATGAGAATGTTTGTAATTCCTCTCCTCTAAAAATTAATATAATGCCCTAATTAATTTACTTGTCTCAAATAGATAAAAAGAGACCCTAGAAAACCTAGAGCCTCTTTTATATTTAAAATTAACGAAGAAGTTGTAACACTCCTTGTGGTTGTTGATTCGCTTGCTTTGCGACTGTACCTTTCAGTTACAGAATAGACTATATCTTCATCCATGTTTTTTCATGGAGCTGGGCACTTCGAACAGTTTTCACTGCCCTACGAGATTCATAATCATAGTTTTCACCTTAGACCGTATTCTCTAGTCGTTGAACCTTCTCCAGAGTTTCCTCACAGGAGCTTGGCTGCTGATTATCCATTATGTTATCTTCATCATTTTCAAACCGTTACGCTTACCGTTTGCAGTTACGTTGTGGTTGATAAAACTTTAGGAAGTCCCAGCAATTCACCCAGTTATACTCTAGCTCGTTACCAAGCTAGACGCCCTTTAATCAATTACCTCAAGAGTTGTAGAACTCCTTGAGGCATCTGGTTAGATTGAGCCAACATTGCTTGTGATGCTTGAGAAAGAATTGAATTCTTTGTTTGTTCCATCATTTCTTTCGCCATCGTGCGAACATTTATTTTCATAAATGACTAGACTATATCTTCACCCTCTTATATCAGTAGGGGCCGGGCACTTCGGATTCACAATACTGATGGTTATTGTTTCACCTATGGATTTCATCATCATAGCATTTGCCTTAGATGGTCTATCCTAGTCGTTGAACCTTCTCCACTTTTTCAAGACAGGAGCTTGGCTGCTGATTGCCCAATCTTTTCTTTTTTCGCGCCATCACGCTTGTCATTTCTAACTACGTTGTGGCAAGAAAAGGTCTAAGGGGTTTCCAGCAATTCACCCAATAATAATCACTAGCCGTTACCAGCTAGGACGACTGTGCTTGTAACTGCTTATGCAGCTAAAGCATAATCTACGTCACGGATACGAGATTCCGCAGCAGTGATGTTTTCAGAAGATGTGTTTAAATTGTTAATTGTGTGATCTAGACGATTTTGATATGCCCCAAGTTTAGAACGCTCACCTGATACATTTTCAATTGCTTTACTTATCTTAGTGATCGCTGCTTCCGCACCTTTTTGTGTTGTCAAATCGATATTATTAAGACTTAAACTATTAGTGTCTATTTTGTTGATATCGACTTTCATGGTTTGGTTTGCATTAGCACCAATGTGCATTGTTAAAGCGTTGTTAGTAGTTGTAATAGTTGAAGTTTCACCACCCCCAATTAATGCTGAATCAACAGTCATGTTTAGTTCAAAGCTACCTGCCTTAAACTCATTATCAGTGATTTTTAAGCCCGCACCACTACTGAATTCAGTGTTACCTGAAGTTCCTTCGATAGCAAGGTCACCAGCGCTCGCATACGTTGCGTTTAAATTGAAGTCCATAGAACCTTCTTTAGCTACACCTGTTGCTACCCCCCCAATTGTGAACTTAGTAGCTGTTCCATCAGGAGTTGTACCTGTTAATGAGCCACCCGCTGTTGTATCAAATCCCGCTGCACTAGCTACTTCTACCCCATCGCTATTCTTTAATGAGACATCGAACGTATCTGCTACGCCTGTAGATTTCAACTCTAATGTATAGTCTCCAAGTTCTAAACCTACTACATTAGTAGAAGTTAATGTGAAATCAGACGATGCATCTAAGCCAGTTGTGTTTGTTTTTACATCAGCACCTACAGTAGCTGCATTTGTTGCTGTTGCTGTGTACGTATCAGCTTTAAGATTTCCATCAACGACTTTAGCTCCCCCAAGGCTTAAGTTATCATCAGATATAACTGCGTTGTTACCAACACTACCATTTAATAATTTCTTTTGATTGAACTCAGTTGTATTAGAAATACGGTCAACTTCATCTTTAAGCTGAGAAACTTCTTTCTGAATCTCTTTACGATCAGAGTCAGTAGCAGTGTCATTTGAAGATTGAACTGATAGTTCACGCATACGCTGTAAAATATCGTGCGTTTCGTTTAGAGCACCCTCAGCAGTTTGAATTAGTGAGATACCATCTTGAGCATTCTGTCCAGCTTGGTCTAATCCACGAATTTGCCCACGCATTTTTTCGGATATAGCAAGCCCTGCAGCATCATCAGCGGCACTATTAATACGCAGCCCCGAAGACAACTTCTCCATTGATTTACTTTGTGCATTGTTTGCATTGTTAAACTGACGATACGTGTTCAACGCTGCAATATTGTGATTAATTCTCATTTTCCTTTACCTCCATATAATTAGTTTTACTTCTTGGTTACATCCTTGTATTTAAGAAGTTTCCTGCTTAATTTATAGTTAAGCAGGATCTGACAGTAATCAAACATATACCTCTAGGAAATATGTTCATACTATATATCGACAGAGCTACTAAGTTGTTTATATTATGAATTCATTTTCATTTAATTTTTTCTATTTACTAGCCAAACATTTAAACACCGTTAACTTTTTTTAGAAATTATGTACATTGCTGAACAAATTTTAAAATTCGTTCAATCCATTAATCACTCTTTGGTTAATTAAAATTGAATAAAAAGGAAAATAAAAGTTACTTTTATACTAATTATAAGGTACTATATTAATTATGTTGTAACTTTTTATAAACAGGAGATTTTGCTGTAAAAATTAGAAATAACCCTATGAATCACTGTTATTTTATTTAGTCTATTAACTATAATTAAAAGGAGTATTATATGAAAAGAAATTGGAAAAGTTTTGTGATAACATGTTCTGTTGCTTCCTCATTACTTGTATCTATGTCAGCTTCAGTGAGCCCTGCTTATGCAGCGGCAAACGCTAAAAGTTCATCTGTCCAGGTAGCGGCTGCAAAAAAAATTAGTATCTTTAAGCGGGTTAGTTCCAACTCTCAAACTGTCGGTATAGCAGATAAACTAATGAGGGACGAACTTTACGTTAACACTATTTGGCCTACGTATAAATTCAATGGTAAGCTAACATGGAAAGAAAACCCTTATAAAGATGACAGCTGGTCTTTTTATTTCCAAAGCTTAGATATGGTAGGTTATTTGACAAATGCCTACGAGCAAACTCATTCTCAAAAATATTTAGAAAAAGCTAAGTGGTACATAGAAAGCTGGATGAATGCTAATCCATCTCCTACAAAACAAGCAAGCCGCTTTGCTTGGAAAGATCACAGTACAGCAAACAGAGTCGTGACCATGATTCAATTTTGGGAACAATACAAGAATTCAGCTATTTATGATAAAGATTTTGAAAACAAATTAATTGAAATGTTAGAAAAACACGGTGATTTTTTAATGGATGATAAAAATTACTCTGCCGGGAGTAATCATGGAATTTTCCAAGATCGTTCTTTAATTGAATTAGCACTAATCTTTCCAGATATGTCTCACAGTGAGCAATGGTATAAAAAAGGAATGGGTCGTTTAATTACACATGTAGAAGGTGACGTTACAAAAAGCGGTGTTCATAAAGAGCACAGTCCTTCTTATCACCTGCTTGTTCTTAACTTATTTAAAAGCATCAATGGCTTTATCAAACAATTTAACGTGAACGAGCCTAAGCTAAAAGATGGCATTTCAAAAATGGAGGATTATCTAGCTTTTATTGGTAACCAATCTGGTGACTTACCGATGTTAGGTGATTCACAGCCTGAAAGCCTTTATTCCTTAAATCCTAAATCTATAACAAGTCAAAAGCTTTTATATGTTGTCACAAAAGGAAAACAAGGAAAAAAACCTGGTCAAGAAATGGTATACGCAGACGGTGGTACGGCTGTTTTTAAAAATGATTTGAATAATGAAAGACCTTTATACCTTTTATTCACATCTGCCTTCCACTCCACTACTCATAAACATGGGGATGATTTGTCCTTTATCTTAAACTATGGAAAAACTGACTTTTTTGTAGACTCAGGGAAATATAATTATAGTTACACAGATCCTTACAGAGAATACTTTAAAGGTACCTTAGCTCATAATACCGTAACCGTAGATAAAAAATCCTTTCCTATAACGAAGGATCAAGTCAACAAATCTAAAATTAGTTCTTCTGAAATAAATAAAACGTACAGTTATGTAACTGGTAGCCATGAGCTCTATAAAGGAGTAAAAGTAAGCAGAACGCTTGTTTATCTAAAAAACACAAACAGCATTCTTGTGCGTGATGTAATGGAATCAAACAAAAATCATACATACACGGATATATTTAATATCGGAAAAGACGTAGATGTAAAAAAATCTGCAAGCAGAGTGTTTACTCTTACCAGCAAACTTGATCAACAGCAAATTGAACTAATTCAGCTTACAAAAATGAGCACCATCAAAAATTATAAAGGTTCTGCTTCTCCTATTGCTGGATGGCAATCATTAGAATTTAATAAAAAAATGCCAATTACTCAGCTTCAGTTTACGAATAGCAATCAAAAAAATGCTGAATATAAGTTCATTATTAACACTAATACTACCAATGGGGTTCAAAATTATACCGTTAAGAGTACTCCTTCAGCTGACATTTATACGATTGTTTTAAAAAACGGAAAGCGAACGAACGTACAAGTTAAAAAATAATCAAGCTTTTTTACTAAACTTAAACAAAAAAAAGCGAAATGCCGAAGCATTTCGCTTTTTTGCTTAGTTATCTTTCAGCACTATAGCTAACCGCTGTTCGTATGCTTTCACTCATACCTGGATTGGTGATTGTCACGTATACTTTTCCCGCTTTTGAGCCAAGCTGCTTAATTGATAATACTGTTGATGATCCCTCTGATTGCTTGCTTGCAAAGAGCGTTCCTTTTGAACTCGCATTATATACTTTGATAACATCACCTTTAGCAATTTTACTTACAGTTACACTATCTGCTTTTCCTTTATTGTTAATGACTTTCACTTGTGATGATTGCAACGCATTGGATTGTTCCCCAGCGAATGACACCGTTGTGCGTGCGCTTTCCGTCATACCTGAACGTGTAATGCTCACATACACTTTCCCTGCCTTTTGACCAACTTGCTTCGTTGTAAGCGTAAGCGATGTTCCTGTTGATGTTTTAGATGCAAGAACTGTTCCTTTTGAGCTTAAACTATATACTTTGATCATGTCACCTTTAGTAATTCCACTCACTGCAATCACATCATCTTTTCCTTTATTGTTCGTTACTTTCACTTGTGATGACTGTAATGAATTAGACTGCTCCCCTGAGAATGAGGTCGCTACGCGATCACTTTCACCCATTCCTGGGCTCATAACTGTTACATACACTTTTCCTGCTTTTTGACCGATTTGCTTCGCTGTAAGCGTAACTGATGTTCCTATTGATGTTTTAGATGCAAGAACCGTTCCTTTTGAGTTCTCATTGTACACTCTAACGACATCACCTTTGGCAATGCCCGAAACTGCAATTACGTCATCTTTTCCTTTATTGTTTGTGACTTTAATTTGAGATGATTTTAAAGCAGAGGATTTCATAGATGTAATAAATTGATAAGACTTATGTTCTGCATTGCCATAATAATCTTTAATAACAACAAAGTAAGTTCCTTTTTTCAACCAGGTTTGAACTGAGGCATTTCCTGAAACTAATTCGTCATTATTTGTTACAAGCTCTTTATATACATACCCACCACTGTTTTGAATTTTAGCTTGCCAGCTTGCCCCCTCTTGCTGTTTCATTGCTAATGTCACATTTCCATCGTTGGGTACTACTACTTTATAAACATCAGTATCCCCGTCAGAACTGATTGTACCTTTGTATACCTGGTTAAGACTAATAGAATTAGCTGTAGTTAAGCTATTGTTAAATTCTTTTTCATAGTTATTACTTGATGAAAATGATGTTTTTATTTCATAGGGTTCATCTGTTGCATAGCTATAACGTTCTACCGTAATATAGTATGACCCTTTTGGCAAACCTACTTGCATAGTTTCGTATCCTTCAATAAGTTCGCTATCATCTGTAACAAAACTATCAAACTCTTGAGATTTTGAATTTAAAATACTAACTTGCCACTTCAATCCAGCTTTTTGTTTCAAAGAAACAGTAACATTTCCGTTGCTAGGAATATCAACTTTATAGACATCTTTATCATCGTCGTTATTTAATGTTCCTTTATAACTTTGATTTAGCTTCATTGAATTGGCCGTTGTCAAGCTGTTATTAAATTCTTTTTCATAGTTATCACTTTTTTCAAAACCTGCTTTTATCTCATAAGGTTCATCTACTCCGTAGCTATAATATTCTACTGTAATATAGTACAACCCTTTCGGTAAACCTACTTGCCTTGTTTCATAACCATCAATCAATTCGCTATCATCTGTAGTCAAATCTTCGATAACTTTGCCACTGCTAGTTTGAATAGCTGCCTGCCAACGGACCCCCGGTTGTTGTTTCATAGATAAAGTAATGTTTCCGTCACTAGGAACTGTTATTTTATAGACATCTACATCCTCACTGTCGCTTAAATTTCCTTTATATGTTTGGTTTACGTTCATTATGTTTGCAGTAGCTAAGCTATTATTAAACTCTTTTTCATAATTATTGCTTGATGCAAAGCCAACTTTAAATTCATAGCGTTCGTCATAAGATGAATAGTCATATGAACTAATTTCTATGTAGTATGTTCCTTTTGGAAGTCCTACTTCTGCTGAAGCATTACCTTCAATTAACTCACTATCATCTGTTTGGAATGATTGAAATACCTGCCCCTTGCTGTTCAAAATCTTTGCTTCCCAAGTAACTCCATCCCTTTGCTTGACTGACAACGTCACATTTCCGTCGCTCGGCAAAGAAAATTTATAAAAATCATCTTCGTTTTTCCCTTGTTGTAATTTACCATTATAAGCTTTATTTAATTCTACTTGTACAGCATTTGAAATCGCAGCATGTGTGAAAATTGGTTTTACTCCAAAAAAACCAAAACTCACGATAACTAATAGCAAAATTGTTTTTCGTATGGATAAAATCATACTATTCCTCCTTTTATTATTAAATACCTATTAATATTACAATATTTATATAAATATGGATATAAAAACCTATATTTTTACCATTTTATTTTTTTGTAAACTGACAACCAAAATTCTTATCAACTTAATACGATAATTTATTAACATTTTCACTCAACCTATAAACCACCATCGAAATTTGTCGAATCTTTTTTAGGGTAATTAAACCTATTTTTATGGTAAAATCTAAAAAAAGATATTCGTTATATAGTATTATTTTAGACATTTCGTTCTTTAAAGAAAACAAAAGTAGTGAACTTAACTTGTTCAGTTAAAGGCAAACCAGTCGAAAGGCTGGGACGCAAAACCTCAGGTCTAAGGTCTTTAGGACTAGGATAGCTGGGTTTCCTGATATATCAGGGGGTAAAGGAAAACATGAACAATCAGCGTGTCGTTACTGGAAGTATTGGAGCTTCGTATATGAGGCCGCGCATTGTGGCATTCATTCCGGCGCACAATGAAGAAAAATCAATTCGCGACTGCTTGGCGGGTTTAGGCGATCAGCTTCTTCCGAATAATGTGGAGCTCGATGTATTTGTGATTGCAGATAACTGTACGGACCGCACAAAAGAAAAAGCGGAGCTGGCCGGAGATGAATTTGATTTAAATGTAAAAGTACTTGTCACTGAGGGCAATAAACAACGAAAAGTCGGCGCGTTAAATACGGCTTGGAAAAAGATATATGGAGATACACTGGATTTATATAATACGACGCTGACGAAATATCAGCAGCTGTATAAAGAGTCAATTAAAGCGATTTTAGGGATGGATGCAGACAGCCGCTTGGCTCCAAAAGCACTCATTAATTTATGGGAAGATTTAATGACGTCGCGAAACATCGGCGGCGTGATGGCAAAATATACGATGAGAATGCCTAAAAAGAAAAGCTCGCTTTCAAAAGATGATGTGCACTACGAGGAAAAGCTTGCAAGCGGCGAGTACGGCGGACCGATAGCCCGGTGGTGGACACATCAGCAAAAGCAGGATATGGCGAGCTGGCTGTTGGATCTTCAGTATCACGGAGGAAGCACATATGTACTTGGCGGTCAGGCTACGCTGTTTCGTCCTGAAGCGCTTCAAAATATAGTGGAAGAAAATAAGCTTGACGGTCCTTGGCAAAATGACAGCGACGTTGAAGATATGCTTCTGACGTGGCAGCTGCAAAAATCCAACTGGAAAACGTTAATCAGTCCAGGCGCTCGCTGCTTTGTGGATTCGATGAGAAGCTATCATACGTACCGTGAACAGCGTAATAAATGGAAGTCGGGAACCGTTGATTTACTAACAAACGGAAACTTGGACGTCAGAACCAAGCATAAAGGAAAGCTGTGGCGTTCACAGATCAAAACGCTGTGTGATTTACTTATTCGCCTGCTGTTTATTGTATTGTTATCGGCTGCGCTTGCGACCGATCAATTTTACTGGTCGTGGCTTTGGATCATTCCAATTGCTTTAGCTTCTGTCTTAAATATTATGCTCGCTGTCAAAACTCCGATGCACAGGCCGATTGATGTGATACTGGCCGGTCTTTTGATTAGTCCGGAGATTTATCTGTGGGTGAATTTAATTACGTTTGGTCAAGTGTGGCTCGAGAGGCTTGCCGCTAATAAAAAAGACGGCTGGGCGAATCAATACAACGCGGAAAACGGGAAAACGCGCAGTAAATTAGGGCAAGGTATTTTAACGGGCTTTGCATTTACAGGAATGATTGTTGTACTATGCATTTATTTCCGTGATTATTTAACGAGCCCTTCTGTTCAGCAAGCCATTTATCCGTACTTAATGAACGGCTGGATCTTACTGACGTATTTGACAATCTATCAGTCTCTTTATATGTTTTACCAAATTTGGACGCTTCGAAAACCTATTCAAGCGTAAAAAAAGTGATGTCTCTGTTGAGACATCACTTTTTTATAGAAATCGCCTCTTTAAATATTCAGCGATTTTTTGAGGAGCAGCCGGCTGACTAACGATATAGCCTTGAATAAAGGAACATTCATGCTTTTGTAAAAAGGCGAGCTGCTCTTTTGTTTCAACGCCTTCTGCAATTACTTTCATGTTAAGAGCATGAGCTAAATACAAAATGCTTTTTGTAATCGCCTGCTGCTTTCCTTTATCGGTCGCATGTTGAATAAACGTTTTATCGATTTTTAACGTGTTAAATTCGAAGTCTTTTAAATGTGATAGCGAAGAAAAGCCGGTGCCAAAATCATCTAAAGCAAACGTTACGCCGATTTTCTTTAATTCGTCCATGACTTTTTTTACGTGTTCTTCATACTGAATAATAGAGCTTTCCGTCACTTCAAATTCAATGAATGAAGGGTCGATGCTGTAACGGGCTAACGTTTGTTGAATGTGCTCTACAAATCCTCGTTTCAGCAAATGTTTAGACGAAACGTTAATCGAAACGGGCACGGTTTGTAATCCTTGATTTTTCCACTGCTGCAGCTGCTTGCAGACACGCTCGATTACCCAGTCGCCGAGTTCAATAATTAAATGAGTTTCTTCTGCTAAAGGAATAAAGTCTTCTGGTGATACGCGCCCCCATTCCGGGTGATTCCAGCGAATTAACGCTTCGATACTATCAATCTCTCTGCTGTTTGTATGAACCTTTGGCTGATATTCAATAAAAAACTCATCTTGCAGAAGTGCGTTGCGCAGTCCTTTTTCCAGATGATAGCTTTTATACGTCTCGCTGTCCATTAACGGAGAATACAGCTGCCAGTCGCTTCGCCCAATTTCTTTTGCACGGCGCATAGCAAGGTTGGCATTCGTCAATAAGGTTTTCACATCTTCACCGTCATACGGGTAGATACTGATTCCTATACTGGCTGTGACGTACAGAGAAAAGTCGTCAATCGTAATTTCTTTTTCGATTTCTTGAAAAAGAGCTGCGGCTAGTTTTTGACATTCATTTATATGTGCAAGAGATAAAAAACAAATCGCAAGCTCGTCTTCTCCTACTCTAGCTAGCATCACATCTGGCGTTACGAACTTTTTTAACCGATTGGCGATACGCTGCAGCAGGCGATCGCCTACATCGTGGCCTAATGTGTCATTAATATGTTTGAAACGATTTAGCCCTAGATAAAAGACCGCTAATGAATCTCTTTCTTTTTTCATTTGCCGAATGAAATTTTTTAATTCTCTTTCAAACTTTCTTCGATTCGGCAAGTTTGTTACATGATCATGAGTCGCAAGATATTCAACTTGATCCACGTATTTTTTTTCTGCGGTGATATCTTCAATGATGCCGTCTATACGCACCAGCTTGCCGTTTTGATCAAGCGTTGGAATGCATCGATCTTTTACCCATTTTATTTCTCCTGTTTTTGTGGAAATTCGATACTGCTGACGAATCGTTTTTCCTTTTTGCAGCTGATGCTGCGATTTGGCCACAGCTGGTTTATCTTCCGGGTGAATAAAGCTTTCCCACAGATCTCTATCTTCTAAAAATTTAATCGCATTTTCCCCGTAAATGTTGCTAACACCACTGGAGCATACAATCACTTTATTGCTTTGCACATCAACGGACCATATTCCGGCATCCAAATTGTTATAAATCGTTTGAAACTGCTGTTCTTTTTGCTTTAATTCATTCGTAATCACTTTCGATTCGGTAATATCATGAACGACTCCAATTAGCTGTATGACGTTTCCATGCTCATCTACTAGTGCATCCGCTTGCTCAAACACCGTACGT
The DNA here is from genome assembly GCF_009497655.1 of Priestia megaterium. Classification (NCBI taxonomy): domain Bacteria; kingdom Bacillati; phylum Bacillota; class Bacilli; order Caryophanales; family Bacillaceae; genus Priestia; species Priestia megaterium. The sequence goes on along the minus strand of NZ_CP023317.1, from coordinate 1,074,072 downwards.
TCTTCACCGTTTGGCCGCATCAGCGCGTATTCAATTTTATAACTTTCTCCCGTTGAAAGTGCCTCTGTAACTGCTTTTTGTAATCTTTTTTGGTCACATTCTTTAATAAATTGAAGAACATCTTTAAAAGAAGGGGTAAAGAGCTGGTTGGGGTTTAATCCGTAAATATTATACAGCTGAGGTGACCAATAGCTTTTATCTTCCGTCACGTCGTAATACCAGCTTCCCACATTCGCAAGCTTTTGCTCCATTTTCAAATGCGTTTCTAACTGAGAAATGTGATTGGAGCGCTCTTGCTCTTTTGAATCATCTCTGCATACGGCATAAACACCCGCTACTTGCTCATTTACGATAATAGGAATGAGCGTAATATATAAATGAAGTTCTTTTTTTGTTTTATGATTGATTGTCGTTGAAAAATGAACTTTTTCTCCTTTTAAAGCACGTTGAAAAAGTTCTTGTGCCTGCTGTTGTTTCGACTTATGTATAAGAGCCGTCAGCTGCTGGCTTTTTTGTTTGTGCTCGTTTCCTGTTAGCTTGAAGGCTGCTTCGTTGCTAAACATGATATCGCCTTCACAGTTGATAAAAAAAATACCTTCACTGTATTCTTTTAAAAGCTGCGTATTCAAACGATCAAGATGTTTCATGATCATGATCGACTGCTCCTTCTCCGTGTTTTTATCTGGCAAGATCTCATGGCGCCTCCTTTTATCTATTTCTTTTATACTATTATAAGCTATATTTGATATATATTTTACTTTATTTTCCCGAAATGAGGAACATATCAGGAAAATATAGCCAAAGGTATTTTTTAAGGCTTTTTTGTTTGGTAAAATAAAACATGTAAAGGAGGGATTATTTGACTTACAGTGCTAAAAAACATAATTTATTTTCTAGAGGTTCTTTTCAAACCGCTGCTTTTCTACTTCTTTTCTCGCCTCTTTTTACTCGTTTGTTTCAGCAGAACGTCTGGGCGTATATACTGGTGTCTTGCATCATCGTTCTTTTTAATTTCATCACCGAGTATATTCTAGTAAAAAGAATCAGCGCTGCGCCTAAAAACTACATTGCTTTTTTCCAAACGATTTGTCTGCCTGTGAACGTACTTCTTCTATGTTTCTTTTATTATGTTACGTAAAAAAGCATCTATCGATTTGATAGATGCTTTTTGATATTATGACTTTTTCAAAAGGCTCGATACATGCTTGGCTACAATCGCTCCTTGACCGGCTGAAGAGCTGATACTAGAAAACAAGGGAGTCGTGCAGGCGTCTCCAATGGCATAAATAGATGGATTGCTGCTTTGATGCACTTCATTAATGACGATGAGCCCGCTTTGTGTAGTGGTGACTTTTTCTTTAATAAGTTCAACATTGGGCGCTACGCCTAGTCTGATTAGCACTGCGTCTACCAATAAATTCTTGGACTCACCGTTTTTACTTTTTAAATCAATTGATGTGACGCGATGCTTTCCGTGGATAGCGGTCACTTCGGTGTCTGTCATCACTTTAACACCGGGGTCGGAAAGAACTTTTTCAACGTATTGCTCTCTTGCTTTAAAATGCGTAGAACGATGAATCAAATATACTTGTTTTGCTTTTGATGCTAAAAGATGTGCTCCTTCAAACGCCCGGTCTCCTCCGCCAATGAGAGCAACCCTTTTACCTGTTAACCGTTCTCCGTCTGCTGAAGCAGAGTATACTTCTCCTCGGTCAATCATTTGCTGTTCACCCGGCACTCCGAGCTTTCGCTGGCTAGAGCCCGTTGCTAAAATAAGATACGTATAACCAATTTCTTTTTCTGTTTCTTGCTGCTTTACTTTTACTGTTTTAAAACGTTCGTCAATGGAAATTACTTTTGTATTCGCTTCATATAAGCAGTCCATATCGATAAAATGCTGAACCATTTTACGCTGCATTTCAATTCCATTTTCCGCTTGTATTCCGGGATAATCAATAATCTCATTGTAAATCGTAAACAGCTGTCCGCCTAACTGTGCCTGCTCTTCAAGAAGCAAGCACTCAACGCCTAGCCTTTTACACCACACGGCAGCAGAGATGCCAGCGGGCCCTCCGCCAATAATCAGTACGTCAACATGTTGCATACAGCTCACCTCGCTTCTGCTTCTCAGCTTATATGGCTTTTTGTTTCTTTACATTTGTCGCTGTAAAAGAGATAAAAATTCTCCGCGAACCTCTGGTTTTTCCATAAACGTTCCCCGAACGGATGAAGTGGCTGTAGAAGCTGAAGATTTTTTAATTCCTCTTCCGCACATGCACATATGCTTCGCTTCAATAATTACCATAACTCCTTTTGGCTCTAACACTTCTTCAATTGCATCTGCAATTTCATTTGTTAGACGTTCTTGAACTTGAAATCTCTTTGCGTACCCTTCTACCGTACGAGCGATTTTAGATAAACCTGTGATTTTTTTATCCGGTATATACCCAACGTGGGCAACGCCAAAGAACGGCGCAAAGTGATGTTCACACATTGAGTGAAATTCAATATCTCGTATTAACACTAATTCATTGTGATTCACGTCAAATGTTTTTTCCAAATGGGCTTTCGGATCTTCTCGGTAGCCTTCCGTGTATTCTAAAAATGCCTTTAACACGCGGTACGGCGTCTCTTCAAGGCCGTCTCTTTCCGGATTATCTCCGCATAAATCAATCAGTTCTTTCACCGCATTCATAAATGTGTCAGCTTGACCTATTTTTTTATCTATTTCAGTTGAATTTGTGCCTACTGTTTCTAAAAATTTTTGAGCAATTAAATTTTGTGTACTAAGTGCCATCTTTTTATGTCCTCTTCCCTTTTCTTAGTAAGTTTATTTTCAAATGATGGTTTTGCTTCAGCTATTTAAAAACGCTGCTTCAAAATCTTTTGCAGCAAGAGGCTTGCTAAACAAGTACCCCTGCATATGATCACAGCCGTTTTCCATTAAAAACGCTTTTTGATATTCTTCTTCTACACCTTCTGCGATTACTTCAAGCTTTAAGCTTTGAGATAAGCTAATAATCGCCTGCGCAATTTCACTGTTGCTGTAATCTTCTTGAATATCCTGGATAAAAGACCGGTCGATTTTCAAACAATCGATTGGTAATTTTTTTAAATAGCTCAATGAAGAATATCCGGTTCCAAAATCATCGATAGAAATTGATATACCATATTTCTTTAACAGATGTAAAGCTTTAATCGTTTCTTCCGCGTTCATCAGCAATGTACTTTCCGTAATTTCAATTTCAAACCATGCGGGATCAAATCTATGAAGCGAAAGAAATTGCTGTATTTCATTAACTAACACAATCGGATCTTGAAACTGCCGCGGAGAAAAGTTAACCGCTAGCGTCATTTTTTCGTTTCGATCCTTGTTCCATTTGCTGACTTGAGAACAAGCTTTTTTCATGACAACTTCCCATAGAGACTGAATCAAACCAGTTTCTTCTGCGATAGGGATAAATACTTCCGGAGAAACAAATCCAAGTTCTGCGTCATTCCAGCGAACTAATGCTTCTACGCCGGTGATTACATTGCGCTTTGCTTCTATTTTAGGCTGATAGTAAACGTCAATGTCACCTTTTTGAATTGCTTTTCGCAAGCGCGTTTCGATGTGAACTTTTTCAGCTTGTTTTTGATTTAACGAATCATGATAAATACTTACTTTATTGCCGCCCTGTCTTTTTGAAGCATACATGGCGACATCTGCATACGTAATAAGCGTGTCCAAATTCGTAGAGTGCTCCGGATAAAAGCTTAACCCGCTGCTGATACTGACGAAAACTTCATCATTGTCAATGTAGCAGGGCTGTTGAACATATGCAATGATCTTCTCGGTGATACCTTTAACTTCTTCCGGTGTAAAATCACTGAATAAAATGACAAACTCGTCTCCTCCTTGCCTTGTAAGAAAGCTGTTAGCAGGAGGCAGACATTCTTTAATACGGTTGGCGATCAGCTGTATAAGCTGATCGCCTTTTGAATGCCCTAGCGTATCATTAATATCTTTAAACCGGTCTATATCCATAAATAACACGGCTACGTGACGAATGGACTTTTCCTTCGACTCAACTAAGCGCCTGTTTAATTCTTCTTTAAAATATCTTCTGTTCGGCAATCCTGTCAAAAAGTCGTGGTACGCATGGTACTCACTTTCTTCCTGACTTTTCTTTAAATCGGCCACATATGTTTTTAAAAAATGAGAAAGGTGGTTGATATTTGCTACAAGTCCTCCCAGCTCATCTTTTCTTCTTACATTCAGCACCTTGCCAAAATTGCCTTTGGCGATTTGATTTACGTGCTCCATAATATGTTTAATCGGCCGCGTAATGGATGTAGAGAAAACAAAGCTGATAATAAGGACAATAAAGATAAACGGAAGAGACAGCAGTAAATGTTTGATTAATTCTTGCTGCAGCTCTTTTTTAATAAGTCCATAGTCATACACTACACCTATCACGTAAGCTGGAGAGTTTTTTTCTTTAATCGGTACCAATGTTTTTAATACTTTTTTATCGTTAATTTCAGCAGTATAGCTTTGTGATTTTCCCGTTTTTAAGGCCTTTTGAATGGACTTTTTATCACGTTCGGTATTTCGATACGTGTATGTACCGTACCAAATCGGCTGATCTTTTATTCTAATATATTTATTGCCGTTTAAATATACGTTTTGATTTCTTTTTCCGAAGTTTTTCGGGTTAAAAGCCGTTAGTTCAAGAACGCCTTCAAGATTTTCCGTAAAGCGGTTCATCACGTTCGTAGGGCCAAACCTTTTTTCAAAATCGAGGACGTGCTGATCCCGGAAATAAGGATCAATAATGTAATTAGTAGACCCGTCGTAATAATAACCCCATTTGTCAATGTGATTAGGGTTGCTAGAAGCTACTTCAATCGGTCCGCTCCAATAGTGAGGTAAAGTCAATCCTTTTGTTGTCGTGACCGGCTGCTGAGAAAGAAGCTGCTGAAAAGATGTATACCAATAGCCCCACTCTTTTGTAGACATATTGATTTCCTTAGGATCAGAAGATTTTACGCCTATAATATCACCTTCTACGGGTGCTAATAACGTAATATGAGATACCATCAGTTTTTTAGCCAACTGTTTTAACTCGTCATTGGTGACGTCTCGGTAATCAGCAGGCAAAGACTGTTGAATTGCAATTGAAGCCGTTCGTAATTCCTGTGCCATCCGATCTTCCATATAGGAAGCACTATTTTTAGAATTTTCGACTTCGTACGCAATTTCTTCTGTGACCAGCGTGATTTCCCTTTGATTAAACTCTGTTAATCTATTTTTTGATCGAATGTAGTGCAAGGTGTTATTCGCTAGTAGAATACACAATACCAGCAAAGTAAAGAATACGGACAACTTTTTCTTTATCGACACTAGTGATGGCCTCCTGTTTAAAGAACTGATCCGACAGTTTTAAAACCTGCCTGTATGCTCTAGCTTTACATCGGATACTATTCTTCAATTTCCACAAAAAAAGAATGAACTCATACAAAAAACCAACCGCTTTGGTTGGCTCTATTCTTAACTAATCATCAAATATATTAAATACATACTTTTATTTACATGGGTAGAACAAATTTGTATTACTATAATATTTTAACTTCTTTTTTCAAAATATCAAAGGGGGAAAATTTAACTTTCTTTATCCCTGCCGCTACTTCTTAAACTTCTTCAACATTCGGTGATACCAATAGATTCCCACGCCCGTGAATAAAATAATCGTTCCCCACTGATGAGGTAAAAACTTCAGCATCCATATGGACATGATAATAGTCGCTACCGTTAAGTTACTCAGCCACTGCTCTCGGCTGAGCTTTTTCTTATTTACTACCAACGCTATATAACCGATGGGTGGTGCAAAAAAGCAAAGCAGCAGCAGAAATTTTTCTGAACGGTGCCAAGGCTGTTTATTCATTTTTCCTCACTTTTTCTATTTAAAATGAACTGATAGCCAAACGTCACAATGATCCCTGTCCAAAACATCGAAAATGACGACACTAACTCGGCGCCATTATAGGTATACATTATTACGTTCACAAACAGCAGCAATAAAAGTATATAAAAACCTGCCGACACAGCTTTATTCCAATTTTGATGCTCTCGTTTAGACACATCTTTAAACAACTTCATCGAAACTCTCCTTTTACATCTCATACATCACTTATCCATTTAAGGGTTCTATCTTTATGTTAGCATACTGGGTAGTTTTGGAAAATAGATAAAGGAAATTATATGGAAAATCCATAATCAATAACAATAGAACTATAAAAAGATAATAAATGTAAATAAATAATTCTTTTTAACTATTATTTTGCACACAAAACGTCCATATTAGTATACAATAATCTCAAAATATGTTTTTTAAGGAGATAAAAGGATGACAACAACTCATAATCAGCTAACAAATGCTTTTCACCGTACGCCGCACGATCAAAACACATTTCATTTTCTTGATGAAAAAGTAACGCTTCTTGTATCAGGTGAAGACACAAACGGAGCTTACGCCGTAGCACACGTAGTGAAACCAGCAAACCAAGGTCCCCCGCTTCACCTTCACGAACATGAGGACGAAACGTTTTACGTAAAGCGCGGCTCCATGATTTTCTACATAGGAGAAGAAATAATTGAAGCAACAGCGGGCGATTATGTTTTTGCTCCTCGAGGTATTCAGCATCGCTTTGTGACCGGACCAGAAGAAACAGAATTTATCCTTACTGCTTCTCCAGCAGGCTTTGATTCATTCGTTAAAGAACTCGGTACTTCCGTTCCTGAAAATGCTCCTCTGCCGCAAGTGGGACCGCCTGCTGAAGAAGAAATTATGAGTTTAGTTACCGTCTCTAAAAAATACGGCATTACCTACCCTGAAATTGAAAAAGCATTCAATAAAAAATAAACGCTTTACATAAAGATCTGCTTTTTGCCGGGCAGGTCTTTTTTCTATTTTTATCCTTCTTTACTCATGGAATAATTTAACACACCCTTGTCCACACTATGCTTATCTGTTTTTTATAAATACGTACCATTTTTATAGATAGGAGGAAAGCCTATTGAACGCAGAAAGCAAGCGTTTGACTTCGCCGGAGATAACGAGTCTATGCGCGCAGTATCAGCAGGATACGCTGGCGGTTTGTGTAGCAAAACACGTTCTTGCAACGGTCACGGATGCAGAGATTCGGGCGCTGTTTGCCTTTTCGCTAGAGCTATCAAAAAAGCATATTGAGCTGCTGACTGCCATTTTTCATGCCGAGCATTTTCCGTTGCCAAAAGGATTTACAGATGAAGATGTGGACTTGCACGCACCTCCGCTTTTTACAGACTCGTTTTGGCTGAAATATCTTCATGACATGACGATTCACGGCTTGGCAGGATACGGCATTTCATTTAGCGTGTCCGTTCGCCGAGATCTTCGAGATTATTATCATCAGTGTAATTTGGACGTGATGGAAGTATATAATCGGTCTCTCGACCTGCTTTTAGCAAAAAATCTTTATGTGCCGGCTCCTTATTTTTTAAATCCGAAACAACAAGAGCCGATCACAGATTTGACTTACGCTCTTGATTTTGTAGGAAAGCAGCGCCTTTTAAACGCAACGGAAGCCGGAAATATTTATTTTAATTTACGAAAAAGCATGGCAACCAAAGCGCTTTTAATTGCCTTTAAACAAGTGAGCAAACGAAAAGACGTGCGGAAAGTCATGGAGACGGGGCTTGATGTGGCGCATAAGCATATCGAGCTTTATTCTTCCATCATGCACGAGGAAAACCTTCATACACCTCCGCTTTTGGATAATGAAATCACAACGTCTACGCACGCGCCATTTTCAGAAAAGCTGATGACGTTTCACGCAGGAGCGATGTTTAAAGTAGCCATTACCTATTACGCAACGGCAATGACTACCAGCATGAGGCTTGATATTGTCGGGCACTGTGAAGCGTGTATTTTACGGGACTTAAAAGTAGCGGGGCGATGCAGCGAAGTGATGATTAAAAACGGCTGGATTGAAAAGCCGCCTCAAGCAAGCGATCGTAAGCAAATGTAAGTTTTTTCATAGCAGCTCTTGACCTGAAACGCGTTTCATACTTTATGCTGTATTTATTCTCATCAGCCGGCGTGACACGAACGGTGGCGTTACGGCTGATATGTTATCCATAAAAAAATCCGGTGTGTTCACCGGATTTTTTGGTATGCTTACATATTCATTTCTTTTTTATACGCCAAGTACGAATACAGATAAGGAATCGCCACGCACAGAACGATACTCCCCCACATGATAACGGACTTGTATCCATCAGGTAAAAAAGCGCTAATAAGAATCAGCAGTCCGCCGATAAAAAAGATCTTTCCAGATAAACGATGCGTCTTTTTCCATACGTTTTCATTGCTCAATGTCCACGGTGTACGAATCCCCATAAAATAGTTAGAGCGTACGCGCTGCAAGTAGTTTCCGATAATGATAAAAACGAGTCCAGCCATAATCGGAGCAATGTACGACATCGGCACGTTATAGCCAAGCCCCTGTAAAATAGTGCTCATATTTACAAAAAAGAATAATAGCAGTACAGCGTTTAACAGGATATTATACGTTTTTGAAAAGTACTTATAATTTTCTTTACGCGGGTCAATTCGCGGAACAAAGGCGATGACAAAATAAATAAGTACCATGATGCCTACTGTTAAGATCATTGCGTTTATCTTCGTTGCAAATCCGTCTGCTTCTCCATTTGCTCCCCAGTGAATGGGCATCGTAGCTGGAAGATGCGGCAGTGCAATTATCCATGCAACCAGTGTTAAAAGAGTAATACTTAAAGGAAATACGTGTTTTTTCATTTAACTCTCTCCTTTCTGAAAGCTGAAAAACCAGCCGATTAAATCTTGAAAAACGGTTGTATTTAATGAATAAATCACAAACTGCCCTCTTTTTTCATCTTGAACGAGGTCCGCTTGCTTCAAGATTTTTAAATGATTTGAGATGCTTGGTTTGGTCATATTAAAATACTCGGAAATTTCTCCTGCGGTTAAGTCCCTCTCTTTTAGCAGCTCTAAAATCTTCCTGCGAGTAGGATCCGCTAAAGCTTTAAACGTTTCATTCAATTAAAGTTCATCTCCATCACATTTAAGTATTTAGATAATTATCTAAATATTAAACTATAAAGTATACTATGTCAATATGTTGAAAAGAGTACGGCTTTGACTCATTTTTTTGTTTTTTCAAAGCAGTCCATGCATACAAACTGCGCTTCTTGATGTAAAAAAGCTTTGATTTCGGTCATTCCTCTTCTACTCGGATACTTCATTCGCATCCACACTTCTTCATTCGGCTGAATTTCTTTCTGACAAACGTAACATCGCCCTTTTATTTCAAACATATTATGCCCTCCATTTCTTTATCTAACTATACGTTTGACTAGACAAAAGGTTTCATAAAAAAGAGGCTGGGGCGTAACCAAATCAACCCTAGCTAGAAGCAACTACAGACATGAAACCTACGTTCATTCTACCAATAAAAGAATCCGAACGATTTATCGTTCGGATTTTTTTCACCTAACATACTTGTGGCCTAGCCCCTTTTAAACATTATAGCGGCGTTACGTCTTCCTGCTGTTTTTGCTGTATTCTTTGTTTTTTCGATTTTCTGAAGTGAAGCAGTTCATATACAACTGGAATGACTACAAGCGTAAGAAGAGTCGCAACGGCCAATCCTCCAATTACAACGACTGCAAGACTTTGAGAAACGAGGCTTCCGCTTTCGCTTTGTTTAAATAACAGCGGCAGCATTGCACAAATCGTAGCAGCAGACGTCATGACAATTGGACGCATACGCGTAGCGGCTGCTTCTACAATGGCATCGCGCATAATCATTTTCTTTTCATTTTGCTTCACGCGGTCTAATAGTACAATGGCGTTGGTTACAACAATACCAATCAGCATCAGTGCTCCAAGTAAAGCCGTTACGTCTACTGGAATACGGCTGATTAATAATCCTAAAACGGCACCGATGGCAGCAAGCGGAAGTGAAAATAAAATTGCAAACGGCGTACGGATTGTTTTAAACGTGATGACCATAATTAAGAACACAATACCAATCGAAACGAGCATCGTAATGAACAAGTCAGAGAAATCTTCTCCTTGCTGAGTGCTTGCTCCTCCAATTACAACGTCAACATCTTTTGAAATGGAGAGTCCTTTATTATTACCGTCTCCAAAAATTGTTGTTTGGATGTTTTTATTAATCTCTGAAAGCTTTTCTGGATTGACATCTGCTGTTATTTGAATATACGGGTCTCCATTTTTATGAAACTGATTTGTTGGCTTTTCAGCTTGCGTTAGCGAAGCCACTTTTGAAACAGGTGACGGTCCTGTCTCTGTCATAATAGAAATATCTTTTAACTCTTTTGGTGACGTTGGATTTAAGACAGATTCAAGAAATACGTTTGCTTGCTTGCCTTCTAAATCTACCGCTCCAATCGGCGTTTTATTCAGCATAACGCCAAGCTGCTGCGCTACTTGCTGCGTGTTTGCTTTTGTTGGATCTACGTCTAAAGAGTAAATGGTTTTCTTTTCGTCTTGGTTCGTAGAAACTTTATCTACTCCTTTTATATCGCTGATTTCTTTCTTAATGCTGCTTGCCGTCTTTTCTAACTTGTTCATGTCGTTTCCAATTACATCAACGGTAATGGAAGTAGTGGAAGCTCCCATTAGTGAAGCAGCACTTACGCTAAGATCCCCTCCATCATAGAGTTTCTTTTGATTTTGGATTCGTTTCATTAGCGAATCCGTGTTTCCACTGTCTTTTACGATAATCGTATACGTAGCTTCAGTAGGTGAACCAACGTCTCCCCACTTGGCTCCTTCGTCCGTATTACCTAGCTGCATGTATACCTCTTTTACTTCTTTTTGAGCTAAAATATAGCGTTCAAGCTGCAGTGATTTTTCTTCTACGGTTTTAATTGGCGTGTTATTTGGATAGCTTAACGTTGTGCCTACAAAGTCAGACGAAGAGTTATCAACCGCTCCTTTAGGCATCATTGTGTACGCGCCAATAGATCCGACAAATAAAAGCAGCGAAAGCAGCAGTACAACCCATTTATGATTAAGCGACCATGTAATGACTTTTGTAAAACGAACCGGCTGCTTGTGCTTGCGAAGTTTTTCATTTTTTAATAATCCCGCGCCCATTAACGGTACAACGGTAAGCGCCACAATTAATGAAGACAGCAGCGAATACGTCAGCGTTAGAGCAAACGGAAGCATAAAGTCCTGAAGTCCTCCGTTTACAAGGCCGATTGGTAAAAAGACAGCTACTGTCGTTAGCGTAGAAGCAGTAATAGCAGAGCCTACTTCTTTTGTCGCATCAATAATCAGTCCAAGCGAAAACTCTTCTTTTTGCATTTTCCGAAAGATGTTTTCAATGACAACGATACTATCATCTACCAACCTACCAATCGCTACCGCTACTCCTCCAAGCGTTAAAATATTAAGCGTGACGCCTGATTTGGATAATAAGAAAAGCGTAAAGCAAAGCGATAAAGGAATGGATACAATTGTGATAAACGTAGAGCGAACGCTGCGTAAAAACAGCATGATGACAATAGTCGCAAAAAGTGCACCGAGCAACACTTCTTTCATCATTGAATGAACAGAGTTTTGTACGCTGTCTCCCGTTGCAAAAAATACAGAAGCGTCCACATTGTTATAGTCTTTGCTAATTTGCTGAGACAGTTTTTTTACTTCTTTTGTAATGCTAACGGCGTTTGAGTGACTGTCTTTTGTCACAATAAGTAAAAGTGCATCTTTTCCGTTAATATGCGTCACGACGCCTTCAGGCTTTTTCACCTCTACTTTTGCAAGGTCGCCTAGCGTTACACCCTGTGCAACCGGCAGCTTTTTCACTTTGTCCAAGCTATCAATTTTACCAGTTACGTTGATATTGCTCGACTTGTTATTAATGACTTTTTCTCCAACTGCAAGCGACGTGTTTTTTCCTTCTAACACGCTGATGACTTTATCAATCGTTACGTTCTTTTGTGACAATTTTTTATTGTCCACTTTAATAGACACGTAGGAATCCGCTGTTCCATATGTTTGGACACTCGCAATGCCTTTAATGTCTTTATATTTAGGGATCAGTTTTTTCTCTGCAAGATCCAGATTGTCTCTTGTTAATCCTTCTTTAAATGTGAGTGAAATATCTGCGATGGGAATCATAGAGGTGTTTAATTGAATAACATTAGGCTTTGATACGCTGGCTGGAAGCTGCACCGAAGACAGCGCTTCTTGAACGTTTGTTTTTGCTTCTTTCATATCCGTTTTGGATTCAAATGAAATATCGATTTTGGAATAGCCGTCTCCCGTTGTCGAATACACGTTGCTTTTTCCTTTAACACCGGCTACCGCTTCTTCAATTGGTGACGTAACTTGTTTTTCCATAGAATCCGCATCCGTTCCTTGCCCCATAACTACTACTGACACTTGAGGCTGATCAGCGGTCGGCAGGAACTCCATCGGAAGTGTAAAATAACTAATAACTCCTAAAGCTAAAATTAAAATAGACATAATGGTAATAGCCGCTTTGTTTTTAAACGACCATTTGGTGAGCCATGACATGAAATATCCCCTTTCACTTTTTCGTACAAACTCAGTCAAACATTTCTAAAATATGCTAAATAACCACTAAATTATACCTAATGTTTCTTACCATTTAAAGACTTATTTTTGTAGAAAGTCCCATTATTTGAACGAGATTACTTATGGATAATATAAGCAGCTTCTTTACAGCACAAAAAAAGACGCCGATACCCGGCGTCCCACATGTAGTAAGTGAAAGAAGAAGAAGAATATGCCTACGATTTCTCAGGCAATTCTATGACCTTATTGTGTCTCTTCCCGTTTTTTTATGAAATAAACATATTTAGCATAAATTCCCTCAACTAGCAGCTCGATTGTGCTTTGTTTCCGTATCGTTTTGAATCTTTAACGACGTTAATAACGCCACGATGCTTCCGGCAAAGCCAAATAAAAACAAGTGATGAATGCCTGCCATAAAGCTTCCGCCTGAAGTCAGCAACGCACCCATAATCGTAACGCCGATTGCTGTTCCCATGTTTCGGCAAAACATAAAAAATGACGTTGAAATACCTCTTTCATGTCCTCCTACTAATTGCTGTACACCAATGACTCCAACCGTAGAAAGCAGACCAAACGACAGTCCTTGTACAATCATGACGCAAAACACATAAAAGAAGCCGTGACTTTCATTTAACATCATTAGAAGTGTTCCCGAACCAACCAGCAGCACATTCCCGATTAACAACAGCTTTCTGTAGCCATGTTTTAAAATCCATTTACCCGCAGGCACGGACACAGACATCCATCCGACCGCTGTTCCTAACAGCGCCACTCCGCTCATAAACAGTGACAAATGCGCCACTCGCTGTAAAAATAACGGAATGTAGCTTGACGTTCCGAATAAAGCCACCGTTCCAATAAACGCATTGATATTAATCCATGACAGCGTTTTGTTTTGGAACATGGACAGCGGTACAATCGGAGAAGCATGTTTTCGTTCATGGAGATAAAAAATGACCAATAAAATAAGTCCCGCTACTGCATACACAACTCGGTTTTGTTCCACTACCGTCACAAGCAGCAGTAACGTAACGCCAGCTCCAAACAATATAGCACCGATGTAATCGACTTTTGCTCTTTTCGGCTCATAGCTTTCTTGATACGGCATTAACGTAAGAAATGAAACGATACATACCGGTAAATTAATAAAGAAAATCCATCTCCACGTTAAATAATCCACAAAAAAAGCGCCTAAAAGCGGAGCCAACACAGCTGATAATCCCCACATCGTTGTAAAGAGCGCCTGAATTTTCCCTCGCTTCTCAACTGGAAATAAGTCTCCGGCAATAATAGCGGGAAAGGCCACCATAAACCCGGCTCCTATTCCTTGAACCGCACGGAAAAGAACAAGCTGAATCATCGTATTTGCCACGCCGCAAAGCATCGAACCAATTAAAAAAGCAATAATTCCAAACCCAAATACTTTTTTGCGGCCAAATAAATCCGATAATCTTCCCGCTACCGGAGATAAAATCGTACTTGCAATCATGTACGAAGCAAACGACCACGCGTACAAATCGAATCTTCCAAGCTCTTTTGCAATAACGGGCATCGTCGTATTCATAATCGTTGAATCAAGCGAAGCCACTAGCATTGCCAGTACAATACTAACCATTACGGACGTTCTGCTTTTCATTTGACAATCTCCTTATCTCTATAATCTGAGCGTCTAGTGTACTCCTCTCTGCCGTTTGTTGTCTATACTTATGCACACAAAATGCTAAAAAGCTTCTCACTTTACTATGAGAAGCTTTTTACCCCCTTATTCACATATCTTCTTGAACCTTTTCTTGATCAGACAGTTCTTTGTTTCGAGCCATAACCGCAAATCCAGCCATCACGATGATGCTGCTTGAAATACCGTATAGAATTGGAGTGGTAGAAGAAAGTCCTTCAATCAATAGACCTCCAAGTACTACTAGCGTACTAACAACAATCGCTGAAACTCCTGCTTTTGGATGAATGTCTTTCCAAAACAGGGACACAACAAACGGAACAAAAATCGCTCCTGATAAAATCGCATACGCCACGTCTAAAGCAACAAGCACGTCTTGAATCCAAAGAGCAAAAATAATAGCAAGTACGCCGACAATAAGTGTATTCACACGGGTTAAAACTAAATAGTTTTTCTCTGAAATATTTTTAAGCCACACTTTTTTAATGATATCGTTACTAATCAGCGTAGAAGACGCAAGCAGCGTTCCTGAAGCAGTTGACATCAGCGCCGAACAAACGCCCGCTAGTACGAGACCTAATAACCCTTGAGGCAGAATTTGAATCGCAAGCGTCGCAAAAATGCTTTGACTGCTTTCTGCGTTTGGCAGCAGCAAATATGCACACATTCCAATTACACTTCCCGCAATCGCGTAGGCAATGCTGTACACCCCTGCAAAAATGGAGCCGTTTCGCGCAATTTTTTCTGTTCGCGCCGTAAATACTCGCTGCCAAATATCTTGAGATACTGCCATACCAAGCGTATATAGAAGGAAATACTGAAAGATTTGACCGTATCCAATCGATGAAAAATCAAAATAAGATGATGGCAAATCTCCGGTAAGGGCTTTGAAACCTCCTGCTTCTGATACGCTCATTGGAAGCATAAATCCAAAAATCGCTACCGTCATCACAACAAATTGAATAATATCAGTAACCGTTACGCTCCACATTCCGCCTAAAATCGTATAGAACAAAACAATCGAACCGCCAATTAACATCGATGCCGTCATGTTCCATCCAAGCAACGCATGAATGATTGTTCCCATTCCAATCACTTGAGTGACTGATACCATGAGTGTATAAATAGCGGCAACAACCGCGCTGATAATTTGCGCTTGAGCGTTATATCTTTTTCCTAGCAGCTCACTGATAGTGGTCACTTTCAACGACGAAATCCGCTTAATGAAAATCGTGCCAAGCGTAATGATTCCAAGTCCAATCATCGTCACAAACCAAATGCCAGACAGCCCGTGCTCGTAGCCAAGCTGAGCCGTTCCAATCGTTGACGCTCCGCCTAAAATAACGGCTGATAAACATCCTAAATACATAAACATCCCTAAGTTTCTTCCGGCTAAAATAAAATCTTCTGATGACTTTGCTTTTAACGAGCCAATAATACCCGCTACAACCAATACGCCAAAATAGACAAACATAACCGTCATATCCAGTCCGTTCATAACAGATTCCTCCTTATTATGGGTCAATCTATCTTTCATTGAAACAAAGAGCTTCCTAAAGCTTTAGATCACGTGAAGGCTTGTGATTTCTGTTAATGCTTCGTCTAACACGCGAAGCCCGGCATCAATTTCTTCCTTTGTAATCGTTAAAGGAGGAATCATTCGAATCACTTCTCCGCTATTTCCGCAAAGGTAAAACAGCACCCCTTTTTCCAAACATTTGTCTAAAATCTCAAGAAGAAGATTTCCGTCGCCTTGCTTTGTTTTTGGATTAATAATTTCAATTCCAATCATTAGTCCTACTGAACGAATGCTTCCGATCACTTCATGCTTCGCTTTTAAATGCTGAAGCTGATCCGCTGCATATTTCCCCATTGCTTTTGAGTTCTCAATCAGCTTTTCTTCTTTTAATACGTCCAGCGTCGCAAGTGCTGCTGAACAAGCAATGGGATTGCCTCCAAAAGTTGTTCCGTGTGTACCAATCGGCCACTTTTCCATGAGCTGTTTGGAAGCTACAGTAGCACTTAACGGAAGTCCTGATGCTATGCCTTTTGCGATTGCCATAATGTCAGGCGTCACGTCAAACGTTTGAGCTGCAAACCACTCGCCGGTACGTCCAAACCCTGTTTGCACTTCGTCAAAAATAAGCAGAATGCCGTGTCTATCACATACTTCTCTTATTTTTTGCAGCCATGCTTTCGGAGGGATTACGTAGCCGCCTTCTCCAAGAACCGGCTCTACAATCATGCACGCCACTTCTTCCGGCGTTACTTGATGCTTAAACAACGTGTCAAAATCTTTTTCTAACTTTTCCACGCAGTAGATTTCCGGATCTTCTCCTTTTGGACACTGAGTCACGTCTGCATAAGGCACTTGATACGTTAAGCCCGATGGCTGAAGAAATTTCCGGTATTTGCTTTTTGATGTTGTCACGCTAAGCGCTCCGAGAGAACGGCCGTGAAAGCAGCCCATAAACGAAACCGTATAAGGCCTTTGCGTCACGTATTTTGCTAGCTTTAACGCTCCTTCTATTGCTTCAGTTCCGCTGTTAGCAAAGAAAAAGCAGTCCAGGCCTCTTGGCAATACTGTTTTTAATTCTTCAGCAAGCTGTAAAATAGATTCGTACATAATCACACCTGACGGGCCGTGCATAAGATGATCAACGCTATCTTTAATCGCTTGTACAACTTTAGGGTGACGATGACCTGTATTCGCTGTTGCAATACCTGATGTAAAATCTAAATACGTTTTTCCGTCCGCTCCGTAGTAGTAGCAGCCCTCTGCTTTTACCACGGGTAAATTAGGGTGATCTTTCGCCATGCTTGGTGCTAGTAAATCCGGTAAACTGTTCATTAACTGTGTAAGTGATGCCTGTGTCATCTGACTTCCTCCTCGCAATCTATCAAGTAATGTGTTTGTACTTGTTTTACATGCAAAGAGCGTGCCAAAGACGTTAAAAAACAGAATGTTTTTTTAATTTTCTAACAACTGAAGGCTGACTGATTCCGAGTGCTTCGCCTATTTCTGTTGTCGTTTTATACTGTTTTTTTGCTTTTACTAATATCTCTTTTTCCAGCTCGTTTAACGCGTCATTAAGCTTCATTTCCCCATGTTCTTCAACGTGTTGAATCCGTTTTTTCCTATGCAGAGAATGCGGCAAATGCTCCATTGTAATCAGCGTTTGTGAAGACACAACCACCGCGTGTTCAATCACATTGATTAACTCTCGTACGTTTCCTTTCCACTCATGTGCAAGCAGTGCGTGAATAACCGCATTATCAAACGTTCTTTTTCGGTTGTATTTCTTTTCAAACTGCTCGGCAAAATGTGTGAGCAGCGGAAAAATATCTTCAGGGCGCTCGTTCAAAGATGGAATGGTAATCGGTACGACGCTTAAACGAAAATATAAATCTTCTCGAAATTCTTTTTCGGCAACGGCTTTTTCTAAATCTTTGTTCGTCGCTGCAATTAAGCGAAAGTCCACGGTTTTAGGCTTTCTTCCTCCAACGGAATAAAACTGTTTTTCTTGAATGAGCTTTAAAATTTTCACTTGATGCGCCGGTGACAGCTCTCCCACTTCATCTAAAAAAAGCGTGCCCCCGTCTGCTAATTCGACCAGCCCCACCTTTCCATTTTTAGATGCACCGGTAAAAGCCCCTGCCTCATATCCAAACAGTTCAGCCTCAAATAAATGGTCTGGAATCGCCCCGCAGTTCACTTCAATAAACGGCCCTTTGCTTCTTGTACTTTTGTTATGTATCAGCTTGGCTAAATGCGTTTTTCCTACTCCGGACTGCCCTAAAAGCAAAATATTTACGTCTACGTTCGAAACGTGAACGGCCGTACGAAGAACGTGCTGCATTTTATCGCTGTTGCACACAATTCCTTCTGTTGATAGATTTTGGTTCCGCAGCAGCATAAGCTCGCTCTTTACGCGCTGCATTTCGCCTTCCATCGCATCAAGATATGTTTTCATTTCCATCAGCTCCGTCACATCGTGAGAATAGCTGACGATTCTTTTAATCTCGCCTTTTTCATCTTTGACCGGAATGCCCGTAACGAGCACCTGCTTGCCTTGTTTAGTTGTTTGTACAAGCGTAATTTTCTTCTTTGTTTCAAGCACAATTGGGGTAACGATTGGGGTAAACAGTCCTTGTTTTTCAAGTTCATACACAGACTTTCCGAGCAGTTTTTCAGCTTTTACATCGTAAATGTTTCCCGTTCCTTCATGTATTCGGACAATGATGCCTTTTTCATCCGTCACAAGCAAATCATCTTTTAATGAATGAAGGATCCACTGATTTTCATTCCATTCTGAATTCATGTATGCTCCCCGCTTTCTATTCACTTTTGAATAAAATACAATTCGTTTTTGAATAACGGCATTTATTTTTGAATAATCAATTTATTATATCACGAAGGCTTCTTTTTATTTTGAAACAGTAATTGAAATGAAGTTAAAAATGCATTAATATATTTTTATGAAGTTATAACTTCTTTTTTTTTAGGAGGCTATATGAATCAATCATTTCAAGAATTAATTAAACATAAATTCCCTGACCTTTCTCGCGGTCAGAAAAAAGTGGCGGAGTTTCTCGTCAATTTTATGGAAAAAGGCTCGCTGTACACGGCCGGGCAAATTGGCAAAGAAGCAGGTGTCAGTGAAACAACCGTTATTCGTCTAGCTTACGCACTTGGGTTAAATGGTTTTTCCGATTTGCAGGAGCTAATGCGAAAAGAATGGCTTTCTTCTGCAGAATCAAAAGAAGCAGCTAGCAAGCCTGAAGCGGAAGAAAAGAAACCTTTTAGTGAATGGCTTTCCCCTGTTGACGAAAAGGAATTATCTCAAGCTGTAGATGCGCTTATCAAAAGTGATCAAGTGTATATTGCAGGTTTCCGTGAATCTCATACGGCAGCCTACTGGCTGTATTATAAAATGAATCAGCTTCGCAATCATGTTCTTTTATCTTTTCCAACTGGATTTTTGCTTGAAACGCTATGCAATCTCACGAGCGCATCAGCCGTTGTTGTATTTTCACTGCCGCGCTATACAAAAGAAGCGCTCGAAGTAGCTCAGCAGGCTAAAAAACAAGGAGCAAAAGTCATTGCCATTACAGACCGCCGTCTGTCTCCGGTAGGTCAAATCGCTGATATCACGCTTTTAGCCGGTACAACCGAACATATTTTATCGCTTCTTGCCCTATCTCAAATTGTCATTAGCAGCATGCAAAAAAGAGATGAAAAAACGGCTGGAAAACGGCAAGAAAGCTTAGAAAAGCTCTATGCCGAGCAAGGCATCTTTTTAGAATAAATGATTAAAAGAAAGGAAGGAAACAAATGACTGAAGCTTTAACGATTCGTTCACTTATAACAACCAATGAACTAGAAGAAGTACGCGCATTAGAAAGCCGCGTCTGGGGAGAAGAAGAAGCAACGCCCGTTCATCAAACTTTGACCGCTGTTAAAAACGGAGGTCTTGTTCTCGGTGCGTTTCTAGATGAAAAGCTGATTGGCTTTCAATATAGCTTTCCAGGGTTTGACGGAGATTGCGTGTATTTATGTTCTCATATACTAGCAGTTGACCCTGCCTATCGCAGCATGGGTATCGGTGCCAAACTTAAGCATGCGCAGCGCCAGGAAAGTAAAAAAAAGGGCTATTCATATATCAGCTGGACGTATGATCCTTTAGAAAGCGCCAACGGGTATTTAAATATTGGAAAGCTTGGAGCCGTTTGTTCTACATATATTGAAAACTGCTACGGAGACATGAATGATCCGTTAAATGCTGACTTGCCTTCTGATCGATTCGTTGTAGAATGGGCATCTTTAGAGGATACAAAGCGAGCTCAGCCTCTCTATACGCCAGATCAAATAATGGACGCATCGCTCATTCAATGGACATTAACGGATAAAGGGTTTCCTTCTGTTACAGGTATTGATGAAAAATGGTTGGGTCGTGACGTCGTGTCTGTAGCTATTCCGTCTGCTTTTCAGCAAATGAAAGAAGTCTCTCCTTCTCTCGCATTGGACTGGCGGATGCGTACAAGATACGTATTTCAAACGTGTTTTGCAAAAGGATTTGAAGTAACAGATTTTATGAAGCATCCAGAAAGCAGCGCGCCCGTTCATTTTTACATTTTAACGAAAAAAGAGGTGCAAAAATGAAGATCAAACGCGTCATTTTACGCCATTTAAAAATGGATTTACTTCATCCATTTACGACAAGTCTTGGAAAAGAAGTGGATCGAGATTTTATTTTAGTAGAAATTCAAGACGAAGACGGACGATCGGGCTGGGCTGAATCCGTAGCGTGCGCAGATCCTTTTTATAAAGAAGAAACGCTCAAAACAAACTGGCACATCATGGAGGATTTTTTAATTCCTTTGCTTCAACAGAGAGACATTCAGCATCCTGATGAAGTATCTCAACGCTTTGCTCATATTCGCGGCAATTACATGGCAAAAGCGGCGTTAGAAGGCGCTGTTTGGGATTTGTATGCGCGCAGGCAAAACCTCTCTCTATCTAAAGCGCTAGGAGGCAGTAAAAGTCAAATTGAAGTTGGTCTCAGCGTTGGCATTCAGCCTACGATTGACGAAACGCTTCGAAAAATTGAAGCCGGCTTGAATGAAGGATATAAGCGAATCAAAATTAAAATTAAGCCGGGCTGGGATCTTAACTTGACGCGCGCGGTTCGAAACGCGTTCCCTTCTATTCCGCTGATGGTTGATGCGAACTCTGCTTATACGCTTGCAGATACTGATCACCTTGCTCAGCTTGACGAGTTTGATTTAATGATGATTGAACAGCCGTTAGCTCATGATGATTTAATTGATCACGCTGAACTGCAGGCCCGCATGCGCACGCCTATTTGCTTGGATGAAAGCATTCATTCAGCTGAAGACGTTCGAAAAGCTATTAAACTTGGAAGCACGCAAATTATTAACATTAAAATTGGCCGGGTAGGCGGACTAACCGAAGCCAAAAAAATTCATGACCTTTGTCAAACTCACGGTGTACCCGTATGGTGCGGCGGCATGCTCGAATCAGGTGTAGGACGAGCACATAATATTGCCATTACCACACTAGCTAATTTTACGCTTCCCGGAGATACGGCTGCATCATCTAAATACTGGCCGCGTGATATCGTTCACCCGGAAATCACGGTCGACAACGGTATTATTTCCGTTCCTGATACACCAGGCATTGGCTATGAACCTGACCGTGACCAGATACAAGCGCTAACTTTACACGAAAAAACCTATACTTGCTGACCTTGAAGATCCTGGACCAAAAGTATGTTAGTTGAAGAAAGATCCGAACGATGAATCGTTCGGATCTTTTTATTGTGATGATAAACGTGAACGTAGGTTTCATGTATGTAGTGGCTTCTAGCTGTGGATTGGAGGGCAAGACGAAGACTCCTGCGGGAAAAGCGGAACAGATGAGACCCCGCAGGAGCGTATGCGACGAGGAGGCTCATCGACCGCCCGCGGAAAGCGGAGTCTTGCACGGAAATCAACAGCGGTGTAAAAAGCAACGCATACTAGCTCCTTTATTCAATTGATTTCTTTTTAGATTGGATGGATTTAGTTATGTCCCAGCCTCTTTTTTATAGGCTCCTCTCCCGAGATGATACGTGCCTTGGCAAGATAAACAAACATATTAGCAAAAATGGTCTTATGCACAATCCTTCTAGTAATAAATGAATATAAATAGAGTGTAAGGGACATGCAAGGGTATATTCATTACAAATTTTAGAAGAAAGGAGCATACTGATGAATATTGAAATTGGAATTGCCATTTTCGTGTTTACAATGACAATGCTCGTCATTTTTTGGAGGCCAAACGGCATCAACGAAGCATGGCCGGCAGCCATAGGAGCAGCCATTATCCTGCTTACAGGGATTGTATCCAAATCAGACATTGTTGATATTTTTGCAAAGATAAGCGGCGCTTCTATCACCATTATTGCCACCATTGTCATGGCCGTCATATTAGAAAGTTTTGGATTCTTCCACTGGGCAGCTGCACGACTAGTGAGTTTATCCAAAGGCTCAGGGTACCGATTATATTGGTACATTCAACTGCTTTGCTTTTTAATGACTTTACTATTTAATAATGACGGCAGTATTTTAATTACCACTCCAATTTTAATTCTACTTTTGAAAAACCTTCAGCTAAAACCCCACCAGCAGATCCCCTACCTTTTAAGTGGAGCGCTTATTGCTACCGCTTCCAGCGCGCCTATAGGTGTAAGTAATATTGTCAATTTGATTGCCTTAAAAATTGTTCATATGTCGCTTTATATGCACACGGCGATGATGTTTGTACCGGCGACACTTGGTTTATTATTTATGTCTTGGCTCATGTATACGGTCGTAAAACGCCATTTGCCAAAAAAACTGCCGCATGCTTCAAAAGATATAGAAGAAAGTTTCTTTACGAAACAGTTTCACCCCTTAAAAGGAAGCATTTCTGTTGAAACAAAACGTAAACGCACACAATTTATGCTGAAAGTTTTATTATTTGTGTTTGTTATGCGCTGTCTCCTATTTGTCGCCTCTTATTTCGGCATACCAATCGAATTGGTTGCTGTACTGGGCTCACTGATCTTGCTTGTTTGGAGATGGTATCACTTACGTACAAACCCGATTGATATTTTAAAGAAAACGCCGTGGCACATTTTCGTTTTTGCCTTTTCGATGTACGTTATTATTTACGGACTGCATAACGTAGGATTAACGGAGCTGCTTGTAAAAGTTTGCGAACCAATCGTAAATCGAGGACTTTTTGAAGCAAGCTTTATCATGGGAGGACTTGTTTCTATTCTCTCTAACTTGTTTAACAATCACCCTGCTTTAATGGTCGGAACCATTACCTTGACTGAAATGGGGCTCGATCCTATTACTCTTAAAACCATTTATCTTGCTAATATTATTGGAAGTGATATGGGCTCGCTTTTATTGCCGATTGGAACACTGGCTTCTCTTATTTGGATGCATATTTTAAAAGAAAATCATATCAAGGTAAAATGGAAAGATTATTTAAAAGTATCACTTATTGTTATCCCGCTTACCACGATCGTTACTCTTTTCCTCCTATTCTACTGGGTTCAGCTCATTTTTTCTTAATACTGATTTACAGGACGGATTGTACTCTTTTGAAGCTTACAGTCCGTCAGAAATAAACAAATGTCTCCCATAAAAACCCACTAGATTTTTCTATTGTTTTTTCATAGATACACATTCACCCAATAAAAACAATTTTTTACATTCACTAATTATTTAGAACAATTTAAAAAGAAAATCAATAAATATATTGAATCGAATTTCCTTCATGTGATAAGATATGGTTATATTGTTACTTTAACAATACATAGAGCGAATGAAGTAGAAAATATGCAGATGCATAGAACTTTCTAAACCCCACACGCAACATTTAGAGAGTGACATTCATTTTCTCAGTAACACCCATACCTTTCTGAAAAGAGTGAGTACATTAGACTTGCTCTTTTTGTCTGTTTACTAGCAAGGTGCACTTCTTATATCAGGCCTTGTTTTACAATAAAACGACAAAAAAACAGGTAACTAAGCATGCCGCTTCTTACCTGTTTTTATATGCTAAAATGATAAAATCAAATTCTATCGCGCGAACGCCCTTTACGAAATTGATTTTAATTCTTCAATTAATTGAAAAAATTTTTCTTTGTTTCTTTCTTCTAATGTTTGATCGACTTCACGTAAAATTTGATCTCTTCTAAAATCTCGGATAGCCTTATTTAATACCATTTTAGCAAATATAGAATCGAGGATATCCATACGGATGGGCTGCGAGTCTGTCGGGTGCTTTTCGATATAAATCAACTCCTATCCTTTCCTCTATTATAACAAATTCTAGCAATGTATCAAAATTTCATTGAGATATGCGCTGCTGTGAAACAGCTTCGTATTCTGATTCTAGTTCTTGAAGCGTAAGCTCGTATAGCTGCTTGTTTCCTTTTTTATAAACTCCTGCATCCAGCAATAAATCAATCATTGATGTTTTTTTACATTGTATGTGAGAGTAAGCTTGTTTCGTCATCGTTACACCGCCTATTTTACGCTTAAAAATGAAATGATTTCTCTATCTTTCACGACCTTTCTTTATGATACGGCTCGTCCTTTAGCTTACTGTGAAGAAAATGTTAAATTTATGTAATAATGCATAAAAAGAGGCCGGGACAGAACTAACTGAATCCAACCTAAAGACGAACAAATGAGATACATGAGCTGAACCGCTTTTGACACCGCCGTTGATTTCCATGCAAGGCTTCGCTTTCCGGGGGCGGGCGCTGAGCCTCCTCGTCGCTTACGCTCCTGCGGGGTCTCATCTGTCCCGCTTTTCCCGCAGGAGTCTTCGCCTTGCCCTTCAATCAACCGCTGGAAGGACGAAACAGATGAAGCTGTATTCACCATAAAAAAAAACGAACCACTAATCAAACTTGTTGATCAATAGTTCGTTTTTCACTTGGGCTAAAATACGTTTCTCCCAGCCTCTTAGTTCTTCTATTAAAAATCAAAGTTGTCCGGATCTGGACCTACTCGGTGATTTTGGTTTAATTCATTAATTTTACTTACGTCTTCAGTATCCAATTCAAAATCGAATAGCGATGAATTTTCAACAATACGATGCTCTTTTGTTGATTTTGGAATCGTTACAACTCCGTTTTGCAGATCCCATCGCAGAATAATTTGAGCAACTGATTTGCCGTGTTTTTCAGCAATTTCTTTTAACACATCGTTATCTAGCAATTCTCCTTGCATAAGCGGAGACCATGCTTCTAGCTGAATATCGTGCTTTTGACAAAAAGCATGCAGCTCTTTTTGCGTCAAACGAGGATGATATTCCACTTGGTTAATAACAGGCTTAACCTCTCCATCTTTCATTAAGTCTTCTAAATGATGAATTTGAAAATTACTTACGCCCACAGCTCTTACTTTTTCTTCTTTATACAGAGTTTCTAATGCTTTCCACGCTTCTTTATACTTGCCTTCTACCGGCCAGTGAATTAAGTATAGATCTAAATATTCTAAGCCAAGCTTTTGTAAGCTTGTTTCGTAAGCAGCTAGCGTCTCTTCATAGCCTAAATCTGCGTTCCAAACTTTTGATGTAACAAAAATGTCTTCGCGTGAAAGACCTGCTTCTTTCAGACCTTGGCGAATTCCTTCTCCTACACCTTCTTCATTTTCATAAATAGCTGCCGTATCGATGCTGCGATAGCCTTTGACGATAGCTGTTTTCACGGCGTTCACTAATTCAGGCCCTTCTTCTACTTTAAATACACCTAATCCAAGCCAAGGCATTTTGACTCCGTTGTGAAGTGTTACTGTATCTTGCAAATGATTACTCATTATAAAAAACCCCCTGCTAATTTCTTTACATTTGTTATTATGAAACAGAAAAAAAGAAAAAGATAGAACCCACTTTAAAGTAAGTTAGGCACTTCAAAGTTCTAAGGTAACCTTTTAGTAACCTTCTATCCCTCTTAAAAATCACTAAAAAAGAATCCTCCGCAGAGAATTCTTTTTTGTTTTTATTTAACATTTATATTGACTGCTGAACTTGTATTTCCAGCGGCATCTTTTGCCGTCACAGCCAGTTTTACGCCTGCTTTTTGTTTTGGGATCGTTACTTTAAACTGTCCTTTGCTATCTGCTTTGCCTGATCCGATTACTTTTGTACCGCTTTTAATCGTAATCACAGCATTTGCTTCCGTTTTTCCAGAGAGAAACGTGGACAAAGACGTAACGGCATTCACTGCCGGAGGTGCCGGCGGGGTTGTGTCTTGTACTTTTACAATTTTATACGGACTGTATCCTACTTTATTTTGCAGAACTGCCGTCACTTCCGTTCCTGCTTTTTGAGCAGGAATTTTTACGCTGAACTTGCCGTTTCCATCAATTTTCCCACTCGCAATAATCTTTCCGCCTACTTTAATATAAATAGACGCATTTTTTTCTCCTGTTCCCGTTACTGCTGTACTTTTTTCAGTAAGCGTATTAACGGTTGGAAGCGCTGGTTTTGTCTGCGCAGCGCTAACTGTTACAAACGCATCGGAGCTGTAGTTATTAGCTGCATCTTTTGCTGTAACAGCCAGCTTTACGCCTGCTGTTTGTTTTGGAATCGTTACTTTAAATTGCCCTTTAGTATCTGCTTTGCCTGACGCGATTAGCTTTGTACCGCTTTTAATCGTAATCAGGGCATTTGCTTCCGTTTTTCCAGAGAGAAACGTGGACAAAGACGTAACGGCATCAACCGCCGGAGGTGCCGGCGGGGTTGTGTCTTGCACTTTTACAATTTTATACGGACTGTATCCTACTTTATTTTGCAGTACCGCCGTCACTTCTGTTCCTGCTTTTTGAGCAGGAATTTTCACGCTGAACTTGCCGTTTCCATCAATTTTCCCACTTGCAATAATCTTTCCGCCTACTTTAATATAAATGGACGCATTTTTTTCTCCTGTTCCCGTTACTGCTGTACTTTTTTCAGTAAGCGTATTAACGGTTGGAAGCGCTGGTTTTGTCTGTACGGCACTAACCGTTACAAACGCATTGGAGCTATAGTTATTAGCTGCATCTTTTGCAATAACAGCTAATTTTGTAGCAGCAGGCTGCTTTGGAATGGTGATGCTGAACGTTCCATCCGATTTCGCATTTCCTTTGCCAATTACTTTTTTATCAATTTTCACATGCACTTCCGCGCCCGCTTCTGTGCTTCCCGTTACGACTGTATCTTGATTGCTTACAGCGTTCACTTTTGGTGTAACGGGTGCTGTTTTATCCTGCACGGTTACAGTTACAGCTGGACTCACGCCCGCTGTGTTTCCAGCCGTTACAGACAGGTTGCTTCCTGCTTTTTGTTTCGCAATCGAAATGCTGTAATTTCCTTTAGCATCTGCTTTACCAGCTGCAAGCTGAAGACTTCCGTTTTTAATGACAACCGTTGCATTTGCTTCTGCGGTACCCGTAACGGCTGTACTTCGATCACTCACTTCATTCACTGTTGGTTTTACCGGAGCTTTTTGCTTTGCCGTAACAGTTACAGTCGATACAGTACTGCTATTTCCTGCTGCATCTTTGGCTTGTACGCTTAGCTTTGTATTCGCTTTTTGATGAGAAATGGAAACAGAAAACGCTCCATTTGCACCTGCTTTAGCCGTTCCTACAGTTGTAGTTCCTACTTTTACCGTAACTGTAGAATTTGCTTCTGCTGCACCTGTAACTTTTGTATCTTGATCACTTACTGCATTTACTTTTGGCGCAGCTGGTGCCGTTTTATCCTGTACGGTCACCGCAGCGGCTGAACTTGTTCCACCTGCATTTTGAACCGTCACGTACAGCGTGCTTCCTGCTTTTTGTTTTGCAATCGAAATGCTGTAATTTCCTTTAGCATCCGCGTTTCCTGCTGCAAGCTGAAGACTTTCGTTTTTAATGATAACCGTTGCATTTGCTTCAGCCGTTCCTTTGATCATTGTGTCTTGATCACTTACTTCATTTACTTTGGGTGCAAGCGGTGCTTTTAACATAGATTTAACCGCAAAAGAAGGCGCTTGGCTTTCGTTTCCTGCTTTATCTTTTGCACTTACCGCTATTGTTGTTCCGCCTATTTGTACTGGAATTGAAACAGTAAATGTACCGTTACCATCCGCTACTGCAGAGAACGTTGCATCGCCTGCTTTTACCGTCACGACGGCGTTTGCTTCTGTTACGCCTGTTACGGTCGTATCTTGGTCACTTACTTCATTTACAATTGGAACAGAAGGCGGCGTTTGATCCGTTACGCTCACTACTGTAGCCGTGCTTGCATTTTCAGCTGCATCTTTAGACGTTACAGACACTTTTGTATCTGCTGGCTGCTTGGCAATCGTAATTGCAAATTTTCCAGTTTCATCAGCAAGACCCGTTCCAATTACTTCATTTTCCACTTTTGCAATAACAGAAGCATTTGGTTCTGTCACGCCCGTAAGCGATGTTTGGTTATCTCCTAATGCATTAACTGAAGGTGCATCAGGTGCAACCGTATCTTTCGGTGGTTCTTGCTCCTGCTCTTTTCGCGGATATTTTGTTGTATAAAAACTTAAAAGAGTAGTTGTTGGATAGTAAAAATCTAAAATTTCACGATAGTCTTTTCCTAGACTTGCCATTTTTTGAGCACCGTATTGACTCATTCCAACACCGTGTCCATTTCCTTTCCCATTAAAAGTTGTTGATGTGCTTGTTTCATTTGTTTCCGTTACAAGCAGACTAAGCATCGCACGGCTGTTTAACATTGATTTTAGCTTCGTCGATGTTAAATCTTTTAATTCCAAATGATGAACCACTAGTTTTTGCGAACTGTCTACATCTCCTTTAACGAGGTAGTCCACTGTAATCGCACCTTTAGTCACACGGCCTCCTGATGAAGGAGCATAAAAACTCACCTTTGGAATAGACGTAATTTTAATCGTTTTACCAGGATGCTTATTGGCTACTAACCATGACTTCAAATTATCTGTAACGGTTTTATCTTTTTCAGAAACCGTATTCCACCAAGCGCTATGGTTAGCTAAATCTTTTCCTGTTAAATCAATTTGCGTTTTTTGAATAGCTAACGTCCACGGCGTCTGCTTATCGTATGGATCTTCTTTCACCGGGAAATAAGAAAGCTGAGTCCCTCCCCAAGCGTTGCTGTTTGATTCGGTTCTTCCCCCGTTGCTTGATGAGAAAACGGCGTTGATTAATTTATTGTTGTAGGTAACTACTTGTCCGAATGTCTGATCTACTGCTTGGTTTGTACTGTCATACCACGTATAGCCACCGTATACTTGATAGCTTACCGTGTCATTGATTACTTTTCCTGCATAGCTCATTGCGTATGTTCTTGCTGCTACCGCCTGAGTTTTTAAAGCTTGCAGATTCCAAGATGTATAGACTTCATTTGGCACAACGCCTTTTAAATAGTCTTCAATCGGGAGCGTATTAACAGGTCTGACATACGTTCCCTTTTCATTTGTAAACGCCACGTCCCCTAAATACTGTCTGCCGTTAATAGATACGGGATTTTTATAAAGAGACGGTGTAATTTCAAAGCTTGTAAATTCACCTAAGACAGTGCTTCCTTGTTTTAAAGTGACACCTTGAGTTGTTGCGGTTACCGTATACTCTGTATTTGCATTTAAGACCAAATCCGAGTTTTTAATAGTGTATAAATAAGACGGCTTAATTGTAATTGCATGCTGATCTCCTAAATAGTTTACTAATTTTACAGACACAACTGGTTCTACCGTTTCAGCTTTCACGCTAGCAAGCGGCGTGAATTGAAACAGCAGTACGCTTAGTACTAAAGCTAATGCCGTTAACTTTCTCATCTTGTTCCCCCATTTTCATGTACTGTCTAACGCTTTTTAATATCTCTCGTTATATCGACACAGTTCTATAAAAATTAAAGCATTTTACCTAGTTTTCTTTTCTGCTCGTCCATTTTTTTGTCGAAAAAACGCTTTTTTATATCATATGAACGACAAAAAAAACGTGTGACATAAATCAATTGATTTAGTCACACGCTTTTATAGGTCTTTCCACCTTTTATTTTGTCATTCCTTCATATGCCATGATACCGTCTGCAACATGATTCATCAGCTTTGTAAGGTAAGCCTGATCAGACAGGTTCCGGTCTTCTTCTGAATTCGTCATATACCCCAGTTCAACTAGCGTTACGGGTACAGTCGACCAGTTAAATCCTGAAAGATCACTGCGATAGCGAATGCCGTCCACTTCGACAAACTGATCTTTTTCCACCTCTGTCAGAATAGCTTGAGATGCTTGTAAACTGCTTTGATAAATAGACTTTGTATAGGAATTATCTTCTGCAGTAGTGAGCACAGAAAATCCTTTTACAGAAGTATTTTCAGAACCATCTGCATGGATACGTACGTGTAAGTCAGCTTTTGAATTATTCGCAAGCTCCGCTCGTTCCCGGTTGCTGATATTCACATCGTGAGAACTGCGAGTAAGCTTTACGGTTATGCCTTTTTCTTCGAGAAGCTGTTTTAATATCATAGAGGCTTCCAACGTCAGCTTGTATTCCGGCTTCTTGGTCACCACACCTGATGTACCTCCGGAAACTTTTATTTTTGTTTCTGCTGCTCCCGGCCCGATTGGCTCTTTCTCTAGGTTAGCCTGAGCTTGATGACCAGGGTCAATGTAGACTAAAAAAGGAGGCGGATCGGCTTTTGCAGGCATGTTGTTTTTTACATTTTTTACTTCATTACCTGCTTCATGAGGCTGTACTGCTTGGAACTGTGAGATGGGCTGCTTCACTCTTTCTCCCTGCGCATGAGCTTTTGGTACATCTCCGCTAACGACGGCTTTCTCTGTTTGACCTTTCATCATAAAGAAAAATGAGAGTACTGCTACTATTGCAACAATACCTATTCCATAACTCCATACTAAGCGCTTCATCTTCGCTCACCAAACTTTCGAATAGAGTGGGATATTCCTTATGTTAAAGTACAAAATGTGTTAACGTTATTATCTCACAGAATATGGTTTTTTTTGTATAAAACGTTAAAAATAATATCGGCAATACGTTATGTATATGCAAACAAAAACAACACTACACAATGTAGTGTTGTTTTCCAAAAAAATGACGGATGATTAAATCCGTTTTGCACCAATATAACGTGCTTTCCAGTAGCTGTTGCTAAGAGATGTAATCGTCACGCCTTTAGACGTAGAAGCTTGAAGAAACTGATTGTTCCCTAAGTACACGCCTACATGTGAAGGACCTTTTTTATACGTTTGAAAGAAAACTAAATCTCCTTTTTGAAGCTTTGCTTTTGAAACGCTTGTCCCTACTCGATACATTTGTTCCGTTGTGCGCGGAAGTGTTTTTCCAGCTTTTTTGAAAATGTATTGAATAAATCCAGAGCAGTCAAAACCTTTTGTTGTTGTGCCTCCCCATTTATAAGGAACACCTATTAATTTTTTACCAGTAGCAATAGCCGTGTCTTTGTATGAATATGACGCTGCTTCCACTGTTTGAGCAGGTGCAATAAACGGACTGGCTCCGCTAAATAAAACTGCAGCTGCCGTTATAGACCCAATGATGGCTTTTTTCATTTTTTTCCTCCATTATGTAACCGAACGTTACGTTTCTATGAACCTATTTTTCAATGTGTTCGGTTTAATTATAATGAAAAAAGCCTCAAAAACTATTACGCTATGATTAAATAATGTTACAAAATGGTTACTTAGGAATTTTTATCTTTAGTTGTTTATCAAAAAGAGGATGGGACAAAAGCATTTTTCACTTAGGGAAAAACGAACCACTAATCAGCATGTCTGATTAGTGGTTCGTTTTTTTGTGATTGTGAACATAGTATTATTTGTTTCGTTCCTTCTAGCAGTTGATTGGAGGATAAGGTGAAGACTCCTGCGGGAAAAGCGGAGCAGGTGAGACCCCGCAGGAGAGCAAGCGACGAGGAGGCTCAGCGCCCGCCCGCAGAAAGCGAAGCCTTGTACGGAAATCAACTGCGGTGTCACAAGCAGTCCAGGTCATGTATCTCATTTATTCGTCTTTAGGCTGGATTCATTTCATTATGTCTCAGTTTTTTTTCTTTTACTTTTCTTTTTGCTGTTTCAAAATTAAGTCCTGTTTCGCTTTAGCATCATGATGCTGCGCTAACTCGCGTGAAAATTCTTCATTTGCTTGATCCGGAGCAATTTTTAACTCTTTTGGTGTTTGAGGCAGTGACCCTTTGTTGTTACGTGATGATTTGTGATTATTTGCTCTTCCCATGTTGTGACCTCCTTGTATCAATCATTTGTTTTTCATCTTTAGTTACTATTCCCAACTTTTCAAAGCAAATTCAAACGAAAAAATCCGAACGATTACTCGTTCGGATCTTCCTTCAACTAAAATACGTTTGTAATTACGATACTTTTTTCGTTACTTCGTTAATATAAGCTTCCTTGTCTTTGTCGTTAAATTGACCTTCCCACTTTGAAATGACGATTGCACCAAGTGAGTTTCCAATTACGTTTACCGCTGTACGTCCCATATCTAACAAACGGTCAATTCCAGCGATAAAAGCAAGGCCTTCTACTGGAAGTCCTACAGATCCAAGCGTTGCAAGCAGTACAACAAACGATACGCCCGGAACTCCTGCAATTCCTTTAGATGTAACCATTAAAATTAATATCAGTGAAATTTGCTGTGTGATGCTCATATCAATACCGTACATTTGCGCAATAAATATCGCAGCAAGCGCTTGATAAAGAGTAGATCCATCTAAGTTAAACGAATACCCCGTCGGAATAACAAAAGATGTAATTGCTTTAGGACATCCGAACTTTTCCATTTTCGCAATAATACGCGGTAATACTGTTTCTGAACTTGCAGTTGAAAATGCTAGCAGCAGTTCATCTTTTAGCACTTTTAATAAATGGAAGATGTTAACGCCTGCCCATTTAGCTACAAGTCCTAGTACCACTAATACAAAGAAAATCATTGTGCCGTAAGCAACAATTACAAGCTTACTAAGCGGAATCAGAGACGCTAGTCCAAATTTTGATACGGTTACACCGATTAATGCAAATACGCCAAACGGTGCAAACTTCATAACTAAATTCGTTACCCAAAACATCGCTTCTGCCGTGCCTTCAAAAAATCTTAGAACCGGCTTTCCTTTTTCACCGATTGATGCAATTCCAAGTCCAAATAGGACCGAGAAGAAAATAATTGGCAGCATGTCGCCTGCAGCAATTGATTCAAATACATTCGTTGGAACGATGTGAACAAATGTTTCTACAAATCCTTTTTGCTCTGTAGCTTCTGCCGTTGATGTGTAGCTGCTGATATCTGATTTTTCAAGACCGCTGCGGTCCACACCAGTACCAGGGTGAAGCAAGTTAGCTGCCAATAAGCCTACAACAATGGCAACCGTTGTAATGATTTCAAAGTAAAGAATTGTTTTTCCGCCTAATTTACCAAGCTTCTTAATATCACCAACACCCGCAACGCCCACAATGATACTAGATATAACAATCGGCACCACGATCATTTTAATTAAATGAATGAATACGTCTCCAATTGGCTGCAGTACTTCAACTGCTTTAGGATTTCCGTAAAAAATGGCCCCTACAATAATACCTGCAATCAAACCAATTAGAATTTGTCCTGCTAATCCAAGCTTTTTGAACATATCTTTGCACCTTCCTTCTTTTTTCTAACAGCTCGAAGCTGTTTATTTGCACTTAATGTATTCAACAGATACAATTCCATTAAGAACTGTTTATTAAGTAGTTCTTTTATTCATAAGATTACATTATCATAGGCATCACAAAATCTAACAAAAACCTACTGAAACTAACAAAAATTTTTTAGAAAATTACAAAATGAAAACGCTGTAGTTTTTTTACTACAGCGTTTGTTTGACTTCATAATAGAGCATTTGAATAAATTTCTTTACATTTATACGACTTGGCGTACTGCTTTTGCCCGTTCCTTTTTCTATATCTCTCATGCGCTGATGCACCATTGAAAAATCGAAAAACTTAGAAGCGTAATTTTCAAATTTAGGATTAAAGAAATCAACCATTCCAAGGGAAGTCAAATGATTTAAAGACTGATAAATGGCTCTTCTGACTCGCTGTTCGGCTGCTTTCATTTCTTTTTGCAGCACGTCTTCTGAAAAAGGTGAACCAAGCTTTCTCACGGTAATTTTCTCAAAAATTTCTTTGAGAGACGGAAAATGCTGTTCATACATCGTGCTTTTTTCCGTTTGATGCAGGTAATTGATGATTTCGATTAAATCTTTACTTCCGCTTTCTCCTAAAATCCCAAGTTCTCTTAAAAGAAACCTGCACGCTTCTGACGGATCGCTTTCTTTTTTACCAGAAGCAGGCGTTTTTTGCTGGTTTCCTATATTAAGTACGGTATTTAACGATTCTTGAATTTTCTCCATTGATTGTTGAACATGAATTCGTTCAATTACTTTTTGAATGACCATGAGCACTTCCATACGATTAAGCGGCTTCGTGATATAGTATTCAATGCCAAGCGAGTAGGCTTTTCCAATCAAATCTTTTGTTTCTACCTGTGACATCATAATAATTTTGCCTTTAAAAGTATCTTTTATTTTGCGCACGGTTTCGATTCCGTCTTGAATGGGCATCAACAAATCAATAAATAAAATATCGATCTGCTGCAATAGAGAAGATTGATCATTTAAGACAATTCCGTCTTCTGCCTCCCCTATAACCTCTCCTAAATCATTATCTTCAATAATTTCAGCTAACATTGAACGAAAGACTTCGTCATCATCTATGATATAAAATCGCATATTAGTCCTTATCCCCCATTAACGTAGAAATAGGTAAATCTATAGTAAATTGAACACCGGGGCTTGGAGACAGATTAATAAATTGAATACTCCCGCCCAGCTGCTCGGTCATTTGCTTAACGTAGACAAGTCCAAGACCTGTAGAAGGCGTCCCGTCCTTTGCGTATTTGGATGTAAATCCCGCTTTAAAAATGAGACGTTCATGCCTTTTTTTTACACCGGGACCACTGTCTCTTACATATAGTAAAATGCGGTCTTCTTCTCGGCAGACGTCGATAATAATCGCGCCTTCTTTTTCAATCGCTTCGACTGCATTCGTTACTAAGTTATTAATTAATGACAAAAACAAGTACACGTGATAGCGAGGATGCTCTCCTAGAACCGAATATGAAAAATGAATATCTTTTGCTAACATCGCCGCATACTTTTCATTGCTGCGCATGACGATTTGAAGCAGACTTTCGATTTCCATATACTCAGAAAATTCCTCTTTTGTAATGACCTTGGACAGTCCTGCTGATATCCGCTGGTTGTCTTTTTTAATATCATGTACTTCTCCTGCAATTTGTAATGCTTTTTGGCTAAATTCGTGCAGCGAAGTAAGCTGGTGGATATCTGCTTCGTGTAGTTCTTCATATAAATCATACGACTTTTTCGTAATTCTCTCAGCGTCTTGCAGCGTTTTTTTCAAATGAATGGATTCTTCATACAAATTTGAAAGCACAACAAGCAGCTGATCATTTTTTTGAGAGATTTGCCGTTCTCTCAGCTGCCCTTCGTAAAGCTTGATCATGCTAAACAGACATAAAACAAAGAAACTTCGAAAGACGCCTACAATAAAAATTTGCATGAACTCCGGAAACACAATATGATGGTGAACCATCACATACATACAAAGCAGTTCCATGCCACCTGAAACCGTTTCGATGATGATGCTCCATATGCCAATAATCCACGGCTTTGAATGAAAATCGTTAATCTTAAACCAAGAAAAAGCAATGGCATAAACAAGATAATAAATCCCTGCTGAGCATCGAATCTGCAAAGAATGCAGAAAATCAAATGATTCGTAATTATACCAATCAAGGTACATTCGAAAGCCCACTATAGCACTCGCAACTAAAATACCTGGTATTACAGGAGATACCTTTCTTAAAAGCAGCAGTGAAAAGAAAAAAATGGGCACAGCAAAGCTGACTCTATACGTATCATGAAAAGGATAATATTTAAGCTCTCCTGCTAGCGGCACAACAACTATCATCACCAAAATGAGGAAAACATCTTTTTTTACTACCGTATCAACTTTCATCGTTCACGTCCTGCACTTTTTGAACATAAGTATATAGTTTAGCAATCTAAAAGACAATCGCTCTTCCTATATTTTTTACACTCCCACTTCCATTTATAAATATAGCCCATATATAAACGGTTATTTATTCTCTTTCATTATTCTTTGTAGTTTTTTAGATTTTCTTGTTTTATTTTGTAATTTTTGTTGTATAGTAGAAGTACCTTTTAAAATGTGAGGCTGTATCACAACTATTCAATTATTATTACATCACCTGATAGCTACACTAAAAAGGAAAACTATTATTTTACAGGGGGAGCTTATTTTACAATGTGGATCATTACCGTTTACTCGAAAAACCAAAGTCCGACTATGTTTGAATTTGAATCAGAGGTAGAGGCGAAAAAGACATTTCAGGAGATTAAAGGGTGTAAGATCCTATCGGAAGTTATTTACTATAACGACCGAGTTCCCGCTTTAGCGTAAATCAGTTGATGTAGGAAATTTTACAAATTATCGGTTAAAAGCCACGTAAAGAGCCAAAGGATGATCCTATTCCTTTGGCTCTTTGCTGTTTGATTAGAAAAAACAAGGCTGAGACATAATGAGATGAATCTAATCTAAAGACGAACAAACGGTAGACATGAGCTGAACCGCTTGTGACACCGCAGTTGATTTCCGTGCAAGACGTCGCTTTCCGCGGGCGGCCGCTGAGCCTCCTCGTCGCTTGCGCTCCTGTGGGGTCTCACCTGTTCCGCTTTTCCCGCAGGAGTCTTCGTCTTGCCCTCCAATCAACTGCTAGAAGGGTCTACCGTTGACCCTAACAAAAAAACGAACCACTAATCAAACGTGTTGATCAATGGTTCGTTTTTCACTTCGTCTAATATACTTTTGTCTCAGCCTCGTTTTGCTTTGTGAGCATACTGACTGCCCACATTACGATAAAGTTGATAAGCAGCGCAATAAATCCGACGTTGATATCTTTCATTTGCTGAGGCAGTGACGGGAACAACGTACCAATCGTAGAGCCGCTGATTGTAATATAGGCCACTACAATAATTCCAGCAACAATCCCCCAAGCTGCTCCTTGTTTCGTTACAAAGTTATTTTTCTTCAAACTGAAAAGCAGAGATGGAAACAGCTGTGTCATTAGACTATAGCCCATCAAAATAATTGTTGATAGCGTCGTTCCCCCGTTTAGCGTAAAGTAAACGGAAATGAGTGCCACAACCGGTACAAAGCTTTTCGCTAAACGAGCAATACGCTCTTCGCTTGCTTGAGGCGCAAACGGTTTGTATATGTTTTTAGCCAGCAGCGTTGACGCACTCATTAACAGCATCGATCCCGGCACAAGCGCTGTCAGCAAACCCGCTCCTCCTATAATTCCAATAAACCAAGGATCAAAAGTTTGGATTGAGATACGTAATAGCGCAAGATCCACGTCTCCTCCGCTTAAACCAGGAACTTTTAAAATAGCTGCAAACCCAACAAAAAACACAAAGAGCAGCATTAAGGTATAAAGAGGACTAATGATTGCATTCTTGCGAAATACCTTTGCATTTTTCGCTGTATAGCTTGAGCTAAACACCTGCGGCCACATATAAAAACCAAGTACTAGTAAAATAACGGTCGAAATAAACCACGAGACGCTTAATCCTTGCTCAGGAAACTTTAAAAATCCTGGCTTCGCTGTATTCACAGCTTCAAACATTGGACCGTATCCTCCGTAATAATGAAAAGGTAAATAAATACCTAAAAATCCAATCACAGCAAGCATCATAATGTCTTTAATAACGGCCGTCCATGCAGAACCGTGGATACCGGATATCATCACATACAGCGTTAAACTGATAGCTCCCATCCAAATGGCTGCCGGCATTGAAATGGCGCCGTATGATGCTTGTGATACAATAATTCCCAATCCTTTTAACTGCACAACAATAACAGGAATGACCGCAATCACTCCTACAGCAGCTACAAGCACACCAAGGTAAGGGCTTTTATATTTGCTTACAAAAAAATCAGGCTGCGAGACGAGCTTATGATCTCTTGCATACTTCCAAATAACAGGAAGAAGCCAGTATGATAAGACATATGATAAGCTAATATAAATTAAGACATAAAGTGCAGGAGCTCCTTTTCCATAAGCCCATCCGCTTCCGCCTAGAAACGAAAACGTTGTATAGATTTCTCCGGCCATCAGCACAAACACTAAAATAGCCCCGAAACCGCGTCCGCCTACCGTCCACTGCTCCAAGTTCATATCCTTGCCTTTGGTTGATCGTATGCCAAGAAAAATAGCTGCCACTAAAAATAGTAAAATAATAATAAGTGCACTATTCATTCTTCTTCCCCTTCCCGATTTCTGGGATCAAGCTTATACATAACCCCTAAAATAATGGACGTAAGCACCACCCATATCACCATCCAAAACATATTGAACGGCATACCGAGAACAAACGGAGTCACTCGATTAACAAAAGGAAGAAACCCTAATATGCCTACGAACGGAAGGACAGACAAAATATAGATAAATTTCATGACTAAACTCCTCCGACTTTCTAAAACTAACTTCTTTATATTACCACATATTCTGTCCATTCAATGAAGGAATGCTTGCATTTAAACTGAAATAATCTCCAAAAGATAAAATATTCTGTACTATTTTACAAAAATACTGTTTTCATTTTTCTGAATAAATAGTATAATTTCTTCTTATAGTTCGCAGGAGGTATCGTACAGATGAAAACAATAGAGAAAATCAGTACTTTTGCAGGAAAAACATTTACGCTTTGGGTTATTTTAATTTCCGTTATTGCCTATTCATTCCCAGAGCACTTTGTATGGATTGGAAAGTATATCGTTCCGCTTTTAGGAATTGTCATGTTTGGAATGGGATTAACGCTGTCAGCGTCTGATTTCAGCGAAGTATTTCGAAGACCGAAAGAAGTAGCACTAGGCGTGGTGGGGCATTTTATCATTATGCCGCTTCTCGCATTCGGTTTGGCGATTGGCTTAGATTTACCAAAAGAAATAGCAGTGGGCGTTATTTTAGTAGGCTGCTGTCCAAGCGGCACATCATCAAACGTAATGGTCTTTTTGGCTCGAGGAAACGTTGCGCTCGCAGTCGCTATCGCTTCTGTTTCAACCATTTTAGCACCGATTGTTACACCGCTTCTTATTTTATTATTTGCAAGCAAGTGGGTCGATATTGATATCATGTCTCTTATTATTTCCATTATACAAGTTGTCATCATTCCGCTTGCTCTTGGATTTACGATCAAAAAGTTTTTTGGAAAAGCTGCAGAAGCGAGTTCCAAAGCTCTTCCCCTTGTTTCAGTAGTCGCAATTGTTTTGATTGTATCTGCCGTTGTGGCAGGAAGCCAAGCGCAGCTTGCTAAAACGGGTGGTATCATTTTTGCCGTAGTCGTGCTTCACAACATTCTTGGTTTCACAATCGGCTTCTTCTTTGC
This sequence comes from Priestia megaterium, assembly GCF_009497655.1. Taxonomy (NCBI): domain Bacteria; kingdom Bacillati; phylum Bacillota; class Bacilli; order Caryophanales; family Bacillaceae; genus Priestia; species Priestia megaterium. Next base: position 1,034,638 of record NZ_CP023317.1, on the reverse strand, counting down.
CCGCTTATGCGGAATGGATTTAGCCAAACAAAAAGCGGTCGCAATGGAAGTTGGCATGCAAAACTCAGGGCTCGGCGTTACCATTGCTTCCACTCACTTTTCGCCGCTAGCCGCTGTCCCAAGCGCCATCTTCAGCGTCTGGCACAACATCTCAGGCTCAGTGCTAGCCTTTATCTTCAGCAAACTAAAAGACAAAAACCAGCCATCGTCTAACAAAAAAATGGCTGGCTAATACAATAAACTTATAAGGGAAGCACAAAAAGCTCCCTTGAACCTTCCCAAAAAGGTTTTAAAAAGTTCTTAAAAGCTTTTACCTAGGAGAATTTCACCAACCCCGAAAGGGGGGTGAAGTTCTCTTAGGTATAGAAAAAAAAGACATGGCGCTTTTTGCCATGTCTCTTTTTTCTACATCGATTCTAAACTATATTAGCCTCTTCCTGCTTGGAAAGAAGGATATTTCGTCATACCACCATCAGCAAATAATGTAATACCTGTTACATAGCTTGCTTGTGATGATGCTAAGAATGCTGCAACTGATGCTACTTCTTCTGGTTTACCGATGTAACCCATTGGAATCATGCTTTCTACGTCTGCACGTTGTACAGGATCTGCGAATTTTTCAGCGTTGATTGGTGTGTTCATCGCACCTGGTCCAATGTTATTTACGCGGATACCTTTTGGCGCATATTCAAGAGCCAATGTTTCCGTCATTAGTTTCATACCGCCTTTACTTGCTGCATAGTGAACAAATAATGGCCAAGGAATCATTTCGTGAACACTAGACATGTTAATAACGTTTCCTTTAATGTCGTTTTCAACGAAATATTTAATTGCTTCACGGCTTCCTAAGAATGCACCTGTTAAGTTTGTATCAATAACTTTGTTCCAGTTGTCTAAAGATAGCTCATGAGAAGGAACTGGGTTTTCAACACCAGCGTTGTTAATCATAACGTCTAATGTACCGAATTCTTTAATAGCTGTTTGAACAAGATTTACAACGTCTTCTTCTTTTGTTACGTCGCCTTGAACGATGATTGCTTGTCCGCCTGCTTCTTCTACTTCTTTTTTCGCATCTAAAGCTTCTTCTTCATTGTTGTAATAGTTAATAACAACTTTTGCTTCTTCTTGACCGAAACGAACAGCCATTGCGCGACCTAAACCTGTTGATCCACCTGTAATTACAACTACTTTATCTTTTAAATCTGTATACATAATAAAATCCTCCTAGTGTTTTCATTTATTCATACATACTATCATTAACTTTTACGTAAACGTTAACTTTTAGCCATTCCGAGGAATACGCCACCTAAAATGATGAGCACAATACCAATCGTAATTGAAATAAGCTGACGCTTTGTTTTCTTTTCTCCAAGTAAGAAGATACCGCCAAGCGTTGAAATAACGATTCCCATTTGTGATAATGAGAAGCTTGTTGCAACCCCTACTTTAGGTTGAGAGATAAATAAGAACATGTTACCAGCTGCCCAAATAAGGCCTGGAATAATGTTGCGAATTGCGTATTTATTAAACGGTTTGTGTTTATAAGTAAGTATAAGTCCACCAATTAACATACCAATAGCTTGTGGGAATAGTGCCGACCAGCCGTCTACATTAAATAAACGAGCGACAACTACATACACTAAGTATCCAATTGTTGAAACAATAAGGGTAATAATCCCTTTTTTGAATTGTCCAGATTGCTCTGCATTTTTTTCGCTTTCTAGTGATGTTAGCACGATACCAATAACAATGAAAATAAGAGCTAACACGCCTAAAATAACGGTTGTTGTTGTTGACCACTCGTGAAACACGATAACACCAAATAGTGATGTTGTCACAAGCTGCATACCAGTTGAAATTGGCATGGTTTTTGAAACACCAATATAATCAATCGTTTTCAACTGATTACTTTGCCCAACTGCCCAAAATAATCCTGAAACGATTCCGACAATAAAAATAAGCGGCGTCAACACTGGATGAACTACGAAATAAATAACGGCTGAAAAGATCAGCGCACCAATTGTAGTCCCAAGCGTTTGACTGTAAGGACCTCCGCCCAATTTAACGTTGAACAGGACAATACTTCCCCAGAAAATCGCAGGAAGAATAGCCAAAAGGATATCCATTTGATACTAACCTTCTTTCTCAAACTCTTGATGTAATTGTAAATTTAAAGTACCTTTTATTTAACTAGGTAACTTTATGTAACCAATCTTAGACCTTTTTTCTTGATACGTCAATAATAATATGTCGATTCTGTGACTTTTTTTTAAAACTTTACAATACAGCGTTTCCAAGCTACTGAAAGTTTTGAAAATAAAAAAAGATAGCCTTTTCATTATCCAAATGCTAGTATATAATAACATTATAAGGGTTACTTTTAATATCCTATATACAATAAAGTAGGTGGCATGAATGAATGAATTTGATGAGTTATGTCCAAAAGTGTGGAAAACGTTTGATATAATAGGAAAAAGATGGAACGGGTTAATTATTTATGTCCTGATGAGCGGTCCTAAACGCTTTAGTGAAATTCACAGCAGCATTCCCTCTTTAAGTAAACGAATGTTAACCGAACGAATGAAAGAGTTAGAAGAAGAAGGAATTGTAATCCGGCACGTTATTCCTGAACGTCCGGTTCGTATTGAATATATCTTAACTAAAAAAGGATCAGAGCTTGGTATGATCTTAGGACCCGTCAGCAAGTGGGCAAAAACATGGATAAAATAAAAAAGCCTCTTTGGAGGCTTTTTTTACGTTTGATAGAGGATATAATTATTTTTCCCTTCTCTTTTTCCTTTATATAACGCATCATCTGCATTTTTTAATAATGAAGCAGCCGATTCCCCGTCTTCTGGATAAATAGAGACGCCGATGGTAGTTGTGGTGCGCAAACAATAGCCCCGTACATTCCAGCTTTGCTGAAGAGATACGTGAATTCGCCTAGCAATTTGTTCAATTTCTCGTCCATTTGTTACGTTTAAAATAATGATAAACTCGTCTCCGCCCAAACGATAAATACGATCGCCTTTCCTCACACAGCTCTTTAATCTCTTCGTGTATGCTTTTAGAAATTCGTCGCCTATATGATGGCCATATTCATCGTTAATCTGCTTAAAATTATCACAGTCAAGAAACAAAAGCGCAAAAAACTCATCGCTTTTTTGCTGCCCTTTTTCAATTACTTTATTTAACTCTTTTAATAACATTGCCCGGTTGGGAAGACCTGTTAAACTATCGTGAGTGGCTTCAAAATGAAGTTTATTTTCTAGCGCTTTTTGTTCAGTAATATCATTATGAATGGATACATAATGAGTAATATTTCCGTCTATATCTTTTAACGGCACAATTGTTTTCGATACCCAGTATGACTGATGATGCTTCGTCCCCATTTCAAGCTGTCCTCGCCATACTTTTCCGCTTTTTATTGTTTCAAGCAGCTCATGATGATCATGATTAAGCCCTGCATCTCGATAATACTTCCCTACTAAATCTTCTTTTTCGTAACCTGAATACTGTACATACATATCATTTACATAGGTAATAGTTCCACTTGCATTTATAATCATAACGCTAGCTGATTCATCAAGCGCATATTTTATATTTTCAAGTTCTTTCAGCGTATACGCCAGCTGTTCTGCTGCTTCTTTTTGAGGCGTAATATCGTGTAAGATTGCATAGGCGCCAACCGTTTGATTATTTACTTTGACAGGAATCGTTGTAATATAAACATGTTGTATAGAATGTTGGCTTCTTCGGAATGTTATCTCTGTACTATAACTAATTTCTTCATATACATTCCAACGTTTGTAATTACAGGCTCCCAGTCTTTTAGCAATGTCTCGGTAATTTTTATGCAGCACATCGCTTGCAGAAAGCTGCAGCGTTTCTAAGAATGCGCTGTTAATATTTAAAATCGCACCGTCCAAATTCAGCATACAAACTGCGTGGTGGTGGTTTGTAAATAGCGATTTGTACCACTGTTTGCTTTTTATGAGCTCTAATTCTAATTTTTTAATAGCTGTGATATCTCGGTAAATCACTGAATAGGCGACCAGTTGATTTTGATAGTCATAAATCGGTGAACAGCTGACAGATACACACACGCCTTCGCCGCTTTTTGTGTACCTGACTGTTTCATAAGGAGACAGCGTCTTACCATTTTTTAATTCTTCGATTAATTTAAGGTTTTCTTGTTCCTCTTTCTTTGACACGATGTTCATCTCTTGACGGCTTTTTCCGATAACTTCTTCTTTTCTCCACTGAAATAGCTTTTCGAATGCTCCATTGACTGTTAAGACCTTCTCATCACAATCAGCAATTAGAATGGCGTCTACCGTATTTTCTAGAAACGCATCGAGTAAACGCGTGCTCTCTTCCTGTGTTTTTTTATAATGAATTTCTTGAGCCATGACAAGGACATGTGAAGGGGCTGTCGCTTGATTAAAAAGAGGAGTAAAAGTTACTTCATATGCATGCCGGTCGGGCTGAAAAAGCTGTATGTATTGATATTGAATCGGTTCTTTCGTGGCAATGGCTTTTTCACAAAGTGTGTAAAAAAGCAGATTTTCTTCTTTATTGATTATCTTGTCTTCCATTTTGTCAAAGAATTGCTGAGCTGCTTTGTTACATTCTTTATAATACAGCTGATGTTTTTCTTGCTGAATTAAAATAACAGGCTGCAGCATATTCATAAAATAAAATTGGAATACCCCTTCACTATACATACTAAATATCCTCCATCTGCCTTTGGAATTTCACTAAACGTCTTGTTTTGATATGCCATTCACTCATTCTCCCAAACCAGCACGTCTTCTTTACCTCTTAAAATATTTTAACAATCGCACAAAATCACATAATTTTATAAAAATTCAAGGCATCTACGTTTCATATAGGTCTAATTACTCGCTTTTATATTACGATAAATTATCTATTCCGTGAAGTGTATGGTTTAAGAGTTCAGCAGCCTTTCTCGTCTGAATAAACTGCGGTACTTATTATAAGTTAAGTAGAAAGAGATCGACTGCGGCATGCCCAGCAAATAGCCCTGAGCAGCATGTAGATTTAACGAAATCGCTGCGGCTAAATCTTTATCTCGTTCAACGCCTTCTAAAATAAGATTCGTATGCGGATAATAGTTAACAAGCAAATCAATCAGATCTTTCTTTTGCTTGCAGTCGGCTAGTCCTTCCGCATAGCTTCGGTCCAATTTCATATAGTGAGGCTCATACATGCTTACCTGTCTCATCGCCGCGGCTCCTGCTCCAAAATCATCAATCGCAATTTTGAAACCGGCCTCTTTCAAACTCATTACTCGGGCAAAAAGAGCAGGTGATTCCCATAAAACCTTTTCATGAAGCGTTTCATTTAACTCCCATACAATACGATGTTTCGCATTTTCATAGGTGTTCAACAGAAATGTTAAAAACCGTTGGAAATGCGGGTGGAGAAGAGTAGAGGGAAACACATTGATAAATAAATCCTCAGATTTCAATACCTCAAACGGAAAGTTCTTTATAGCCCCTTCAATTGCCATCGTATCAAGCTTGTACAAATAATTATGGCGTCTTGCCAGTGAAAACAACTCTTCAATTTGCCCTTTTGCGAAAGCTGTGCGCAGCAAAGCCTCAAAACCTAGCGTCTCCCACGAATCCAGCGCATAAATAGGCTGATATACAAACTGAAAGTCTTCATACGTCAGTTCCTTTAAAACATGAGCATCCATTCTTTCGTTTAATCACCTTTCGTTTTCAATATACTATTTCTTCCATAACCTAAACTTATAAAAATATATCCTAAAAACAGATAATTGTCCATTAAAAGTAAGATATTCCATTAGGCGATTTAGTATTTTGGGACTTGCTGGAGGCTTATGATAGCAACAAAGAAGTGTTTTAGAGGCTTTTATGCTTTTGATAGATAGGCTGTAAAGGATGTTTCAAACAAGAGATTGAGACATAAGCAACTCAACCCCATCTAAAGATGAGCAAATTAAATAAAGGGACTAGTATAGATTGCTTGGGACACCGCGTTTGATTTCCGTGCATGGCTTCGCTTTCCGCGGGCGGCCGCTGAGCCTCCTCGTCGCTTGCGCTCCTGCGGGGTCCCACCTGCTCCGCTTTTCCCGCAGGAGTCTTCGCATTGCCCTCCAATCAACCGCTAGAAACACCTAATATGTGAAGTTTACGTTTACTATATACTTAGCGCAATAACCTCTTATCGTTAGTTTGTAATCATAGACAAGTTGCTCATGTTGATAAATAGATGCTAGTTGGAAAACCAAGGATAACAGCCCATTCAAGAAATTACAAAAAATATTGCACCTACAGCTAAGCAAATCCTATAACTTTCTTCATCTAACTTGTTACCTCTTCTTCTCTATAAATTCTCTACTATTTCCCTTCATTAAAACGAATATTTTTCAGCATTTTTAAAAACCATTCTTGTCTTTTGTCTTCATCACCGCTTTTATATTTATCGCTGCTATCGAAGGAAATCTGTACTATTTTATTAGAATGCTTATCTGCTACATATGCCAAGTATGTATTAGGAATATGTTTCTTCTTATCTACTATTACACGCTTTTCTGTTCCTTTGAAATAAATATAAGCTGATTGGTAGTAAATCCTCGTCTGTGAGTTTTCAATCTTATTAGGAACACTTAATCCAAATCTTCTTTTAAATAAAGCCTCAACGTGAATACTCTCATCTGCAGGATTACTGGTTAAAAACTCAGTTTTTATATAATTCGCTTGTGTTTTACCTTCAACTTCTTCATTGTAGACAGCCCACCAGCTCTCGTAAGAATCATTATTGATAGCATAATCCTCTCTCTTTTTATGTAAAACTTGATACTCTTCTGGAAACCACATCGTATACTGCCCTGTCTTTGACTTAAACTCATAAAACCCATCATCCGCTTTTTCATCTTTGTTTAAGAACTTACTTGTAAAGTGGTCATCAAAAGCTGGGACGTTTGGGTAGCTGCTTTCGTTTATCAGCCATATTGATCCTATTAAAATAGCGGCTCCTGTGATAACTATCATGATAACTTTCGAACGTTTTTTCATCGGCGTCCCCTCTACTTTATCGTTTGGAACAAACTTTAATCCTTATATATTGAATAATCTTTAGCATTTTGATTTGTTGCCCTTATGCTAAAAAAACCTTTTGCTTATAATTAATTTCCCTTAACAAATTTAATACTTTGCAACATTTTTAAAAACCATTTCTTTCTATCCATTTTATTTGTTTCTGTATTTTCCCCTACACTATCGTATATTAATTCGATTACTTTATCAGAGCTTTTATCTGCTACATATGCCACATAAAGGTTGGGATGATTTTCTTTACTGTCATGTACTATATGTTGGTTAGTACCACGAAAATATGTATAGGCATAATCATAATAAATTCTTGTATTAGAGGTTTCTAACTGTTTAGGTTTTTTACTGTCTAATTGTTCTTTAAATAAACTCTCTACATAAATTAATTCTGATTTCGTGTCGTTCTCGGAAAATTCAGCCTTGATAGCGTACGTTTGTTGATCATTTTCGTAGGGTTTAATATAAGAGGCTGACCAATTTTCATATGATTCGCCATTTCTAGTGTAATCTTCGCGATATTTATGTAAAACTTGATACTCCTCGGGAAACCACATCGTATACTGCCCGGTCTTTGACTTAAACTCATAAAAACCATCGTCCACTTTTTTATCTTTGTTCAAGAACTTACGTGTAAAGTGGTCATCAAAAGCTGGGGCGTTTGGGTAGCTGCTTTCGTTTATCAGCCATATGGCTCCTATTAAAATAACGGCTCCTGCAATAACTGCAATAATGGCCTTGGTACATTTTTTCATTGTTACACACTCCCTTCATTGGTTGAAATAAACCACATTTAATGTAATTTGAATAGTTTTATTTAAATCTATTGCTATGTATGCTACATACTGCTTACTCATCTATTTGTAGTTATTAAACATATAAAAATTGCTCAAATCATTGTCTGAGCAATAGCAGTTTTATATTCATTCACTTTCATCCCTATAATCCACTGTACTAAAGCAGAGTTATTTTGTTTCTTATATCGTTACTTAATAAAGGTATTCACTCACGACTTTTACCCTCGCTAAAATTAATACTTTTTAATATTGTCAAAAACCATAACTTCCTTTTTTCTTGGCTAGTTTCTGTACCTTTACCTATACTGTCGTATGAAAATTCTATAACCTTATTAGAACTTTTATCTGCTACATATGCTGTATAGGTATTAGGTAAATGGACTTTACTGTTATGTACTACATGCCTTTCAGTTCCCTTGAAATATGCATAAGCGTAGTCATAATATATGCGAGTACGTGAAGTTTCTATTTCTTTAGGATTACTATCTTTTAATTGCTCTTGGAACAATTCCTTCACATAAATAGGCTCAAATTTCTTATCATTCTTTAAAAATTCAGCTTTTATATAGTATATTGACTTGTTTTTTCCAGCCATCTTCCTATATGAAGCAGACCAATTTTCATATGATTTTCCATTTACAGAGTAATACTCTGAAGCATCATGCAGAATTTGATACTCCTCTGGAAACCACATCGTATACTGACCTGTCTTCGACTTAAACTCATAAAACCCGTCGTCCACTTTTTTATCTTTGTTCAAGAACTTACGTGTAAAGTGGTCATCAAAAGCTGGGGCGTTAGGATAGCGACTTTCGTTTACGCCCCATATGCCGCCTATTAAAATAGCGGCTCCTACAATGACTAGAATAATAGTCTTCGTATGTTTTTTCATCCTCTTACATCTCCGTTGTTTGGCTTATTAAAATTGATACTTTTACAAAGTTTTATAAACCACTCTTCTTTTATAGGCTCAGAGTTATCTGAACGCTTACCAATACTATTAAAAGACAGCTGAATAACTTTTTTAGAGTTTTTATCAGCTACATATGCCACATATGTATTAGGGGCATGCTTATTTTTATCATTTATAACGTATTTTTCTGCCCCTCTAAAGTAGATATAAGCTGATTGATAGTAGATTCGAACTTCATCTGTTTCTAGCTTTTCCAGTTTACTGACATTGAAGCGTCTCCTTAATAAACTTTCTGCACTAAATTCTTCGTTTTCTTGTTTTCTTGCTTCTGAAAATGTAGCTTGTATATTATTTATTTGGTTTTCACCTTTATACTTTTTAATAGATGAAGCTCTCCATCTTTCATAGAAATTACCGTCTCTTACATACTGCTGTTCATTTTCATGCAACAGCTGGTACTCCTCGGGAAACCACATCGTATACTGCCCTGCCTTTGACTTAAACTCATAAAACCCGTCGTTCACTTTTTTATCTTTGTTCAAGAACTTACGTGTAAAGTGATCATCAAAAGCTTGAACGTTGGGGTAGCGGCTTTCGTTTATTAGCCATACGGCTCCTAGTAAAATAGCTGTTCCTGCAATAACTGCAGTAATGAGTTTTATACGCTTTTTCATCGTCATACCCTCCCTTCATTCTTTTGAAATAAACGGGACTTATTATAAATTGGATAACATGTAGTTTTTTAATTCAATCTTATTCCACAACAAAAGATTTTAATTTCTAGTATCTTTAAAATCATTAAATTGAACACTTTTTAAGATTTTCATAATCCTCTTATCTTGCTCTCTTCCTTGCCTCTCATTTAATTCTGCTTTTACGTTATCAAAATAAAATTTAATAACTGAATTAGAATGTTTATCCGCTATATAGGCTACATATTCATTAGGTACGTAGCCCTCTTTTTCTCTATTTACTTGCTTATGAGTACCTTTAAAATAAGTATAGGCCTTATCATAATAAATACTTACATTTCTAGTTTCTATTTTATAAGGTTTATTTGAATTAAATTGCTCTTGAAACAGTCTTTCAACGTAAATAGATTCATTTTTTTTTATTTTGTTTGAAAATTCAACTGTCATATATTCTAATTCATTGCTATTAGATACAGCTCTATAACGCTCATATAACTTTCCTTCTTTAACATACTGCTGTTCATTTTCATGCAACATTTGATACTCCTCTGGAAACCACATCGTACACTGACCTGTCTTTGACTTAAACTCATAAAAACCATCGTCCACTTTTTTATCTTTGTTCAAGAACTTACGTGTAAAGTGGTCATCAAAAGCTGGGGCGTTGGGGTAGCGTTCTTCGTTTATCAGCCATATTCCACCTATTAGAATAGATGACCCTACAATTGCTGCAATAACAGTCTTTTTACGTTTTTTCATCACTCCGCACATCCTTTATTGCCATTGCTAGTACAAACTTTAAAATTAAGAAATTTTCTTCAGCTATTGTTTAAAACAGAATGAGTAGACCTTGTTTTTATTCTGTTTTAAAAGTAATACTTTTTAATATCTTTATAATCCATTCCTCACGTTTTTCTGCTGATTTTTCAGAAAGGTGTTCTGTACTATCAAAATAAAATTCAATTACCCGCTCAGAGTTTTTGTCCGCAATATAGCCAGCATATGTACTTGGCGTACGTTTATTAAAATCCATAATTACTCTTTTATCTGTGCCTTTAAAATAGATATACGCGCTATCGTAATAAATTCTTGTTGTATCTGTCTGTAATTTTTGAGGATCATTAATATAAAAACGGTTTTTAAATAAGCCCTCTACATATATCTTTTCTTTATTAGTTTTTTTCTCAGACAGCTCAATATCAATATATCCTTTATATCCATCGTGGCTATTGTTAGAAGCTTTCAAGAATTCATAATATGTATCGTCTTTAACATAATCCGAAGCATCCTTATGTATAATTTGATACTCTTCTGGAAACCACATCGTATACTGACCTGTCTTCGACTTAAACTCATAAAACCCATCGTCCACTTTTTTATCTTTGTTCAAGAACTTACGGGTGAAGTGATCATTAAAAGCTGGGACATTTGGATAGCGGCTTTCGTTTATCATCCATACCCCGCCTATTAAAATAGTTATTCCTATAATGACTGCAATAATAGTTTTAGTATGCTTTTTCATCTTCTGGCATCTCCATTATTTTCTGCTTTAAAATGGATACTCTTTAACATATTTAAAACCCACGTATTCTTTTCCAAGCTACTATCTTCTATAAAATCTCCAACCTGATCCATTGATAATTGAATGACCTTTGTCGATTCCTTATCAGCCACATAGGCTACGTATGTATTTGGGACATGTTCTTTACTGTCATTTATCACATGCTTCTCGGGCCCTTTAAAATAAATGTAAGCAGATTGATAGTAAATTCTAGTATTAGAAGTTTCTATTACCTTTGGTTCACTTACATTAAAACGATTCTTCATAAGACTTTCTACGCTAAAAGATTCATCTCCTGGATCTCTTCCTTCTGAAAATTTTAAACTGATAGAATTAATTTGATGTTCCTTTTTATGCTCTTTGGTATAAGCTGCTACCCATCTTTCGTACATTTTTCCACTTACGACATAATCTTCATCATTTTCATGTATTAATTGATACTCCTTTGGAAACCACATCGTATACTGCCCAGTTTTTGACTTAAACTCATAAAAACCATCATCCACTTTTTTATCTTTGTTCAAGAACTTACGCGTGAAGTGATCATTAAAAGCTGGGACATTTGGATAGCGGCTTTCGTTTATTAGCCATATTGCTCCTGTTAAAATAACCGTTCCTGCAAGGACTGCAATAATGGTCTTCATCCTTTTTTTCATATCTGCACATCCTCTTTATTTTTACTAGATAGGTTTTGGTATTTAAGTTAAATTGATTTATTTCTTAAATTATCGTTCAACATGAGCTTTATTAAGCTTCATTTCCCTCACGGAACTTAATATTTTTTAATATTGTTAGGAACCATTTTTTCTCTGCTACTTCATCATTCTTTCTGCTTTTTTCACTTTTATCAAACCACAGTTCAATTGCATTATTAGAATGTTTATCCGCTACATATGCTATATATGTATTTGGAGCATGTTCTTTATTAGGATGCATAATTACTTCTTGTGTTCCTTTAAAATATGTATAAGCTGAATCATAGTAGATTCTTGTACTAGAAGTTTCAAACTTATTAGGCTTAGTAACATTTAGCTGTTCTTTAAACATATTGTCTACAGTAAAGGATTCATTTTCAGCCTTTCTTGCGTTTGAAAATGTCATTTCGATATAACTTCCCCCAGCATTTTCAGCTTTGTTATTTACCTCTTTCGCTATCCACCTTTCATAAGAATTACCGTTTATTACGTAATCTTCTCCGTTCTCCTTTATAAGCTGATAGCCTTTAGGAAACCACATCGTATACTGCTCAGTTTTTGACTTAAACTCATAAAAACCATCATCCACTTTTTTATCTTTGTTCAAGAACTTACGCGTGAAGTGATCATTAAAAGCTGGGACATTTGGATAGCGGCTTTGGTTTATTAGCCATATTGCTCCTGTTAAAATAACCGTTCCTGCAATAGTTGCAATAATAATCTTCGTACGTTTCTTCATCCTCTGACATCTCCGTTGTTTTCTGGTCTAAAATGAATACTTTTTAATATTTTTAAAAATTGCTTATTTGTTTTGTTACCTTCATTTCTTGATAAGTTATTACCTATAGAGTCATAAGATATTTCAATTGTCTTATTTGAATGTTCATCAACTACGTAGGCAACATACGTATTGGGTATGTAACTACTTTTATCTTCAATTACTTTCTCCTCCGTACCCTTGAAGTAAGTATAGGCATTATCATAGTAGATTTTTTTATCTTTCATTTCTATTACCTTTGGTTTATTAGCATGAAATCTTCTTTTAAAAGTAGCCTCTACAAACACAGCTTCATCATTGGTACTCCGCTCAAAAAATTTCAAGTTCAGTTGACCAATTAGATTCTCCCCTTTGTATTTTTTAGTCGATAAGGCTCTCCAATCTTCATAATTTTGTCCGTTCTTTGAATAGCCTTGACCATCGTTATTCGCTATTATAAATTCTTCCGGAAACCACATCGTATACTGTCCTGTCTTCGACTTAAACTCATAAAACCCGCCGTCCACTTTTTTATCTTTGTTCAAGAACTTACGCGTGAAGTGATCATCAAAAGCTGGCACGTTGGGGTAGCGTGTTTCGTTTATCAGCCATATTGTTCCTATTAAAATAACGACTCCTACAATTACTCCAATAACAGTCTTCATGCGATTCTTCATAGTCGCCCATCCTTTTTTATTGTTTAGAACAAACTTCACTTTGTATATATTGAATAGTTTAGAATTGTTATATCTGTTCTTATTTCTTCGACATACCTTTTTTAAAAGTTATTGAGACTCACAAATCTCTCTGACTTCTTTTTCTTTACCAAATAAGCCTTTGTATTCAAGTTGAGCTATTTTCTTGATTAAAACGAATACTATTTAATATTTCTACAAACCACTCTCTTTTCTCAAGCCCCTTATTAGTTTGATGATTTAAACTGTCATCAAACCATAATTCAATTACCTTATTAGAATACTTATCTGCTACGTATCCTATATATGTGTTTGGAGCATGTTTATTCTTGTCATGGATGACATGTTCTTCTGTTCCTTTAAAATAAAGATAAGCTGCATCAAAATATATACGGGTATTAGCTGTTTCCCACTTTTCAGGATCATTTGCGCCAAACTCACCTTTAAATAGACTCTCTACATAAATAGATTCATCATCAGCATTACTCTCTGATAGTTCGACTTGTAAATAATTTAGTTGATCTCCTTTTTTGTGCTTCTTGACTGATGAAGCTTTCCACCTTTCGTAAAAATCGTCACTTTTAACATATTGTTGTTCATTTTCATGTAACAACTGATACTCCTCCGGAAACCACATCGTATACTGTCCTGTCCTTGATTTAAACTCATAAAACCCATCGTCTACTTTTTTATCTTTATTCAAAAACTCACGAGTGAAATGATCTTTAAAAGCTGGAACATTTGGGTAGCGGCTTTCATTTATGATCCATATTCCGCCTATTAAAATAGTTGCCCCTGTAATTACTACGATAATAGTCTTTGTATGCTGTTTCATAGCTGCACACCCTTCTTCATTATTTGAAACAAACTTCTTTTCCTATTTATTAAATAGTTTTTACCGAATACTATTACCCGAAATTGCTTCGTGATGTATAGCTAACTTAACCGTAAAATTGAACACTTCTTAAGATTTTCATTAACCATTTTCTCTGTTTCTCTTCCTCAAATTGTTTATTTTTAAATCCGCTCGTTTCAAAAGAAAATTCAATTACTTTGTTAGAAGCTTTATCTATAATATATGCATAAAAGCTATTGGGTTTTTGCTTAATATCTTCTACTACTTGATTCTTTTCATTTATCTCAAAATGAGCACTTGAAAAATAAATTTCAGTTTTACCTGTTTTAATAAGCTTTGGCTGTTCAGAAATTAAATGATCTTTAAAAAAGCTTTCAAGATAATCTTGGTGATTTCTCTTGTTATCTTTAGCCATCCTGACATATATAGCTCCTCTATACGCTTTGGTTTCACTTGTTGAGGGAACAGCTTCCCATTGTTCAAAATCTTTATTATCTCTAGCGTAATCATCATTTTCACTCAGTAATGTATACTCCTCTGGAAACCACATCGTATACTGCCCTGTCTTGGACTTAAACTCATAAAACCCATCGTCCACTTTTTTATCTTTGCTTAAGAATTTACGCGTAAAGTGATCATCAAAAGCAGGGACGTTTGGGTAGCGGGTTTCGTTTATCAGCCATATTCCTCCTATTAAAATAGCGACTCCTGTAATGATTGCGGGAAGGGTCTTCGTACGTTTTTTCATTGTCCTACACTCCCTTTATTACTCTTTTGAAATAAACGGGACTTAATGTAAATTGTTCAACATATAAAAATCCCTCAGACCACTGTCTGAGGAATAGCAGTATCCCTTATGTTAATTCACTTTCATCCATTGATTCTTTATATCGAAGTTCGTACTCTCTCTTATGCATATCTTTAACAGAATGCATAAAACTCATAATATGCTGAAATGCTCCAGTATCATACTGCTGAGCCCTTAGCGTATATCCCCGCTCAGCTGCTTCTAATTTACTTTTAACCGCATCCGCAAACTCACCCGTTTGGTTTTCTAAATAGCTTTTAGCATGCCAAAGCTTTTCATTTACTTCTTGATCCTTTTTGATTAACTCTTTAATCCTTTTTGCCTGCTCGTCTTTGAAGTCATCACTATCAAATTCAAACGTGTATTTACCGCTCGTTGTTCCTGTGTGTGTAAAATCAAAATCAAACAATTAAATCCCCCCTACTACTTCTTTCATGCTTTTAATATCTGAAGCTACCGATTCGTCAGCTTCCATCATCTTCTCGAAATTTTGGAAGAACGCTTCAAGAAACTTTTGATAGTATGTAACTTCCTCTTGAATAGAAGAAATAATCTCTTCAACAGGAGTAAATACACTATCATCTAGCGGGTCAAACGTTTTGTCAAACGTCACTTTTTCAGCCACACGCTTTTGTCCAAACCATGCGAGGGTAGCGCCGTCTTTATCTGCCTTTTCCATAAATGACTGGGGAGAAGCTTCTTCTCTGGATATTTTCATTTTTAACTTTTTCTTCTTAGCTTCGAAGACTTCGTTAATTTCACTATGTAAATACTGCTTTAGTGCATTTAAGTTTGCTTCTTTGTCTTTGATGGCATTAGCACAGTAATAAACAAACTTCTTCATTTGTTCATAATCTAGCAAGATTTCTTCCTGAGATCCTGAATCAAAAACCTGATAATACGTCTTCATAGCATTAGCTTCTGTGTATTTGACAACGTAATTAATTCCGTGGAGTTTTGCTTGATTTCTTTGAGATATTCCTTTAATCCCTTGTACTAAAACTCCAGGACTTTTTATCGCCTGTTTCGTCAAGAAAAATGCACCTTCTGTTCCTAGCACAATCCCAGGAAGATGCTTAAGCGGCTTTTCCTTAACATCATCAACATATGATGGAATATTGAGAAGAACACTGTCGTCTACATGGGCGTTTGCCAAAGATAATCCTCCAATTATATTGGATACTCCAGAGTTATATCTGACTTCGTCAAGTTTTAAAAACAAGTTCCATTTGGCTAACCTTTTCAGAGGGTATTCTCCAATATTAATCATTTCTTCTGTATTCATATTTCCAAGCATGGTTACTTTATTACCTGCATACCAACTGCCAGGGAAAGATTGCGCATGCATAGGTTCACCTTTTACCCAGGTATGACTGATGGTAGCTTTCTGCTTTTTATAATAGGAGTTGGCTAAAACTACTAATTTTTTTGAAGACACTCCATTTCTTTTACCAGTTTGTTGTTCTACATAATTCGCAAACTTCCTATCTAACCTTTGCAACTGCTTGACATTAACTGGAGCATCATTTAAGCCTCTTATGTTTACAAAATTCTTAGTTATAAGTCCAAGGGTCACTATCAGATGTCCCCCTAAAGAATGACCATCCCCATACCTTTTTATTTTTGAATTTGAGCTTTTAATTTTTTTCTCAACTTCCTCATACATAACTTTTGCATCTTGAACTTGATTATTTCTCTCTCCGCTTCCAATTCCTAATGCGTCATACACGACATCTCCAAAATCTTTAGAGGGTTCCGTTCCTCTAAAGATATAATATACTTCGTTAATGTGATTTTTTTTGTCATAAAAGTGGACAGCGGCACCATCGAACCCTGAATTTTCTCCAATACCCATTTCTTTACTACTATAAATCTCAAAATTTGGAGGTTCTTTCCCTGTAGTTTCCTTGTATATTTCCTTAATTTCTTTTTCCTTACCGGCTAACCCCGTATACTCAAGTTGAGTAATCTTATTTCTTAAATTATTGTCCAACACGGGTTTTTTACTCATTTTCATTGCCCTCACGGAATCTGATATTTTTTAATATTGTTAGCAACCATTTTTTTTCTGTTACTTTATTATTTTTTTGGCCCCCTTTACTTTTATCAAACCATAATTCGATTGCATTATTGGATTTTTTATCAACTATATATGCTATATATGTGTTTGGAGCATGTTCTTTGCTGTTATGCTTTACTACTTCTTGTGTTCCTTTAAAGTATGTATAAGCTGCATCATAGTAGATCCTGGTACTAGCAGTTTCAAAATTATTAGGTTTAGTGGTATTTAGCTGTTCTTTAAACATATTTTCTACAGTAAATGATTCATTTTCAGCCTTTCTTGCATTTGAAAATGTTACTTCGATATAATCTCCCCCAGTATCTCCAGCTTTGTCATTAACATCTTTCGCTATCCACCTTTCATAAGAATTATCATTTATTACATAATCTTCCTCGTTCTCCTTTATAAGCTGATACTCCTCCGGAAACCACATCGTATACTGCCCTGTCTTCGACTTAAACTCATAAAACCCGTCATCCACTTTTTTATCTTTGTTTAAGAATTCACGCGTAAAGTGATCATCAAAAGCAGGGACGTTTGGGTATCGGCTTTCGTTTATCATCCATATTCCTCCTATTAAAATAGCAGCTCCTGCAATGACTGCAATAATGGTCTTCGTACGTTTTTTCATTGTCGCACACCCTTTTAGTTATGTTATAACCTATGTTTTATACATGTTCGATACTATCATACTTATAATGGGAGAGTCATAAGCAGAACGAATCAAAGAACCATAATTAGGAAGTGGTTATTTTTTACTATCACTTACCCTTTCTTTTAAATAAATAATCGTTTCTTGTTTTATTATTGTTACCTTTATTAATGATTTCTCTCAATAAAGAAAACCCCACTTTAAAAAAAGTGAGGTTGATTACATAATATAAGCCATTTACTGAATGTTTCGCTCTCCTTGTGCCAGCACATCAATTTCAGCGTCAATCTTCACGCTGTGGGTTTTCCCATCAAGTCCAAGGATGACAATTTCGTACTGCTTGTTAGCAAGAACAATCGATTCGATAATACCTTTATGCTGTCTTAACGCGTATGCTTTTGCACGGCTTTTGGTTAAAGGAATCGTTTTTTCTTTCAAAACATTGCCGGTTTCGGCGTTAATTTTTACTTTGTGCTCTTCTCCGTTTAACGTAAGGATGTCTACTGTATAAATAGGAAGAGTGAGTATTTTACTCAGCGATATGGATTTGACAATGCCTTTATGTTCTTTTAATGCGAGAAGCTTTGCTTGTTCTTTCAACAAAAGTGATTGTTTTTCAGAAATCATTTGACGCCATCCTTTCTAGTTTATAAAACGGACTGCTGTTTCAATTTCTTAACGTACCATATCCTATGTATACGTCTACTAACTAGTATAGCGGGCTTGTCTTAAATTTCTCTTAATATTACATGAAAGATAGCTGAAGAAAGCTGTTATTCACTGAA
Source organism: Priestia megaterium (assembly GCF_009497655.1). Taxonomy (NCBI): domain Bacteria; kingdom Bacillati; phylum Bacillota; class Bacilli; order Caryophanales; family Bacillaceae; genus Priestia; species Priestia megaterium. The sequence continues at coordinate 1,016,262 of NZ_CP023317.1, read as the reverse complement.
AAAACTAGACCTGGTTAGATCTAGCTTCTTATTGGTGAATGTGAATTCTACATTTTTTTCGTTTCGAATCGTTCTACGGCTCTCATTTGTTTGATTGATGGGGATTTGTGGACGCACATGCCTAGATGGACTTTTTGAAGCAAATAGGGATCAATGTAAAAACCATTTTGAAAGATGTTTTCTTTTTCCTGTTCGTCATGAAATTTGGAGCATCTTACACAGTAATACATATCATAACCTCCTTGCGGGCTATTTTATAAACGGGGATAGTTGTGAGTGGTATATTTACCTATAGCATATGGAAAAGAATAAAAGTCGTGCTTGTTTAGCGAAAATGTCCAAAAAGAAGAAGGCTTGTTCGTGGGCTAAAACACTGGATTTTAAAAATGATTATTTAGAACATAAATCAGTTTAATCGTAATAAAAAAGCCTCTTTTAAAGAAAAAAGAGGCACTTTTTATTAATTTGTTACTTTTGCGCTGTTTTGATGCCATTTCCAAGCTGATGCGATGATTTTTTCTAATGAAATTTGCGCTTTCCAGCCTAATTCTGCGTGAATTTTATCAGAAGATGCGACTAAGCGTGCCGGATCTCCAGCGCGGCGGTCTGCCATTACAACATTCGCTTTTTTACCCGTTACTTTTTCACACGTTTCGATCACTTCTTTTACAGAGTAGCCAAGGCCGTTTCCAAGATTGTACGTTGCTGTTTTCTTCGTGCCGTCTAACAGTGCTTGAAGCGCTGAAATGTGAGCATTTGCTAGGTCTGTTACGTGAATGTAGTCGCGGATGCACGTTCCGTCTGCAGTATCGTAGTCTGAGCCAAATACAGAGATGTTTTCACGTTCACCAAGCAGGTGCTGAAGAATGATTGGAATTAAGTGCGTTTCAGGATCATGGCACTCGCCAATTTCTGCTGTTTCGTAAGCGCCCGCTGCGTTGAAGTAACGAAGCACAACATATTCCATGTCGTAAGCACTTGCAAAGTCAGCTAAAATCTGTTCGATCATTAACTTTGAACGTCCGTACGGATTAATTGGGTTTGTTGCCGTATCTTCTGTAATGATATCTACAGAAGGAATCCCGTATGTAGCAGCAGTAGATGAAAAAATAAACTTTTTCACATTGTGCTTCATCATCGTTTGTAAAAGGGTTAACGTCGCAGCTACGTTATTTTGATAATATTTAAGAGGATCTGTTACTGACTCCCCTACTAAACTATTAGCAGCAAAATGCATGACAGCATCAATTTTATGATTTGTGAATACGCTTTCTAAATCTTTCTCATTACCTAGATTTCCTTCTACGAATACCGCTTTCTCATCGATTGCCCAGCGATGACCCGTTGATAGATTATCAAGTACCACAACTTCATTTGTTTTCACTAATTCTTTTACCAGGTGGCTTCCGATATAGCCTGCTCCTCCGATGACTAAAATCATACTGTCAGTCAGCTCCTTTTTATTAAGTGTCGCTACAGATATCGTACCCGTTTCTTTTCCATTTGTAAATATTTCATTTTTCAGTATCCTGCAGCGATACGGTTATATTTTTTATTAGTATAGACAATCAATATGAACTCATTATGAAGAAAAGGGAAGGAAATTTTTATTGCTCTTTTTCACAGAGAATTAGATAATATAGCAGGAACTAATTTACTTATTAAAGGAATGAAAGCTTAATGAGCAAACACCATTCATGGCTAGATGCGCTAAAAGGATTATGTATTCTTACAGTAGTGGCAGGGCATTCTGGCAGCCCTTTTTTTCATCATTATTTCTTTTGGTTTCACATGCCTCTCTTTTTTATGATTAGCGGCTATCTGTTTCACCCACGTTCTAGAATACAAGAAGTACGAGAATGGATTTTAAAAAAATGGATGCGTTTACTTATCCCTTATTTTTCATTTGGCCTGTTAATAGCAGCCCTTATTTTTGTTCAAACATTTAACGTTCGGGAAGTGTTACTAAACATCTACCATTTATGTATTGGCGGGAGAACTCTCGGATACTATTACGGTGTTTTTTGGTTTGTCACTTGTTTATTCTTAACTCACCTTGTTTTTGCCTATGCAGCTCTACTGATTAAAAGAAAAAGCTCAATGGTTCTTTTCTTAGCTCTATGCTATTTCATCGCTCATATTTATGTCAGCTTTCCATTTCTTCAGCAAAAAAACATTATATGGAGCGCCAATTCCGTTTTGCTATCCATTTGTTATTACGCAATTGGATATTACAGCAGACAAGCTTTTTCGTTTGTTGAGAGAAAAAGCACCGTAATTCTGAGCAGCTTGATCATTTTATTGATTGTAGTTTTAGAAAAGCTCAACGTTCTTTCTTATACATTAGATATTAAAGCAAACGTTTATACATGGCTGCTTGATTTGATTATTCCTCTTTGCGCGGCAAGCATTCTTGTATATATAAGCAAAAAAATGAGCTTAACAAAGTGGAGTAAGCCTTTTGAATACGTGGGGAAATCCTCGTTTACCATTATGTTTTTGCACGTACCGGTTACTATTTTAATAGAAAAATACACCGGCATATCTACCGTCTTTTTATACATAGTAATGGGAACATTGATTCCTTTAATATGTCATGTATTGTTGAAACAATTTCTTCTTACAAACGCATTATTTTTAGGTGCGTTTCCTATTCCGAAAAAGGACAGTGGACAAACACTTCCAGTTTCGAAATAAACAGTCATGTAACCCCTGTTCTTTACAGGGGTTATTTACTAGATTTGCTGAGGCACTTTCTTCATATCTTTCACTTTATTTTTTAATGGAAGCATGCCTTCAATATGGCATTCAATACAGTCCCCGTCTTCAATAACAGCGGGTCCCGGCGTTCCGGTTAAGATAATATCACCTGGATGCAGCGTCATGACTTTTGAGAAAAATGAAACACAGTATGCGATGTCGTAAATCATATTAGACACGGTGTTTTCATGCTGCATGTCTCCGTTTAGCAATGTGCGCACTTGAAGTGATTTCACGTTTGATATGCTTTCTTTTGTGATAAACTCTGAGCCTATACTGCAAAATGTATCAAAGCTTTTTGCTCGCATTAAGTAGCGATGATTCGCCGCATGAATATCAGCTGCGGTTACGTCAATGGCTGACGTATAGCCAGCAATTACGTTCATGGCTTCATCTGGCTCTATATCCTTACACGTTTCGCCGATTACCACCGCTAGTTCCGCTTCAGCCGTTGTTTTGTAGGACTGCTTTGGAATACGAATGCTGTCATCTGGTCCAATAATGGCGGTTGCGGGTTTTAAAAAACTAACTGGATCAATGGCACGGTCGTAGTCTTTTAGTTTTTCTTCAGAAGCTGCATAATTAAATCCAATGCCTAACAATTTTGACGGATTACTAATGATAGGAGCTGTTTTTCTGCCCTGCAAGTGCAGTGCGGGAAAAGAGCTGTTCATACCAAATTTATTATGGGCGTACCATGTTTCAAGGTGGCGAAGTTCTTTATATTGAATAAGATCCCAAATTGTTGTAGACCAGTTTGTTAAATATTTAGCATTAATATCTTCTATAAGCAGAATGCTGTCATTGTCTAAAATAGCTGCTTGTTCTTTCCCTTGCTCTATTATATTTACTAACTTCATGATACGCTCCTTACCGATGCTTGAATGATATGATCGCTGTTTTCTTTTACCCAATTTAATAATTTTTCATCTTGGTTGTATCCCGCAATAAAAGATAAGCCGATTGGCAAACCGTCTAGTTCTCCCGCAGGTATCGTAACTTGCGGAAGTCCGCTTAGTCCGGCAACACACGTCATTTGAAGTGTTCGCAATCTTCTGTTTTCTAACTCCGGTCCTTTTGCATCTTTTATAGGCGCGGGTCCTGGAGCTGTAGGAAGCACTAATATTCCGTCTTCTCCAAGCTGTGAGTACATAAAATAGCGAAGTTCACGACGCTTTTCTTCTATATAATTCATATTTAATAAGGTAAGAGTGCTCGCCCATTGAAAGCGGCTTCCGATATCGTCTCCAAACGTTGGGTTTTCTTTTTGAATCCATTCTCCGTGCGTTTGCCAAATTTCTTTTCCTTGCAGCAAACGAAAAGTTTCCATATATGTAGAAAAACCCTGGGGGGCAATTACTATTTCTTCTGTAGTAGAAAAAGACTTCATTACGTGCTTAATAGGTGGTGCAAGAGCTTGCATGCTTTGTTCATCCACAAGTTCCATAACGTCTGTTGCTACATAAAGTCTTGTAAAACCGCTAGCACGCGACGTTGAGTTCAATAAAACCGCTCCTACTTTTTGCAGAGTGTGGCCGTCTCTAGCCATTACACCAACTGTATCAAAGCTTGGAGCAAGTGGAATTAGACCGTTTGTAGAAATGCGTCCGTGAGAAGGACGATACCCAAAAATACCGCAGTAGCTTGACGGAATTCGAACCGATCCTCCAGTATCTGTTCCAATCGCAAAATCAGTTATTCCCGCTGCGACAGCAACCGCTGATCCGCTCGAAGAGCCTCCCGGAATTCGATCTGCGCCTTTTGGGTTTACCGGTGTTCCATAATGCGCGTTTTCTCCATTTAGTCCGTACATAAGCTCGTCCGTGTGCGTAACTCCCTTCAGTGCAGCTCCTTCTTTTAAAAGAGCAGCTACTACATCTGCATGTTCGCTTGCAGGCTGATGCGTGGCGAGCCAATCAGGATTTCCTGCACTTGATATATGTCCTTGTACATCAAATACGTCTTTTAACGCAAAACTCAAGTTATTTAACATCCCCATTCCCGTTGGAGGTACGTAAAGATCACTGTCTATAAATGCGTTCCACGTATCTTTCATTCAACCATCTCCTCATTTCTTATATCTGTTTAGAATATAAAATTTGGAATAAGTTGGTCAATGAATGTGTCAGGTCTGTTTACACTAATATTATGTAAGTCTCCCAACTTCTCTTTTCCTAGAGAAACTAGCCGTTTCATTTCCCTTTTAGCACGTTTGCGAGTAAAGTAGAAACATATCATTTTACGAAAAGGACTATCGCGATGGAACAATCTACTACGCTTTTCTTATTTATTTTATTAGCTTTTGTGCTAACAAGAGGCATTCCATTTATAGGTTCATTTGCTCCTAGCATTAATACACTGCTTAGGCATATTGGACGTTATTTTTCAAATTTAAATACGATGTTTCATGAAGATGGCCACGCGTTAATGGGGCTTATTGTCGGAAAAGGCGTCAATCGCATTGAGCTTTACACCAATAATGAAGGTGTAGCTGTGACTGCCACCTACGCGGGATCCCGTGGATGGCTGCCGCGCGTCATTATTGCCTTAGCCGGCTACCCGTTCAGCTCAGCAATGGCTTATTTGTTTTTCTACCTGCTCGTTCACAACCACTACGACTGGCTTTTTTACGGGTTAGGAAGTGTTGTTGTTATTAATTTACTGCTTTGGGTACGTAACGGATACGGAATTGTATGGCTATTTTCTATCGGTTTGATCCTCGGAGGCATCTATTATCTGCAAGATCCACAGCTTATGCGCTACAGCATGATGTTTGTTGGTGCACTGTTACTTGTAGAATCTCTATTTTCCGCCTTTATTATTTTTGTGTTAAGCATCAAATACCCAAACGATGCGGGTGACGCTACAAGTTTAAAGCAGCTTACCCATCTTTCAGCACGCTTTTGGGGCTTTTTATTTTTCGCACAGGCCGTTTATGTGGCTTATTTGATTTTTCACCTGATTTATTAAAGACAAAATTCTGTAATCCCCCGAGAAAACTTTGGGAATTTTATAATTTAAAGGAATAATTTACTTTTATACACTAAATAATGGTTTACGAGTTCCCTAAATGAGGTATATATTGGGTACTATGAAGTCGTAAAGAGGTGTGGGATACTTGTCATTATTTTTAAAGTGGAAGCAAAAGAAGCAGGAAAAAGAAGTAGAGCGTGTTCTTGAGGAATCAATCTCAAAAAGAAAAGACTACTGGAACACAATTGGACATGTAGACGGAGACGTATTAACTCATTTGTTAAATCCCATGTTTTTTGGCGGGCCTGCTTGGCCGTCTGGACGTCAAACTTTTATTCGTGTTCAAAAAACAGAGACGGTTATTTTAGCAAGCGACGGCTTGTCCGATCCGTTTCAACTACCTGAAGAAAAGAGCCAAAGACAAGGAAAGGGATTAGAATTCTATATCGAATGCGATGATGAATCTCTTCGCGGACCTTTATCGGATATCCAGGATCACTGGGCATTTGACCTTCTTTATCAAATGAGTCAAAATGCTGCCGCTCACCCTAATATGCTAGAACTATTCATGAAACATGATGTTCTTTCAATTGAATTTACGGATTTGGACGTACCCCCTCATTTTGTAAATAAAAATGGAGATATTGGTGTATTGCTAGGAGTTCAGTCTCCTTCTGTTTCAGCTAGCCTCTCTTTACCTTACGAATCTATTAAACTGATTAGCATGAAGCTTCTTACACCAAACGAATTAGATTATGTGCGCGAACAAGGAGCGCAAGGACGCAGGCAGCTCGCTGAAACATTTCAGCTGTCAAAAAGCTATCATATTACCATGACTAAAAGAGAGTCTCTTATTTAAAAGAGGTTCTTTTTTTATTTCTGCTATTGAAATAGAGCCCTGTAGAATATACTCCTTATTTACATGTAACTCAAGTTCACATATTTTTTTAAAGCTGCTTTTCATATGAGCGTACTATTTTCGATTCATGGTATATTTTGCTATAGTAAAAAAGAAGATATAAAAAAGGAGATGGACGTTAGACATGGCAGAAAAAGTGCAGATTGGAAAATCCGAATTATATGTTAACCCTATTGGACTTGGAACAAACGCTGTAGGAGGACATAACTTATATCCTAACCTAAACGAAGAAGTCGGCAAAGACCTTGTTCATAAGGCGTTAGATAATGGCATTAACCTACTTGATACAGCGTTCATTTATGGTCCTAAACGTTCTGAAGAATTAATTGGCGAAGTACTAAAAGAACGCGGAAATCGTGAAGAAGCGGTGATCGCTACAAAAGGAGCACATAAAATTGTTGGAGATGAAGTACTGCTAGACAATTCTCCTGCATTTTTAAAACAGTCGGTTGAAGATAGCTTAAAACGCCTTCAAACAGATTATATCGATTTATATTATATTCACTTTCCAGATAAAAACACACCTAAAGACGAAGCGGTCGGTGCGTTAAAAGAATTAAAAGATGAAGGAAAGATCCGTTCTATTGGCGTATCAAACTTCTCGTTAGATCAGTTAAAAGAAGCAAATAAAGATGGTTATGTAGACGTGGTACAAGGCCAATATAACTTAATTCAGCGAGAAGCAGAAAACGATATTTTACCTTATACGGCTGCAAACCGCATTTCATTTATTCCATACTTTCCGCTAGCTGCTGGTTTACTTGCTGGGAAATATGATAAAAATACAAAGTTTAATGACCTGCGCGAAGATATGCCTCATTTTATCGGGGAAGCATTTCAGCAAAATCTAGAAAAAGTAGAGCGTCTTCGTCAAATCTCTAACGCGAAAGGCGTAGAAGTAGCTCACCTTGTTCTGGCTTGGTACTTAACGCGCGATTCAATTGATGTGTTAATTCCAGGGGCAAAACGCGCTGATCAAGTACTTGATAACTTAAAAACATTAGATGTTCAGCTCACTTCTTCTGAAATTAAAGACATTGATCATATTTTTAAATAATACAAAAAGAGCTTTGCCATAGGTAAAGCTCTTTTTTCTATACAATTCCGCTGACTAATAGAACAAAAGCTGTAAAGAAGAATCCCATCTGTACAAAGCTTGTTACGTACTCTTTCGTTTCTTGTTTGTATTTCCATTCATCTATACTTTTTAACAAAATATTCACGACTAAAAATAGGAAAGATACGATATAAGGCTCTACAAACATAAAGATCATATCAAATAACAGACAAAGAACAAAAGCTATCGTCACATATTTATCCCATCGGCCTAAAGCTAGACTTTCATACTCATATTTTCCCCAAAATTTGCTGCGAGGGATATCAAGGACTTTTCTCAAGATAACGTCTGCTAAGACCGCTGCTGCTACAAGTATTATTAATATATACATTGCCATCCCCCCTTCCTTTTTATGGTATCATTTCAACTCGTTTCTGTTAAGGTCTCAGCTACAAAGTGCTTAAACTGCTTTGTTTCTTCCGTTTCACCTTTTGTTACGATATACGTATGTGAAGAAGGCCGGATAATTTTTTGCTGTGAAATGACGCTTAACGTTTGATTTTCAACTTCCTTTTTCACCATAGAAAATGGCAAATAAGATACGCCTAAACCTTCTTCAATAAAGCGCTTTGTAATTTCTACTTGCGTCACAGGAAGCAGCTGAATGTGAGGATAACAAGCCTTGATTTGAAGGAGTAAATCTTCCCAATAAACAGGATGATTATTCGTAAGCAGCCGGTAGGAAGATAACAGCTCCTGTTCCGTACGTGCCTCTGCAGAAAACGGGGCAACTAAGACTGCTTTTTCTTTATGAATTAACTCATAAAAAACGTCTGCCTGACCCGGAAGCATCCTTGTTAATCCAATATCTGAACTTCTGTCGCTGATGTCTTTTCCCACTTGAAACGAATTTGTGATATTAACCGTTACTTCAATATGGGGATATCTCTCTACAAATTGTTTGATGAGGCTTGGTAAAACAGATGCTGCTATTTGAGGAGCAGCGGATATAGCCAGTTTTCGGTTATATCCTTGCTTCCATAACTTAAAATTTCCTACTCCTTCTTCATATGCCCTCACCATTTTTTGAGCATGAGGCAAAAAAAAGCGTCCTGCCTCAGTCAGCGTGATGTATTTACCTTTTTTTTCAAAAAGCTCAGCACCTAACTCTTGCTGCAGTCGCTGAATATGCTTTGATACAGCAGGCTGTGTTAAAAATAAATCTTCAGACGCTTGCCTGAAATTTTCATAAGAAGCCGCTATGATGAATGTTTTTAACCATTTGATCTCCATTTTCTTCTCTCCATCTCTTTCTATTCATAACAAACTGGAATCAATACTGCTTATTTTTGTTTATTTTCTTTTCTGCCAAACTTCTATACGATATATGTATCTCAATATTACCAAATAAAGGAGCTGTAAAAATGAAAAATAACGTGAAAGAAAAATTTAATGCCCATGCTTCTCAGTATGATGAGCAGCGCCGCAAACTTATTCCTTGTTTTTTTGATTTTTATTCCATTCCCGTTTCTCTTCTTCACTTTTCAAACAAGCCGCTTCGCGTACTGGATATCGGAGCAGGTACAGGATTGTTTTCTTCTTTTGTCAAAGAAAAATACCCAGATGCTCATTTCACGTTGATTGACGTGTCAGATCAAATGCTTGAAAAAGCTAAGGAGCGCTTTAAAAACGAACAGCATATGGAATTTATTGTATCAGATATAACAAGCTACGAATTTGAGCACTCATTCGACATTGTAATTTCGTCACTTGCTATTCATCATTTAGAAGACGAGCAAAAGCAAAAGCTGTATGGGCAAATTCATAATTTACTGCATACAGGAGGAATATTTATTAATGCCGATCAAGTATTAGGCCATTCTTCTATTATTGAAGAGTTATATAAAAAAGACTGGAGTGAAAGAATTGCCGCAAGCGGATTAACGCATGAGCAAATTAAGGCTGCTCATGAACGTACGAAGTTAGATAAAATGGCAACTTTACATGATCAGTTAAATTGGCTAACAGCAAGCGGGTTTAGCACGGTGGATTGCATCTATAAATTTTTTAATTTTGTTGTAATGTATGCTCAAAAATAACGGTTTAAAAACTACTTGTCTCTTTGCAAGTAGTTTTTTTACTCTTTTCCTCCCTATATTCGAATAAGAATATTTATCTATTTCCACAAAACTACGCATACTTCTTTTCCAGTTTCGTATATCTAATAATAGCTTCGTTCTCCTGAACTTTTGAATTTTTTGTACATAAAACCCATATAAAGTATTTTTATACTATTTTATGTCTTTTTATGGTATAAAAAATACAACTATGTTACAATATGATTACAAAACAATCTGTACAACGCTTTCATTTCTTTACACGAAAATAAAGAACTGGAAAGGATGTGATGCTTATGTAAATATGAATCCGCTAGATTAGTAAACTTATATTCTTAAAGTTGTACAAAGCATCAAGAAAAACTTAGTTATTCTTATTATTATAAATTCCCGCTAGTAAAGTCTTTCTACTTAATGATTTCCTTATTAAGCTTATACATACAGGTATAGAAAATGCAGCTATTCGTCTTTTATTTTATTAGTGAAGAATTTATAGCACTGCCGCACCATACGTTTTTCATTAATGCAGCCTAAGGAGGCGCAGCACATGGCAAATAGAATATCAAGAACAACAATCGTACTCATAGCGGCTATCCTAGCTCTAGCCTGCTTGTTTGTAGGCGTTCCAAAAACAGAAGCTGCTTCAACACCATCTCATTTAATTATCATTAACAAAGCAACAAATAAACTCGCTTATTACCAAAATGGTTCACTTGTCCGAACGTTTTCAGTCGCAACAGGACGCACGCAGTCTCTTACACCAGAGGGCCATTTCAAAGTAGTGAATAAAATTGTCAATCGCCCTTATTACTCAGGGAACATTCCTGGTGGAGACCCTAGAAACCCTCTTGGCAACCGCTGGCTGGGTCTAAATGCAAGAGGTACATACGGCACGACGTATGCTATTCATGGAAATAATAATCCTGCTTCCATTGGCAAATATGTAAGCAGCGGATGCGTTCGTATGTACGATGAAGAAGTGGCATGGTTATTTAGTAAAGTGACCGTCGGTACACCGGTTGTGATTACAACTTCTTCTAAATCATTTAATGACATTGCAGCAGCAAACGGGTACAACGTTTCTGGAAACTCAGGTTCTACTCCAGCTCCTTCTACAGGAACTGTTTTAAAGAAAGGCAGTAAAGGAAATGCAGTTAAAGAACTTCAGCAGAAGCTAACTTCACTTGGCTATAACACAAAAGGTACGGACGGTGTGTTCGGTGCCAATACAGATTCAGCTGTGCGTAAGTTCCAAAAAGACCACGGCTTAACGGCTGACGGTATTGTTGGGCCAGCGACGTATAAAGCTTTAGGAAACCCTGGAACCAACCCGACACCAACAAATCCGACAAATCCAAAGCCAACAAATCCACCAGCGGATACAACAATTAACACAAAACAAACGCTTAAAAAAGGAAGCAAAGGCAGCAATGTTCAAGCTCTTCAAAAGAAATTAACGGCGCTTGGCTATGATACAAAAGGCACGGACGGTATCTTCGGCGCCAATACAGAAGCTGCTGTGCGTAAGTTTCAAAAAGACAATAAGCTAGCAGTGGACGGCGTGGCCGGACCTAATACGTTAACTGCTATTTCCAAACGCTAATAGAGCCTGAAATCAGGCTCTGTTTTTTTTATTTATAAACCTCTTTTTACACGGACTCCTTAATGAACCATTACGCCGTCTTTCTTTTCTACCACATACTTAATCAATTGATAAACCGTTCTCATAAGAATTTGCTGCTGATAGATATCGTTTTTGGCAGGAATCACACTTTCTATGACCCTGCTATATTTATACGGCTGATCTTCTTCTTCTTCTTTATAAAGAGCTAGCCAGTCCTTACGGGTATTTTCAAGCAGCTGTTCGTTGAAATAGGAATAAACGACGGTTGCGAACTCACCTGCCAACTCTTGAATAACCTGCTGTCGGTCGGTGACCGAATGATAGGTACTTGACCATCCAGACGGCTGACTTAAAAAATGCTCATACACAGATGAAATAACGGCGGACGCAATAGCTGGTACCGGTCCTTCATTCTCTCCTAAGGAAATGTTTAAACACGTTTCTCTGTCCATATAAGGAATGTTCAGCGACTCCATTGCTTCATAAAAAGCCTGCGAGACAGTCAAGTTTAAATAAATAGGATGCAGCTCTTGCTGCTTTTTTCTCGTTTCTGATACTAAAGCTGTCTTTAAGTCTTTATACAGAAAGTGACTCTCTTCCGATTCCTCGTGTACACATTCTAAAATAGACGTATTCCCTACTGTTAAATAGTAGTGAAGCTGTTTTCTCATAAGAGATGAAACGCTTTTAAGCGCACCATCTATCATTTTAGCCATGGCATGTTTTTTAGCATAACCCGTACGGCAGCTTGGAGAGGTAAGCAAATCTCCGTGTGTAACACAAACGTTTACCTTAGCACCGTGCCCATGTACGATGAGCTGCTGAAGAAATTGAATATCTAATTCTTTAAGCCCATGATGTACGTATAAAATAGAAGCTGCTTGTTTAAAAGAATCGTGGATGGTGCCCGTATATTCAACAGATGGATGCTCGCAAATCGCTACCCCTTTTTTAAAAGAAAAAGGGCCGAAAACTTCAATTCTACGAAACAATGGATAAATAAGGCGTCCGTTATTTTCTTCTTCTTCATTTGTTAGCGGATCAAAGAAAGACAGCTCTTTTGCTGTGAGACGGCAGGATATTGGCCAGTCGTCTTCTCCTATTTCCCACGTTCCTTCCTTGTATTCTCTCAACCGAGATTCAATTGCCAGAAGCATTTGCTCAGTGATCTTCCTACATTCAAGCCGCTTATGCCATACCTCTGCAAAATCTCTTCCTTCTTGATCAACAGCGTCTTTTACTATTTCACTTTCTCGTTTAATTGCATCTACAAATTGTTTGAATGAACTATTTTCGTCGCTCATTCTTAAAGGAACATCATCATTAAAATAACGGGCTTTGTATGGGATATCTCCCAAAAGAGCGCGCAGATTAAAAGAGGAATCTCCGTGTAATAACTCAAAGACCAAGTCATAATCCGTGCCTCCTTCAGCATACACTTCAGCGCTTCTTAGTAGGATATTCTCCACTTTCCTTTGCACTTCACTTCGCGTAAAAAAAGAGACGGCAGCTTCATAGTGTTGAGAATCCTTCACCTTATACGTAGCAGAATAAGCGCCTTTACTGCCTATTCCTAGAAAGCCGCACTCCTTTTTTATACCAAGAAGCTGGCGGATTAAAGATGTTTTGCCGCTTCCTTGTTCTCCTATTACATGAACGTACTCATACTCGCTGTCAATTTGTTCGCTTGTCTTTTTTTCAATATCGTTATAAAAAGCATTCACTACTCGTTCATCATACCTTGCTTTTGCTCTTCCTTTTGCAGTACTTGTCCAAAAATCCTGCACTCTCAGCAGTTCATTCATCTCTTCAACCAACATGTCAATTTCATCGTGTTGCTCTGTATACATAAACCGTTTAACAAACGGGTGCGATCTTCCTCTTTCATCTTTTTTAAACGGATGCTGAAACATAATTGACCAGCCTTTTCGCGTAGGAGACTGACAGGCTTTTGCACGAAAAACTTTCATTCATTTCCCCTTCTTTCCCTAACATTGTCCTATTTGAAATGTATGGCTTTTAAAGGGGGGATATGTCTATCATTTTCCTCTTTTTAGAAGGATTTTTCCTGCATTTATCGAAGTAATTAATTGAGGTGATGGGAGAATGTTGACAAAAATTGTGAAATGCAGCATACCGACTGATAAAAAAGCATCTTTTTCATATACGCAACAGCATTGGGCTGCTCTTGCACACGTGAATGGTTTCATTGGCCAATTAGGGGGTTGGAACGTGGAAGATGAAACAGATGCTTGTATTCTAGCTCTGTGGGAAGATGGAACAACTTATCAAGAATTCATGAAGCATACTCATGATTCTATTTTTTATAAAAGCAAGCAGGATCAAACATATACGAATTTGGACGTTTCAACATCAGATCCGTCCTACTTCATCGGAGCACGCTACAATTATTATAGAAGCAGCGCCATTGAAAGCCGTTATTTAGTAAAGACGGAAATTGAAGTCGATTTTTACGACAAAGAAGATATTCATGAGATGGTAAAAAGCTTGATAAATCCTTCTTATCGCTGTTTATCTCACGTTGTATCACCAATCGAGCATAGCAAGCTTGTCATTTTTTCATTATACGGATCTGCTTGTCCGCAAAAAACAATTGATACTTTCGTTCATCCAAATGTACTGAACGCGTCTCAATACATATATCAATTAGAGAAAAATTGGAACGTTCTTTCCAATTAAAAAATAGAAGCCTAGGCCCGACGCCAAAGCTTCTATTTTTTTATGATATGAACCTCTTGTTTTTGTACGGTAATGACTTCCTCCGTCATTCCTACAAACAAACCGCTTTCTACTACGCCTGGAATCATTGTAAGCTGTTTTTCCAGCACAGCAGGATTTTCAATTTCTGAAAAATGGCAGTCTAGAATATAATTTCCGTTATCAGTGATAAACGGCGTATGATCATCTAAAAGCCTAAGCTGCGGTACACAACCTGCACTGCGAATATGCTTCGCCGTCATTTCCCAGCCAAAACGTATAACTTCAACAGGAAGAGGAAAAGCTCCTAGCGTCTTCACTATTTTCTTAGAATCCGCAATCACGATAAACCGCTTCGCTGCGTACGCAATCATTTTTTCTCGAAGCAGCGCGCCTCCTCCTCCTTTAATTAAAGAAAGCTCGCTATCCACTTCATCCGCTCCGTCAATTGCTATATCAATATATTCAACATCCGCTAAGGTAACAATAGGAATACCTAGTTTCCTTGCCAGTTCTTCTGTTTTTTGAGAAGTAGGAACCGCTTTGATGTTTAATCCATTTTTTACTCGTTCACCTAGTTTGACAATTGTATAATAAGCTGTTGAACCTGTTCCTAGCCCTACAATCATTCCATCTTCAACAAATTGTGCTGCTTTTTCACCAACTGCTTGTTTTTCAATCATACGAAGGCCTCCTTACTCATATTGTACCCGTTTACATAAAAAAGCAAAAGCATTATGAATCCTTACGAAAAAACTCAGCTGACTATTCAGCTGAGTTTTTTTGAAACTGTGTATTTAGAAGAATTTTTTCTACCCAATACTGCTGTTTTGTACTGTTTGTCTGTTCGCTGCTTTTTAGTTCAAACGTATAGTAAATATACCTGCTTGAATAATCATCATTCACATAAGCATGATAAATGCTATGCTTTCCATCTCTTGTTTGTTTTTTCACATAAATCGTTGCATTTTTACCTTTTAACATGTAATCAGGCTGAAACGCATCCATTTTTTTTTGAGCTGCTTTGCTTTTTTTCTTAGAAAATAAAGCCGTTATTTTCCCAGCATTGTATGAATCATTTTCCTTCGTTGATGCTGTCCATACTTCACTTTCATCTTCACTGCTTTTATAAGAAGATTTATGAATAACATACTGAAGCGGAAACCACATGCTATATTGATTGGTATCCGAAGTAAATAATTCAAATCCATTGTCTGTTTGTTCATGATCGACCAAAAACGTACTCGTAAACTTATCTGCCTGGGCTTCACTTTTAAATTTCCCGCTTTGAAACAGCCAAATTCCTACGGCAATGACCAATGCTCCAGCTACTGATGCGGCTTTTTTTCGATCCATTGTTTCCACACACCTTTTAATACCCCTTTAACTTTCGATAATACCATATTCATGTTTACATCGTCATAAGGAGAAATAACCAAAGGATTATCAAAGCGCACATGCTAATTTAACTAGAGAAAATAAACTTTTTTACAATAGTAAATTTGATAACAGACGCTGAGCTAACAGCCGGTTTGCTTTGCCCGGCTCTATCGTATACGTTATTAATTCCTGCTCGCAAAATGATTAGACCGAATTCACCCACATACATTGTGCAAAAAATGTACTCAACAAAAAAAGAAGTGCTGTATGCACTTCTTTTAGGGGTTAATCTTTAGTCGACTGTTCCTTTGCTTCTGCAATGGCTTTTTTTAAATGTCCGTCATGTTTAGCAAGCAACCGGTGCACTTCATCACCTTCTATAGAAGTAAGAAGCGCAAGGATAGCGGCTTTTGGCGTTTTGTATGTTTGTAAACTTTCGGCTGCCTCTTCTGATGAGACGCCTGTTAGTTCTGCAATAATATTTTTAGCACGCTGGACGAGTTTATCATTAGTCGGCTGTACGTCTACCATTAGATTGCTGTAGACTTTACCAATTTGAATCATAGAAGCCGTCGTCAGCATATTAAGAACAAGCTTTTGAGCAGTTCCGGCTTTCATTCTGGTAGAACCTGTTACAACTTCCGGGCCTGATTCTGCTACTATTGCATAGTTTGCTTCTTGTTCCATAGCTGATTGAGGAGAATTTACAACGCAGCCCGTTACTGCCCCCAGGCTGTTTGCATACGCAAGCGCTGAGAGTGTATAAGGCGTTCTTCCACTTGCAGCTATCCCTACAAGAATATCTTTATTTGATAAATTAATCGCTTTCAAATCTTCTATCGCTTGTTTCTTATTATCTTCTGCTCCTTCTAACGCGTGCCGGAGCGCCTTGTCTCCCCCGGCTATGATCCCAACTACTTGTTCGGCAGGTGTACCGAATGTTGGTACACATTCAGATGCATCTAACACGCCTAGCCGCCCGCTTGTACCTGCTCCGATATAAATCAGACGTCCGCCTTGTTTAAAAGCACTGACAATTTCATCTACTAACAAAGCAATAACAGGCAGTACCTTATTGATTGCCTGAGGCACTTGGTGATCTTCTTCATTAATTTTTTTTACAATTTCCAGGCTTGATAATTCATCAATGTTTAACGTTTGCGGATTGCGTTTTTCTGTTAAGATATGATTTAAGTTCACTGTGATCCCCTGCCTTTTCCACGATCATTTTTTCTCTATTGATACTCTTTCATGAACAGCTGATAAGCTCCTTTAGCAGATGATACTCGCTGTGTTGCCCACTGGATATGCTTTATTTCTTTTTCACATGTTTTTTTATAAACATCAAACACTTCTGGAACTTCCATTAAAATGCTGCCTTTGCATGCCAGCAAGCAGCTCCCTTCAAACCGCTGTTTCTTATACAAATGAAGAGTCATGTTTGCAAGGTTCTTTCCAGCCCGTTGAAGAATGTCACTTGCTTCTTGTTTATAATTTCTCGCTTGATTTACAACAAGCGGAGTGAGTGAAGCAACTTCTGATTTAGGAGATGAATAGACAAACTTTTTTATGTCGTGTATGGTGTCTGCTTTTACATGTTGCAAGATTGTCTGACTAAGGCTGCTGTACGGACGGTTTTGATCATGCTCTTTCGTCAGCAATATCAGTGCTTGAAGACCAATCCAATATCCGCTTCCTTCATCTCCAAGAAGGTGTCCCCACCCTCCACCGTATTCATACACTCCATCTTTTTTACCAATGCTGACAGCTCCAGTTCCTGCAATGGTTAAAATCCCTTCTTTTCCATGCAGTAGTGCTTCATGTGCAATCATGGCGTCATCATATAAATCTACTTCTACTTGATAACGATTATAAAAATATCTTTTTATTTCTTCTTTGGATAATGCTTTACTTCCAGCAAGTCCTAGTGAAATGCCTTTACATGTATGACCAGCAAGCTCAGTTTTGCACGCCATAATACATTCATCAATATGAGTAATAGCCGTGTTGTAATTAATGAGTAAATTGCCGTAACCGCTTTTTGAAGCAGCGAGCTGTTGGCCGTCTAAGCTGTACGCAACGGCTTCTGTTTTTGTTCCCCCGCCGTCAATACCAATAATATAGTCCATTTCATCACCGCTCACAAAAAGCAAATTTATCCCATGGCTGCAGTTCATTTAATAAGAAAATTTCCTCTTCCGCAATGCGGCCTACTACGTTTGTTTTACCTGAGTTCTCCATGTCTAACAGCGCAATTTGCAGCTCTCCTTTGTACTGACCGTAGAGTTCATTTTCTATTAAAATATCGCCTCTTCGAATGGAAGGAGTATGCGTAGGCTTGAATTCTTCTTTTTTATATTTTACTCGGCTTTGCGTAGAGCGAATTAAATAATCCGATACGTCTCCACGGTAAAAATGAAACTCTTCTAGCACAATTTTTTTCTCAAGCTCGGTAATCGTATCATACAGGTTCACATTAAAGGTAAAGCGCTCTTGCTGAACAACATCACGCAGCGACTTCATTTCTTCTTCCGATGCATAAGCATTCGCAATGATTGCACAATCAATTAATCCCGTTTTAAAAAGATGCTTAGCCTGCACGTCGATCGGAAGCGTGCGATGCATTTCAAGCGTACAAAGCCCTTCAGTAACAGGCCACGGTCCAAAAGTAGCGCTTGGTGAATTAATAAACGCTGCTGTTTCAAGGTTATGTTCTTTAAACAACGCTGAACACTTCATAAAGTGATCATACGACAATCCCGCATATCGATGAGGATAGAAGTTGTGCGACCCCAATAGCTGTTTTCGATTCGGCTGGTAACTTAAAATATTATCAACATACTTTGTTGCATTACTCATATTAATTTCAATTTTTAAGCCGTATGGATTAAAGGTCATAATGGACTCTTCATTTCCCGTATAGCCTAGATCAAGACGAATAGCATAAGCCCCTAATTCGTGAAAAAAAGATAGATCATCATAAGAAATGCCGAGCGCTCCAAATACGCGAGGAGCGATATCCACTACTACTTCCATCTCTAGCTCATTGGCAAACTCAATGATTTCTTTAAAATTTGCCATTACTTTTTTCTGATCGCCTTCAACAGAAAGCAAGCACGTAAAAATGCGGGTAAATCCGTATTGATGCGCAAGTGCTATATACGCTTTATCTTTTTCCACAGTCGAATGTTCCGGATAAATCGCAATACCTAGCTTTTTCATTGATTTTCGCCTTCTTTTTTAAATTTTTTAATAAGCTTAATCATATGTTCAATTAATTTTTGCTCTGAAATAGCCGTCATTAAATGATCTTGTGCGTGAATTAAAAGCAGCGACTTTTCAATTGTTTTTCCGTTCAATTCACGTTGAATAAGCGCAGTTTGCGTTTTATGAGCATGACTGAGCTCTTCTTGAGACTGCTTTAAAAGTTCGTCAGCTTTATTAAAATCATAATCTTCAGCTGCTTCTAACGCTTCATATGCCAGTGACCTAGCATTTCCTCCGTATGCAATAAGTTCAAAAATTTCATTTTCCATATTTGCTGCTTCTGTCATTTCTTCCATCCCCTTTTTTATAGTGGTGCAGGCGTAATGTTTCCTAATATTACAGGAGACAAAGCACCAGTTGCACTTGGTACATTGCTTGGATAACCTGCAAGTGTTTCATTTGCGAGCACCGCAAAAGCTACGGCTTCTTTTGCTTCTGAAGACATCCCTATTTCTTCTTGTGTATACACACTGCAGCGCTTCCCTAGCTTGGCTTTAATCATATTCATCAGCGTATTGTTATAACTTCCGCCTCCTCCAATAATCACTTCGTCAATAGAATAGGCAGGAAAAATAAATGTTTCATAGTGATGTACAATGGATGATGCCGTGAACATGGTAATCGTAGCTAGCAAATCTTCTTTTTTATGGTTGCTATATTTCTCTAGCAGTCTCCTTGTGTACTGTGTACCGAACAGCTCTCTTCCCGTCGATTTAGGAGGAGAAAGATTCATGTAATCATGGTTCATACAGTCTTCTAAAAGCTCTGAAATAATAGTTCCTCCAGCTGCTAAACACCCATTTTCATCAAATGAAACATGAAAAAGCTGCTGACACGCTTCATCTATCATCATATTTCCCGGCCCCGTATCAAAAGCTACTACGGGTATAGGAGAGTGTTTTGGCGGAATCAACGTTACATTCCCAATACCTCCAATGTTTTGAAGCAGCCTTGTACGGTCAGCGTGGCTGTACAAAATTCGTTCGGTGTGAGGAACTAACGGAGCACCTTGCCCGCCCGCTGCCATGTCCATCACTCTGAAGTTTGCCACTACCTTCGTTTTAGTTTCATAGGCAATAACAGCGGGCTCTCCAATTTGGAGTGTAGACATCGCTGTATTTCCTGAAGCATACGGCTGATGGTAAATGGTTTGACCATGCGATCCGATGACATTTACTTGTTCAAGAGAAAACCCGGCTTCTTGGCACACTCTTTTCACTGCATCTGCAAACGCGTAGCCAAGTTTAAAATTCAAGCTGCAGATCAGCTGTACATTTGAATGTTCGAGAGAAAGCGCCTGTTCAATTTCTTTTTTTAACGGCGGTGAAAACGGCATGGTAATGAACTGAAGAAGCTTAACTTTACTTCCATAGCCGCTTCCTTCAATCTCCACAAGAGCTGCATCAATTCCGTCCAGTGACGTTCCTGACATAAGTCCAACAGCATACATACTACGCATTCACTTCCTTAAAAAAAGCGGGTAAATACTTGCGATGAGCTTGAAGCAGTTCGTCTAAGACCGCCTTAGCCAGTTCGTCACTTGGAACAAGCGGATTAATGGTCAGGGCAACCAGCGCTTTTTCGTAAGATCCTGTAACCGCGGCTTCTGCTCCTACTCGTTCAAACGATTTAATTTGCTGCACGAGTCCATTCACTTCTACCGGAAGTTCACCGACAGCGAGTGGTACTGGTCCTTGCTTTGTTACAACACAGTTTACTTCAACCGCAGATTCGTTTGGCAGTGAAGAAATGGCGCCATTATTTCTTACATTTAATGTTTGAATATCACCTTTATCGTTATAAATGGATGAAATTAAATTACATGCGGCATCGCTGTAGTAAGCGCCTCCTCGTTTTTCCAGCTGCGGAGGCTTACTTTCTATATTTGGGTTTTTGTAGAGTTCAAAAAGTTCGGCTTCTAATGCTTTGACCACTTCAGCGCGCATAGTACCTGACTGAAAGGCCAAAAGCTCTTCTGCTACTATTTCTTTTGTTTTATAGTAATAGCGGTGATAAGGACATAAAATCACGCCAAGAGCTTCCAAAAAATCCGGTTGCCACGGAATAGGAGCTATGTTTCTCATTGTTACTTGAGACTTTGGATTACTTAAAAGTTGAATGACTTCTTGCGTTACTTCCTTTCCTTTTGCATACACATGCAGCCCGTATACCAAGTGATTTAACCCTGCAAATTCAATGTGCACATCTTCTTTTTCGATTTGAAGCAAGCTGGCGATTGAGTTCGTCATATGTACAGGCAGGTTACAGACTCCTACTACTTTAGAATGCTTTCCGTAGCGAAGCAGCGCCTCCGTTACCATACCGGCAGGGTTTGTAAAATTAATAAGCCAGGCGTTTGGACAAATTTCGTGTATTTCCTCGGCAATTTTCAACAAAACCGGGATTGTTCGCAAGCCCTTAAATAATCCTCCCGCCCCGTTTGTCTCTTGACCAATCATTCCGTACTTAAGAGGGATGCGTTCATCTTGAATACGCGCATCAAGCTGGCCTACTCTAAGCTGTGTCGTTACAAAATCAGCATTTATTAACGCTTTTTTTCGATCAAGCGTTAAATGAATTTCCATATCAACACCTGCTTTTTTGACCATTCTTCTAGCAAGTGCTCCTACAATTTCAAGCTTCTCTTTTCCTTCTTCAACATCTACAAGCCACAGTTCTCGAATTGGAAGCTCATTGTACCTTTTAATAAACCCTTCGACCAATTCAGGCGTATAGCTTGATCCTCCCCCTATTGTCACTACTTTCATTCCTTGCCCCTCCTTGTTAAAAAACGGCTAAATATGTAACGGCTGTGCACCCTGCCCCGAGCAAAACAAAGCGTATACAAACAGCGGTTTTAGATAAAGCTGCTGTTGAAAGCCGAATAGAAATAAATGTTGTAAGCAAAGCTGCTGACAGACTTGTAATGGCAAATAAACTATGCTGCGCTGACAAACCAGCATACTGCAGCAAAGGTGTAAAAATAACGTTACAAAGAACCATGGTCAACAGAAATAAAAACACGGTTTTATATCGAAATCGAACAAACATTGATCTTCACTCCTATTAAAGAGATAGAAGCCAAACAAGTTGGCTTCTCTTTCTTTACATTTGAACTGAGCTATCGGATGGTGTAACCGTTGCTTCATCGCTTCTTTCCATTTCAACCATCTTTCGGTCGTACATTTTAAAGAACGGAAGATAAATCACAACAGAAATAGCAATATTGACAACGACCAGTACAACCGCCCGCCAGTCTCCTCCGGTCGATAGATATGCCCCAATCGGCGCCGGGAGCGTCCAAGGAACCATTACGTATGTTGGAGTAATAAGGCCTGTCGCAGTTGCTGCGTATGAAATGATCGTTGTAATAATCGGGATGATGATAAAAGGAATAATTAAAATAGGATTTAAGACAATTGGCAAACCGAAAATAATTGGTTCGTTAATATTAAAAACCGCTGGAATAAAAGATGTCCTAGAGAGCGCTTTCGAATATTTAGATTTTGAGAAAAACAGCATTGCTAAAGCAAGGCCTAGCGTTGCTCCAGATCCTCCGATCCAAACAAACCATTGAAAGAACGTTTCGGGTGCAATATACGGGAGCGTTGAAGCTCCGTCTGCTACCGCTTCAGCATTTTTCGCTAAATATACTTCCCATACAGGCCGTGCCACTGTCCCAACAACAGAGACGCCGTGAATTCCAAATGACCAGAAAAACGTAATTAAGAAAACCGGTATTAATACTCCTGCTAAACTATCTCCTGCCTCTACAAGCGGAGCAACTAGTTTATCAACTAAATGATGAAGATCGATACCTAAAACAATTGTAATAATGGTCATAAGTACAACAACAATCGCAACTGGAATTAGCGCTTCAAAAGACCTCGATACCGAAGGTGGCACTTGCTCCGGCATTTTAATGGTGACATTTTTTGCTTTACAAAACCTGAGAATCTCGACTGATAAAATCGATACAATCATCGTCACAAATAAACCATGTCCTCCAAGGTTGGTCATTGGAAGCATAAATCCTTCTTCTTCAATCAGCTTTGGAGTCACCGTAAGAAGTAGTGCAGCAACTGCAATTTGTGCTCCTGACAGCGGATCGAGATTATAGCTTTTGGACAAGTTATACCCTATCCCAAAGGCTATATATAAAGACATAATAAACATCGTTACGCGATACGGTATTAAAATGTTGGCGCTGTTATCAGCTGCCCATTTCGCAATTGTGCTATCTTGCGGCACAGGAGGAAATGCTAAAATTAAGAAAAAACTTCCGATAATGATAAACGGCAAAGCGGAAATAACACCATCACGAATGGCTTGAAGATGCCGCTGTTCTGATAACCTGGCCATGGGTCCCGATAAATTGTTCTCTAAAAACGACACAAATTTGCTCATATACCCTTTCCCCCTCTATATTCTCCCCTTGTGTAATAAACCCCTTATTTATTTAAAAAGCAGGAAGAAACCTGCTTTCCTTAGCTAACGAGCTGTTGAACCGTTTTATAAAGCGTCGGACCTCCAAGCGGCGTATAAGCCTGCGGCGGAATGGGCCCGCATGGAACAGAAGCTTTATCCGCTTCCGCTTTCACTGCGTTAAACCGGTGACGAATCTGCGGTGCAACCATTACAACGTCCCAGCCCTTTTGAATTTCCTCTGCCACTTCATTTGTCCCAATTGCCAGCACTTCCATATCCGTTCCGTGCTTTTGTGCTTCTGTTTTTAATGCTTTCACCACAATCGCACTTGACATTCCTCCAGAACATACAAACAATACCTTCATTTTCTCGTTTCCCCCTACCTCTTAATTTTTTGAATTACATTATGTGTATCGATTATGCGCTCAAACACTTGATTGCCTTTTTGAATACATAACCGTATAAACATCGCATCTACAATGGCTAGCTGAGCAATACGAGCGCTCATCGTTCCAATTCGAATATGCTGCTCTTCTACTGAAATAGTCAGCAGAATATCAGCTAATCTAGAAGCTGGAGATGATCCGTGCTGCGTTAGCAAAATAACCGCTGCCCCTTTATCTTTGGCTATTTGCATCAGCTCCACCACTTCTTTTGTTTGACCGGAAGTCGATACTACAAACAGCACATCATCTTTTGTCATATTCGTAGCCATCACCATTTGAACGTGACTATCTAATGAAAACAGCGCTGAAATATCAATTCGAAGCAGTTTATACTGCGCATCTAGCGCAACTACAGATGATCCCCCTGCTCCGTATAAAAACACTCGTGTCGCTCTATGAATAGCTTCCGCAGCTGCATCAATTGCAGAAGAGCTCACTAAACGACTCGTGTTCATAAGTGCGCTCATACTTTTGCTCATGACTTTTTCAAGCACAGCTTCGGTCTCGTCTTCAAAATTAACCGGAAGATTCGGCAGCTGCTCGTTATTCACCTTATGGGCATCTTTTGCTAATTCAATCTTTAATTCTTTAAAACTATTAATCCCTACACGCTGACAAAAGCGGATAATCGTAGCTTCGCTGCACTGACACTGCTTAGCTAGCTGTTTGGTCGTTAAGTTCAACGTGGTCGTAGGATTTTCTAACACGTAATCAGCTACTCTTCCTTCAGCAGGACTGTAATGATTCATTTGTGCATCGATTAAAGTAAGTACGGAAAATTGGCGCATGAATTCCTCCATCGTTAAGTAACGTATTTCTAAAATATTCTTTAAATTACCATTATTATATTTTTTCTGAAGTTTAATTTCAATATTTTTCTGATATTTTTAAAACTTTATTTTATTTTTCAGAATATTTTATTAAAACCTATTGTGAATATAACGACCGCATGCTATATTATGAAAGAAATTTTATCTCAACCAAAAAAGAAGGAGGAACGAACATGCATATAAAAAAATGGATTGGAGGCATCTTGTTTTTGCTGCTGTTTTGTTCGAGCACATTACCTGCTAAAGCAGACGTACCTACTACGTATCAAAAACGGGAGCTTCGAGCGGCTTGGATTGCAAGCGTATACAATATTGACTGGCCTTCTCAGCCTGGTCTTCCGGTTGAGCAGCAAAAAAAAGAGTTTACCTATTTGCTAGATGAAGTACAAAAGATGGGAATGAATGCTGTGGTCGTTCAAATTAAACCTACCGCTGATTCCTTTTATCCGTCGAAATATGGCCCGTGGTCAGAATATTTAACGGGTACACAAGGTAAAGATCCCGGCTACGATCCTCTAGCTTTTATGGTGGAGGAAGCACATAAGCGCAACTTAGAATTCCACGCATGGTTTAACCCTTACCGCATTACCATGAATCATACTGATTTAAACAAACTTGCCGATAATCATCCTGCCAAACAACATCCTGATTGGGTCGTCTCCTATGGAAAACAACTCTACTACAACCCAGGTATTCCCGAAGTAAAAAACTTTATTATTGAAGAAGTGCTCGAAGTCGTAAGAAACTATGATATTGATGCTGTTCATATGGATGACTATTTTTATCCTTACAAAATTGCAGGTCAAACGTTCCCTGATCAAAAAACGTATCAAACCTACGGTGCTCAAACGTTTTCGAATATTGAAGACTGGCGCCGAGACAATGTTAATCAGCTTGTTCGAGATTTAAATACGGCTATTAAAAGAACAAAATCATACGTGAAGTTTGGCATCAGTCCGTTCGGCGTGTGGAGAAACATCGCTAATGATCCAACTGGCTCTGAGACGACTGCTGGACAAACAAACTACGATGATTTGTATGCTGATACGCGTACGTGGATTCAAAATGGATATATTGATTACATCACTCCGCAAATTTATTGGAATATTGGATTTGAACCCGCTGCTTACGATACGCTGCTCAACTGGTGGAGAGATGAAGTTCGCGGAAAGCCAGTTCACCTTTATATTGGACAAGCTGCTTATAAAATTAATAACAACGCGGTGGAAGCATGGTCTGATCCCGATGAGTATCCAAGGCAAATTGCTCTTAATCATCAATTTCCAGAAGTACATGGGAGCATGCATTTTAGCCTGAAAGATTTGAACCGAAACCCACTAGGAATAAAAGATAAGCTGCAAAACGATATTTATAAACATCCTGCTCTTATTCCGGCAATGCCTTGGCTTGATGATACGGCTCCAAAAGCACCAAAATTAAAAAACGCGGGCCCTCATACAAAAGAAGCGGCGTTTGAAATTCGAGATCATCAGCAGAATGATTCCGCCTATTATGCCATTTATCGCTTCCAAGGCAATAAACGAGGTGACATCAACAACGCAGAAAACTTACTGACAACCGTTCGAAAAACAGGAGAAACACAATTATTTGTAGATCAAAGCGCACTCAAAAATCAAACATACACATATGTTGTAACCTCTGTTGACCGTTTGCATAACGAAAGTGCTGTTTCCCGTACGCTTACTGTAAAAGCACCTCATTAAAAAAGGTTCTATAACAAAATGTATGGTAGGATAAAGAAATCAAATGATGCTTTATCAAGCCATTCTGTTATAGAAAGTAGTGAAAAAAGATGGAACCAAACTATGATCGCGCCTTTGGCGTATATGGAATTTGTATGCGAGATGACAAGCTGCTTGTTATTCGAAAAAATAGAGGGCCGTATATTCATCGCTTTGATTTGCCAGGTGGACAGCTAGAACACGGTGAAACATTAACAGATGCGATGAAAAGAGAATTTAGTGAAGAAACTGGCTTTGAAATTACTATTATTTCTCAAGCCGGTACAACGGATTTTCAGTATCCCTGTAAGTGGAAAGAATTTACCCATGTACATCACATTGCTGTTTTTTATTACGTAGACATTGCCGGCGGTGAGCTTCTTTCCAACCCCGTCCAGTTTGAAGGACAAGATTCTTTGGAAGCATTGTGGATTGCACCCCAAGATCTTAACATCGATAATGCTTCTCCTCTTGTTCTAAAAGCAGTGGAATCTTTAAGCTTATTATCATGGCCTTATGAATCTCAGATTTATGATGAGTGGGAACTTAAAACCTCCGAATGATGATAGTGACTAAACAGTACTTCTAAATATCGCAGGCTTAGCTTCTGTTTAGGCCAAAATCAGAAAATATGTTTAATTTCTTTCTAACGGTGGAATAGACAAGTAACACTACTTAATCACTAATAGAAAGGAAGATTAAAATGAGTAAAGGTTTAGGAGATAAAGTTAAAGGAAATGTATCAAAAGCTAAAGGTGAAGTAAAAGATCAAGTCGGAAATGCAACGAATAACCGCGATCTTCAGCGTGAAGGAAAAGCTGAGAAAGCAAAAGGAAATGCTCAAAAAGCAGTAGGCGAAACAAAAGATACATTTAGCAATAAATAAAAAAGGACGAGCTTAATGCTCGTTCTTTTTTTATTTAATAAGCTGATTTAAGCTTTTAATGATTACGTTTGGCTGCAACTCTTTATGCTCAGCTACATTTCCTTTTCGGTTAACCCAAGCCGTTGCGAACCCGTAGTTTTTAGCACCGGCAATATCCCATGTATTCGATGACAGAAACAATACTTCTTCTCTTTTTGCATTCATTTTATTTTTTGCATAATGATAGCTTGCCATTGTAGGCTTGTACTGTTTGATTTCGTCTATGGAAATAACGTCTTCAAATAAATGATTCATATTGTGATAAGAAACAAGCGGATCAATCATATGCTTAGGACCATTCGTAAAAATAGCCAGACGATATCCTTTTTCTTTTAAATAGGCGAGCACCTCTTTGACCTCATCGTAGACATTCAGCTTCATGTAAGCACTCATCAGCATTTTTTCTTCATGTTCCGTTAAATCAATATCATTTGCTTCTGCTGCATATTTCAGGGATTGATTTGTTAATGTATAAAAGTCAACGTATCGTCCCATCAGCTGATATTGCATTGCATATTCAATTTGCTTCAAACGCCATAAATGGCTAATACTTTCTCCTCGTTCCGGATACAGCTTATCACACGTTTCAATAACGGTATGTACATCAAACAGTGTTCCATATGCATCAAATAAAATCGTTTTAAATTTCATCTGTGTTCGCCTCCTTCTTTCATTTTACCCACTCGTAAAAAAACATAACGTTTTTTCTGTTAAAAAAGAGGCATATTACCAGCTGAAGTATGCTCATTTCTTATGAAGATAAAAAAACAGCAGGCTCTCCTACTGTTTATAATCCCACACGACTTTCCATTCTCCTTTTTCACGAACAGCATACACTTTCTGCACCAAATCAAAGTTTCCATATTTCCCTTTATACGTTTGGATAACGGTCATTTCGTAAACAACAGGAAACGCTTTACGATCATTTTCCATCTTCCAGCTCTTTCTTTTTTCAACATCTTCAATGGAATACGTAAAAGTGTCTACTCCGAAATGATTGAGAAATACGTGTGCTCGATCTTGTATGTATGCACCTTTTGTCCACTTCTTTTTCATGGACGAATGAAAAAGGTTCCATGATTCCGAAAAGTTCCCTTCCTGTTCTAGCGTATAAAATTCTTTTACAGCAGATTTGGCTTGATGACTCGGAGAAAAGAATGTAAATTGAAACATCCAAATTCCCAGCGCAATCAAAGCAAGAAACACAGCTACTCCTAAACTTCGCTTCAAAAGCAGTGTTTTTTTTCGATACAAGTAAAAAGCCCCTTTATCAAAAATGCAGTATACAACAGCTTATTCGATATCAGGGCTTTTTAGTATTGCCGAACTAAACTTATCGGACATATCCTCAAAAAAGAGATTGAGACATAACTACACACATGAAATCTACGTTCACCTTAACCATAAAAGATCCGAACAATTCACCGTTCAGATCTTCCTTCAACTAAACTACGTTTGTCCCAGCCTCTTTCTGCGCTATACAATGTGAAAAGCCATTTGCATGGCTGCTAAAAAGCCCACGAACACAAGGCCCGTCACGAGACCCTCTTTCCAATCTGGCCGGTCTCCTCGAACAAATTTAGCAATATCATACGATAGCATGGCTGCTAAAAAAATCGTTAAAACAATATACAGCGGCTCCATCTTCTATCACCCACTATTTCTTTTCTTCAGTGTAACAACTTTTTCATAAGTATGCATGTAAAAAAAGCAGCTTAAAATTCTTGACGAATGTGTGAAATTTCTCTTTTTTATGCATAAACTACTTAAAAGCGTGAAAGGAAGATGCCCTTTGTCTGCTTTTAATCCTCAGCAATTTAGCGTCACATACCGGCAAGGAAGCACGCCCACCTTTCCTTTTATTGGGCGTCGCTATACGCTCACCCATTCTGAACAAACAGACGATTTATTTCTTTGGATCGACGAAAAGTTTGCTGTTGATCAATTAAATGAGCAGCGAAATGAGCTTTTTGCCGAATGGCTCCACAAAGACGGTGTTGATACGCTGTATGTATACGTATTTATTGGAAATGAACACACGGAAAAGTCTGTTCAAGCCATACGGTATGCTATTTTCAAACAAGAAATGCCTTACTTACTAAAAGCATTGCGCTACGGTGATGCCACGTTTTTCAACGCTCACCCTGCTTTAGATCGTTCCCCCATTTACGTACATTTTCATTCCAGTGACAAAGAATTTCATTCCATTCGATATTTTCAAACGCCTTCTCACTATGCCTAAGCATATGAGAAGGGATCTTTACTTCGTTAATCTCCTGTTTTCCAAACTCCATTTCTTCTAGGGTCTCCCGCCCCTTCCATTTGTTTATCTTGAAAATTAATGGTTAACGCTTGGATACCTCCATAAAAGACGTCGCTTTCCTTTGTTTCTATCCGAAACGCAGAAGGGATATTTTTTGTATCTAAATCAGGCTCTATATAAATAGTCGAATCGTCAAAAATAAATCGCGGTTCATTTACAGCTTCTTGAAGCGGTTCATTTCCTTCAAGATTTTTAGAAAGTACCTGAGTTAAAATTTGAGGAATCCGTGTTCCGCCAGGAGAACCTATCCCCATCGCCCACTCGCCTTTTTCTCTTATAATAGTTGGAGCTGTAAAGGTTCTTGCTCTTTTTCCTGGCTCACGATTATTCGGTTCTTTGCTTCCAAACGTATCAGCATTGTTATTAAGAAAAAAACCGTCAACTTGTTCGCCTGTACCAAAGAAGTTACTTAACGTATTGGTTGTTGATACGACGGTTCCTTCTGAATCAATAACTACAAAATGTGTTGTACTTTCGTGTTCTTCATCCCCTTCACCTGAAGAACTTGTCGGGTGATTGACCAGGTTTGTTATATAATCATCACTAACTAACTCACTTGAGTTTTGATTATGAAAGTCAGGATCGCCGATTTGTTTTAACCGGTCGGAGTAAGCTGCTTTTTTAATTCTGTTCATCGTTTCGTAATAGTCTTTGTCAGGCATTGTTTCAAGATTTTCTTTCTCTGCCATTTTTAACATTTGAATCAGTGTAATCCCGGAAAAAGGCGGAGGCGCTGAAATCACTTCCGTTCCATTGTAAGCAGAAACGACAGGCTTGGTTTCTGTCACTTGATAGGAAGATAGGTCTTTTTTAGAAATAGGCGTTGCATCAGCAAGATCTTGTGCCAAATCTCCTTTATAAAATGCAGATGCACCTTCTCGCTGAATCTTAATTAACGTTTTAGCCAACACTGGCTGGGACAGCGTTTCTCCTTCTTCGATTGCTTCTCCCTTCGGATAAAAAGCAGATAGATCATCCACATCCATCCTTCCTCTAGAATAATACAATCGCGAAGATAAAAGAGAGTCTACTTCAAACCCTTTTTCAGCGTATTCAACGGCCGGCTGAATTAAATCACTCATTGATTTTGTGCCATACTTCTGCTGAATATATTCCATGCCAGCCACAAATCCCGGCACGCCGTTTTTACCGCTCATAGAAGTTGGAGCGGTTTCCCGGTAATCGATAAAGGTAGCAGGCTGATCTTTTTTGGCAATCAGCATACCTCCACCTCCGCCAATTCCGGATCCAAAAGGTTCGACTACATTGAGGGCATACGAAATAGCAATGGCCGCATCTACTGCATTCCCGCCTTCTTTTAATACGTCCATCCCTACATTTGCTGCCAGAGAATTCGATGAACTCACACCATAAGAATGATCATTATTTTTTTTAAGCAGCTTGTTAGGACTAAGATCTGTACTCGATTGAGTCATAAAAAAAGCGGCTATAACCCCGATTAACAACAAAACAGCAACAATATTAAATAACAGTAATTTTCTATTCACACATTCCCCTCCATTTTTACTCATATGTATATTTTGTGAAGCGCTTTCATTTTTATCCATACATTAAATTGCACACAAAAAAGACATCGCCCCGGACGATGCCTTTTTATTACTATATATGTTTTATTTCCCAGAAGCTGCTGCAGCATCATTTACTGCATCTGTAGCAGCAGATTTTGTTTGTTCAATCATTTTTACGTTATTTTCGATTTTTTGCTGTTCATCTGTTGAAAGAGTAGCCGGATGTTTTAAAGCTCCAAGTCCTGCTACTACTCCTGCTACAATAGCAATTGGTCCTACAATCCCTACGATACGTTTTGCGATCATTTTCTATTCCTCCAATTAAATTAGTCTGTACTTTTTTCCCATAAACCGTGGCGGCGCGGATCAGCGTCACCTTGAATTTGATTTTTCTTTAAGTCTTTCACAAGAGCTTGAACGCCTCCGTAAAACATCGCGTTATCATTGTTTTTCAAGTCATAGCCGTACGTTTTTAAACCATCTTTAGTTGACTGTTTAAGCTTAGCTTCTGAATAAAACTTATGAGAATCAAAAATGACACGCTTGTTTTCTACTGCGTTTTTAATGGAATCTTTGTCCTCAAAATAATCCCCAATTACTTGCGTTAACACTTGCGGAATACGATTTCCTCCCGGGGTGCCAATCGACATTACCCATTCATCACCTTCACGAATAATGGTAGGGGCTGTAAATGTTCTTGGACGCTTACCAGGTTCACGCTTGTTAATTCCTTGTCCAAACGTATTGAGCGTATTATTCAAAAAGAATCCATCTACATATTCACCGCTGCCGAAGAAATTACTCAGCGTATTCGTTGTCGATACAACGGTTCCGTCACCGTCCATCACAACAAAATGAGTGGTACTTTCATGTTCTTCGACGTCGCTTACTTTGGTGTGATCTGTTTCAGTATTATTTAATTTATTACGAAGTAAATGCACGTAGTGATCGTCGATCCAATCATTTGGCGTTTCTTTTATAAAAGCCGGATCGGCAATTTTCTTCAAGCGGTCTTGATAAGCTACTTTTGAAATTTGACCAAGAAAATGATAATAAAGACTAGGATGCGATTCCTTCAGCTTCCAAATATCTTCTTGATCCGTCATTTTTAACATTTGAATGAGCGTAGCACCAGCAAAAGGAGGAGGTGCTGAAATAATTTGATGACCTTTATAATTAGTTGATAGAGGTTTGCGCTCAACAGGCGCATACTTTCGCAAGTCTTTGTGACTTACTTTCGTTTCTTCTGTAATATCGTCTGCAATTTTCCCTCTATAAAAAGCATTTGGCCCTTCTTCCTTAATCTTTTGCAGCGTGTTCGCTAATTCATGCTGTTTGACAATTTCACCTGTGTTAATGGCGTCTTTATCTGGGTAAAAGCTAGGAATTTCATCTTCATTCACATTACCTTTGTATGAAACCAGCCTATCGTGCAAATCTTTGTCCACTTTGTACCCCTTCTCGGCATAGTTAATGGCCGGGTCGATTAGTTTGCTCATCGACAGAGATCCGTAGTGGTGCTGAATATAATCCATACCAGCGACGAACCCTGGTACGCCAATCTCATCTTCTTTATCATTCTTAGGTGCAATTTCTCGGTAGTCAATAAATGTTGGAGAGGCATCTGCTGGATCAATCAGCATTCCGCCGCCTCCCCCAAGTCCTGATCCGTACGGTTCCACAACACCAAGCGTGTAGGAAATGGCAATGGCTGCATCAACTGCTGTACCGCCTTGTTTAAGAATTTCCATACCTACTTTTGTGGCGCGAGGATCTGAAGTACTTACTGCATATTCTTGTTTTGGAAACATAAATTGATAAACACATACACCTACTATGAGTGAAAAGATGACAATGGAAACAATAATCGTATTACGTTTATTTATCATCTTTTACCTCCTCTGTGTATGACGGGCTATTAGTTAGCTTGTGCTTCTTTTTTTTTGCGCTCCTCTGCATGTTTTACAATGCGAGAATGATCTAAGTTTAATTCAAACTTGTTTCGTTCTTTTTCTAACAGTTCAGGGTTTGAAGAAAACTTGTTTAAATCGTTATAAATACGCTTCATGCGCCAAGGGTTATCCGTTGGAGTTGGTGTACCTGCTTTAATAACCATTGGAATAACATCAATTTTAGCTTGGCCCTGCTTGTTTAAATGATACTGAACCATCGCTGTATTTTTTGTACTTGACCATCCTTGGTCAAAGATAAAGTTTCCTAAGCTATAGAAAATAACCGAACCTTTATATACATCGTATGACTGTAGAACGTGCGGATGGTGACCGATGATAATGTCCGCACCAGCGTCTACCATCGCTTTTGCTAGTCCTTCTTGACGAGGACTTGGCTGTGCATCGTATTCTTCACCCCAGTGGGCATTTACTACAACTAAATCAGCATTTGCTTTCGCTTGCTGGATCGTGCTGAAAATAAGATCCGGATCTGCTTTTAAAATACCTGGGTTGTTTTTTCCAGCGGACATTCCGTCTGAATGTACATCCGTAAACCCTACGGTTGCAATGCGGATGCCGTCAGCATCTTTA
The DNA here is from genome assembly GCF_009497655.1 of Priestia megaterium. Taxonomy (NCBI): domain Bacteria; kingdom Bacillati; phylum Bacillota; class Bacilli; order Caryophanales; family Bacillaceae; genus Priestia; species Priestia megaterium. The sequence continues at coordinate 982,681 of NZ_CP023317.1, read as the reverse complement.
TATGAAATATGCTTTGCTTCTTCAGAGTTACGGCCAGCACCAACAAAATCTAATTTGTTTGCTTCAAAAGTCGAGATCGTATCTTCTAACCCTTTTGCACTGTAGTCCATTGAATGGTTGTTCGCTAAGTTTAATACGTCGAAACCTGCATTTTTAACGGTCGCTAGATCAGCAGGCTTACTATATAAATGAATACCTTTTTCCATTGCTTTATATGAATCTACGTCGTTTGTTAAAATCGGCGTTTCGTAGTTCCCGCTTACGTAATCCGAATTTTTAAAGAACGGCTCCACGTTGCGGAATACAAAATCTTCTCCGTAGCGTTCAGTTACTTCTCTTACATGGCGACCCATCATAATGTCTCCGACCATAGTCATGGTTAAATCATTATTGGCCTCTGGATTAGCCGTCTCAGGGTTTTCAAGAGCGTCCGAACGCTCCATCCATCCTGAAAGAGCTAAAATTACGATTAAAATTGGCGTTAAGATAAGAGCTTGCTTGCCCGTTGTAGGCTTTGTTTTCTTTATAAACATCAATACTTTTTCTTGAAAGTTTAATTTTTTCTCTTTCAACGCTTTCACCTTCCTTTACCAGCTGCGGTTTGTTTGTGTATTAAAATAAATAATAAACTTGCATAATTCCAAATGTTACACCACTTAATAAAACCGTTGTTCCAACTGTTAAAGGAAGACCTTGCTTTTGCATTGTATTTGCAATTAAGCCCGGTACAATGATACCAATTCCGCGTAATTCAAACACTTCAAACGGCAAGATCGGGAAGAAATAATCAAATGCAACTTTAATCACAATACCCGTAATTAACATCGCTGTAAATTTGCGACGTCCATATAAAATAACTACTTTTGAGATTCCGTACACGACGATAACATAAGTTAAAATACTAATTAAGAAAATCATTAAAATGGTAATTGGCTGATCAAATACAAGAGCTAAATACCCCGGTACGATAAGACCGGCTGGCAATACGCCCGTTTTTTCTGTAAAAATTAAGCTTAGTGTAACCCCTAACACAAGGGCAATATATAAATCTGATCCGAACATGAAATGGCCTCCTAGATTAAACTGCTTTTCTCATCTTTTTCATTTCAATAATAGCTTCAACAAGCGGCTCGGCTGAACCGTGGATATTTCCGACACCGTATACGATACGATCTTTTAAATAAGGCTTCATGCGCTCTAAAATTTCTTCTGTAGAAGCGCCTTCCATATCCCAGAATTCTTTTGTTGGTAATTCGCCTCTTTGGTGTGCAGCAGCGATTGGTGAGGTCGTCTGACCAATTGCAATCATTACATCCGCTTCAATGTATGGCATTACATCTTCAGCAAATTGCTCGGTGCGATCTACACGGTCCGGACGGCAGTTCATAATGACAATAGGAAGCTTTTCACTATAGTTCATTGAATCTACACGTTCCCAAATACGAAGCGTGGAAGAAGCGTCGTTGGCAGCAAATCCATTCACTAAAAATGCTGGATTTTTTTCATCGCCAAACGTTGTAATTCTCATAGCTCCTGGGTCAGGCTGGGCATTTAACATTCCTCTCATCGCTGTTTCAGCATCGATGCCAAGTGCTTCTGCTACTGCTAAACCGATGGAAGCATTATCAGGGAAAACCATATAATCAAATTCACGTAAATACGCTTCAGATACTTTATCATTGTCAGCTACAATAACCTTTGTGTTGCGCTCTGCGGCTATTTTTTTATAATATTCCAAATATGGACCTTCAATTGTAACAAGGTGACCATCATAAGGAATAGTAGCAGTGAACGCTTGAGCAACTTCATCTAGAGTTGGACCCATTACATCCATGTGATCTTCTAGTACGTTTACAATAACGCCTACCTTGGCTTGAATCAGCTGATTTTGGAATGTGATTTGATAATCAGGCTGTACCGCCATACATTCACAAATAAGAGCTTCCGCGCCAATATCGGCAACTTCATTTACCACTCGTCGCTGTTCTCCAATGTTCGGACCTTCTTTACGACGAATAATTGGTTCTTCTTCACTTGTATGCCAGTAGATCATACGTGCTTGTGTTCCTGTCGTTTTCCCTACTGTTTTGTAACCTGCTTCTTTTACAATACCTGTAATCAATCGTGTAACGGTGGATTTTCCGCGAATACCATTAACATTCACTCGTACAGGAATTGAATGCAGCTTGCGTAAATGTCTGCGATACTCCCAAACGCCATACCCTACTAAAAATAGGCAGCAGAGGATAATTAAGATCATGTTTCATTCTTCTCCTTCCAAACTTCTCCTGTTGGATACGTTATGAATGCTTTTGATTCATAATGATAGATATACGATTTCATAGTTTCACTCCCTTTATATATGTATGGGAGCTAATCAATTAACAGCGCTAGCATGCTGCTAAAACACCTGCTTTGAAAAATGGACTCGAGTACCAATTTCAACAGCTCTAAAACTATCATCTGCGCTCATTAGTGGTCAATAGCTCAAATGTTATATATTCTTACAATTCCGATTGTCTATTTACAGAATTAAAAACTCATCGTTTTATTTAAAATTTACAGAATAGGTCTAAAGTTTAATTACCTATAAAAATCCCATTGATACCTTTTTTTACCATAACAACAGGAATATTTTATACATCACTCTTACAATTAACACACGGAAATATTACGTAATTAAAAATTTCTTAACTTTAGAAAACGTTTTGTAATATAAAGGTGGAATAAAAAATAGTTTATCCCATTAATTCCTTTTTATGGATATACCAATTGAATTTGTCTAACAACCGTACTTGTGAGGATGATAGATAGATATAAAAGTAAGAAAAATACATTTATTTATCATTTTCTGCTTACATTTAACTTACTTAAATAGAAAGGACATTAAATATTTTTTTCTAATTTTATAAGCATTTAGACTCCATATGTACCTAGTTCTTTTGTTGTTATTTTATAGATTCCCTTTATTTAATAATCAATTCAGTAAATCTAAATCTCTTGACTATGGCCTCTTTTCCTATTTTTATTTCAATATTTTCTGAATCTTTCTACCGATAAAGGCATCTTTTGTCCGTTAAGATTGCCTAGAAAAATGCATGATTTCTCACTTTTTTGGCATATGATGTTATCATAAAAAGAAGAAGTATCATCAAAAGGAGGAAAACAATGGTTGATACAATCCTTTATTTTCTATTTTCTTTTTGCTACATTGTCCTGTTTTTCTTTAGCATATATGTAGTACGAAAAAACACTTCGCCGTTTTACATGCTATTTCTTCCTTTAGTAATAGCTGGACTAATTTACGATAATGTAATGATTGGGATTGGTTCATTTATCGGTGAAGGCGATACTTTACGTTCACTCAGCATGCTTCGCTTTTGGTTTCACGCTTTATTTACCCCTACTTTGGTGCTCTTTGCGTATGGCGTAGCGAAATATTCGACGATCACATGGGCTAAAAAACCTGTTGCCAGCATTGTTTTTTTGCTGACTACGTTTGCCTTAATTAGCTATGAAATAATCGAGACGATTAGTCAGCGTATGGAAGTTGTACGTGAATATGGCATTGTTCGCTATACATTAGTGGGATCATCCGGTCCTCCTCTTATGGTTCTTATTGTGGCGATTATTTTGCTTTTTGTTGGAATTTCTTTATTTCGCAAGACCAGGTGGAGCAGCATGATGATTGGAGTAGCCGTGATGATTGTAGGAAGTGCCGTGTCAATTCCTATACCAAGCACAGCCGTAACAAATACGTTTGAGCTTATTTTTATCTTTTCTTTATTTTTAACTCAGCGTCATTTAGTAAAAATACATTAAAAAGAAGCGATTCCCTTGCTTCTTTTTTTTATATTTGATATCTTTTACCTAACGACCGTTAGTTAGATTGAGGAGGAGCTTTTTTGAGTGAATTATCAACTGTAGAAAAAATTAGAGCTGCCGCAATGGAGCTCTTTGGAGAAAAAGGCTATACAGAAACATCGCTTGCTGATATCTCATCAAAAGTAGGCATAAAAAAACCTTCCCTGTACGCTCATTTTAAGAACAAAGACGAATTATTTTTACTAACCGTGCATGATTTAATGAATTTATTTTTAACAAAGTTATCTGTTATATACGAACAGCATAAAACAAAGTCTGCTAAAGAACAGCTTCACTGCTTTGTTGTAGATTTCTGCACGATGATTGAAAAAGATTCTTTTGGCCAGATGTACCGTCGTCTTATTTTGTTTCCACCTGAGCATTTGCAGTCGGAAGTAAAAGCTATTTTCTTAAGAAGCGAACGATTGTCTGATCAAATTCTGCATGCTATTTTTACACAGGGAATGGCTGAAGGCGAAATAATTGAACGTCCGATTGATTTGTATATCAATAGCTTTTATTGTTTAACCGACGGACTGTTCATTCAGCGCTTTTACTATGAACCAGAGTATTATGATCAAAAAATCCACGATGCTTGGACAATATTTTGGGAAGGCATACGCGCTAAATAGGCCCTGTAAAAAGGGCTTATTATTATGTAAGGAGGAATTAAAATGGCTTGGATTCACCTTATTATCGCTGGTTTGCTCGAGATTGTATGGGCAATCGGCTTAAAATATTCACACGGATTTACTGAATTAACTCCAACAATCATTACGATCGTCACAATTGTCATCAGCTTTTATTTCTTTTCAAATGCCTTAAAAAAAATTGCTGTGGGAACAGCTTATGCAGTGTTCACTGGTATAGGAGCTGCTGGTACAGCGATACTCGGTATGACCGTTTTAGACGAAGGCGTAAATATTGGAAAGATTTTATTTTTAGGATTAATGATTTTTGGAATTATCGGTTTAAAGTTAATTTCTACTGAAGAAACAGAAAGAGAGGAATCGTAACATGGCCTGGATTGCATTAATAGCTGCTGGTTTCTGCGAAGTGGGATTTGTGATTTTCTTAAAACTTTCGGATGGATTTAAGCGATTGCTTCCTTCAATTGGATTTATCCTTTTCGGTGCAGGAAGTTTTTATCTTCTCTCCTTAGCGTTAAAAGAAATACCTCTTGGAACAGCTTACGGTATATGGACGGGAGTAGGCGCTGCCGGAAGTGTACTTCTTGGCATGCTTTTCTTTCGCGAAGCAAAAGATATGCGTCAAATTCTATTTATTTTTTGTATTGTAGCAGGTGTAATCGGCCTTAAAATCACTGGATAAGGGTGTACTACTTCCCCTCTTTTCGTGCTATACTAAACTTGTAAACACTTTCAAAAAATAGGAGACGATGACAATGAACCTTGGGTTTGGAGAAATTGCCTTAATTGTATTTGTCGCTCTATTGCTTTTTGGTCCAAAGAAACTGCCGGAATTAGGAAAAGCTGCTGGAAAAACGTTAAAAGAGTTTAAAAACGCTACAAAAGGAATTATGGAAGAAGACGAAAAAGAAAAAGCCCCTCCTAAATAAGAGGCTTATATCTCTTTTAAAAGCTGACTCAAACGTTTGAGTCAGCTTCTTTGTGGTGAGAATATACTGAAATTCGATTTCGACCCGTACGCTTTGCTTCATATAAAGCCAGATCTGCTTGATGAACAATTGAAATGGGCTGTATGTTTTCGGATGGAACGACTGTCATTATTCCAACGCTGATAGTGACGCACTTAAACACTTCAGAAGCTTGATGGACAATTCCACGGCCCTCCACTTGCTGTCTAATAGCTTCTGCCATTTTTATCGCTTCATATTGATTAGCTCGAGGAAGCAATATACCAAACTCTTCTCCTCCGTATCTTGCGACAAAAACCGATTCGTCAAAGACAACGCTTTTAGCGATATTCGCTACTTCTTTTAAGCATTCGTCTCCTTGAATATGGCCATAGGTATCGTTATACGCTTTAAAATAATCAATATCAAATAAAAGAAAAGAAAGCGGCTCTTTTTCTTTCCGTGCGTATTCCCACTCGATTTCCAGCTGTTTATCAAGAGATCGGCGGTTGTTCAGACCCGTTAAGCCATCTTTCATGGACAGCATTTCAAGCTTTTTATTAGCTTTGAGAAGATCACACTCAGCCTTCTTTTTCTCCGTAATATCTCGATATTCCCAATAGTGGCCAATATACACGTGACCTTCATAGATTGGAATGTAGTCACGCGCATAAATTTTACCGTTAATAAACGTAATTTCTTCATCTACTATTGACTCTTTTGAATAAACGGTGCTTTCTACCGTTTTTAAAAACCTAGCAGGATCTTTCAACATAGGAGCGTGAGATAAAAACAGCTGATTACTTTCCAGTCCAACATATTGATTAGGAGGCCCGGGTATATCAAACATGTCACAAAAAGTTTGATTAATAACGGCTACTTCGCGCTCCGGCGTTTCAATCATGGTACCTGTCTTTGCATTTTGAACCATAACCGAAAACATTTTAGACAGTTTTTTATGCTGACTTGTCGTTACGCGAGATACATATATATATCTACCTGCTAGATACACTAAACACCCCCCTATAAAGGAAGCAGGGAGTAAATAGACGATAGTCGCAGCGGCGTGCTTCATATCTTTAAAAAGAAAGGACAATGAGAAAAATACGCAAAGCAAGCTAATAGAATTCATTAATTGAAAACGAATAAATGGACGATAAGGTAAGCGAACCGTCCACCCAGACAGTAAAGCCATTACGATAATTGTAGCAGCGCCTATTATTCCGCTTTCCGTAATTCCAAATAAAAGCAAACGCATTACTCCTATAATACAAGCTGCAATGATAGCCGGTATCATTCCTGCATAAAGACAAACAATTGTCACCGCTAAAAAGCGAAGGTCAAGAATAATAGTAGAATCTATTTTAATTGTATATATCATTAAAATGCTGCCTAATAGTCCATAAGAACATCCGTAATAAATTAAGCGATACATTTTATACCGTTTTATTCCTTCTACTCTATAAATGATTTGCTCTCGAACTATACTCGCAGCAAACAAGAAAGAAATAATTAACGTGATATTAAAGAGAAGTTGACTCACTCTATTCTTCACCTCTTTCCAAAAGCTAAAACAAAAACAATAGGCTTCTTAGCTTACATATTGTTTACAGCTGCTTTTTTATAACTAGTACTGTTTGATTTATCGAACAGTACTATCATTTTTTTTCTTCATTAAATAAAACTGTTCTATACTCTATTTGTTGCCGACCATCCTCACTATATAAAGAGTGTTTATCTTCCTTTTCTACAAGAAATTCTACTTGTTAGTATACTACTAAACTCTATGTGTACACATCACCTTTTACCTTTTTTAAAATATTTATCCATTTTCTATTTTTTGTATTTTTCACTGAAAGGTACGTAGTCGAAATGCAGCAAAAATAAAAAAAAGAGCGTCGATACAACGAGCGCTCTTTTTTATTTATGGCGTAAAAATTCCCAAAGCCCTGGCGTTTTGGAAAAATCAAACGTCTTAACAGCGGAAAGAATTTTAATCTTTAAATCTTGCTTTACGTCTTCTCTCTCATGCAGTGAAAAGCTTTGGACAGCTTTATTTAGTTTTGGTTCCAGCTTTTTTAATAAACGCCTTGACGCTTCTTCATCTCCGGCTTTCACTTTATTTACAAGCTCATATAGAGTTTCCATTTCTTCACTTCTTTCTTAAGTCAGTTGTTAATTCTTCCACTTTTTCTTCGAGTCGCTTTATATTGTTTTCTACACGCAGTAATAAATAAAAAGAAAGGACAGCGGGAAATCCTACGTTTCCAACAAGTTGAAGCCATTGAGGATCAAACATATCTATCACTCACCTTCATAATTTTTTTCAACTTGCTTAGCGCACGTTGGTAATGGTTAGAAACCGCTTGCTGAGAAATAGAAAAATAAGCAGCTATTTCTTTATGAGTCCAGCGTTCGACAATAATCAAGTGCAACATACACTGCTGCTTGGCCGTTAATTGGCGAAATGCATGATGAAGAATACGATTTTCAAGTTGATTTCCTAAAAATTCATGCTCCCATACAGCTCCGTCCTGTACTCCTAGCATATCTTCAACTGTTCGATTTCCATCTAGCGCAGCCGGCTGCTGCAGGCGAAGAGGAATATATGAACGCTCTTTTTCTTTTACACGCATAACATCTCTGGAATAATGTCTGCAAAGCTTGTTAATATAATGAAGCAATCTAACTTCACTATAAAACTGATGAAATTCTTTGTTTAGAAGTCTTTGTTCTTTTGTATCATTTTTAACAACCGCTTTTTGTAATCGCTCATAGCGTTCTGGTGTCAAAAATGTATTCATTATATGAGTCTGAAGAGTTGCGCTGTGGTTTGTAAGAAATGTATGAAAGGTACATTCTTTGTCGTGCCGCTTTTCTTGCTGCGAATAGAGCTGAGTCATTGTGCAAATCTCCTCCTTTTTTTCTTATACTTATTAAAAAGGGAGAAAAGAGTAAAATAACAACACCAAAAACGAACGTTTGTTCTTATATAAATTTAACTATATTAGGTTTTTTATGTCAATATGATGAAATGCTCATTAATAATCAAAACGACTCAGTAAAAATAAAAAAAAGAGATTGAGACATAACGAAATGGATCCAATCTAAAGACGAACAAATAGGATACATGAGCTGGACTGCTTATTACACCGCAGTTGATTTCCGTGCAAGACTTCGCTTTCCGCGGGCGGCCGCTGAGCCTCCTCGTCGCTGGCGCTCCTGCGGGGTCTCACCTGTTCCGCTTTTCCCGCAGGAGTCTTCGCCTTGCCCTCTAATCAACTGCTAGAAGGAACGAAACAGATGAAATCTACGTTCTGCATAACAAAAAAAACGAAACACTAATCAAACATGTTGATCAGTGTTTCGTTTTTCACTTCGGCTAAAATATTTTTATCCCGGCCCTTTTTATTTCTTCTTCATGTATAGATTATTCTTCTCCTAAAACGCGATTGATACGTTTGCGAAGCATTGGCATTCCATTTCCACCCGCTTGGAAATGACGAAGCTGACCTTCTTTATCAAATACATAATATGCTGGTACATATTTATTTTCAAAAGCGTCTGTTAACTTATGCTCACTGTCTACATAAATTGGCTGAGTAATATCGTGTCCCATTGCCATTGCCTCAATAACACCCATATCTAAGTCATCTTCCGAACGAGGCATATGAACCGCTACAACATTCAATTGATCATCATACTCATCACGAAGATCATTAACTTCAGGCATTGCTTCTTTACATAAATGGCAGCTTACTGACCAAAAGTGGATAAGCGTTGCTTTATCACCTACTAAATCTTCCTTTGTTACTTCGTCGTTAATCCAAGATGTTGCTCCAGTTAATTCAGGCATTTGTTCACGTAATTTCATGTTAAAATCCTCCTCTACATTAATTAAACTGAATATTCTGTATTTTACAGTTAGAAAACTATCTTTTCTATTTTAATGGCAGCAGTAGAGGAAGTTCTCCTCTACTCTACCGTTATTTATTAAAGTGTTTTTTGACCTGGTTTCCAGTTAGCTGGGCAAAGTCCGCCAGTTTGAAGTGCTTGAAGTACACGTAATGTTTCTTCTACGCTGCGGCCGATGTTGTTATGGTTTACAACTGCATATTGTAATTCACCTTCTGGATTAATAATGAATAATCCGCGAAGCGCTACGCCTTCTTCTTCAATTAATACGCCGTAATCACGTGCTACTGCATGAGTTGGATCTGCAGCTAATGGATAATTTAAATCTCCAAGCCCATTATCTTTACGATCTGTGTTAATCCAAGCTAAGTGAGTATGAATTGTATCTGTAGAAACACCTACCACTTCAGCATCTAGATCCTCAAACTCTTCGTAGTGATCTGATAGGGCTGTAATTTCTGTTGGACATACGAATGTAAAGTCCATTGGATAGAAGAACAATACTGTCCATTTACCGTTTTTCATATTTTCTTCTAAACTTACTTTTCCAAATTCCTTATTTGCAAGTACAGCTTCCATTTCGAAGCGTGGTGCTTGTTTTCCTACCATACGTTCTGCCATGTCAAAACCTCTCCTTGTACAATGTATTTAACAAGCCTATGCTTGTATGTATTATTTTTAATGCAATCAGCACTATTTACTATTTGATAACGATTATTAGTATCATTATAAACTAGTAATAACTATTGATTACATTCTTTATTATACACGAGCTATTATTATAGTCAATACTTTTTTATAATCATTTTAATCTAGGATTGATTATCGAATATTCCTCACTCTTTTTATTCTTTCCCTTGATCAATCCTATGTATGCAGGGATGAATGAACATAGAAGATACTAAAAAACTTCCCTTGTTTCAACATATTTGCTTTTACAGTGTGCTGCAACAAGATTTCGAATCTCAATTATGTTCTTTATAACTATAATAAAAGAGAATGAGACATAACGATCTAAATCCAATTTAGAGACGAACAAATGGTATAAATCATCTAATAAGGGTCACTACTTGTTACTTAAAACCTGCTTTTACCCTACCCATTAAAAAATCCGAACGAGTTTAATTCTCCATCAAGAATCAAACTCGTTCGGATCTTCCTTCAACTAAACTACTTTTGTCCAGCCTCTTTTATTTATTTCTTATCATTCGGATATACAAGACCGATTTGCTCTCGCACTTTATCCATCACGTGCATTGTTAGATATGAATTTTCATAAGAATTTGTGTCCGATTCCATCTTTCCTTGCTTTAACAGCTCTACGAATTCATTTATTTCATAGTACATAGCAGGATAAGGCTGATCGACCGTTAACTCTTCTACCCGTCCGTCATTGTATCGAATTTCTACCTTTTCAGCGGTATGTATTTTGTCAATAATCATACTGCCTTTTTCTCCTTGAATTTCACTTGGTAAATGCGAATTTGTAATTTTAGAATACATGATGACCGCGTCACGATCTTCGTACTCTAAAGCAACTGATCCTTCTCCATCTACTCCAGATTCTAGCATAAACGCCGTTGCCTTTATTTTATGAGGCCCTCCAAACAACGTAATCAGAGGATAAAGACAATATACACCTAAATCCATCAGTGAACCGTTGGCAAGCTCTGGCTTAAAGGCATTAAGCACGATACCTTCTTTATATTTATCATAACGAGAAGAATACTGACAGTAAGATGCCACGTATTTTCGAATTGGACCAACTTTATGTAAGTTCTCTTGAATCACTTTGAAGTTAGGAAGAAGGGTTGATTTCATCGCTTCCATTAGTAACACATTGTGATTCTTGGCTGTTTGAATCATCCGAGTTACTTCTGCTGCATTGGCTGCGAGCGGTTTTTCACACAGTACATGCTTGTTATTTTTCAAAAATAAGATAGCTTGTTCCGCATGATAAGCATTTGGAGTAGCAATATACACGGCATCAATTTCAGCACTTGCTGCCATTTCCTCTAAATCAGTAAATATATGAGGAATATCATATTTACCTGCAAATTCTTCTGCTTTTTCAATAGTTCGAGAATAAACAGCTGCAAGCTGAAAGTCGTCTACATACTGAGCTGATTCTAACAGTCGATCTGTTATCCAGTTTGTTCCTATTACACCAAAACGAATCATCTTTTCATCTCCTTTTTATCATCTATGTTGTATTGTATCGTTTTTAAAAAGAAAAACGAAGAAATAATAAAAAATCTATACCATTTTCCGTTGCTTTATATCTATTTTGTTCTATATAAAAAAACAGCTCACAACAAATGTAAGCTGTTTTTTTATATGACTCAAACGTAAGCTTATGCTTTCTCACCCACTACAGCAAAACGTTCGTTTACATAGTTTTTATTCTCTAACTCATCTATTAAAGCAATCGCATAATCAGCATAGCTAATATAGCTTTCATTTTGACTATTTGTGATCACGTGATCTTTTCCTAATTGATAGGCTCCAGTGCGAGCACCTTCTGGGTCAAAAAAAGCGGCTGGGCTTAAATAAGTCCAATCTATAGTTGATTTTTCTAGTTCTTTTAAACCTTTGCCCATATTTGAAGCCGTTGGATAATAAGCTGCTGGAAAACCTTCTGTGCTCATTAAAGGCATTGTTTTTTCTTCATCTACAAATAAACTTCCTGCTCCGCCCACTACTGCGAGTCGCGTTTGGACACCTTGAAATGCTTTAATAAGTGATTGTATAGACTCAACGTGCATCTGTTCACTTCCGGGAGGTGCATTAAATGCGTCTACCACAGCATCGAACTGTTCAATGTCTTTTGAAGTAATGACAAAAATATCTTTTTCAATTACGTTTGTTTGATTTTTTAGTTTAGAAGCATTTCGAACAATGGCTGTTACTTCATGTCCTCTCTGTTTTGCTTCTTCCATAATTAATTGACCTGCTTTTCCTGTTGCTCCAATAACGCCAATTTTCATTTTTATTCTCTCCTTTTATTTTTTATTGTAACCACAACAGTTACACATTACACAAAAAAATTTGAGCTTTTATAACACTGCTATTTCTTTTCAGCTCGTTGTAACCATTATAGTTACACGTTATTCAATTTGTCAACCTCACTATTCATTTTTTTACGCGATAAAAGATTTTAGGGATCGCTAAAAAATCCACAAAACAATAGCTTATTTACTATTTCAAAATATTCCCATATTTTCAACTTATTTTTATCTCAGAGTACTTTTTTATGAAAAAAGGTTTCTTTTTTATAAAAAAGTGTTATACTAGGTATATTATTTCTTGTTCGGTGTTAACAAATAGAAAGACTTTCTTTAAAGTGATTCTTATTGAAATTGAGCAGAGATAGTAATATATTCGTGGATTTTCCACACAGGAGGTACTACAATGGTACAAGGTAAAGTAAAATGGTTTAATGCAGAAAAAGGTTTTGGATTCATCGAAGTAGAAGGACAAGACGACGTATTCGTACACTTCTCAGCTATCCAAGGCGAAGGTTTCAAATCACTTGAAGAAGGTCAAGAAGTTACATTTGAAATCGAAGATGGAGCTCGTGGACCACAAGCTGCTAACGTTCAAAAGTAATTGATTAAGAAGCTGTCACTTTAGTGACAGCTTCTTTTTATGTCTATTTAACCAATTAAAATTTGATTTTCCTGCCAAAGATTAGTCAAGTTCGTATCCGCGAGCCGCTGATGCGTCTCTTTTACGCTAAGCCAGCGATGCTTGTTGAAAACAAAGCGAGTTTCAGGAAGTTCAGTCCATATTTCCTGTACAGACTGGACATTTAACAGAACAAAGTTTGCTTCGTTTCCTTCTTCCACTCCATACTTTTCTTTTCCAATCAGCCGGGCTGGTATACTTGTAATCATTCGGAGCAACTGCCGCTGATCATCTGGACTTCCCATATGTGCAGCATAGGCAGTTAGTAACCCTACTTGCAGCAAGTCTGCTTTTCCAAACGGATGAAAGGGGTCGTTCACGTTATCAGATGCAGTAGCAATCGGAATCGCTGCTTTTTGTATGTCGCGAATACGCGTTACGCCTCGTCTTACAATTCCTTTATCTTCCCTTCCCTGTAAATATAAATTAGAAGCAGGTAATGTGACAACTCCAATTTTCGCCTGTTTCAAAAGGTTTAAGATTTCTTTCACTTTTGCATCAGTCATTCCTGCAAGCGAACAAAGATGCCCCACTACCACTTTTCCTTCCATATTCAATTCAATTGTTCTATGAGCAATATTAATTATCGTATCAACAGATGGATCATCGCTTTCATCCACATGTAAGTCAAGAGGTTTATTATAGGCTTGAGCCAGCGAAAACAGAGCATCAATCTCTTTTTCTGGATTTCCAGCTAAATGAGGACAGCCTCCAATCGCATCAATTTCAAGGTCGAATGCTCGTTCAATTTTAGTCATCTTATGCATATCATCAATGTCTAAGTTAGAGAATAGCGGAACAACCTGCACATCCATATAGGGGCTTAATTCATCTCTCACTTCGACAGCCGCTTGTAAACTTCGAAATAAGCTATCTTCTTCCATGCTGCAGTCAAAATCAATATGCGTTCGAATCGTAGTCGTACCGTTAGCTAATGCCTGCAAAGCAGTTTTTAACATTCGCTGCTTAATTTCTTCTTCTGGAAATGCCGGCAGGCTGCTGCTGTAATTTTTAATGGCTTCTTGAAGAGTTCCAGATAGATTGGGTACTTGAGGAAGCGAATGAGCTTTGTCTAAATGCATATGCATATCTACAAATCCTGGTAATAGTACACGCCCCTGTGCATCAAGTGACGTTTCTTTTCCTAACACGGCCGCGTGTAGCGGAAAAAACTCGTCACCTTCAAGATAACCGTTTTGTAAAACGATAGAAGTATACATTCCATTTGAAATTTTCACTTCAAAAAGAGCGTGATCGTGCATAATTGGCAAGCGAACATTAATTAAGTGAAGCAATATAATTCCCTCCTCAATTTTTCAACTTCTTCATTTTTCATAGACCGCTTTATCTTATTTATCATTTATTGTTTAAAGCATTAATTCGCCAAATTTCGCGAATCACCTTCTCTCTAAAGGCCTTTATTTACAGAGAAAAAAGCAAGAACAAAAAAAAGGAGCAGCGTCCCCACGCTGCTCATCAAAGAAAAAATGCTAGAAAATAGATAGAATGTACTTCCCATGGTTAAATGAGGGCTTACAGATAAAGCTTCAGTGAGTGATTTCATGCTTTGCATCGCTATTCTCCCCAGAAAGCAATGCAGATACAAGCAAAAAATTTCCACCACTCGCTCACACTGTAAATAGACACATAAGAAAAAGCCCAAACAAAGGCAGGTCTCTCAAATACAATGAGCAAAAACCTACCCGCCTGGGCTTTTATCCCTTCGGTGTCATATCCACTTCTTTTCAAAAATGAATATGTGAATCGCTTGGACCAAACTTTCTACTAACGTAAAAATGGGAACCTAGATTCACTTTTTACTCATAGTCCTATCATTTACGGTGATAAGGTAGAAACGTCTGAGCCATATTCTCAAACATATATGAGTGAACCGTATTTAGCTTTTTCTTGTCTACAAATATACTATAGGTCTCTCCATAAGTCAAATATAAGCGAATAATCTTTTTAATAAAATTATATATAGTTCGCCTTTTACAAAAGTTTACTTTTTTTAAAAGTTTGTTAAACTATCTAACACAGTAGTTGCATCTTCTTATAATCCTGCTTATACTTCGAACTACTTACATTATCTATAAAGGTCTTCACTCTGTTGAAGACAAAAAGCGATCTAGGGTTCCGTTTAACACATGTTAAAGGCTGGTCCGAGAGAGAGCGTACGGAACGGTCCGTATACACGGAAGGATAAAAGCCTGGGAGAATGACATCATTCTCCCAGGCTTTTCTTTTTTACTAGTATAAAATAGAGGAAAGAAGGGATTTATATGAACAACCAACCAGCGTTAAGTAAATCGCTAAAGGTATATCAAATTGTATTTTTGGGTCTTGCCTGGATGACTCCGATGATTTTCTTTACAGTTTACGGAGTAGCCTACGATGCGGCTGGAGGGCAAATGGTCCTTGCTTATTTAATTGCTTTTTTAGCTATCTTTTTTACCGCATATAGCTATAGCCGAATGGTAAAAGCATATCCAATAGCAGGATCTGCTTATACGTATACGAAAAAAGCTATACATCCTCGCCTTGGCTTTTTAGTAGGCTGGGCACTTCTTTTAGACTATATTTTCTCCCCTATTATCGCTATTTTAACATTTGGTATTTTTATGCATACAGAATTTCCTTCTATTCCTGTATACGTATGGGTCATTGTCATGAACATTATCTTAGCTTTAGTCAATATTGTTGGTATTAAATCTGTCGCTCGTATAAGCGGCATCTCTGTTGTAGTTCAGATTCTATTTATAAGTTTGTTTTGTTTATTTATCATCAAAGATATTGCAACAGGTCAAGCTAGTTCTTCTACTCTTTTTTCACTTCATCCTTTTTTGGCTTCAGATGTACCGTTTACGACTATCTTTTCTGGAGCTGCGCTCATTTGCTTTTGCTTTTTAGGATTTGATGCCGTGACAACAATGGCGGAAGAAACGATTCAACCGGAAAGGACCATTCCAAAAGCCATTTTTCTTATTGTTTGTATTGCAGCTGTTATGTACATCGCTATTTCGTATTTTACACAGATTGCCTATCCGGGATTCACATTTACTAATCCTGATAATGCTGCCTACACCCTTGTAAAATTAGTGGGCGGAAATCTTTTAAGCAGTCTATTTATTACGGTCTTAATTATCGCAACCTTTACTCAAGGAGTTTCTTCAGTCACAAGCGTGACTCGCTTTTTATATGCTTTAGGCCGTGAATCCGTGCTGCCTCAGAAGGTATTTTCATATATTCATCCAACGTTTAAAACGCCCGTGGTGAATATCTTGCTTGTTACCGCTTTTTCGTTTTTGGGAATGTTTATTGATTTAAACACAGCCGTTACTTTTGTCAGTTTCGGTGCCTTAACCGCTTTTACATTTGTTAATCTATCAGTCATTGCCCATTTTTATATTAAGTTAAAGAAACGGTCGTTTACTGAAACAATACTTTATTTAATCTTCCCTTTGATAGGAGCGGCATTTATCGGATGGCTGCTCACACTGTTAAACAAAGACACTCTTTTGATTGGTGTCGCCTGGCTTACGGTTGGATTTCTCTATTTATTTGTAAAATCTCGACTATCGGCTCCTTTTGCAAAGAGAGATCATTCAAAAGTGACGGTTCCTGAAAAATAAACTAAAAAATCAGTTTTTGTGTCAGGTATTCTAACAAACTGCTTGTCAACTTATTTTCAAACATACTATACTACGATTAATCGAAAGCCACAAATGGATAAAGGTTCTTACAGATGTTAAGAACAAAAAAGCTGTCTAGGGTTCCGTTTAACATATGTTAAAGACTGGTCCGAGAGAGAGCGATATGGCGCTATGCTGTATAACACGGAAGGATAAAAGCCTGGGAGACTACTCTCCCAAGCTTTTATCCTTTTTTTATTCTAAGGAGGTTATTTTATGAGTTATATCTGGAAGCAAACCATCCCAGCGGGCGGAAAATGGTCAGGACGAATTGGGAGAGGAAAATCAGTGACGTTTACCGCACAAGAATCCGGTGCAAACGCATCCCTACTATTGTACAACGCTTATGATTTAACGGAACGATACAACATGCCTGATACCTTAAAAGCTCAGCATACTGCTCATTTAACAAAAGGACACGTTCTGATGAGTGACAACGGCAGAGTATTTGCAAGCATCACTGCTGACACCACCGGCTGGCATGATACCATTTCAGGCTATACTACGCGCAGCTTCACTCAGCAAAAATACGGTGCATCTACTTATCAAGAATCCCGAAACGCATGGAGAAGGAATGGAGAAGAAAACTTCTCAATGGAGCTTCTGCGCAACGGTTTAACAACACGGGATTTAGTCCCTAATCTTAACTTATTTTCAAAAGTATACTGCGACGAAGAAGGCAATATGAATTTTGTTTCTTCTCATTGTAAAAAAGGAGATTTTATTACGCTTAGAACAGAAATGGATTTGCTTTTTGTACTGTCTAATACCCCTAACCCTTTAGACCCAAGTAAAACGTATCCTTCTGTTCCGATTGAGATAACCGTAGATGAAGCAGCTCCTGTTAGCTCAGATGACTACTGTTTAAATTTTAGACCTGAAAATAAACGAGCGTTTGAAAACACATGGTCTTATGACCTATTGCTTGGAAATAAAACATTATCAACGATTTAAAAATGAAGGAGGCTTCTATAATGGCTGTATTTAACCGAGTGGAAAGTAGCAGAAAAATAGAGAACGCAATTTATGATGAAACGGTACTGGCTGGGGACGGCTGGATGCACGAACTTAAACCAGGACAAACTCTTAGAATAATAGATGTAGAAGGCAATCAAGCAGCGGATACGTTATTCTTTGATGCAGAAAATCCAGAAGATCATTACAGTGCAGTATCGACGATTGCTAATCAAGGAAATATTTATTTATCCACCGGCACGGTGCTGCTTTCTCAATCTGGCAAAGAACTAGTCAAAATTGTAGCTGACACGTGCGGACGCCACGATACCCTAGGCGGAGCTTGTTCCGCACAAAGCAACACCGTACGTTATGCACATGACACGCTTCCGATGCATAACTGCCGAGATACATTTATGCTGCAGCTATCAAAATATGATAGCCGCTACACTAAAAGAGATTTAGCACCGAACGTAAACTTTTTTATGAATGTACCCGTGACGCCAAGCGGCGGATTAACGTTTAATGACGGAGTGTCTGCACCTGGATACTATGTAGAAATGGAAGCGATCAATCCTACACTTGTATTGATCAGCAACTGCCCTCAGCTTAATAATCCGTGCAACGATTATAACCCTACCCCTATTCGCTTAGTTATTTGGGATTCATTATAAAAAGGAGTGTTCATCTATGTTTACAAAAGTATTAATTGCGAACCGAGGAGCAATTGCCGTTAGAATTGAGCGAACATTACGACATTTTGGAGTGAAATCTGTGGCTGTTTATACAGAAGCTGATCAAGACAGCCTGCACGTTGATGAAGCAGATGAAGCCATTTTAATTGGCAGCGGCCCGGTCAAAGAAAGTTATTTAAACGAAGACCTTATTCTAGATATCGCAAAGAAAACAGGAGCAGAAGCTATTCATCCAGGCTACGGTTTTTTAAGCGAAAACGCGGAATTTGCTCGTCGCTGTCGAGCTGAAGGAATTGTATTTATTGGTCCTACACCTCAGCAAATGGAAATATTCGGATTGAAACATTCAGCTCGGGAAATTGCGCAAAAAGCGGACGTGCCTTTGCTTCCTGGTACACCTCTTATTACAGATGTATCAGAAGCTGTACGTGCTGCTGAAGAGATTGGCTATCCCGTTATGTTAAAAAGTACAGCTGGGGGCGGCGGAATTGGAATGCGTGTTTGCCAGGATGAAAAAGCGCTTCAAGCCGCTTTTGACTCAGTTTGCCATTTAGCACAAACAAACTTTAAAAACAGCGGTGTTTTTTTAGAGAAATACATTCAAAAAGCTCGCCATGTGGAAGTTCAAATCTTCGGGAATTCTTTTGGAGAAGTAGTAGCTTTAGGGGAACGCGACTGCTCTATTCAGCGAAGAAATCAAAAAGTAATTGAAGAAAGTCCAGCTCCAAACTTCCCTTCATATATACGGGAAAATATGCTGCAAGCAGCTACTCGACTAGCTAAAGAAGTGGGATACCGAAGTGCAGGAACAGTAGAATTTTTATATGACGCCGAAGCGGAGAAGTTTTATTTTTTAGAAGTAAATACTCGTCTTCAAGTAGAACACGGCGTTACAGAAGAAGTGTTAAACATCGATTTAGTAGAATGGATGCTTAAAGAAGCATGCGATGAGCTGGTAAACCTTCCTTCTTTGCTTCCTGTTCCTTCAGGTCACAGTATCCAAGCGCGTATTTATGCCGAAGATTGCTTAAATGATTTTCGTCCAAGCGGCGGGCAAATCGACCAAGCCATTTTCTCTAAAAGTGCTCGAGTTGAAACATGGGTGCGAGACGGCATTACTGTAACATCACTTTATGATCCTATGCTAGCTAAAATTATCGTTCATGGAAAAACACGAGAAGAAGCTCTTCTAAAATTGAGCGCTGCTTTAAAAGAGACAAGATTATACGGCGTTACTACTAATCTTCAATACTTGCAGGGACTGTTAGAAGAAAAAGCGTGTAAAACAGGCGATGTGTATACTCAAATGCTTAACTCATATACTCCGAGCGAACAAGCAATTGAAGTTTTAGACGGCGGCGTTCAGTCTACTGTTCAAGATTACCCGGGACGCACCGGGCACTGGAATGTAGGAGTTCCTCCGTGCGGCCCAATGGATCCTTTTGCTTTTCGCATAGGAAACAAACTTCTCGGAAATTCACCGGATGCCCCGGGAATTGAAATGACTCTCCGAGGCGGCTCTTATAAATTTAGAGACGATGTATCTTTTTGTATTACCGGTGCTAACATGCATGCTACATTAGACGGCGCTGAAATTCCCATGTATAAAACCATTCAAGCAAAGCCGGAACAAATTCTTTCATTTGGTGAAGCAACCGAAGGAATGCGCACGTATTTACTGATTGGCGGCGGACTTGATATGCCTAAAATATTAGGCAGTTCTTCTACTTTTACACTAGGAAGTTTCGGAGGACACGGCGGAAGAGCACTTCGCACGGGAGATGTACTGCGTGTTTCTGACTACGCTCACGTTGAAAATGAACTTGCTCTTTCCTACCAGCCGACCATGTCTAAAGAATGGACAATCGGAGTGATTCCCGGCCCTCATTGTACAGAAGAGTTTTTGCAGCCAGAGTACTTACAGCAGCTAACAGATACAAAATGGGAAGTTCATTTTAACAGCTCTAGAACAGGCGTTAGGTTAATAGGTCCCGCTCCTTTTTGGACCCGTGAAGATGGAGGAGAAGCCGGTTTGCACCCATCAAATATTCATGATAATGCCTATGCCATCGGCACCTTAGACTTAACCGGAGATATGCCTATTTTACTTGGCCCAGACGGTCCGAGCCTCGGCGGCTTTGTTTGCCCTGTTACGACTGCTTCAGCAGAGTTTTGGAAAATAGGACAGCTTCATCCCGGAGATAAAATTTCGTTTAAATTAATTGACCTTGAACAAGCTGAAAAACTCAAGTGTACGCAGGAAGACTTTTTACAGCATATCGGAACATCTGCATCACTTCCTGTGCTTACAAATCCAGTAGCACAGCCGCTCAAAAGCGATTATCCGCTGCTGATTAACGAAACGGAAAATAGACGCTTCCCATTTTCCGTCCGCTGCTCAGGCGATGCAAATATACTTGTAGAATACGGAGAAATGGAGCTGGATCTGCTGCTTCGCTTCCAAGTGCATGCTTTAATGGAAGCTATTCAAAAGCATAAGGATTTACCAGTTCTAGATTTAACGCCTGGTATCCGTTCTCTTCAAATTCATATTGATGCAACAAAGATGTCTATTCTTGAACTTTGCCAGCACATTTCAGCTATAGATCGCGCACTTCCTCCACTTGAAGAAATGGAAGTTCCGTCTCGTATTGTAAAACTTCCGCTTTCATGGGATGATCCTGCGACTCAATTGGCTATTGAACGCTATCAGCAAAACGTTCGTCCAGATGCACCCTGGTGTCCAAGCAATCTAGAGTTTATTCGCCGAGTAAACGGTCTGGATCACATTGAAGATGTGAAACGAGTTGTATTTGACGCTAATTATCTTGTAATGGGGCTTGGAGATGTATATTTAGGCGCGCCTGTTGCTACGCCTCTAGACCCTCGTCACCGTTTAGTGACAACGAAATATAATCCCGCTCGTACATGGACACCTGAAAATGCAGTTGGTATTGGCGGTGCGTATATGTGCGTATACGGAATGGAAGGTCCTGGGGGCTATCAATTTGTGGGACGCACGATTCAAATGTGGAACCGACTTCGTCAAACGGAAAGTTTTGAAGCAGGAAAACCGTGGCTTCTTCGTTTCTTTGATCAAATTCAATTTTACCCAGTAGAAGCAGATGAGCTTTTAAAACTGCGCGAAGATTTTCTTCGCGGGAGATTTGAAGCAGATATTACGGAGACAACGTTTAAACTTGGAGAATATTTAGATTTTCTTTCATCTATTGAAGAAAGCACGGCTGCTTTTCGTCACACCCAGCAGGCTGCTTTTCAAACAGAGCGAGAAGATTGGAAAGCACTCGGCTTAGCTGAGTACGTCTCTGAACATGAAACAGCTGAAATTACGGAACAAGAACTGCCTGAAGGTACGGAGGCCGCCCGCTGTACAATGCCGGGAAGCGTATGGAAAGTTCTTGTTGAAGAAGGACAAAAAGTTAAAAAAGGCGATACGTTAATTATCGAAGAAAGCATGAAAATGGAGTTTCCACAGCTAGCACCTATGGATGGATATATCAGTTCTATTCATGTAAAACCCGGCGATGAAGTACAGGCTGGACAGCTGATTGCCGGTATAAAAGCCTTTTCTCCAATTACTCATTAAGGACGGTGGATACAATGAAAACAGTTAGTTTGCCTAAAACATTTTCGGTTCAATGGTTACGTGATATGTATATCAAAAAAGAATTAACTCCGGAAGATGTAGTACATCAAATTCTTACGCGTGTAGAAGCTGACAAAGATATGAACATTTGGATTACCCCTCCTACACTCGGTGAGTTAAAACCTTATCTCGATCGCTTAGCTACCCTAAGCCCTGAAGCGTTACCTTTATGGGGAATTCCATTCGCCGTTAAAGATAATATTGATATAGCACATGTACCAACGACAGCCGGATGTAAAGAATATACGTATATCCCTTCTGCACATGCTACGGTTGTTCAACGTCTTATTGATGCAGGTGCTATTCCTCTTGGAAAGACCAACTTGGACCAATTTGCTACAGGGCTGGTCGGTACACGAAGCCCTTACGGCGAAACGCACAATGCGTTAAAGTCCGAGCTCATTAGCGGCGGATCGAGCTCAGGGTCAGCTGTATCCGTAGCTCGCGGGCACGCTGCTTTTTCTTTAGGTACCGATACAGCAGGTTCAGGGCGCGTTCCAGCCGGTTTAAACCGTTTAATTGGCTATAAACCTTCTCTCGGAGCGTGGCCATCTGCAGGTGTAGTTCCGGCGTGTAAAAGCTTAGACTGCGTCACTGCTTTTGCTCATGAATGGAGTGACGTACTGCTTGTAGATTCTATTATTAGAGGAGTAGACGATCAAGATCCATGGTCACGCTCTGTTGTTCGGGCTTCTTCGGCTCTCCCTGAAAAAATTTGTATGGTAAAAGAACCGCTCTCATTTTACGGACCGTTTGCTGAGCAGTACGAGGAAGCTTGGAAGCAAGCAGTGAAAAAGATTGAAGGTTTATCTATTCCCATTGAATACATTGACGGCTCGTATTTAAGCGAAGCAGCTGCTTTATTGTATGACGGCCCATACGTAGCGGAGCGCTGGGCTGACTTAGGAGAATTTATTACTTCTCATGAAGAAACAGCATTTCCTGTAACCGAGCAAGTCCTTCGTTCAGGAGCTAAATCAGAATATGATGCTGCTGCTTTATTTCAAGCTTCACATAAGCTTCAATCCTTTAAACATAAAGCATATCATCAGCTTAAAAATGCTGTTCTTGTTATGCCGACAGCAGGCGGAACGTGGACGCGGGAACAAGTAAGAGAAAATCCAATTGAAACAAACAGTGACATGGGGCGTTTTACAAACCATTGTAACTTGCTCGACTTATGCGCTGTCTCTCTTCCATCTCAAGATGCAGATCTTGATTTACCGTTTGGCATTTCATTTTTCTCTACATTTGACGGCGAACAATTCATTTGCGGGCTTAGCGAAGTGTTTTTAAATGGTGAACGAACGGTTGATTCAAGAAAAGATACAACCTTAGTAGCTGTTTGCGGTTTGCATATGCGCGGGTTTCCACTTGAATTTCAAATGCGTGAACACGGAGCTTCATTCGTACGAAAAGACCAAACCGCTCCTTATTACCAGCTTTTTAAACTGCCTACTTCTCCAGCAAAACCGGGGCTGCTGCGAACGCATCAACAAGGAGAAAAAATTGAAGTTGAACTTTGGGAAATGCCCTTATCACTACTCGGCTCTTTTGCCGATTCTATCCCTTCTCCTCTTGGACTAGGCAAAATCACTCTCGAAGACGGCAGTGAAGTAGCGGGTTTTCTTTGTGAAGCTCATGCGACAGAAGATGCGGAGGATATTACGTCTTATAGAAGCTGGCGGGCTGTTTATAGTTGAATAAAAGAGCTGCCTCTAAGTCAGGGTTTCGACTTAGAGGCGGCTCTTTTGAGTTATAAAAACCTTACTATAAAAGCGCTCTTATTTTAAGGAATCACTTATTTGGTCCGGTCTTTTTTATGTACTTTTTCTCTTTTTCATCCACCAGCCTGCACCAACTATCACTCCGATTATAAGAATAACAAATATTAAACGGTCTACATCATGCAAATATTTTTGGATTTTTTCAATATCTCCAAGTCCTCCTACATAGAGCAAAAAAACAAACCATGGAAAAATACCTAATGTGCTGTATAAAACAAAGTCCTTAGATTTAATTTTACTAAGGCCTGCCAAATAGGTTATATAGTTTGCGATACTGATGGGCCGAGAAATCGTAATACTCCATTTTCCATACTTATGAAACCACTTTTGGGCACGCTTTATATTTTTTTCACCAAACCAGCGCTTGGTAATAGATTCAAACCTGTATCCCATCACGAACGGAATATAGTTGAATGCGATATAAATAACGGTATTGACAGCTGAAACCATAAGGATTTTCCATATTGAGAGCTGCAGAACCGAGCCAATGAGCAAAATCGATAACGTACACGGAAAAGGAATTGCCGCAGCTTCGATTGCTGTAGCAATAAAGATGCCCACTATGCCTAAGTTTTGTACAAAATCAATAAACCCTTGCACCTTTTTTCTCCTTTCAATCATACAAATTTCACGTTCTTTCATCATAACTCAAACTATTCAAAATTTCACGATTTCAAAGCAATTTTACTAGTAAAAAAAGCTTATACGCACCCGTTTGCTATATTTGATTATCTTCTATCATATGCAGTTCATAAGTGAAGTAACGCAAAAAAAGAAAATAGCAGAAAAAAAACTCTTTTATTAGTTGTAATAAAAGAGTCTTTTCTGTCCTGCTATTTATTTAACTTTAGCAATAATTTTCCCTTTCACATGGCGTTTTGAAAGCTCTTCTAATGCACTTGGCACTTCTTTTAACGAGATGATGCGCTCAATCATCGGAGCTACTTTCTTCTCTGCTACTAATGCTAAAAGCTCATCTCCCATTTTTGCTAAATCCGCTTGCGCCATCATGTCATCAATGTGGTGTGCAGCATTTAAAGCTACTTCATGATAAGAAATCACCTTTGTAAAAGGCTTTACTTTTGTATAATCAGGTGCACCAGCAATATGTGCTAAATGTCCTCTATAGGCAATCATATCTAAAGAATCCGTTGCGTTCTTTGCGCTCACCGTATCAAGCACAGCATCTACGCCGCGACCATTTGTCAGCTCCAATACTTTTTCTACGACGTTTTCCTCGCGATAATCCATTACATAATCAGCTCCTAACGACTTCACATACTCATGATTATGTGCTGAAGCTGTTGAGAAAACGGTTTTTCCAGCGTTTTTAGCAAGCTGCACGCCAAAGCCCCCTACGCCTCCAGCTCCTCCGTGAATTAAGATGGTTTGAATATGGTTCATTGGAAGTTTACGAAATAGTGCTTCATACGCCGTGTAACCTGCCGTAGGCAATGCAGCAGCTTCTTCAAATGTAACAGCATCAGGAATGCGCGAAATTGAATGAGCAGTTGTGACCGCATACTCAGCATATCCGCCTTTTTTCATAAAGTCCCCGTGATAGACAACGCGGTCTCCTTTTTTCCAGTCAACTACTCCTTCTCCAACTTCATCAATTGTCCCAGCTACATCCAAACCTAGAATGTGAGGATATGTCCAATGAGGATTTCCATTAGTAGCCGTTTTATAATCCACTGGATTAAGTCCCACTGCGTGAACTTCAACTACTACTTCTCCTTTATTTGGAAGAGGTTTTTCTATTTCTTCTACTTTCATTTCTGTCCATTTATTTTTATCTTGCAATAATAATGCTTTCACAGTCTAACTCTCCTTTTTAAATCATTTGCTTAGCGTTACTTTTATTATTTTATCTAAAAATGATTTGCTTACTATTTTTATTTTAAAGAGAGCTTGTCTATAATACAAATTAGAAAATAAATAGATATCCATAAATAAATTTATAAGAAAGGATAGCATAAATGATTGATTTTGAATGGTATCGCAGCTTTATTAGCATTTACAAATATCGATCCGTTTCTGAAGCAGCCAGAGCGAGGATCTTAACGCAGCCGGCCATGAGTCAGCACTTAGCTGCTTTAGAAGCTGAAATAGGCGAAGGTTTATTTATCCGTGCACCAAGAAAGATGATTCCAACAGAAAAAGGTAAAGAACTGTACACGCGTATTGTCCCGTTAATTGAAAGTCTAGAAGCTGCTTCAATTGAATTAAAAATGACCGCTTCATCTCCCGACGCGCTGCCGGTCGTAAAAATTGGTTCTCCCGTAGAGTATTTTACCGAACAAGCTTTAGAAAGAATAAAAGATGCAGGTATCCGCTGCTACAGCCAGTTTGGTATTGCTTCTGTTTTACTTGAAAAGATACAAAGCGACGAAATTGATATTGCGATTACAACCCAAAGATTGCAAATACCAGGAGTCGAATATACGGTCATTGAAGAAGAAGAGTTTGTCTTAACCGTCCCTCCTTCTTTTGAAATGACACCCAATGAAGACATAGAGGATTTTTTATACAATCAGCGGTGGATTAGCTATGGCCTTGAACTTCCTATTATCAGGCGTTTTTGGCGACAGCATTTTAAAAAACGGCCTGAAATTCAGCCTCATCATGTGATTCCAAATCTTCAAACGGTGTTAAAAGCCATTCAGCATCACATGGGAATCAGCCTGCTTCCCCGCTATTTGATTCAAGAAGCGCTCCAAGAAAAAAAGGTGAAAATCGAACTTGAACATTTAGCGGTAAAAAATCAGATCTTTCTTGCTTATAAACTTAAGCATCGAGATCATCCAGTCATTCAAAAAACGATACACTCGTTAAAAAAAGAAACGAACCACTAATCAAACATCTTGATTAATGGTTCGTTTTTCACCTCGTCTAAAATCATTTTGTCCCAGTCTCTTCTTTTTTTGACAGTTGCTGTGCTGAATCTACTCCTACGAGATCTAAAAAGAAAATAAAAATAGGAATACCAAGAATCAGCCCCCATACGCCCAAGAAATGTTCACCAAATACTAAAATGATAAACGTAATGAATGTTGGCAAGTTTGTTTTAGATGACATAAGCTTTGGATTTAATACATAGCTTTCAAGTGCGTGAAGTACTACCACCATAATTAACACAGATAGTACTTTTACACCGCCTCCTAAACTGTAAGCGATTGTACAAAGCGGAATGAGTGAAACAAATACCCCAAGAACCGGCACTAGCCCTAGTAGAAAGACCATAACGCCAAGCGCAAGCAAATTAGGAAACCCTAACACCCACAGGGCAATAACGGATAAAATGCTGTTCACAAAAGCGATAATAAACTGAACTTCTATTACCTTGCCGAAGGAATTAACAAATTTTCTCCCCAAATAGCCAGCTTCTTTGAAAAACCAGCCCAGCCTAGATTGTTCCAGTTGGACAAATAATCGGTGAATCCGCGACTTTTCAAGTAAAAAGAATAGGCTTAACAAGAGTGCTAAGAAAACTTGTGCACTTACTTTTCCAATATTAGATAAATAGCTGTATACTAAATCAATATTCTGCTGAATATTTTCTGGTGATTTAAATCTCTTTAGATTATCGATAATATAGGTGACGAATGTATTATCAGGGGGGTGCTTGTAAAAATACATCAGCTTCTGTACAAGCTCAGTAACTTGCGTCATAATAACCGGGATATATACATATCCTACAATACCGAGAGCACCAATCAGTGCGATATAGATGACGATGAGTATAAGCGTTGAATTAAGCGGAAGCTTTCTTCTTAACGTTTGTTGAAGACGACCAATTAAAAAGGTAAAAATAAACGTAAATAACAGCAGCTGAAGCATACTTCTAATGCTGACAAGTAAAACTGTAATAATAATAAGCGTAATGATGCGAACAGTAAGTTTGTTGTGAAGCCAACTTCTTGCAATATTCATGAAACCTTCAATTCTCCTATCTCTCTTTTTCCCAAGTCATTTGTATACATATAAATAAAACGGATACGCTAGACGCTCATATCCGCTTTCGCTATATATAGTGTATCATTTAATATTCAAATTTTACTATATTTCAGCGCTTTTTAGTATGTCTTTATTTTCTCTCCGCTATTCTTTTTCATTTTCCCATACATTATGATAAATTAGCTTGTCTAAATCCCTTCTTTTTTCCCAGTTAGCTTGTTCTAAGATTGGTTTCTCAGGGTATTTATCTGTATAGCCAATTGACATGAGCGCTACAGGATCAATATGAGGAGGAATATGTAAAATGTCACGTACATCATTTTTTTTATAAAAACTTACCCATCCCATTGCCAGTCCTTCTGCATATGAAGCAAGCCACATATTTTGAATCGCACACGCAGTTGACATCATATCAGTTTCTGGAATTGAGTTTCTTCCGAGAACATGAGAGCCCCCTCTTGTTGGATCACACGTTACGCAAATAGTTAACGGCGCTTCTTTTAATCCTTGAATCTTTAGCTCTAAAAAATCTTCTTTCTTTTCACCTTCATAATGAATAGCCAGTGCTCTTCTCTCTTTATCTGCTGCCCAGGCAAGTTTATTTTTCACTTCTGTATCAGATACTAATATAAAATTCCAAGGCTGCATAAACCCGACGGAAGGTCCGCTGTGAGCAGCCTGTAGAATGTTATAAACCGTTTCATTCGGAATCTCATCAGACAAAAATGTGCGTACATCTCTTCTTCCGTAAATCGCTTTGTATACCGCTTGCTTTTCGTCGTTTGTAAACGAATTCATCTTTTTCAACCTCCATTAAACTCTTTTTTTAACTATTTTTCTAAAAAAATATTAAAAAAATGTGATCTAAACTTTATGTTTTCTCGTATTACTATATGAATCTATCATAAAGGAGGTTGCAAACATGTTCAACGACGTTTTAATGAACTTATTTAACGCGGTAAGCAGCATCATTAACACAATTGGATAATTTGATTGTACATATTGAGTAAGAGAGGAGGCATATTACATGCTAAACGAGGTACTTATGAACTTTTTTAACGCAGTAAGCAGCATCATCAACACAATCGGATAAAAAAAGCACAAAGAAAAGGGTAACTGCCATTACCACCGTCTTTATGCTTGACTAGTTCAAAATCATATATTTTACAATAAAAAGAACTCTTTGATTAGGAGTTCTTTTTACTTATCCTAACATGTTCCTTTTTATTTGTATATATGCCTTGCTATTTCAACAGATTCACTTATATGTTGCAAGCATACACGTAGGTCTGCAGCTCGTAGTGCAGTTCTTTTAAGTCTTCGGCTGCTTGAGTCAATAACTTCTTTCGCTGAGCTGTATACACATCTAGAATCGCTCTTTCTACTTTTACCTTTTCTTCATATAAAATATCTAACTTATCTTCATTTCCTTCAAGGGAAATAGGCTTTAACATAGCAAATTGATAAATGGGTTGTCCATAATCCAATTTTGTTAAAATAGAACCTACTAATACATCCTGCGAGCATTCGTATACGAAGTTTAACAGCGTACTTAATTCTTCTAGACGAGAAATATCCAGCTCTGCATTTTCATTGATCACAGTCCCTATATATTGAAAGCACTCTTCTTCTAACTCATTGTAAATAGTTGTGATGCGGTGCAACACTTCATTCAACTTCATAAAGTTCCCCCTTCACACACGCTTCTTGATACAACCATATGACAAAACTTGGTGTTTTATACTAACGAAAAAGCGAGGAATATAAACCTCGCTTTTTCTCTTTATCGATACATACTGGCAATGTCTTCAATAAACATAAGCGGTTCTTCTTCTGTTAGTTGTTTAATTGGAGAATAATCCTCTCCACCAAAACTTTGATCTATGTCTTCAATAAACGAAGAAACTTCTTCTGACTCTTCACGATTAGCCGGCACTTCGTATTTCTGTAATTCTGTACGGTGCACGACGGATAAAATATGGCGAGGAAATTGCTGCTTCGTTTTTCCAAAACAGTATACCGGCTTGTGTTTCAAAAAGCGTTCTACTTCCTCTTGCCGGTTATAAATGCTTCCATGATCACCCCAAGCTACCACAACCAGTTCAGCATCTTCCACAGCTTTTTGAATATATTCACCTGTTCTTGTTCCAACAGCTTCTTCTTTTGAAAGCATGCGTAAAAACGAAACATGATCGGTTTGATAGCTGAATAAATAAACGATTTCTAAGACTCCAAATCCCCACTTTTGCGCCAGGTCGATGCATTTGGATACAGCTGTATCATCGCTGTATTCATACGTATTTTCTGGAAAGGACAAGATAAACGTAAGTTTACGTTCGTTTACTTCACTCCATTTGCATAATAGAGAATATTTGTATGTGCCTGTTTCATCAAAAATAACTTCTTTTTTCACTGCTTCCATCCCCCTGCCTTCTTACAATCTTGTTACTTATCTATTGCAAATGAGCTAAGCAGTAATCGTAACCTTGACTGTTAAAAGTTTTATTTTATATGTATTTCAAAATCATGCCTTCATGACAACTTTTCTGCCATTTTTTCAAAAAGCATTTTTTTCTTCTATACATGCTTTTTACAGCTAGTGAACATTCACATATATATCTTTACTCTTTTCGGACCTCCAGTCAAAATAGATAAAATCAAAAGAATGGTCTATAATAAAGAAATAACCAATGAACTTTTCACTCATGTTTTTGACCGTTACGGATTTTTTCTCAGCAGGTATGTTCAAAACTGATCCTCTGAGAAAATAGAAGATAAATTTGTGTAAAGAAAGGATTTTGTAAATGGCTACTACACACACATTTACAAGAGGAGAAGAAATTGCAAATGCGATTACACACGGCGTTGGAGCCGTACTCAGCATTGTGGGATTAACGCTTTTAATCGTACTTTCTTCGTTAGAAGGAACGCCTTGGCATGTTATCAGTTTTACTATTTACGGAGTAACCATGCTGCTTCTCTATGTCTCCTCTACGCTTGTCCATAGCTTTCCGGAAGGTAAGGTAAAAGATCTTTTTGAGATATTTGACCATTCTTCTATTTATTTGTTTATTGCCGGTACGTACACTCCATTTTTATTTATCGCAGTAAAAGGAACCACCGGCTGGACACTTTTTGGAATTGTATGGGGCATCGCTCTTGCAGGAATTGTATTCAAAGCTTTTTTTGTGAAGAAATTCCTTTTTATTTCCACCATTCTTTACGTATTTATGGGATGGATGATTGTGTTTGCGTGGGATTCGTTAACTCAAAACATTGCCCATCAAGGAATTGTCCTTCTTGTAGTTGGAGGCGTGTTGTATACAATCGGAGCCGTTTTTTACGTATGGCGAGGATTTCGTTTTCACCATATGATTTGGCATATGTTTGTTCTTGGCGGAACCGTACTTCACTTTTTAGCAATCATTTTATATGTATTGCCTATAACCAATTAAAAAAGGGCCTTCTGGCCCTTTTTTAATTGGTTATAGAATTTCTTACCACAGTTTTGCCATTTGAGTCACAAGCGTATAGACTCCTAGCACAGCCATAATAACGACCACAAAACTGCCAAAAACGGTAAGCCAAGTCGGATGCTTGTAATCCCCTACTATCTTCTTTTTATACGCCGCTATAAGCATTGTACCGAGTGTAATAGGTAAGATTAACCCATTTAATGCTCCAGCTAAAATGAGCAGCGTGACCGGCTGACCAATCGTTAAGAAAACCAGGGTTGAAATCGTAATAAATGCAATGATAATCCAGTTTTCATATTTCTCAATCCTTTTGCTGAAGGATTTAATAAAGGAAACCGATGTATATGCCGAACCAATAACTGAAGTGATAGCCGCTGCTGCCATGACGACACCAAATAATTTATAGCCAATATCCCCTGCGGCTAACTGAAAAACAGAGGCAGGTGGATTATCGGGATTCAGTTTTAACCCTTGACTCAACACACCTAATGTTGCCAAAAATAGAAAAATTCGAATGATCGAAGCGATCGTAATGCCGGATACTGCTCCTCTTGTTACTTCCGGAATCGCGGCTTTTCCTTTGATTCCTGCATCTAATAAACGGTGACCTCCTGCAAATGTAATATATCCTCCTACCGTTCCTCCTACAAGAGTAACAATCGCCATTACGTCAATGTGATCCGGCCAAAATGTTTTAGATACCGCTTCTCCTACTGGCGGAGCGGAAGAAACCGCAACATACACCATTAAAATAATTAATATTCCGCCCATTAATTGAGCAAAACGATCCATTAATTTTCCGGCTTCTTTGACTAAAAAGATGGCAATAGAAATAATGGCTGTAATAACTGCACCAACTTTAGGAGAAATACCAAATAGCGCATTGAAGCCAAGACCCGCTCCTCCTACATTTCCAATATTAAATGCTAAGCCTCCGATTACAATTAAAATAGCAATAAATAAACCGAGACCTGGGAAAACACTGTTAGCAATATCCTGTGCTCTTTTTTCTGAGACGGCAATAATACGCCATACGTTTAGCTGAACGCCAATGTCTAATAAAATCGACAGTAAAATGACAAAACCAAAACTTGCGGCGAGAGCTTGTGTAAAGACAGTTGTTTGAGTTAAAAAACCTGGACCCACTGCTGAAGTAGCCATTAAAAATGCTGCTCCGAGGAGCACGCTCCAGTTGCGTTCTTTTTTCATGATGTCACCTCATTGTGGTTGAATAATGATTTGTTCTTCTTTTAGCTTGTCACAAATAGCTTTGGCAAATTCAACAGCATGTGCACCGTCTCCATGAATACAGACGGTATCTGCCTGAATCGGAATCTCTTCATTTTGCACAGTGAATACTTTCTTTTCTTTGACCATTTTAATTACTTGAGAAATAGCTGCTTTCTCATCTTGAATCACGGCGTTTTCAACGTTTCTCGGCGTCAGCATGCCGTTCTGTTGATAGGTTCGATCTGCAAATACTTCCTGAGACGTACGCAAGCCGATTTCGTTTCCAGCTTTAATCGATTCACTTCCAGCAAGACCATATAGAATAGCTTCCTCACTAACATTATAAACAGCTTCAGCAATAGCTTTAGCTATATCTCGATCCCCTGCAGCCATATTATATAAAGCGCCATGAGGTTTCACATGATGAAGGGCCCCTCCTTCTGCACGTATAAAAGCTGAAAGAGCCCCCATTTGATACACCATCAAATCATAAGCTTCTCGAGGCGTAATTTTCATATATCTACGTCCAAATCCAGCTAAATCTTGCAATCCGGGGTGCGCGCCGATCGCCACATTTTCACTCAAAGCCAGCTTTACTGTTTCTCTCATAACAGAAGGATCTCCGGCATGAAAGCCACAGGCAATGTTTGCTGACGTTACATAGCGTAAAATTTCTTTATCATTTCCTAATCTATAGTTCCCAAAGCTCTCCCCTAAGTCACAGTTCAAATCAACGGTAGCCATTTTCTTCCCCCCTATATTTTCATTCGAAGTGCTCTTTTAATATGATTGATTTTCTTTTCCTGCTCCATATATAAATGCTGCGCTTCATCCAGTGAAACGAATTGAAAAGAAACCTTTTGCCCTGGAGAAACTTGTGCCAGCGCCGAAAAATCGGCAGTTGCTACCTGCCCGATTCTAGGGTATCCTCCTGTCGTTTGATGATCTGCTAATAAAACAATGGGCTGTCCTTCTTTTGGTACTTGAATTGTACCAAACGTCACAGCGCTAGAAAGCAGTTCCTTTTCCTGCTGAAGGACTAGTTTCTTCCCTTTTAGCCTATAGCCCATTCGGTCAGATTGCGGCGTAACGTCAAATTCTTGATTAAAGAAATGTTGTTGACTTTCTTTCGTAAACCAATCAAATTCCGCACCTTTCATTGTGCGGATAATAGGCGTCTCGTATGAAGGAAGAAGTTTAGGATGAATGGTCCAAAAAGCCTGCTGAAAAGAGCGGTCCGTTTGCTTTTTCACCAGTTTCTTTATAATTGCTTCCCCTATTTCTGTAGGAGGATGGCTTAATACTTCGTCTCCTGACTGTAATGCTTTACCGTGTAGCCCTCCTATCCGAGCGCGAAGCGAAGTAGATGTACTTCCCATAACTGCAGGAACGTTAAAGGCACCGGAAACCGATAAATAAGAACGGCAACCTAAAGTCGGAACACCAAACTGCAGCACGCTCCCTTTTTTTACATATAAAGGCCGCCACATCTTTACGGCTTCACCATTAACAGTTGGCGATAAATCCCCTCCTGTCAGGGCAATTAAAGCATCTTGCTGAAATTCAATTTTTGGTCCCATTAACGTAATTTCAATAACCGGCTGATTTTCTTGATTTCCTACTAATAAGTTGGCAATCCTTAAAGCAACTTTGTCCATTGCCCCGCTGACAATCATGCCGTCCTTTTGATATCCATGTCTGCCGATATCTTGAATCGTTGTTAATAAACCAGGACGCATCACTTTAATACTCATCTTCATCCACCTCCTTTTGTGCTTCATATTCCGTTTCAGAAATGGAAACAAATCGGATACGATCACCTGCTTGAAGTAAGCTTGGCGAGTCTTTTTCTGGGTTAAATAGTGTAAGAGGAGTACGCCCGATTAACTGCCATCCTCCAGGTGTTTCAATTGGGTACACGCCGGTTTGCATTCCTGCGATGCCAACTGACCCTTTTGGGATGCTGTTTCTCGGTGATTCTTTCCTTGGAGTCGCAATTTTTTCACTCATCCCTCCTAAGTAAGGAAAACCAGGAGCAAAGCCTATCATATACACCAAATATTCTCCGTTTGTATGAATGGAGATAACTTCATCAGGCGTTAATGAATGAAAAGCAGCTACTCTCTCTAAGTCGGGGCCGTACTTTCCTCCGTAACACACCGGAATGTCAATTTGTCTAGCGACCGCTTCAGATTTTTCTTCCTGGTGGAAAAGCAGTTCTTCAATATATGTAGATATTGCTGTGTAAGGATTTCTTCTTCCTTTTTCACTCATTATCCAAGGATCATAATAGATTGTAACCGTCGTAAAAGCCGGCACATATTCAATCATTCCCTTACATAATGATTGCTCTAGCACCTCAGTAAATTGCTGAATACGTTTATGTATACCGAAATTAATTTCGTCTCCAAATGAAACGACAATGCCGCTATCACCAAGAGGATAAAGTCGATAATCGTTACTCATTCCGTCTCCTCCTTTTTACTTAGTATTGTTTGAGCAGCTCCCTTTAATGCTGTAGTTGGACAGTTTTATTAGAATTACTAATGAATTTATCATTTTCAAATAACATTTTCTTATATATCTAATAAAAAAAAGATCAATAAATCTGTATACCGTATGAATAACATTATACAAATATAAAATAATCTTATGTTCTACTAAAACAAACTCTAAATAAAAATTCAACCTTTTTAGAATTTTATCGTCAAAAGGATCACGTTTTTTCAGTTTTCTCCATAAGAAAACTGCTTTGTTTTTTATACCAAAGCAGTTTTTTGTAAACATCTAAAAAAAGGAAAAACTCATGGGCAGTGAACCATTATATACCTCTGCGAGCAAAATCCACAAAACGAAACTTGTCAAGACGATGACGTGATTCCGTATACTGAAAAAGGCTTGCATCTTCTAGATACACATAGTTTCTTACTACCACAATATGTTCATAGTCTTTCAAATCTAAGTAACATTTATCTTCGTCCGTCAGCTCGTCAACGGAAATTTCTTTTTTAGCAAAGCTGATTTTCAGCCCAAGATCTTTTTCTAAGTATTCATAAATAGAGCCTTTGCATATGTCTTTTGTGAGGTGAGGAACATATTTTTTATGAAAAAAATCTTTATCTAAAATAATTTTTTCTCCATCGATTTCACGTGCTCGAACTACTTTCCATATGAGATCTTTTTTCGTTGCGCCAAGCTGTGTGCACAAATCTTGATCAGCCTTGATTAATTCAAACTCTTTTACAATAGTAGTCGACGTATGTCCTAGCTTTTCCGCGACTTCTTTGAAGCTAACAAGTCCTGATACTGGAAAATCAAAGCGTGATACGTCTAATACAAAAGAACCTTTTCCTTTCATTTTTTGAATGTACCCATTTTGCGAGAGTAAATTTAACGCTTTCCGTATCGTTTCACGAGACGTTTGATACTGTTCAACAAGCTCATTTTCAGAAGGAAGTTTTGTATTAGGACGCCAGTCACCGCGTTTAATTTTATCGACTAACTGTTCGTAAATGCTGATAAATTTATTTTCTTTCAATTGCCATCACCTATTTTACTTTCTATATATACCCAATTGTATAAAAAGAACGATAGATTGTCACCCATCGTTCTTTTCACTTTTTCTCTATTTTTTTAAATGATACACGATTGATTCATACGGCCGAAGTAAGACTCGCTTGAATTCCTTTGATGAATCTTCGTAGTTAGACAGCAATATTTCACTATGATATCCTTCAAAAGTTATATCTTCTGGCAGTTCAAAAATTTTCTCGCTGCCGTAGAAATTATTTATCACGAGCAGCTTTTCATCTGCTCCATTTCGGATATAAGCGAAAATCTGCTCGTCTTCTCCAAGAATCAATTCATAGTTTCCATAGGTGATAATCTCGTACTGCTTGCGCAGTGCAATAAGCTTTTGATAAAAATAAAAGATTGAATCTTTATCCTCTAACGCTTTTTCTACATTAATTTTACGGTAGTTATCGGCCGGATGAATCCATGGCTTTCCTTTTGTAAAACCTGCATTCGGCTTATCGTTCCATTGCACCGGTGTACGGGAATTATCTCTTGATTTATGTTTTAAAATTTCCAAAATTTCATTTTCGTCCATTCCTTGTGCACGTTTTATTTCATACACATTTAATGACTCCACATCTCTATATTCATCAATAGAGGAAAACTTCGGGTTTGTCATACCTATTTCTTCGCCTTGATAGATATAAGGCGTTCCCTGCATCAAATGAATCGTTGTAGCGAGCATTTTAGCAGATTTATTATGATAGAGTTCGTCGTCTCCATAGCGTGAAACAACGCGAGGCTGATCATGGTTGCACCAAAATAATGCATTCCATCCCCCACCTTTATTCGTTTCCGTTTGCCAAGTTGATAAAATCTCTTTTAATTTAATAAAATCAAAATCTGCTAGGGCCCACTTTTCTCCGTTTGGGTAATCAACTTTCAAATGATGAAAATTAAACGTCATGCTAAGCTCGCGTCGGTCCGGATGAGAGTACTGAATGCAGTGGTCAACGGTTGTCGATGACATTTCCCCAACGGTCATACTATCATATTTTGAAAAAACTTCTTGATTCATTTCCCGCATATATTCGTGCACGCGAGGACCGTCGGTGTAGAATTTTCGGCCATCTCCTGGTGCAACGGAACCGTCATCATCTAAAAAACGCTGATCTTTTGAAATTAAATTAATAACGTCCAGACGAAATCCATCTACTCCTTTTTCAAACCAAAACGTCATCATATCATACACGCTGCGGCGCACACGCTCGTTTTCCCAGTTCAAATCCGCTTGCGTAACATCAAACAAATGCAGATACGATTGTTCTGTGAGGTTATCATGCTCCCATGCGGATCCTCCAAATTTTGAAACCCAATTCGTCGGAGCACTTCCATCTTCTTTTTGATCTTTCCAAATATAAAAATCTCGGTACGGGTTATCTTTCGATTTTTTAGCTTCTTGAAACCATTCATGTTCAGTTGACGTATGATTAACGACAATATCCATGATAATTTTAAGATCCCGCTTATGCGCTTCTGTTATTAAACGATCAAAGTCCTCCATTGTTCCGTATTCTTCTTGAATAACAAAATAATCACTTATATCATATCCATTATCCCGCTGTGGTGATTTATAAATTGGCGTTAGCCACAGAACATCTACCCCGAGCTTTTTCAAATAATCTAGCTTTTCAATAATGCCAGCTATATCACCCACGCCGTTTCCAGTCGTATCATAAAAACTTTTTGGATAAATTTGATAAACAACAGATTTTTTCCACCAAGGTTCTTGCATTTTTAACACCACCATTTAATTCTTTGAATTATGTTGAAACGAGTCTGTACCCGCGACCGTTGATGTAACGGTTGATTTTTTCTGAAGCTTTCCGAGCGTTAACGTTAAAAGAAACGGCACTACGATTACGATTATCATTCCAATAATAAAAGGCGGCCAGCTCTGTGGAACAATTGATAATGGAGCAGGGATACCACCGATTCCCACCGATGCTGCTTTTACTCCGGCTACAGATATGACAACACCGGCAATAGCTGAACCAATCACTGCAGAAATAAAAGCAAATCTAAAACGCAAATTCACACCAAACATTGCAGGCTCCGTAATGCCAAGCCACGCTGAAATCCCTGACGTTAAAGACAATCCTTTTAATTTCTCATCATCTTTTGAAAGAATCATTATCGCAAAAGCCGCAGAGCCCTGTGCAATATTCGATAATGCTACCATTGGCCATAAGAACGTACTCCCTACGCTTCCAATCAGCTGTAAATCTACGGCCAAAAATGTATGGTGCATCCCTGTAATAACAAGAGGAGCGTATAAACCTCCATATACAAGCCCTCCAATAAATGGAGCCGTTTTAAACAGCCATACAACTGCATCTGTAATAACATTTCCTATTGCAAATGTAATTGGACCAATTACAATAAAAGCGAGAAACCCTGTTACTAAAAGAGCTACAGGTGCTACAATCAAAAGTTGAAATCCATCCGGTATGCGTTTTCGTAAGAATAATTCGATTTTTGCCAAGACGAATGAAGCGACTAATACGGGTAAAACCTGTCCTTGATAGCCTACTTTCTCAACATGCAGGCCAAATAAATTCCACGTATCGATACTTCCTTTTTTTAATGCTTCTCCGTAAGACCAAGCATTTAGCAAGTCAGGATGTACAAGCATGAGCCCAAGGACAATTCCAAATAAAGGACTTCCTCCAAAACGCGTAACAGCTGACCACCCAATAAGAGCTGGCAAAAAGGCAAAAGCCGTATTCGCAATTAAATTAATCATGCTTGCGAAGTCTTTCCACTGTGTATGAACATCTACGATTGATTTATCATCGTAAAAAATTCCGGCTCCTGTTAGTACATTATTGATTCCCATCAATAAACCCGCGGTTACGATGGCCGGTAAAATAGGAATAAAAATGTCAGCTAATGTTTTTATTGCGCGCTGCAGCGGATTTAAGTTTTTAGCCGCTTCGTTTTTCACTTCTTCTTTTGATAGCTCGCCTATACCTGTAAGCGCCACCATTTCTTTATATACTTTATCCACCGTGCCTTGACCAATGACAACTTGAAACTGGCCGTTTGTAGAAAAAGATCCTTTTACTAATTCGTGCTCATCTAGCATACGTTGATTGACTTTACCTTCATCTTTTAAAACAAGTCGAAGGCGCGTTACACAGTGCGTTGCAGCAGAGATATTTTCTTTTCCGCCAACGGCTTCTACAATGCGTTCAACAGATTCTCGATTCATGTCTTTTCCCCCTTGTTTCCGCTTTCATTTTACTCCTATATCTCCTATCCCCCATATAAATCTCACCACAAACCTGTATATACAAGTTTTATATTTTTATTCTAACCTGTATATACAAGTCCGTCAACAAAAATAAAATTACTTCTTTTTCATTTCATGATATAGTCAAAAAGCAAAGTGTATGGAAGGAGACATTACAATGCTGCAAGTAAGATTAATGGGAACACAAGAAGAAATTAATGAAGCAATCAAACAATTTGAACAGAACTACCATATAGAACATCAGTCAAAAGAATATACGCGAAGCGCTAATCCAAAATATGAGCACAAAAAAGATACTCGGGTGTATCTTTCTATGCATCCTAAAAAATAATTTCTTCTTTATTTCAGAGAAGAATAGTAGCTTTTACAAACTAAAGGATTTATATTATAATTTCAGTATTTACTATAACATCCGATTTGTATTTAAAAATCAGAAAGAGGCTTAAAAATGGCATATAACGACATATCTCTTAGAGAGAAAAGTATTGTGTTTATCGGCTTTATGGGGGTAGGAAAAACAACTATTGGAGAAATGGTTGCCAAAAAATTGTATAGAGATTTTGTTGATATAGATCAAGAAATCGAAAAAGAATTTAATATGCCTACTTCTCAGATTTTTAAAGAGCACGGTGAAACTTTCTTCAGACAAAAAGAAAAAGAAGTAATAAGTCGACTTTCACAGCAGCGCTTAAAAATCATTTCTTTAGGGGGAGGCGCTTTTTTACAAGAAGAAATTCAAGAGATTTGTTTATCTAACTGCATCGTATTCTTTTTAGATTTGTCTTGGGATTCTTGGAAAGAACGCATTAGTTTGATCATTGATAGCCGTCCTGTTTTACAAGGAAGAAGCTTAGAAGATATTGAAAAGCTATTTTACGACC
The DNA here is from genome assembly GCF_009497655.1 of Priestia megaterium. NCBI lineage: Bacteria > Bacillati > Bacillota > Bacilli > Caryophanales > Bacillaceae > Priestia > Priestia megaterium. Next base: position 942,447 of record NZ_CP023317.1, on the reverse strand, counting down.
GTCAAGCTATCTACTCAAACCACCATTCAAAAGTTGAAACTGATAATTTGGATATCGAAGAAGTAGCTAACTATATCGTTGATTCATTAAAAACAGCTTGGGATATTTATCAACCTTAATGAAATAAAGGTTTGTTCTCTCAACAAGCCTTTACAAAAAAGACGTAGCTTAATGCTACGTCTTTTTTCATTCCTAATGGGAACTCATATAAAAATTGATAAAAAAGGCAATGGTGATTACATACATCATCCAATGAATTTCGCGATGGCGTCCTGTAAACAGTTTAATCGCTGTGTATGAAATGAAGCCGAATGCTAACCCTTCTGCAATGCTGTAGGTTAACGGCATCATGACAATTGTTAAGAAAGCGGGAACAACTTCAGTGAAATCGTCGAAGTTAACGTTTCGAATGTCACTTAGCATAAGCGAACCAATAATAATGAGTGCTGGAGCAGTAGCAACGCTTGGGATAAATTGAATAAGCGGTGCAAAAAACAAGGTAAATATAAATAAGATGGCAACCGTTAATGCCTTTAAGCCGGTACGCCCTCCTTCTGCAATACCTGTTGCATTTTCAATATACGTATTTAGCGCAGTGCTTCCAAAAATAGCACTCGCCATTGTACCAATTGAATCTGCTGCAAGCGCGCGATTTAAACCTGGAATTTTACCGTTTTTATCTACTAAGTTTGCTTTTTTAGATAGTCCAATCAATGTCGCTAGCGTATCAAATAATTCTACGATGGTGAAAGAAAATACAACTGAAAAAATGCCGTAGGCAACTGCACCCTTTAAATCCATTTGAAAGAATGTTTCTCCAACGCTTGGCGGCGTAGCTGAAAAGACGTCTTTCAGAGAATGGGGAACTGCTTGTACTCCTACAATCATTGCTAATATTGTCGTAGCAAAAATACTTATAATAAGAGCACCTTTTACATTTTTAGCCATCAGTACAGCTGCTAATATCAGCCCAAAAATAGCAAGTAACGGGCCTTTATCCATGACATTTCCAAGCCCTACGAAAGTAGACTCGTTTGCCACAACTAATCCAGCGTTTTTCAAACCGATAAACGCAACAAAAAGACCAATTCCAACTGCTATGGAAGACTTTAATACGTTCGGAATGGCATCAATAATCTTTCCGCGTATTCCTGTTACCGTTAAAACAAAAAATAAGACCCCGGATATAAAAACTGCTCCAAGTGCCGTTTGCCATGACAATCCTTGTCCTAATACTACTGAATACGTAAAAAACGCATTTAAACCCATCCCTGGACCGGTTACAATCGGGAAGTTTGCCCATAGAGCCATCAGTAACGTACTAAATACAATGGCATAAATGGTAGCTGCAAGAGCCGCTTCTCGAGGGATACCCGCGTCAGACATGATAATGGGATTGACGATTACCATATAACTGACCGTCATAAAAGTTGTAAGTCCTGCTAGTATTTCTTGTTTTGGTGTTGTGTTGCGCTCTGATAGTTTAAACAAGCGCTCTAATATTCCGTTACGCTCCAACACGCGCGCCTCCCTACTTCTAAAAAAAAATAAAAAATCCTACCTATTCGAATGTCCTAAAAAGGACACGATTTAGGAGGATTTTACGTTTCAAAGTAAAATCTTTTGTCCTATTATAGTCTTAATTTGTAGATATGCAAAGGTGGAAAACGCTATCATTATAAAAATTTTTATCTTCCGTTAGTTTGGAATTTTGAAAATTTATTTCTCTTATCTTTTTAGTCTGTTGCAAGAGTACTCTTTTTACTCATTTATACAAAAAAGAGATTGAAACATAACTAAATAAATCCATTCTAAAGACAAATAAATGGAATAACCGCAGAAGTCTACGCCTTGTCCTCCAATCAACAGCTAGAAGCAACTAAACAGATGAAACCTACGTTCACCTTGACAACAAAAAACTCAAATTATTAATCAATAATTCCGATTAATAATTTGAGCTTTACTTTTGTTAAAATACTTTTATCCCAGCCTCTTCTTCGTTTTACATCTTACGAAATTAAAAGTGGAATTCTTTTTAAAAGACGATCTATCGAATGATTTGCCTCTTTCAGCACAATTCCCTGGTCAATGGTTTTTAGCACGCGATTCTCCATCACAATTTCACCGTCAACCATTGTTAGTTCTACATCTCCTCGCGTTGCTGAATACACAACTCTGGAAATAGGGTCTACGCCGTAAGATGGAAAAGTATGAAGCTGATTTAAATTTAAAATGGCAAGATCCGCTTTTTTCCCAACCTCTAAACTTCCAATTTCTTTTTCAAGCCCAACTGCTTTCGCTCCGCCGATTGTAGCCATTTCGAGCACGTGTTTTGCATTCATGGCTGTTGGTCCGTAAGAGGGTTTATGAATCGTAGCGGCCAGCCTCATTTCGTTGAACATATCCAAATTATTATTACAAGGAGCACCATCAGCGCCAAGGCTTAAAAATACACCTTGCTCTAATAAACTGGGCACATCTGCGATTCCCGATGCAAGTTTTAAGTTTGAGCCTGGGCAATGACTGACTTTTACTCCTTGATTCTTAATAATTTGCTTTTCTTGATCGTTTAGCCACACACAGTGCGCTAAAATAAGGCGCTCATTGGCTAATCCTAAATGGTCTAAGTACATGATATTTCTCATACCCGTTTCAGCTTCTACAATGCGAATTTCTTCTTGATTCTCAGAAGCATGAGTATGGACATGAACATTATAGGCAGCTGATAAATGGCTCACTTCACGCAGCAAATCTTCCGTACACGACAGCACAAATCTTGGGGAGAATGCGTATCGAATACGACCGTTATTTGAATTATGCCATTTTTCAAGCAGCTCTACGCTTTCTTTAATCGAGTCAGCCGTTGTCTCCTGCAGAGCTTTTGGCAGATCGTCGCCTTTTTTATCCATCATTACTTTTCCTGCAAGAGCTCGGATTCCACTCTTAGATATAGCTTGAAAAGCAGAGTCTGTATGATGAACAGTTTCCATATCGACAATTGTTGTAGTCCCGCTTTGAATGAGTTCACCGATCCCTAACAGTGCTGAATAATAGATAGATTCTTCATCATGCGAAGCTTCAAGCGGCCATATTTTCTTCTTTAGCCAGTCTAGCAGCTCTAAATCATCTGCTTGCCCTCTAAAAAGCGTTTGACATAAATGAATATGAGTATGTATAAAGCCCGGCACAATCGTTTTATTTGCTGCGTCAATGACTTTATCTACCTTTTCCGGATGCAGATTTTTCCCGATGGCTGCAATACGATTTCCAACAATATAAAGGTCACCGTAAATAATATCATTCTTCTCATTCATCGTAATAATCTCTGCATTTTTAATTAATGTGTGCGTCATACCTTCTTTCCCCTCTTTCGTAACATCTATCTATTTCTAGCTCAAACCGAACACTAACATCTTCAAGCAATCTTTCTTACACTGGTCTTAAATATATATGGTGCATGCTCTGAGTTGAATAAGTGCAGGTAACCTCATGGGCGATAGAGACTTTGGGTAAAAAAAATTCCTAGCTGATTATACAGCTAGGAGGTTGGATTTATGATAAAATCCCAAGTCCCTTTTTCAAGAGGTTATACGAAATCGCAGGAGAATAATGTGATCTTGTATTTATAATATGGTGTTTTCAGTCTATATACCAGCTTTTTGTCAGAAGTTCTAACATTGTTTTTTTATTCTTTTTCACTATGTGACTTTTCTTGACACCCTTAATTTTCATGTTATGCAATTTATTCTCGTTTCTTCTATGTAATATTTACTAAAAATAAAGAATCTATCTTCTGTTTCTATACAAAACAGAAAAGTTATTTTATGATTTGTATGATTAAAAAACTACAAATCTATATTTTAGGGGTGATTAACTTGGAAAAAATAAATGTTGGCTGTCGTTTTACGCTTTCCGTTATGAGCGATAACTTCATCGATATTATTTTAAGCGCACTAAACGAAGTGGATATGTCTAAAGTTCAGCGAAAAACGGACCGTGTTAGTACGTTTATTGAAGGAACTGCCAAAGACGTATTTGAAGTTGTACAGGCCATTTATAAAAGTGCTGGAAAATCAGAAAAGCATATTGTGCTGAATGCCACGTTTTCAACAGGGCGTCACGAAGAATATTTCGAAGAAAGAAAAATAAACTCAAAAGAAAACATGCCTTTAAACCAACAGCTTTGTGCTTCGTTCCCTGTATCCACTCAATTTTCTTTGTATCCATTAGATACGCCGCATTATGTAGACATCATCAAAAGCGGAATTGGCGCAGTTAAACAACAGGGAGTATTTGCCGAAACCGTGCCTTTTGCAACAGCTTTAGAAGGAGATGTGGACAAAGTATTCGCTTCTCTATACGAATGCTTTATGAAATCTGTACAGCAAGCTCGTGTCGTGATGACAGTTAATATGTCAGCACACAGCCCTTCTTCAAAACGATAAATTACTTCTTATCTATTTATAAAGATAGAGTACTAGAAAGGATTTATATGAATATGGCTACAAAAAGAACGTTTTTTGCTTTTTCCCTGATAGGTGCATTATTATGTCTATTAGTCGTACCAAACTCTGTTCAGGCTAGTGAAAAACCTGCTCATTTAACGGTTGCTTCTTACACGCAGTTCTTGAAAGGGCAAGGTGATAAAAGTTCACTGTATGAATTTTCAAAACTGTCGCGTCAACAAAAACAAAAAGTTGTACAATCACTAAGGGATCCATCTCTGTTCAAAATGGATATTGAAGAGAGCAGCGGCACGGTCGAAGCTGCAAGTACAGCAGCATACGGAGCAAAAACGGCTTCACCTTTATTCAAAACAGCAGCTTATACGGCTTCTTATAAAGCGGCTGGATTTACAACAACAAAACTAACGGTGTATGTAGATTATTACACAAAAAGCTCCTCAGTAACTTCAGTCAAAAGTGTACGAGGTGTGGTCACAAAAAACGTAAACCCCCTTGTGTCTATTTCAAAAAAGAGCTCAAAATCTTGGGTACAAAATAATCGAGCCTACGGGCGAATTGACTGGCAGTGGAAAGTTGCAGCTAAAAATGCTGGAATCAAAAGACAAACCGCTTATGGTACGGCTTCCGGCGCTTCTGGCGGATCTACAGCTACAGTCAATTGATAATGAGGAATAAACGATGAAAAAAATGATGTGGTGGATTATTGGTATTACGGCCGGGGTGCTTTTACTAGGAATTCTGGTAGGTTATTTATCATTTTACAGCATATAAAAACAGCAGGTAATTTCACCTGCTGTTTTTTATCTAAATGTCATATTCTTGTCATAAAATTAAAACCTCCACTTCCAGTGTCTAAGTGCCTGTAAGAAGAGGTTGGGATCACAATTGTTAGTAAGCCTGGTCTCTTCTCATCTTTCAAGCACTGCTTGTGGGAGTTGGCACGGTTCTATAAAGTCCGTTGCCGAGGTTTCACAGGGCCTATCCCTCCGCCTCTCTTGATAAGAAGTTTGTCGAATTTTGTTGATAATTGTTGATAAGATAAATATTATGTTACATGCTGCACAAACAGATGTCAACTACTTTTCAGAAAATTGTTTTCCCTCTAAAACTATGATATCGCTACCATTACTATGACAACTAGGTTACAAATATATAAATTTTTTATATTTTTTTATTACGCTTTTACAGCTGACTTTTTCTCAAAAGAAGTAATAGCCTCATCTAGCATACGAATGCCGTCATCTATCTGTTCTTTTGTCACAGTAAGCGGAGGTACCATGCGAATAACTTCACTTGCATTTCCGCAAAAATAAAATAACACGCCTTTTTCTAAAGCTAAGTCCAAAATCTCGAATAAAGCGTCTCCATCTCCTTCTCCCGTATGCGGATTAACAATTTCAATTCCAATCATAAGTCCTAAACCACGGATATCTCCAATAACTGAATGTTTTTCCTTTAAAAGATGCAGCTTTTCTAATGCATAAGCGCCCATTTTTTTCGTGTTATCCAGCAGCTGTTCTTCTTTCATCACTTCAAGAGTTGCAAGAGCTGCTGAACATCCGATAGGATTCCCACCAAATGTTGTACTATGTGTGCCAAGAGGCCACTGCTTCATTAATTCTTGAGAAGCTACCGTTGCGCTAAGCGGAATTCCAGAAGCAATTCCTTTTGCTATAGCCATAATATCTGGTACAACATCAAACGTTTGGCCAGCAAACCATTCGCCGGTACGGCCAAACCCTGTTTGCACTTCATCGAAAATAAGTAATATTCCGTGACGATCACAAATCTCTCTTAACTTCTTCATCCAGCTTTTCGGAGGGATAATATAGCCGCCTTCTCCTAATACTGGTTCCAAAATAACGGCCGCCACTTCTTCAGGCGTGACTTGGTGCTTAAACAGTATTTCAAAATCTTTTTCAAGCTTTTCAGTAAAGTATACATCGCTGTCTAGCTCCGCAGGGCACTCTTTTGGATTGGCATATGGAATTTGATATGTCAGTCCCGAAGGCTGCTGAAATTGTCTATATTTGCTTTTCGATGTTGTAACACTTAAAGCTCCCATCGAGCGGCCATGAAAACACCCTAAAAAAGAAATAACATACGGACGCTTTGTAACATGCCTCGCTAATTTTAAGGCTCCTTCAATTGCTTCTGTGCCACTATTTCCAAAGAAAAAGCAGTCTAAATTGCCCGGCGTTACTTTTCCTAACTCATCGGCTAATTTTAATATCGATTCGTACATAATCACACCTGAAGGACCGTGCAATAATTGATCTGCTCCGTCTTTAATTGCTTTTACTACTTTCGGATGTCTGTGTCCTACATTTGTCGTAGCGATTCCAGAAGTAAAATCGAGATATTCTTTACCATCCAATCCATAATAATAGCATCCTTCTTCTTTCACAACGGGCAAATTCGGATGATCTTTAGCCATTGTCGGTGCTAGCAATTCAGGCATTCTTTCAAATAAGTGACTCCAATCTTTAGACATACTACATCCTCCTTGAAATTATACAAATCAATTAATCTTATTCCGAAATATAGTTACTTATTAAACAATATTAGGAAATCCAGTTATACTAAACGCTTTAATAGAATAGTAATAAAACTTATTTTACTATGCATTTTTATTAAAATCAATTGTATAAATATTTATATATAAAATTAATATGCGGAGTCTCACCCCTTCCGCTTTTCCCATAGGAGTCTTCGCCTTTCCCTCCAATCAACAGCCAGAAGTACTTACATATATGAAACCTGCGTTCACCATCACCATAAAAAAATCCGAACGATTAATCGTTCGGATCCTCCCTCAACTAAAATACTACTGTCACAGCCTCTTTAAGTATATTTATTCAAGATGTTTGGCATCATTGATTGTTTCAAGACGCCATTTTCCACTTTCATAAGCAAAAGTTGTAATCGATGTATTTTGTAAAATAGTAGTCCCTGTTCCTTGTTCTCCGCTTGTTACATGATGAATGAATGTATTAATTGCCGCCCCGTGACTAACAACTGCTACTTTCTTTCCAATAGACTCCTTCATAATTTCCGTTAAACGCCGAACCATCCGTTCTTGAGCGGCTTCGAGTGTTTCAATATTATATAAAGGTTCTTCTCCCCAATTTGTCGCATAGTTTGGCAAAAGATCATGCAGAACTTCTACGTTCTTTGATTCTAATTCTCCAAAAGAGCGCTCGCGCAGCTGCTCACAAACCTCGACTTTCTCTACTTTAGCAGCTGCTGCAATTTTCCTAGCCGTCTCCTGCGCACGAAGCAAATCGCTTGTGTAGACTACATCAATATGGATATCTTTAAAACGTTCCGCTACGCGTTTGGCTTGTTGCTTTCCTGTTTCGTTGAGCGGAATATCAGCATGCCCTTGAATAAGTTTGTTTTTATTCCAATCTGTTTGGCCGTGTCTAATTAAGTAAAGCATCGTAATCCCCCTTTAATCTCGTTTTAAAAATTGATAAACAGCTTTATCAACCTCTGAGCTTTCATGTAAATCCGAATGTGCTTCATGAAACGTTTGGAGATGAATGTGTTCGGTAAACTCTTGCAGTCCGTATGCACTTTCTACTGTTACCACTCCATCTGTCTTATCTCCCACATCTCCTGCTCCTGAAAAAACGTCGATCTCTTTTGAGAAATCTTGACGACTTTCGTATAGCTTGTTTAACGCCATAGAGTGAAAAGCTAAATCACGAGCCCCCATAGATTCAATATGATTGCGTGCATGAGGATACATCTCCATTAATTCCTGATAATCTAATCCTTGAATCGGCGATCCTAACGTAACTAACTTTTGAATATATTGAGGGTTAGCCAAACTAACTGCTGCTGCTGTTACTCCTCCCATACTATGTCCAACTAAATCAACAGAAGATGCTTTATATGTATCACGTACATCTTGCATAATAGCTTCAATCCATTTTTGCTGCTGTGCAATACTGGCATCTGGCTTTTTAAAGACGATATGAATAAGCGGGAGTTTTCCCTCTTTTGCTTTCATAATGTGCTTCCACTGAATAGCTCCATCTTTTTGAACGACGCAGTAAGCTACTTTAGTTCCCCATCCGTTTTGTTCAAATCGTTTAATCATTTTCCCTAAGCTTTTTTGACTGCCTAAATAGCCATGAATAAATAAAACCGGCACATTTTTCGATTGGGCGCCTCGTTTTATTTGTGGGGCAAAAATATAAAAACAAAGCGAAATAAATAATATGATACTAATCAATAAAATTAACAGCCGCAAGTTCTCACCCTCCGATCGTCTCGTCTATTACACTCATTAATAAAAAAATTTGGAGTAAATTTTATTCTGATACGTCCTGTAAGCTGCAGAACTTGTCATCTTTTTCTTGTCAACGAGCTGCTCAAAGCGCAAACGCTTTTCCGTAAGCATCTCTGTTAGCCTTTGTTCTTCATTAGCATCCGTGCATATAGAAATCAATTCTTCTATTGTAGCCATATCTCGTTTTAGCTCTTGTTCATCACTTATCATATTTGCATTTTTTAACATCCTATACGCTTGGCGCAGTTCTTCAGGTATATGTGATAAATCTTCTAACTTTAATGGTTTTCCTTCCCCAGGCAGCTTATCAAAGTCACCGTCTTTTATTGCTTGTCTAATTCTTTCTTCAGCAATTATATACGCAATATCCAAGGAAAGACCTCCTTTAAGAAAATATAAAATTCAATCTTGCCTTCTATATAAAAGATGTATAAAAAACACAGCTTTTATAACCGTATTTTTTATTATACTATGATTATAAAAATTGAACTACCTTCACTTCTTGGAGAGACTATCCTCCCTTTGTGAAATCGTTTCTAGAGCTTCACTCCTTTCACTAACGAACTTTCTTGAGCAGTTTGTTAACGAGCTGAAATTCAATAAACGATTCTGCATGAGGTTTTGTTATCTTATCTTACTATATTTATACAAAAAAGCCTCCTTACGCATGTAAGGAGGTGGAAAAAGGTAATTCTAAGGTCATCATGTTATGCCTACTTTCTATAAAACCACATTTTGATAGCGTTTTCAATGTTTTTTTATTACTTTACTAATTTTCTTTTCGTTTAATGAGACTCCGTACATATAACGAAGCCTCACCAAATTTCTACTCTTCTTTATCTGATGGAATCATAATTTCTCCTTCATGCTCTTGTTTTTTCAAAAGCAGCTGGAGAATCGTTTTAGATAGTTTACTAGGCTGATAGGGCTTAATCAGAAACTCACACACTCCAAGCTCTAATCCTTTGCTTCTTTCGTCTAAAGCAGATGAGATTAAGATAGGAATTTTTTCTGTCTCTGTATTTTCTTTGAGATGCCTTAAAACATCCCAGCCGTCTAACTTATTTTCTCCTAGCATGATATCTAGAACAACCACTTCAGGCTTTTGCTGATGAATAGAGTTTAATGCGTCTTCTCCGTTATTAAAATACCGAACGTGAAAGCCGCTTTCTTTTAATTCTACCTGTAAAAGCGTCGCTAAACTTTTATCATCTTCTACAATCACTACGCTTTTACGGTTATCATTCGCACTTATCATCATTTCTTCATCGTACTGAACTTCATGTAGAAGCGGGAGAACAACCGTGAATGTTGTTCCTTTTTTCCATTCTGATTGTACAGTAATGTCTCCACCATGAGCTTTTACAATTTCTTTTACAATTGCTAACCCTAGACCCGTTCCGCCAATTTTGCGCATATCGGAGTTATCTACTCTGTAGAATTTGGTAAACAAATGTCCTAGCGCTTCACTTGGTATACCAATTCCTTCATCTTGAATATCAATATAAACAGCGTGTTCCTTTTGATACACTTTAACTGTAACGTTCCCTCCATCGGGCGAATATTTTACTGCATTGCTAATTACGTTATTAAACAATTGCAGAAGCTTATCTTTATCTCCCATTACTGTAAAATGCTCTTGATCGGAAATCATATCAAATTCATGCTTACTTGTTTGTATGTTCTGGACCTCAATCACCTGCTTAATAAGCGGCAGAATGTCTTGATACTTTTTATCGTAGGTTTGTTTCCCCGCTTCCATTCTTTGGACATCCAAAAAATCGTTGATTAAAGAAGTTAACCGCTGTGCTTCCTGATAAATAGTAGTTAAATACTTCTTCTGTCTTTCTTCTTTTAATGTTTTGTTTAGCATAAGCTCAGTGAACCCTAATACACTTGCTAAAGGTGTGCGCAGCTCGTGACTCACAGTGCTTACAAATTCCGACTTCATCTGATCAACTTCAAATTCTTTCGTAATATCACGATGAACGAACAATACGCCAAACATCTGACGGTTTCGATATACGTATTCGCTATAAACTTTTATAACTTTTCGCTTACCTTCCGTGTGCAGATAATAAACAAAAGACTTTTCTACTTGCTCTCCCTTACAAATGGCTTTAACGTATTGTCTTAGCTCCTCTATATTTTCGACTTTTTGAGAGAGAGCATCTAGCCATTGATCGCGAGAAAGCTGAAGAAGCCCGCTTTGATGCTCATATTGAAACAATTCGCTAGTCTTCGTATTCACTTGTAGAATCGTACCGCTTGTATCTACAAGCTGCATTCCTTCTTGAATCGAATTTAAAATATCTTGAGATAGCAGTCTGTCATGCTCAGACTCTTCGTAAATATAAATTTTTTCAAGAGCAATCGTAATTTGTTTGGCCAATATTTCAAATGTCTGTAATTCATGTTCTGTGTATTCATCCGCGTAGCGGCTGTAAAACATATAGGCTAGCATATCTCCCTGTGAAGACAGCACCGGTACGATAACATCATACAAATAAAACGTTTGCCGATGATATAGGCGCTCATGTTCTATACACTCTCTTTTTACTACCATACATTTTTTCGTCTTTTGCACATGATCAATGTAATTATTATGAAGGTTTTTCATCATCTGTTGAACACTTGATGAAGATAGACCAAATGAAGCATGTGTCTTTTCATCGGTTAGCATAATAAAACCGTGATCAGCTTTCATTACTCGGCTCATGTTTGTGACAGCACTCGTGAGAACTTCTTGCTTTTGAAGAGAATTTGTTAGTCCATGCACAAATAAATTGCGCAATTCTAACTCGCCTTCTCGTTCCTTTGTCAATTCCAATGCGTGCTGAAGTTCATCTTGCTGACTGTGCAACTCATCTTGCTGTGCAATCAGCTCTTCATTTTGAGCCGTTAACTCCTGTTCGTTATTTTGCAAAGTCGATACCATTTTGTAAAAGGCCTGAGATAGCATACCGATTTCATCTCTTCTATGTTCATCAAATGTCATAGGCATTTCTTTTCCCGCAGCAATTTCGCTTGCCGTATATGCTAGCTGACTCAGCGGCTTTACAAACTTATTTAGCAATACCCGTGTAAGCAATAATAAAATGACCACTGTAAACGCTAAAAATAAAATAAAGAACGTTTGACTTTTCTGCATGTCACTCGACGTGTCATCGTACTGTGTATTTAAGTCTTTAGTTAATTCATTTTGGTAGTCATCAAGTTCTTTTTGCATTTGTTCTATTGATTTAGAAGCAGCCTTCCGCTCAGGACTAGAGCGGACTCCTTCAATGCCTTTTTTGTCGTAAATATCTTTAAAATAAGGAAGCGTTTGATTAAAATACGTGTTTAGCATCACCGTCGCTTCATTTACAAACGTACGTTCACGTCTATCTGCCGCTAGACCTGAAAGTCGATCAAGATTTTCTTCGATACTTTTTTGCTGACTTGCAGCCTCGTTATACATATCCTCTGAATCAAATGCAATAAACCCACGAGCCTGCAAAAAAGCTCTGTTCATTGATTTATCAATTGTAGATAGCAGCTGTGCCTTTTCCCGTACTTGTGCCCTGTACTGGGCATAATCAGCTGTAATTTCTTTTTGCCGTACAACAAGTACAGTTGAACCCGCCGCAAAAGCAAGTAAAAGGATACTTGCTAAGAAGATGAACTGGGTTGAGATACTTTTTCGTTTTAGTTTATTGTTCATCTAAAATTTCCTCAACACGTTCGGCTAGCAATAGGGGACTAAACGGTTTAGACATAAAATACGCAGCCCCTGCTTCTAACACCCGGCTTTGATCAGCAGATTGATTCTTAGCTGAAAGCATCAATACTTTTGTATGGCGCTTATCTTTCATTTCTTTCAGCTGCTGAATGACTTCAAGCCCGGTGAACACGGGCATCATATAATCCAAAATAATTAAGTCAAAATCACGTTCTTTAATAAATTCCAACGCTTCTTCGCCGTTTTCTGCTTCCGTCACTTCATGTCCTTCATCTTCAAGCGTATCTACCACTAACATACGAAGCACTTCTTCATCTTCCGCTAATAAAATTTTTGCCATTGTTATTCCTCCGCTTGTAGTCGTCCATACGTTTTTTGCAATATGAAGTAGGACGGCTTTATTCGTTCGTGAAAAGTTGGATACTCCCAATTTTTCCACTTGTATAAGTAAAAATCTTTTAATAAAAGTTCTCCTTTTTTCTGAGTCGGAAACGTATCTTCCACGTCATTGCTCTTCTTATTAACAGCTACGACTCCCACTTGAATTCCTTTCATTTTCTCGCTGGATTCTAATCCTTTTTTGGACCAAATATCTCCCATTATTTCTTTTTGACTCGGGTCTTTTACATTTAAAAGCGCCCAAGGAATGCGAAGTTCAGCAATTCCATTTGATTCATTCACTTTAAAATCTGCCAGCGAATCAAATGAAGAAGAGTTAGGATCGCTGTTTCCTTCTTGGAGCTTCCCAGTTTCATAGGCGTCAAAAGGAATGGTTCTCTTGTTTTTCCCCTCTCCAATCGCTAACTCTTTGTTAAGGGCGAGCCTGATTGGATTAAACATGCCGTTATCTTTTGTATCGGTTCCTTTTACAGATGGAATCATTTGAAGCTGATGGGCATACGAAAAATAATACGTATCGTAATAGCTGTCTATCCACAAGTGACTGTCTTCTTTCCCGTTTAATTCTGTTACAAAATCAATTCCTTTTGTTTTTAAAGAAGGAATTTGAGGAATCTTTGACTGTCCCTGATTGTTAATTGTGTTAAACAAGAAATAAAGCTTTTGATCTTCCAGCTCTTTTGCACTCACGTGTAGATATAGATAACCTTCATCACTTGTAATGTTCAATGCTTTTAACTTCTTAGACGGCTTATATACCGACTTGCTGTTCAGCTTTTCCCAATCATCTGATTTGCCGTCTACTTTGACTTTCAGCTTTGTTCCTGGATCAAAACTCAACAGGCCAAAATGCTGTTCTCCCGTTTGCAAATTCGTCCAAAATGGCCTGCGGTTCGGATTGTCGTACTCCATCGTATTCCACGTTCGCTTAAACCATTCATCTTGCCATGTAAAGACCATACCGCCAGCCATTTTTTCTTCAACAATATCTTCGTACAAGCGTGACAGAATCTTTCCTTGTTCTTGTTCCGTATGAAAGCCTTGATCCCATCCGTATACGTTTCTATGGGTGAGTCCTCGCGAAGCCGGAATGCCAAATTCAGCAACAAGCACGGGCATATGATGAACTTCTTTCATATTTTGCAAATAACCTGCGTAGTTATTTTTCTCTCCTCGATGATCGCGATAAGCGAGATAACGAGGTTCATAGTTTAAGAAATCAGGATAGTAAGGATAAATATGATAAGAAGCAAATAATCCCGGCTCAAATTTTTTAGTTGTGTGAATTAAATTAGGATTAACAGACACTTTATCTTCGTCTTCAGAAGGCTCATATGGATGAGTCAATAAATCCGTCGTCACCCAGTTCGTAAAGCTCATAGGCCGCTGCCAATCATATTTATCCTGCTCATAGGAAATTGTTTTTTCCATAAGCTGCGCAAGCCAAATTTCAAAGGGATTGCCTTTTTCCGTATAGATGTACTTCCCTTTAAAATCTTTCATTCCTTTATGTTTTTCATTTGTCGAAAGGGCTACCGTGGGATCCCATTCAACTCCTATAATCCAGCCTAAAACATAAGGAGACACGTCTGCTGTATACGTTCCGCTTGCATGTCCCGTCCGTTTTGGCAGTGTTGCATTTCCATGAATAACGTTTACAATCCTTTTCATTTCAGCTTCAAATTCTTTTGTATTTTCCTTTGCAAAAGCATCTTGTGAATCATAGAAAACTTCTTCATTCACCCATACTCCATGAAAAAGATAAATGGGTTCTTTGGCTTTTTGGTTATACTCAGCAAGCGCTTCATAAAAGCCGGGAGGGTGAATAGTGTATACGCGGATTGAGTTTGCATTCATCTTGCCAATTTCTTTAAACCAGCGTAAATATTCTTCTTTCGAAATAGCGGTCTCACCAGGGAAATGGCCTGGCTTACTAATGCCCATATTTACTCCTTTAATCAGCAAATCTTTCCACTTGCCGTTTTGATAAACTTGCAAATAATCTTTTCCTACTTTCCCTGCTACTTTACGGTCAGCATCTTCATAGATTTCCATATTTTCATTAAAAGTAACAGAAGCAGGCTGCGATGCATTTTGCTGTTGATCTATAATCTTATTCATAAGAGGCAGATAAACAGTCCAGTAAAAAGAAGACTCATCTTCTTTTCCGATTTTCTCTGTCCATTTCTTCCACACCGGGTAAAAAGAGGTTTGATAAATGGAAGGTACTTCTCCTTGATCTGCAAAATCTCCTGCAAAGTAATAAGTATCATATCGCTCTTTATTATGATGAACGACTGCTGGTATGGACAAAGGAATACCATTTTCCTTTAGCTTGTTTTTTCCTTCAGAATCCAAGTGAAAGACAAACTGAGCCTGCACATCACTTTTTTGCTGGGGTGTAATTACGTCAAACCAATATTGATAAGCAGATTCATCCTGTAAATTCAATGTTTTTTTTCCTTGTTTTGTATATTGAAACCATACTGGATTTTCTTTTAATTCTTTTTCCGTTATAATAACGAGCTTATTGGATTCATTAACAAACAGTAAGCCTTTGCCCGTAAGGTTCCACTCTTTGTTGTACTGCTTTTTGTAAGCACTTTTCACCCAAGCAGGAACTTCTTCACTGCCGAATTCATCAAAATAGCGACCAATCCAGCCGGACCACGTAACATTGTACAATTCATACAGTTCTTTGCGAACGTCTAGAGAAGTAGGACTTCCAAATGTATTAAACTCTCCAATCAGCGTTTTTGTACGTCCATTCAGTGCTTTCTTAACGTAGCTCACATCTTCAGAAGTCATGCCGCCATACACCAGCTGAGAACGATCTCCTCTTTTAGCTTTTACGCCTAAATCTTCTTTGTATACGCCATACGTGTCCGTGATATAAATCATATCTGCAGAGTTTGTTTTTGGCAGAGATTTAATGCTGTATGTTTTATCTCCATTCGGATAAAACCCTGCATAATCTTTTGAGATTTCATAAGGCTTCCCGTCTTTGCGTACTTTCGCTTGATTCAGCATCCACATTAAGCCCTGATGCTCTCGAAATGTTTGATCTGGCACTGTTTTATCAATGACAAGCATATTCAAATCAGTTGGTTTCTTTAGCTGCCAAATAAGAAATGGCGAAGCCGTTACTGCCATAACCAAAATAATGCCGCCGATTAATAACCATTTTTTCATTGTGAAACTCCTTTTCGCTGCATGTCTCCCCAGCCCTTTTTATTGCGAATAACGTCCAACAATCCATGACAGCGCCATATAACAGTTAGAGGGCGATACCAAAAGGATTCAGTCAGGGAAAAGACAAACAGCTTAGCGATATCAGATACTTTTGGATATTTGCGAAGGCTCCACTCTTCTAGCAAAACAGCCGCCATCGAATAAAGAGAACCATATACAACCATTAAGAGAAAAAGCAAATACGCAAATTCCACATAAATCCCGCCTACAACTAGAGAAATAACAATAAACAAATAGCCTAACATTTCCATGACCGGCCCGATTAGTTCAATAAACACAAAATAAGGCATAGAAATCATTCCGATACTTCCGTATTTCGGATTAAACAGCATCTCTTTATGCTTCCAAAGACTATCAAATAAACCGCGGTGCCAGCGGTTTCGCTGTCTTCGCAAATATTTGATTTCATCAGGTGCCTCTGTCCAGCATACAGGATCTGGAATATAAACAATTTGATTGTTGGCTTTTTTCTGTTTAATCAGTCGGTGGAGGCGAACAACAAGCTCCATGTCTTCGCCGACTGTATGAGAATAACCCCCAGCTTCAATCACCCAGCGTTTAGAAAATACGCCAAATGCTCCTGACACAATAAGTAATAAATTATGGCGACTGAGACCAATGCGCCCCATAAGAAAGGCACGTAAATATTCAATAATCTGCATCACAACAAGCGGCTGCGTATCAAGTCCAATCGATACGACCGCACCGTTTTCGATTTTACATCCGTTTGCAATTCGAATACTTCCTCCTGAAGCAATTACTTCTCCGTCTGAATCAATAATTGGCTTCATAACTTTTAAAAAAGCGTCTCTTTCCAACACTGAATCACCATCGATCGAACAAAAATAAGGATAGTTGGATAAATTAATTCCTGCATTTAATGCATCTGACTTTCCTCCATTTTGTTTATCGACTACATATAAATAATCGTATAATTTAGAACGATATACAGCTTTTACTTCTTTCGTCTCCACTTGCTTTCTCACAACTCGATTCATTTTCACAAGAGAAAACTCTTCGATGAGCTTTTCTAACGTATCATCTGAAGATCCGTCATTTACTACAATTACTTCATATTCCGGATATTCAATTCCAAGCAGCGAACGCACGCTTCCAATAATCCCGACAGATTCGTTATAAGCGGGAACTAATATAGATAACGGCGTTGTATAGCTAACCGCAAGCAAATCTTCATAAGGTTCTTCATCATTTAATTGATATTGCTTTCGCAGTTGAAAAGCAGAAATGATAAACATCATAAAATAAAAACAAAGCACAAAAATCATATAAGCAAATACAGCCCATCCGCAAACGGACAAAAAAAGATGCCAAACACTATTCCACAACCGTAATTCCTCCCTTTTCAAGCCATTCTGCTGCCATATCTTTCGAAAACTTGTCATCAGTCGTTTCATATACATGAACTAAGTATTCTGTACCCGTTGGGATTTTCATCATTGACTGAGCAGCATTCGAGCGCACAAGAAAATGAGAATCTTTCAGCGACTGCTCGAGAAGTGACAATCCCTTCTCATCTCTCGTTTTGCCTACTAGTTTGGTAGCCATCATTCTCTCTTGCCACATATCTGATTGAAGATGTTTCGTGAGCTCCTCTACTTTTAATGGAAAAGATAAAGCGTTAAGTGATTTCAACGAACGAATTCGCAGTTCTTCTGATGAACTTTTCATGTGCATTTTTAAGAAATCGATATACTCTAACTTATGATTGATACCGACCATATCGATAAGTGGTAGCTGAATTTCTTCTTGCAGGTCTTCAAATTTATTAATAAATTGCTGAAACTGCTCACTGTTCATAGTTCCAAACAAAGAGCGGTACATAAATTCAGACAGCGGTTTAGAGGCATTCGTCATGTATATAACAAACTCAGGACGGTTTAGCTTAACTAAAATCTTTAAAATTTGATTTTTTTCAGCCGCTGTACTATTTTTTTTCTCATACATTTCTACTAATTGGTCTGTTAGCGTAGTAAGACCAAAATCTTCAATAGCATAAAGGGCATTCATTCTGACACTCCACCTAGAATGATGCAGCTCTTTTTTATATTTGGGTGTAAAAACCTTCTCCGCATAGAGCGTGATGTTATTTCGAATGTCATCACCTTGCACAGCTGCAGAAAAACCGCTCAATAGTTCCTCTACACCCGCCAGCTCTATTTTATTTTTAGGCTCTATCCGATGTTCTTCATCTTTTCTGTATAAATAAATAAAAAGAGATTCTTTTATACTATCTTTATAGGATTCTACTTTTGCCCGGAAAGCGTTTAAACGCGCTTTTTGAATAAGTAAATAACTTAGAAAACAAACCAACAGCAATAGCAATCCGCCAAATAAGATATATACCACTTGAATTGACATCCCCATTTATTTCACCTTCTTCATTAAATGACGTACGCGCGCTTCAAGCTCCATTAACTTAAATGGCTTTGTCATGTAATCGTCTGCCCCAAGTTCTAATGCTCTTTGAATATCTTGTTCGCTGTTTCGTGATGTAAGCATAATAACCGTGTACTGATCGTGACGTTTCTGCTGCCTTAATTTTTGCAGCACTTCTAAGCCATCCATCTTAGGCATCATTCCATCTAAAATAACAAAGTAGTGATCGCTAGAGTGAATCCATTGGGACTCAAAAAACTCGATGCCGTCTTTAAACACTTCTATTTTCACTTCATAACGATCTCCTACATCAATCTTACTTAAAAGCTCTTTCAGCATCGTTCGAATGATAGAATCATCATCAATAATAGCCATACGAAGCGTTCGCTTTTTAACCAGCTTGCTTTGAGAAGAAGCTACAATTTTTTGACGTCCTGATTCCTTCGCTATATATAATGCTTCATCAGCTTGATGAAGCGCTTTTTCTAACGGCCATTCATTGTTATGAACTTCTACAACTCCGCCGGAAAAGCTGCAATAAAACGAATTGCTTTGATGTGTGAACACTTTTTTCACAAAGGAATCCAACAGTCTATTTAATACTGTTTCTGCCTCTTTTATATTGGTTTTTGGCAGTAAAAGAATAAATTCTTCGCCTCCATATCTAAAAATGTGATCTGTTGGACGAATTTCATGCTTCATATACTCTACAAATGCTTGCAGTACGCGGTCTCCCATAAGATGTCCATACTGATCATTTATTCTTTTAAAGAAATCTAAATCTAAAATCGCTAAACAAAAAGGATCTTTTAAGCGGTCGTAGCTCGACAGCTGCTGACTATAGATTTCTTTTAAATACGTTCGGTTATAGGCTCCTGTTAATTCATCAAACATTAAATAGGAGTTAAACATTTGCTTTCGTTCAATATGGTGACCAATTCGAAGTAGACTTTCTTCCAGATCGAAAGGTTTAACAAGGAAGTCATCAGCCCCTAATTTAAAAGCCTTCAAACGCGTCTCTCTTTGATTATCAACGCTCATCATGACAATCGGGACGAACAGTTGCTTTGTTTTATCACGTAAAAATGAAAGAATGTCAAAGCCTGTACAGTCTTTCATATGTACATCAACAACAAAACAATCCGGCTTTAATTCGTAAAAAGCCGTAATAGCTTTTTCTTTAGATGCAGTTGCTAATACGTACCATCCCTGCTTTTCAAACTGTTCTTTTAAATACATCAGCATTGAAAGATCGTCGTCCACAAGTAAAATGCTAGCTGTTTGTTCACTGATTTCTATCGGTTTATTTATATCTTCTGCGGATTGAATTTCATCTTGATAACAAATTTTAATAATATCTAATAAAAAAGTATTCAACTCCGCGTAATCCCAGATTTTTTTCTGTTTTTTTTCAACAGCTTCCATTAACGCGCGGGAACGATCTCCTAAATAATGCAGTCCAATAGTCGCAGACGTTCCAGAAATTGAATGCAAAAAGCGGTACACCTCTTCATGAGGTATTTCTTTATTTTGATCAGTCCACTCTTGCAGCTGCTTACGCACATTAGCTAATAATGCAATTTGATATTTATCCATCTTATACACCCTTTGTTCGATATAGTTAACACTTACCCCATATTACTCCATCCATTTTTCTATAATATTTTGTAAGTAAATGAAATATTTTCTTACTTTTATTTTAAGTATGTTTTTTTCAAATGAAAAGCAATTCCTTTTTAACCATACTTTTCCTCCAATGATTTTACTTTAAAATGATTCTTTTTTCACTCATTATTTTTCTTTCCAGATAAGTAAAATGTCCTGTTATCTTCTTTACAAATAGACCTGCAACCTTATTGACAAAATTAATGAGTCTTTGTTACCCTTATACACGTTGTGAAAAATTTAAAAGTGAATGTTAAGGAAAGCAGCCGTTTTGATGAACGATCAATCAAATCAGGTTCTTTCCTTTTTATATTTTTACTAAGGCAGATACTTTGCTAAATAAAGTTTCGCTTTATACACCGTGTTCTCTTTGTCATAGGCGCGTTTAGACCGAAAACAGACGGAAAGGAGTATAAAATGTTTACTCAGCTTACAGAAAAAAACCAGAATGCAGAAGAACTAAAAGAAACACTTGATGATTTAGAGTTTCAGCTATTTCGCATGCAGGATAATTTAAAAGAAATTGCTAAAAAGTACGAAGTTATCGGTGTCGATCAGCCTGAAGATAATCAGTTAGTTATTGTATCGGCACAAAATGACGGAAACGCATGTAAAATTATGCTAAATGAATGCACAAAAGCCTATAGAGGGGCTTGGGATTTTGCCATCGATGGCGTATATGAAGATAATCACACGATTTTTATTGGTGATATTAAAGGTCCCGCTAATAAGGGATATGGCTCTGTATGTATGAATTATTTAAAAGAAGTAGCGGTTGATCAAAATGTTCATGTCATTAAAGGAGATATCGCTGAGCGCGACTGGGATCATCTCGAAAGATTAATTCATTTTTATGAAAAACATAACTTTGAAGTAAATATTGATTATACGAATAAGTGCGGAGAAATTGAATGGACTCCAGCTTATCAATAAAAAACGAACAGACAGCGTCTGTTCGTTTTTTTTATTTGATATATGCTAAGCTTTTTTTAATACTGCTAAGAGGATTTTCTATGCACTGATCTTGTTCAACGATCCACCATTTTACGCCTGCTTTATTGCCTTCTTTCATGACAGCCTTTACATTTACCCCTCCGGTACCAAGAGGAGCAAAGAATTGCTCGCCGTCTGTTGTCATATCTTTTAAATGGATAAAAGGCGTACGATTTCGATAGTGCTTCATCCACTCAACTGGATCTTCGCCTGCTTTAGTGAGCCAATAAATGTCCAGCTCTACATTTACCCCAGTTTCTTCTAGAATCGTTTGGAGAGCTGACTTTCCGGTTGACAATTTTTTCAGCTCAAAATCATGATGATGATAGCTAAACGACATGCCTTCTTTTTTACAATACGTATCAATATCATTTAAAGAATCAATAAGTTCGTAATACCCTTTTTCCGTTTGACGTTCAGGCATTAAATAAGGACAAACAATATGTGAATTTCCGACTTGCTGCTCAAAGTGAATCACTTGCTCTAAATTAGATTCTAATTGTTCAAGTGGAATATGACTAGAAGCTGGCTTCAGCTGCAAATCCATTAACCACGCTCTTACTTCTTGCGCTGTATATCCTTCATACCCTGCAAATTCTACCCCTTGGTATCCTAAAGCAGCTACTTTTTGAAGCGTCCCTTTAAAATCTTTTTTCGTTTCTTCACGCAGCGTATAAAGCTGTACTCCTACAGGTATTTCTCCCATCTTCTCTCCCCCTGTTCATTAAGAAAGTGATTGAACTATGGCTAAATCAACCCAATCTAAAGACGAACAAATTGAACTAGTATGAATTACTTGTTACACAGCTGTTGATTTCCGTGCAAGACTTTGCTTTCCGCGGGCGGCCGGTGAGCCTCCTCGTCGCTTACGCTCCTGCGGGGTCTCACCTGTTCCGCTTTTCCCGCAGGAGTCTTCGTCTTGCCCTCCAATCAACACCTAGAAGCAATTAACTACAATTAAATCTACGTTCATCCTAGAAAGGAAAAAATCCGAACGAATTTGATTCTCGATCAACAATCAGATTCTTTCGGATCCTCCTTTAACTAACATACTTTTTTCTCAACATCTGCTGCTTTTTATTTTACTGCACTTCCAAGCATTCCTGAAATAAAATGACGCTGAAGTGCTAGGAAGAAGACAATGATTGGAATGGTGGCAATCGTTACCCCCATCATTACTTGACCGTAATCAATAATCGATAATCCAATTAAGCTTGAAAGAGCAACTGGCAATGTAGCCATTTCGTTTGATGTAGTCGCAACTAAAGGCCACATAAAGTTATTCCACTGTGTCATAAATAAGAAAATAGCTGCTGCAGCCATCGCAGGCTTCATAGAAGGAAGCACAATGGTTAAAAAGATTCTCATCTCTCCAGCACCGTCCAAACGTGCTGCTTCAATCAGTTCCGTTGGAAAAGCTAAAAAGTTCTGACGTAATAAAAAGATAGCGAACGGAAAGCACAGCTGCGGAACAATAAGAGCAAAATACGTATCAAGCAAATTAAAATTCGACATCAGCTGAAAAAGCGGAATGAGCGTTGCTTGATACGGAATCATCATGGACAATAAAAGCGTTGTAAAAATTGCGTTTCGTCCTTTAAATTCAAATTTAGATAGCGCATATGCAGCTGTAGAACAAACCATTAAAGCTACAATCACATACACTACTGAAACAAATACTGAGTTAAAAAAGACCCGCCCTAAATCAATTGAAGCATTTAAATTTTGTAGATTTGTCATAAATTGATCGCCAGGCTTCAGCGTTGGAGGGTTTGTAAACATTTTTCCCGATTCATTCGTAGCGCCGATAATCATCCAGTAAAACGGAAAAATAGAGATAATCGTGAACAGCCCAAGCATGCTGTATAATCCTATTTTGCGCATGATGTTACTTTTCTTTTTAACCTTAGGCACGGTAGCTACTGCGGTTGCTTCTACTCTCTCTAATACACTCATGATTTATCACCCGTAAATTTAAATTGGAAGAACGTTAAAATACCGACTAATAATACAACAACGTACGCAATGGCTGAAGCATATCCAAAATCAAAATATTTAAAGCCATTTTGATAAATATATAAGCCTAGCGTCATCGTGGAATCAGCAGGGCCGCCTTTTGTTAAGTTAAAAGGTTCGTCAAACAATTGAAGCGTGCCAATTGTTGATAAAATAGTAGCAAACAAGATAACGGGTTTTAATTGTGGAACCGTTACGTGGAAAAACTTTTGAATACGATTTGCCCCGTCTAAATCAGCTGCTTCGTAAACTTCATGAGATAAACTTTGAAGAGCTGCTAGAAAAATAACCATATTATAACCTGTCCATCTCCAAGTCATCGCAACGATGATTGAGACTTTAGCCCAGAAAGGATCTCCCAGCCACTGAATGGCATTGATACCGAAAAACCCTAAAATAGTATTCATAATTCCTTCATCTTGAAGAATGATTGAAAACAAAATAGAATAGGCAACTAGCGACGTTACTGCGGGCAAGAAAAATGAAACTCGGAAAAAACCTTTTAGTCTTAAAAGCTGACTGTTTAACGCGTTAGCTAGTAAAAGCGCTAATAAAATCATGACGGGTACTTGAACGATTAAAATAATCCCCGTATTTCCAAGCGCTTTCCAGAAAATATCATCTCCGAGCAAACGTGTATAGTTTGATAAACCGGTAAATACATACTTTCCGCCTTCCATACTCTGAAAGCTTAGAATAAACGATGAAAAAATAGGATAGATGGTAAACAGCGCGAACAGCAAAAGTGCTGGAGCAATAAATAAGTAAGGCAATGATTTATTTGTCTTCATGATGACCTCCTAGTACCGCAAGAAGAAGAGATAGAAGGCAATTTTCTAGAAATCACCTTCTATGCTTCTTGATTATTTTTGAATTCGGTTTTCTAAGCGTTTTTGAGCTGCTTCAAGCGAGTCTGTAACGCCCTTACCATTTGTTACCTCTGACACAGCTTTGACTGCTTCACTGTTTGCAACTGAGTAATTGCCTGTAAAATTAACCGGCTTAATATCTTTCATTTCATCTGCGAATGTTTTCCAAATCGTCTGATTGTTAAAGTACTCATCTTGTGCAGTGAATAATTTTGAAGAATATACGGTATTTAATGATGGGAATAATCCGCCCTTCATCGCTTCTTCTTGAACTTTATCTGTTGTTGAGAAATATTCCATAAATTTGTACGCTTCATCTGCTTTTTGGCTATTTGCTGAAATCACATAGTTGCTTCCGCCTAAGTTAGAAGCACGGTTGCCTCCTTCTTCAAACGAAGGTAATAAAAATACTCCCCATTTTCCTTTTAAATCTGGAGCCTGCTGCGTAATAGAACCAGATAGCCAAGCACCAGATGGTGAACTTGCTACTTTACCTTCTGCTAAAGCACTGATTGAAGCATCCCAGCCCACTGTATTTTTAACAATGCCTGCTTCTTTTAACTTCTTATTTAACTCCATCGCTTTTTTCGCTTCTTTAGAAGTTAAATTGAGCTTACCTTTGTTATTAAAATAGAATGTACCTTGCTGCGTTAGTGCCATTCGGAATAAGCCATCGTCATTATTAAAATCTAAACCTAGTAAATCAACGCCAACTTTTTCTTTAATTTTTTTACCAGCCGCAATATAATCATCCCATGTTTTGATGCTGTTTGGATCTACGCCTGCTTTTTCAAAGTAATCTGTGCGGTAGAAAACGCCTGTCGGACCTGCATCAAACGGGAAGCCGTACATGTCCCCATCCTTTGATAAAAGAGCTTTCTTAAACTCTGGAAATTTATCTTCTTGCTTATCGAACCCTTTTTTAGATAGGTTTAAAAATGCTTTTGGAAATGCATCCAAATATCCTTGGAAACGATCGTCTTCTACTAATACAATATCAGGAAGACCTTTTCCGCCAGCCTGCAATCCTGTTGTTAGTTTTGAATAAACGTCTTCACGTCCCATATCCACTACTTTTAATTTAAATCCTGGATTCTCTTTTTGATATTCTGCTGCTGCTTTCTTTAATACCGGTACGTTAATATTCCAAGCCCATGCAACAACTTCTTTTCCACCGCTACCACTTGTTTCATTAGCGGACTTTCCTCCGCATCCTGCAAGTACTAGGGTTAAAATGAGTGCAAAACTGATTAAACTAAACCAACGTTTCAATGAATACCCCTCCTATGATCTCGTCTCCTAGTGTGGCAAGTTTTTTTGCAAACGCTCACGTCTCTTTCTAGATAGAATTATTGAAAAATAATTCTGTATATTGAAAGCGTATACAATTTACTTAATCTAAATTATATGAATGAATACCCTTTTCCTCAATGGTAAATATAAAAGGCAAAAACCTTACATTTTTGCCTTTTTGTAAATTGATTTTGTTATTATGGTTTCTATTAACTTTTTCGTTCATAAAAAAAAGCGAATGTACTGTTATTGTTGAAACAGAACACAATCGCTTATTTTAAAAAATCCAATGTATACTATTTTTTTGCTACATAAGTAACACTTTCTTGCTTATTTGGGACGTTCTAAGGAAAATAATTGCCCCAATTTACTATAGTTAGAACCCGCAAGCCGGCTGACTGGCTTCACACGTTCTGCAGAAACGCGATCGTTTTCTATTACTTTTTCACTAATATGAAACATCACAACTTCACCGATAAACAAATCTGAGCTGTATGCCTCATCCGTTCCTAATGGAACAATTTGGTGAAGTTTACATTCCATTCGAATGCTGGCTTCTTGAATTCCGGGAACCTGCACTTTTTTGCTCGGTGCTAGTGTTAACCCTGTTTCCTCGACTTCACTCACGGAAGAAGGGTAAGAAGATGCCGCTTGATTCACCTGTTCCACTAAGTTTTCGTCTACAAGATGAACTACAAATTCTTTAGATGCACTAATATTTTTGGCCGTATCTTTCGTCATTTGACCTTCACTTCTCGAAACCGAAACGGCAATCAGCGGAGGCTCTGCCGCAACTACATTAAAAAAACTAAACGGCGCGGCATTCACTACACCGTCATCATTTTGACTTGTAATAAACGCAATTGGCCGGGGAATGACGACACCTGTTAGCAAATGATAATTATCTTTTGCATTTTGTACTGCTGGATCAACTACCTTCATTTTACCCACTCCTTTTCTTCCATTTACTTTATTGTATGGTAACGAAAAGAGCATAGATTAGCTAGCAACTTGCTCACCAAACATGCAAAGAAGAGGCTGAGACATAGCTGCATCCATCTCATCTGAAAACCAACTAAAGAGAAGATCCGAACGATAAATCGTTCGGATCTTCTCTTTAGTTTAGCACCGTTACTTTCACTGTACGACGTCCGAATGCTTTTGCAGCTGACTCAGAAGGTACTAATACGTCAATTCGATATCCTTTAATCGCACCGCCCGTATCACCTGCTGTTGCCACTCCGTATCCTTCTACATATACTTTTGAACCTAATGGAATAACGGATGGATCTACCGCAATAATTTTATGAGTGCCTGAACTTACATTTTGTCCAGTGGCTGTTACGCCGCTGCAGCCTGCACAATTAGCTGTATAAGCTGTTGCTTCTACATACATTTCTTTTCCAGAATGCTTTTGTGTGCTTTCTTCTTTTTTCGTTTCTTTTGCTTCTGAAGAAACGGCTGCTTTCTTCTCTGTAGCCGCAGCTGTTTTTACTTCTTGTTTCGGCTCTGTTTTTACTTCTTTTTTAGCTGTTGCTAATTCAGCTTGACGCTTTGCTTCTGCATCAGCCTCAGCCTTTTCAGCCGCCTGCTGTTTTGCCACTTGCTCAGCTTGCTTTTGAGCTGCTTCTTTTTCTTTTGCAATCTTATCTTGAATGCCTGTTAGTTCAGACTGAAGATTTGCTTTTTCTGAAGAAGCTGCATCAATTTCATTTACGACCGTACTGTATTTTTCTTGCATAGTTGTTAACGTTGCTGTTTGTTTCGCAACGTTTTTATCTAATTCAGCTTGTTTAGCCGCTAGGCTACTTTTTGCTGCTTCTAATACTTTTTCTTGCTTATCAATTTCTTTTTTATCTTTTTCAATTTGATCTAAGTCATTTTGATGCTGCTTTAAAATATCATTATCTGCTGACAATAAAGTTGTGACCGCACCCATACGTGCAACAAAATCTCCAAAGTTATCAGCATTCATTAATGTATCAATAACAACGCTTGTTTTATCGTCCTGCTGTAAAGCAACTAATCGATTTTCAATAATATCTTTACGACTTAACACTTTTTCCTGAAGCAAAACGATCTCTTTTTTCTTTTTCTCAATCATTTTGTTCGCTTCTGAAATCTGCTTTTCAGTCGATGCTAACTCTTTTTTATTGCTAGAGATTACTGTATGTAATGAATTTAATTGTGACTGTATGTTTTGAACATCTGAATTGATAGACTGTTTCTCTTTCTCTTTTTGTTGAACAGCCTTTTCTGTTTCTTTAATTTTATTTTCAGTAGTCTGGAGCGCTTCTTCATTCGATTGGGCGTGAGTCTCTGTAATGCCGGTCATGAAGAAAATTCCTGTGACTGCTGCAAGAGTCATACGCTTAAAAATTTTCATAAAGTAATAGTCCCCTTTCCTCATAGACATAGTTATACCATAAAAAACTAGCTGTTTATGTTACAATACAGTTAAAAGTTTCCCATAATCTGTATAACCAAGAATCTCTTTCTGGGAATTTACCACCAAAATCCCTTGATAGAGAGGTTTACTGTTTATTAAAAAAGATATATTTTTGTCACAAAGGGGGCAAAATTACTCTTTAAAAATCAAAATAAACGCTTATTATTACAGCTATATTACAAATTTTTCACAGAAAATTATGTGTTTTACCGTCTTTTTTCTGTGTTTTTTACTTTTTATTACATAAATTCCACCTACATAATTCCTACACTATTTATAAAGTTGTGACTTTTTCACTTCTTTTTTACACTATATATATATAAAAAGACGCCCATAAATCAAATGAGCGTCTTTTTTCTTCACACGTATAGAACCATTATTTTTCAGAGGTTACTAGTTTTAAAGGCACTGGAATTTGCTTATCTACTTTTTTGCCTTGAAGAACATTTTTAGCAGACTTTACGGCAAGTTTACCAATTAAAACAGGCTGCTGGGCTACAGTTGCGCCTAGTTTCCCTTCTTTTACTGCTTTAATTGCATCGTCGTTTCCATCAAACCCTACTACTAATACATCTTTTCCTGAGCTGTTAATCGCTTGAATAGCTCCTAATGCCATTTCATCATTGTGAGCAAATACGGCTTTGATACCAGGGTTTCCTTGAAGAACATTCTCCATAACGTTTAAGCCTTTTGTACGGTCAAAATCAGCTGACTGTTTAGCCGTAATATCTAGCTTTTGATCTGCAACGTTGTGGAACCCTTTTCCTCGTTCACGAGTTGCTGAAGCTCCGGGCACGCCTTCAAGTTCTGCTACCTGAGCTTTTTTACCTACTTTTTTTACAATGTAATCAGCAGCCATTTGACCACCTTTTACATTATCTGAAGCTACCAGTGTTTCCACTTTTCCTTTTTCTGCTGAACGATCTAGCGTAATAACTGGGATGCCTACATTATTAGCCGATTGTACAGCTGTTGAAATAGCGGCTGAATCCGTTGGGTTAATAAGCAGAATGTTAACACCTTGCTGCATTAAATCTTCTACATCGTTAATTTGTTTTGCTGAATCATTTTGAGCATCTACTACAACTACTTCCATGCCCAGTTTTTTTGCTTCTTTTTGTACTCCTTCTTTTAGGGAAACAAAGAACGGATTGTTTAATGTAGACACGGATAAACCAATTTTAATATCTTTTAAATTTTTACTTTCAGATGGTTTCGCCCACTCAGGAGGCTGAAGTGAACAAGCCCCTAACAGTAATAATGAAAATGATAATAGCACGAGCCAAATTTTCTTCATGTTTTTCCCTCCTAAGCTGACTTTTTGCGATCAATTAATACCGCAATTAAAATAACAATTCCTTTTACGACCATTTGGTAAAACGACGAAACGCCGAGTAAGTTCAAACCGTTGTTTAATGTTCCGATAATCAGCGCACCAATTAACGTTCCAACAATGCGTCCACGTCCTCCGGAAAGGCTTGTGCCACCCAGTACTACTGCGGCGATAGCATCTAACTCGTAAGACGTACCTGCCGTTGGCTGAGCAGAATTCAGGCGAGAAGTCAAAATCGCTCCTGATAGCGCTGCCAATAATCCTGCTAGTGAGTAAATCATAACCTTAACTTTCGGAACTTTGATTCCTGAAATAAATGCTGCTTTTTCATTTCCACCGATTGCATATGTTCTACGGCCAAACGGTGTTTTATGCAAAATCACCCATAGGACAGCAAACGCTAGTACCATCGTAATCGCTGGAACAGGAATACCTAGGAAATAGCCTCGGCCAAATAACTGGAAGTAATAGTTTTCGCCTAAGCCCGTAATCGGATTTCCATCTGTATAAACAAGCGTTAATCCTCTAAAAATTGTCATCGTCGCTAGCGTCGCAATAAACGGCGCCATTTTTCCTTTTGTAATAAGTAAGCCGTTAACCATACCCATTACAGCTCCTAACACACATCCTATTAAAATAGCTAAAATAGGATCTACACCTGACACAATCATACCTGCCATTAACGCACTTGATAGAGCAAGTATAGAGCCCACGGATAAATCAATTCCCCCTGTTAAAATAACAAATGTCATACCGAATGCAATTAAAGCATTAATAGCCACTTGACGCAGCAAGTTTAAAATATTTAAAGGTTCTAAAAAGCTTGGATTTAAAATCGATACAATGACAATAAGAATAAATAAACCTAGTAACGGACCTAGCTTTTGCATCACGTTATCAACGCGATTTTCTTTTATCGCTGTTTTTGCTTTCATTTTACTGACCTCCTGTTGCAAATGTCATAATTTTTTCTTGAGTTGCTTCTTCACTTGTCAGTTCACCTGTTATCTTTCCTTCATGCACAACCAAAATGCGATCACTCATGCCGAGTACTTCCGGAAGCTCTGAAGACACCATGATAATAGCCACGCCTCTGTCTGTCAGTTCATTCATAAGCTGATAAATTTCACGCTTCGCCCCCACGTCAACTCCTCGAGTTGGTTCATCTAAAATTAGCACTTTTGGTCCAATGCCAATCCACTTGGCAATAACTACTTTTTGCTGATTTCCTCCCGATAAATTAGCCGCACTCGTCTCAGACGACTCGGTTTTGATCGTTAAACGTTTAATAAGCAAATCTACAAATTGCTGCTCGCTTTTTTGTTCAATAAAGCCTTTTGGCGAAAAGCTGAATAGACTTGGAAGTGCAATATTTTCTCGAATAGAAAAATCCAGAACGAGCCCTTCTGTTTTACGATCTTCTGTAATGAACCCGAGACCTAATTTAATGGCTTGGTCTGGCTTTGTGATACTGACCCGTTTGCCATTTAAGATAATTTCGCCTTTTTCTAACGGATCAAGCCCGAAGATAGCGCGCATAATCTCGGTTCTTCCAGCTCCCATTAGCCCCGCAACGCCGACAATTTCTCCTGATCGCACTGAAAAATGAACGTCTTGAAACACACCTTTTCTCTCCAAGCCTTTTGCTTCAAAAACAACGTCTCCCTTAGGAGATGTCCTAGCAGGAAATCGATCCGTTAGCTCTCTTCCTACCATTTTGCGAACAACATCATCGAAGCTGGTTTCTGGAATCGGCTTTTTGTCTACCGTCTGTCCGTCACGCATGACCGTAATGGAATCACAAATAGCGAAAATCTCTTCCATACGATGTGAAATATAGACAATCGATACACCTTGTTTTCGCAACGCATTAATTACGTCAAATAACTTTTGAATTTCTCTTTCAGTAAGCGCTGCGGTCGGCTCATCCATGATAATCACTTTTGCATTCGTCATCAGCGCTTTGGCTATCTCAATCATTTGCTGCTGTCCGACAGAACAAAGTCCTGCTTCTTGATCAAGAGGAATGGTGACAGCTAATTTTTCAAACTGCTTCTTTGCTAACGCTTTCATTTCTTTTGTTTTTAAAAAACCTAAAGGTGTTTTTAATTCTTTGCCGATAAATAAGTTTTCAAGCACCGTCATTTCAGGCCAAACGTTCAGCTCTTGATGAATAAAGGTAATTCCGTTTTGTTCTGCTTCTTTTGGGTTTTGAAAATACGTCTCTTTGCCATCAATCAGAATCTGTCCTTCATCTTTTTTATGAAGGCCGGTTAAAATATTCATCAGCGTAGATTTCCCCGCTCCATTTTCCCCCATTAGTGCGTGAACTTCACCTTCATGTAATTCAAAATCCACGCCTCTTAGTACACGGTTTGCTCCAAAGGCTTTATGAATCCCTCTCATTGCAATATGCATGCTGTTCACCTCTTTTAAAAAATAACTCCCGCTTGTAAAATACAGTTTGCATAAGGAGTTGCTTCTCCTGTACGAATCACAACTTTCGCTTTGCTTGTCAACATTTTCAATTGTTCATGCGATACTTCTTCTACTAAGATGTTTTGCTTTTCTATCAACTCGTAAGCCTTTTGATTTCTTTCTTTCATTTCAGAAGCAATCACTATTTTTTCTGTAGCCATATCTTCTAACACAGCTACTACTACATCTTCAAAGCTAGGCACTCCTAGCTTTAAAGATAAATCAATTTTAGGCACGTCACTCGGAACAGGTAACCCTGCATCTGCAATGACAATAGTGTCTGTATGACCTAGATCTGTTAGTATTTTCGTAATATGACTGTTAATCATTCCGTGACGTTTCATTTACAGACTCTCCTCCACTTCTTTTCGAGTCGGCATACCGCCTTGCGCACCAAATTTAGTGACGGATAGCGAAGCTGCGCGATTAGCAAACTGAATTCCTTTTTCAAAACCCATTCCTTCGGCAAGTGCCACAGCAAGCGCTGCGTTAAACGTATCTCCTGCTCCTGTTGTATCAATCGTTTCTACTTGATAAGAAGGAACCAATACTTCTTTCTCGCCGTTAAAATAGCGTACACCTTGTTTTCCTTCTGTAATAAACAATTTATTTGGATACTGTTTTAATACTTCTTCTTTTTCTTTTCCTTCAAATAAAAGCGCTGCTTCATGTTCATTTGGAGTGATGTAAGAAACTTGTTCAATCACTTCTGCTTTTAATGGTCTTGCAGGCGCTGGATTTAATAAAAGCGGTACTTTAAGTTCCTGACAAAGCTGAGCAACATATTCAACCGTTTCTTCTGGAATTTCTTGCTGAATAAGTACGATATCAGCTTCTTTAATTTTTTCTTTGGCTTTTTCTACGTAGTCTGGAGTAATATAATCGTTTGCTCCTTTAACAACTACAATGCTGTTGTCTCCTTCAGCGAGTATAATGTGAGCTGTTCCGCTATCTGAATCTGTAACCGGTTTCACATTTTCCACAGATACACCGTTTGATTTGAAATTCTCCAGGATTGCTTTTCCGTAATGATCTTCACCCACACATCCAATCATACTCACATCCGCTCCAAGCCGGGCTGCTGCAACAGCTTGGTTCGCTCCTTTTCCTCCCGGAACGGTTTTAAATGATTCTCCTAACACTGTTTCTCCAGCTCCAGGACGAATATTTGATGTTACTACTAAATCCATTGATGAACTTCCAATCACAGTTACTTTAGCCATGTTCCTCAACCTTTCGTGTCGTATTTCGTTCAATAAACGTAACGGGTAGTTGTACTTGCTTTTGAATTAAAGGTTCTTTCTTAATGCATTTCATTAACAGACCTGCTGCTTGCTTGCCCATTTCGTAAGCAGGCTGACGAATTGTAGACAGGGCTGGAAACGAAAAGCGGCTTTGCGGAATATCATCAAAACCAATCACTTGAAGATCATCAGGCACGCTTTTCTCTAATCGAAACGCCTCATGTAAAACAGCTGTGGCTACAATGTCATTACTTGCGATAATCCCGTCTGTTTCAGGGTACTTTTGAAAGATTTCCTTTGCCCATTTCTGCGCATCGTCAAATGCTAGAGAATTTGTATTTAATACGTAAAAGTCTGCATCAGACTGACTCAAGACAGAAAGAGAGCCTTGAAAACGTTCCTGAGCAGGCTTTACATTTACTGGACCTTTGATAAGAGTAATTCTTTTACTTCCTCTTTTGATTATTTCTTCTGCAGCGATTTTCCCGCCTTCAAAACCATCAGCATAAACGGATGGATACTGATCAGAACTTCTATCTAAAAACACGACGGGAAATGTAAGACCTTCATATAGTTTCTGAGCTAAACTTGTTGTTGCCGTAATCATTCCTACTACATGATTTTGCGTAAACGTTTGGAGATATGTCAATTCTTTCTCTAACTGCTCATCACTATTGCCAAGAATTAAACGAAATCCATGGCTATGTACTTCATCTTCTATTCCTCGTGCGAGCTGAGGGAAAAAAGGGTTTGTGATGTCTGGAAGCAATAGACCAATCAAACGTGATTCACGTGTATAAAGCGAACGGGCTACTTCGTTAGGGCTGTAGTTTAATTTTTGAATTGTATTCATTACTCGCACACGCGTGTCTTCTTTTACATACCCTGTACTGTTTAAAACACGCGAAACGGTCGCAACGGACACACCTGCTTCTTTTGCTACATCACGAATTGTTACCACTTTATTTCCCTCCCTCCATATATGTAACCGTTTACACAAATGATATCATGGAAAAGTGAAGTTGACAATCTTTTTATCAAAAAAAAATCACTCCATTAAGAAGTGATGTTTCTTTCATTAGATATTAGCGTCTAGTTTCTTAAATAATTTCAAAAATTGCTCTTGATCTTTCGGCTCATAGCAAGAAAAGAAATGAGCAATCATCTTTTGCACAATTTCATTTGCTTCTTCAATCACTTGTTCACCTTTAGCAGTTAACTCAATGTTTACCTTACGGCGATCCTCTTTAGAGTGATAGCGTGAAACTAACTCTAAGTCTATTAAACGAGTAATAACAGGAGTGATCGCACTAGGCTTTACACGCATCTCCTCTGCCAGCTTGGTTACTCCAATATGACTGCATTTACCGATAATTAATAAGATATGATATTGAAAAGGCGTAATCCCTTGTGAAAGTAACCTTTCTTTTATCTCTGTCATTACCTTTTTGTTAAGGGATATCGAAATTCTCTGGACCTCTTCAATAAATGTGAGCTGTTCCATGTTTTGACGTCCCCTTTCTTATAATCAGGGAGTCGATTCTAACATGTCAGCCCCCTGCTGCACTCCAAGCGAAACCTAACCTGGGGAGAGCGGCTAGTTTCGCGGAATGCTTATGACCTATTTTCTATCTGTTTTATTCCGTACTATTATAATAGAAGAAACTCATTCATTATCGTTTTTCTTAAACGATCTTAAAGCTTTACGAAAAGCGTCATCATTCATAACGTCACGTTCTTCTTTTGTAAAAACCGTGTCGTCTTTTTCGCCTTCTCTAAACTTTTGCAGCACTTGACGATACATATCATCGTTCATGACATCTTTTTCTCTCTTATGTCTAGATGTTCTTGTTTCCGTCTTCGCCTGCGGCTCTTTTGGCTCTTCTTTTGGTGTTTCTTTTGATGCTGCAGGTTTTTCTTCTGCTACTTTTTTCTCTTCTACTTTTGGCTCTTTAGGAGCATTTGAAGCAGCCGCTTCTTTTTTAGGTGGAACTGTACGCTGGCGCTTAGAAGATGATGCTTTAGCATTCATTGTAATAATTAGGACAACCAGAATCACAGCTACAACGATCAGTAAAATACCTAACATACTGTCACCTACTGTCCTTGTGTCATTCGTTTAGTCACTTGAACAACACGTTCTCCTAACGCTTTACCTAGCGCTTGGTCGTTCTCTGTTAATAATTCGTCACCTTCGATTGGACAAGTAATTCCCACACCGTAATAAGTACCGTACAGCGCATTTTCTGGAATGTTACCTGGTAAGCCAGCGATCACCATTCCTTGGTGAAGCATTGGTGTAATTAAATTTAAAAGCGTTGCTTCTAAGCCACCGTGCGTTGTAGCTGTTGTACAGAACACCGCACCTACTTTATCAATTAATTTACCTTCTGCCCATAAATAACCTAATTTATCAATCCACGTTTTTAACCCTGAACTGATTGTTCCAAAATGCCCTGGGCAGCCCCAAATAATAGCATCCATTTCAGGCAGTTCACGTACATCTGCTTCTTCGACATGCTTTACATATACAGTTGCTTCTCCAGACAGCTCAGCGCCAGAAGCAATCGCTTTTGCTAATGCCTCTGTATGTCCGCCTTCACTATCATATACGATACAAATTTTCATCCTTTATCCCTCCGTTGCTTATGAGTTCATATCTTTTGGTGCCGGTAACATACGAATATCGTCTGTTGTTTCTTTTTCTGTCTCTTCTACTTCTACCACTGGATCTTTACGAACATCACGTAGGAAGAAACTTAAAATCAATCCAATAATGGCAATGATAACTGTCCAGTAAAACGCGTCGTTAATTCCTTGTACAGTTGCTTGCGCTTGAACTTTTCCAGCTAATGTTGTTAAAGCTTGTTTTTGCGCTTCTGTTTGAGAAAGGTGAAGCGTTTGAGCAATCTTTTGCACAAATACCTGGAAGTTATTCATAAAGAATGGATCAGATGTAGTCATTGAACTGCTCATTTCATTCACATGATATGTTGTGCGATTTGTAAAGATTGTAGTCATTAAACTGATACCGATTGAACCACTCACCTGACGAAGCGTGTTCGACATAGATGTACCGTGGCTGCTTAATTTTGCCGGCAGCTGATTTAAACCAGCTGTCATAATTGGCATCATTAATAATGACATACCGAATGCACGAATCATATAAATAATAACAATATGACTAAACGGTGTTTCAAGCGTTAATTTTGTAAATTCAAATGTTGTCACAACCGTAATCAACATCCCGACAATCCCTAGTGGACGCGGTCCTAATTTATCAAACAGCGTACCAGAAATCGGTGACATGACTAACATAACAAGTGCACCAGGCAAGATTAATAAGCCTGAGTCAAACGCTGAATAGCCACGGATGTTTTGCAAATAAATCGGTAATAAGAACATACCAGCATACATGCTGATTGTAATGGCAATACTGATGATATTAGATAATGAGAAAATATTGTATTTAAATACTCTCACATCAAGTAATGGACTTTTAAGTCGAAGCTGCTGTACAACAAAGATGATTAATAAGACAATACCGCCGATCATCGTTGATAACACAACTGAATCCGTCCAGCCATCGTTTCCAGCTTCACTGAAGCCGTATAGAAGTAAAGCCATACCTGCAAGAGATGTAAACACAGAAATTAGGTCTACTTTTACATTTTGAGGCGGTTTAATATCTTTTAATTTAAAAGCTGCAATAATAAGTACGAGTGCACCTAGTGGCACCATTCCCGTAAATAAAATGTGCCAGTCATAGTTTTGAATAACCCATCCTGAAAGCGTCGGTCCAATTGCCGGAGCGAACATCATGGCTAAACCAAAGATACCCATTCCTTTTCCGCGCATATGAGGAGGGAAAATAAATACGATAATGGTCATAACTAGAGGTGCTAGCACTCCGCCCCCGACTGCTTGAACCAGACGTCCAATTAGCATAATTGAGAAAGTCGGCGCGATTCCGCAGACAAGCGCTCCAATTGTAAAGCAGGCCATCGCAAATAAGAATAAGCGACGAACGCCAAAACGTTCAATTAAATAGGCTGATAATGGAATAAGTGCACCATTTACAAGCATATATCCTGTAAGCAACCACTGTGCGGTATTAGCCGTAACGCCAAACTCTGTAATCAGATGCGGAATCGCAACATTTAGCAGCGTTTGGTTTAAAATTGCTAAGAACAATCCAAGCATAAGTACGACTAGTAGCGGGATATGCTTTTTAACTGAGCTTTCCTCTGGTTGTATCGTGTTTGCTGACATCAGTTCCTTCCTCCTTTCTTCTCTTCTTAATCATGTACGTTCTTAGTTTTTAGAGATTTTAACTTCTGCGTTCATACCTGGTAGTACGTTTTCAGAGTAGTTAGAAATAGAGATTTTAACAGGAACTGTTTGTGATACTTTCGTATAGTTGCCGTCTGAATTAGAGCTTGGCATTAATGAGAAAATTGAGTTTGTTGCATAACCGATTTCTTCTACTTTTCCATCGATTGTTGTTTTAGTATCTCCGTCAACTGTTACATCAACGTCATCGCCAGCTTCAATATCTTTTAATTTGTCTTCTTTAATGTTTGCAATGATGAATAAGTTATTCATATCTACTTCGCTAGCAATTTGTTGACCAGCTTGAACCATTTGATTTTCTTTTACCTGTGTTTTGATGATTTTACCATCCTCTGGTACTGTAACTGTTTTTTCTCCATCTTCTGATTGGATTTTAGCTACCTCATCGTCTTTTGAAACATCCTTACCTTCTTCAATATTCCAGCTTGCTACTTTACCTGCCGCTGGCGCTACTACTGTATAAAGATCGCCCGACACTTTTGCATTGTCTGTGGATACATAATTAGATTTTTGAATATAATAGTATCCCCCACCAATAATTAAAGCTAATACTACAATAATTCCGATAAAGTTCATTAAAATTAAACGCCCTCTTGACATTTATTTTACCTCCTTAATATTTCATTCAGTTAAGTATTACGCTAGATAACTTTATCACAAAGATATTTAGTTGTAAATAACTTTGATTTTAATTTATTTTTAAAACTAAACATTTATGTTTCATAAAGTTTTCCCGACTGAATACTTTACTACATCTTTAACTGAAATACAACTTAAAAGTTTTGGTTTCTTTACAAGTACTTTACTTTACTTTAAAGTTAGATATATAAGCATAGGGTTATACATAAAAACAGCTCCTTTTTTTGGAACAAACTCCCTATATACATAAACCACAATAGGTAACTAGCAGCAATTGTTTAACACCTATAATGATAAAGAAAAGGTGATTATGATGGATCAGCAGTTAATAGATAAACTAGAAAAACTTGACCAAGTTAAAACCTCATTATTTGAACTCAAGCGAAAGCTCTTGGAAGATAAAATCAGTGAGCAGCCCTATAATTTGACCATTACAAAATTTTTAATTCTAAAATTCATTGGAATCAGCTCTAAACGTATGGTAGCCGAAATTTCTTCAAATCTAAAGCTAACCTCCGGGGCTACTACCATTTTATTAAATCAATTAGAAGATGATGCACTCATTAAGCGCGTACGTGACCAAAAAGACCGCCGAATTGTATGGATATCCTTAACAGAGGCTGGCGAAACATTAGTGAACTATGTAATTGAGCAGCGAAATTTATTTTGGCAAGACATGCTTTTTGCTCTAACTCCTGAAGAACAGGATGAGTACCTCCGCATGCTTGAAAAAATGGAAAAACGAATTAGACAAACTGTAGATCGTTAATGCTAAAAAACGTGTGTTCATTTATTTTATGGACACACGCTTTTTATATCTTTTTACAAAAAAGAAGCTTACCCTTTCTTTTCTATTATATACATGCACTTATAACCATTCATTGTATAACGTAACAATTCCCTAACAATTTTCACACACAAATATCATCTCTAATCTTCTCTTAATCATTACTTCCGCTCTTCTCTGCTTCAATAATCTGCTATAATAACTATACTCATTAATAAAGGAAAAGCTGAGGTGAGCATCTACTGTGCTATTCGAAGACCGTGTTCACAAATTTGAATACAAATTAAATGATACCGATGATCAAATCGTCGAATATATAAGAGAACATACACAAGATATTGTTCACATGTCTATTCAATACCTAGCATCTCAATTATTTACCGTACCAAATACCATTACTCGTTTTTGTAAAAAACTTGATTATGATGGATATTCACATTTTAAAAACAACTTAAAAAGCGAGCTTAGTTCGCCTATTATAAAGGAAGACTCCCTCGCTTATAATATTCAAAAAACATTGAATATTATAGATGTTGAAAGATTACATACCGTAACTAGGCTTCTTCATCATGCAAAGCGTATTCTTTTTTTTGGCGTAGGAGATACCGTCCCTTTTTGTGAAATGATGGTCAAAAATTTAAAAATTACAGGGAAGCAAAGTGAGTTCCATATGCATAGACATGATATGATTCATGAACTTGAATATCTCCAAAAAGATGATGTCCTTTTTCTTATCAGCTTGACTGGTGAAACCTCTCAGGTATTAGAAATAGCTTGTCTAGGTCATGAAAAACAAATACCTATTGTATCTATGACCAACTTTACACGCAATCCTTTACAGCAAATAGCAGAGTATAATTTATATTGCTACGCACCTCAAAAAGTAATACACGGCTACAATGCAACAGATCGTACCCCGCTGATGATTGTGTTACGAAAACTTTCTGAATGTTTTTGGAATCATGAGTAATGTGTATTTATACACAAAAAAAACCTTTTTATATTTCCGAATGTGTAAAAATAAGAAGAAAATCTCTTCTTATTTTTTTTGTGCTACGATAGAACTATCAAAGGAAATCATTCAAACAAAGGGGGTTCAAACATGTTATTGCAAAACCTTACATCACCAGCGTTAATTGATACAAAACAACCGTTTGAATCTAAAGATGAAATTATTCGCTACTTAATTAAACAATTGAGTAAAGCTGGTAAACTTCATTCTGAAGATGAGTTTTATAAAGCAGTTATCGCTCGTGAAGAGCTTTCTCCGACAGGATTTGAAGGAGGATTAGCCATTCCCCACGGTAAATCAACAGCTGTAAAAGAAGCTGCCTTTGCTGTTGCAACGTTAAGAAAACCGATTCACACATGGGAAAGTATAGATCCCGCCAACCAAGTTGAACTTATTATCCTATTAGCTATACCAGAAAATGAATCCGGTTCCACACATTTAACTTTGCTATCAGAACTAGTCACTCGTTTATCAAATGAAGACTATAAAAAGAGTTTATTACAAGCCACAACAAATGAGGATTTATTTCAACGTTTAGATGCTGAACAAACTACTGAAGCTATAGCAGCTGTACCCAAACTTAATAAAACAGTACTTGCAGTTACGGCTTGCCCAGCTGGTATTGCTCATACATATATGGCAGCGGAAGCTCTTGTAAAGGCTGGTAAAGAACTCGGTATTGATGTTTTCGTTGAGAAACAAGGAGCTAATGGAATTGAAGACCGCCACACACACTCTCTTTTACAAAAAGCAGATGCAGTAATTTTCGCAACAGATGTGGCTGTAAAAAATGAAGAGCGCTACCGACATTTGCCTAAAGTCAAAACCTCGGTGGCATCACCATTAAGGCAAGCAAAAAAATTATTAAACGATGCTTTACAAAAATCTGAAAGCGCCACCAAAAAGGAATATGTGAGCACTGCTTCAGACGAAGAAGATAAACAATCCATAAAAAAAGAAATTAAAGATTCCATTCTAACAGGGATTTCATACATCATTCCAATTATCGTAGCAGGTGGAATGACATTGGCAGCAGCTGTTCTCATTTCTCAAGCATTTAATCTTCAAGAGGTGTACAATGCTGAAGGTTCTTGGCTCTGGATGCTTCGTCAACTTGGAGGTACTCTTTTAGG
The DNA here is from genome assembly GCF_009497655.1 of Priestia megaterium. Lineage (NCBI taxonomy): Bacteria > Bacillati > Bacillota > Bacilli > Caryophanales > Bacillaceae > Priestia > Priestia megaterium. The sequence goes on along the minus strand of NZ_CP023317.1, from coordinate 901,648 downwards.
CACATTAATGGTTCCAATTTTGGCCGCTTACATGGCTTATTCCATTGCTGATAAACCCGCTCTTGGACCGGGATTTGCTGCTGGTGTAGCTGCCAACTTAATCGGAAGCGGTTTCCTAGGTGGAATGCTAGGTGGGATTTTAGCTGGTTATTTCTTGAAGTTATTGAAAAATAAAATTAAACCTAAAGGCACCTTTGCAGGATTCATTAGCTTTTGGCTTTACCCTGTTGTCGGTACCTTAGTTGTTGGTTCTATTATGCTGTTTGTCATCGGCAAACCTCTTGCTTTCCTTAACGAGGGACTTATTAGTTGGCTGCAAGGAATGTCTGGCACTAACGCTATTATCTTAGGCGCTTTAATTGGCGCTATGGTGTCATTTGATTTAGGAGGGCCTATCAATAAAGCTGCATATACATTTTGTATCGGAGCGATGGCAAGCGGAAACTTTGTACCCTACGCTACATTTGCATCTGTCAAAATGGTTTCAGCATTCTCCATTACAGGAGCTACTATTATTGGAAAGAAACATTTTTCAAAACAAGAGCAAGAGGTGGGAAAACAAACGTGGCTGCTTGGGTTAGCCGGTATTACAGAAGGGGCCATTCCTTTTATGATGAACGATCCCCTTCGTGTTATTCCTTCACTCATTGCTGGTTCTGCTGTAACAGGAGCCATTGTTTCTTATTTTCAAATAGGATTAAATGTTCCTGGTGCAGGCATTTTCTCATTAGCACTTTTAAAAGGGCAGCCTGTGCTACTAGGTGTGGGAATTTGGTTAGGTGCAGCCGTTGTAGGAGCAGCTATTTCAACGATTTTGCTCCTTGTAACACGCAAAACAAAGCTAAAAAAGCAAAAAAAAATCAGCCCTGAAGCAAATTTAGCATCAGAAAGTAACAGCAAAGCTATTTAATAGAAGCAGTGCCGGCAGCTTTCCACCCGTCGGCACTATCAAACTACATATAATTGGAGGAATATACTCATGAAGAATGTTCACATTGTACCTCATATGCACTGGGATCGAGAATGGTACTTTTCAACAGAAGAATCACGCATCCTTCTTGTTAATAATATGGAAGAAATTTTGCATATGCTTGAAACCAACCCTGACTACCCTTATTACGTATTAGATGGACAAACCTCTATTTTAGAAGATTACTTCGCGGTGAAGCCAGAAAACAAAGAACGAGTAAAAGCTCTTGTTACAAAGGGAAAGCTTATTATCGGTCCTTGGTATACCCAGACCGATGAAATGGTGGTTGGTGGTGAATCAATCGTCCGCAACCTTTTATATGGGTTGAAAGATTGCGAAGAATTCGGAAGCTCAATGAAAATTGGCTATTTGCCTGATTCATTTGGACAATCCGCACAAATGCCGCAAATTTTAAATGGATTTGATATCCATTACTCTATTTTTTGGAGAGGAACTTCAGAACGTCATGGTACAGACAAAACAGAGTTTTACTGGCGAACAGAGGACGGTTCTAAGGTGCTTGTTCAACTTTTCCCATTAGGTTATGCAATCGGTAAATATTTACCTGAAGATGAAAGTGAATTGCAAAAACGAATCGATAAATATTTTGCTGTGCTTGATCGTGGCGCTACAACTAAAAATATTATTTTGCCAAATGGACATGATCAAATGCCAATTCAGCAAAATATATTTACAATCATGGATAAGCTAAAAACCCTTTATCCTGAACGCGAGTTTTTCTTGAGCAAATACGAAAATGTATTTGAAGAGCTAGAAAAAAATGAAGATCTCCCACTTTTACAAGGTGAATTTTTAGATGGGAAATACATGCGCGTCCATCGCAGTATTTACTCAACGCGTACCGACATTAAAGCCGCCAATACACGAATTGAAAATAAAATTACAAACGTACTAGAACCTTTAGCTTCAATGGCTTATAAATTAGGTTTTGAGTATCACCATGGACTTATTGAACTAATATGGAAAGAAATTATGAAAAATCATGCCCATGATAGCATCGGCTGCTGCTGTTCTGATAAAGTGCATCGTGAAATTATGAATCGTTTCTTTTTAGCCGAGGAAAAAACAGATCAGCTGATTGAATTTTACAAAAGAAAAATTGTAGACTCTGTTCAGGCAGACAATGATTTTGATCGCTTGGCAGCATTTAACTTCCTTCCTTATAAGCGTGAAGAAGTTTTAACAACTACTATTATTACCAAATTAAAAACCTTCACATTAACTGACAAAGATGACAATCAAGTTCCTTTTGATGTATTAAATAGTGAAGTTATGGATCCAGGCCTTATCGATCGTCAAATTGTACACTATGGTAACTATGATCCGTTTATCAAATATACCGTTCAATTTAAAGACACTCTTCCATCTATGGGCTATAAAACATATTTTGTTGTTCCAAGTGAACAAGATTCTATACAAAATCAATGTCAACAAGTAAAAGAAATAGAAACAGAATTTTACCATATTACTGCCAACAAAAACGGAACAATCAATTTATTCGATAAGCAGCTAAATCAGCTGTTCAATAACGTACTGCTTCTAGAAAATGGCGGAGACGATGGTGACGAGTATGACTTCTCTCCTCTTGAAAATGAACAATTACTGTATAGCAACAACGTAAATGCAACTGTTTTAATGACAGAAAATAAATACGAAGCCACCGTTGAGATTCATTATACATTCGACGTTCCTAAAAATTTAGAAGCACGAAAATATAGAAATATCAATAGCTCAATTGATATCAGTATGAAGCTAATAATTCCTATGCATAAACAAATTATTTCAATAGAAATGGAAATAAACAATCAAGCTGAAGACCATCGATTAAGAGCATTGATTCCAACAGAAATTGCTTCATCATTCTCTGTATCTGATAACCAATTTGGCACGATCAAACGAGATGTGTACGACAGTGCGATGGACCTTTGGCAACAAGAAGGCTGGGATGAACGCCCTGATTCAATTTATCCAATGCTAAGTTTTGTAAGCCTTGCTGATCATAATAAGGGTGTAAGTGTTCTGACTAATAGTATTCGTGAATACGAAATTATAGGCGAAAACTATGAAACTATCGCTCTTACGTTATTCCGCAGCGTAGGCACATTAGGTAAAGAAGAATTAATTAGAAGACCAGGTCGACCATCTGGAATCAAACTTCCAACGCCTGATTCCCAAATGATTGGTAAGCTGCGTCTTGAATTTGCACTTGTCACTCATTCTAACTCTGCTAATATTGCTCGAATTGCTAAACATTACACAACACCTGTTCATTTTTATAATAAAATACCGTTCAACGCCATGAAGCTAAATAAAGAAAATATTTCTACTCCAATGAGCTTTAGTCTTTTGACAGAAGAAAACAGCGATATGGTTATTAGTACCTTAAAAAAAGCTGAGAAAGATTCCGCACTTATTTTACGATTCTACAATGCAGCAAGTAAAGAAAAAATAGCCCTGTTTAAACTTAAAGCAGAGGAAGTATACGAAATCAATTTAAATGAAAAGCCTATTCAAACTTTACAAGTAAACGACTCTTCAATTTCTTTACCTGTCAAGAGCAATCAAGTCAAATCAATTCTTTTTGCATAATTGTTAGTTCCTTAGATGAGTATGCCGGCACTCATGTTACTTACTTATAGAGGTGAATAATAATGATAGAACCACTTTTTTTCACTCCCGTATTTCAGGATCGCGTTTGGGGCGGTCAAAAACTAAGAACAGATTTCCACTATAATATTGAATCGAATTCAGTTGGTGAATGCTGGGCAATTTCTGCACATCCTAATGGTCAGTCAGTGGTGTCAAATGGCGTCCATAAGGGAAAAGCTCTAGGGGAACTTTGGAAAGCAAATCGTGAATTATTCGGAGATATAGAAGGAGAAAAATTCCCTCTTCTTGTTAAAATTTTGGATGCGAATCATGATTTATCTGTTCAAGTACATCCCAATGATGCCTATGCTTCCAACCATGCAAACGGAGAGTTGGGGAAAACAGAGTGCTGGTATATTATCGACTGCGATGAGAAAGCAGAACTAGTCTTCGGGCATCACGCTCAATCAAAAGAAGAGCTAGTTTCCATGATTGATCAAGGAAACTGGAACCAATTTCTTCAGCGCATTCCTATAAAAAAAGGTGATTTTTTCTATGTACCAAGCGGAACTGTTCACGCTTTATGTAAGGGAACCTTAGTACTAGAAACACAGCAAAACTCGGATACAACGTATCGCTTGTATGACTACAATAGAATCAGCAATGATGGAAAGAAACGTGAACTTCATTTAAAGCAATCAAAAGATGTCATTACAATTCCGCATCAAAACTATCAAGTAGAGGCAGAAATCACAGAAGGTAAAAATTATATGGTTACGACCTTCGTGAGAAGCCCTTATTTTACAGTCGAAAAATGGGAAATTTCAGGACACGCTTCCTTTGAACACATCTATCCGTTTCTATTATGCAGTGTAATTGAAGGAAATGGCTTGCTTAAATTTAACAACCAATCTTTTCATCTGCAAAAAGGTGACCATTTTTTATTACCTGCTGCTAACGATATATTTCAATTAGAAGGAGGGCTTGATCTTATGGTCTCTTACCTTTAAAACCCAAGGCGTTTCACGCCTTGGGTTTTAAAAATTCAGGATTATTTTTCAAAAATCCCCTCCAAGCCTGTGCTGTAGCTTTCTCAATTTCTTCTTTAGAAGCATGAAGCCTTTTAGCGCTGTCTCCATAGCCAATTTCGATTTTGCCTTTTTTCAGTTCTTCAAATATTGAATCAGCAAAGTCATCAAGCGGTGCTCCAAATGTATGAAGTCCCGGTCCTCCTAAATCCGTGTTCACGGCTGGAGGAAGAATTTCTATCACTTCGGTATTTGTTTCTTCTACTTGATGTCTTAAACTAATCGTAAACGACCTTAACGCCGCTTTTGTTGCGCTGTAAACTGGCACCCATGCTCCAGGTGTTAAAGACAGCCCCGACGTTACGTTAATAACCGCAGCACGTTCTTGTTGAACGAAATGAGGAATCAATAGCGAAGTTAAATGAATAGGAGCACTTACATTACTCATTAGTTCTTTTTCGTAATACTGCCACTCTTCGTGCATGTGTAAAAGATTTACGCGCTGCTGAATGCCTGCATTATTCACAATAACATTTAATTTTGGGAACCTTTCAGTCGCCCACTTTACCAGCTCTACTCTGCTTTCTTCTATTGATACGTCGCACACTTTTGTATGTAACGAAGGGAATCTTTCTTTTGCTTCTTGCAGCTTTGATTCCCTTCTTCCACAAATAATAACTTCATTTCCTTCCTTTAAAAAACGTTCTGCAAGCGCCAATCCAATTCCAGACGCTCCGCCCGTAATTAAAATAGTGTTTCCTGACATTTTCATTACTTTTCCTCCTCGTTCAACCATCACATTTCCTAATTAATAAACAAAGCGCTACTGCATGAATGACAATAGCGCTTTGTTTATTATTTATCTTACAAGACGTTTTAGTCTTAATTTAACATTAAAAGTCAAAGTTATCTGGATCTGGACCTACGCGATGATTTTGATTTAATGCGTTAATTTTTTCAACTTCTTCTGCATTTAATTCAAAATCAAATACGTCTGCATTTTGGATAATACGATGTTCTTTTGTTGACTTAGGAATCGTTACTACTTCGTTTTGCAAGTCCCAACGTAAGATAACTTGAGCAGTTGATTTTCCGTGCTTTTCAGCAATTTGAGTTAACACTTCGTTATCAAGCAGCTCACCTTGTGCAAGCGGTGACCATGCTTCCACTTGGATTCCTTGTTTTTTGCAGTATTCACGCACTTCTGTTTGTGTTAAAAGTGGATGAAATTCGATTTGGTTTACCATCGGCTTAACTTCTGCATCTGCAATTAAGTCTTCTAGATGATGCACTTGGAAATTCGATACGCCGATTGCACGAATCTTCCCGTCTTTATAAAGCTTTTCAAGTGCTTTCCACGTATCTTTATACTTACCTTCAACCGGCCAGTGAATTAAGTATAAATCTAAATATTCAAGACCTAGCTTGTTTAAGCTTGTTTCAAACGCTTGAAGAGTTGTGTCATATCCTTGATCTGCATTCCACACTTTTGATGTAACAAATAGTTCTTCGCGAGAAACACCTGATTCTTTGATCGCTTGTCCCACGCCTTCTTCATTTTCATAAATTTTAGCCGTATCAATGCTTTTGTATCCAGCTTTGATTGCATATTTAACTGAATCTACAACTTCTTGACCATCTTCTACTTTATAAACACCTAAACCTAACCAAGGCATTTTCACGCCGTTTGCTAAGGTCGTCGTTGACTGTAAGTTTTCCATGTTGCTGTTCATCCCCTTTTTTACTGTTGAATTATTCGTAAAGAGTAATTGCTTGTGAAATTTGTTCTGCGCACTGTTTAACAAGTGCAGCATGTTCTTCGTCTTTCTCTTCTGAAATACGAACGGATGGACCTGATAAAGCAATAGCTGCCATTATTTTTCCTTTTCTGAAAATAGGGGCTGCAATACAGCGAACGCCAGGCTCCCGTTCTTCATCATCGACAGCATATCCTCTTTCCTTACTTAAAGCTAAGTCAGCTTCCAGCTCGTCCAGCTCGGTGATCGTTCGATCTGTATAAGCTTCAAGCGAAAGTTCGTGAAGAATAGATTTTTGCACGCTGTCCTCTTGATAAGCAAGAATACACTTTCCAATAGCATTTGCATGAAGCGGCTTTTTATTTCCTACTTCGGAATGCGTACGAGTGCTATATTGCCCGTTCACCACCTGAGTTGTAACCATCTGTTTATGATGGAGAATTCCCGCGTAAATGGTCTCATTGGTCTCTTCACTCAGCTTCTGCATAGCAGGAACTGAGAGCCAATTCATTTCATAGTTCGTATGCATCGTATTTTGTACGAGTGCCAGCACCAGTTGTGGTGAAACCGTATAGCGGTTAGACGGGTTTCTTACAATAAATCCGTTTTGTTCAAGCGTGCTCACAAGACGATACATCGTACTCTTATTAAAACCGAGCGCTTCCATCATTTCCGGAATAGTCATATTCGGACGGTTTAAAAGCAAAGAGAAGATATCTAATCCTTTTTTTAAAGTTCCAACCTCGGACATGCCCTTCTTCCTCCTTTTATCCGAACAACAATTTTATTATAAAACAAAGCTCTTTATCGTATCAAATAAGGAAACTAAATCAACTTATTTTCCCTATATGAGAGAATACATAACGTAATTGTTCTTCTTAATCTATTCCACTGTTTTTTCTATTTAAACATAAAAAAAGCCGTAACAATAGAATTTTTTTACAGTTTTTTAAAATTAACTTTGCTTTTCATTCGTTAACTTCTTCAAATCGCTTCAGCTGCTCCAGCTGATTTTCCTTTTTCATAATTTCTTTCTGACGCTCGCCTAGTAAATCGAAATGAGGATAGCCGGATCGATTATCAATATACTTAGCGGGAATACCATACTTTTCTCCCCACTTAATCAGCTTATTTAAGTCACTGCAACCTACTTTTGTTACGGTAGTTGCGTGTGGAAAACGCTCATCGAGCCAGTAATGAGTTAAAAATGCGATCTCTCCTCGCTTAACAGCTGCTTTCCATGCGTTTAGTTCCGGGCGTTTGATTCCAAATGCCATTATTTCACCTTTTCTCTTTTATATAAGTAGTCACATTGTTTGTTAACTATAAAGAAAAAATATCATTCATATAGAAATCTTTCATAATATCTTGTCTATTTATAACCATCTCTAAATAATAGCGTACTTTCTTCACCTGTTTCCTATCTAACATTATTGTGTGCTTATGATTTTATCATCATCTTCTTTTATTTTTCAAAAGATCAAACAAAAAAATAACGTTTAGATAATAAAGAAAAGCCTTATATGTAAAAGAAACTAAGGGTTAATTTCAACATTTCTATTGTGAACGATTTCTCCTTTATATTGAATGTTGTTCGTTTTTTATTATGGCAGTATGCATTTAGTTTGAAGCTTTAGTATATTAAAAAACTTCCAAAGTTACCATTCTCACAAAAAGACAGAATTTACTTTTTATTCCGAAAATAATATAATTCAAGTGATATGGAGCTTTTTGCTTCATCTATTTATTATCAAAGGGGGAATTCCGCTTGGCGATGAATGAAAATTCTTTAAAGAAGGTAAACAATGCTTCTTCCTCTCCTGATTACACAGAAATTGTACAGTCTGCTTCATTTCAAAAACTTTTGAAACAAAAACGCAATTTTATTTTACCGCTCTCTCTGTTTTTTCTTGCTTTTTATTTTACCTTGCCCATCTTAACGGCTTACACAACCGTCTTAAACAAACCAGCTTTTGCTTCTATGACTTGGGCGTGGGTATTTGCTTTTGCACAGTTTGTTATGACTTGGGCCCTATGCATTTTATACACAAAAAGAGCCTCGAAATTTGATGAACTTGTTGACACGATAAAAAAAGAAGCTGCAAATTGAATAGGGGGTTAAATGAATGAACGTACTAGCTTTCTCACTTTTTTTAGCTATTGTAGGTCTTACGCTAATCATTACGTATGCGGCATCCAAGCGAACAAAAACGACCAGTGACTTTTATACAGCAGATGGAAGTTTAACCGGCTGGCAAAACGGCATGGCGATTGCCGGAGATTATATGTCTGCTGCGTCATTTTTAGGCATAGCTGGAATGGTAGCGCTTTCTGGATTTGACGGTTTTTTTTACAGCATCGGCTTTTTAGTTGCCTATCTCGTCGTGTTATACATTGTAGCTGAACCACTTCGCAACTTAGGAAAGTACACGATGGCAGATATGATAGCAGCTCGTTTTAACGAAAAGAAAGTGCGGGGAGTTGCCGCATTAAACACGATCACCATTTCCATTTTTTATATGATTGCTCAGCTTGTTGGAGCAGGAGCATTAATTCATTTATTACTTGGTCTAGATTACGTGTATTCTGTCTTGATTGTCGGCGTGTTGATGACGGTTTACGTTGTATTTGGAGGCATGACGGCGACCAGCTGGGTGCAGATTGTCAAAGCCTTGCTTCTCATGATTGGTACGTTCATTATTTCCATTATTGTATTTTCAAAATTTGATTTTAGCTTTGCTAAAATGTTTTCTGAGATGAAAACCGCAACTCCTCTTGGCGACGGATTTTTAAATCCAGGAAATAAATTCAAAAATCCGCTGGACATGATTTCGTTGAATTTAGCTCTTGTTCTTGGTACAGCAGGCCTTCCTCATATCCTTATTCGTTTCTTTACAGTAAAAGATGCCATCACCGCACGAAAGTCTGTTATTTATGCAACGTGGATCATTGGCGTTTTTTACATTATGACAATCTTTTTAGGGTTCGGTGCTGCTGCATTCGTAGGGTACGATGATATTATCAAAGCAAATGCAGCAGGAAACATGGCAGCTCCCCTGCTCGCTCAAGTTCTTGGCGGAGACTTTCTCTTTGCGTTTGTCTCAGCTGTAGCTTTTGCTACGATTTTAGCTGTTGTAGCTGGGCTGGTGCTCTCAGCAGCTTCAGCATTCGCTCACGACTTTTATAGTCATATTCTCCGTAAAGGGGCTGCAACTGAAAAAGAACAGGTAGTGGCTGCACGATGGGCTTCTATTGGGGTATCCATTCTATCTATTATTCTTGCATTATTTGCTCAAAACATGAACGTAGCATTTTTAGTTGCACTTGCATTTGCCGTAGCAGCGAGTGCTAACTTGCCAATTATTCTTCTTACTATTTTTTGGAAACGTTTTAATACAGCAGGAGCAGTCACTGGCATGCTGGTTGGACTATTCAGCTCACTGTTTTTAGTTGCCATTAGTCCAAACGTGTGGGCACCTGAGCCTGGAGCTGCTATCTTTGTAGGTGAGCCGCTCATCACATTAACAAACCCTGGTATTATCTCCATTCCTCTAGGCTTCTTAGCTGCTTTTATAGGAACACTTCTTTCGTCTAAAAAAGCAGACGAAAAGAAATTTGATGAGATTTTAGTAAAAGCAAATACAGGTATGGGAATCGAAGAGCCTGTCAAACATTAATGCCAAAAAGCCTTGAAGCAGGTTGCTTCAAGGCTTTTTACTAGAATAAATCTTCTTGTAAGCCAATAGCGGCAATTTGTTCATTTCTAAACTTTACAGCTAACATATGCTCTTCTTCCCACGTACATTCAAAAAACAAACCAACTTCTCTTGTATCATGGGGTGCTTCAGGAACAAAGATTTGAATACACTCAACTAAAAAACCGATGTCTTTTCGCTTTTTTACATTCGGAACTAATAAGTCTACCACGTCTTTTTCAACTTGAGTTCTGTATTCATCTCGCACCTGTTGATAATAATCAAAAAGAGCTTTTTCCGTCCTCTTTAACAATAATTCGCTTTGAAGCCAAAATGCTTGAAAAGCCTCTTCTTGCCGTTTTTGAAATGGCTTCTCTTTATCTCCATCAATTGTCAGCAACACATGTTGTTGTTGTCCAAAGAAAGTGACCTGTTTTTCTCCAACCCAGGCCGAGTCATATAACAAAGATCCAAAAAGTGGATGATGTACTCGTAATGTTTGATTCATTGCATACCTGACCCTCTCAAAAAGTGGATTTCTGCTTGCATTGGCGTATAATAAATGGTGCTTGAAACAAACTTCTAAACTTATTCTATGTTACCATATTTTTTACAGAAAGGAGTGCCACAATGTGTGAATACAATTAAATCTTTATACCCTTACTTAAAACCTTACAAATGGCTCGCGCTGTTTGCCCCGCTATTGATGGTCATTGAAGTGTTAGCTGACCTTCTTCAGCCTACTATTATGCAGCATATCATTGATTATGGCATTGCAAACAACAATCAAACATATGTTATCACCCGAAGTATCCTTATGCTTATGTTAGCAATCATTGGCTTAGCTGCTGGTATCGTCTGCGCCATCCTTAGCACAAAAGCAGCAGTAAATTTTTCTACCGATATTCGAAAATCGCTTTTTGAAAAGATTGAAAACCTCTCAAACAGCAACAGAGATAAACTAGGGACTGGTCACTTAATCACTGTCATGACAAATGATGTAACGAGTGTTCAAAACGCATTGAATATGACGCTAAAAGTATTAGTTAGAGGACCTTTACTTTTTGCAGGAAGTATTGTGATCGTGTTATTAACCGCTCGTTCTTTGTTTCCTATTATCGTCGTGGTCGTCCCTATTTTATTTTTATGCATTTGGTTTGTGATCACGAAAGCCGGAAAACTTTTCAAAAAAGTTCAGCGAAGCGTTGATCGTGTAAACACAAAAGTCCAAGAAAATTTATCAGGGATGCGCGTAGTAAAAGCGTATGTAAGAGAATCATATGAAATCAATCAGTTTAAAGAAGCAAACAGCTCCTTGACGCAAGCTAATATGAGTGCTGTTCAGCTTATTTCGCTTTTAATGCCCGTTATTTTATTTGTAGTAAATATCGGCATGGTAGCTACTCTATGGCTGGGTGGACTTCAAGTTGAAGCAGGAAAAATTGAAGCAGGTGTGATTTTAGCTTTTATTAATTACTTAACGATTATTTTAAACGGACTTATGTCAAGCAGCATGGTGCTGATGCAAATTACACGTGCATTCCCTTCAGCTGAACGAATCGATTCTGTTTTAAAAACAAAAATAGACATTCCTCCAGCAAACTCTGCTGCTCAAATCAACAGACTTAAAGGTGATCTATCGTTTCAAAACGTTACATACAGCTACAGTAAAAATGGCGAAAACGTATTAAAAGATATTTCATTTACTGCTAAACACGGGGAAACTATTGGCATTATCGGCTCTACTGGAAGCGGAAAATCGACGCTTGCAAAACTTATTTCGCGCTTATATGATCCTGATGGCGGCGGAATTTTTGTAGATGGAAAAAATCTGACAAACTATGACGTAAAAGAGCTTCGCTCATCCATTGGGTTTATTCCTCAAAAAGCTACACTGTTTACCGGAACGATTGATATGAATATTCGAATGGGAAACAATCATGCTTCTTCCTCAGAAATTGAAGATGCTGCAGCTTTCGCATGCGCAACGGAGTTTATTGAAAAACTCCCAGAAAAATATGAGTATCCTTTAACGCGAGGAGCAACCAACTTATCAGGAGGGCAAAAGCAGCGTCTTTCAATCGCGCGTGCATTTGTTAGAAAGCCTGCTATATTGGTCATTGATGATGCAACTTCCGCGTTGGATGCTGTCTCAGAAGCGCAGGTACTAACACATTTAAAAGAAGAGTTTTCCGATGCGACCGTCATTATTATTGCGTCTAAAATTTCGTCTCTTCTTCACGCTGATCATATTATCGTCATGGATGAAGGCAAAATTGCTGAACAAGGGACTCATGAAGAATTGCTTCGTCACCACTCTCTTTATTACGACATTTATCTAGCACAAGGCGGAAAAGAGGTGTTGCCTAGTGAATAATCAAGGTAAAAATCAAATGAGCTCTATTCGCGGCCCTAGAGGCATGATGAAGGGTCCTGTAGTGAAGCCAAAGAATGCGAAAAAAACACTATATAGAATCTGGTCATATATGGGGAAACGAAAGCCTCCGCTTGTGGCTGCGATCATCTTAGTTATTGTGACTTCCCTGCTTAATTTATTAGGCCCTTATTTAATTGGGGTTATTATTGACGAGCATATTATTCCCAAAGATATCAGCGGAACGATACGAATGTCACTCACTCTTGCAGGAATTTACATTACGACATCTTTGTTAACATGGCTGCAAACCTATTTAATGGTAAACGTTTCGTTTACGACCATCGGAATGCTCCGCCAAGATTTATTTGCAAAGCTTCAAACTCTCTCTCTTCGCTTTTTTGATAAGCGAGCTCACGGAGAGTTAATGAGCCGGGTTACGAATGATATTGATAACCTGAATAACGCTCTGAGTCAAAGCGTTATTCAGGCTCTGTCCTCTATTTTATCTCTAGTCGGTATTACCATTGCGATGTTCTCGCTCAACTGGATTCTTGCCATTATCACACTGATTGTTATTCCATTAATGGTTATAATCGTTCGACAAATATTAAAACGAAGCAGTGAAAATTTTGTCAAACGCCAAAAAGACTTAGGTGAGCTAAACGGCTTTGTAGAAGAAGCAATCTCTGGAGGAGAAGTTGTTACGCTTTTTAGTAAGGAAAAAGATTTTTTAACTGTTTTTAATGAACGAAATGAACAGCTGAGAAGTTCAGCAACAAAAGCAGAAACATTTTCAGGCTTTTTAGGTCCTGTCACAAACTTTATTAACAACTTAGGCTTAGCACTAGTGATTGGAGCAGGAGCATTTATGGCTGTTCAAGGTAGCGTTACAGTTGGGATGATCGCTTCATTTGTTAACTACTCACGTCAGTTCTCTCGCCCAATCAGTCAAATGGCAAACTTAGTAAACACTATTCTTTCGGCTATTGCCGGCGCAGAGCGCGTGTTTGCGATTATGGATGAGCAGCCGGACGTCACAAACAAGCCAAACGCTCTTTCTGTTACAAAATTTGCAGGAGACGTTGCTTTTGAGAACGTATCATTTGGCTATACTGACGAAAAAATGATTTTAAAAAATGTTACACTTACAGCAAAAAAAGGTGAAATGGTTGCTTTGGTCGGTCCTACAGGTTCTGGTAAAACAACAATCATTAACTTGCTCACACGATTTTATGACATCGCAAACGGAGACATTAAAATTGACGGCCGTTCCATCAGTGACTATAACATCCATGATTTACGAAATCGAATTGGCATTGTTCTTCAGGATACCTATTTATTTTCCGGTACGATTGCGGATAACATTCGATTCGGCCGGTTAGATGCCAGCGATGAAGAAGTGAAAAGCGCAGCAAAAATGGCAAATGCTCATTCTTTTATCAAGCACCTGCCGCAGCAATACGATACCGTGATTTCAGCCGGTGGAGGAAATTTAAGTGAAGGTCAAAAGCAGCTCTTATCGATTGCCCGAGCCATGCTCTCTGACTGTGATATTTTAATTTTAGACGAAGCTACTTCCAATATTGATACAAAAACAGAAATTGATATTCAAAAAGGAATGAGTAATCTATTAAAAGGAAAAACAAGCTTTGTAATTGCCCACCGTCTCAAAACGATTGAAAATGCAAATCAAATTCTTGTCTTAAAAGACGGACAGATTATTGAAAAAGGAAATCATCACGAGCTATTAGAGAAACAAGGTTTTTACCACAAGCTCTATACGCAGCAGTTTACGATTTAAAAGAGGCTGGAACATAACTTAACCCAATCCAATCTAAAGACGAGAAAACGAACTATTGATCAATAGTTCGTTTTTTACTTCAACTAAAATACTTTTGTCTCAAGCTCTTTTTCGCTCTATCATTTATCTATCACAGCTACAATTTTCCCTTTTACTCGACGAGTCGCCAGTTCATCTAAAGCTGCCGGCACTTCGTCTAGTGAAATGACTTTTTCCACAAGAGCATTCAGCTTATTTTCTTGTAAAAGCAAAAGCATTTTATTTCCCATCTCCGCAAGTTTTTGCTGTTCTTTTACGTTATTAGACTGATGTACGCTTCCTAATGCAACTTGATGAAACGATAGTGGATGCGCAAACGAAATCGCATCATTTACATTAGGAGGTCCTGCGATAAATGCAATTTGACCATTAAAAGCAAGAGCCTTTACCGACTCGTCTGCATTGTCACGCCCAACTGTATCCAAGACTAAATCTACACCGAGTCCATCGGTAAGCTCCAGCACTTTTTTCACAAAATCTTCTTTACGGTAGTCGATTGCATAGTCAGCACCTAAACTTTTTACAAACTCATGATTGGCAGAAGATGCGGTTGTAAGCACTGTAAGACCTGCATTTTTAGCAAGCTGAATGGCAAACCCTCCAACCCCTCCAGCACCTGCGTGAATTAAAATCGTTTGTCCTTTTGAAGCGTTCATTTTGTGAAACAATGCTTGATATGCTGTATACCCCGCACATGGAATAGCTGCAGCGTCTTCAAATGAAACTCCTTGTGGAATAAGGGAAACCGTATGAGCTGTTGTCACTCCGTACTGTGCAAACCCGCCTTTTTTTGATAAATCGCTATGATATACAACGCGGTCTCCGATTTTGACAGTTGTGACTTCTTCTCCCACTTCCTCGACAACGCCAGCTGAATCAAGTCCTAATACGTGAGGGTATGTCCAACTGGGATTACCGCCGTTTCCTGTTTTA
This sequence comes from Priestia megaterium, assembly GCF_009497655.1. Classification (NCBI taxonomy): domain Bacteria; kingdom Bacillati; phylum Bacillota; class Bacilli; order Caryophanales; family Bacillaceae; genus Priestia; species Priestia megaterium. The sequence continues at coordinate 886,438 of NZ_CP023317.1, read as the reverse complement.
TAATCTACAGGGTTCAAGGCAGTAGCTTTAATTTTAACTAAAATTTCACCTTTAGCTGGATGCGGCTTTTGGATATTTCCGACTTTCATCTCACTTACTTTCCCTTTGCCTTCTAGCAGTAAAGCTTTCATCAAGATCTCCCCTTCTACATTTCTTCCTTCAATTAAAAGTTCTTTTTCAGTATAATAAATACATGTTGTTTACAAAAGACGGCACTTTCATGTAACCAGGTACCTTCCCGGTAACCTAGGTCTATGGATATTAAATTATTATATCCATATTTCATATCTGTTTATGAATGGAGGATTAGCGGTGAAAGCACCCCACTATAATGTACCTGTTGAAGCAACACTTGAAGTAATCGGCGGGAAATGGAAAGTCGTTATTTTATGCCTCTTAAAAGAAGGCGAAAAACGTTTTAGCGAACTTCAGCGAGCTATGCCTGCTATTACTAAAAAAATGCTGTCTCAACAGCTAAAAGAATTAGAAAAAGACGGTGTAGTTAATAGAAAAGTATACAATGAAGTTCCTCCTAAAGTAGAGTACTCACTCAGTGAAGAAGGCGAAACCTTACGAGAAATTTTAAATATGATGTGCGCATGGGGAGATAGAAGAATGGGAAACACCCCAAATTGCAGCTAAGTTCTCCTAGCAGCTTTGTTAAAATAACCGAATAGCTGCTGGGAAGAGCTATTCGGTTGTTTTATCTATTTCCCTACTCTTTCTTATGAGTCGCCCTTGTGTAAGAACATCTGACAACACTATAGAATTCTTTCGCATTTTCATATATGATGATGTCGAACGATGCAGCCAGAATTGTCGAAATAAAACTCAAGAATGATAGGTGATTCAATGATGCAATTAGGTTTAGATTTATCTCAAAAACAACTATTAAAATTGGCCATGACACCTGAATTACGTCAGTCTATCAACATTTTAAATTATTCTACGGCCGATTTAGTTCATTATCTTCATGAGCAAGTCAATGAAAATCCTGTAATTAAACTGTCTGCTGGCGATTCTCAGCAAAAAAATTCATTTAACACTCGAGAACAGCGTTCATATTCAAAAGGTCACACCGATGACGAGTATAATCCGTTTAATTATATATCCGATCAAACTGTGACATTAGAGAGCCATTTATTAGAGCAGCTTTCTATGCTAAATCATTTACACTCACACCAAAAACACATCGTTCAATTTCTAATTGGAAACTTAAATAAAAACGGCTTTTTAGCAATTGAACCAAAATTGGCAGCCGAACTGCTTAACGTTTCAATTGACGAAGTCAACGATATGATTCACGTTTTACAAAGCTTTGATCCAATCGGAGTGGGCGCTCAAAACTTTGTCGATTCACTGCTTATTCAAATTAAGGCCAAAAAGTCAAAGCCTCCTCTTTTATACGAGGTGGTGAAACACGATATTGAAGATATTGCTAACAAAAAATATCGGAACATTTCAAAAAAATACTCTATTTCGATGCGCGAAGTACAAGAAATTGTTGACTGCTTGCGGACATTGAATCCTCGTCCAGCAGGAGATTTCCACGTCCCGCTTACGAAGTACATTTCGCCTGATGTAACGGTACAAAAAATTGACGGCCGCTATCATGTTATTCTTCATAGCGAGCTGCTTCCGCCCATCGAAATTAACAGCACCTACCAAAAACTGGTTCATCACTCTGCATGCGTAACAACCGATCGATACGTACAGGAAAAAATCCATGAAGCTACTTGGCTAATCAATAGTATTGAGCAGCGTAATGCGACGATTTACAACGTGTCTAAAGCCATTGTGGAACATCAGCAAGCTTTTTTTGAAATGGGTATTTCGGGGCTAAAGCCGCTTACCTTAAAAGATATTGCTCAAAAAGTAGACTGTCATGAATCAACGGTAAGCCGTGCGACTAACGGAAAGTATATTCAAACGCCGCGCGGACTGTTTGAACTAAAATACTTTTTCACTAATTCTTTAGAGAGAACCGATGGAGAACAAAGCAATTCTACCGCCTTTATAAAAGAGAAAATTAAAACATTAATTGCCGAAGAAAATAAATTAAAGCCTCTTTCAGATCAAAAGCTCATGTCTCTTCTTTCCAGCGAAGGAATTCAAATTTCAAGAAGAACAGTAGCTAAATACCGTGAAGAAGCAGGAATTGAAAGTTCTTCTAAGCGGCGACGATTTTAATATTACTTATCCTAAACCACAGCTTTATCACTACTAAAAAGAACCCGTTGAATAAAAATCAACGGGTTCTTTTTATCGGTTTCCAATAAATAAAAGCCATATGATATTGATACGTATATTCATATGTGTCATTTATTTTCTTTACATGCTGTAAAATAATCTTCTCAGTTTCTAACTTGTCAATATCTTTAGAAAGTACCTTGGTCGAGTTCTTCTTGATGAGATCTTCGTACGTCTCATAGGTTATCGTTTTGGTTATAGGAACCAGCTTACAATCTGCGTAAATACCCAGTTCATATAAAATATTTAGTAAGTCAATATATTCCTTACGACGCCATTTAATCTCGTACCCAAGTTTTCTATGTAACTCTACGTAATGAGGCTTTTCTGGACCCGTTGACATGCCAATAACCGCCAAACGATTAGCCGAATCATTCATATTTAAGAGACCATCGACAATGTTATGCATACGGTAAAAACAGTTTATTCCTACTACCACGTCATAGTTATCTGTTAGACGCTCATACTCCCATTTACCTCCTATAAACTTTAGATTAGAGCGGGCATTTGATTGTTTTTGTAAGTAGCCGATGATGCTTGGCGAACAATCCATACACGTAAGTTCTTTTACATAATCCGCAATTGAAAACGTATAATTTCCCCACCCAGGGCCAATTTCCATGACAGAGTCACTTGGATTCAAAAAAGCAAGAAGTTCTTGCTGAAGCTGTTTCACTACAGGATCATTTTCTGAATCAAAAGACATTTTTTCTAGATATTGCTGCCAAAATTCATCTTCAGCTTTGTCATTTATCATCCGTTCCGATATTGAACCGTCCCATTCTTTCAGCCCTTCCTGCCACTTTTTCACACGATCACTTTCATACACCGCAAATTTTGTAAGCTGCATGCATTCACATTCCCCTCTTTTATACGTAAACCTATACTAACATAAAGAAAAAGAGAGTTCCTTTTTAAACTGGAACTCTCTTTTTCTATTAGTTAAATTAGGCTGCTGCCTCTTCCTCTGTGTGATGCTTCTCTTTTCTGGCATTGATATAAAACATTATCAATGAAAGAGTGATGAAGATTGCTGCAAAAATTCCAAGTACGCCAGCCTGATGCCATACATAGCCGAAATCATCACCAATTGAAATAATTTCACGGAAACCGCGAATTGCATAGGTCATAGGCAAGTATGGATTGATTGCCTGGAAGAATTCCGGCACAAGTGCTTTAGGGAATGTACCTGCACTGCCGCCAATTTGAAGCAGCAGAATAATAAAGGCTAAATACTGCCCTACTTTTCCTAACCCTGTTGTTAAGAACAAGATCAGTGTAAAGAACGTTACACCTGTAATCATGGTAAAGATATAGAAGTGCCAAATGCTTGTTACGTTTAAATGCAAGCCCCAAAGAAGAGCTGTAACAGCAATCGCTGCTTGCAGCATACCTACAATAGTGATGACACTAAACTTACTTAAGAACCACGAAATACCTGATGTCGGTCGAATTGATGGCTCTTTCATTGGGTACACCGCTGAAAACATTAATGTTCCCGCAAACAAGCCAATACATAAGATGTATGGAGCTAATCCGACACCGTACTTATCTACGTTGTTTTGTTTATCTGATTTTAAATCCGTTGGATTTGAAAACATGCTGTATGTTTTATCATCTGCTTTAACATCTTTTGCATCTTTTGCACCGTCCGCTAAAGATGAATGAAGCTCGCTTGTTCCATCTGATAATTTAGATGAACCGTCATATAGTTTGGATGAACCATTTGTTAACTCTTTAGAACCATTTGCTAATTTGGTTGCCCCGTTTTCTAGCTGCGTTAAACCATTTGCTAGCGCTGCACTTCCTTGTTCAGACTTCTTAAGCCCATCCACAAGTTGCTGCTGCCCGTCAGCAAGCTTTCCAGCCCCTGTATGAGCGTCAGCTATACCGCTGTTTAGCTCTGCAAATTTACTGTTGAACTGCTTTTCTCCGTCTGCTAGTTTAACAGCACCGTTATATACTTTCGTTTGTCCATCGTACAGCTGACTTTGTCCGTCAGCAATTTTATTAATTGCGCTTTGGATATCTTCTCCGCCTTTAGAAAGCTTTTGCAGCGCCGCAGATAACTCTTGCACTTTATCTACTTTTGCTTTTAGCTGCTCTGCTTTTTGCTGCTGTTCATCCATAAACTGCTGAGACGTCAGCTTTTTAATTCCTGCAATCAGCGTTTGTTTTTGCTCATCGGGAATGGATTCGTTGCTGTTAATGCTGTCAATGAGAGCTTGCTGCTGCTGTTCAAACTCCGCTTTTTTTGAATCTACCTGCTGTTTAATCTGCGTAATTTCCTGTTCCGCTTGATTAATTTGCTGCGTAACGCTGCTCACTTCAGCATCCACTTGGTTTAAGCCGCTCGTGAACTGCGGAAGCTTTCCTTGAAGTGTCTGTGTTCCATCATTAAGTTGTTTGGTTGCACTTTGTAGCTTTGACAACCCATCTCGAACACCAACAGCTCCAGTTTCTAATTGACTAGAAGCACTATATAATTGACTGCTTCCATTCTCTAGCTTCCCTAAACCGCTGTTTAGACTGCCTAAGTTTTCATTAATTGTGTCCGCACCGTTTAGTAGCTTAGCTGCACCAGCATTTAAATCTGTTGCTCCTTTTCGTGCATCCGTTAACCCGCTTGCTAATTTAGCTGTACCGTCTTCAAACGTAACCGTGCTGTCTGCTAGTTTCTTCATGTTATCTCGCAGCGTTTTCGAGCCATCTTCTAGCTCTCCTGCACCGTCACTTGCTTTTTGAAGACCGTCCGCTACTTGCTTAAAGCTGTCAAATACCGTTTCAGCATACTGCTTTGTGACTGCTTCTTTAATCTGATCATTGATTTTAGCTACTGCATTTGAGCTAATTTGAGCGCCTGAATAGTTCTTTCCGGCATTTGTATGGTAGATAAATTTCATTTTTTTAGGATTCTCATCCATTAATGTTGTTGCATTTTTGGAGAAATTCTTTGGAATTTCCAAAACTAAGTAGTAGTCCTCATTTTTTAAGCCTTCTAACGCTTTTTCTTTGTTCGTAAATTTCCAGTCAAATTTATCGTTTTTCTTTAAATCATCAACAAAATCACGACCAACATTCAATTTCTTTCCATCTAATGTAGCACCTTTATCTTCATTTACCACTGCAACTGGAATTTGATCTGTTTTTCCATATGGATCCCAGTAAGCAGATAAAAAGATGACATTATAAAGTAATGGAACAAATAACAATCCGCAAATCACAACAATAGTCATTGGTTTGGAAAAGATTTTTTTCCATTCTCCTTTAATCATATTCATGTTTTTTAGCCTCCAATAATCCTTACTTCCGCCTGACTGTTTGACCGAAAAACATTTTCGGTCATGAAGTTCTGATTAATGTTACCATATTCACAAGAATAAGGTCAATCGTTATTCTGTAATTAAAAGCTGATTTTAGCAGAAAGTTTAAAATCAGCTTTTTAAGATAACGTTCACACTAAATATCAGGCTTAAATCATGAGTTTCATTCGCATCGTTCTTAATAAATGCCCGTCAAATTCATCATCAAATTCATCCACAAGCTGGAAACCTTTTGATTGATAAAATGCACGGCCTATTCCGTTTTCCCTTTCTACGTTAATGTAAACGATTTTTAATTCCTTCGAGCGCTTCATTCCTTTTTCTAACAATTGCGAACCGATTCCTTTTCCTTGATAAGCAGGCAGTATATAGATAGATCCTAGTTCTATTTCCCCTCTGTTTTGTAGTCGGAAAAAGTTAGCGTATCCTACGATTTTCTCATCAATCGTTGCTACATAAATGAACGAATTACGCAAGCGCCACAGCAGCCTTTTATTGGAGTATGCTTCTGAAAGAAACCGATTCTGAACGCTTCTAGGAATAATTCCTTCATATGTATCATACCAACTCATCTTTGCGACGTATTGAACAGACGTAATATCTTCTTTTCTCATTTTGCGAATGATTACCTCCACTCACATCCCTCCTGACAATTTACTGCTAAAATCGTACATAATTTCACCTGAAAAATATAGTTATAAATATATATTTTTAATTGTAACGCTCTAGAAGCATTGATTGATTTTAGAACCTTATGTATAATCGAGATAGATACAAATTGAAAATGATTATCATTAACAGGAGTGCTGAATGATGAATTTAACTACCGTGAGTATTGGCGACAAAGTAAAAGTTAAAAACATTGAATTTTTAGATAGATCATTAGAACGCCGCCTTCTTTCTTTTGGAGTAAAAAAAGGCTGCGAACTATGCATGAAGCAAAAAACCATCTTAGGAGGACCTTGTATTATTGAATGTCAAGGTCAAATGATTAGCATCCGAAAACGCGATGCGGCCAAAATTGAGGTTGAGACAGCATGAGTACAATTGCACTTTTAGGAAATCCAAACACAGGAAAAACTTCTTTATTCAATATATTAACAGATTCCTATGAATACGTAGGAAACTGGAGCGGTGTAACCGTTGAAAAGAAAGTTGGATCTATTAAAAAGCAAAACAGCCAGCTGGTTGATTTGCCGGGTGTGTATGACTTTACTCCTCTTTCTTCAGATGAAGCAGTGGTAACTAACTTTTTGTTAACCGGAGAATTTAACAGTATGCTGAATATTGTAGACGCTTCTCAGTTTGAAAGAAGCATGCATCTCACTATTCAAGCATTGGAATATGGAAAGCCATTAGTAATCGGCTTAAATATGATTGATGTAGCGGAAAAACGCGGATTGACTTTTAATTTGGAGAAGCTTAGCAAATCATTACATATTCCGGTTTCAGCGATTATTGCCCGTAATGGAAAAGGAATTAATGAGCTGCTCTCTACTTTGAAGCAAGATTTAAAAGCCCCTTCATTTCAATTAAATTATGGGGAAACCGCTGAACAAGCAATTCATATGATTCAAACAAAAGCGGACGTCAGCAGATGGATTGCCATTCAATTCTTAGCGGAAAATAGCGTAATCGAATCAACATTAAAAGAAAAAACGAGTTACTCAGAGCTGCTTGAGCTTCGAAAAGCCGCTGCACAAAAAATAAACAAGCCGCTTAGTGAGCATTTCTTCGACGTGCGTACAGCATTTATTGAACGCATTTCGAGCGAGTGTATCATAAAGGGCAGCGAAACACCTTTAACTTTCACGGATCGAATCGATCGAATTGTGACGCATAAGTGGCTTGGTCTCCCTATTTTTCTTGGCTTAATGTATTTGATTTTTAATATTACGTTTACGTGGATTGGCGTTCCGCTTTCTGATAAACTGGACGGCTTCTTTGGCGGAACGCTTAGTGAAGGCGCTGATTCTCTTTTAAATGCAGCTGGTGCTGCTCCATTTATTCACGATTTAATTGTGGATGGCATTATTGCAGGAGTAGGCGGCGTACTAGTATTTGTACCACAAATTTTTGTCCTGTTCTTTTTCATTTCACTGCTTGAAGATTCAGGATACATGGCTAGAATCGCTGTAGTAATGGATCGTATAATGGAATTTTTCGGTTTGAACGGAAAAGCATTTATTCCGATGATTATTAGCTTTGGATGTAACGTACCGGGGATTATGGCCGCGCGTACAATTGAACAGCGAAAAGAGCGCCTTATGACCATTTTAGTCAATCCATTTATGAGCTGCTCAGCACGTCTTCCTGTATACGCTTTGTTTGTAGGTGCTTTTTTTGTGCAAAACGGAGCAGCTGTGGTGTTTTCTATGTACTTGCTTGGCATTATTTTAGCACTTGTTGTAACGAAAATTTTATCAGTAACGCTTCTTAAAGACGAACAATCAACTTTTATTGTTGAACTTCCTCCTTACCGCGTACCTCAAGCCAAGACTCTTTGGAGAAGCACGTGGGAAAAAGGCCGAAATTTCGTCCGAAAAGCAGGTACGGTTATTTTAGCTGGCTCTGTATTTATCTGGCTATCATCTTACGCTGGCCCTGGCGGTTTTGGAGTAGATATGGAAAATAGCTTTATGGCTATTATTGGAGGTGCTATCGCTCCTCTATTTATCCCTTTAGGTTTTGCGACATGGCAAGCTGTAGCATCACTGATTACAGGCTTCCTAGCGAAAGAAGTGGTTGTTTCAACTATGAGCATCATTTATAAAGTACAAGAAGGACAGCTTGGCGACACAATGAAGACATTCTTTACACCGCTAACAGCCTATACGTTTATGGTGTTTGTTCTTCTTTATGTTCCGTGTCTAGCAACCGTCGCTGTTATTCGACGAGAAACCGGCTCATTAAAATGGACAGCATTTGCTGTGGCCTACCCTTTGGTTGTCGCTTATCTCGTAGCTTTGCTTGTACACACTATTGGAAAAGTACTTGGTTTTTCTTAAAAGGAGTGAATAACATTGATTATTAACATTTTAATTGGGGTTTTGATTTTTGGGTATGCCCTTTATCATATGACAAAATTCTTCCGCAAGAGTACTCAGGGAAAATGTGCAAGCTGCGCACAGCAATCTTCTTGTGCAACGGATGATTGCGGTATTGACTGGGATAAAACGATTCAAGAGGCTCAAAATCAATCATCTTAATACATTAAAAAAGCATCCTGATAGACGGGATGCTTTTTTAATGTTACGCAACTAGTTTTAAAATGAGATGAGAAAGGACTTCCTTTTCCTCTTCACTGCTGACTTTCCATAACTCATGAAGGACTTTTTCTTCTCGGTTTCGAGGCTCCTCATTTTTGGCTAAATAGCTAGCCACTTTTTTTGTAGCAGCTGCTAATTGTTCCTCATTTAACCCGAGCTTTTTACCGACATGAACTTTTTGAGTTAAATAATCAGTAAACGTATCAAAATTCTGCAAAATTGCTTCTTTTTTCTCCGTCCCTAAATTATCTACCGTTTCTTCAATTTTATTCATGTCTTTTGTAGTTCCTTCATTCATTTGACTCACAGTTAACATCTCCTTCTTAGTGAATAGACTGATATGTTCTTTCACGCTCAAATTCTGGTTTTTCGTCCGGCGTCATCTTTTCCTTACTTATTTCAGAAGTTGCATCTTTCACTTTTTCACCAATTTGCTGTAAATCACTTTTAGCATCTTCTACCGTTGATTTTGCATCATGCGTAACGCTTTTCACATCTTCTGCTTGCTTAAAGAAATCTTCATTTACACGCTCGTACAAATGTTTGGCATCATTAATTGCATCTTTTAAAAGATTCGATGCATTTTTCATTTGCTGCACCATTTTTTCTTTTGTTTCTTGAGGGTTCTCTTTTACTTGATTAATCATGTTTGCAGAAGAGTCCTTTAATGTAACGGCTCTTCTTTTAACAGATGAGCGAGTTTTATTATCAAGTAATGTTATACATCCACCTACAACTGCCCCGACAACAACACCTTTTACTAGCTTGCTGCTGTAGCTTTTCCCCGTGGTGCTAACAGCAGCAGTGCTATTAGCTGTCTGTGGATTGTTATTAATTCCTACATCGTTGTTGATGCCTGCGCTGTTGCTTAAAGCAGGGTTTTGTAATTCAGATCGGTTTCTTTCCATTTTTACTGCCTCCTTTAGCATCGTTATTGAGTGATTTCCCATCTTTTTTTATATTTAAACAATTGAATTCGTTAAAAATAAAAAACATGACTAAAGGCCACCTTTTATATCTCACTAGTCAAGAATAACTATATAGTAAAAAAAGCTAAATTTTTTAATGGAAAGATACAAGCCGGATTTTTGTAAAAGGATTGTCAGCACCGGTATAATAAGAAGTACTGTAAAAGAAATTTTATACTATTGGTCATAGGGGTGAAACAATTGAGCCAGCTTAATAAGGAATTTAACTGTGAAAAAGAATTAACGCTTGCTATTATCGGCGGAAAATGGAAGATGCTGATACTATGGCACTTAGGACGTGAAGGAACAAAACGGTTCGGGGAACTAAAATCGCTTATTCCTGATATTACGCCGCGCATGCTGGTTAACCAGCTGCGGGAACTGGAAGAAGATCTAATTGTTAACCGTAAAGTTTATCCTGTCGTACCACCTAAAGTCGAATACTCACTTACAAAAGAAGGAGAAAGTTTAATGCCTATTTTAACAGCCATGTACGATTGGGGTAAAAATTACCGTGATACAGTGCTGGTCAATCAAGAACAAAAGGCAGAAACGTTAATTAAATGATGGAAACGAATCCTTCTATTCCATAGTTTTTATTTTTTTATGCGGATGATATTACTCAATATCATCCGCATTTTTAATGAAAATTAAGCGGTTACAAGACTGATATGTCCATTAGTATACTTCTGTATACTATCATTCCCCACACTATTTGTGGGAAAAGTGCGTACTTTTAAGAACCTCAAACTGCGGGTACAATAACTACACCAGCTGCTTTTTATGTAAAAAGGCACAAAAGGTATCTATAGATTTCTGTAAGGAGTGGAGTAGAATGGAATTACAATTAGCATTAGATCTTGTTAATATTTCTCAAGCAAAAGAGGTAGTAAAAGAAGTTGAAGAACATATTGATATCGTGGAAATCGGTACACCTGTTGTAATCAATGAAGGGCTTCGCGCCGTTAAAGAAATTAAAGAAGCATTTCCTAATTTAAAAGTATTAGCTGACCTAAAAATCATGGATGCAGCTGGTTATGAAGTACAGCAAGCTTCTCAAGCTGGAGCAGACATCATTACCATCTTAGGTGTGGCTGAAGATATGTCAATTAAAGGTGCAGTTGAAGAAGCGAAAAAACAAGGTAAAAAAATTCTAGTCGATATGATTGGTGTAAAAGATATTAAAGGACGCGCAAAAGAGCTAGACGAATTTGGCGTTGACTATATCTGCGTACACACAGGATACGATCTTCAAGCAGTTGGTCAAAACTCTTTTGAAGATTTAGTAACAATCAAAAGCGTTGTAAAAAATGCAAAAACAGCCGTTGCTGGCGGCATTAAATTAGAATCTTTACCTGAAGTAGTAAAAGCACAGCCTGATCTTGTTATCGTTGGCGGAGGCATCACGAGCCAAGATGATAAAAAATCAGTTGCTTCTCAAATGAAAGAGCTTATTACAAATTAAGGAGCTTTCTATGCAGACGAGCGAACATTTAAAAACGGTTATGAATGAGCTTTTACAAACAACAGCTCTAATCGCTGACGATGAAGCTGAACAGCTTGTAAATGGCATCATCTCATCTAAAAAAGTGTTTGTCACAGGAGCAGGCCGTTCAGGTCTTATGGGCAAGTCGTTTGCTATGCGTATGATGCATATGGGCATTGATGCTTATGTCATTGGAGAAACCGTGACGTCCACTTTCACGCAGGATGATTTATTAATCATCGGATCAGGTTCTGGCGAAACGAAGAGCTTGATTCCTATTGCTCAAAAAGCAAAAGAACTTGGAGGAAAAGTTGGAGTAGTCACGATTTCCCCCGATTCCACGCTTGGCAAGCTGGCTGACTTCATCGTGAAGCTGCCCGGCGCTCCGAAGGACCAAGAACAAAGCAGTTATCAAACCGTACAGCCTATGGCGTCACTGTTTGAACAAACGCTTCTTCTTTTTTACGATGCGCTGATTCTTCGCTTCATGGAGAAGAAAGAACTTGATACTCATACGATGTACGGAAAGCATGCAAATTTAGAGTAGAAAAAGGTCTTGCCTAGGCAAGACCTTTTTTGTTTTGGAACTTTCTATATAACCAAATATTCACTTATCAGATAACTAAATGTACTTTATCATTATTTATTTTTTCAAAAGCCCTATTCGAATTTTGCTGCATCTCCATAAAACGGCTGCTCTGCAACTTTAATCGAGTCTGTTGGACACCCTTCGTACGCTTCCATCATATCATCTTGCTGATGTTCAGGAACTTCTTTTGTTCCTTCGTTGTTATCTAATACGGCATAAGCAAGACCTTCTGAATCATAATCATAAAGATCTGGCGCACTCCCTCCACATGCTCCGCAAGCAATACATGTTTCCTTCTCTACTATCGTAAAAGCCATAAAAAAACCTCCTTGACCTTTTCACTTTCTCTTTCAGAAAGTTACGTTCAGTATAAGGAGGTTTTTTTAAATTCGTCTTAAATTATTTACTGAGATTCCCCAATATTCTCAAACATCTCATCTACATTTGGCTTTTTCTTAATTAACCCTGACTCTTTTAACCAGTTAACATTTGATTGCCATGATTCTTTCGTTTGACTGCCGAATCCTTGTTCAGACTTCATTTTTGGAAGTAAGATATTCAAACTTTTTGTTTCCACATCTTTTTCAAGCGGGAAGTTTGATTTATCTTGATTATCTAACAAAATTTGAAGTGATTCTTTTGGATGTTTCTCCGTGTATTCATACCCTTTTGTCGCGGCACGCCAAAACGCTTTAATCGTATCAGAATCTTTTGCCCACGTTTGATCCCCTGTAACGGCCACTAGCTCGTAATAAGATGGCACGCCGTAATCTGACGGATCAATGTCAACCGTTTTGTATCCTTTTTTGTGAAGCAATGGTACTTCGTGGTTAATATACGCACCTATTACAGCATCTACTTTTTTGCTAATCAGTGATGAATTTAACTCAAACCCTACGTCTACTAGTTTTACTTTATTCGGATCTCCTCCATCGCTTTTCACCATTTTCTTTAGAACAGATTCACTTAATGGTGTTCCGCTGTATCCTACTACTTTTCCTTCTAAATCTTTAGGACGCTTAATACCGCTATCTTTCAATGCCACAACCCGGTTTAGCGGAGATCTTACAATCGCTCCTACCGACTTTACCGGCACATCTTCATTTGCTCGTGCCATTGCTACATCAGGCTGATAGTAAAGGCCAAGCGTGACTTTCCCTGCAGCTGCTAAATTAAGCGAGTCTGTTGGATTAGCAGGAAATTGTACTTTTACATTCAGCCCTTCTTTTTTGAAATATCCTTTTTCTTGTGCAGCGTAAATGAAGCTGTGCACTGCATTTGGATACCAATCAAGCATAATTGTAACGTCTTTTAATTTTTTACTGTCACCAGCTTTATTTTCCTTGTCCTGACCGCAAGCAGCGAGCATCAAAACAAGCAGCAGGCTTAAGCTAATCGCAAACCATTTTTTCATTCTGTTTTCCTCCACTTTAATGAACGTTTTTCGAAACCTACTACAATAATAAAAAATAAAATACCAAGCGCGGATAAAATCACAATTGGTGCAAATACACCAGCTGCATCAAACTGTGTCATCATGCGACGACTGAAATATCCTAAGCCTGCTTGCGCACCCAACCATTCCCCAATGGCAGCACCTATTATACTAAAGGTAACCGCTACTTTGAGTCCCGAATAAAAATGAGGCAGTGCAGAAGGAATGTTCAACTTAAAGAAAATATCTTTTTTTGTTGCTCCCATCGTTAACATGAGTTCTTTTAACTCTTTGTTTGTAGAACGAAGACCGTCAAATGTGCTAACGGTAATGGGAAAAAACGTAATTAATACGGTCACAATCACTTTGCTCCAAATGGAGTAGCCAAACCACAGCACAAATACAGGAGCAATGGCAATGGTCGGAATCATTTGTGACGCAATAATAAGCGGATAAAAAGCACGCTCAATAAGCGGACTCCAATTCATCCACACAGCCAGCAGAACCCCTAGCACAACGGATATTACAAGCCCAATTACGACAATAGATAACGTAGCTGGTAAATGCTTAAACAATAAATCCATTCGCAGCTCCCAAAGCTTCGTTAAAATACCGCTGGGCGTTGGTAAAATAAACGGATAGTTTACAATGCGTGCTCCAATTTCCCAAGCAGCCAGCAAAATGACTACTAAAATCACTGAAGCCCCGTACTTTTTCATGTGTTCACCTTCGATCTTAGCTGTTCAATTAAATAATCTTTCACATCAAGCACTCGCTGTTGATTCAGATCTTTTTGCGTTCGAGGTCTGCTAAGCGGCACTTGAATTTCTTCAAGACAACTTACTGGCTTGTCTGAAAAGATAAAAATGCGATCTGATAAAAAAAGCGCTTCATTGACGTCATGAGTGATAAATAAGATGCTATGCTTACGCTTTTGCCATTGGTCAAGCAGCCATTCCTGCATCGATAAACGTGTGATTGCATCAAGTGCACTAAAAGGCTCATCTAAAAGCAGTACGTTAGAACCGCTTAATACCGTCCGAAGAAAAGAAACGCGCTGCTTCATCCCTCCGGATAAATCACTTGGAAAACGGTTTTCATACCCTTTTAGGCCAAACTCTTCAAGCAGCTGAGACACTTGCTTATGAGCACTTGCTTTTGATACATTGTGAAGCTCAAGAGGCAGTGCTGCATTGTCTAGAATCGTACGCCACGGAAGCAGCAAATCTTGCTGCGGCATATAGCCTACTTTTCCTAGTCGCTTTTCATAAGACTTTCCGTTAATCACGATATCGCCTTCACTCTGCTGTTCAAGACCTGTAATGAGACGAAACAACGTACTTTTCCCAGAGCCGCTCGCTCCAACGATACTGACAAACTCGCCTTCTTTCACGTCTAAGTTTAATGATTTTAAAATCGCTTGATCACCGTTCTTGTACGTAAAACTGACGTTTTGAAAAGATAACACAGACCTATTCATGAATTGGCCACATCGCTTCGTTATAAGCCATATCCCAGAACATATACTCAAAACGCGTCGTATTCAAGAAAATTTCTTCAAGCTTTTCTAATTCCACTTCTGATTTATCTTCAGTAAGTGAGTCAAATAAATTGATACACCATGTCGCCAGTTCTCCAAATTCTTCTGAGCTGTACATTTCAATCCACTCACGGTAAAACTCATTGTTAGCTCCAGGCTTTTCACTAAGTTCTTTTCCTATTTCCCAGTAGCTCCACATACAAGGCAAAAGAGCGGCTACTAATTCAGCTAATGTTCCACTTTGACCAACGTGCAGCATATAGTGCGTGTATGCAAGCGTTGTAGGAGATGGCTGCGCTTTTTCTAATTCTTTTTCGCTGATTTCAAATTTCTTGGCATACTCACGGTGCAGACTCATTTCTTCGTTTAATGTAGAATCTAAAAGAGCTGCAAATTTCCCCATCGTTTGAAGATCGGTAGCTTTCATGGCTCCAATCGCAAATAATTTGGCATAATCAATTAGGTAAAGGTAATCTTGAATCATGTAGAAGCGAAACTTCTCCTTTTCAAGCGTTCCATCTCCCATCCCCTGTACGAAGGGATGATTATGATTTTGACGCCAAATAGGCTGCAGCTTTTCGTATAATCGTTCACTAAATTTCATGATGATCACTCCTTATGCGTATGCAGCCACGTATAAATGAACTGCACTATCACTTTTGTATATTGAACAAGCTGATTAATATCTAATTGTTCGTTCACAGCATGTGCATTTGCTAAATTTCCCGGACCGTAAATAGCGGCGGGAATTCCCGCATCAGCTAGCCATCCCCCGTCTGTTACGCTAGTTGACACATCAATTGGAGGCTTTTTCCCTTCCATTTGTTCATGAGTATTTGCAAGCAGCTGCACTCCTGCATGATTTTCATCAATTTCTAATGACGGAAAGATTTCTCCTCTGTCTTCAATCATTGATGTGCCTCCCCATTCAAAGGTTGGCAGATTATCTTTTAACCATGGATCTGCTTTTGCAATAGCTATAATATATTCTTCCACTTCTTTTGATACTTGGTCGTACGATTCATTAGGATAATAGTGAACGGTGATCCACAGCCTGCATTCATCTGCAATAAAAGCAGCATGTCTTCCGCCTTCGATTACTGCTGGATTAATCGTATTTGTCCCTGGCAAAAATCCTGGATAGCTCTTTGTAACAGCCCAGTGACGCTCCAATTCTTGTAGCCCTCCGATCACTTTTGCCATCTTTTCAATAGCGCTTGCGGCTAACAGCCCTCCTCCAGCATGAATCATACTTCGGCGTGTACCGTCATGATAGGTTTTACTGCTTTTTATCGTAATCCATCCCGTGATCACTCCGCCTTGACCTTGAATATGTAAATCACTTGTATCGACTACAAGCGCAAAATCAGCTGTATACCCTTTCTGACAGCATTGCAGCGTACCTGCCTCTCCTACTTCTTCTCCTACAACGGATTCAAAAATCAAGTCTCCTGGCAGCTCGATTCCTGCTTCTGTTAAAAGCTGCACAGCAAATAATGCTCCCGCCAAACCGCCTTTCATATCAGCAACTCCGCGTCCAATTATCATATTGTCTTTCACAACAGCTTCAAACGGATTGGTTTCCCAATTTTCATTTTCTTGTACCTCAGCAACATCCATATGGCCGTTAATAATCAAGCTTTGATAGTCAGCCGATTTTTGTCCTTTTAACGTTCCCACTACGATAGGGTCGTTAGAATATAAGTCCCACATATCAATGGAAAAACCGCAGTTTTTAAGAAAATCCGCTACGTACAGCTGCGCTTCATGAGAATTTCGTGCAGGAGGCGCTGGCGTTTTATACGAAACAAGCGTTGTTAATAACTGGATTAACTCTCCTTTGCGCTCCTCTACCTGTTTGACAAGCAAATCAATTGTTTCTTTCATGTATGACACCTTCCTTTACGCATAAAAAAAACACTTCTTTCGCAGGAAAGAAGTGTTTTTGTTTATGTACACAAAATTATTATAACGAGTTCGTAAGGAAATCCCATACAAAACATCCATTACAATACCTCTTTCCTACGCTAGTATTACCTAGTTCAGGTTATAAGGGTTAAGACTTATCGTCTCTCTCAGCTTCGAAAGCACCCCTAGTGGTGTTGTATCTCTATGAAATTAATCTATTATCATATGTTTACCTGTAATAGTTTTATCATAGTAAAGCGTTTTATTCAATAGAAAGGTTCATGATATGGTAATGAAAATAGTTTCCTTTTTAGTAGTAAAAGAAAAAGCACACACCTTTTTCATGCAGTGTGTGCTCTTTGTTTTTGTGACATTACTAGTTAGCTATTGGCTTCTTTAAAAATACGCCATAACTAATAGCACCAATTAAAAGCAGTCCTGCTCCTAACAGGAAAACCGCCGTAAAAGTTCCCGTTGCATCTAATATAAACCCTGTTACGATAGGAGCCATTGCCGCTCCTAGAAATCCACCGAAGTTCTGAATAGCGCCGAGTGAAGCAACTTGTTCCTTTGGTGCAATATCCGCCGCTAGAGTCCAAATGACGCCTGATGGCAGCTGTGACGCGAAGTAGCCAATCGACAATAAGACAATACTTAAGGCTGCATTATCAATAAAAGGAACGGGTGCTACCGATGCTGCGGCTAAGATTGCCCCGCCTACAATTGGTATTTTTCTTGCCGTTACTGCATTAATTCCTTTTCGAATAAATCTATCTGAAATTACACCACCAAGCAACACTCCTATGATTCCTGCTAGAAACGGAATAGCAGCAATCCAGCCCGTTTGTTTTAGGCTAAAACCGCGCTCTGTTTCTAAGTAGCTAGGAAGCCAAGTTAAATAAACCCATATCGTAAACATAATTCCGAAATTCCCGATAATCATAAACCATGTGCTTTTATATTTAAACAGCTGTGACCATTTTGCTTGTGAGGTATGACTGATTTTTATTTCTTCTTTAGGGACAGCTTTCACTTTATTGGCAACATAATCCGGATCTCGGTATATCTTTAGCCAAACAAACATCACAATAAAGCCTGCTGCTCCTATAACAACAAACATTCCTCTCCAACTCATTGTTAAAAGCAGTACCGTTAGAAGTGGCGGAGCAATCGCATTAGCAATTTGAGACCCTGTATTAATAATCGAAGTAGGAAGGCCGCGCTCTTCTTTTTTAAACCATCTTTCCGTCACTTTAATTCCTGAAGTAAAAAAAGGAGACTCCGATACACCAAGAAGCATTCTCATGGCATAAAGAGCAGAATACGTGTTAGTAAATGCACTTGCTACCGTTGCCACAGACCATAGGCCTGATGCCCATGCAAACATTTTTTTCGGCCCGTATTTGTCAACCAGCCAGCCTGCTGGTAGATTTGCTAAGGCATATGGCCAGAGAAAAGCTGAAAGCAAAAGACCCATTTGTGTAGAAGACAGCCCAAACTCTTTGGCAATCGTGGTATTAGCGATGCTTAAATTAGAGCGGTCTAAATAGTTAACAACTGCTCCAATTAGCAATACAATAATAAGCCACCAGCGTATATTCGTCTTTTTTACATCTTGCTTTACAGGACCTAAATCTTTGTTAACGCTTTCATTTAATTTAGATGTAACCGCCATAGAATATCCCTCCATAACCTTAATCGTTATAGTGAATGAGCTGTTTGCTTATTATCAAACAGCCCTGTTCACTAGAAATGCATGAGTTTATTCAGAACATGAACCAATTATTAAACACTGCTCTTTGGACGAATGCTATTTAGTTTATCATCTAATTCTTTGACTTCTTCTTCTGTTAAATCTATTTGAGGAGATCTCATGCCACCAACATCAATGCCTCTCAATTTTAATGCTTCTTTAAAATAAGACATGTTGCTTCCGTTTAAAAGAGCTTCACAATATTGAATAGCAACTTTTTGCATCTTTCTCGCTTTTTCTAAATCATTCGCTTTAAAGGCATTATAAGTCTCTACAAAAGGCTCGGGATAAACGCCCGATACACCGGAGACAACTCCTTCACATCCCATAGCCAGAGCTGCTAAAAATAAACGATCGGTTCCGGGAAGAACAGAAAAGTTTCCATCGTTAATATTTAAATAATCATTTACGCGTAAATAGTCAGGGTAGCTATATTTAATACCAATTACATTCTTGCATGAATCTGCCACTTTTTGAGCTACCTCTGCCGTTAAATCATTGCTTGAACACTGAGGAATATTATATAAATATACGGGAAAATCATTCGGGACACTGTTTGCTACTTTTATAAAATACGTTTCTAGTTCGTTATCGTTTGCTCCAAAGAACATAGGCGTAACTACTCCGATACCGTCGGCGCCAATTTCATAGGCATGTTTTGCAAGCTCAATTGTATCTTCTTCATTCATAGCTCCTACATGTATGAATACGGTTACACGATTAGCCGCTTGTTTCACTACTGTTTCTGCAACTTGCTTTCTTTCTTTGACAGATAGACGAAGCATCTCGCCCGTTGTACCAAGCGGATACAAGCAGTGCACTCCTTTTGAAATTAAAAACTCTGTTAAATTTACTACTTTCTCTAAATCTACTTCACCCGTTTTAGTAAACGGTGTAACCATTGCTGTTGTAACTCCGTATAAATGTTTCATTTCCTTCTCCCCTTTGTTAGTAGTGAATTACTCTATATTTAGTAAAACGTTTTAGTACAACGTTTTACTAATAAAAAAATAAAAAGCTTGCTCTTATATTTTTCTAAATCGGTCTCTTTTTAAAGAGACCTCATGAATGGCATTGCTTTTTATTTGATTCTCGTTGTATTACGATGAATAATTTCCAAATCAAATATCTGTTGGTCCACATCCCCATATGGATCAGAAATTGTTTTAACTAAAAGCTCTCCTGCACAATAGGCCATTTTTTCTACCGGCAAATTGACAGTCGAAAGTTTTGGGTTAGTAAATTTAGAGAACTCTTGGTTATCAAATCCCATCACTTCACAATCAGCTGGCACAGAGATGCCGTAGTCATTAAGAGCAGAAAGAGCTCCTAATGCAACATGATCACTCAAACAAATCACAGCGGTTGGAACTTTTCCTTGTTCAATAAGCTGTTTGATGCTGTCATACCCACCTTGTTCTGTATATGAACAGTAATGGTGACAATACGTAACATCAGTCTGTTCAATTCTATCTGTTACGCCTTTTACTCCTGCTTCTAAAGCCTGTGAAGACACGTCTGGAACTAAAATACTGATATGTTGATGATTATTACGAATAAAATGATCTGCTACCGCTTGGCCCGCTTCATAATTTTTGGATTGTATAACAGAGTATATAGATGATACACGATTAAATAAAACAATCGGAACACCAGGTTTAGATCGGTGAATATAAGCCTCATCAGCTGCCGTTGTATTCGCAATAATCGCTCCGTTAAAATATGAAGATGTTTGAAGACCTTTTACAGAGGAAATACCTTCTTCATTTTGAAACGTTTCGACTAATAATTTAATAGTAGGGCCGCTTTTTAATGAAGCTATGTAGTTTTGAATACCTGTAAGAATGCGTCCCACTAACGATACGCGCGTATCAATTGGCCAAATAAGAGCAATTGTTAGCTGCGCTGATTTGTCTTGTCCCCGCAAGTTACGCGCAGACATATTGGGGATATAGCCTAATTTTTTTGAAGCTGCAATTACACGCAGTTTAGTAGCTTCAGAAATTCTGCTTGCTCCCGGTTTGTTGTTTAAAATGAGGGAGGCAGTCGTAATTGAAACATCTGCTGCTTTTGCAATATCTTTAATTGTAACCAGATGACCATCTCCATTTTTAGTTTAACGTTTTACTAAACTCAGTATAACGCTTTCATTTTAGTTTGACAATTCTTTTTTCTTCCGCTTAAATAAAAAAATGGATTCGATGATGAATTCATTTTTCCTTTTAGACATTGATAAGCTTAAGCTTTTGTCCCGGTCTCACTAATGAAAGCAGCTCATGATCTTCTTCTATTACATACCCAATCACATTCACATTAGCATTTGCAGGCAAATTCCTTTTAGCTATTTGAACCTCTCCTCTGTAACGTCCGTAGCCATCATTGTCCATTGTAATTGCTCCGATTCCGCGCTCGACTGTATGATATGGCGGCACTGGTTCTACAGATCGTGTATCCACCAAACGCAGAACGTCTCTTGATATATCCGGACGCACGCTGTACGTTCCCTGTATATGAGGTGAACGAATGCGTAGCGGAATAATGCGGTTTTCTTGATATTGAACTAAACGTTTTAATAAACTTGAACTGGCGTATGGATCTCCAATATAAACCTCCGTTACTCCGCATCCGTATAAATCTACTGCAGAGGTAAAAGGACATTTATTACGGTCTTTTTCTCTAGTAGGAAGACCTTGATAAATAGGACCTCTTTTTTCGCCTTCTCCAGGAATATAAGCACACACTGGAACACGAAGTTTATTGAATAAATCTGTCTGCTGTTGAAAAAACGTTTCTTCAAGCCCTGTTTCAGGCCGCGGATAAAAATTATGCCAAGCAAGCAGCTGATGATGATGAAGGCCTGCAGATAACAGCGCTTCTATTTCTAGTTTTGACACTGTACTTGCATTAAGGGCAATATAAAACTCATCCGCAAGTAAAATCGTTTCTTCTACGCTAAAGCCATCGTCTAGTCTAATACCAGATACGCCAAGTGAAGATAGAGTCATAAGGCTTTCGATACCTAAATGAACCGGTGTATGCTTAGATACATCTGCATACACGCTTATTCCACAATCTCTAGCCACATGAAGCAATTCTTTTGCCCGTTCAGCCAAATCTCCTTTTTCCTCTGGAATGTGAAGTGAAGTGAATGCGCGTGTAACGCCGCATTCACTCGCTTCTACTAATCTTTGTTTGGCATCTCTATCGTTCAAATAAAACGAAATGCCAATCATTCAAACTCCCTCGCCATTTCATCGTTAAATCCAAAGAAATAGGTACAAATAAAGCCTGCTGCGTAAGCAATAACTAATCCAAGTAAATAAAGAAGAATTTGATGCGCATGAACTAAAAACGTAAGCGGCAAACCCGATACTCCCACTGCTACAGTTGCAATATGGAAGTGCGCCTGAAACGCTCCGCCGATTCCAGCTCCAAGACAAGCGGTTAAAAATGGACGCCCTAAAGGAAGTGTGACTCCAAAAATAAGCGGCTCTCCGATTCCCAGCAGCCCTGAAGGAAGTGCGCCTCCAATTGCTCGCTTTAAGCGTTTTTTCTTTGTTTTGATATAAATAGCAAAAGCTGCACCAACCTGACCGGCTCCGCCCATTGCTAGTATAGGAAGAAGCGGATCATCTCCAATCGAATTAATAAGCTCTAAATGGACCGGAGTAAGACCTTGATGCAGTCCTGTAATAACGAGCGGCAAAAACGTTGCCCCTAAAACAAAGCCTGCTACAACTCCTCCAACCTCTAAAACTCCTAAAAGACCTTTTGTGATTCCATCTGAAATGAAGCCGCCGATTGGCATGAATACCACATACGTAATAATTCCTGTAATTAACACCGTAACGGTTGGTGTAATAATAATATCCAGTGACTGTGGGACAAATTTACGTACTCGTTTTTCTAACACGGCCATAAAGATTGCTGCAAGCAGCACTCCTATTAAGCCCCCACGCCCCGGCAAAAGTGCTTCACCAAAAAGTTTAATATCAGCTACGGCAGGATTAATGACTAAAATGCCCGCTAAGCCTCCTAGAGCTGGCGAACCACCAAATTCTTTTGCTGCATTAATACCTACTAAAATACCCAGATAGGCAAATAAACCGCTTCCGATAACGGTTAAAAGAATAGCAATCTGTGAATCTGCCGGAAGCCACTTCGCCTGCACAGCTGCTTTTGTCACTCCGGTAATAAGTCCAGATGCTACAAGAGCAGGTATCAACGGAATAAAAATACTTGCAATTCGGCGAAGCAACAGCTTAAACGGAGTTGCATTTTTTTCTTTCAGCTCCGATTTCCGCTGTGCTGCACGATTTTCTAAGTTAATACCGCCGGATTCATCAATTAACTTTCCAAATTCTTCTGTTACTTTGTTCACTTTGCCCGGCCCAATAATGATTTGCAGCGTTTCTTCTTCCACTAATCCGAGCACGCCTTCAAGTTTTCGTATATCTGCCTTTTTAACAATTGAATCATCTTTTATAGTCACACGCAGCCGCGTCATACAATGCGTATACGCTTCAATATTGGATGCTCCCCCAAGCATCTCCAAAACAGCCTTTGCTAATTGATGATTATCTAAAGACATGTTAATCCCCCTTTGTATTTTCCTCTTAGATGGATACGCCACTGAGGAAACAGACCACAAAATCCCCTTTTTGTAATCGTTTTCTTTTTTTATTTCTTATCTTTCAAAAACTGAATGGCATCTCTTGTTTTGTCAATATACTCAATCGTCTGGTCGTACTGCTGCGCTGCAATACTTAAAAATAAAACATCAATCACATAAAGCTGGGCTAAACGAGACGATGTTGCTGCGCTTCGAAACGGCGCTTCTTGAGAATAAGACGTATACAAACAAATATCTGCTAAAGACGAAACGGTAGACTGTCCGTACTTAGTTAAGCTAATCGTCTTTACTCCGCGATTTTTAGCTAAAGATAAGACGTTGCTTACTTCAGGAGTCTCTCCTGAAAAAGAAATACCCACAACTACATCGTCTTTACTTGCATTTGCGATGAGTGTAGCTGCTAAATGGCTATCCGCAAAAGCCGTCGCATTTTTATTAATTCGAAGAAATTTTTGCTGCGCATCTATAGCAATAATATGTGAAGCACCAATTCCGAAAAAATGAATGTTTTTTGCTCCAATCAGCGCCAAAACAGCCCGCTCTACTTCTTTATAATTCACAAGCTCAGCCGTATCACTTAGACTTTGAATGCTGTTGCTTGCCGTTTTTTTGACAATAGATTGAATTGTTTCATTTGTTTCAATATCACGGTATCCTTGTTCTGTATCTTTAGCTAAATCACCGGCTACTCTTACCTTTAATTCTTGAAAGCCGCTAACCCCGATAGATTTACACAAACGAATAACAGCGGCACTGCTCGCATTCGCTAGTCTTCCTAGTTCCCCAGCCGTACTGTTTACCACAGTATGCGGGTTGTTTAAAATATATTCAGCAATTTTCCGCTCCGAATCTGGAAGCTTAGCCACCGTGTTTTTAATCATTGTTAATCCGCCTGTTGACATCGTTTCTCTCCTTTATACGTAATGTTCAATCGCTTTTCTCACATACCCCCCCGCATTATTCAGTAACATCTTTGCGGTGTCGTAATTTTCATTTGTTTTGATCATAACCACTGCTGTTTTTACCTCATTATTTGCTTCTTCAAGCGTTTGACTTGCTCGCTCGTAAGAAACACCTGTAATTTTACAAATAATACCTATCGCTCGTTCCTTAAGCTTTTCATTACTCACATGAACATCTATCATTAAATTTTCATATGCTTTTCCTACTTTAATCATGGCCGCGGTAGAAATCATGTTGAGAATCATTTTATGAGCGCTTGCTGCTTTTAACCTTGTGGAACCTGTTAGCACTTCTGGACCTACTACTACCTCGATGCTATGATCTGCTTCTTTTCCAATAAGTGAATTACCATTGCAAGACAGCGCCACTGTTTTAGCTTTTACAGATTTTGCACATTTCAATGCACCAATCACATAAGGCGTACGTCCGCTTGCAGCAATTCCAATGACTGTGTCTCGTTCATTTAAATGTATTTTTTGTAAATCTGCTGCTCCCAATTCTTCTTTATCTTCTGCACCTTCAACTGCTTTCACAAATGCTTTTTCTCCTCCAGCCATCAGTCCCTGTACCTGATTGGGATTGGTACTGAAAGTAGGCGGGCATTCAACAGCATCCAATACTCCCAGCCGTCCGCTTGTTCCTGCTCCGACATAAATAAGCCGCCCTTCCTTTTGAAACGATTCGCTTACAAACTCAACTGCTACCTCTACGTCTGGAAGTACCTCTTGCACAGCCAGCGCCACTTTTTGATCTTCTTTATTCATTACGTTTAAAATTTCTTTTGTACTAGCCGTATCTATCTTCATGGTCTGCTCGTTTTGAGACTCTGTTGTTAATAACGTAAGCTGTTCATTCATCTTTTCGGCTCCTTTTTCATCATGTAGTGAAGTTATGGTTATTATAATTCGTTTAAAATATAATTTCAATTATTTATTTTATTTTTTAAAATTATATTTTAAAACAACATAAAAAAAGATTTCAGGCATATAGCTGAAATCCTTTTTTATGTCTATTTATGATTGTTGAGCAAATGTTAACAGATACTCATCTTGCATTAAAACTTCGTAATCTTTTTCACCATTTCTTACGACGTGTACAGGGACTGTTTTTGCCGGAAGTAATTCAACTGGCTCACGATAGCGTTTTGCTACTCCGTCAATAAGTTCGTTTACTAACTGCTCGTTACTCAGCTCACCCGCCTGATATTTTTCTGCAAGTGGTGTCATGACTTCCGCTAATACACTTGCATCGTTAAATCCTTGAATTTCGACTTGTACGACATACGCATCATCTTCAGCACTATACGCTGCATCTTTAATGTTATATTTTGTAGATGAAAGAGCTTTTAGAAAAGCGCTGCTTACTTCGTTTAACTGCTCATCGGTTATATTTGAGCTCAATGATGATAAAGCCCCTTTAAAATTCGTTTCAAAAAACTCTACAAACGAACTCTTTTGGAACTCCCCTTTTTCTTTTACCTGTTTCTTATCTTGCTGATTCGGATGTTTGGCAACAAATTGATCTGTATTTTGATAAACAGTTGCTTGAATTAAAGCATCCACGTATTGTCCCGCTTCCTTGGCATAGGCAGCCTGCTTTTCTTTACTTGGCGTTTCCGTGCTGCTACCATTAGAAGCAGCAGCGGCTTTTGCTTCCACTTTTGGTTTTGTTACATTGTCTAATTGGTTATATGTATACGTATACGTTTGCTTAGACTTTGAGTTTTCTGTTTTTCCGTCTACTTTAACTGAATACGACTGATTTTTTACTACTTTCTTTATTTGCTTCGTTTCTTTATCAATTGTCACAATAAGCGAAAAATCTTTTCCTTTAATTTGGTCAAGGTCTACAGCAGTATCGCTGCCTTGATTTGTTATTTTATAATAAGCTTTAGCATCACCTGCTACAATTTTTTGCTTTTTGTCTTTGTCTCCGTTAAATGTTAATACATACTCTTTGCCTTTTTCGGTGACGTCAAATTCATTTGGAAGATTTTTATCATATTTTTGGTAGTAGCGTATTGGATTTTGTTGAAGCTCCCTAGCGTTATTAATTAAAGCCTTAACGTACTTTTTTTCTTCTCCCTGTACTTTTGTGCTTTCTTCTCCAGCCACAGCTAACGTTTCATCACCGTCATGATACATCTTCAATTCTTCGCCGTTCATTTTTGTGTTAATGTAACCTGCTTTACTTTTAAAATCAAACTCTTGTACTCCGTTGACTTTGTAATCAGACGATCCTTCTTCTTTCCCATTGACTTTCACTTGAACATTTTTCACCTTTTCTTGTGCTTCTTTCACGTCACCCGTTAATTCCTCTGAAGACGGCATCCCACATGCCGAAAGCAATAGAGCGAGTGATAGTGCTAAGCCGGTATTCATTATTTTTTTCATCTAAGAAACTCCTTTTTAAATATTTTTCCAAAAATAAGAATCTATGTACTTAGTAAATACACATTTTTACCATTTGCGAAACTCAACTTTACTAAATTACCATATTTACATTTAAATGGTAACCAACAAAAGAAGGAAATTGAACAATAAAAAAGTCACGAATCCGTGACTTTTTTAACAACCTTCAAAACTTATTTTTTGTTAGCGCTTTTATTTCAATCTCTTATAATTCCATTACTTGTCCCTATCAGTACTTCTTTACCTTGTTGATTTCGATACACTGATTTGATTTTCACTTTTTGAAAACCATCTGCTTTTTCTACTTCAGTTAATATGCATTCACAGGTAACTGTATCTCCTGCAAAAACTGGACGAAGAAATTCGCTCACCATTTCTCTTGCAATGTAGTTTAAGTCTCCCCCTATCTTTGTCCCAATACTAGCAGTCATAAGCCCATGTACCATTAGCCGCCCTTTTTCGTCACGTTCTATATGATGTTTGCCCCGGTCTCCAGTCATCTCCGCAAACTGCATGATTTCTTCCTCTTGAAACGTTCTTTGCCACGTAAATGTATCTCCAGCTTTACATTCCATCTTATCCCTCCCCTTAAGATTATGACTTTACTTTTTAACTATATCACAAAAATGAACAGTCATTCATTTTCACATCAAAAAAAATAGCAGAATAAATATATCCTGCTATTTCTGACAAGTAGGACAGTAATAAAGCCTTCTAGAAGCAGCTTGGACTTTTAGAATAGGCGTGCCGTCAATTCGACAAGCTTCTCCTTCACGGTTAAAAACCCAGTGGCGGTATGCAGAGCGCTTTTGCCCTTTCTTTTTTAACGATTCAGCAAGCTTTACATCATTTGTAATGCCACCTGTTTTATAGGACTGTTTTACAAGAGAAATGGTTGCTTCAGCTGCCTTTTTAAGCTGTTCTTCCGTGCAGTCTATGGGACGAGCTGCAGGGTTAATTCCCGCTACAAATAGGATTTCACTGCGCAAGTAATTGCCAATCCCAGCTATAAAGCTTTGGTCTAGCAGCAGCGATGCCCACTTTCTACGATAAAATGGTTTAGAATAAAAACGGTCTAAAAGCTCACCTGCCGTTACTTCTTCACTTAAGATATCAGGACCAACCCTTGATACAAAAGGATGAGCTGGAACTTCTTCATCACGCAATACTTCAATATCAGAAGCGCTATAAAGCAGCGCTGATTTTTTTTCATTATGAATTGCAAGGCGCAGCTGTCTGTTTGTAGATGGATAATTGTAAGATGAACGAACATACCATTTTCCATAAAGCTGATTATGTGAGTAAATGGTATAGCCGTTGTCAAAACGAATAAGCATAGCTTTTCCTTTTGTATCTACTCTCTCAATACGAGCTCCTGTTAATACTTCTTCATAATGTTGCAAAGATGGAAAAGCAAACCATATCTCGCGAACAGGAAGACCGATAATCGCTTTTTCCACTTCGTCGGCTGCTCGTCTAATTTCTGGACCTTCTGGCATATAATGAAACTCCTTTCTTGCCTAACTTTCTTCATTTATTATTTCGGTTTTATTTCTGCTTTGCAAGAAAGAAGCGGCTGCGCCCTTCTTTTGCTAAAAGAACCTTTAAATTATGCATGACGTTTACTCTTATAGTAAAATGTTGATACCTTTTTTACTTTCTATAGTGTTTATCTTACTTCCTTTGACTTATACTAGTTGGTAACCTTTTAGAAACTTGTTAATTACTTAGCATGAGGAGTTTATTATGAATAATCAATTATTTTCTCCACTATCAGCCGCTGAGATGGCTGTTATTTGGAAGCAATATATGAACGATAAAGCGATTTCTTGTATGCTCAAACAATTTCTTTGTCATGTAGACGATTTAGAGATTCAAAAAGCGATTCAAGGTACACTGCATATCACAACAAAAAACAGTGATGCGCTCACTGCTATCTTTTTAAAAGAAAATATGCCAATCCCGCTTGGTTTCGGAGAAGAAGACCTTGACGCTGAAGCTCCAAAATTATTTTCGGATTCTTTTTATTTGCTTTATTTAAAGCATATTTCAAATGTCCTTCTGCTGTCAGCAACTACGGGCGTCGATGTTGCCGCAAGAAATGATGTACGATCTTTTTTTCGCAGCTTGCTGTTAAAAGCAGAAAAGCTTAACCAAACGATTACAGATTTGTTGTTAGAAAAACAAATTTTTATAGAACTGCCTCCCATTCCTATTGCAGATGCGTCTGATATGAACGATAAAGAACTCTTCTTAGGAAGCTATTTTGATGAAAAGCGGCCGTTAACCGTCATTGAAATTTCTCATATCGTGTCAAGCATACAGACGAACTTAATTGCAAAGGATTTAATTTTAGGGTTTGCTCAAACAGCTCCTTCTCAGGACATTCAGGCTTTTTTATTAAAGGGTAGAGAGCTTGTGCAGCAGCATATTGAATCCCTGTCACAACCGCTAATGGTAGAAAACATACCGGTCACAATGAAGTGGGATTACGGAGTAGAAAAGTCTTCTGTTCCTCCATTTTCAGAAAAACTCATGATGTTTCACCTAGCTGCGATGATTACTGAAAATGTACGTGGCTACGGGCTTGCGATGTCAACAAGCCCCCGTTTAGATCTCGCTTTAAACTATACAAACTTCACGACTGAAATTTTGGAGTATGCCAAAGAAGTATCAAGAATAAGTATTGAACAAGGATGGCTAGAAGAGCCTCCGCATATTCCATTTCCCAAAATTCACTTGGAATAAAAATAAGCTCGCGCTAAAGCGCGAGCTTATTTTTTAGATTCTCTCCACAGTAAATAAAGAAAATACGGAGCGCCGATAATGCCAATGATTAATCCGGCCGGAATTTCAATCGGAGGAGCAATTCCTCTCCCAATCAAATCTGCTGCTAGTACAAACAAAGCTCCAAGTAAAGCGGCTGTAGGAATCAGTTGTTTATGTCTCGGTCCCACTAACCGTTTGGCCACATGAGGAATAATAAGCCCTACAAAGCCAATGGTGCCAACAACCGATACAACAGCAGCCGTCATTGCCACTGCGCTTGCTAGTAATACTAGACGAATTAACTCTACTCTAGCCCCTAGCCCCCTAGCCACTTCATCGCCTAAATGAATTAAATCTAACCGAGCAGCTAACAGCCAAATCAGCGGTACTAGTATAACGACCCATGGAAGTAAACCAATCAATTGATCCCATGTTCTTCCCCATAAGCTGCCGCTCAGCCAAATGAGTGCTGCGTTTACGTTTGGATTTGCTTTTGAAATTAACAAGTGAATACCGGATGAACAAAAAGCGCTGACCGCTACACCTATTAACGCAAATCGAATAGGTTCTACTCCTTTTTTATAAGCAAGCAAATAGACGATTACGAAGACAAAGGAGCCTCCTGCAAACGCAGCGACTGATAAAACAGACGGACTTGCTAAAGGCAGTAAAATAGTGACTGCAACAGCAGCTAACCCTGATCCGCTTGAAAGACCTAATGTATCGGGACTAGCGAGCGGATTTCTCATAATAGACTGTACGACGACTCCGGACACAGCTAGGCCGATCCCGGTTAAAATAGCCAGCAAAATACGAGGCAGGCGAAATTCTACCAAAATAGACGTCAAGTCAGGATCGCCAATGCCAATAAAAGACGTAATAATATCTAAAGGAGGTATGTTAATGTCTCCTAAGCTAAGGCTTATCACGCTCAGCGCTATAATTAAGACAGAAAGAATGATAAACAGGCCGACAGACTTGAATCGAGATGGCTGCTTTTTTGTTTTATTGACAGTCTGCATATATACTCATGCCTTCCTTTCTGTTTTTTTGCGTCTCGCTAAGTAAATAAAGTACGGTGTTCCAAGAAGTGCTGTCACTGCACCTACAGGGGTCTCATACGGGTATGTAATAAATCGCGACAATACGTCTGCTAATAGCAGTAAAGATGCTCCAAGCAGCGCGCTCATTGGCAAAACAACTCGGTAATCTACACCTATTAAATAGCGCACCATATGAGGAACAACAAGCCCTACAAATCCAATAGGACCCGCAATCGCCACTGAAACACCAGCTAATACAATCACAACAACTGCAGTGAACGCTCTAATGGCAAAGACTCGCTGCCCGAGTCCTCTAGCTACATCATCTCCTAAAGATAGCAAAGAAGACGCTCTTCCCAGACTAAACGCAACAAGCAGACCTACAATGCTAAAAGGAAGCAACACGTGAACATGTCCCCAGTCCCGCCCAATAACTGAGCCGGTGAGCCAGAACATAACGCCTTCTGTTTTGCTTTCATTAAAAATTAGCAGCGTTTGTGTAAGAGACATAAGCATACCTTGTATAGCGACACCCGTTAAAGCAAGCTTTACATCGCTGTCTCCTCCTTTAATCAACGAACTCATGACGTAGACAATAACAGCAGCAAAGGCGCCTCCTAAAAATGCTCCAAACACCCCGCCAATCATGCTTACACCTGGCACTAAAACCGTTAAAAATACCATTGCCGCTGATGCCCCGGCATTAATACCAAAAATACCAGGAGAAGCTAATGGGTTTCTAGTTAATGCTTGCATCAACGCTCCGGCTACAGCCAAATTAGCACCAACAAATGCCGTGACCAATAAGCGAGGCAGACGGACAGTTTGAATAATCGATTGTTCTTTTGATCCGTCAAAATCTAGTAAAGCTTGCTTAATCGTCCCAAAAGAAATATGTATAGAACCGATGGAAATAGATAAAAACATAGAAATCAGTAAAAGAATGATAACAGCAAGAAAAATAGCTATTATGCGAAGTGGAGATTTGTTTCTTTTGGATAAACCGTGAACAGCTTTCATAGTAGACTGCGCCTCCTTCCATTTGAAAGTTCAATAAAAAGAAAAAAACAACCCCGCTGGATTGTTCTTTTCTTCGTTATTATTTGCCTTCAAATAATAACTTTTCTGCTTCATCTGCAATACCATTTGCACCTTGTACACTTCGGCGAAGAGACCATTTAAATACATCAACTTCATACACTTGATTATTTTTAACCGCTTTTAGCTCTTTCCATAATGGCTGTTTTGCTAAAGGCGTATGACCTTTTTCATTTCGCATAACAATGAGTTTGTCTGGATCTGCTTTTACGAGCTGTTCCATTGTCATTTTTACACTGTACTCTTTTGTAGGATCTGTTAATGCATTTTTGAAGCCTAATTGCTCAAGAACACCCGTTGTAAAGAAATTTGAAGTTCTAGCATTAATATTACCATTTGCATCAGCGATAACAAGTACATTGCCCGGATTTTTTGGCGCTTTTGCTTTTAAATCTTTCATTTTTTGCTTATGCTCTTCTACAACTTTTTCAACTTTTGCCTTCTTGCCAACCGCTTCTCCTACTTTTAACTCCGTATTTAGTAAATCATCGTAATTAGCATTTAAATTTTTTAATTCAATTGTTGGCGCAATTTTCGATAATTCTTTATATACATTTTTATGACGTTCTGAATCAGCGATAATCAAATCTGGCTTCAACAGTTTAATCGACTCCAAGCTAGGCTGTGCTCGCGTGCCAACTGATTTGTATCCTTTGATTTCTTTTAGTACATCTTTATCAATAAGCTGTTCTGCTTTATCATCATCAGCTACTCCTACAGGTTTAATACCAGCATCTAACAATGCATCAATAAAACCTAACTCTAATACAACTACTCGCTTTGGATTTTCTTTTACTTTTGTCTCTCCAAGCTCATGTTTAACCACTCTTGTTTTTTCATTTTTTTCATCGGCTGAATTTTCCTTGTTCGTACTGCTGCAGCCGATAAGCATTCCGATTGCCAGCATTGTAATAAAAGCCAGCAGTCCTATTTTTTTCTTATTCAAATGTCATTCCTCCTGCTTGTATCTTTATGTAGATAATTGACTCTTGAAACTGATAATCGTTATCATTATATCAGTTTTATCTATTTAAACAAGCTGATTCGTTATTTTTTAATTAAAAAAGTTATACCCATTCTATTAAAAAAGAAATTGCTACATAATGAAACCCATCCAATCAACAGCTAGAAGCAACTCAACATATGAAACCTACGTTCACCTTAACCATAAAAAATCCGAACGATTCATCGTTCGGATTTTCCTACAATTAAAATACTTTTGTCCCAACCTCTTTTTTTAGTAGACTTCTATGAATATGGGGTAATCGGCGGCAGTTCACTGCTAAGATACCATTTACCTATGTCACGAAGCTTGTAAGCAACAGGATCGTGTAAGCTAATTGTTCGTGCGTTGCGCCAGTAGCGATCAAATTTGTACTGATCAGACGTGGCCCTAGCACCCATCCCATCAAATATAGTGGAAGTAATATGTAAGGCCGTTTTGGCAGTAAACGTTTTAGCCATCGCAATGGCGACTCCACACTCGCCACGCTGCTGTTCCGTTAGCGCATCTTCTTTTGCCCATGCACGATCAAATTCTGTAACAGCTTTTTCTATAAGTGCTGAACAAGCATGAAGGTTTAAACTCATTTCACCGTATTGCTGAATAATATAAGGATCTTGCTCCGCTGCTTCAACACCTGAACTTAGCCACGGTTTTGTATGAGCCTTCAGATAAGCTTTTGATTCTTCCAAAGCGCCTTGAGCAATACCGTACAATAAGTGAGTGAGCATAAGCTGAGCTAAATGTGTTCGTACCGTAGGAAAAACCTTTTGCTCTCCATCTGCTTTATGCAATATTTCTTCTTCATAAACGATAACACCTTCAAACTTTACACTTCCGCTGTCCGTTTGACGCTGCCCAAATCCGTCCCAATTATCTTCAGTAACGATTCCTGCTCTATGAGTAGGAAGTACACATAGCAATACCTCACCGTTTTCTTCTTGAGCCGATACTAACAAACGATCGGAATCCGTTGCCCCCGAACAAAAACTCTTGCTTCCGCTGAGCATTAATCGTCCATTTTCTCGAACTGCTTTCAACCCTGAATCTCTAGGATTAAAGGCATTGCCCCAAAAAAGCTGCTGAGCTGCTGTTTCTTCGTAAAAAGTTTTGTACTGCTGATTACTTCCGAACAGAAACGTCGAACAAACCGTCAAATAATGATACCCCAACAAGTGTGCAAGTGAACTATCTGCTTTCGCAATGATATTCACGACTTTAAAAACAATCGGCCAGCCGGCTCCATAACCTCCGTATTCTTTAGGAATGGGGAGTGCTAAAAGACCGCTTTTTCTAAGTAGATTACGCTCATATAGAGGCGTTCCACCTTCTCTATCTCTTTTTGCGGCTGTTTTGAAAAACTCTTTAGCCAACTGATTAGCCAATTCAAGGATTTTCTCTTGAGAAGCTGCAACCGTTTGTGTGTTGTTCATGATCCCCCTCCTTTCTCACCTTTTAGCGGGTGCTTTATCATTCACTTTCACTTCACCAAATGGACTGATAAATGTGCGCTCGTTCTCATCTTGCTTACGCTGAACTGGAAGTCTTGGAAACAAAAGCTCTGCTGTTCGATATGCTTCTTCTAAATGAGGATATCCAGATAAAATAAATGTTTCGATACCTAACTCAGCATATTCTTTGATTCGCTGTGCCACCGTATCAGCATCCCCTACTAAAGCAGTCCCTGCGCCTCCTCGAACTAACCCTACACCAGCCCATAGATTAGGGCTTACCTCTAAATTTGAACGGTCGCCTTGATGCAAGGCGCTCATACGTTTTTGACCTTCTGAATCCATTCGAGAAAATACTTTTTGGGCTGATTTAACGGCTTCTTCATCTACATGTTGAATCAGTTCATCTGCCGCTTTCCAGGCTTGTTCTTCAGTTTCACGAACAATGACATGAAGCCTGATGCCAAATCGAATTTCTCTTCCTGTCTGCCTAGCTTTTTCTTTCATTCGTTCAATTTTTTCTTTTACTTGCGCAGGTGGCTCTCCCCAAGTTAAATAGACGTCTATATGCCTTGAGGCAACGTCCATCGCTACAGGAGAAGAACCTCCAAAATAAAGCGGAGGATACGGTTTTTGGATCGGCGGATAAAGCACGTCTCCACCTTTAACACTCAAGTAGTCTCCGTCGAAGTGAACATCGGATTCATTTAATACCCTTCTCCATATCGTTAAAAATTCATCTGTCAGCTCATAGCGGTCGTGATGGTTCAAAAACACCCCGTCTCCTTCTAGCTCCACAGGATCTCCTCCTGCTACGACATTAATAAGAAGCCTTCCTTTAGAAAAGCGGTCAAATGTTGCCGCCATTCTTGCGGCTTGTGTAGGGGACATTAAACCGGGGCGTACCGCCACTAAAAACTTCAGATTTTCAGTGACTGGCACTAAAGTAGATGCAGCAATCCACGCATCCTCGCATGACTTTCCCGTCGGAAGCAAAACCCCGCTATATCCTAGCTCATCCGCAGCTTGTGCAACTTGTTTGCAATAAGAATAGCTTGCAGCCCTGGCTCCTTCATGGCTTCCTAAATAACGTCCATCTCCGTACGTTGGAATAAACCAAAATAACTCCACTTCTATTCGCCCCTTTTGAAAGCTACAAAAAAAACTCCGTTATTACAAATAAACTGCAATAAGGAGCCTCAGTTGTCTGATAGCTTCATTTTTTACTATTTTTAAATCAAGCATACGGATTAGGTGTAGGGTACTGATGATTCAACACCCAGTTCCCAACCGTTCGAAGCTTGTATTCAGCTGGATTATGAAGAGTATGAGTTCTTACATTACGCCAGAATCGGTCGTATCCGTATTCAGCATGAACCGAACGCGCTCCCATAACTTCGAATATCTTACTTGTGATATCCAGTGCAGCATTACCAGCGAAAACATTGGCAGCCGCTACGTGAACTGCTAGATTTCCACGTTCTTCTTCCGTTAATTTTCTGCCTTTTTCCCACGCTTCATCCAATATGAGAGCTGCTTCATCTGCAAGTGCACTGGCTGCTTTCGCTTGAATCCAAAGTTCACCGTATTTTCGCAGTATACCTGGATCATCCGAAGCTTTTTCTACCCCTGATGTTAACCAAGGCCGTGTTTTAGAAGCCGTGTAGTTTTGTGCTTCTTCAATTGCTCCAAAAGCGCTTCCTATAAAGACATTCGTTAAAATAATTTGCGACAGCGAGGCTCCAATAGTTGAAAAAGGAGTAGGATTTTCAACAAAATCTTGAACCACTTCATATTCTTCTATTCGTACATTTTTAAAATCTACATTTCCACTTCCCGTCTGTCTTTGTCCCATCGCATTCCAGTTATCCTTGACGGTAATGCCTGTTCTCGCAGTAGGCACGACTCCGTTTAAATATTGCCCCGTTTCTCTATCATTAAACGATAGCCATAAGTACTGAGAATCAGGTGAACCAGAACCGAAAGCTTTTGTTCCATTTAATAGATAACCTTGTGATTGCTTATCGCCTTTTAGACTTTCTACTAAAGGATTAGAGGCATTTCCCCAAAAAGCTTGCTGCTGAACAGATAAAGGATAAAAATAAGCCTGCTGTTCTTCTGTACCTTTGATTCGAATATCTGAGACAAACAAGGAGTGATAGCCGTATAAGTGGCCTAATGCTGCATCGCCTTTGGCCAACTCTCGAACAATAGCCAAAGCTGTTGACCATCTCCCGCCTTCTCCGCCATATTTTTGAGGAATTAATAAATTTAACAGCCCGCTTTGGCGAATAGCATCTTTTTGCTGCTTGGGTGTTCCGCCTTCTTTATCTCTTTGCGCTGCATCCTTTGCAAAAGAAACGGACAGCTTTTTTGCTTGATCAAGATAAATTTCTTCCTTTACAGTGGTCGCGGTCATGTTAAACTCTCCTTTTGGCTCGTCTTTCGATATCGAGCGCCATAGTGTTCATCAGGCAAGAAATGTGATTTTTTAAATAGCTTTTCTCTATAAGTTCCTTCACTGTAATCCATTTTGAATAAATCTCTTTCCTGCAAAACAGGAATCACTAAATCAATAAAATCAGCAAACGTTCCCGGTGTGGTCACATAAGCCATATTAAACCCATCCATGCCCGTATCGTTTACCCATTCTTCCATAAAATCAGCTACTTGTTCTGGACTACCCACAGTAACTGGGCCCATCCCTCCGATACTGACAAATTTCACTACTTCTTCTATCGTCCACTTTCTATCGGGATCACTTATTGTAAATTTCTCTAAAGCAGAACGAACCGAATTCTTTGCAATAAATTCAATGAGCTGTTCTGGCTCATAGGCAGAAACATCAATTCCCGTCCAGCCGCTAAACAGCGTGGCTGCTCCTTCGAAATTGACATAGCTCTCAAACTGGGCAAGCTTTTCCTCCGCCTCTTTTTCAGTTCGTCCAACAATTGGTGTAAATAAATTGAAAATTAATACGCTCTGTGGGTCTCTGCCTTCTGCAGCAATTTGAGCGCGCATTTTTTTCACGTAATCTGCGGCTACTTTTTTAGTAGGAAAACTTGTAAAGATACATTCAGCGTGTTTGGCAGCAAATTCTCTTCCTGGTGCAGAAGCTCCTGCTTGGAATAAAACTGGAGTCCGCTGCGGTGAAGGTTCTGATAAATGTACGCCTGGAACACTAAACCACTTCCCTTTATGATTAATCGGATGAACCCGGTCTGGAAGTGTAAAAATTCCTTTTTCTTTATCTTTTACAACAGCTCCTTCCTCCCAACTTCCTTCCCACAACTTATAGCAGACTTCTAAAAATTCATCGGCAATATCATAGCGGGTTTCATGCGTAAAGTGTTCTTCTAATCCTAGATTGATTGATCCACTTTCAAGGTATGAAGTCACAATATTCCATGCAATACGGCCATTTGTTAAATGATCCAATGTCGAAAATTTCCGGGCAAACGCATAAGGCTTCTCATAAGTAGTAGATACCGTTACTCCAAACCCTAAATGCTTTGTAGCATACGCCATAGCGGAAATAAGTGCAGTTGGTTCATTCACCGGAAGCTGAGCAGCTTGTTTAAGAGCTCCTTCGTTACTTTGCCTATAAACGTCATAAATGCCTAATACATCAGCTAAAAACAAACCGTCAAACTTTCCTTTTTCCAATAGCTTAGCTAACTCTACCCAGTAATCTAACGTTTTATATTCGGACGCTTGATCACTTGGGTACGTCCATAAACCAGGTGTCTGATGTACAACACAATTCATATCAAACGCATTTAAATAAATATGTTTACCCATAGAAACCTCCAAAACTAATTAAATACATAAATTAACTAAGAATTAAGACTGTTTGGAAGTAATCTTAAAACATATTCTTCCAGAGTGTCAATGAAACTTCTTCCCTTATAACGAAACATAAATGAAGGTATTACTAATACTGAATTAGGATTTCTTTAAAGGTTATTGACTTATTATTCTAATAACTAAAAAACATTACGACGGCGTCTATAACCCTGTAGATAATCCTTTTGATTTGACTGAAGAAGCAGTAAAACAATAAAAAAAGCGGCACATTTTCTTTTGGAAAATGTGCCGCTTTTCGCTTTAGTCTTCAATACAAAGATACTGAATCACTTCTTTTAAACTTTTCTCTTTCATCGATTCGATATGTAAGTGATATCTTTCGAATGACAGATGTTTAGTTAACGGATTTGGTACAATCACACAGCGCAAGCCTGCTGCCATGGCAGCTTTTGCTCCATTAGAAGAATCTTCAAATGCTAAAGCTTCAGAGGGTTCTACTCCTAGCTTTTCAATTGCATTTCGGTAAAGAGCCGGATCTGGCTTCACTTTTTCTACATCATCGCGCGTTTGAATGACTTCAAAATAGTGCAGCAAATCTAGCTCTTTTAAAAATGCTGTTACCCAGTCGCGATATGAGCTGCTTGCTAAACCAATTTTTAATCCAAGTTCTTTTGCTTCTGCCAAGTACTCTGCTACACCTTCTCGTGCTACTAACGATTTCATTTTTTCTTGATGACGTCTTAACGATTCTTGAGCCAGTTCCTCTTTCGTGAACTCATTGTTAAACTGCTCAAGCAAATAATCGTAAAGTGCCGTAGCATCCGTTCCCACATAAGAAGCAAACGTTGCAATCGGTAGATCTACTCCCCTGTCTTCTAACATTTCGCGGTAAACCTCGTACCACACTGATTCTGTATCAATAATTAATCCATCAAAATCAAACACAACTGCTTTAATCATAATTTACCTACCTTTTTCTATCTTATCGTTCTTACATAGTAACACGTTCAAAATACGTAATCCATAAATGTGGCTTCCTTAATAAGATAGGCTTAAACAGGTAGTTTCTATCCTTACTTTTCTCCGACTTTCATCAAAGGTGACATTTCTTCTGTTTCCTTAAACTCAATGGAAGACAGCTGCCTTCTAAAACCTTTCGTTGCATACACCAAATAAACTAAACCAGCAATCGCCCAGCCAATCCCAAGTAAAAATGAATTGCGCTCCAAGTTGAGCCATAAAACGCCAATCGCTGCTGCTCCTAATAGTGGCATAATAATGTATGACCAAAAACCCTTAGCCGACCGGTGCTGCTTTTGATGAACAGCATAGTGCGCAATAACCGAAATATTAACAAAAGAAAACGCAATGAGTGCTCCAAAATTAATAAATGACGTAGCCGTTGCCAGACTAAAGAAAATGGCAGTTGCTGATACCACTCCGACTAATACAATATTTCGCGAAGGTGTACGCAGCTTAGGATGAACATAACCAAAAAATGACTGAGGTAAAATTCGGTCGCGTCCCATTACGTATAATAAACGCGAAACGCTTGCATGCGATGACATGCCTGATGATAATGTTCCTGCAATTCCTCCAGCTAAAAAGACAATTTGAAACAGCGTACCGCTCACATACATAGCAATCTCAGGAGCCGCAGCGTCTGGATGCTTGAATCCTTCTAACGTCGGAAAAACCGCTTGAATAAAATAAGATGTCACGGTAAACATGACTCCTCCGATTAACGCAACTAAAAAAATAGCTCGCGGAATCGTTTTTTTAGGATTGGGCGTTTCTTCTGATAACATAGCCACTGCATCAAACCCTAAATAGGAAAAACACATAAGTGTAGCTCCTGCTATTAGCCCTGATGACGTCATGTTCTGATTAAAGAAGGGCTTCATAGAAAAAAGTGTTCCTTCCCCCATTCCGCCTAGCAAGGCTTTGATTGAAACAGCAACAAACAATACTAAAATCGTCATTTGAAATACAACAAGAAACGTATTGAAATTGGCGGTGAAATTAACGCTTCGTAAATTTAGCAGCGTAACGATAATGACGAAACTGACAACCCAAATCCACGATGGTACCGAAGGAAAAATAGATGATAAATAAATTTGAAAAATAAGTGCGTTAACCATCGGTAAAAAGAGATAATCCATTAGTGCAGACCAGCCAACTAGGAACCCTAAATGTGGATTGATTGTCTTTTGCGTATATGTATAGGCTGAGCCTGCATTTGGAAACACTTGAATCATCTTTTTGTAGCTTACTGCCGTGAGAAGCATCCCGACAAGGGCTATGATATAAGATGTGGGAACGTGTCCATTCGTCATATCAGACGCAATCCCAAACGTATCAAACACTACCATCGGAGTCATATATCCGATCCCCATTAATACAATCTGCCATAATTTCAACGACCTTTTTAATGTTACTGTTTCATGTTTCATTTATCTTCCCCCTTCACTTTATTAAGAACATTCTGACAATTTAATCCATAAATGCATATGGTTTAATTTCTTTATATAAAAATGAATGACTTTCATTCATTTTTATATAAAGAGTTGTTACATTTACTATAAGCAAATATATGATTTATTTCTTTAAGTTGGTAAGGGTTGCTAACAAACTATCTTTTTCTTTTATCATATTATGAAAGCGCTTTATTTTAAATAGCTATATGTTCCTAATCTCCTGCTATATCAACGCAGAAATACCCTCTGAATGAGAGGGATTTCTGCTTACAAGCCATTATTCAATCGTCGTATCCAATGACTTTCTTTTCGTTTTCACTGCAACTAAACTAGCAAAATCATGAATGATTGTAGCTGCAAGCAAAGAGGTTATCTGCGTTGGATCATAAGAAGGCAGCACTTCTACCAAGTCGAATCCAACATAGTTAAATCCCGTTAGAGAACGGATCATTTGCAGCGTTTCTCTGCTGCTGAATCCGCCTACTTCAAGCGTTCCCGTTCCCGGTGCACACGAAGGGTCAACAAAATCAATATCAAATGTTAAAAAGCACGGGGTATCTCCAATCGCTGTCTTCATTTGCTCCAAAATCAATGAAAACCCTTGATGTTCAAGCTCTCCTGCCGTTACTACATGGTAACCGAGATCTTTGCTTTCTTGAACATCTCCCGGATGATTTAATGTTCCGCGAATACCAATTTGAAAAACTTTGTTCGGATCTACTAGCCCTTCTTCATATGCGCGTATAAAAGGAGATCCGTGCCAATATTTTTCATCATAATACGTATCCCACGTATCTGTATGAGAATCAAAATGAATCATAGCCACTGGGCCATATCTTTTAGCAGCAGCACGAAGGCTTGCTAAAGTAACGGAATGATCTCCTCCGATTCCAATAGGAACGATTCCTCTATCCATAAGAGCTCCTACCGCTTCTTCCATCAATTCATAGCTTCTGTGAATATTGTGCGGAATAACCGGCACATCACCAATATCAATGGCATTTGTATCATCAAATGGGTATACGTCGTGTACCGGGTGATAAGGAAACAGCGTCATGGAAGCTTGCCGAATGGCTTGAGGTGCAAAACGCGCACCTACTCTGAAAGATGCCGCCGTATCAAACGGCATCCCTACTAGCCCTACTTTTGCATTTCCTCTTTCCGCTGGAAGCCTCATAAATGAGCCTGTTGTACAAAATTCTGGTTTGACATCTGGGGACAATGGATATTTCATGATTTACTCCTCCGTTTCGATAATTTCAGTTAGTCGCTAGGCATTTGTACTACTAAAATCATCGAAAGCAATACGGGAATAAGAAACGTTTGACGATTCATATTCATTGCTCCTTGTTACATTTATTGGTTACTTAGCTCATTTAATACTTTTTCAAATGTAGAAATGACTTGATCTACTTCTTCCGCTGAAATAGTCAACGGTGGCTCAATACGAATTGTTTTAGAGTTTACAAGCGTCCCAGCTACTAGAATTCCTTCATCAAACATACCTTTAGAAAGCGCGTAGCCAATTTCATCTTGGTGAAATTCAATTCCAATCATTAAACCTTGCCCTCTGATTTCAAGTACTTTATCTCCATGTTTTTCAGCAGCTTTCTTTAAACCAGCAAGGAAGTATTCCCCTAGCTCTTTCGCGCGGTTTGGCAGCTGTTCTTCAATCAACACGTTAATAGTTGCAATAGCCGCTGCGCAGGCAAGCGGGTTGCCTCCAAACGTTGTTGTGTGCATAAACGGATTATCAAAGAAGCTTGAAAACACTTTTTCTTTTGCTACGACTGCCCCAGCAGGCATAACTCCTCCTCCAAACGCTTTAGCAAGACATAAAATATCGGGTACAACATCATATAGTTCTGATGCAAACATTTCACCGGTACGTCCCATACCTGTTTGAACTTCATCAAAAATTAAGATAGCGTCGTACTCATCACACAGTGCACGCACTTCTTTTAAATAATTTTCAGGAGGAAGAATAATGCCGCCCTCTCCTTGAATTGGTTCTAATAAAACAGCTGCCACATCTTCCCCTACAAGCGCGCACGTTTCAAATGTTTTGCGCATCATGTCAATATCACCAAACGGCACGTGACGGAAACCTGGAATTAACGGCAGAAATGGTTTACGGAACATTCCTTTTGCCGTACCTGATAAAGAACCTAGACTTTTTCCATGAAAAGAACGTGTTGTGGAAATAAACGTTGTTCGATCACTATACATTTTCGCTAGTTTTAAAGCGGCTTCTACGCTTTCTGTTCCGCTGTTTGTGAAAAAGGAATACTTCAAATCCCCCGGTGTAATATCTGCTAAAATTTTCGCAAGCATCGCACGAAGTGGATCTAATAAGTCTTGGCTATGGAGCGCTTGACGCTGAAGCTGATCTTGAACAGCTTTGACTACTTTAGGATGACGGTGCCCCACGTTATAAATTCCAAATCCGCCCAAACAATCAATGTATTTTTTACCGTTTACATCAGTAAAACAAGAACCTTCATCTGACCATTCAACAGCTGCAAACTGCGTATCCACCGTTACCGTTTTACGATATTCTAAAAAGCCTGGGTTGACATGCTCGCGAAATCCGTCTACTGTTTCTTTCGTAATCCACTGTGCTTCTTCAGCTGATACTTCACTTTTTTCAATAAGTCCCAGCACTTTGTTGATATATTCGTTTACTTCACCGTATGCTTTGTTTACCTCTTGATTTTTCGTCACTGTATTCATTTTAATATCGCTCCTTCTCTACTTTTTAATTTTTAAACCAGCCGATTGGCTCTACTTGTAAATTAATATTAATTTGTTTTACTTCTTGAAATTCTTCCAAACCAAACGTTCCTAGCCCTCGGCCAATTCCGCTCTGCTTATATCCGCCCCAAGGCGCTTCATTAAACGTAAAATGATACGTGTTTACCCAAGTGATACCCGCACGCAGCTTTTTAATCACTCGAAGAGCTTTTGCACCGTCGTTTGTAAACACGCTGCCTGCTAAACCATATTCCGTATCATTTGCAAGCTTAATAGCTTCTTTTTCATCTTTAAACGTTTGAATAACGACAACAGGCCCAAAGATTTCATCTTGCACAATTTTCATATTTGACGTAACGTTACTAAAAACCGTAGGTTCTACAAAAAAACCTTTTTCCAACCCACTGCTGGTGATTCGATTGCCTCCGCATACAAGGCGAGCGCCTTCTTGCTTTCCAATTTCGATGTACTTTAATACTTTTTTCATATGTTCTTCACTTACAAGAGGGCCCATTTCAATCTCTTGATCCATTCCATTTCCTACTTTAATTTTTTGAGCACGCTCTGCAAAACGTTCGATAAATCGCTCAGCAATGCTTTCTTCTACTAAAATACGAGAACCTGCAGCGCAAATTTGGCCGCTCCCTGCAAAAATTCCAAACAAGGCATAATCTACAGCTGTTTCAAAATCAGCGTCAGCAAATATAATGTTCGGTGACTTTCCTCCAAGTTCTAAAGAGACTTTCGTTACATTTTCTGCTGCTTGACGCATAATGTGTTTTCCAGTTACCGTTCCGCCTGTAAAAGAAATCTTATCAACACGCTTATCTTGAATAAGCGTATTTCCCACAGTATCTCCGGCTCCCATAACAAGGTTTGCTACTCCTTTTGGCAATCCTACGCTTTCTAAAATCTCAAAAAGTTTTGTAGGAGTAACT
This sequence comes from Priestia megaterium, assembly GCF_009497655.1. Lineage (NCBI taxonomy): Bacteria > Bacillati > Bacillota > Bacilli > Caryophanales > Bacillaceae > Priestia > Priestia megaterium. The sequence goes on along the minus strand of NZ_CP023317.1, from coordinate 842,570 downwards.
GGTGTCACTTCAGAAGGTTTAAATACAATCGTATTTCCTGCAGCTAAAGCAGGTGCAATTTTCCACACGCTCATCAAGAGCGGATAATTCCAAGGTACAATCAGTCCGCACACCCCCATTGGTTCTTTTATAACCATTGCTTGCATAGGTGCAGGAACACTGTACGTTTGACCGTCTGGCTTTGTAATTAATCCAGCGTAATATCTAAAACAAGCAGCTGCATCTTCCACATCAGCCTCAGCTTCGCGATAGGGCTTTCCATTATCTATTGTTTCTAGCGCTGCTAATTCCTCTTTCGCTTCTTCAAGCTTATCGGCAATTTTAAATAAGATAGCTGCTCTTTCAGATGCAGAAGTCTCAGACCAAATTCCGCTGTCAAAGGCTTCCCGTGCAGCTTCAATTGCTGCTTTCATATCTTCTGCGCTGCCTTCTGCAGCATATCCAATTACTTCACCTGTCGCTGGGTTAACAGTTGGACGCTGCTTCTCTGCTTTTCTCCACTCTCCGTTTATGTACATATTCAAAGCTAAAGTTTTAACGGCTGTACGATCCATACAATACCTCCTTGTCGAATAACGACTGATTGTCAGTCATTTTAAACCTTTAAAAACTTATAATTCTGATAACTAATTGTATATTTTGAATGAATGTCAGTCATTTTAATGGATGTAATATTAGCATCGCTAATATTACAATGGCACAAGAGAACGCTTTAAGAATTGAAAAAGTTCTTCCTTCGATTGTTCAAGTGTGACATCTTGCTCTCGCCCGATATAAAAAAGTTCAGCAGCGTTTTCAATCAAATTGATCATCGTTTTAGCTGTCCATTTAACGTTAAGATGCTTGATGACTTCTTCTTTTTTCACTGCCTCATTTAATACCTCTTCAAACCAGTTGTAATAAGGTAAATAAATAGCTTCCCATGTTTCTAATGAATAGTCAAAAGCGAGCCCCGAATAGCATAAAACAAGAACATCTCTATATTCATCCGTTGTTTTATACGTTTCGTCAATCATCACCTCTAATGTACTTAAAAAATTTGTTGCTGTTTTAGCTCTTTCTTTAATTTTTTCAAGCGACAAAGAAAGTAAGTTTTCTGCAATAGCAGGAACAAGGGCATTTTTGGATCTGAAATAAAGATAAAAAGTTCCTTGAGCTACGCCTGCACGCTTTACAATGTCTGAAATTGATGTTTTATCAAGTCCTTTTTCAGATATAACTTCAATCGCTGCCTGTAAAATCTTATCGTATTTTTCACTTGTGCTTGTAACCAACTTTTTCCCTCCACCTATAAAATGAATGACTTTCATTCATTTTACTATAAGAAGTTGAAATTATGCAAGATAAAATTTTCTGAATCTTTAAATTCAATCAAAAATTTATCCGTATGCTGGCTTCAAAAATATTTTTTTATTTTATCAATTTCCTCTCACGTTTCTTATATGTCTCACTGTTATCTTTCTTCCTTTTACAATTCAAGGTAAAAGCTGATGCAAAGCTCTTTAATCACCTATTCTTCCTAAAAAATAACTTTATTAAAAAGATATTTTTTCGTATCGGTTTATACGGCTCAATTGCCGAATTACTCTTGACTTGAAGTTGACGGAGTAAAAAAAAGAGTGATAACATGTAAGACTGATTCTACAGTCACTTATTTTATCCATTTATTTCCCATATTTTCTCTTAACTACGATGTACATTTTTAGCTAAAAATAACTTTATAACGCCGAAAAATCACCCACTCTATTTCACATTTTATATTTTTTATGTTTACCACCTAAAAAAACCGGGTATACACTTCGTTGTGTTTAGCATCCGTTCTACATATCAGTCATATTGATTTAAAACTTTATAAAGGAGTTACATTGCATGAAGAAACTATTTTTAATCAGCATGATTTGTTTTCTTCTAGTTATTACTTCAGCTTGCGGCAACGGTAATGGCGCCTTTAAAGATAAAAAAACCATTACCATCGGCATGAATAACTATACTGAAAACATTGCCTACACGTACGTATGGAAACAGATTTTAGAAGATCGAGGTTATAAGGTTAGAACTGTTTTCTTAGAGAAAGCCGGTGTTTGGGTAGGAACAGCTAATAACGACATTGATATTTCGTTTGCACCATGGCTTCCTACAACAGATGCGCCTTTTTACAAAAAGTATAAAGATCAAGTAAACATTGAAGACCCTTGGCTTAAAAATGCGCGCTTAGGATTTGCGGTTCCCGCCTATATGAAAGACGTGAACACAACAGAAGACCTTGCTAAGGTTGCTTCTGATGTCGATAACAAAGTTATTGGAATTGACCCAGGCTCCAGCATTAACGGATTAGCCGAACAAGCGTTAAAAGATTATAACCTTAAAAGCTATACGCTTGTAAAATCGTCTGAGGCAGCTATGCTAAGTGAACTGCGCAAAGCCTATGAGGCAAAAAAACCAATTGTTGTTACTATGTGGAATCCTCACTGGGCTTTTGCAGACTTTGACATCAAATATTTAGAAGATCCTAAAAACTCGTTTGGAGACCCTGACAACATTTACACAATGACAAGCAAGGAATTTAAAAAGACAAATCCTCAAGTCATAAAATGGATGAATAATGCACAGATGAACGATAAATTAATCAGTCCTCTTCTGTCACAAGTTGAAAAATCTTCAAACCCTGAAGAAGCAGCACAGAAATGGGTAAAAAAACATAAAAAGTTAATCGATAGTTGGACGAAAAAGTAATGAACGTAAAAGAAAACAACAATTGAGGTGGACATATGGAACACGTAAAATTAAAAGTACAAAATATAACCAAAGTGTTTGGTAAGAATCCGTCAAAAGCGATTGATTTACTTCAAAAAGGAAAAACAAAAAAAGAAATTCTAGAAGAAACAGGAATGACAATTGGAGTTAATCAAGCAAACTTCGAAATCAAATCCGGTGAAATCTTCGTCATTATGGGCCTGTCTGGAAGCGGTAAATCCACTTTAGTTCGCATGTTTAACCGCCTTGTTGAACCAACATCTGGATCTCTTATTTTAGACGGTGACGATGTAGTAAAAATGAACAAAGAGGAACTTCGCGACATGCGCCGAAAAAAAATGAGCATGGTTTTCCAAAACTTTGCTTTATTCCCTCACCGTACGGTTCTTGATAACACAGAATACGGATTAGAAGTTCAAGGTACACCAAAAGCCGAACGCGAAAAGAAAGCAAAAGAAGCGCTTGAATTAGTAGGTTTAAAAGGATACGAAAATCAATATCCCGGTGAACTGAGCGGCGGTATGCAGCAGCGCGTCGGACTAGCTCGAGCACTTGCCAATGACCCTGACATTTTATTAATGGATGAGGCATTCAGTGCACTAGATCCGCTTATTCGTAAAGACATGCAAGATTTTTTGCTGGAGCTTCAAGAAAAAATGGAGCGAACAATCATTTTTATTACCCATGATCTTGATGAAGCTCTTCGAATCGGAGATCGCATCGTTTTAATGAAAGACGGCAGTGTTGTTCAAGTAGGAACACCTGAAGAAATTATGACAAACCCTGCCAATGATTATGTAGAGCGCTTTGTCGAAGACGTTAATGTAGCTAAAGTATACACAGCTGAAAGCGTGATGAATCGTGCCGAATCCATTACCGTAGACCGTGGTCCGCGCGTGGCTCTTAAAATTATGCAAGAAGCTGGTTATTCAAGCATCTACGTCGTAGACAAGAAAAAAACTCTTCTAGGAGTTGTAACGGCAGATGATATCAGCCGCGCCATTAAACAAGATAAACTGACAGCAGACGTATTAGATACGGATATTCCGACTGTTACGACAGATACGCTACTAGAAAACTTGTACGACAAAATGGTTATCAGCCGTTTCCCGCTACCGGTTGTAGATGAAAACCATCGTCTGCGCGGCATCATTAAAAAAGAGCGAGTGATTGAAGCACTTGCCGGTACTGATAGTAATGAGGTGAACGTAAATGAATAGTATTCCTAAAATTCCCGTTGGCAATTGGATTGACCATTTTGTCACGTTTTTAAATGATAATATCAAAGGGTTTTTTGATGTTATTTCAGCTATTGTCGATGGTATTGTAAGTTTTATTGTACTAGTGCTAACCTTTCCACCAGCATTAATTTTAATCTTAATTGTCGGAATCATTGCTTGGTTTTCAAGTAAAAAATGGTCATTTACTATTTTATCGATGATTGGTCTATTATTTATTCTTAATCTTGGCTACTGGCAAGAAACAATGGACACACTAGCCCTCGTTTTAACAAGCGTATTAATTTCAATTATAGTAGGAATCCCGCTAGGCATTTGGGCATCTCAAAGCGAAAAGACAGCTCGGATTATTACGCCAATCTTAGACTTTATGCAAACGATGCCGGCATTTGTGTATTTGATTCCAGCACTTTTCTTCTTTGGAATTGGTGTGGTGCCAGGTGTTATCTCATCTGTTATCTTTGCAATGCCTCCAACGATTCGCTTAACGAACCTAGGTATTCGTGAAGTACCCGCTGACTTAGTAGAAGCAGCAAATGCCTACGGTTCAACAACAAAACAAAAATTATTTAAAGTACAGCTTCCATTAGCTACAAAAACAATTATGGCAGGAATTAACCAAAGCATCATGCTATCTCTTTCAATGGTCGTTATTGCCTCTCTTGTAGGTGCTCCGGGACTTGGTGCAGAAGTATATCGTGCAGTTTCTCGACTTGAAGTCGGCACGGGCTTTGAAGCTGGAATTTCAATCGTTATTTTAGCAATTATTTTAGACCGTATTACGCAATATTTTGGAAATCGTTCAAACCAACGAGCATAAGTAAAAAAAGAAGCCAACTCACCGGAGTTGGCTTCTTTTTATTTATGTTTGTAGCACGCTACAAAGATTGCTTCTCCTTGAAACGATTCAATTCCCTGTTGATTCGTTTTGATTTCGAAAAACTGTTTAAATCCGCTTGGTACATTCAGCATATATTGAGTAAGCTCACGCTTTGTCTCTTGGGGAACATTCATCATCGCACACCAGTCATCAAATAAAAAGCGCTTTGGAAAAGTTGTCAGCACTTCTGTACGGAATCCTTGCATTTCAAGCATAGAAAGCCACTCTGTTTTTTTATAAGCACGATAATGGCTTGGATCTCTTGTCTTTTCAACTCGATTATAAAACTCGTCATAAGCATTCACTTCCGGTGCTACATTATCAATGAGCAAGAACTGTCCTCCTGGCTTTAACACTCGGTATACCTCTTTGATGAACTGTTTAATATTAGGAAAATGGTGCGGTGCAATTCTGCACGTTACCGTATCAAACTCGTCATCTTGAAATGGCATATCCTCAGCATCTCCTTGAACAAACGATACATTTTCATGACCATTTTCTTTAATGAAGCCTTCAGCACTTTGCAACATTTGAGGAGTTAAGTCAAAAGCCGTTACTTCTTGAAAGACAGGTGCTAGCTTATTTGCCACGTGTCCTCCTCCTGTCGCTACATCAAGCAGCTTTCCTCCTCTATTTTCTTCAGCAATTTCCGCTAAAACCGCTAAATCTTTGCCTTTTGCATGACCTTTACTTTTGACATACTTTCCGGCATTCCCCCCGAACTGACTGACCACCATTTCTTTATTACTCATCTATTCTCCCCCCATTTCCCTCTTTAAAACTCTCTCTTACTCTACCTAGTGCATTCACATATTTATTATGAAACGTGTGAATGTATTCTTTTTCTTTCTCCCCACTGATGAAACATGCGAAACAGCGGAGGCAGAAGCAGCCAAATTGTTAAAATACGAAGCACTTGGACCGCTACTACTAACGTCGAATCAGCCTGCAGTACAATGGATGTAGTCGCCATTTCTGCAATGCCTCCAGGAGCAAACGCTAAAATAGACGTGATAAGCTCAATTCCAGTTATTTTGGAAACGAATAGTGCACATACAAACATGGCGGCGATTAAACCAATTGTATTAATAAGCGCCACAACCATAATTTTTTTTACTCCAATGAACATTTCCTTATGAAAGCGAGAACCAATGCTTGAAGCAATAAAAATTTGCGATAAAATCATCACAGAATGAGGCCAGTATGATTGAAGATTATACCCCACGTACGATGAAGCAGCTGTTTGAACAATTGCAACAGTAAGCATTCCTCCTACTAACCAAGGAGCAGGAAATTTTAGTTTTTTCCCTATATAATAGCCGACTACTGCTGTAACAATTAAAACGCCTGTCCACAACAGTGATCCCCACTCAAAAACACTCGGGGTAACGGACACTGCATGCCGTCCTGTATTACTTCCCCAATAGACTACAAATAAAGGAACAGCAAGCACAACTAAAAACACGCGCATCGTTTGAATGATGCTTACAACTGCCGTATTGGCTCCTACTTCTTCAGCCATGCCTGGCATGGCGCTCATTCCACCCGGAGTCGTACCGAAAAAGCTTGTTAATAAGTCTGTGGAACTGAACTTCCATAGCAAATAACCGGATAAAAGAGAAAAAACAACGGACAGCAAAAGCATAATCGTAATGGTGGACCAGTGAGATTGAAACGTAGTCACCACAGATAAGTTAATCTTTTGACCTAATTCAATCCCTAAAATGCACTGTCCAGCGTACAGCCAATATTTTGGAATGCCTTTTTTGCTTGTTTGAGATAAAAAACGCGGCTTTCGAAAAGCTAGAATAGCAGCTAAAATGAGAGTCCCAAGCATCCAGCCAATGGATAAGCCTGTTAACGATAAAAGAAATCCTCCCACGCTTGTTAATAGAATAAAAAATATAGATTGTAAAAAAACAACTCTTGCGTTCATACCTACTTCCTTCCTTCTACAAGGCTTTTCTTTCTTACACCGAACATTTCTCTTCTTAACTATAGTATAATTTTAGAAATAATTAAAATATCGAAATTTTATTATAAACCATTCATTTTTTTTATTCCTGGAGGGGTAGTATGGACGATCGAGATTGGCTTATTCTACAAGTATTGTACCGTGAGAAAAACATTACAAAAGCAGCCAAGGAGCTATTTATATCTCAGCCTGCGCTTACGCATAGACTGCAGCAGATGGAGAAGGAATTTCATGTTCAGATTGTAAATAGAGGGCGCCGCGGAGTTCAGTTTACACCGCAGGGAGAATATTTAGTGAAGTGCGCAGAAGAAATGCTGCTTACGGTTCAAAAAATAAAAGAAAATGTGTTAAACATGGATGATCAATTAACCGGAACTTTACGTCTAGGCGTGTCTAACTTTTTCACTGACTACAAGCTCCCTGGGCTATTGCGTTTATTTAAAGAGCGATTTCCTGATGTTGAATTCAAAGTCACAACCGGATGGAGCAGCGACATGGCTCATCTGCTTTATAAGCACGATGTTCATATTGCGTTTGTAAAAGGTGATTATAACTGGCAAGATCAAAAAGAGCTGCTTTTTAAAGAAACAATTTGCATTGCGTCTGCACAGCCTGTCGACATAAACAATCTTCCCAATTTACCTCGAATTGATTATCATCAAGATCGTTTTTTAAAAACATCCGTTGATAACTGGTGGGCTGAAAATTACTCTCAGCCTCCCCTTGTCAGCATTGAAGTAGATAAAGCAGAAACATGTAAAAAGATGGTTGTAAACGGACTGGGCTATGCGATTTTGCCGAGTATGCTGCTTGACGATGCTGCAGAGATTTACAGATACACGTTAAAAACTAAAGATCAAGTACCTTTAACGCGCAGCACATGGATGTTTTATCATGAGGACTCCTTAAAAATTAACATTGTAAAAGCTTTTATTGAGTTCATTCAAAACTTGGATTTAAAAGATGTACACTGACAGAAAAAGGTTGAGACATACCGAAATGAATCTAATTCTAAAGACGAACAAATGGGATATATGAGCGGAACTGCTTAAGACACCGCAGTTGATTTCCGTGCAAGACTTCGCTTTCCGCGGGCGGCCGGTGAGCCTCCTCGTCGCTCACGCTCCTGTGGGGTCTCGCCTGTTCCGCTTTTCCCGCAGGAGTCTTCGTCTTGCTCTCCAATCAACTGCTAGAAGGAACGAAACAGATGAAACTACACTTACCACAACAAAAAAACGAACCAAGAATTAAAAACTTTAATCAATGGTTCGTTTTTCACTCCATCTAAAATCCTTTTGTCCCAACCTTTTTCTATTGTATTTATTCATCATTTGCTCCGCCCATTAAGTCAGAATACAGCTTGCTTTGCTGCTCAAGAAAGACTTTAGCACCGCTGCTATTTTTATAAAAAGAGGTTAAATCATTATCTTTAAGAAGCTGTTCCCATTCTTTTGTATGAACCATTTCATACACGGCCTTATTCCAATATGCTACCTGTTCTTTGGTCATATTAGGCGGTCCCATTAGACCTCTCCAATGGCTAAACGTTACGTCAATTCCCGCTTCTTTCCACGTCGGTATCTCTTTTAGCTCTTCTAGCCTTTTAGGAGAAGAAACGGCGAGTATCCTTACCTGCCCTTGTTCATACTGCTTTTTTACTTCTGATAATGACATGGGTGCTACATCTAGCTGATGATGAACGAGCGCATCAATTACTTTATGACTGCTGTTATAAACGAAGAACTCAAGCTTGGAAGAGTCTACGCCTGCTTTTTTATTTAGCTGCATGAACGATAAATGATCGTCGTTTCCTAATCGAGGTGATATTCCCACTTTCATACTGGATTCACTTTGATTTAACGTGCGTATGAGCTGTTTTAAATTGTATATAGGAGAGTTAACAGGAACTACGATGACCTCCCATTCAGATGTTAAAATAGCGAGCGGAGTAAAGTCTTTATAGGTTAATTGACTTTGCCCTAGCAAATTATTTGTAATCAGCAAACTGGAATTCCCGGAAACAATATTTCCTTCTTTTCTCTGTTTAATATATTTCCATCCTTCTTCACCTTGCCCACCTATTTTATTACTAACAGAAACGGGTACCTTCACAATCTTCTTTTCCGTTAGCACTTGTTGAATGGCTCTTACTGTTGCATCTGCTCCTCCGCCTTTTGCACCGGCTGCCACAATTTCAATTTTTTCCATACTAATGCGGTCTTTTTTAGAGGGAGTAGAACAGCTAACAAGCAATGCACTTATAAACACTATCATGAGCTTTTTGATCATATATACCATCCTTCAAGGCTAATGCTACGCTAAATAGTACTTGCGCTCCGGTCTTCCAATAATCCCATAATCATATTCAACGTGACATTCACCGGCTGATACTAGATACTCTAAATATCGTCTAGCTGTCGTTCTAGATACTCCCATGTGTTGGCCCATCTCTTCGATCGTAATTCCTTTGATGCTTTTCAAAATGTCTTTTGACTTTTGTAATGTGATACCATCAATACCTGAAGGAAGAGATTTATCCGCTTTTGGCTTTGTTCTGACATGTCCAAAGTACGCATCAATAAATGATTGATCAACTTCTTCATGCGTACTAAACAGTTCCTTTTTCTCTTGATACTGTTTAATAGCATTAATGAAGGATTCCATCATAACCGGCTTAATCAAATAATTAACGACGCCGTTTCTCAAACAGATTTCTACAATGTTTTTTTCTGTTGCAGCCGTTACCACGATAACGTCAACTTGTGGAAACTGGGCTCTGATTTTTGGGAGTAAATCTGTTCCCATTTCATCTGGCATATAGATGTCTAAAAGAAGTAAATCAACTTTCTTCTCCTTTAGCATTTCAAGCGTCTCTTTTGCATTCAACGCTTTGCCTACGACTTCTACACCATCTACTTCTAATAAAAATCGCTCTTGAACTTGAGCAATTCGAAAATCGTCTTCTGCAATTGCGACTCGTAACATTTCGACTCTCCCCTTACTTCTCATGATTCAGTTTTTTGGAAGGTAAACTGAAAAAATGGCTCCTCCTTCTGGCTGATTATACACTTCAATAGATCCTCCAAGTTCATCTACCATTTTCTTTATATTTGCCAGTCCGTACCCTCTGTCTGTACCTTTGGTTGAAAACCCTTTTGTGAAAATTTGATTTAGTACTTCTTCTGATATACCGGGTCCGTTATCCATCACTTCAATAATTAAATCATGACCAATATCGGTAATAAAAAACGACACTTCTTTTTTAGAACGCTGACTCACGGCTTCAAATGCATTATCAATTAAGTTCCCAATAATGATAATGAGATGAGAAATTTCAATATGTTCTGGGAGCGTATCGAGTGTACTCTCCGAATCAACCGAAAAATGAATTTTCTTTTCAGATGCTTTTCCAATCTTCCCAAGCAATATTGCTTGAACTTTGGAATCTAATATCTGATCAAATAGAATACGATTTTGCGTTTGGTGTACGGCTGATTCTTTTTGAATAAACTCCAATGCATCTTTGTACTGCCCTAACTGCAGCAAACCCGACAAAACATACAGCTTATTCGTAAACTCATGCGTTTGAGCTCGTAAATCCTCTGAATACTTTCGTACTTCTGAAATCGTATTGATTAAGCTTTTTAATTCTGTCTTATCACGAAAACTAGCGACCACTCCTACAATTCGCTGATGTTCAATAATGGGTGTTAAGTTTAAGATAAACGTTTTTTCATTCAAAAAAATTTCTTGGTCGCTTCGGGCTATTCCCGTATCTAGCACTTTAATCATATTCGTATAAGGAAATACTTCAATGATATGATGATGTAAATATTCCGTCTGTAACCCCAGCATATTTTTAGCTGATGTATTCATCATCGTAATAAAGCCTTGATGATCAATAGCAATAATTCCTTCTTTTATCGAAAGTAAAATCGCATTTCGTTCACGGTACAAAGAAGCGATTTCATGGGGTTCAAGACCAAGAGTATCTTTTTTAATACTTTTAGCTAAAAAAATACCCCCGATCATACCAAGCAATAAAACAGCTAGTGAAAATAGGATAATTTGCTGAATACGCGTAATGAGCTGAGCATGAACATGAGATTTTAAAAACTCAACCGTCACCACTCCCACGACTTCCGTATACTTTCCGTGACTGATGACAATAGGCGCTTTCCCCATAATAGCAGGACCTGTGGTTCCCTCTCCGTCCAGCGTATAATATCCGCCGAATAATAGTGCTCTATCGTTAACCGCCTCTTTGTTTTTCTTTCCTATCCATTTTTGATTAGAATGAGAATAGATGATTTGCTCACGGTTTTGAACCACAATACTTGCTGCTCCGATTTGTTCCCTCACTTGCTCGGCAAGCGGCTGAATATATCGACTCGGCTGTTTTTTTTGAAAAGCAGTTTTGACTTCCGGCATAAATGATATTGATTTGGCTGCTTGAAGAGCCAGCTGCTCGGCTTGCCTTTTAGATTCTACAAACTGCATGTAAGAGAAAATACTCGCTAAAAGAACAATAACAGTTATGATTAATGCTGCGGATAAACCTACGATTTTTGTTTGCAGCGATACTTGAAACCATTTTTTCATTTCATCGCACCTTTAGCCTTTACCTTATAGTTCTATTCTTCTTTTATTTTATCAAAATTTTTTGTATATCCGCTCCTTATTCCAAAAGCTTTTTAGACAAAAAAACTTATCAATCCCAAAAGCGGAATTGATAAGTTTTTAGTTTCCTGATCTTTACAGCGTAATAACTCCTGTAATAATAGCTACTAAAAGCATCACCATAGCTGTTCCAATCGTCCACTTTAAAGTAAAGCGCTGAAATTCACCAAGCTCGACTTTTGCCATACCGACCAATAGATACGTAGAAGCAACTAAAGGACTTAGTAAGTGAACAGGTTGACCAATCAATGAAGCACGGCCAATTTCTGCAGCATCAATACCGTATGCTGAAGCTGCTTGAGCAATAATTGGTAAAATCCCATAGTAGTAAGCATCATTTGACATAAAGAATGTAAATGGCATACTTGTGATGGCAGTAATCACAGACATGTAAGGCCCTAACGCATCTGGAATTAATCCTACTAAGCTATTACCCATTGCATCTACCATTTTGGTACCTGATAAAATACCCGTGAATACGCCTGCTGCGAATACAAGAGACACAACAGCAAGTACATTACCAGCATGTGCTGTGATACGCTCTTTTTGAACTTCTAGATTTGGATAGTTAATCATGATAGCGATTGCAAATCCAATCATAAATAGAATTTGAAGCGGCATAACTGCTGTGATGAGTCCTACTAATAATAAAGCTGTTAAAGCAAAGTTTACCCATAAAAGCTTCGGACGCTTGTACTCGATTCCTTCAGCGGCTGCTGCTTCTGCAAAAGCTACTTGAGCATTTGTAACATCTTGAATATCAATAACACCTAGGCGCTGGCGCTCTTTTTTCCCAAAGTAGTAAGCCGTGAATAATAACCAAACAGCTCCACCAATCATGGCTGGAATCAGTGGTGTAAACACCTGTGAAGCATCTAACTTCAATGCACTCATCACACGAGCAGTTGGTCCTCCCCAAGGTGTTAAGTTCATAACCCCACTACCCATAATCGCGATACAAGCTAAAATCATCGGCTTCATATTTAGCTTTTTATAAAGCGGAAGCATCGCTGAGAGCGTGATCATATATGTTGTTGTTCCGTCTCCGTCTAATGAAATAATAAGAACTAAAATAGCTGTACCAATTGTGATCTTTAGTGGATCACCTTTTACAATTTTCAAAATTCTTCCTACAACTGGATCAAACAAACCAGCATCAATCATAATTCCAAAATATAAAATAGCAAACATTAACATAACGCCTGTAGGCGCTAATTCTTTTACACCATTTAAAGCCATTTCTCCAATATCACTTGTGAATCCCCCTATGATTGCAAACAATACTGGAATAACCATTAAAGCAATAAGCGGCGTTAATCGTTTTGTCATAATCAGAAACATAAATGTACAAACCATCAAAAACCCAAGAATAGCTAACATTATTACCCCTCCTATTTTTGAATCCGCTTTCATAACAGTGGAAGCGATTCGTTTGTATGTATGACTCGCATATGTATGCCAGTTTGTCTATACGATTACAACATCGCTTGTTCACTATTAAGTTGTACCTTAAAACTTTAAAATTTTCTGTTTTTTCTTAAAATAATCATAATTTACAGGAGGGTATAGTGTAAATAATTCGTACTATAAAAACTTTTAAAACTTTATGAGTAATTAAATCCTTTTTGTTCATTGAAAGGATAAAAGAGAGAAAGAGGAAAAAGACAGGAAAGTAAAAAACGGAGAGAAAGGAACTATTCTCATGAATTATTCAATTTGAACTCTAAGAGAATACGCTCCAGGGTGAGGAGTTTTATTCCATTGAGTAAGAGATTCCTCTAAAAATGGAATGTTTTTCAACTTCTTTGTTTGGAACTTTTCTATTTTTGAATATTTCTCCAAAGCATACGTATTAGCAAACATTTCTTGCGTTCTATTTCCTTCTTTTAAAAGCGTTCCATTTGTCATACGATCCACATGATGGCCTAATTCATGCAAAATGATAAAAGCAAATTGATGAGGCTTTTTATTTTTTGTTGTATCGATAAAGATAATCGGGCATTCCGTTACTGTATATTTAATATAGTCAATTTCAAACTGAAGTTTGCGCTTCTCTTTTGGAAGGTTATCATTAAATTGGCCATAGTACACGCCTAGCACATCTTTTCCTTGCACCTTTACACTGCCTAAGCAATACACACCTTTTAGCCCATCCCAGTCTTTTTCGTCTGTTACATTAGCAATTTCCTGCAGGGCGGCTTTTTGCTTCGCACTCATGACTCCATGAAACGTTACGCCATGAATTTGGATTTTTTCACTACGCTTAAACATCTTCTTGCCTCCTTTACTAAATTCCTTCTACAACATATTATTTATTAATAAGTATATTCATTCACAATACATGGTTAAAAACATGAAGTTAATGTCAAGATTCCCGTTTTGATGTTTTTTAACCCTGCTTATATGCTGCTTCATTTATTTTCTATTTTTACTATATTACATATGTAGCCATTAATAAAATATCATTTTTTTATGATTTATCATTACTTTTTTTTATTTCTATTTTTGCTTATCGATAACCTGGAGCCTGCGTATCATTTTTAAATTTAAGACCATTGCTATATAAAGAAACGGATAGCAAAAAAACGAGTATAGAATCTTCCATCCATTATAATAAAACACTTCCGTTTGGGTAGAAATGTACTCAAACAATGTCGTAAGAATTACCCACACTGTAATATATAAAGCTTTTCTAAACAGACTCTTGCCTTGTGGATAAAAATTCAAAAATACACTATTTGTCGCAGGATAAATAAAAATAAAAATAAAAAGATATTCAAAATCTACTCCTTTTGTAAAAAATCCATAAAGATCATATTTAACATCAAGATATATATCTGCTACCGATCCTAAAAACATAACAAACAAAGAAGTTGTGTACATTTCTATCCAGCTGATACGTTTTGGCATGACTAGTACACTCAAAATAGAAATCACCGTTGTAAAGATTAAGAGCACCATGCTGAGGACCTCGTTTTCTAAAGGAGATAGAAACAGCTTTCCCATTGGATATTAAATTCATTCTGAAGGCTAAAAAATTAAGACTTCATAAAAAAAGAGATGGAGACATAACGAAGTCAAGCCAATCTAAATACGAACAAATGAGATAAATAAGGTGAACCGCCTGTTACACCTGTGTTGATTTCCGTGCAAGACTTCGCTTTCCGCGGGCGGCCGGTGAGCCTCCTCGTCGCTTCCGCTCCTGCGGGGTCTCACCTGTTCCGCTTTTCCCGCAGGAGTCTTCGTCTCGCCCTCCAATCAACCTCTAGAAACAACGAAATACGTGAATCCTACATTCACCATCGCAATAAAAAATCCGAACAGGTTGGATTCTCTATCAAGAATCTCGATTCACCGTTCGGATTTTCCTTCAATTAAAACTACAAACTACTTTTTCTCAGCCTCTTTTTTTAACGAAAGGAAATGATGCAAGAACCAAGCTCTTGCTCTCCCCATTTAAGTGAAAGATGATCCTGATGTGAAAGCGGACCTACTCCTTCAGGTGTACCTGTAAAAATAAGATCTCCTTTATCAAGACCAAAATGTTTTCCTGTAAAATCAATAATCGTTTGTAAATCAAAAATCAAATCTTTGATATTTCCCAGCTGCACGCGTTTATTGTTTTTCACTAACGAAAAGTCTTTCTCCTTAGATGCTTCTACTCCTTCAAACGGCAGAAAATTTCCCACGACCGCTGAATGTTTAAATCCTTTTGCAAGCAGCCAAGGGTGCTTTTTTTGTTTTAATTTGCTCTGTACATCTCGAAGCGTCAAGTCTAATCCAATCGTCATCTCGTCAACAAGTTCATCCACTGCTATGCCTTCTTTATAAGATTGTCCAATATGAAGAATCAGTTCGGTTTCAAAGTGCACCTCTCCTTGGTCGCTAGGAAGAGTGATTGATTGTCCAGCTGCTTCAACGAGAGCGTGAGTAGGTTTGGAAAATAAAAAAGGTGATGTTGGAATATCATTATGTAATTCTTTTGCATGCAGTGCGTAGTTTCGGCCTACACAATAAATATTTTTAATATCTTTCACTTTCATCATCCCTTCTTTCGTTCAAATAAAGATTTTTCAACTTGTATTCTTTTATTTTACAAGAAAAAAGAAATTGAGACATAACAAAATGAATTCAATCCAAAGATGGAAAAAGGGAATAAATGAGCTGGACTGCTTATGACACCTCTGTGGATTTCCGTGCAAGGCTCCGCTTTCCGCGAGAGTCTTCGCCTTGCCCTCCAGCCAACAGCTAGAAGGAACTGCGCACACGAAACCTACGTTCACCATGACCATAAAAAAAACACGAACTATCTATTTTTGATAGATCGTTCGTGTTTAAGGTTAGCGAAACAGCTTTTCTCACATTCTCTTTTTTTCAATCCGTTATTTTCTAGCCCATTTTGTAATGCCTTTGATATCATCTGGAGTTGTGCGACAGCACCCTCCGATTAACTGAGCACCTGCTTCATACCAGCTGTGAGCGCTGCAGCCATACGTTTCGCCTGCAGATGTCCCGTTCCATGTTTTAGATTCAGCATCATAATGCTCTCCTGAATTTGGATACACAATGACTGGCTTATCCGTTTGAGATTTAATTTCTTTAATAAGTGAAGAAATATATTGAGGCGGCGTACAGTTAACTCCAATAGCTGCTACTTGCTTATAGGAATCCAGATAGCGTGCACACTCCGAGATTAATGTTCCGCTGCTAATGTGCAGGTCATCTTTTGCGCTGAACGTAATCCATGCGTACGCTCCTTCAAATTCTTCTAGCAGCCTCGCAATGGCTCTTGCTTCCATTAGATTAGGAATGGTTTCACAAGCTAACACATCTGCTCCTGCTTCAATTAATGCTTTCATACGAGGACGATGAAATTCCATTAACTCTTCTTCTGTTACGTCATACTGTCCAGTATATTCCGACCCGTTTGCTAAAAATGCTCCGTAAGGACCTACCGAAGCGGCGACAATTGGTTTTGGGCGATTAAGACAATTCTCTTCTTTCTGCCAAAATTCATCTCTTGCTTCAGCCGCAATTTTTACAGATGCTTGAATTAACTCGCGCGCCTCTGCTTCACTTAAACCACGTTTTGCAAAACCTTCAAACGTGCTTTGATAGCTTGCAGTAATTGCACAGTCAGCTCCTGCTGCAAAGTAATCTTGATGCACTCTCTTAATCAATTCCGGCTGCTCCATAAGCACTTTTGCAGACCATAAGCTGTCGTTCAAATCACAGCCATATCTCTCCAGTTCAGTTGCCATTGCACCATCTAGTACAATCACAGGAAATGTATGTAAAATTTGTTGGATAGGATTCATTGTTTGATCTAGGGTTGTCCACTAGCAGTTAGCTTCGATTACCCTATCCTCCTTTCAGATAATTTAAAATATATGCAAAAAAGTCTAAAGGACTAGGCAGCTTTTGTCAAGAAATCAAAGAAATGAGGAGAGGCTTATAACCAAGCATTTTTCAACCTCCTTATTCCTTCTTCTATTTCTTCTCTCTCCAAACTTCCAAAACCTAATAATAGATGAGTCTTTTGTTGAGGTGATTCCGTAAGCCAATAACGAGAAGTGCCGTAGACAGAGACATCTTGCTTTTGAGCTGCGTTAATTAACTGCTGTTCGTTCATATCGTTGTGCACGCGGACAAGGATATGCAAACCTGCATATTCTCCTGACACCGTGATGTTTTTGTTAAACTCCTTCTGTAAAGCTGCTAAAAGAGTACCGTGTTTGAGTTGATAAGCAGTTCTCACTCTTCTTAAATGCTTACTCCACTCTCCGTTTTTCATCATCAGTCCGAGCGTCCACTGATGAAGGGCTGGAACAGCTTGCTCGTATAAAGAGAAACGTTCATGATATTCCTTTAGAAGCACTTCCGGTAATACAAGGTAGCTGATTCTTAAAGAAGGCATAAAAGATTTTGAAAATGTCCCTGTATAAATGACGCGCCCTTTAGTATCCAAGCTTTGCAATGAAGGAATGGGACTTCCTTTATAACGAAATTCTCCGTCATAATCATCTTCAATAACAAATCCACTGCAGTCATTCGCCCATGTAAGAAGCTCTATTCTTCTTGAAACAGGCATGATCATTCCGTATGGAAACTGATGAGATGGTGTGACATAAACAGCGCGTGCTTGGCTATCATAAAGCTCTTGGATGTTTATGCCTCTGTTATTAAGTGACACAGGTTTTAAGGAGAATCCATGCTGTTTAAATACAAAGCTAGCCCCGTCATAGCAAGGATTTTCAAAGGCAATATCTCTGATGCTTGGCTTTAACATCTGCGCTAGCAAACTGAGCGATTGCTGAGTACCTGTTCCGATAATAATTTGATGTTTCGAACAAACCACTCCTCTTGACTGATAAAGGTACGTCGCAATTTCTTCTCGCAGTGATTCTTCTCCTTGAGTTTCTTGGTACGTGAACAGCGCTTCTTTATAAGTTTGAAGACTTTCATTGTATCGTTTTTTCCACTCATTCAAGGGAAACAAACGGCTATCAACTTTTCCATACCGAAAATCATAGGTACACGACTTTGTTTCTGAGTGAGGTTGTAAAAATACAGTCGGCTTTCTATCTGTTTGCAGTAAATCAAACTGTGTATTCGTTACGTACAGTCCACTTTTGGGCTTGCTTTCTACATATCCTTCAGCTAAAAGCTGCTGATAGGCCATATCTACAGTATTTCGACTTACGTTTAAGTAATCAGCAAGAGACCGGATAGAAGGCAGTTTGTCATTTACTTTCACCCTGCCGGATACAATTTCTTTTTTTATATATTCATATAGCTGGTGATATAAAGGCATATCATTCCTTCGGTTTAATAAAGGTGTGAACTTCACGCTAGCTCCTTTCATCTGTCCCTATCTTATTTTTTAAATCTGGCTCTTTTAGAGGGGATACATTTCTTTTACTATAAGTGTAGATCATCTAATTAAAAAGGAGAAGATTTAATGACTACTATTACAATTCGTCAAGCTAATGCTGCTGACATGGAAGCACTTATTTCATTAATGAACGAATACATTGTTGATTTTTACAAGCGCCCTCAGCCTGCCAAAAAACAGCTGAGAAATTTAATTGATCACTTGTTTCAACGTCCCGATACTGGCGTTCAGTTTATCGCGACTCAAAATGACGAGGCAGTAGGTTTTTCAACGCTTTATTTTACATTTAGCACCACGCGTGTAAAGCCTGTAGCGATTTTAAATGACTTGTACGTTACTGAAAAAGCAAGAGGTCAAAAAATTGGGGAAAAGTTATTTTCGATTAGTCACCAGTATACAAAAGAACATCAGTATGCAGCCATGTCTTGGGAAACGGCTTATGATAATATAAGAGCTCAAACGCTTTACAGAAAAATGGGAGGAAATGTAACGAACGGTGAATGGATTCACTACGACATTTCAAACGACATCTTATAATATTTTTCCATCCATAAAGTTTTAACACGTTCTTAACACTCCTTTCATAAATGTGTTTTATGATGAATACGACAAATAAATCAGTTTCTGTATGTATTTGTCACATTCTCTGTTAAAGTTTTCACAAAGTGTTCAAACTTTTAGTGAAAACGCTTTCTATTTTTGTGTATAATAAAAATATGCAAATGAAAATGAATGTTACAGCTCGTTAATCATACACATTTTAAATATGGAAGGAGTTTTGAAAATGATTTTAAAAGCATTAAGAAAAAACGGGGCCGTTACAATTAACTATTATAAAAACGGTTTGCTTCAAACGTTTAAAGGAAAAGTACAGCGCCTAGATTTAACAGACCAAACGCTTTCATTAAAAGATGAACAGCAAAATACTTTCTCTATTCGCTTATCGGGAATTAAAGAAATTTATTGATGAATAGTTTACAGTAAAAAAGAACATGATGCTCATTCTGCTTTGCAGAAGTCATCATGTTCTTTTGATTTTAGCTTTATTTAGCTGATGTTTCTGTTTCTTCTTTCCCGTACATATATTTCGAAGGGTCGACTGTTTGGAAATCCTTCAGCTTGTGGAAACGAAGTAAGTCTCCATAAAGCACTTGATCAGATAACTCCAGTTCTTTCGCTACCTTCTGTTTATAAGCTTTCATTTGATTATTTTCTTTAAGCGCTTGGCCTGTCTTAGAATCATAATACGTTCCATCCACTAGTGTATATTTCGGAGATACGTAGTTGCCATTGCGGAACGCTACTACATCATCATGACCTTTAGAAAATAAATCTGTACCAAATTGGATAAACTCTTTGCTGTCAATCCCTACTAAATGAAGAAGAGTTGGCACAACATCAATTTCTCCACCGTACGTATGATTAACTCCGCCTTTTACTCCAGGAACGTGAATGAATAGAGGTACACGCTGCAGCTGAGCATTTTCATAAGGTGTAATTTCTTTTCCCATTACTTTTTCCATTGCCGCATTATGATTTTCAGAAATACCGTAGTGATCTCCATAAATCATAATCACAGAATTATCATAAAGCCCAGAAGCTTTCAGTTCTTGGAAGAAAGATTGCAATGATTCGTCTAAATAACGAGCCGTTTGGAAATAGCGGTCAACTGTCGCATCGCCCGTGTTAGCTGGCTGTATGCTTGCCTCATTGTTTCCAAGTAAAAATGGAAAATGGTTTGTTAACGTAATTAAATGCGCATAAAACGGCTGTGGTAAAGACTGCAGCATTGGAACAGATTCTTTAAAGAACGGTTTGTCTTTTAAGCCATAATTAATTTTATTTTCACCCGTCATATTGTAATAACTTGCATCAAAAAACTTATCCACACCGAACTGCTTGTAAATTTCGTTACGGTTCCAAAAAGTCTTATAGTCTCCGTGCAGTACAGCGCTCGTATAGCCAGCTTTTTGATCTAAAATAGCTGGTGCTGCCTGATACGTATTGCTTCCTTTTAGTACAAAGGCAGAACCTTGAGGAAGGCCGTATAGAGAGTTGTCCATCATCAGCTCAGCATCTGATGTTTTTCCTTGTCCTGTTTGATGAAAGAAGTTATCAAAATACGTAAAGTCATTTCCATGGGCCAACGAATTTAAAAACGGTGTCACTTCCTGGCCATTTAATTTGTAATCAATTAAAAAAGACTGAAATGATTCCAAATGAATTTTAATAATATTTTTCCCTTTAGCTTTTCCGAAGTAAACGGAATTAGGCTCCGCATAGTGACTGTTTTTAAAATTAACGACGTTCGTTAAGTCATTGCTGCTTGCAAAAGCTCGCTGTTTAGAGTTTTGAGCAGTCTGAACACCGTCATACATCGTATAATTATAGGCGCCTAAATACTTTACTAGATAATTGCGGTCAAAAGTTCGAGATAGAAGCTGCGGGCGATCAATTTCTGCTAATGTTAAGTTGACAGAAAAAACCATGAATCCTAAAGAAAGAATGGTTACAGCATTCTTAACCGATACTTTTTCATTATGCCAGTCAATTTTTTTACTAAAAAAGAAGAAAAGATAAATAATAAAATCAACAAAATAAAAAACATCATGTGCTTTTAATAAATCCATAATGCTTCCACCCATACTTCCTGCATTACTTGTCTGCAACAGTGTGGGAAGAGTTACAAAATCGTTAAAAAAACGATAATAGAGAATGTTGCTGTACAACAGCAGCGTCATAATGAAACTGCCTGCAAGAATCCAAGCTCCTGATTTCTTTCCTTTAAAAAATAAGCCGATTCCTAAAAAGATCAGCACTGAACTTACAGGGTTTATAAACAGCAGCATTTGCTGCATTACGCCACTTACGCCTAAGTTAAATTCAGTTTTATAAGCCACATACGACTTTATCCACATTAAAACAGCGGCTAATATGAAATAGTGCAGCGGCTTAGAAACGATTCGCTTCATTTTGATTTTCCTTTCTCGATTAGTTTATGAGTAGATTCACAAAGAACATATAGAAAACCTTTATCATTATACTCATAGAAAATGAAAATTAAATGAAATCCTAGCCTTCACAACTATAGATAGATTCTTTAAATTCATCTACTAGTTTACCTAATACCCACAAATAAATAAACTAAAATCACCTTTTTTATCATAAAACCCCTCCTCTCCTCATATACTGTATTCTGTTGCAACACCCGCACTGCAAACTTGTGCATTTTTTCACAATTTATCTACAAACTATTCTCATCTTGCTGTATAATAATAATTCTGCCTTGAGCATTCTCCAAATTCTTATGCTTAAGCCACAGCTTTCTTTTCATAACAGATGCACACATGAAAGGAGATGAATAAATGATTTTAAAAGCGTTAAAGAAAAACAAACATGTAACCGTGAATTATTACGAAAATGGCCTGCTTCAAACCTTCAAAGGAAAAATCCAAAATTTAAACCTAACCGACCAAACCCTCTCCCTACGAGATGAAAAACAAAACATTTTTTCCATTCGTTTGTCTGGCATTAAAGAAATTTATTAACAAAAAAGATCCTGAAGAATTCTTCTAGGATCTTTTTTGTATTTTTTATCCATTATATATTGAAAAATCATCCAATTGATGTTAAATTAACTTTACATAATGTTAAATCAACTTAACAAATTTATTAAAAAGGCAGCGGGTGATCATATTGACTCTTATTAATCACGTAAAAGAGCTTAGAGCTAAACATGGATATACGCAAGGAGATTTAGCTGAAAAAGTTGGAGCCACTCGCCAAACCATTGCAGCTATTGAAAAGGGAAATTACGTTCCTTCCCTACTACTTGGTTTAACAATTTGTGATGTCTTTCAATTAAAAATGGAAGATGTTTTTACACTTCAAAAGGAGGAGAAAAATGTTGAGTAATGTTATTAAATCTTATTTGTTGAATGTAGTGTCTCTGCTATGCGTAGGTTGGTTTTTATATGATTTTTTAAGCCTAAATATTCAATTTAGTGAAGTTATGAACCACCCTGAACCCCCGTGGGAAATTACCATGTCTATAGGCTCTTTCGCTTCTTTAATTGTGCTTTTAATCGTGTCCTTTTTTTACTACCGAGCGCGTAAAAAGACGAAGAACGTTTCGCCTTTATTATTTCCTTTTGAATTTGCAGAGGAAGATGAACGTGAAAAGATGATAACAGCAGAAGCTTGTAAAAAAGCCTTTGTTTTTCTCCTATTTTCTATTCCTATAGGCGCTATCTTAATCGCTTTTTATCCGCTGTTACCTAATTCTTTTAGCTTCTATCCCATTGCCGTTCTTTTGCTTCTTTCTCTTGTACAGTTAACGGTTTATTACGTATCGATTAGTAAGATTTATCGCTGATTAAAAAAGGGTTGTTCTAAAAAGAACAACCTTTTTTTAATCTAATAATTCGCTGAATTCCCTACGAGAATAATCCAACCTACATCTATTTCACTATTTTTTCATTTTTTCTGTCTATATTGAACTATAACAATTGAACGATGTATGTTACCTTCCACTTCAGTTTTTCTTCAGTGTTCAGTTGCAAAATAGGAAAGATAAAAGGAGCATATCAATGGCAGCTAATAAATGGACAAAATGGATGGTTGGTTTATCGAGCGTTGCTGCATTTACAACATTTGTAGGGCTTTCTCAAAAATATGATCAAACAAATTCAACATCTACAGCACTAAATAACGATACATCCGCCAATAATTCATCGCAAACTCAAACGGAAGATGAGACGGATCTATTTCCAGATTCAGGATCTGACTCCAATACGGACAATGGAACTAACGGGCAAGATCAATGGTCAAATGACAGTTCTAGCAAACAAAGTGATCAATGGTCAGACGATAATTCAAGCAGTGAAGATGATCAGTGGTCAAATGATGATTCCACAAATGGTCAGGATAATTGGGGCAACAATAATGATTCTTCTATGCAAACAAGACCTTCTTAAGGATGTGATGAAATGAGCTATTCATTTAAAGCGATGAATACCACATTTAATGTATATCAGCTTGAAACACCTGTCAGCCAAAAAGTAGAGAGCTGGTGTTATCTTGTAGAAGAAACCCTAAGCCGCTTTCTTCCAACAAGCGAGCTTTCACAGCTTAATTCGCTGAACGGAAGATTATTTCTACCGTCAAAAATGCTGTATGAAGCTGTAAAAGCAGCCTATTACTATTACAATGAGACAAACGGAATTTTCAACCCATTTCTGTATCATTCTATTCAAACTCTAGGATATGACCAAAGCTTTGAACAACTGCCTAACAATCAGCTACCTCAAGAAGTAGCAGCTTTTGATGCTGTTAACCCTATTATGATTCATAAAGGAATGAGAAGTATTCAGCTTGCTTCTAATATCGGTCTGGATTTAGGAGGAATCGCAAAAGGTTGGAGCATTCAGCAAATGGCGAATCAATTAAAGAAAAAAGGAACTTCACTTGGAGCAATCGATGGAGGCGGAGATATTGTAACGTGGGGGCCCGCTAGCAAGCACTGGTCCATTTCTCTCTCTCATCCATTTGATGCATCAAAAAATCTCACGACCATTAAAGTAAAAAGCAACAGCGGTATTGCCACAAGCAGTGTAGGCAAGCGTTCGTGGAAAGTGAACGGACACACTCACCATCATATTATTGACGGCAGAAATAGCAAGCCTAGTTCATCAGAGCTTCTGCAAGTAACGGTCGTTTCAGAAGACTTGACCATTTCTGAAGTCTATGCAAAGTGCATACTTATTCTCGGCTGGGACGCTGGATTAAGGTTAGCTAAAATGCATCACCCTTCTTTAGAAGTAATTGCGGTTACAAAAGAAGGCAACGTACTAATCGAAAAACATGTGAAAGGTCAGGTATACCATTATGGCTACTCTCCTCGCGCAATTTAGTGCTCATTTTCCCGTATGGAACACCATTCGGGCAGCCGGCTTAACTTCTTATTTACTAATGTTTGTATCGGTTGCCGCTGGCATTTCTCACAGCTTTTCGTTTTTTAAACCAAAACGAAAAAAACAGCTTTTGCTGGTTCATCAATCATCAGGGTGGTTCGGGTTATTATTTGGAATGATTCACGGACTTGTTTTATCATTTGATCAATCTATTCATTTTTCACTTTCTGACATTTTAATTCCGTTCACTTCCGATTACAAACCAATTAGCACAGGTCTTGGTACTATTTCACTCTACATTTTATTCGTACTAATTAGTACATCCGACTTTATAAAACAGCTTGGGAGAAAAACATGGAAAGCCATTCATTTTCTTGCTTTTCCAGGCTATTTGCTAGCACTGTATCACGGCATTACTTCTGGAACAGATACACAGCAGCCGCTTATTCTCGGGATGTACAGCATCACTGGCTGCATCGTTTTAATTTTGCTTTTTTTGCGAATTCAACACCAGTCAGCTCCTAAGAACCAAAAAAAAGCTCAGGAAAACTAAAAAAACGCACTCTATCATAGAGTGCGTTTTTTCTTATCCGCGTCCTGCTTGGAATGATGGGTACTGTGTCATACCGCCGTCAGCAAAGAGCGTAATTCCTGTTACATAACTCGCCTCTGAAGAAGCTAGCCATGCAGCAACTGCTGCAATTTCTTCCGGCTCTCCGATGTATCCCATTGGAATCATGCTTTCTACATCTGCACGCTGCTCAGGATCAGCAAATTTCTCAGCGTTAATCGGTGTATTAATCGCTCCTGGTCCAATGTTATTTACACGAATACCTTTTGGAGCGTATTCTAATGCCAGTGTTTCAGTCATAAGCTTCATACCGCCTTTACTTGCTGCATAATGAACAAATAATGGCCAAGGAATTTTCTCGTGAACACTCGACATGTTAATAACTGTTCCCTTAATATCATTTTCCACAAAATATTTAATCGCTTCACGGCTGCCTAAAAAAGCTCCCGTTAAGTTCGTATCAATGACTTTATTCCAATCGCTTAAAGACATTTCATGAGATGAAACCGGATTTTCTAACCCTGCGTTGTTAATCATAACGTCTAGCTTTCCAAACTCTTTAATAGCAGATTGAACTAAATTGATAACGTCAGACTCAACTGTTACATCACCTTTGACAGCAATTGCTTCTCCGCCAACTTTTTTAATTTCTTCTAAAACGCTGTTAGCTTCGTCTTCCTTAGAACGATAGTTCACAACTACTTTGGCTTTTTCTGTCGCAAAACGAATCGCCATTGATTTTCCCAAACCTGTAGATGAACCTGTTATGACCACTACTTTTCCTTCTAAATCTTTATACATTGTTAATACCCTCCTAGTTAGCTTTTGGCGAGCCCTAACATGACTCCTGCTATGATGATCAGTATAATTCCAATAATAATCCCAACTAACTGACGCTTCGTTTTCTTCTCACCTAAAATAATGATCCCGCCTAGTGTTGAAATGACGATTCCCATTTGAGAAAGCGAAAAGCTTGTCGCTACGCCTACTTTAGGTTGCGAGATGAATAAAAACATATTACCAGCGGCCCAAATAAGACCTGGGATAATGTTGCGAATTGCATATTTATTAAATGGCTTATGCTTAAACGTCAGCAATACTCCTCCAATAACCATACCAATTGCTTGAGGTAATAAAGCCGACCATCCGTCTACATTAAATAGACGGGCTACTACAACATAAACTAAATAACCAACGGTTGAAATTAATAAAATAACAATTCCTTTTTTGAAGTTTCCTTTTCCTTCTTCAGCCTCTTTCTCTTCTTTGCTTTGAAGTGATGTTAAAACAATCCCTACAATAATAAAGATAAGAGCGAGCACACCAAGAATAATTGAAGTTTTTGTAGACCACTCGTGAAACACAATTACTCCAAATAATGAAGTGGAAACTAACTGAAGCCCAGTTGAAATAGGCATCGTTTTAGAAACTCCGATTAAATCAATACTTTTCAGCTGATTACTTTGTCCAACTGCCCAAAATAATCCCGATACAACTCCAACGCCAAAGATTAAAGGTGTAAGCGTAGGGTGTACAAAAATATAAATACCGATAGAGAAAATCAAAGCTCCCAACGTGGTTCCAAGCGTTTGGCTATAAGGTCCTCCGCCTAGTTTCACATTGAAAAGCACAATGCTTCCCCAAAATATGGCTGGTAAGACAGCTAAAAATATGTCCATGTTTCAAAACCTTCCTGTGCTAAAATTAAATGTCAAAATGCATATTCCCCAATTTTTCCGCCATTAATCCTTTTTCAGGGACATTTTATGAATTAATGACCGCACGAAGTATTCTTTGGATAGCGAAAACTGTATACCTTAATTTGTTCTAGGAGAGAAAAAGATATACTTTCTAACGCAAAAAAACAGCTTTTCCAAATAAAAGCTGTTCTGTATGATTTAATTTATTTTTAACATATAGCGATTAATAGGTCTCCCCACTCTGCCGTATTCAACTGATAATTTCAGCTCGTTTTCCTGTTCTAAAAACTCTAAATACCTTCTTGCCGTAACACGCGCAATTCCTACGCCGTCCGCCACTTCTTCAGCAGAAATCGGATGCTTCTGTTCGGAAAGATATTGTTGTATCCTCCTTAACGTAACCGCATTTAGCCCTTTTGGAAGAAAATCGGCTTTTTCTTCGAATTGCTGAAACAGCATAGAATCTAATTCAGACTGAGTAATATATTCTTTTTGACTTATTTTAACTTGAAACGAACGATACTGCTCAAGCGCTTGCTTCATTCGTTCAAACTTGAACGGTTTCATAATATAATCCACCGCGCCGTACTGAAGAACTTTTCGTACGGTTTCAATATCACTTGCAGCCGTAACTGCTATCACGTCTGTTTTATAGCCATTTGCTCGAATTTGCTGTAAGGTGGTTAGGCCATCTTGACTAGGCATATACATATCAATAATCGTTAAATCAGGCTGATGCTGTTTAATGAGCTGTATACCTTCTAAACCATTCGAAGCTGCCGCGATAACGATGAATCCTTCAACTTGTTCAATAAATTGGCGGTTCACTTCTTGTACCATAGGATCGTCTTCTATGAGAAGCACCGTCCATTCTTTTTTATTCATTTCCCACTCCCCCTATAAAAAGAATGTAATGATAAAAGTCGTGCCAACATCTAATTCTGACTCTACTTCGATCTGACCGTTTCCTTTTTCAACAATTTGTTTTACTAAATGCAAACCAATTCCTCTAGTTTCCTTTGCTTTGGTTGAAAAACCTTCATCAAAGATTCTCTCTGCTTGATCCTCATTCATGCCACATCCGTTATCTTCAACTAATATAG
Organism: Priestia megaterium; assembly: GCF_009497655.1. Lineage (NCBI taxonomy): Bacteria > Bacillati > Bacillota > Bacilli > Caryophanales > Bacillaceae > Priestia > Priestia megaterium. The sequence goes on along the minus strand of NZ_CP023317.1, from coordinate 814,862 downwards.
AAAGAATGCCGTCATTTTGTTCCATACTTATATAGACCTTCCGTTCACGACGCTCCATATGATGATACGAATCAAAAGCGTTCTCAATTAAGTTACCAATAATAATCACAAAATCATGATGATCTAAGTAAGGAGGAAATGAGTGAAGCTCGCTGTGGCGATCGATAGCTAACTCAATTCCAAGTTCTTTGGCACGGCTGACTTTGCTTAACAGCAATCCCGATATACTTTCATCTTTAATATGTTTATGAAGAAACTGGGTGAGCTCTTCTTGCTGTTCAGACACTTGAAAAACGTACTGAAGAGCCTTGTCTTTATTTCCAAGTTGGATAAGCCCTGCAATGGTATGAAGTTTATTCATGTATTCATGGTTTTGAACTCTAAGAGCGCTTACAAATGATTTAACCCCTGTTAACTCTTCAGCTAATTTTTTAACTTCTGTTCTGTCTTGAAAAATAGCGACCGCACCGACTGTGTGATTATTAACCTTAATCGGCACACGATTGCTTAAAATATTTAAATTGCGAACTTGAAGCTCTCGATTATAAACAGGCTGATTAAGCTGCAGAATTTCTGGCAGTCTTGTATCTGGAATCACATCATAGATCTTTTTCCCAATTACCTCATCGGGTACATCCATCATAATTTTCGCTTTATGATTAAAAATAGTGATGTTCTCCTCTTTATCAATGGCAATGACTCCTTCATGCATGGCATTAAAAGTCTCCGTTCGTTCTACAAACAAACGAGCAATTTCATGAGGCTCAAGCTCAAACATCTCTTTTTTAATACGAGATGCAAGCGCCCACGCTCCCCATCCTCCAAAAAAAAGAGCGAGACCTGAGATGAGAAAAATTTCTTTTTTCAAACTTAAAATAACCTCTGTAAATTTCGGAAGAAGGTAGCCTGAGACAACGACTCCTACTTGTTCATGCTGATCGTTTACAACGGGAACAAAAGAACGAATGACCATCCCGCCTTCTCCTTTTGCTTTATCAGTATAAGTATGTTCTGCAAACGCCTGGCCCTCGTCCTCTCCTTTAGAAATTTTCCCAATCATGCTTTGCAAAGGATGAGACAAACGTTCGTGATTCATATTCATCACCACTACATAATAAGCACCGTGAATAATGCGAATCGGCTCTACAATTTGATTAATGTTCTTGCTATCTTTTTCAATTTTTTCTCGAATTTCAGGCATTTCAGCAACTGTTCTCGAAGTGATCAAAGCCCTTTGCTCTAAATCATTTTCTTTTGACTGCACAAAATTATTAATCACGACAATACTTGCTAAAAACAACGAAAAGACCACGATAAAAAAGATTAGCCCCGTCATTTTCGTTTGCATCGATAAGCGCATCATAGCGGAACACCTACTGCTGATTGAAGTTTATTTTAATTTTACCACGTTGAGAAATTGCGTGTTAGAATATTTGTAGAGAAAAATTATTGAATCGCGGGGTTGGACATTTTGAAGATGTTTATAGGGGCAAGTATCATTGTTAGCGTTTTCTTGATGATCTATGTTTTTTTGCAGTATACGGTTATAAATCAGGATAATGTGTATCATGACGATGAGCAAAAAGGATTAAATAAGCAAATTGTGATTAATTTTAGCCACGTTGTAGCTGAGAACACTCCAAAAGGCTTAGCCGCTCAAAAATTCGCTGAAATCGTTAATCAAAAATCGGATGGTAAAGTTAAAATTGAAGTATATTCAAACGGTGTGTTGTATTCAGACGACGAAGAACTTGCCGCTCTGCGCCGAAACGATGTACAAATGATTGCGCCTTCTATTTCAAAGCTAACCGACCTTTCCCCTACGTGGCAACTTTTTGATCTCCCCTTCATTTTCGATGATTACAGCGAGGCAAAACAAGTGTTTACCGGGAAAATCGGACAGGATTTGTTGAGTACGCTGCAAGAGAAAAACATTAAAGGGCTTGCTTTATGGAGCAACGGCTTTAAACAAATGACCAGCAATACAAAACCTTTGCTCCATCCAGCAGATTTTCAAGGTCAAACATTTCGCATTATGCCAAGTGAAGTAATCAAAAAACAATTCGAACTTCTTGGCGCTAAGCCTCAGGCTGTCTCGTTTAATAAAGTATATCAATCCCTTGAACGACAGGAATTTGATGGACAGGAAAATACGATTTCTAATATTTATTCAAAACGTTTGTACGAGCTGCAAAAATATATGACCATCAGCAACCATGGATACTTGGGCTATGCTGTTTTAATGGATCAAAAATATTGGGACAGCCTCCCTGAAGATGTAAAACAACTATTAAGTGATGCCATGGTAGAAACAACGAACTGGATTTGGACTCAATCAAAAATGATGAACGATGAACAGCTGCAGCAAATAAAAAATAAATCTGGCATGCGCGTTTATTACTTAAATGATACACAGAAAGCCGAATGGAAAAAGCAGTTTAACTCTCTTTATCAATCGTTTGAAGCCAATGCAACAAAACAAACGCTTGATATCATTCAGCAAATAAAAAATATCGAAAGCAAAAAGTGATGACTATATGTTCATCACTTTTTTTGACCAAAATGACCAAAAAGAACATTATCACCAGAAATATAAATAGTTAAAATTATCAGTTAATATAAGGATAAGAATAATGTAAGCGTTAACAAAAACATTCTCGAAAGGAGCATTACATATGAAATTAAGTTTTAAAAACCTAACCGTTCAAGTTGTCATTGGTATCCTTCTTGGTATTGCAATTGGCTTTATGTTTCCTGAATTTGGAGCTAAATTAAAAGTATTGGCTGATATCTTCATTAAATTAATTAAGATGGTGATTGCCCCAATTATTTTCTTAACAGTGGTCATCGGTATCGGAAGCATGGGAGATTTAAAGAAAGTGGGACGAATTGGAGGTAAAGCTCTTTTATACTTTGAGATTGTCACTACTTTTGCCTTAGCAATTGGAATTATCGTTGTAAACTTTATCAAGCCTGGGGCTGGCTTTAATATCAATGGCGCAAGCGGAGCTGATGTTACTCAATATACGCAGCAAGCAGCTGAAGCGGAGCATGGCTTTATGGAGTTTATCATGGGAATTATTCCAGACAGCGTATTTGGCGCAATGGCAAATGGTGAATTATTGCCAATCTTATTCTTTGCCGTACTATTTGGAATGGCTACAGCTACACTCGGCGAAAAAGCGGCTCCTGTCATTACATTCTTTGAACGCTGTACAGATATTTTCTTTGGCATTGTTAATATGATTATGAAACTTTCACCTATTGCGGCGTTCGGAGCGATGGCTTATACGATCGGTAACTTTGGAATAGGCTCTCTTCAAAAACTCGGTTTCTTAATGGGATCTGTTTACATTACTATGTTCTTATTTATTGTATTTGTACTTGGAACCATCGCTAAGATTTATGGATTTAATATTTTTAAATTCATTGCTTTTATTAAAGAAGAAATTCTACTTGTATTAGGTACGTCTTCTTCGGAATCTGCACTGCCAAAAATGATGGACAAAATGGAGAAGTACGGATGTTCAAAATCTGTAGTAGGACTTGTCATTCCAACTGGTTACTCATTTAACCTAGATGGAACAGCAATCTACTTATCCATGGCTGCTATCTTTATCGCTCAAGCGTATGGAGTCGACTTGTCGTTAATGCAAGAGATTACGCTACTTGGTATTTTAATGCTAACGTCTAAAGGAGCGGCCGGAGTTACTGGCTCTGGATTTATTACACTAGCAGCTACGCTTGCTGCATTCCCAATGATTCCAGTTGAAGGAATCGCGCTGTTAATCGGGGTAGACCGCTTCATGTCGGAAGCTCGTGCCATTACAAACTTAATTGGAAATGGTGTAGCAACTGTAGTTGTATCGAAAATGGAAAATGAATTTCATCCTCCTGTAGAGACGATACAAGACGTTAATTCCGCACCTCCATTAGCTAAATAATAAAAAAGAAGTTGAGACATAGCCAAATGAATCCAATCTAAAGACGAATAAATGGGATACATGAGCTGAACCGCTTATGACACCGCAGTTGATTTCCGTACAAGACTTCGCTTTCCGCGGGCGGCCGATGAGCTTCCTCGTCGCGTACGCTCCTGCGGGGTCTCATCTGTTCCGCTTTTCCCGCAGGAGTCTTCGCCTTGTCCTCCAATCAACTGCTAGAAGGATCTAAACAAATGAAGCCTACGTTCACCACAACAAAAAAACGAACCACCAATCAAAATTGATTAGTGGTTCGTTTTTCATTTCATCTTAAATACTTTTGTCCCAGCCTCTTTTTTAGGATTAATGAGTTTCTTTTTTAGAACGTCCGCTAAGTTTCCCAACAACAACAACTAAAATAGCTAACAAAATAGGAACAATTGTATGCAAATGCGGATTTAACCCTTCTAATACATGTCCTACCGCTTTGTCTTTAAAGATCATTTCACCAGCAGTATAGCCAAGAAGCGCTGCTCCGGCAATGATGATAATCGGGAATTTTTCCATGATTTTCATTAAAAGCTGACTTCCCCAAATGATTAACGGAATGCTGATAACAAGACCAAGGATAATGAGTAGAATACTGCCGTTGGCCGCACCCGCAACCGCTACTACGTTATCTAAACTCATAACAAGATCCGCTATAATAATTGTTTTAATAGCACCTGCTAGAGTTGAATTCGCTTTAATATCTCCGTCATCTTCCCCTTTTAAAAGACTAATCGCAATCCATAGAAGCAGCAGGCCTCCGATGAAATTTAAAAATGGGATTGTTAATAAATATACAGCGACAAACGTTAGCCCTACACGTAATACAACCGCTCCTAATGTACCGAAAACAACCGCTTTGTTTCGATGCTCGTCCGGAAGATTCCGACAAGCTAAAGCAATCACGACTGCGTTATCGCCACTTAGTACAATGTTAATGAGTAAAATTTCTAAAAGATTTAAAATAAAACTCTGATCCATACAAAAACTCCTTGATTGATTTTTATTAGTCTATTTCTCTATCTCTTATTTCATTACTAGAAATAGAGAACTAAAACTCTATCAATATAACCCGTTCTTACCCTTTAATGAAAAGAAGTAGTTATTTCACTAACAGTATTTTATCACTAAAAAGAAATTTGAAATAGGTATTTGTAAAGGAAAAGTCAGTTCATTACAATAAATCAAACCTTATTCTTTATCTTTCATCTGTTTTTCACCATCATTCTCTACTATTAGTAGCAGGAGAGCATTTATAAAAAATAGAGTAATTTTTATAAATAATACAAGCCTCCAATGCTTCTTCATTATTTTGTAGTTTTTCGTCAACTGCGATATAAGAAGGGAGAAAACAGGTATGATTTTAAAAGCATTAAAAACGAATAAATTACTAACTATTAACTATCAAAACAACGGTTTTGTTCAAACGGTCAAAGGTTATATTCAAAACTTAAACTTGCTCGAACAAACTCTTCTATTAAAAGATGAAAATCAGCATGTGCGATCACTGCGACTATCAAGTATTAAAAACATTTATTGATTGAAAAAAGATCCGAACGATAAATCGTTCGGATCTTTTTTCAATTAAATAAAATATTTTTGTCTTAGTCTCTTTTTATTTAACTCACTGTATAGCGTGCGATTACTTCTTTAATTGATTCATATACAATTTCAACCATTGTTTTTAATTCTTCGTCCGTCATTGAAAGAATAGGCATCATCGTAATTACAGGACCTAGCTCTCTGATAATTAAACCTTTTTGGCGAGCCGCTAAAATAATATCTCCCATCACTTTTTTATCTTCAAAAATAGACTTTGTTTGGCGGTCTTTGACAACCTCGATTCCTGCCATTAATCCTCTTTGTCTAATGTCTCCCACGTTAGGCAGTTCATAAAGCTTTAATAGATAACGTTTAAAAACTTTCGACCTTTCTTTTACACTACGGATTAACTCTCTTTCTTCTATCAGTTCAATATTTCTAAGCGCTACTGTACAGGCCAATTGATTTCCCGTATACGTATGTCCATGAAAGAACGTTTTATTTTCATCTGGATGAGCTAAAAAAGCATTAAATATCTGTTCGCTTGTTAACGTAGCAGCAAGCGGCATATATCCTCCTGTGATCCCTTTTCCTACACACATAATGTCTGGTACTACGTCTTCTTGTTCACATGCAAACATCGTTCCTGTTCGCCCGAATCCGACAGCTACTTCATCACAAATGAGCAATACCCCGTACGCTTTGCACAGACGCTCTACTTGTTTTAAAAAACCGGGAGGATGAGTAATAATACCCGCTGCTCCTTGCACAAGCGGTTCAATAATCAAGCCGGCTACTTCTTCTCCGTTGTTCTGCAAGAGCTTCTCCAGCTGGTGAATACAGTAAGCTGAAGCTTGCTCTTCGGTTTCGAACCCGTCCATACGGTAGATGTAAGGAGAAGGTGTGGGAATGCGTTCAAACAGTAAAGGCTTAAAGATGCGATGAAATAAATCCATGCCTCCTACACTGACTGCCCCGATTGTATCTCCGTGATATGCCTCATTCAATGAGATAAATTTACTTTTGTTTTTGTACTTTGCAGAGTCGAGATTTTGCCAATATTGATAGGCAATTTTCAACGCAATTTCAACAGCGGCAGAGCCTGTATCAGAATAGAATACTTTCGATAAGCTGCCAGGAGTAATTTCCGCTAGCTTTTTAGCTAACAAAATGGATGGAACGTTTGCCGATCCAAGCAGTGTAGAATGCGCTAATTTCTCCACTTGTATATGTAAAGCTGTATTTAATTCCGGATCATTATGTCCATGCACGTTCACCCATAGAGAAGCGTATCCATCTAAATATTTGTTTCCCGCTACGTCATACAAATAGCTTCCCTCTCCTCTTTCAATGATAAGGGGATTCGATTCACGGTAAGCTTTCATTTGTGTAAAGGGATGCCATACATATTCTTTATCCCATTTTTCCAGCTCAGCTTTTTGATACGACACAGTCAAACACCTCCTCAATATGTTGAATCACACTTTTTTGCCTCACCAATTTCTCAATATATGCTTCTAACTCTTCATCGATATGAGTAAATACAGGTACAGTCATTAAAGAAGAGACTTGAAGCAGCTTTTCAATCGTTCGAACATTGTCTTTATGAATGATACTGCTGTGATTAAAACGATTAAAAATGAGTCCGTTGATTTTAAGATGATGCTCACTTGCATATGAAAAGGTAGAAAGCGCATCGTGAATAGCTCCTAATTCCGTTGTTCCAACAGCAATAACCGGCATTTGTGCATCTAGGATCAAATCTTTTGTCATATAAAACGTTGTTTCCTCTTCAATTAAAGGTACGGCAAGTCCTCCCGCTCCTTCCACGAGTACTACGTCAAATGCCTTTTTTAATTCATTAATGCGCTTTAAGACGATTGAAGGCTCTACTTGCCTATTGCTCAGTTTAATAGCCAAGTGAGGAGACGTCTCTGGCTTTAACTGATAAATACCTGTATTTGCTACTCCGAGCCTTGTTTCAAACCAGTGAATATCTGGATAACCTCCGATTTCATCTTGGTAGCCGGTTTGAAACGGTTTGCAAATTGTCGTTTTTATTCCTAGACGGCTAAGTACTTTATACAAAATGCTTGTCACCAGCGTTTTACCAATATCTGTTCCAGTTCCCGTAATAAAATACGCTTTGCCCACTTTCTTTCCTCCTCTTTTTTCTATGTCTTCATTACCCCGCTTTAGCCCGCTTTGATGATAAACGGCTAAATTGAGGCTTCATTCGGTGAATCAGCACTGAACATAAAATGCACAATAAAAGATCTCCAGGCATTGGCAAAACAGCTCCAAAAAGAAGTGTATCACTCAGTGAAAGTGGCTTTTCAATTATCCATTTCATTGCTCCGTAAAGCCAAACGCACCCGAATACGTACACAATAACCAATGTAGATAAGTTGGCTAAAAAGATAGAAAAAGGTTTCTTTAAGTCATATTTTTGAATAAGGTAGCCGTTCATAAATGACCCTGCAGCATAGCCAATTAAATAGCCAAACGTTGGTTTGAAGATATACCCTAAACCTCCTCCTTCTGCAAAAACCGGAACACCGATTAACCCGATACCTATGTAGCATAGCTGACTATACAAACCTAAACGCGGTCCTAACAGCGCCCCGGCTAAATAGACAGGAACAATTTGAAGAGTAAACGGTATGTAGGGAATAGGAATTTTTATAAATGCACCAATCGCCGTTAAAGCAGCAAATAAAGAAACATACGCCATTGTTCTCGTTTTCATGTTCACCCTCCTTTCTCTGTTCGCTGCTTTAAGTTTGCAATAATCTCTTTTTATTTGTCAACTTAATTTTAATTTAAGTTTACAAATAAGATATAAAAAAAGACGCAAAAACCTGGGCTTTTGCGTCTTTTTGATTTTTATAAAATTACCTTTTTGTCGTCTTTAAGCTGCACTTCTTGACGGCTGATAGATAAATCAACTTTCTTTTTTACACGTGCATGATAATAAGCATAAAACAGCAGCGCTAGTGGAATACCGACATACAGTGCCATTCGCTGCTCTGCATCAAATGCCATGCTTCCAAGTACAATCGTATTTAATACTAATGCGATTAAAGGTAATACCGGGTAAAGAGGGACTTTGAATTTTAAATCCTCGATTTGCCCTCCTTGATTTATATATCTTTTTCTAAATGCAAGCAGTGATGCAGCGATTGTAATCCAGCCAATTTGTGCACCTAAACCCGCTGCAGAAATAAGCCATACAAATACTGTTTCTTGAGCAAAGAATCCTGAAAGCAAAGATAAAAGTGCAATGCCTAATGTTAAAAGCAAGGCGTTCATCGGCACACCGCGTTTGTTTACTTTCATGAAAGCTGAACTTGCCATGTTATCTTTTGACAATGAATACAGCATACGCGTTGCTGCATAAAGACCTGAGTTAGCTACAGATAACAGTGCCGTTAGGATAACAAAGTTCATAATGTCCGCTGCGTATGGGATACCAATTTGGTCAAATACAACAACAAATGGACTTTCAACTACGCCTGCTTTTTCAAGCGGAATCATCCCCGCTAAGACAGCTACAGCTAGTACAAAAAATACAAGCGTTCTCCATACCGTTTGTTTAATGGCTCTTGGTACAGTCTTGTCTGGGTTTTCACTTTCCCCAGCAGCTACACCGATAAGCTCCGTACCTTGAAATGAGAAGTTAACTGTAATCATCGTAATCAGCACGGCACTAATTCCGTGAGGGAACACGCCGTGAGCCGTATAGTTAGAGAAAAGCGGCGCGCTGTCTCCATTGCTTAATGGAAGAAAACCAAACATAGCAGCTCCACCAAGTACGATAAATAAAATAATAGCTAACACTTTAATGCTGGCGAACCAAAACTCCGCTTCACCAAATGCTTTAGCTGACAGTGCATTTAATGAAAATAATAAAAGCGCAAATATAGCACACCAGATCCATACAGGAGAATCAGGAAACCATCTTTGCATAAGCTGACCTGCTGACAAAAATTCTAATGCAACCGTTACAGCCCAGCCCAACCAATATAACCATCCAAAAGCAAAACCAACGCCAGGGCCAATAAATTTTGTTGTATATGTCTGAAACGAACCAGAAACTGGCATTGCTACTGCAAGTTCCCCTAAGCAAAGCATTGTTAAGTACATAATGAAGCCACCTACGATAAACGAAAGGATAGCTCCAATCGCCCCTGCTTGGCTAATCGTGTATCCTGTTCCTAAAAAGAAACCTGTACCGATAACCCCGCCGAGCGAAATCATAAACAAATGTCTGCTTTTCATCGTCTTTTTTAATTCATTTGTTTGCTGTTGTCCTTCTATCATATTAACGACATTTCCTTTCAACCTATTTATTACGAGATATTACCTAGAAAAAATTAATAAACCTTTGTTTTCTATGCATATTTACTTACATATTTATGCGGTGTTCTCAATTTAAATGAAACAACCTTTTGTAATCTTAACATAATGCTCACTAGATTTAAAATGTTTTTCTGCAAAAGTAAAATGAATTTTTCTTGAATAGTGTGATTTCCTTTTACTGTTGATATTCATAAGCGTTTTTCTTCAAATGAATAGATGATACAACAAGAAAAAAGCTGTGCTTTCGAAGACGAAAGCACAGCTTTTTCACTTTTTACCAAACAAACAATCCAACAATCATAGCACTTAATAAAGAAACAGCGATACCGCTCACAAGCAGTTTCCATACGTTTTTTCCAATAATCGTTGATTTACCTTCTGATAACGTAGAATTATACGTACCATAAATCATACCCACCGTACTGAAGTTAGCAAAAGATGTTAAGAATGTTGTAGCAACTGCAATCGTATGCGGTGGAAGTGTATCTAGATTTTTCTTCAAATCCATCATCGCCACGAATTCATTTGTTGCTAGCTTGATACCCATCAGCTGAGCTACGTACATGGCATCATGTCCCGTTAGCCCTAGTAAGAATGCAAATGGACTAAAGATGTAAGAGAAAATCTTTTGTACAGTCAAGCCGTCTACAATAACGCCTAAAATACCGTTAAGCGCAGATGTAAGAGCTACATATCCAATAACCATCGCTAAAATAACAATTACCATGTTCATTCCGACTAACATACTGTTTGAAATGGTAGAGAAAAAGTCTTTTTTCTCTGACTTTGGCGGTACGTAAATCATATCTTCTTCTTTTGTAACATGAACTGGATTCAATAAGCTCACTAAAATAAGCGCGTTTAAACAGTTCAGTGGAATTGCTGTAAACACGTACGTAGCGGGAACCATCGTTAAATAAGCACCGATAATAGATCCGCTAATACTGCTCATACTCATAATTCCAAACGTAAGCAAACGGTTGTCCTTTAACACAGAAAGCTGATTACGAATAACTGCTAATGCTTCCGTATTTCCTAAGAACATCATTTGGATAGCGAAAAAGCTTTCTAATTTAGGCAAGCGAGAAACTTTCGAAATGACCCAGCCTACTTTATCAATAATCCACGTTAAAATACCAAAGTAAGATAAAATATCAAAGAACGTCACGACAAAGATGATAGGCAGTAATGCACTGAAGAAAAAGTCAACCGTTTGATTTCCCATTACGGATGGAAACGCAAAGGCAATTCCATCGTTGGCACAGGAAATCAGCCAAGTAAAGAACGAAGCAATCTTATTAATGATCCATGTTCCGATTGAAGTTCCTAACATAAACCAAGTAATGAGGACTTCAACGACTAATAGTGAAGCAATCGGACGCCACTTTATTTCTTTCTTTTTAGGAGAACATAAGAAGACGACGCCCATTACTACAAAAACGCCTAATAAATTTAATAAAAAGTACATGCAAGCCACTCCCAGGTGTGTATTTGAAAAACAAAAAAAGCTCTTACTTTTCATAAATTCTGACAATAACAGAAAGTATGAAAAGTAAGAGCTTTGAAAGAAGGCTGTATCTATGATAATACGCCCTTCTTTTTGCTGCTTATATCCAAACTTTCTTGTAGTCTAGTTTTTTACGGTTACTAGGTAGAGACTATCAGACCATATTACTGATAATATACAAGATCGTAATCTTAGCTGTATTCAATTGATATGAACAAATTCTACCCTTTATTTTTTTAATAATCAACACTTTAAAAGTTTTTCGGAATAATAAAATTGGTATGAAAATTCTATTTATTTATTACTTCTTTTGAACTACTCATCGGAAAATCACACAAAAAAAGTGAATTTAATCATTCTTTTAACTCAATTATTTTCCTGTTTTTGAAATAAAGAAATTAATTCTTTGATGAGTATGTTTAAATCTCTACTTCGCTTTTCATTTAACTCCTCACAAAAAACATTTCATTTTTACGACTTGAGACGTAGAAAAAAATAATCCTGCTGTTCGTTGAAATTAACCGGTTTTCATTTTACACTTTATGGTAGAAGAAAACAAATTTAATTATAGATAGAAAGCGGGTTATAACGTGAAAAAAATATTGGCTTTTATTTTAGTGATAGGTGGTACGGCAGTCCTCTTTTCTACTGCGTTTGCGCCTTCCTCCTGGTCGTTAAGTTCATTCAAGACGTCCAAGTCTGAAGCGGCATTATCAAGTGATATTCAGCGTATTCAAATCGACTCTCCAAGCATTAGTACAACTGTTGTTCCGCAAGATCGTCAAGATATTAAAACAAAAGTAGAAGGTAAAGGAAAAGTAGATGTAAAGCAAAATGGAGACACCCTAGTTGTCGCGTATCAAAAAAGTCCCTTTCAATGGCTTTCTATTTTTTCAAACACAAAAGTAACAATCTACATTCCTAAAGATTATCACCATAACCTTGCGCTTAACGTAGGTTCGGGGGACCTTCAAATTGCTACACATCCTGAACAAGCGCTTCAGCTGAAAGATGTTTCGATTAAAGTAGGTTCTGGAAATGCAAGCATTTCAAACTTGATGAGCACCTCTCTTCGTACGGATGTTAATTCTGGAGATTTACAGCTGAGTAATGTTGAAAGCCAAACGGCTAAATTTGCTGTAGGCTCTGGGGAAATTAAAGGAACAAACTATCAAGGAAAACTTCAGGCGCGCATTGGATCTGGTGATCTCTATATGGATTTTAAAAAGCTAGAAGAAGCCGTGTCTGTAGATGTAGGATCTGGAGATGCCGTGCTGGTTCTTCCGAAAAGCGCTGGTTTTAAAGTGAATGGAAAAGTAAGCAGCGGTGATATAAACAATGACTTTAAGTTAAGCAATGCAACCGTAACAGAAGATGTATTAAAAGGAAAGCATGGAAATGGAAAATATCCTATTGATGCAGCTGTTTCAAGCGGAGAGTTAACGTTAAAATCAAAATAAAACGAACACGGAAGTGTTCGTTTTATTTATGGTCTCACTGCAATATACCATGCTACTCCTACAATTGATCCTATGAATACGACTCCGTAAATAATAGATAAATTCACTATACTTTTCTTTTTAGATTTCCCGTAATCTTCATCTACTTTCTTTGCAGCACTGATCGTACCTGCAAGGGCAGCAACGCCGATAATAATGACAAGAAGCAATGCTAATTTCATTCATTCTCTCCTCCATATTTCGGTGATTGAATAAGATTGAATACCAAGATATTATTTATTTCATTTTAAGCAGCACGATTTAATCAGAATATGAAAGCGTTATATCTTCTCTTTCTATCATAAAGCTAAATTATGTAAAATCAACCATCCAATCGTACATTATTTTCCTCCGCCACTTTACATACATAAAAAATTCCCGAGCTTCACTGCTCAGGAATCTTTACCTAATAGACATGACATTTTAAGGTTTTAAAATGACTTTAATGCAGTTATCTTGATGATTATTAAAACTGAAAGACATGTTTTCCTACCAGTACATCTGCCATCTTTACAAAGCGCTTAATTTCTAATACGTCATGAACCCGAACTATTTGTACGCCTTGTGCAATCCCAGCATATACAGTAGCTGCGGTTCCTTCCATTCTTTCCGTAGGAGGAGCATCGACTATTTGTCCAATAAATCCTTTACGAGAAGTAGCAAGCAGCACCGGATAACCCATATTCGTCAGCTGATCTAAATGCTGAATTGCTTCTACATTATGGGCAGCCGTTTTTCCAAAACCAACGCCTGGATCTAAAATAATTTGATCATCTCGAACTCCTGCAGTCTTTGCAATGGAGATGCTTTCTTTTAAATCACTTATCATATCTGTAATCAGATTTGTATAATTGGACTCATGGCGATTATGCATTAAAATAATAGGAACATTATAGTCAGCTGCAACTTGAGCCATTTTGGGATCAGCCTTTGCGCCCCATATATCGTTAATAATATGTGCTCCTGCTTCTAGCGCATGCTTGGCCACTTCCGACTTGTATGTATCTACGGAAATCGGCACCTCTACGCGCTTAGCCACTTCAGAAATAACGGGTACAATCCGTTTAATCTCTTCTTCATCGCTAATTCTTGTATAACCAGGACGAGTTGATTCTCCTCCGATATCAATGATGTCTGCTCCGTGCTTCACCATTTCCTCAGCATGAGCAACTGCTTTATCTACATCGTAGTATTTTCCGCCATCTGAAAATGAATCCGGGTTTACGTTTAAAATCCCCATAATAAGCGTACGGTCCGCATAATTCAGTTCATACTTTCCGCATTTAATGACAGATTGAGACGTTAAAGTTGACACTATACTCAGCCCCTTCGTAATTTGCAAATTGATGTATATTTATAAATATCATGTATTTTGAGAATGTCATACCGTTCGTAATTATATCAAAAGTCACCAGTTCTATGTTATTTTTCTTGGAGTTTCTTTCTTCTATAGTGTGAGATAAACATTAAAAGCGAATACACAGATAACATTAAAAATCTTTGTAGGGCTTGTCTTTAGGGTCTTTTTTCCTCTTCTCACATCTTTTATGAGTCTTTTTATTCAAAAAGAAAGGAATCGCATAAAAAGCGTTTAATTTATAGCAATAGTTGGGAATTTATAATTAAGCAACTTCCATTTTTATGGAATTCATTTTAAGGAGGATGACTATGACTCAACAACCGTTACAAGTCAAATTAATTCCTTATACAATTGAGTCGATTATCGACTCAACAAACGAAACGCCTAAAGGAGTAAGCTTAATTCAAGCGCCGTCTATTTGGGAACAAAGCAATCAAGGGGAAGGCATTGTAATTGCAGTTATCGACACTGGTGTTGACACAAATCATCCTGACTTAAAAGATTGTATTATCGGAGGAAGAAATTTCACTTCCGATCATAATGGAGATTCTTCTATATTTGAAGACAATAATGGGCATGGTACTCACGTATCGGGTACCATTGCTGCTGCGCTCAATAATGAAGGGGTAGTAGGGGTGGCGCCCAAAGCAAAAATTTTAAGCTTAAAAGTACTTACCGGTGAAGGATCTGGAAATTACGAATGGATTATTGACGCTATTAACTACGCCGTCGAATGGCGCGGTCCTAACAATGAGCGAGCGCGAGTTATTTCCATGTCACTGGGTGGACCACAAGACGTTCCAGAACTGCACAAAGCTGTTCAAGATGCTGTTAATAAAGATGTTTCTGTCGTTGTTGCAGCTGGAAACGAAGGCGATGACCGCGAAGAAACACTTGAATATTCGTACCCAGGAAGTTACAACGAAGTGATTCAAGTAGGAGCCGTAGACAGCAACCTAGACTTAGCTCCTTTTACCAATGTTAATGAAGAAGTAGACTTGGTCGCACCTGGTGTTGACATTATCTCTACTTATTTAGAAGGTAAGTACGCTACGCTTTCAGGAACTTCTATGGCAACTCCCCACGTTGCAGGAGCTGTAGCACTATTAATTAATTTATGTGAGAAAGAATTTGGACGTTCTTTAATTGAAGCTGAAATCTATGCTCAACTTGTAAGAAGGACGCTTCCTCTTGGATATCGAAAAAGCTCCGAAGGAAATGGATTTCTCATGCTTAATCTAGTGGAAAAAATACACGATATTATCAACGTAGCCCGCATCAATATTAGTAAGTGACAAATAAGAAAAAGCGGATCATATAATGGTCCGCTTTTTCAAAAATGATTGGAAAGCTTTTCGTCAGTTTGAAATAAAAACATGCAAATGAATGTCTCTATTCATATCTTAATGCTTCGATTGGATCTAGCTTCGCCGCTTTGTTTGCAGGAAGCATGCCGAATACAATGCCAATCGTCATGGAAAACAACACTCCTCCAAGTACTACTTGCCACGAAATTAATGACGGCCAGCCGGCAAATAGCGAAACAAGAGACGCTCCGCCTGCGCCAAGGCCGATGCCAAGCAAACCACCAATAAGCGTGAGCGTAATAGATTCAATTAAAAACTGAGTTAAAATTTGTCTTTTAGAGGCTCCTAATGCTTTACGAATACCAATTTCTCTTGTACGTTCCGTTACAGAAACCAGCATAATGTTCATAACGCCAATCCCGCCAACAAGCAGGGAAATGCCTGCAATCGATCCAATAATCGTTGTCATAATTCGCGTTACATTTCCAATGCTATCTGCTATTTCTTCTAAGTTCTGCACTTGGTAAGCATCTTCAGCATCATGCAAATTATTTAACAAATCCGTTGCGTCATTGCCTACTTTTTTCAGTTGATCAGAGCTTTTTGCTTGAACGCTAAGGTTTGTGTAGTCAAGCTTACCGAAGCTTGATTTATACGTATTATCTGGAATATAAATAGTTGGCATTTCAAATGCTAAAAAGCCCGTTGGCTTTTTTGTCACACCAATAATTTTGATAGGCTGTCCTTGAACCCATACTACTTGTCCAAGGGCTTCCTTTTTATCAAACAGCTCTTTTTTCATATCGCTTGTGATCACACCTACTCGATTACCTGATAAAAAGTCAGAGCTGTCTAACATTCTTCCTTTTGAAACTTCAAGCTGATTAACCTCAATATACCCTTCATTAATTGCGTTAACAGTTGTATCTGATTCTTTGTCTCTATATCTTATTCCCATTCCCATTGAGCTAGAAGCCACCACATTCTTCACGCCGGGAATAGTCGAAAGAGCTTTAATATCATCCTCTGTAAAGATCGGCTCCCCCGTCATGGAAAGGTCATCAGCTTGCATCTCGTCTTCAGGAGGCTGATAGTAGACATCAACTGTATTGCTTGCTCCTGTTATTTCTGACTTAATCATCTGTTCTCCGCCTTGGCCGATAGCAACAACGATAATAACCGCCCCTACGCCAATGATAATACCAAGCATTGTCAAAATAGAGCGCATTTTATGAGCAAGAACCGAGGAAAAAGCCATACGAATATTTTCTATTAAACTCATAAGCTATCGTTCTCCTTGTCGCTATGACTTAATACCTTACCGTCACGAACGATAACTGTACGCGATGTGTACTCTGCCACTTCAGGTTCATGAGTAATAACTACAACTGTTGTCCCATCTGCATTTAGCTTAGAAAATTGCTCCATAATATCAGCACTCGTTTTTGTATCTAAGGCTCCTGTGGGTTCATCGGCTAAAATAAGCGTCGGATTGTTAACAATAGAGCGAGCAATAGCAACGCGCTGCTTTTGCCCTCCTGATAGCTCGCTCGGTAAATGTTTCATCCGCTCACTCAGCCCTACTTTTTCAAGCGCAGCTTCTGCTCTGGCGCGTCTTTCCTTACGAGATACGCCGGCGTATACCATTGGAAGCTCTACGTTTTCTACCGCTGTTAAACGCGGCAACAGCTGAAATTGCTGAAAAACAAAACCAATATGAATATTTCTTACTTTTGCCAGCTCCTCATCACTATAAGTGGAGATTTCTTGTTCATTTAATAAATAGGAGCCTGAAGAAGCGCGGTCTAAACATCCGATAATGTTCATTAGCGTTGATTTACCGGAGCCTGAAGGACCCATAATCGCAACAAACTCACCGTCGTAAATCTTCAAATTAATATCTTTTAAAATTGGCACTTCCTCTTTGCCCAGATGATAACTTTTATGAATATTTACAAGTTCAATCATTGAACAGTCACTTCCGCACCTTCAGTTAAGTCCTTTGAAGGATTTGTAATAACTTTGTCTTTAGAAGATACGCCGCTTTTAATTTCAATAAATTTATTTGTTGTTTCTCCAATCTTTACTTCCTTACGAACCGCCTTTTTATCTTTCACTACGTACACATATTTTTCTCCGTCTTCATTTACAACTGCTTTTATCGGCAGTGATGAAGCTTTTTTACTGCTTGTTTCAATCTCGAGCAGCAGCTTAAATCCCGGCTTAATCATCGTGATATCTTGGTCATCTACTTTTACTTCAACTGGATATTGATTAGCCGCATCATTGCCGGCTTCTGCTGACGCCTGCTGCTGAGGTAGATAGTCAATTTGTTTTACGCTACCTGCCCATTCTTTATCAGGCAAAACATCTGATGTAATTTTGACAGCTTGACCGGTTTTAATTTTTAATGCATCGTACTCAGACAGCACACCAGTAGCTAAGTATTCATCGGTATTACCAATATGTATAAGCGGTTTTTGAACGTCACTTGTGTTATTAACCGCTTCTTTATCTACTTCTAGCACCGTCCCATTAATATCACTCGCTACATCTAAATTACGTTCTTTTTTAGCAATTGATTTGGCTTCTAGTTTGTTTCGTTCTAAATCAATTTTAGCCGTTTCTAAATCGAGATTGAGCTGCGTACGCTCCGTGTCGATTTGATCTCTCGCTTCTTGCTTACTCATTTCTTTTTCTAATTCTTTTTGTTTTTTATTTAAATTAGAAAGCTGTTTGCTTACTGAGTCAATTTGCAGCTGACTCGATTTTTTTTCTAGCTTGTTTTGTTCTTGCTCTAAATCAAGCGTATCGCTTTCGTACGTTACAAGAGAGGTTCCCTGCTGTACACGAGAACCTTCTGTTACGTGAAATCGTTCAACCTCGCCTTTTTCAGCATCAAAATAGACATATTGCTCATCAGCAAGCTTTAGCGTACCCGGAACCATAACTGTATTTCTTAACTTTTTTTCCTTTATATTCGCTACGTGAACATTGATTGCTTTCCCACTTACACTTTGTGCACGATATACGTTAATCCCAATAACCGCAACAATAACAACTGCTACAGCTGTAATAATTATTCCTTTTTTCATTTACAACCCTGCTCCTTTAAGCGCTTCTGAAGCAGCTCCTCCAACTCCTGAAATAGCCGCTCCTAAGATGAATAAAATAATCACTGTAATAATAGAAGCAGCTTTTGATACATTCGCCACTTTTTGTAGTCCTACTGCTGTCAGAATAAGTCCCCAAATAGAAAAGATTTCAATGGAATTAAATACTCCTCCCATAGCACCTTTAGCCCCAACCATTCCATTTAACGAAGTCACATTCGCTGAAGTATGTGCTAGTGCAGCGACTCCCGTATTAATTAGCTGACCGATTGTTGTGATGAACGTAACAAACAAATTCAAACTAAACATTTGGCGGTACGTTGTTTTTCCAGTTCCTAACTTTGCAATTAAAAACAGAATCAAACTTGTGAATGCCAGTGTAGCAACTACTGCAATAACTCCGCCAATTGCTCCGCCAATCATACTAAATGTTGAATTCACTTCAATGCCAGCTTCTTTTTGCTGTTGCAGCGCCTCTTGTGCCTGAGGGGTATAGACGGCTAGAATCGTTGTTGCAGCTGTTAAGATGAGGATAAGTAAAAGAGGTCCCCAGATGATCGGATTACTTTTCATTTTCTCAAACTGTACAACCGGACTCGTAATAAAACCAAAAATAGAAGGCTTTCCTTTCTCTTGGACTTCGGAAGATACGTTAACTTCTGTACTCATAATCAAACTCCTTTTATTTTGTTTTGTTAGTAGCTCTTAAGACCCGTCTTTCACTACTTTTTCAAGGCTTCTAGCAAAATCGACTCTGTCTAAAAAACTCTCAAACACCTAATATTCTAACATAATTATACAAATATATTGACATTTTTCTTACATTTTATATTTTTTATGGTATTTTTAACAATTAAAGAGATACATCGACACTGAATTATAGTATTGATCTTATTTATATTTTCTAAATATTCTAATTATTATTTGACATCATTCAGTAGAATTCGTATATTATGATTAAAGTTTATTATTCCTATGTTTTTTATACGTTTTTATATCTAAGGAGGAGTTTCAATGTCTGCTAAGAAACCATTTCGTCCTGAAACACAAGCCATCCATTCTGGTCAACAGCTCGATCCTGCTACTTTTTCGCGTGCCGTACCTATTTATCAAACAAGCTCATTTGGATTTAAAGATACGGAGCATGCTGCTTCTTTATTTAATTTAAGTGAACAAGGCTATATCTACACTCGAATTGTAAACCCTACTACGGACGTTTTTGAACAGCGAATTGCTGAATTAGAAGGCGGAGTTGGTGCTCTAGGAGTAGCTTCGGGTCAGTCAGCTACTACCTTTTCCATTTTGAATATCGCTTCCGCAGGAGATGAAATTGTATCAGCAAGCAGTTTATATGGGGGAACATATAACCTCTTTTCGTCTACGCTTCCTAAACTAGGCATTACTGTAAAATTTGTAAACGCCGATAATCCAGAAAATTTTAGAAGTGCAATCACTTCCAAAACAAAGGCAATTTATGCTGAATCCGTTGGAAATCCGCAGGGAAATGTGCTAGACATCGAGGCAGTTGCAGACATTGCCCACGAACATGGAATTCCTCTTATTATTGATAATACTGTTCCAAGCCCTTACCTTCTTCGTCCCATCGATTTCGGAGCAGATATTGTCGTTCATTCTGCTACTAAGTTTCTTGGGGGGCATGGGACAGCAATTGGCGGTGTTATCGTAGACAGTGGAAAATTTGATTGGGAAGCAAGCGGGAAATTTCCAGACTTAACAACTCCAGATCCAAGTTACCATGGCCTCGTATACACAGAAGCCGCCGGTGAAGCTGCTTATATTACAAAAGCGCGCGTTCAGCTTTTACGAGATATTGGCGCTGCTTTATCACCTTTTAATTCCTTTTTACTTCTTCAAGGAGTAGAAACACTCCATCTGCGATTAGAGCGTCACAGCGAAAACGCATTAAAGGTAGCGAAATTTTTAGAGCAGCATGAATTAGTAGACTGGGTACATTATGCGGGGCTTCCTTCTCACCCTTCCTATTCATTGGCACAAAAATATTTGCCTAAAGGACAAGGAGCCATTTTAACCTTTGGTGTCAGGGGAGGAAAAAACGCTGCGGCTAAGTTAATTGATTCCGTTCAGTTATTTTCTCATTTAGCCAATATCGGCGACTCGAAGTCACTCATTATTCACCCGGCAAGCACCACTCATCAACAGCTATCTGAAGATGAACAAAAAGCTTCCGGCGTGACGCCAGAACTCATTCGTCTATCGGTTGGAACAGAAGCAATCGACGACCTTCTTGAAGATTTAGATTATGCCTTAAAAGCCAGCCAAAAAGTGAATACAACTGTTTAAAAGCTGTGATTTTTCACAGTTTTTTTTATATCGCCCAATAACTTTTTATACTTTCGCTTATGCTACAATAAACAAAACGAATGAAAAAGGAGCTACTATGAACACGTTCAATTCAATACCTGCTATTACATTTACAGACGTTCATAAAACATTTAAAGATAAAGAACATAGTGTTTTAAAAGGCATATCGGGTACAGTGATGCAAGGCTCGCTCGTCATGATGGTAGGACCATCAGGATCCGGAAAAAGCACCCTTCTTTCCATGTGCAATCTACTTTCTGCACCTGATGAAGGAAGTATTGAAGTATATGGTAAAGACATTAGCAAATGGAATATCTCTGATTTACGAAAAAAAGTGGGCATCGCTTTTCAATCGGCTCCTGTTATTGATGGAACAGTACGAGAGAATATGATGCTTGTTCAAAAACTGCATGGCAAACAGGATATTATGCCTGACGAACTCTGTGCCTTAACCGGCCTTTCCCCTGACTTGTTAGAGCAGGATGCAAGAGATTTATCCGGTGGTCAAAGACAGAGGTTATCATTAGCCCGTACGCTGTCGAACGGATCGGACCTTTTACTTTTAGACGAAATCACTTCCGCTTTGGATGCCACTTCTGCTCATGAAATTGAACAGCTTATTTCTCATTTACATAAAGAACAGAATAAAACGATTATTTGGGTTACTCATAACTTAGATCAAGCCAAACGTTTAGGAGAGGAAGTCTGGCTTTTAATGAACGGAGTGATTGTAGAAAAAGCGAAGACGGAGACCTTTTTTCATGCTCCTGTAAAAGCTGAAACAAAACAATTTATTGAAGGAGCCTTTCTATGAGTTCACTTTCACTGATTTTCACCATTGTTTTTGTTTTTATTGCTCTTTTTTTATCAAAATCTTTTCGTATAGGACTCGAAAAAGATATTATCATTGCGAGTATTCGAGCAGCCGTTCAGCTGTTAGTGATAGGATATGTTTTATCTTTTATTTTTGACGCGAATCACCCTGCTTTTATGATTCTCATTTTATTCCTTATGCTGACGGTCGCTTCCCAAAATGTTGTAAAGAAAAAAAAGCAGGGGTTTAAAGCTTTCTTTCGTGTATTTGTCACTCTTTTTATTGTAGAAATCCTGACCCAAAGCGTTATGCTCGGCCTACATATTATCCCTGCTACTCCGCGATATGTCATTCCTGTCAGCGGTATGATTATTGGAAATTCGATGATTTTGGCCAATTTATTTTTAAATCGGTTAGACGCTGAAGTAAATAGAAGGCGAGACGAAATTCAATTGATTCTGGCGCTTGGCGGAACTCCTAAACAAGCTATTCATAGTATTTTAAATGCCGCAATCAAAGCTAGCATGATTCCTACTGTAGAAAGCCAAAAAACAATTGGACTCGTTCAGCTTCCCGGCATGATGACAGGCCAGATTATTGGAGGGGCAGATCCGATACAAGCAGTCAAATTCCAGCTGCTCATCGTTTTTACTATCCTAGCCTCTGCTACGCTTTCCTGCGTCATCTTAAGCCGCTTAACATATCCTACCCTTTTTAATAGCTATCATCAGCTTATCCGTGAACATACATAAAAAAGAAGAAAGGAGACTCCTTTCTTCTTTTTTATTGAGCAGCTTTTTTTAATCTTGTTCCTACGTCACTTCCAAAGGTCACTCCTAAATCACCGAGCCATCTTCTATAGGCAATACTCAGTCGGTCCGGATTCAAATGAAGCTCTGCTTGTAAGTCAAGCGGCAGCTCTTCGGGTTTTTGACTTTCTACAATGCTCGTATCTTGTTCAATAATAAGCTGTTGAAAATCACGGAAATATTGATCAGGTGCATCAAACGAATAGTTTCTAGAAACCAATGCAAACACAGTCGACTTTCTTTCCTCTTCAGGTAAAACCGCAAACAGCATCGAAAAGATTTCACCCGTTTCATAGTTCACTTTTTTCAACCTTGCAACGGCAGGACGAAGAATTTCAAAAGTATAATAAATAGTCGCAAAGTTACCCGTACCATCTGCATCTGCGTACACAGCGATTTCGTCAGAAATGTATCGGTTATCTTTCCAATGTACCTTATAATCAGGAATTTCGGCGTAATCCGAGTGTCCAAGGCTTCCTTCGTGAACAAAAGCCAAATGGCTTACATCTAGAAAGTTTTCTACGACACGAGGAGCTGCTGCCTGCAGAGTATGAGGGTTGGCGCAAACCGTTTTAAATCCGGAGTTAAGGTATTCGTCATACTGAGGAAGAGGAATATCACTTGCCTCGCTGTTCATCTTCACCCATATAATTCCATACTTTTCAACGCAATCATATACCTGTGCTTTTGCTTTTGAAGGAATCGCTCTTCCCGGCGGCTGTTGAGGAATTTTCACACAAGCCCCGGCACCATCGTATTTCCATCCGTGATAAGGGCACACAATGCAATCATCTACTACTTTCCCAAGAGATAACGCTGCACCGCGATGGATGCACAAATCTTTAAATGCTTTAATGGCATTAGTTGTGCGAAACAGCGCAACTCGCTCTTCTAAAATCGTTACTTGCAAGGGCTGATCTGTTAAATCATGTGAATAAGCTGCAGGCAGCCATTCCTTAGCCAATACTAAATCTTTAATCATCTGCATCGCCTCCGTACAATAAGTGAATTTATTTCTTGTTTATAAAAAAAACCGCAGAAATAGAAGGAGTTCTTCTAATTCCGCAGCTTTTTCGTTCCGTAAAACAGACTATAAGCGCGCGAAGATTCTACATAATTGCAGATAGAGCGACCTTAGCACTTCATCTACAATAACAATACGTATTCATCGCTATTTTTTTAATCTCACTACCTAACCCTTGCATATTGAATAAAAAGCGGCCAGCCGCTAAAAGCTTTTCTGTCCACTGATTTCTCTTATTTTTACTTTATCAATTTCCCACTGAAAAATCTCTTGCTTTGTAAGCATCTCTCACATAATTTTTTCGGTTAAACGAATAAAAGCTGCGGTTTTTAAAACCGCAGCTTTCTTTATCATGAGCTCATATAACTGGCTGTATATTTTTTCGTCTGTTTTTGTATTTCTTGATTTAAATGTTTGAAAAATGAGAGCGTTTCTTCATAATCCGTCGCTTTTTCATGAAACTTCAATGTAAGATTTTCTTCAAACAACGTTTCTCCTTGATGACCGACCGCTTTTAGCTGAACATCTGTAACAATACCTTGCGAAATCGAACATAATAAATAATTAAAGCAATGAACCGGAACGATATGCATCAGATGGAAATCATCAATAGTTCTATCACTTTTTGTTTTCTTAAATTCCACAGTGAGTTCTTCCGGATGAATAAACACATTTATATGCTGTTTGGACAAACAAGTAGGATTCATTTTTTGTGTATACTCACAAAATTCCAGTCCAATAAATACAGAATTCTCGGAGTCAGCTTCAATGAAGATTTGCGAATTTTTTACCATTGTCCTCGTCCTCCATATTCAATCTAGTTACCCCACCACTAGCACTTGTTTGTAGAATATTACCAGTTCTTCTCTATTTTATCACTGATTTTTCTCAGTGCCTATTTAACAGACGGAAGTTCTCTTTAAAAGAGAAGGAACTGACAGGCAGTTCTTTATGTGAGAAGAATGAACAAAAGACACCTCTTTTGTTTTATTGAGGTGTCTTTTGGTATCATCAGCCTGTGTTACGCAATCCTGCTGCAATGCCGTTAATCGTTAATAATGCTTCTTTTAAAAGTTCTTCATTTAACGTTTCAGCCTCATCTTCACGCAGCTTGGAAATAACCTTAACTTGCAAGAAGGTTAGAGGGTCCACATACGGATTTCGTAATTTAATAGATTCTTTAATCGTAGGAAGATGATCCATTAATTCTTTTTGCCCCGTGATTTGAAGAATCATTTCTTTCGTAACATTATACTCTTTTTTAATAGCGGTAAAAATCCTCTCTGAAATAACCGGATCTTGTACCATTTCTGTGTATTCTTTTGCTGCCATTAAATCTGCTTTTGTTAAAGCCATTTGCAGGTTATCGACGGTCGAGCGGAAAAATGGCCATTCTTTATACATTTGCTGAAGAAGCTGTATATCTCCGGATTTCTCTACTAAATGCTGTAAGCCCGTAC
Source organism: Priestia megaterium (assembly GCF_009497655.1). Classification (NCBI taxonomy): domain Bacteria; kingdom Bacillati; phylum Bacillota; class Bacilli; order Caryophanales; family Bacillaceae; genus Priestia; species Priestia megaterium. Next base: position 789,751 of record NZ_CP023317.1, on the reverse strand, counting down.
CTGCAGCGTACCAGGCTGGAAGCAGCTGTCTGCTTTGCGTCCATGCAAATACCCATGGAATTGCTCGCAAGTCTTCAAAGCGATCACTTCCTTTTCGACTCATTGGACGTGACCCAATATTTAAAGCCCCGAGCTCAGGAAGAGGTGTAGCTTGTTTAAAGTAGGTTAAAAAGTCTGGATCGTTGAAAACAAGCTCTTGATACTTACGTAACGAAGCAGTTGAAATCTCGTCCATTGTTTCTTCCCATTCATGTGTACGAATATCACATTGTTCAGCTTCTTGAGAAACATTTGCTGCCGCTGTAAGAAGAGCTGAGACCGCTTGTTCAAGGCTTCGGTAAGCAATGTCATATAAAGAGTATCTAGAAGAAAGAACTTCTCCTTGCTCTGTAATTTTAACACCGTCTCCTAGCGTCTCAACAGGCTGAGATAAAATGCTTCGGTTTAACGGGCCTCCTCCTCGGCCTAGTGAGCCGCCTCGGCCATGGAAAAACTTCAGACGAACTTGATACTTCCTCGCCATATCGTGAATTTCCTGCTGCGCTTTGTAGAGCTTCCAATTAGCGGTAAGCGTTCCTCCATCTTTGCTTCCATCTGAGTAGCCAAGCATGATTTCCTGCAAATCCTTCTGTTTTCTTAAGTGCTCTCGATAAAAATCTAATTGAAATAGCTGTTCCATAATCTTAGGACCTGCTGTGAGATCATCGATCGTTTCAAGCAGCGGAGCTATATTTAACTTGCTTTCAATGCGGCCATCTGCATGAAGGCGGTAAATACCCGCTTCTTTGGCAAGTACCATGACTTCTAACAAATCACTTGCAGACTGCGTCATACTGATTAAGTAGACTTCAATGGATCTTTCTCCAAATTCTTTATGTGCTCGATGTATCATGTTAAATACTTCAATTACTTGCTGCGTTTCTTTAGAGTAATTCTCTACAAATGATAGCACAGGTCTTGGGTCTTGAAGAACTTTCCCTAGCAGCTCAACTTTTTTCTCTTCTGTTAACGCTGAATAATCTTCAGCTAAAGAAACAGCATGGAAAATTTCTTTGATTGCCGCTTCGTGTTCTCCGCTGTGATTACGGATATCAAGCGTTGCTAAATGAAATCCAAACAGCTCAACTTGGCGAATTAATTTACACAAGCTTTTCAGCTGATAATCTTGAGGCTGATGCTTTTGCAAGCTATCTTTGATGAGAAACAAATCTTGTAAAAGTTCTTCCGACCTTTGATAACCTGCTTCCAACTCTCCAACTAAATTTAATTTATGAAGCATAATCGTAAGCTTGCAGCGATATACTTCGTGTTTGATTCTCCATCGCTTTTTCTCAGGCAGCAGCGATATTTCTTGATTAATAGAATCAAGAAGATTATCTGAAACTGCGACTCTTTTTGTAGACTGACTTAACCTTTGTCTCAATTGAGTAAGCGACTCTTTATATTTACGAATAGCTAACTTCCTTTGTTTGACAAGCGTTTGCCACGTTACTTTAGGAGTTACGTTTGGATTTCCATCTCGGTCTCCGCCAATCCATGAACCAAATCGAAGAATATTAGGCACTTTCCAATTTTCTTCGGGGTAATTCTCCTGCAATGAATTTTCCAATTCCTGATGAAGTTGAGGAAGCACTTCAAATAACGTTTCATCAAAATAATATAATCCATTGGATACTTCATCCATTACGGTTGGCTTGCGATCTCGCAGTTCATTTGTTTGCCATAAAATTAACACTTCGCTAAACAGTCTTTCTTCAATTTCTGTACGTTCACGTTTTGTTAACGTTGAATTATCCAAGTTTTTCAGAAGCTCAGCCATTCGTTTATGAATATCAAGGACACTTCGTCTAGTGGCTTCTGTTGGATGTGCCGTGATGATAAGCTCAAGTGATAAAGTTTGAAGCAAGTTAGCAATTACATCTGGCGCCACGCCATTATTTTTAAGCGAAACAACGGCGCTTTCCAATGAACCCGGCTGCATAATAGAATCTTCTTGCTGCTGATATTCCCGTCTGCGACGAATTCGATGATTTTGCTCTGCAATATTAACTAAATGAAAATAAACGGCAAACGCCCGAATAACCTGCGCGCGCATCGGCTGTTCAAGAGTAACGATTTCATTTTTTATTTCTTTATAGATGGCTTCATCTTTGTTTTCTCTAAGTGATTTTGCCACTTCGCGTATTTTTTCTACTTTGTTGAGCAGTTCTTCTCCACCTTGATGAACCAGAACTTTCCCTAACAATTGACCGAGAAATTTTACATCACGGCGCAGGGCAGTGCTGCTGTTTTGTCTTTCTGCTGCTTCTACTGTTACCATTAGACACGACACCTTCCTTTATAAATGTTGTACTTTTTAAACTTTTTAGAAAATTATATTAAATTCATATTACCATGAACGAAAATAAATTTCATATAATTTTGTTTCCTCCTCTCGATTAGGAGGAAAGATTCATCAAATATAAAAAAGAGGATGAAGCATAACGAAATGAATCCAACCCTAAGACGAACAAATGGGATACATAAGCTGAACCGCTTGTGACACCGCAGTTGATTGGAATACTTCACCTCTCCTTCCAATCGACTGCTAGAAAGAACGAAACAGCTGAAACCTACGTTCACCATAACAAAAAAAAAACGAACCACTAATCAAACGTGTTGATCAGTGGTTCGTTTTTCACTTGAGCTAAAATACTTTTCAGCCTCTCTTTTATGCTACCAAGGTTGTCCTAAATCCAACACTGAGGCTAGTTCATTGCTTTTTTTACGCACTTGTTTACGTGTGGCAGCACGATCTGCCCCCGTTTGAAACAGGTATTTTTCTTCTTCTGTTTCTGGAATAAGCTCCGGTACTGCGCGGGGCTTTCCATCATCATCCATTGCCACAAAAGTTAAAAATGATGTAGCTGCAATTTGACGCTCCCCGGTTTTTAAATTTTCTTTAATCACTTTCACAAACACTTCCATTGATGAACGACCTGTCCATGATACGTATGACTCCAAACATACAGAATCCTGAGGCGTAATAGGGTGCAGAAAGTGAATAGAGTCTGCTGAAGCCGTCACACACTCTGTACGACTGTGACGATAAGCTGAAATGGACGCAATCATATCAATATCACTCATTAATTTTCCGCCAAATAACGTATTGTGATTATTAATATCATTAGGGAAAATGCGGCTCGTTCGAACGGCCTTTGTATCTTTACAATAATTTGCTTTCATTAGTAAGAACCTCCATTGATGCCTATCATAATAAGAATAAAAGAATGAATGAACCTATACTAGCATATTTCAATAAATTTAGCTTTACAAAAAACTCGTTGATTTATTTACAGAAAACAAAAAAGAGGTTGAGACATAACGAAATAAATCCAATTGAAAGACGAACAAATGAGATACATGAGCTGGACTGCTTATGACACCGCAATTGATTTCCGTGCAAGGCTTCGCTTTCCGCGGGCGGGCGCTGAGCCTCCTCGTCGCTTACGCTCCTGCGGGGTCTCACCTGTTCCGCTTTTCCCGCAGGAGTCTTCGCCTTGCCCTCCAATCAACTGCTAGAAGGAACGAAACAAATAAAACGATATGCATCATCGCAAAAAAACGAACCACTCATCAAACAGATTGATGAATGGTTCGTTTCTTACTTGGGCTCAACTATTTTTGTCCTAGCCTCTTTTTTGTCTATCGAATGTAGCTCGATCCAAACGTTTTACCTAAAGAGTCACTGTATAGGTCACTTGACTTCACAGTCCATTTCCCATCTTCTTTCACCATAAAAATTCGTAGCGGACGACTTCCTTCTTTCGTTTCTAATTCATTTACAATATCTTTGAATTTAGAAGCCGCAAACTCTTCAGAGTGTTTTGTATCGTAATCTTTTGTTTCATCTGTATATGCTCTCTTAAGCTGCGATACGTATGAATATAAGTCTGATAAATTAACAGTAGTGTACTCCACTTCTACTACAGCTTTATTATTTGCATTGGCAATCACATTTGTCTTTACGCTTGCTTTTTCTTTCAAAACATCTTTATACATGTTAAAAAAATCTTTTTTTGCTTTATCGGTTAAACTATTAGAAAACGCACCTTTTAATTCCTCATTAAACGCTTTTTTCTGTTCTTCTATGACAGCTGTTTTGTCCGCTGTTACATATTTATCATAATCTACATTTTCTTTGTTTAAGTAAAGAACTTCCGTGTAAGCTTGCAGAGCTTTTTCTGGGTCTTGCAGCTTATTATAGCTTTTCGCGTATTTCTTCGTATCCAGTGTTAATGTTACTTCGTCAATTTCTTCATCATAATCAGATGATTTTGGCTGAAGCCCAATTTTGTACTTTTTATCTTTTTTGACTTCAAAGACGAACATTAATTTTTTTTGCTTCCCAGCGCCAATCTTGTCAGATGAACTGCTTTCTAGTCCAAGTTCCCTACTGTTCACTCCCGTTTTTGGAGATAATTGTTCATCTCCTTCATATAAATACACACCGTCGTAATCCGATAAAGATATACTATTTTTGGATACATTTTTCACTTTTAAATCAACTTGCAACAGCCCCTTTTCTTCACTTGTAGCTCCTTCATCACTATCTACTAAAATATAAGAAGCGCTGTCAATAGATGCTTCAATCGCCTTATTTTTAGCCGAAGTGGATCCTCCCGTTTCCTTAGAACTGTTACAAGCCGCTAATACTAGCATAAGTACAAAAACCAAAGCCAAAACATTCATTTTTTTCACAGCTGTCCAATCCCCTTTATTTTGTTTTTTTTAGAACTTTATCCCAAATAAAGGTTCCCTCTGTGTAAATCATTAAACCTTAAAATCTATGTTTTTTACAATATTTTGATAAAAACTAAGTCTAAATTCTCCATTCATCTAAATAAAAACACGAGCACCGGCTCGTGTTTTTTTATTTAGATTTAAAATTTTCTTGATTGATTTGTTCAGCTTCTTTCATATATCGGTTAGATTTGCCACTTTTAATTCCCCAGTAATAAAAGGCTAATGATACGCAAGCAATCACTAGCATATCCCATCCGAAAGGTAAAATATTTTTGCCTCCGAATTTTTCGCTTCCTATGTAGGAAATAAAAATCATGCACGCTAAATAGATAAGCATCCAAGCCCCGGTTAAAAATTCTTTTTTAAAGCCCACCCATTTATTTTTCGCTTGGTAATAAAAATAAACTGGCAGGCCAATTGCCATAATAAAAATCACTTCACCTGTAAGTGGCCACCTTGCCCAGTAAAGCGTCAAAGAAGCAAAAACGAAGCCGCATGGCGCAATAACTGATGCCCCTTTTAAATAAAATGGACGGTAAAAGTGTGAAGCCGTTTTTCTTAATGTTATAAGCGCTACAGGGCCCATAATATAAGAGATAAGCGTCGCTACTGAGATCACTTCTGCTAAGACACCCCATCCTCTAAATAAAAAGAGAAACAAAAAGCAGGCTGCTAAATTTAGCCACATAGCTGGGCGCGGGACATTGTAAAGTGGATGAAGAGTACCAAATATCTTTGGCAAATATCCATTTTGCTGCATCCCGTATAACATTCTAGAAGTCGTTGCCGTATATGTAGCACCTGTGCCGGAAGGAGAAACAAATGCATCTGCGTATAACACAATTGTTAGCCAGTTAATTCCAAGCGCAATCGCTAAATCAGCAAAAGGAGAATTAAAATTCAAATGATTCCATCCATCCGCAATTGATGACGGACTTACTGCTCCGATAAAAACAATTTGTAATATAATGTATACAATTCCAGCAATAAAAATTGAACCAATTACAGCTACCGGAATCGATTTATTAGGTGACTTTGCTTCTCCTGCCATATTTACAGGACTTTGAAACCCATTAAATGCAAACACGATACCTGATGTTGCCACTGCCGTTAAAACACTCGCCCATCCGTAAGGTGCTACCCCATGCTCACTTGAAAAGTTCCCGCTATGAAAACCAGCAAAAAATAAAGCCCCTGCCGTTAAACCAGGAATAATTAATTTAACAATCGTAATAAATGAGTTTGCTTTAGCAAAGAGATTTACCGTCCAATAGTTCACAAAAAAGTAAATGAATAATAACAGAGACGCAACTGCCAACCCCTTGGACGTTAAAATGCCATTGTCTACTAATTCATGAGTCCAGCGAGCCCATTTCCACGGCCAAGTACTCATATATTGCACAGATGCAATAGCCTCCACTGTTATCGTTGAAGCGATTGAAATCCAGTTAGCCCAAGCAGCCAAAAATCCAATAAATGATCCGTGTGAATACTGAGGATATTTAACCATCCCCCCTGCTTGCGGAAACATCGCGCCCAGTTCAGCGTACGATAGGGCAATGGTCAAAATAACTACCATTCCAATAACCCATGAAAAAATAGCCGCTGGTCCTGCAATTTGAGCTGCTTTCCATGCTCCAAACAGCCATCCTGAACCGATAATCGAACCTATGCCTGTCATGGTTAAAGCAAATGTTCCCATCTTCCTTTGCATATTGCTCATCCAAATCTACTCCTCTTCCCTAGGAAAATAAAAAAAACACTTGCGAAATTTTCTCAAGTGTTTGCCCAGGCGCGCGGCTTATACGCTATATGCTCCCCCATGGTCATCCATGTTGCGCCAGTCACATATAGGAATATATTTTTTATCAGTATATAACATTCATTACTATTACTCAATACACAAAAATGTTTACATTACTTTTACAAAAGTAATGAATTATTCGTAAAATTCCGAATAAATCTTTTTAAAATCTCTTCCTAATTACAAAAAACAACTAAAACTCTAACCTTTCTTATTATTTGCTTCTTTTACTTCACGAGCATATCATCTTCTAAAAATTATATTAATATATATTATTCATTTACAAAATACGAATTAACATCTATATATCCATAGAATTCTTGCACTAGCCCCTTTACTTATATACAATATGAAGAAAAGATACTAAAGTAAACTGCCCACCACTTAGCTACGCTTGAAGTGGGAGACTTCTTTTTGGAAAACGTTAACACCTACATATCATGCACTTCGCAACGAATGAAGTACTTCGAGCAAACTTCTCTGTTTACGCAAGCAAAAAACAGGGAAAATTACGAAAAAAGATTGTTAGAGGGATGCTTATGAATTATGCAAATGTAAAAGTTCTTTATTTTGATGACGACGGAACCATTCCAAATCACCCTCGTCTTCCAGTTTTGTTGTATGAACACGTATTTATTAGTAAGAAAGAGAAAGTAGAGAGCATTTTTAATTCTCACAACTGGAAAAACAGCTGGGTAGGTGGCATATATGATTTTCACCATTACCACAGCAATTCTCATGAAGCACTAGGTGTAATTAGCGGATCTGCACGCTTAAAACTAGGTGGACATATGGGAGAAAATATCGTGGTGCATGCTGGGGATGTACTCGTACTCCCTGCAGGTACAGGACATATGCGTCTGCAGTCAACTGCTGATTTTAAAGTGGTTGGAGCTTATCCAGAGGGCATGGATTACAACTTACGAACAGGAAAACAAACTGATCGCCCTCACGTATTTGATGAAATTGCACAAGTACCTATTCCTACAACAGATCCTGTTTATGGCGACAAAGGACCATTGACAGAGTGGTGGAACTAGACAAGCACTTATTGTCTAGTTTTTTTATTTGCTCGTTTTTATAGCTTCCATAAATCTATATTTGAACATACAAATTCTTTTTCTTTAATGCAATAGCAATATACTTTATCTCATCGAGAAAACTACCTTTCTTCTTTTCCGTTCTTTTTTTGTTTCAAAGGCAACTGCGCTTAGGTTCTCCCCTGCTTTTTCTTCCCTAATCATTTCAAATATCTTCTTCTCATACCCTTTTTTTGTTTTTCTAAAAAAATTTTCGTAATTTATAACGAAATTTTCAAAAAACTTATTGCTTTACTATGTCAGACTTGCTATCATAGTGAACATTGTTAGATAAATTTTAGAGGAGGAGTAAAAATTGAACAGAAAATTCATAATATTTATTTTATTCATCATTCCGTTTATTGCTCAATTCGCTTTTTTACCTTTTGTAAATAACATTCATCCAATTATTTTTGGATTACCTATTTTGCATTTATGGTTATTTTTATGGGTCTTCTTAACGCCTGTGTGTACATTTATCATTTATCGTTTACAAAAATCTTGGGGGGACATTGAATAATGCAAGGAAATTTAACCGCACTTTTAATCACATCAGCAATTGTTCTTGTCGTTATCGCCATTGGCTTTATAGCAGGACGTGACAAATCATCTAGAAGCTCCGTTGAAGAGTGGGCTGTAGGAGGAAGACGTTTTGGAAGCCTGCTCGTCTGGCTTTTAGTAGGAGCAGATTTATATACTGCTTATACATTCCTAGGTCTTACAAGTACAGCTTATCAAGGAGGAAGCATCGCATTTTTTGCCATTCCTTACTCTGTTTTAGCCTTTTTAATTTCATACTTTTTTCTTCCAAAACTTTGGACTGTTGCTAAAAAGCACAAACTTACTACACTTGCTGATTATGCTAGAGAACGTTTTAGCAGTAAATTTCTCTCCTCTTTAATTGCCATAGTAGGTGTATTGATGCTTATTCCATATATCGATCTTCAGCTTAGCGGTATTCAAGATACTCTTCGCGTTGCAGGAACTGGCTACATTAATGTAAAAGCTGTCGTTATTCTTTCATTCTTTCTTGTGGCTCTTTATACTTTTTTCAGCGGAATTAAAGGTCCCACTTATACGGCAATTATTAAAGATATTTTGGTATGGGCGATTATGTTATTTATGGTTGTTTCTCTGCCAATTATGCATTTTGGAAGCTGGGGCAACATGATTGACAATGTTGCAAAGGATGCACCTCAGCTATTAACGATCCCAACACAAGGACCTAAGGGCATTCCATGGTTTATTACAGCATCACTCGTATCTGCTTTAGCTTTATTCATGTGGGCCCACGCTGCTACAGGTGTTTTCACTGCTAAAAGTGCAGATTCGCTTCGTAAAAATGCTGTCTTCTTACCTCTTTACAATATTGTTTTAATTCTAGTCATCTTCTTAGGGTTTATTGCTTATCAAGTATTACCTCAAGATACAACGGATCCTAGATTAGCATTATTAACCTTGATTCAATATTCATATGGTGGCATTGGCCAAGGGTTAGCTTATGCAACGATTGCTCTTGCTTCATTAATTCCATGTTCTATCATGGCTATCGGAGCGTCTAACTTATTTGCAAATAATATATTTAGAGATTTAATTAATCCAAATGTACAGGGTAAAACATTAACAATGGTTACTCGTTCTATGGTTTTTGTTGTTATTGGACTGGCACTTTTATTCGGTTTATTATTCCCACAAGCACTTGTTTCCCTACAGTTACTAGGGGTATCCGGCATGGTACAAATCTTCCCGGCTATTGTTATCAGCCTGTTTTGGAGAAATCAATCGAAAGAAAGTACGATTGCTGGATTAGTAGTAGGGCTGGTTGTAACGTTTACCGTTCATGCCACAGGAAATTCATTTGGCCTTTATGAAGGGTTCTGGGGATTATTATCTAACCTACTCGTAGTTTTTATTTTAAATCCAATCTTTGCTGCAAAAACCAAAGCAGCAACAAATGGCGTGAAAGAAACATTATTTTCTAAAGGCACTACGCAAACTGAATTAAAGAAAAACGCATAAAAAAAAGTTCAGCCAACTGGCTGAACTTTTTTTAGATAATATTCTCTTTTTCAGAAGGGGATGAAGTCGATTCTCTTTCCCAACATTCAATATTCTGATTGTTTTCTAATGCATCTTTATAAAAGACTGGATTTTTCCCTTCCTTTTTCTGCTGAGTATAGTCATGCAAGGCAGAAAAAGCCACTTTCGATAATAGAAAAATAGCAATTAAGTTCACCACTACCATCATCCCCATAAATAAGTCTGCCAGATTCCATACAAGCTGAAGCTGAGCAACCGACCCAAAAATAACCATCGCTAAAACGCCTACACGATAAGACCAAAGCCACATCTTATTTGAATTTAAAAATTCAATATTCGTTTCTCCATAATAATAATTGCCAATTAACGTACTAAAAGCAAATAGAAATACCATGATAGCTAAAAATCCTGATGCCCAAGAACCGATATGTGTACTAAGAGAAGCTTGCGTTAATTCAATGCCGCTTAGTCCCTGCTTATAGGCGGGAGATAAGAGAACGATAAATGCTGTGCTTGTACAAATCACGAGCGTGTCCGTCAAGACACCAAATGCTTGGATAAGACCTTGTTTAACTGGGTGACTCGTCACTGCAGTTGCCGCCGCGTTGGGAGCACTTCCCATCCCTGCTTCATTGGAAAACAGTCCGCGCTTTACTCCGTTGATTAACGTTGCACCAATTGATCCCCCAAGCGCCTGTTCAAATCCAAATGCATTTTTCACAATTAGAGATAGAACGGCAGGCATTTGATCAATATTTTTAAAGATGATGAACAGAGCCATTCCAATGTATAAAACGGCTAATACGACAACGATGTATTCCGATATCTTGGCGATGCGTTTGATCCCGCCAAAAATAATTATCGCAAATATAACTGTCATAATAATCCCAATCAATAAGCGGCTCGTTCCGAAAGAGTTCTCAAATGCCAGCGTAATCGTATTAGACTGCACAGCGTTAAACACCAGGCCAAATGACAGTGTAATGAGTACAGCAAATAGCCCGCCCATCCATCTTTTATTTAACCCTTTTTCCATATAGTAAGCGGGTCCTCCTCGAAATCCGTTTGACCCTTTTACCTTATAGATTTGAGCGAGTGTACTTTCTACAAAACTTGATACTGAACCGATAATGGCAATAATCCACATCCAAAATACAGCACCCGGGCCACCAAGAGCAATAGCAATCGCTATACCGGTAATATTTCCTGTTCCTACTCGAGCTGCCATGCTTATGCAGAAAGCTTGAAACGGGGAGACTCCCCCATCTTTAGCCGCTCGTCCTTCTTTCAAAACAAGTACCATTTCTTTCAACATGCGAAACTGCAAAAAACGAGAGCGGATCGTAAAATAAATACCGATTGATACAAGTAAAATAATTAATAAATTCGACCAAAAAAAATCATTGATGACACTAATTACACTTTCGATTGCTTGTTGCACGCCTATCACCTCATTAGAAAATTTGGTAGAACAAATGCAAAACATGAAAGTTTTTTCTCTTGGTGTTTATATTATTGAAGCGAATGAATAGTACGTAAATAGACTAAAAAATACTCAAATCCCATTCTTTTGCGATTTTTTTTAGCAGCGTAACGCCTTTTACGCTATTCCCGTACTCATCAATAGCTGGACTGTAAATTCCGATACCGCATCCGTCTGGAAATGGAGACTGCTTTTTCGTATTAGGTGGCACCAATGACATGATTCCTCCTGATACACCGCTTTTAGCTGGCATACCAACAAATGCCGCAAACTTTCCTGAGGCATTATACATACCGCATGTAAGCATAAGCGCTTTTGTTAATTTAGCTACTTCTTTTGGAATTACTTGTTTGTGAAACACTGGATGATATCCGTCTAATGACAGAATTAATCCGATCAGCGCAATATCTTCAGTCGTTACTTCAATTGAGCACTGCTTTAAGTAAACCTCTAGAACTTCTTCTACTTCTCCTTGTAAGTAGTTTGTTTCTTTTAAATAGTAGGCAAGCGCACGATTTCGATGAGACGTTTGCCATTCTGATTCAAAGACGGTTTCATTAATGAGTGGTGTTTTCCCAGTAAGCATTGTTATTACATCAAACAAATAGCTTAGTTTTTCTTTTGCCGTCTCTCCAGATAAAAGAGATGAAACCGTTAAAGCACCGGCATTAATCATAGGATTGAACGGCTTTCCTGGTTTATGCATTTCCAGTCTTATAATAGAATTAAATGCATCTCCAGTTGGCTCTACATCTACTCTCTCTAGTACGTAGGGAATGCCGCAGCATAAGCAAGCTGCTATAAAGCTAATGACTTTAGAAATACTTTGAAGAGTAAATACCGCTTCATAATCCCCAGACTGGATAACCGTTCCGTCAGCACCAATCAAACAAATACCTAATTGAGACGAGTCCATATCTTTCAGAGCGGGGATATAATCAGCCGTTTTTCCTTCTGACGAAAATTCTTTTATTTGCTCTACCCACTCGTGTAACTGCTCTTTTGCAGTGACCTGTAAGTAAGACATTTCCTGTTCAATTTCTCGTTTCATTAAAATCACCTCATCACTTCATTAACTTTTTATTTTAAAGCGCTTTCATAAAGCGGGATTTCATTTTCGTTTTTAATGTACAATGCAACCTACGAGAGCATACAAAAACCTACAAAACTTTTTGGAATTATATTTTTATCTTTGGTACTCTTCTCCATTGTGCTGGACGCTGTCACAATGTATACTAATTCACGAATCACTTCAGGAGGTGTAATTATCTGAATTTTAAATCTTTCATTCGAAAAGATCCGTACATTTTATTGCTCATGCTCATTACTGTTCCGCTGGCGGGAGAGCTAAAATTTTATCCGTTAAATGAAACATTTCGAATTACATTTGGAGCTCCAACATTTTTCTTTTTCCTATTGCTTTTAAAACGGAAAACCGTTTTATCTGGCGGCTTGTTAACCGCTTTAAGCGTCGTTCTCTTTCGCATCATGCTCGATTATATCACGCTCGATCATTTTCAATTTGCGGCTTCTGCACATACGCATTACCCTACGTTTTTCTTTTACTTTACGTATGCACTTTTATTTTTTATTTTTAAAGTAAGCCGCATGAACTATAGTGCTATTGTGATTGGATTAATTGGACTCATCATTGAAATAGCTGCTGATATAGTCGAACTAACTGCGCAGTATATCGTTTTGCACACAACCATTCATATCGATTCATTATCCGACATGGCCGTTATTGCTTTTGCTCACAGCTTCATTGTACTTAGCTTTTTTAATATGATGACAATTTATGAATCACAGTCACGAGAACGTCAAATTCGCAAACAAAATGAGCACATGCTAATGCTTATTACAAGCCTTTATGAAGAAACCGTTCATTTAAAAAAGACCCTTCATAATACAGAAGTGATTACAAAAGCCTCGTACGATTTATACCGTGTATTACATCAGCAGGAAAAAGATCATTCTGTGCTTAATCAATCGCTCAGTAAAAAAGCGCTTCGGATTGCCGGAGATATTCACGAAGTAAAAAAAGACAACCAGCGTATTTTTGCGGGCTTATCTAAAACAATTTCAAATGAAAGTTTCCAAAATTATATGAAAGCAGAGGAATTAATCGAGCTGATCGTACGCATCAACAAAAAATATGCCGATTCTCTTCACAAACAAATTAGCTTTTTTTCCTCTGTCACCGGGGAACATTTCAGCTACCACGTTTACACAATTTTATCGATCATTAATAACTTGGTAGCAAACGCAGTGGAGGCGATTAAAGATGAGGGAATGATTGTTTTATCCGTACATAGACAAGCTGAATTTGTAGAATTTCATGTACAAGATGATGGTCCTGGCGTGCCTTTGAAGTACGAAAAAGCTATTTTTGAACCTGGTTTCACCTCAAAATACGATCAATTTGGAAATCCCTCTACTGGAATTGGCCTTTCTTACGTAAGAGATATTGTTCAAGAACTTGGAGGTACGATTGAAGCTAAACAAGGAGATAACGGGATGATTTTTATCATTCAAATACCTCTTTGTAGTCTAATTCAGAAAGGATGAGTTTATGCGATTTTGTATTACAGATGATGATTCAGCCATTCGTTCAACGCTCAGTCAGCTGATTGAAGATGAGGATTTAGGAGAAGTTGTAGAAGAAGTCGTAGACGGAAGCTTTTTAGATGCCTCTACGTTAAATTTAAAGCAAATTGATATTTTATTTATTGATTTACTTATGCCAGGACGAGATGGAATCGAAACGATCCGTCATTTAAAAGATTCATTTAAAGGAAAAATGATTATGATTTCACAGGTAGAGTCCAAAGAATTAATAGGAGAAGCCTATTCATTAGGAATTGAATACTATATTACAAAACCAATTAATCGAATTGAAATTTTAACGGTTATTCGAAAAGTAATTGAACGAATCTCTCTTGAGAAATCAATCGATGATATTAAAACCTCCTTGAATAGTTTAGCGACAGCCCATCACGCTCCCCCTTCAAGCCAGCCGATAACGAAACAAGCCCATCTATACGATGTAGGGAAATTCTTATTAGCCGAATTAGGTATTGTGGGAGAAAATGGTGCAAAAGATTTACTGGATATTTTACAGTTTCTGTACACTTATGACCAAAGAGAAAGTGTGGAAAAACATTTCCCTTCTCTAAAAAATATTTTTGTGAATGTCGCTGAGAAAAAATTGGGAGCTCACGCGTCTTCTATTGAAATTAATCGTGAAACCAAGGCTTGTGAACAGCGAATAAGACGAGCAGTTACTCACTCACTGAATCACTTTGCTTCTATTGGATTAACAGATTTTTCAAATCCAAAGTTTGAAAATTATGCTTCTAAGTTTTTTGACTTTACAGCCGTTCGTAAAAAAATGAAAGAACTGCAGGGAGATTCTAAAATTTTGCCGATTCGCATTAACACCAAAAAGTTTATTCAAATATTTTTTCTTGAAGCCAAGCGTTTGTTAAGCCAAGAAAAAAGCTGGTATTGACAGAAAAGACGGAAAAGGTGCAAATCCCTCATCCGTCTTTTATGCTAATTGATTCAGTTTTACTAAGGCAGGACCATATACAGTACGCAGAAGCAGCGTCTCTTCGCCTTTTGCGTATTCCGCTAGAGAAAAGGCTCCTTTTTCTGTTTCTACCTGTACATCTACAGAAACTGGGCATCTCTTTAGCTTACTGACTATCATTTCCGCTTGTTTCACCGACAAATAAGAAGAAAGGCGAATAAGTACATCTAAATCACTGGTTGTCGTGACAACTTCTTCACCGCTTGCAAGCTCGAACCCTACACTGCCGGTTGGTCCCCACGCAAATTTTTCAAAAATAATAGCCACCTCTTCCAAAGCGCGTATAGCTGGCATGTTTCTAGACTGGGCGTTTTGAAAAAATGAAACGAGATTTTCCGGCCTAATTGTTTGTTTAATGGCCTCCTCAGATAAAAAAGCACCAAAACGCTGATTCCTTCGTTCTCCTCTTACTCCAATAGGTATCAGTTTATCTCGGTGAACAGCACGCCTTACCACTACAAATGGAGCCTTGGCTAATGAATATTCCACCCACTCGGGGATAGGTGTATAACTGATAAGCTTTGCTTCCTCTTTTAACTGAAGCAAATCATGAGCTATATATTCCATTGTTTTTCCAACTCACCTCTTACCCATAAAGAAGCTTTTCGCCCTTCCTTTCTTGCTTGCTCACTGTGCAGCCGGCTGCTTAAATCGTATACACCTTCACAGCGAACATCTTCTACTGCTCCAATTAAAATATCTTGAATCATTTGAACGTCGCGCTCTGTGGGCTGCTCTGCTTGAATACCGCTAACCAGCTCATATAAAGCGCCAAGTGAAGCAAATGATTTAATATCATAAGCCATGGACGGGACTTTCTTTGAAGCTTCCTCAAGTTCTTTTATACTTCTTTTAGTAATGCGCGCTGCCGACTGTTTGGACATGGCGTGAACATTTACTCCTTCGTCTTTTAAAGCCAAAATTCGATTCGATTGGTATCCATGAGCCAAAAATGCTCCTGAAATTGCTTTTCCGACAATTAACGTAATAACCGGATGACCTGCTAAGCGCGCTGCTGCATAAGCATCAGCTGCAGCACCGCAAGCATAGTGAATACCTAGAAGTTCTTCATGATAGCCATACGCTTGACTCGGTACGTCCACAATGGCAATTATAGGGCGCGGAGATTGATTTCGATCTTCTTTTATTACTTCACGAACGTGCTTAGCAATTGCCCATCCTTCATCTAGTCCTACTTCCCCTTTTCGTGCACGTAAGAAACGATTATAAGGATTAGGTACAACCGATATATATCGGACCTTTTCTCTTCCTAGCAGTGCGTCTTTATAAAGAACGGAAGGAATTTCAAAATCTGCTTCCTCATCATTTATTAAAGCGTTAATCCACACGCGACCGCGGCTGTTAGGCATGCTACCTGGAACTTCGTTCAACGAGTAAGAGACTGCTGAAGGGATATGTTCATTTTTTGTTGCTTTATACAATTCTTGAAATTGATAAGGAGCCATTTTTTCTGAAGGATCAACCTTGCTAAGCAAATGCCTATAAAAATCTACTTGTTCTGTTTTACTAGCTACTTTTTCTTTTTTTTGAAACGTCTCTTGAACCGCTCGTTGAATAGCAGTAACATCATCCTGTGCTAATGTATCTGCAAACCCCGTTTCATAGCGTTGAATACCGCCAATCGTTTTCCAGATTAAGCTTCGGTCTCTTGCATCAAACTCTTCAACCCCCGCTTCTTGTTCGATCACTTCCGGGCCGTTAAGACCAAACCTTGCTTCTTTTGTCATAATGAGATAACTAAAGAGTGAAGCAGTGATAGACATTCCTCCAAAGCAGCCTACATTTCCTGAAATAACTCCGACAACAGGTGTATGCTCACGCAGAGCAACTACCGCTGAGCCAATTTCAGATATCGACAAAAGTCCATAATTCGCTTCTTGCAGCCTTACCCCTCCTGTATCGAATAGAAAAACAGGTCTAACAGGAACACCTTTTTTGTGATTATTAAGAGCTAATTCTAAAGCTCCTGCAATTTTAGCTCCCGATACTTCACCAATGCCTCCCCCTTGAAATCCTCCTTCTATTGAAATGACAACTGCTGGCTCCCCTGCTATTAGCCCACTTGCTATGATGACACCATCATCGCTTTGAGGAACAATATTTTGCTTAGGTAAATGAGGCGACTCGATCCCGTCAAAAGGGCCGAGCAGCTCACGAAATGTACCTTGATCTAAGATTGCCTGGGCTCGTTCTCTTCCATTTAACTCAATAAAGCTTTGATTATTCACTCCCATTTTCACTCACCTCCAAAGCTTGTGCAAGACGCAAAGCGACTACACCGGGCGTAGCACCGAAATCATTAATTACAATTTTCGCTTGAATCATATGAGCACTAAAAAACCGATCTAATACGGCTTTCCAGGTTTCACTAAACCCTTCACTTCCTGTTCGTACTGATACGTGAGCATGTTCTTCATCAGAAGGAACCATTAAGATTTCTAAATCCCCTGAACCAACAACGCCTACATGTGCGCGCTGAGTTAACTTTCGATCGGCTTTGTATTTAAACACTAACGTTTCCATTAGCCACTCACTCCTCCCTGCAGACGTTTATGATTCTTTAAAAAGAGATATTCGATCTAAAAATAATACAGCAGCCAGCAAATCTGCACTTCCACCTGGAGAAGCGTTAGATGATAGAAAAATATGATCTAACGCTTCCAGCCGCTGTTTTCCTATTGATGTAGATACCCCTCCAACTTCTAACACATTGGATGCCGCCATTTTAACCTCCTCTAATACAACTGGACCAGCACGATGCAAAATACACGTATCATCAAGATTGGCGATTAGTGTTACTAAAGTATCAATCCGCGCTGATGTTTCATGTATGCCTAGCTTGCGAGCCTTATGTAAAGCAGGCAAGCCTATATGAATCACGTGAGGAAATCCTTGCTTCGCCTCTCCAGCCGCTCCTTTTGCGCCATACTTTTTTTTCACACGAAGTCCATTAGATGAATGCAGAGTACAAAAGCGATCTGCATAACGAGCAATTTTTCCTGCAGCTTCTGTGATGGATGCAGGTGATGCTTGAATACCGCAAACCGCTGTTGCAGAAGCAAGTAGACCTAATGCCCAAATAGCTCCCTTGTGTGTATTGACACCATCCGTAGCCGCGTACATAATTTGTTCACCTTCGCGTCCAATTCGAGCAATTTCTTCCCTTAGCATCTGACTCGGCTGCTTTCCTTGACTATATAATGCAATCTGTGAGAAGGTCGGTTGTAAAGCATAAGCAGAGGCTAGCAGCGTCTCAATATTCATATCTTGATGAGATCCAGTTGTTGCTGCATCTACAAGCCCCGGCTTAGGTGTAAGTACCGCTTCATCAACCAAAGCGGTAACTGCCATTTTAGCTATCAGGCATGAAGAAAACACAGTTGTTTTTGGCTCTTCTTGAATACGCATATTTTTTACCAGCTCCTAAATTTAGCAGGCGGATTATATAAACCATCTGACCATTCTACTAAATCTTCTACACTTTTCGCCGCTAACAGCGAACGCTTTGCTTCCGTACGGCGAATCTGTAAATCTTTCGGAAAAGCCACTAAGCCATCTCTGCGCATTCTTTCCACTTTATTTTGGTTGTGCCGTAACCCTATAGGCGTTACCCCCGCTACTGCTTCAAGCGCTGCTTTTCTTTCTTCCAAGCTTTGTGCTTTATATAAATAAGCAATTCCTTCTTCAGTCACGACATGTGTCACATCATCCCCGTAAATCATGACAGGAGCAGTAGCTAAGTTTGCTTGTTTAGCTACATTTACCGCATCCAAAGACTCAACGAAAACAGGCTCATTTCCTGATTGAAAGGTTTCAACCATTTGTACAACTAGCTTTCTGCCTCTTGCTAATTCATGCTTATCGTTCATCATATCCAACCAAGCAGACGTAGAATGCCGTCGGCCTCTAGGATCATGCCCCATGTTAGGCGCTCCGCCAAACCCTGATAAACGTCCAGATGTGACGGTAGAAGAATTTCCTTCTCCATCTATTTGCAAAGTTGATCCCACGAAAGCATCTACCGCATATTGACCAGCGACTTGACACATCGCACGGTTTGAGCGCAGGCTGCCGTCGCGTCCTGTAAAAAATACATCTGGACGAGCTGCTGTGTATTGTTCCATTCCTACTTCTCCGCCAAAGCAGTGTACGCTCTCAATCCATCCGCTTTCAATAGCCGGAATTAACGTAGGGTGAGGGTTCAGAGCCCAGTTCTTGCATATTTTACCTTTCAGCCCTAACTTTTCTCCATAGGTAGGCAGCAAAAGCTCAATTGCAGCTGTATTAAAGCCAATGCCATGATTTAATGATTGTACGCTGTGGCGCTCATAGATACCTCGAATCGTCATCATAGCCATTAGAATTTGGAGCTCTGTAATATGACGAGGATCTCGGGTAAATAAAGCTTCCAATTGATAAGGCTGATTGGCCACGACGATACAATCAATCCAAGAAGCCGGAATATCAACTCGCGGAAGTTCTTCAACAAGTTCATTTACCTGCACAATGACAATTCCGTCCTTAAACGCTGTTGCTTCGATAATCGTCGGCGTTTCTTCCGTATTTGCTCCTGTATATAAGTTACCTTGTGCATCCGCTTTATCGGCAGCCACTAATGCAATATTGGGAATTAAATCAATGAAAAGGCGTCCGTAAAGCTCTAGATATGTATGAATTTCTCCCATTTTCAACGTGCCATCTTCAATCATTTGAGATACGCGAAGACTTTGAGCACCGGCGTACGAAAAATCAATTTTTTCAGCAATTCCTTTCTCAAATATGTCGAGATGTTCCGGGCGTGAAATACTAGACATAATCATATGAAGACCGTTTATTTTATCAGCGCTTACTTCATTCAGCGCCTTTGATAAAAAAGATGCTTGCTTTTGATTGTCTCCTTCAAGCACTACTTTATCTCCAGGTGATATAAGCAATTCTAACGCTTCAATAATGTGTTCATTATCCAATAACTTTCCTTTAAGAAGTTGGTCTATTTTCGCAAGGCGAGCTGCTTTTTGATCTCGGCGGGTTGTCCATGATTTTGAAGTTTTTTTTATTCCACTCATGTTCTAGCTCCTTTCTTCTACTCCTAAATTAATGCGCTTACATTTTTTCTTTCTCCATTAAAATTAACACAGATTTCATAGTAGATTCGGCTGCAGAAATAGCCCTTGCTTCCGGAAAGCTCTTAGCAGTCAAATCCGTTAGTACTCTTCCTGGAGCCATTTCAATATATAATCTTGTACCCATTTCATACATAACTTCCGTCATATCATGCCAACGGACGGGCAGGGCAACACTCGCTGCCAGATCTTCCTTAATATCAGCAGCTTTCCATAATTTCCGAGCTTTACAATTACCTATAAAAGGAACGATCGGGTCTTTTCCTTTCACTTCCGTTATTATTTTTCGTAATTCGCTCGAAACTCCTTCCATAAGAGGACAGTGAGAAGGCACCGTTACATGAAGCATTTTGGTTTTCCTAGCCCCTTTTTTAGATGCTTTTTCAAGAACTTCCTCAATTGCTTTTAAAGTGCCAGAAAGCGTTATTTGATCAGGAGCATTTAGATTCGCTACGTAAACAGGAGCTGCATCGGTGGATATTTCATGTACAATAGAGAGAAGCTGATGTTCGCGCAGTCCCATTACAACCCCCATACCATAACCATCAGGATAGGCATTTCCCATCAGTTCCCCTCTTTTTCCCACAAGAAAAAGAGCTTCTTTAAAAGATAACACTTCAGATATAACTGCTGCTCCAAACGCCCCTATTGAATGCCCTCCTACCACGTCTGGCGAGTAACCTTTATTTTTAAACGATCTAGCCGTAGCCACTCCTGCAATAAAAAGACATATCTGAACATTTTTATTATATTTTAATTTTTCTGACGAATCTAACGATAATACGTCTTGATTTAAAGCCTCACTTGCTTCTTCAAACGTAGTCGTTAATCCCCATTTATTTTTTATATCATGAAGCATACCAGCATATTGTGCACCTTGTCCTGGAAATAGAAATGCAACACTCATCGTGTTTCTCCTTTCGACTTTATATCACCCAAGGAGATAATGGATACTTTTATTATAAAGAACATAGAATCAATAACTCTAATACATATTTCTTATATATCCTATAACTTGAAATCTATATAAAAAAAGAGTTAGACATAACGAAATCAATGGAATCTGGAATCTAAAGATGAGCGAATTGGATAAATGAAAAAATCCGAACGATTCATCGTTCGGATTTTCCTTTAAGTAAACTGCTTTTGTCTCAGCCTCTTTTTGTTTGCTACATATGAGACGGGAAATGCGGAAGCACTTCTTCACCAAGCTCATGTATGACTTCTTCAGCCGGACGCTTACTATCAAAAAGAGCAAAAAAGAGATGGTTAACTCCTATTTCTTTATAAATAGAAAGAAGCTCAATTAATGTATTACGCCCTGCTCGAAATCCTAAACGAATTGGCGTTGGCATTTCATTTGGATCTTCTGCCAAATCTAGATGCATAGGTTGTGTAAAAGGTTTAAAAACGCCTGGATGATAGATATCAACCAGTTCTCTCCACTGTTTAATGGCTTCTGCTTGAAAATGCGGATGACGAGGATAATACATCCAGCCGTCTCCATGCTGTGCAAACCACTCCATATTTTGCTGGCTGTATCCCGTGATCATCGTTGGAATACGTTTCGTTGGCTTAGGAACAACATTTGCTCCTTGAATGGACCCCAAAGCAGACTGGATAGATGGAAATTCTTTATTTAACGCTTCTTCTAAATAATGAAAAGCCTCTGCAAATCGCTTTCCTCTTTCTTCATGAGGAATACCTAACCCTCGAAAATCTGCTTGACGGTCTCCAGAGGATACGCCCATAATCAAACGCTCAGGAAAAAGCTGATCAATGGTTGCCATTTCTTTAGCTACACGAAGCGGATGGCGTAAAGGTAGCACAATAGCAGATGTACTGAGAGCAATTTCTTTTGTTTGACTGGCAAGGTAAGTCAAATAAATAAGCATATCATAAATTTGACCCGTGGCTGGATCGCCAAATGATGGATCTTGAAGAAGGACATCACGGAACCATAAGCTTGTAAATCCATATTGTTCTGCAAGCTGCGTGAGCTCTACTTGTTTCTCCATCGTAGGCGTGGCATACTGATAATTTTCAAGCGGCATATGCAAACCTAACGTTAACTCATTCTCCTTGTACATACGACGATACGCCTTATGATGTTGAAATGTAGTCATTTGCTTCCTCTCCTTTTATAGCTAAGAGATCATCGCAAAAGGCGATGATCTCTGTTTTATTTTGCTTTTGCTTCTATTGAGCGGCTCCATGCGGTTAATAAGACCGCTCCTAAAACCATCACTCCTCCAATCCAAGGAGTATGAACAAGACCAATGGAATCAACAATCAGGCCGCCTACAAAAGAACCAATAGCAATTCCAACGTTAAATGCAGCAATATTCAGCGCAGAGGCTACGTTTACTGCTGAAGGAACATACTTTTCAGCTAAGTTCACGACCAGCACTTGCAGTCCAGGTACGTTCATAAATGCCAATAAGCCCATGGCAAAAATCGTAATTGTTCCCGCTACTTTAAACGATGCAGTAAACGATAAAATAACTAAGATAACGGCTTGAATTAAAAACATCCAAAATAATGCTTTTAACGGATTTTTATTCGCAGCTTTTCCTCCAATCGTATTTCCGATGGCTACTGCTACGCCGTATACTAATAGCAAGATACTAACTGCGCTTGGTGCGTATCCTGTTAATTTTTCAAGAATAGGTGCTAAATACGTATAAGCTACAAACGTTCCGCCATAACCTAAAGCAGTAATAGCAAACGATAGTAAAAGCGGCCCGTTTTTCAAAATTTTTAATTGATCACTAAACTTTGCCGGCGGCGCTTCTTTTAAGTTTTTAGGCACTAAAAGAGCACTGGCAATAATGGCAATAACGCCAAGTAACGCTACTCCCCAAAATGTTGCTCTCCAGCCGAAAGCTTGTCCGATAAATGTACCAAGTGGAACACCTGTAACAGTTGCAACTGTCAAACCTGTAAACATTAAAGCAATGGCACTTGCCCGCTTATCTTCCGGCACCAAATCAGCAGCGATAGTCGCACCGATAGAAAAGAAAATCCCGTGTGAAAATGCAGTAATAATTCGTGCTATAAGCAGCAGCCCAAAGCTTGTTGATAAAGCTGCTACTGAGTTTCCTACGATAAAAATAACCATTAATAGCATCAGCAATGATTTTCTGCTCATTTTACTTGTTAATGCTGTTAATACGGGCGCTCCAAATGCAACTCCCATTGCGTACCCTGAAATTAATAACCCTGCTAGTGTAATGGAAATATTTAAATCATCTGCAAGCGATGATAATAAACCTACTGGAACAAACTCTGTTGTCCCGATTCCAAAGGCGCTAATAGCTAGCGCTAATAGCGGCAAAGCACCGCTTTTTTTACTTTGTTGTGTTTGTGAAAGTGTATTCACTTCTTAACGCCTCCTGTTCGTTATAATAACTTTTTATAATAGCTTCTCTTACAGCTGATTAGCTTAGGTACCCTTCATATATTCGCTAACCGGCCATCAACAATTGTTATTATGAGCGATGTAAAACCAAAGAAAAAGTACGCACTTTCAAGTGATATAGGTACCTGGAGGTTACAATAAGCGTAAATACTAAAGTCATGAACTATTGGGTATTCTAAAAAAATGCTTACACCTAGAAAATTCTGCACTATAGTGGTATGATAAACATCAGAAAAAATGCGAAACCATGCATTTAACCGTTATCTCTAGAACAAGGAGAGTTGTTAACGTGAAAAAATATAATATTCCAGTGGAAGCGGCATTAGAAGTCATTGGAGGCAAGTGGAAAGTCGTTATTCTTTGCCACTTAATTAAAGGGACAAAACGCCCTGGAGAATTAAAAAGAATTATGCCGCGCGTTACACAAAAAGTATTAACGCAGCAGCTTCGTGAGCTTGAAGCAGACGGCATCATTGTTAGAAAAATGTACAATGAAATGCCGCCTCGAGTAGAATATTCTTTAACAGATTACGGATGGTCTTTAAAAAGCATTCTTGATTCACTATGCTCTTGGGGAGAACATCATATTGAAAAAACGTACCCTGATAAAGAAGCTGTACTTATGCAGCCTGTAGAAGAAGTCACTGTTTCTAATTAAAAAAAGCTGACTAGATAGTCAGCTTTTTCATTCCCTTACTTTCTTTGTTTTTTCAGACGATGTACGTATTCAGGAGGAACCTTTATGACAGAACAACTTAAAAAGAAAATTAGCCTTCAAGATGCTATCAAACAGCAGCTTGCTAATAAGAAAAATCAATCTTCAAGTAAAGCTAAGAACGGCAGTACCAATCAAGCAACCAAAAAGCTGACGAGTCAACAAACAAAAAAAACGAATAATCAGCGAAAGAGAACAGGTGTATAATGAACGGACAAAATAGAAAAGACGTAGCCCCTGGAATTGAAGTCGACATTGTTTTAAAAGCAGATCAGCGTTCTGGAAAACTTACACACGGAACGGTCAAAGACATTCTGACCAATTCAAGCTTTCACCCGCACGGTATCAAAGTTCGTTTAACAGATGGACAAGTCGGACGCATAAAAGAAATTTACCCAAATTAAAAAAGCATGTATTTTACATGCTTTTTTAATTTACACTTCAAATAAATCTACTTATCATTTCCTACTTTTGTTAAAATAAAGAAGCACTGTCGTCCCCTTTCTTTCCCTTGGGAACTCACGCAAGGAAAAAAAAGGTGGTGGATAGTCTGAGACGAATCCTCAAGTCATTTTTCCTAGATGCTGAGAATGTTCAGCTCCTAACGGCTTACGTAGAGCTTTTAGGAGCCATAGTCGCTCTTATTTTGCTATTTTTCCAGTAGTAAAATAAGTAATCACCGATAAGTATCGTCTAAAGGGTTCTTCATCCATAAGGCTCGTGTGCTGATTGTCTTTAGGGAATGGTGTTTGGCGGCACTTCCCTATAGTAAAAAGACAGCTTCCTTGCAGAAATGGACAAGGTGTAATCAACTACGACCGATTATGGGTGCAGGACCTTTTTCTTTATTAGTCTATGTCTTTTTTTTACTTCCCATACACAAAAATAAAAAAACCTCCGAGTTGGCGGTCTCGAAGGTTTTTTCTAGTGAATCGTTTTCGACAAATCCTCATCCGGGCTAACAAGGTTCAGATCTAATAAGATTATGTGATGAATTTCTTCACCTTACAAGTTAAACTTGTCAAAGCTAAGAATTCATTCGCTTGTTAAGAATAACTGAACGTGCGCTCCGGATTGTCATTTTTCCTAGCTTTAGTATATCATATTTGTTGAAAATAGGTAAAAAAAGTGCTCGACAAAACTTGTCAGCAGCTCTTTACCTATTTCATATTTTTCAAAACAAAAAACATTTTACAAATATGAAGGAATTTCATACTATTAGATAAAAGATAGAAGATAGAAGTATTCTGACTTGGAGAGGATTTCAATGAAGCAACCACAGTTAGAAAAAGAAATTCGAGCCTTACAATCAGATATTTACCAATTAGCTAAGAAAACAAGCAGCTATTCTCACGGTGAGATCTTAAAATTAAGTCAAAAGCTAGATCAAAAAATTGTTCGTTACCAAAAGCTTTTTAACCATACCAAATAAGAGCCGCGTAGGACTTTCACTTGCTATCCCCCAAGTACCATAAACCTACAGATAAAACAGATGTGTTTTATTCGCAATAGGTACATCTCTGCTTCCCTAATTAATTAGGGAAGTTTTTTATTTAGAAAATAAAAACCTTCTCCTTTCCTTTGGTTAGTTGTCATACAAATTGGGTATTCAATCAGTAGGCCTTAAAACTTATTTAAGAAACTTAAAGGAGAGAATGCATGATGAGTAATGCTGATACTACCGAAACAAAAAAAGGCGCCGATTTACTAGTAGAAAGTTTGGCAAGTCAGAATGTGCCTTATATTTTTGGCATTCCAGGAGCCAAAATTGATGGCGTATTTGATGTTTTGAAAGAAAAAGGACCGGAAGTAATTGTTTGCCGCCACGAACAAAATGCTGCGTTTATGGCAGCTGCTATGGGAAGATTGACAGGTACGCCGGGCGTTTGCCTTGTCACATCAGGTCCAGGTGCCGCTAATTTAGCCACTGGCCTTGTCACTGCTACTTCTGAAGGTGATCCAGTGGTAGCCCTAGCAGGAGCCGTTCCAAGAGCAGATCGATTAAAAAAGACGCATCAATCAATGGACAATGAAGGACTATTTAAATCTATCGCCAAATTCAGCGTTGAGGTAGAAGATGCTGCAAACGTTCCAGAAGTGATAACAGACGCCTTTCGTGAAGCTGTTTCTTCTCCTTCAGGAGCATCTTTTGTCAGCTTGCCGCAGGATGTAATGGATGGCGAAACATCAGCTTCCACTCTATCCTTTCTAAAAACTCCTACGATTGGCGCTGCTAATTTAGACGCTGTTGCCCAAGCTATACACACTATTCGCACAGCAAAACTACCTGTTTTACTTTTAGGTATGAGAGCAAGTAAATCTAAAGCAGTGGAATCAATCCGTCAACTCGTAGCAGAACATGACCTTCCTGTCGTAGAAACGTTCCAAGGTGCGGGAGCTGTTTCACGAGAGCTTGAAACTCACTTTTTTGGACGAGTAGGTCTTTTTCGCAATCAGCCTGGAGACGTCTTATTGAAGCATGCTGACGTCGTCTTAACAATCGGATATGACCCAATTGAATACCCTCCTTCTCTTTGGAACTCAGAAAGTCAAAGAAGCATTATTCATTTAGATGATGTACAAGCACAAGCTGACCACCATTATCAGCCGGAAATTGAGTTAGTAGGGGATATCCCAAGCACCATCGACATATTAACGGATAAACTCCCACATTTAATACGTTCAACAGAAAGTGCTTCTTTTTTAAAAACGCTAAAAAGCAAACTTGAACAACCTGACGATCAGTACGAGTTTTCTAATGACACTCACCTTCATCCCCTACAGTTAATTGAAGCTCTGCAGGACTTTGTTGAAGATGATACTACCATCACATGTGACGTTGGTTCGCATTACATATGGATGGCTCGTTATTTTCGTTCCTATGAACCTCAGCATTTACTATTCAGCAACGGCATGCAAACGCTAGGTGTTGCTTTGCCTTGGGCTATTTCAGCTGCACTCGTTCGCCCCCATAAAAAAGTTCTGTCCATGTCTGGAGACGGCGGGTTTTTATTTTCAGCTATGGAGCTCGAGACAGCCGTTCGGTTAAACTTACCAATTGTTCACATTATCTGGAACGATCAAACCTACGATATGGTTGGCTTTCAACAGCAGATTAAATATGGCCGAAAATCTGCGGTAGAGTTCGGGAGTGTAGACTTTGTTACGCTTGCTGAAAGTTTTGGTGCCAAAGGATTTAGAGTGAACTCACCAGAAGAATTTTCGGACACTCTAGCAAGCGCTTTTCGTGAACAAGGCCCCGTTATCATCGACGTGCCTGTAGATTATAAAGATAATGAAAAATTAAATACACAGCTACTGCCAGATCAAATTAACTGAAAGGACTGAGTAAAGAATGAGCAATAAAGAAAAATTAACGATTCACCAAACTTCCACTATGATTGCTTTATTGGACGGAGTATTTGACGGTGTTGTCACATACAGGGATTTAGCTAAGAAAGGTGATTTCGGCATCGGCACGTTTAATCAGCTGGATGGTGAAATGATTGCCTTTGACGGAGAATTTTATCACATTGCTGATGGGAAAGCCGCACCTATTAGTGAAGATGCAAAAACACCTTTTGCCATTATGACAACCTTTTATGAAGATATCTCTTATCGTGTAGAAGAGGAAATGAACCGTGAACAACTAGAAACCTTAATGAACGAGCTTATTCCCAGTCCGAATTTATTCTATGCAGTTCGTATTGACGGGAAGTTTAAAGAAGTAAAAACTCGCACTGTTGCAAAGCAAGAGAAACCCTATCCTTCCATGGTAGATGCAGCTGCTGATCAGCCTACATTTACATCTTCAGATGTAAATGGAACACTAGCAGGTTTTTACACGCCAGAATATTCTTCAGGCATCGGTGTTCCCGGGTATCACCTGCACTTTATTGATGAATATAAAAAAGAAGGTGGACATGTTTTAGACGTCTCCGTTCAAGATGTTACCATTCAAATTTGCAAAAAAACGAAATTAAATCTCAATTTATCGGAAACAAGTGAATTTCTAAATGCTAATTTAGAAGACCATGATGTAGAAGAAGAAATTGCGACGGCTGAATAAGCAACGATACTTTTACTGATAAAAAAACTCTCATCGCTGCGCATGACGATGAGAGTTTTTTTATGAACATTTCGTGTATCTTTAAGTTTCCTCCCATTTCTATTAGTAATATAGGTCTCCCATAAAACCACGGAAGAAAGCCTAACACAGAATGATACATAAGAAAGAAAGCGTAGTATCATAATTACCATATTGCAACAGCTTTACGCTGTATATAAAAAAGGAGGTTTTTAAGCAATGTTTTCTAAACGGCCCTTATCTGTACTTCTTATCTCGACTTTATCTATGATTATTGCTTTTTCAGTATGGTCTGTCTTCGCGCCTATCGCCGCAGATATTCAAGTGATGTATTCATTAACCAATGCTGAAAAAAGTATCTTAATTGCCACTCCCGTCTTATTAGGTTCACTCATGCGGATTCCGATGGGAATTTTAACAGATCGCTTTGGCGGAAGAAAAGTGTATTCGTTAACAATGCTTGCTCTTTTACTCCCTACCATTTGTGCAGGCTTTACTCATTCTTACTCCATGCTGCTCTTTTGGGCATTTTTTATCGGCATGGCTGGAACAACATTTGCTATTTCCATTACATATGTCTCTAAATGGTATTCACCTCAACAGCAAGGTTTTATTTTAGGAATTGCCGGGATGGGCAACTTAGGATCAGCGGTAGCAAGCTTTAGTATTCCACTTATCTTTTCTTCTTTTGGCTTGCCTTGGGTATTTTGGAGTTTAGCAATTGCGGTAGCTTTAATGGCTCTTTTATTATGGGTAGGAACTTCAGACCACCCTTCTGCTGCTTCTCCTAAAACGCTGCAGGAATCTTTATCGGTATTAAAATTTAGAGAAACGTGGTTTTTGTCCGTTTTCTATTTTTTAACATTCGGTGGATTTGTCACATTCAGCATCTATCTCCCTACCATTTTGCACGATCAATTTAATGCATCAACCGTAGACAGCGGGCTGAAAACAGCTATTTTTGTTGTATTAGCAACGTTTGTACGGCCTCTTGGAGGATATTTATCGGATGTATTCGGAGCAAAAAAAGTACTCACCTTTGTCTTTACCGGAATGCTGCTAATAGGATTATTTATCGCCTTTACCATCAGCTCCTTCGCGCTATTCAGCGCAGGTTGCTTACTTGCAGCCATTACCCTTGGTATCGGAAATGGAGCTGTTTTTAAAATGGTTCCATCTGTTTCAACAGGAAATATTGGAGCTGTTACGGGGATCGTAGGAGCATTCGGAGGAGTAGGCGGCTTTTTCCCTCCTATTGTGCTAGGCTTTATAAAAGATACAAGCGGAGATTACGTTGTCGGTTTTTCCTTACTAGCGCTTTTTGCTCTATTCTGTCTCTTACTGAATTATTCTGGATTCAAAAAACAAGATGTACGTATTAACCAAAAGCACCTTGCCTGATTCCACGTAAAAAGCCTCTTTTTGCAAGAGGCTTTTTGCATCAGCATTTTTAATAACTGCTTCTTTTTACAGAAGGGCTAATATTCACGGCACTTACTTTAAAGCCAGGCATCTTACAGGCGGGATCTAATTTCTCAGAAACAAGGTTATTAACATTTTGAGAATCCGCCCAGTGAAAAGGAACAAATACGGTATCTGGCCGAATGCCCTCTGAAAATTTACTTCTTACCACAATCCTTCCATATGAAGATTCAATTTGTACTAATTCTTGATTCGATATTTCATATTTTTTCGCTGTTGAAGGGTGAATTTCCATAAAAGATTCGAAATTTCTAGCAGATAAAGATGCACTTTTTCGCGTTTGTACACCCGTTAAATAGTGTGACACCACTCTCCCTGTTGTTAAATAGAGAGGATATTTTTTCGTTATTTTTGCTTTAGGAACAATAGCTTGATTCGAGACAGGGACCATCATCGCCTTTCCATCACTATGAGCAAAACGTGTTTCAAACAGGCGCTCGGTTCCTTTATCTGTTAAGCTTCTGCATGGCCATAAAATTCCTTTTTCCGCTCGTAATCGTTCGTACGTAATACCGGAGTAATCCGCGATTCCTCCTTTACTTGCTATTCGCAGTTCATTAAATATTTCTTCAGCTGATGAAAACGAAAAATATTCCTCTTTCCCTAAAACTTTAGCAATTTCACATAGTATTTCCCAGTCGTGTTTGATTTCGCCACGGCGCGGAAAGCTAGCTTCGCGCAATGTAACTCTTCCCTCTACATTTGTCATCGTTCCTTCATCTTCCAAATAAGAGGATGCTGGTAAAATTAAGTTTGCTAATTTTGCCGTTTCTGATTCAAACATATCTGCTACCACTAGAAATTCAAGCTTTTCAAAAGCCTTCTTAACAAAATTAGCGTTTGGATTTGAAACGGTTGGATTTGAACACACCAGAAACAGCCCTTTAATTTCACCGTCATGAATTTTTTCAATCATTTCATATGCAGAAACACCTTTTCTAGGAAGATCTTTCTCCTCTATGTTCCAAACATCTGCTATATACATCCGATGCTCGTGATTTTCGATTGAACGGTAGCCTGGAAGCTGATCTGCTTTTTGACCGTGTTCTCGGGCTCCTTGCCCATTTCCTTGACCAGTAATGGCTCCATATCCGCAGCGGGGTTTACCGATTTTCCCGACAGAAAGTAGAATATTCAAAAAGTTCTGCACAGCAGCACTCCCGTCTGTTTGCTGCTCTACCCCTCTAGCAGTAAAAATCATTCCTGTTTCTCTTTGACCAAACATACGGGCAGCTTGATACATTTTCTCAAGCGGCACTCCCGTTATTTCTTCAATGACACTAAATTCTAGAGACGCCACATATTGCATTACCTCTTCAAATCCATTAACACGTTCTTGTAGAAATCGTTCATCTAGATAATTTTCTTCGATAATGACCTTCAAGATTCCATTGGCTAATGCCGCGTCGCTCCCCGGTTTAAGCTTCAGGTGTAAATCAGCTATTTTAGTTGTACCTGTCTCTCTTGGATCAATAGCAATAATAAAAGCTCCGTTTTCTTTTGCTTTTTCAAAATAAGGCATAATCGTTGGCTGACATTCCGCAATATTTGTTCCAGCTAACATAATACATTCAGTAAACGGAATCTCTTGTAAGCTATTCGTAAATCCTCGGTCCATGCCAAATGTTTTACTAGCAGCAGAAGCAGCAGCTGACATACATAAGCGTCCATTGTAATCAATATACTTTGTTTTTAACGCAACTCGAGCAAATTTCCCTAATAAATAAGCTTCTTCATTTGTAATAGAGGCACTTCCATAAACACCTAGCGCATCTGCTCCATTCTTCTCTTGAATCTCTGTAACGTGCTCTTTAATATAGTCAAGAGCTTCCCTCCAAGAAATCTTTACAAACTCTCCGTTTACTTTTAACAAAGGATATTGAATCCGATCTTTATGCAAAGGATGCTGGTGCGCATTCATTCCTTTGATACATAATCTTCCTTGAGAAGTAGGGTTGTCTCTTCCAATTGTTTTATACGTTTTTCTTTTTACATGTGTTTGTTCAACTAACTGCATTTTGCACTGCATGCTGCAGTAAGGACACTGCGTATTATAGATACGCTCGGTTTCAGCTTGCTTTTGCTGCTCACGAAAATATTTCAACAGCATCTCAGTCATCGTAGGTCACCCTTCTTTCCTATAATAAATATGTGATTGCACGAGAACGTTCTGAGCTGAGCTGCTTCATTAAATACTCTCGATTGTCTGCCTCAAACAAAACTTCTCTGACATGAACAATTCCTACTCGCTCGATCCAGCTGCCGACAGCTTCTAAATAGTTCCCCGTTTCACGGTAATATTGAATCAAAGAACAGCTGATTTCTATCGCTTCTTCGTTCGTTTCGGCCACATAAAACAGCTCCCCACTTCTGGCTTCTGTGCTGCTTCCGCCAGCATATATTTCCCAACCTCTGTCTATTCTTCTTAATCCTATATCACTTGTTGTGACATCCTCTGTAATGTGAAAACAAGAAGCAATACTGATTTTGATATCGCATGGGGTCTTTACGTATTCAAGCTGTTTGTCTAATTCATTTGATAAAGCAAGAGCAGGTTCATACTGACAAATACACGTTCCTTTTCCTATATAAACAGATACATTTTTAACTGTACGTTCATATAGCTGCTGAAGTCCTCTATCTATTTCCTCACTTATCAACGAAAGATATTCTTTTTTCACTCCAATAAGTTGAATGCGCTGATCACTTGTTAAACGAATATTCGAGATGTTGTACCTTTCAGCTACATTTGCTATGTTCCTTAATTCCTGTACATTTGTCAGACCACCGTGAATTTGCGGTACCACTGCATAAGTACCGTCATGAAGCAAAACGGCCTGTTCATTCTCCGTAGTAAATAAAGAATGTCGATTATTTTCGTAATGAGGATTCATCATATTTAAATAGTAATGAAGACCGCCTTCACATAACGAGCAGCCTTTCATGTCTTTAAACTTTAACATTTCTCTTACTTGCTGAACCGTTTCAAATTGATATTGCTGCATTTCTCTTACCAGCTCATCTTCTGATAGATGTGTACAAGCACAAAAGGTTTTTTGTTCAATGTTTTCATCAAATTCATCGCTTTGAATATACGTTAAAAGATCTGTTACAAGGGGCTTGCATCCTCCGCATGAACCAGAAGCTTTCGTGCAATTTTTTATTTCATCTACTGTCGTTAAATCATGTTTCTGTACTGCTTCAATAATACCTCCCTTGGTTACACCGTTACAGTTACATACCATATCTGTAACTGACATAGAAGCTGCTGCATTTTCCTTTTCATATTGAGAAGGAAATAATTGTACTTTTTCCGCTTGCGACAAATCCTTTTTTTCACTAATCATTTGTGATAGCTTTATAGCCTCACTGGTATCCCCAAAAAGAACGGCTCCCACTATTCTCCCTTCGCGAAAAACTACTTTTTTGTATATACCATCTAACATATTCGAAATCGTAATAGCTTTTGCACCTTGATTTTCCTTAAACTCTCCGACCGAATAAACGTCTATTCCTGATATTTTTAACTGAGTGGAAAGAACGGACCCGCCATAACCTTCATTTTTCATTTGGCAAAGGTGTCGCGCTAAGACTTTTCCTTGTTCGTAAAGAGGAGCAACAAGGCCGTATGTCATCCCCCGATGTTCAGCGCATTCACCTACTGCATAGATATCCGGGATGCTCGTTTCCAAATAATCATTTACGATAATTGCTCTATTTGTTGCTATTCCGCTTTTTTTAGCGAGATTCACATTTGGCCTCACTCCTGTAGCCATTACAACTAAATCAGCTGCAATTTTGCTGTTATCATTAAATCGGACGCCTTCTACTCGGTTTTCCCCTATAATCTCATCCGTATGTTTGTTTAATAGAAAACTCATGCCTTGCTTTTCCAATTCTTCTCTTAACATAGCAGATGCTGCTCTGTCTAGCTGTCGCTCCATTAAAAAACCCGAATGATGAATAACTTGAACATCCATTCCTAAATTTAATAGTCCTCTAGCAGCTTCCAGCCCTAACAGACCCCCTCCAATAACCGCTGCTTTTTTATACCGTTTAGAAATTTCAATCATTTTCCGACAGTCTTCGATGGTACGAAAACCGAGGACCCCTTCTTTTTCAGCCCCTTTAACGGGGAGCATATACGGGCTCGAACCGGTAGCAATAATAAGCTTGTCGTACATCGTCTCTCTGTTTTTATCTGTTTTTATTATTTTTCTCTTGGTGTCTATGTGCGTAACACTTTCTCCTTTAAATAAAGTGATATTATTTTCGTTATACCATGCAAAAGAATGAATGTTAATATCTTCAAGCTTTGTACTGCCTTGTAAAACGGTTGATAATAAAATTCGATTATAGTTAACGTGAGGCTCACTTCCAAAAACAGTAATATCAAAACAATCTGGAGAATGAATAAGAATTTCTTCAACACAGCGCATTCCCGCCATTCCGTTTCCGATTACTATCAGCTTTTGTTTCGTCATATAAAAACCTCCAACACATAGATTCAGACCGTAAAATATACATTTTTTATTATTTCATAAACTTCTCTAAAAGAAATGAACCTTGTTATAACTTCTAACATTAAAATCTGTTTAAAGCGTATGAATACGCCGATACCTTTCGCTGAAAGCAGGCTTTTATATAGAAGATTAATCTGCTTTAAAAAGGGGTAGAAAAAAGGATGCTGTGCTTGCATTACCTTTCTCTACGCTTTATAAGTACTCTATATAAAATTTTGTTATCTTCTTTTTGCCTACTATTTATTTATTTTGGAATCAATTATGATAAAAGAAAGAGTCTGAATTGGAGGTTTAAAACATGTCAATAACCGTTCACGCCACTCAGTGGATTCATTTTCAAATTAAATTGTATAACCTTCATTCCAAAACGAGATCGCTTAAAGATCAAAAACTAGAATTACCTCTACCAGAATTCCATCAAAACCTGATCATATTTACATCAGCAGCACGTCATGGCCTTACGTTTGGATATCAAGCCATTCAATGGGATACACCCTATACTTCTTCTCCGATTTACATAGAGCATCAGTCTATTCCGTGGTCCACTTTAGAACAACGTTCCCATAAGCGTATAACCGAACATATTACAGCTATTTTCTTAGAGACAATGTTTTATAGACAAAGTCAATTCAAACAATGTCAATTTTGTTTTGAATTTATCATTCCTGAGAGTCTTTTTGACCATACAACCTGCCAAAACTGCGCATCACGACATTTTGGAGTGGTGTATTAACAAATAAAAGCCTGAAGAAGTCAGAGGTTTTCTGACATCTTCAGGCTTTTATTACATGACTAGCTGAACAAAAAGTGGAATAACGGCAACTGTGACGACACCTACAATAACGACTGCAATACTTGCCATGGCTGCCTCTACTTCTCCCATTTCAATCCCTACGGCTACTCCTAGCGCATGCCCGGACGTTCCCAGCGCTAATCCTTTTGAAATTGGATT
Source organism: Priestia megaterium (assembly GCF_009497655.1). Classification (NCBI taxonomy): domain Bacteria; kingdom Bacillati; phylum Bacillota; class Bacilli; order Caryophanales; family Bacillaceae; genus Priestia; species Priestia megaterium. The sequence goes on along the minus strand of NZ_CP023317.1, from coordinate 754,644 downwards.
TTTCACTTTGAATACTTTTAAAAATAATGCGCCCAGTGCATATACAATAACTGCATTAAAAATAACTGCAAAGGAAGTAATAGCAGGAATCCCTCCAATATCTTGAGACAATGGCAGTGCAATTGCTGTTGTAGCTGCTTGTGGGAGCATTGATTTCATCACGACTTCATCCATATGAATACCTTTAGCAATCGCAAAAATAATGGCTACTGAACAAACTGATCCTACTGCAATAGAAGAAAGAATTTGCCACCAGTACTTTTTTAATTTATCGGCTTGCTTATATAAAGGGATGGCAAAAGCAATTGTTGCCGGTTCTAAAAAGAAGCTGATAATTTTTCCGCCGCTACTGTACTCCTCATAAGAAAAGTGACCAAGTTTCAAAAAAGCAATCCCGAGCACCATTGCCACAAATAAAGGAGTAAATAAGAAAAACCCTTTTGACTTTTTAAATAAATACGTTCCAATACCGTACGCAGCTAAAGAAACCACGATTCCAAAATACGGATTCATCTTTCCAACCACCTTGTCTCTTTATAATTGATATTACGCAATGCCCTGTTTTTTTGTTTTTTCACTCATATCTACATCTTTTATTTCTTCTTTTGCTTTATTATCTTTTGTCATGCCAAGTATAAGCTGTGAAAATAAGCCTGTAACGCCTAACAAAATAATCGTTGCCACGATGATAACTAAACAAATTTGAATGCCGTACTGCTGCATAACACCTAATGAATTCATAACAGAAATACCTGCTGGTACAAATAAAAATCCGATCAAAGAAGTTAAAGCCGTTCCCAGTGATTCAACTTGCTCTAGTTTAATAATCTTCAAGCAGAGTGCAAGAAATAACAGCACAAGTCCAATGACTGAAGCTGGCATCGGAAAAGGCAAATGCTCTGCAATAAAATCTGAAATCAACATAATTACGGAAAAAATAAATGCTTGTGTTAAAAAGCCATACACTTTTTTAGCACTCATTTCTTTCACCTCTCTCTGTTTGTTGACTTCATTATATAAAATGAAAACACGTTAGAAAGCGTTTTCAAATCAAAGAGTCGAATATTTGTGCTCACTTACAAAAATCGAGCCTTGAAATGCAAAAAACAGCCTGCTAACATGCATAAGCAAGCTGTTTCTTACTTAAATTCCTAAACGCTTCTTCAATTCTTTAGCATATGTACGGCTGACAGGAACTCGCTTATCGTTTTTCATCACTAAATTATACGTGGAATTAAACCATGGCTGTACTTCGGAAATATGATGTACGTTGACGATATAACCCCGGTGCACACGAACAAACGACTGAGAAGGGAGCTTTTTTTCTAGCATAGCCAGCGTATCTGCAGTATGATAGGATTCTGTTATGGTCTGAATGGTGACTTCTCCTTCTATTAGCCCTACAAACAAGATGTCCTCTATATTTACTAACACAATTGAATCGTCTACAGAAATCGCTAACTTTCCCGTTTGAGAAGAAGACTCTCCTATCGGTTCTTCTTCTTTAACAACGTGATGAGGAACACGCATTTTTTTATATTTATGAATGGCCTGCACCACTCTTTCTTCATCAAAAGGCTTCAAAATATAGTCAATTGCATCTACTTCAAAGGCTTGTAAAGCGTACTGATCGTACGCAGTTGCAAATATAATAGCAGGCGGGTTTTTCATTTTTTTAAGCCTTTTCGCAATATCAAAACCGCTGTCATCTGACAATTGTATATCTAAGAATAATAAATCCGGCTTTTCATCCATCATTTTATCCAACGCCTCTTCGATACTTTCAGCTTCTTCAATGAAGTCTACTTCTTTCGTTCGGTGGAGTAAATATTTTAATTCATCTCGCGCTAACATTTCATCGTCTACTATTAGTACTCGCAGCATATTACATACCCTCGCTTTTTAATTCAATTGGTATAACAAACGAAACTGCTGTTCCTTCTGTTACGTCAAACTCCAGTGTCGTTTCTTTTCCAAACAATCCATGTAAACGTTGTTTAATATTGTAGAGAGCCGTCCCCGTTCCTTTTTCTGAAAAAACAGGCTCATTGCCAAGCAGTTCCAATCGTTTTGTGTCTATACCTTGTCCATTGTCTTTTACCTTTACGTATACATATTTATCTTTTGTCTCAATATAAACTTCTACGCGACAGTGTTTTTGTTTGCGCGGAAACGCGTGCCGAATGGCATTTTCCACAAGTACTTGAAGAATAAACGGCGGAAGCAAGACATCATCTAGTCCTTCTTCAATATACATGTCAATTTCGTATTTATTAGGGAATCTGGCTTGTTCAAGCGATAAGTACGCGTGAACATGGTCAAGCTCTTTTGATAACGGAATCAACAGCTGCCTTGCACCTTGCAAATTAGAACGAAAATAAACGCTTAGTTGCAGTAGCAGTTTTCTAGCTTTTTCTACGTCCTGTCTGCAAAGCGCCGATATCGTATTAATGGCATTAAATAAAAAGTGAGGATTCACCTGTGCCTGTAAAGCTTTAATCTCCGCATCTTTTAGCAATTTACTTCGAAGCTCTGCTTCGCCGAGCTCTAGCTGAGTTGAAAAAAGTTTGGCCAATCCTTCTGCCAGCTCTTCCTCCACCCGGCTTAACCCGCTCGCATCTTTAAAGTACATTTTTAGTGTTCCAATGGTAGTACCGTGAGAAGTAAGCGGCATTACAATTGCGGCATGAAGCGGGCAGTCTTTATGCTGACAATCAATTTGTTCTCTCGATTTTGCTTTCATAATTTTTCCCGTCTTCAGCACTTCTTGAGACAGCCCGGTAATTAAACTGTGCGAAGGAACATGGTGATCAATTCCTTCTCCCACATGAGCTAAAATTTTGTGCGTATCCGTTAACGAAACAGCGTCCGTACCTGTGAAGCGATGAATAATATTTGCAACATTTTCACATGATTCACTAGTGAGACCCTGCCGAAAATGCGGAAGAGTTTGATCCGCGATTAATAATACTTTGTGTGTCTGAAGCGCTCTCATTTGTTCTTCTTGCCGTAAAATGGACTGAATAATAGATAAGAAAATATAGCTTCCCGTACCATTTACAATAATCATTGGAATAGCAATAATACTCACTAGCGTCCATGCCGAATCAAACGGTTTAGCAAATAATAAAATAATCAGCATCTGAAGCGTTTCCATCGCTATGCCTACAAGTGCAGCAAAGCGCGGTGTAATCGTTCGATGTTTTTTCCGGTAGGCATAACCGATATATCCAGTTAACACTCCTGCCAAAACGGATGAAACAGCGCAGCTAAACGCCGTACTCCCACCTAACATAAAGCGATGAACGCCGGCAAGTAGTCCTACTCCTAAACCAACAAAAGGACCGCCAAGCAGACCGCCCATTTCCACACCCATAATCCGCGTATTTGCAATGGAGCTTGATGGATCTACTTTTAATAATAAATCTTCATTTCGAATAATCGTTCCTTGAATTTCAATTCCCGTGTAGTTACTAATAATGCTAAAAAGAGAAAAAATAAAAATAAGTACAGCTTTTCCTTTATAACCTTGCTGCTTACGGAGAAATTGCCGAAAAACTTTTGTATGTGCTAGCAAAAAACCTATAATGACAATAACTCCAACTCGTTCTACCATCATAATTAATAAATGAATCATTTCTAGCCACCCTTTGCTGTCTGTTTCTATTTTATATTGTTACACTGATGCTGCTAGAAATCTAGCTGAACAAACAGAAAAAAGGTTCAAAAATGAACCTTTTTCTTTAGCTTAACGTTGGCTGTGTTTGAATATTCCATTTTAGTGTAGGGATATGGCGATGTTGTTCAAACGCGTATCCGATTTGATAGAGAGCAGCTTCAGCAAAATGTGGTCCTATGAGCTGCATTCCGATTGGAAGCCCATCACGAGAATAACCACATGGTAGCGACAGCGTAGGCAAACCAAGTAAGTTAGATGGTTCTGTTAAGCGAAGGAGCTCCGAACGAACTAACTTCATCTGATTATCAACTCTTACTTTTTCTTCTCCCATATAAGGAGGTAGAATCGGTAGCGTCGGAGCAATTAACACATCTACACTTTCAAATACGTCCTGAAATTCTTTCTGAGCTTGTAAGCGAATTTGCTGCGCTTTTGCATACTCATATCCCGTTACTTTTTGGCTTTCTTCCAGCCTCTCAAGAACGGGAAGCTGATAGTCTTGTCTATACGCTTTCATTCGCTTCTCATGAACCATATAGGCTTCACTTTGAATCGTTTTCGACTGTGCCCAAGATGCTTGTGACAGCATAGGAAGCTCAATAGACTTTACACTTGCACCTAGCTCTTCCAAACACTTCACTGCCTCTTTTAAAGCATTCCCAACTTCTGAATCTAAAGCATCGAAGTAAAAATTAGAAGGTATGCCAATCGTTTTTTTTAAAATAGAAGAACCAATGAATCTACTAAAATGTTCGGTCGGCTTATTTACTGAATAAAGATCTTTTGTATCATAGCCGGCAATTGTTTCTAAAAATAAAGCATTATCTGAAACGGTTCGCGTCATCGGTCCTACATGATCCAACGTTTCGCCAAGTGGAAAAACACCATGCTTACTTACTCGACCAAACGTTGGCTTCATCCCTACGATGCCACATGCAGATGAAGGTATACGAATAGATCCTCCTGTATCTGTACCAATCGCTCCATAACATAATCCAGCTGAAACAGCTGCCCCAGAACCACTGCTCGAACCTCCTGAAATCCTCTTCGTATCGTGCGGATTTTTTACGGCTCCATAATATGAAACATCTCCGCTTGGCCCATACGCAAATTCGTGTGTATTAAGTTTTCCAATCGTAATCGCTCCTGCATGATGAAGCTTCTCTACCACGGTTGCGTCATAATCCGGCGTAAAATGTTGATAAATTTTAGAACCCATCGTCGTTTTCATATTTCTTGTGTATACAAGATCTTTAACGCCAATTGGAATACCATGAAGCGCTCCTTTATACTCGTTATTCATAATTTCTTTTTCTGCTATTTTCGCCTGCTTTACTGCCTCTTCGTTTATCGTTATAAAAGCATTTAAAGCAGGATTAATATCTTTAATACGATCTAGTAAGCACTCTGTAATCTCTACCGGAGAGATCTCTTTATTTTTTATTTTTAAGGATAACGTTGTTATATCCATGTTTAAAATAGAATCTGAATGCATAAGTATATGCCTCCTCTTTTTACTATGATATAAGGTTAGCTACTTTGTTTAACAGGAATGATAGGCTTAATAATACGCTTTCCTGGCTTCACAAAAATCATGGCTATCATTCCAACAACAGCGGCTACGGCAGCTGCAGTAAACATCGCTCCGTATCCACTAGCAGCTACTAACGCACCTGTTAATGTCGGTGCTACAATCGTGGCGATATTTGTAAAAAAGTGCGTAACACCACCAAACGTTCCTGCTTTTGACGGCTCTGTATCAATAATTACTGTCCAATACACAGAGTTGGGCAAGAAATTAAATGCATTTCCAATTGTCATTAGCGTCAGTACTGCTGCTACGCTGTTAACCGTAGGCATGAAAATAAAACAGAGAGCTGTAAAAAATAGAGAGACAACGGCTAATCCAGACCTTGCTATGCGCAGGCTTCCTGTTTTTTCTCGTAAGTAATCAGATATTTTCCCTCCTAACAGCACGGTGATGCAAGCTCCTGTCCATGGAATCATACCTAAATACCATAGTGACCCTAATTGAAAATCAAATGTATCTTGCAAATACTTAGGAGTCCAAGTCAAAATTAAAAAATTCACATATTGAAAAGCAAAGTAACCGATAGCGTTCATGACTAACGTAGGATTTTTAAAGAAGTGATACCAAGGAACAGTTTCTTCATTCTGTCCACTTTCTTTCTCAAACTTTAGCAAACCTTGATTGGATCGTATTTCGGCTAATTCTTCTTGAGAAACTCTTTTATTTTCTTCCGGCTGATTAGTAAATACTTTAATCCAAATCGTAATCCATACAAGACCAATACACCCAAGGATAATAAACATCGTTTTCCAATCTGTAAAAGACAGCAGGGCTACTGCAATTGGAGCAGTTAACAGTGCACCAAGCGGCGTACCAAGTAATCCGATAGAAGCAGCAAATCCTCGTTCTTTCGGAGCTGCCCAGTTAGCCATTGTACGATTAATGGTTGAAAAAGTAGGCCCTTCCGCTAATCCAAATAAAACCCGGAAAACAGCAAATCCAGCAATAGCAGACCCACCAAACAAGGCCATCCCTATTTCACCAGCAAAAGCCGTTCCTATTTCAAATACGGACCAAGCCATACCTGCTACAATCCATACAAATTTAGGTCCTTTCTTATCAGCTAACGCTCCGCCAAATAATGCACCAAACATATAACCATATCCGAAATAGCCTAATATCCCTCCCCATGTTTTAGGATTTAGGTTAAACTCGCTTATAATTGCTTCTTGTGCATACGATATAGCACCTCGGTCGATATAATTCACTACGGTCATAAATACGATCATACCCATAATAAAATATCTGTACTTTCCTCTCATTTTCCTCACTCCCTACGAAAAATATGCTGCCTATAAAACTGCTCTACTTTATTATTAATATCAATTATTTTCTGAAAATTCAATCTCATAAAAAAAGAAACTTATGCGTCTATGCATAAGTTTTTGTGAACGTATTTCTTATAAAAATTTGATAGTTACAGAGTTTATCTCCCTCCTTTTATAATTTATGCACTTTTGCATAGGCATTTTATTTCGATTAAAAGCGGCTTAGCTTCCTACTAATTGTAGACTGATTAACGCCCAGCGCTCTTGCTATTTGTGTAGTGGATTTATATTTCTTCTTAGCCTTTCTCAGCAATTCTTGTTCTACTAAATGAACCGCGGCTTTTAAAGGCATTAGCTCATGAATTTCAATTTTCTTTTCATTTTTTGCACTTACTAGTATGTCACTCATTAACTGTTCTTCTTGAATCCACTCTCCTTCTGTTAATACAAATAATCGCTCTACTAACGCTTTAAGCTCTCGAACATTTCCTGGCCAGCTGTAGTAGTTTTGTAGTTTTTTCAACAGCCTAGGATGTAGCTTTTTCTTACTTTCATACAAGAAATTAATTTTCTCTAAAAAATGTAACGTCAATGGAATAATATCTTCTTTTCTGTTTCGAAGCGGAGGTATTTGAATAGGGATAATACTTAGCTGATAATACAGCTCTTTTCTAAATTTCCCTATTTTTATACTTTCCGTTAAATTAGTTGAAGTCCCCGTAATAAACCGAGCACTAGTATATGAGGATGTTAATTGCTGTTCTACGAGGTAAGATAACTTCAGCTGTAGTGGCAAAGGCAATAAATCAATTTCATCTAAAAAAACCGTACCGCCGCCGGCTTTTTCAATTGCTCCTATTCCCTCCCCTTGCCCAAAAATCTCCTTTTCTATATTAGATAATAAAATTGCACCACAACGAACTGTTACAAACGGCCCTTTGTTCCGTGGACTACGCTCGTGAATGAAATATGCCATGGTTTCTTTACCAACTCCACTTTCTCCATGGATTAACACACTAGATTCTACTAAAGCTGCTCTCTCAGCTCTAGAAACCGCTGTTTTCATTTCTTCGTTTTCGCTCAAAATGTACATCTGCTTTACCTTTTTGTTATTCAACCTTTCCATCTGACCCTGAGGAAGATGTTCAAATGGAGCAATTTTTTTTTCGTTTTGTAAAGACTGGTTCTGTTCCGTAATATCTTTTGAAATATTAACGACTCGAATAATGTCCCCCTTCGTATTTTTTATTGGTGCACCTATTACTTTTAATCGCCTTCCCAACTTTGTAACTTGAATCATTGATACTTTTTCTTTCTTTTCTAACACAAGCCTCGTAATCGATGGACTGTATGCCCCCTCTTTTTCTAACTCATAAACCGTTTTTCCAAGCAACTCTGTTTCCTTGTATCCCCATATCCTTTCACACCCCGAACTTACCTTTAATGTTCTTCCTTCTCCATCAGACATATAAATAGCATCATGAGAAATATCAAAAATAGTTTTTAATTCTCCATCCGCTATTTCATCAATACTATTTAGTTCTTCTCTCTTCCTATTCACGCTGTATCCCCCCTGAGTCTTGTGTCTTAGTATAAATGGAAAAGAGTAAAAACAATAGATATCTTTTATACAAAAAAGCTGTTCGAATACGTACTGTATTCGAACAGCTTGACTTTAAGCTTGAACCGTTTTAAAAAATTGAGGCAAGTAATCTTTATGAGCTTCTAACATCTCATCGACGATTTGTTTAGCTAGTTTATCAGAAGCAACAAGAGGATTAATGGTTAATGCTAAAATAGCTTTGTCATAATCTCCTGTCACTGCTGCTTCAGCTGCAATCCGCTCAAATGACTTAATGGTTTGAACAAGACCGCGGACAGGTACGGGAAGATCGCCGACTGAAATTGGCTTTGGACCATCTTTTGTAATGATACAGCTTACTTCTACAGCAGAATCAGCTGGAATGCTTGCAATAGCGCCATTGTTCACTGTGTTTACAGGTTGAATATCGCCTTTATCCGTATAAATGGATGTAATCAATCGAACCGCTGCATCACTATAATAAGCACCTCCGCGCTGTTCCAATTGAGGCGGTTTAATGTCTAGGTTAGGATCTTTGTACAGTTCAAACAGCTCTTTTTCCAACTGTTTCACGACTTCTGCTCTGGTTTCACCTTTTTCATAATTAACAAGCTCTTTTTCTACCATTTCACGCGTTTTATAATAGTACATGTGATATGGACACGTTAACGCATTTAGCGCTTTTGTGAATTCTGGCTCCCATCCAAGTCCTGCTACATTTTTCACAAAGCTGCTGTTAGTTGGATCACTCAATAAATCAATAACTTGATCTTTGACACTTACACCATCTACATATACATCTAATCCGTAGACCATGTGATTTAAACCAGCAAAATCAATTCGAATGCGAGAGTGGTCTACATCAAGCAGCTTAGCAATCCCCATTTCCATTCCGATTGGCACATTACAAAGTCCTACAATCTTTTTAATGTTACTATAGCGAAGCACAGCTTCTGTTACCATGCCAGCAGGATTTGTGAAGTTAATCAGCCAAGCTTCTGGACATAACTCTTCAATGTCACGGCAGATATCTAAAATAACGGGAATGGTGCGAAGTCCTTTAAATAATCCTCCCGGTCCGTTTGTTTCTTGACCGAGCACCCCGTATTTAAGCGGGATTCTTTCATCTTTCGCTCGTGCATCTAACAAGCCAACGCGAAATTGAGTTGTTACGAAATCCGCATCTTTTAGTGCTTCTCTTCGATTTAACGTTAAATGAACCTCGATTGGCAAACCTGATTTTTTCACCATTCTCTTCGCTAAATTTCCAACAATCTCTAATTTTTCTTTTCCTTCTTCCACGTCTACTAGCCACAGTTCTCGAACTGGAAGTTCATCATATCGTTTAATAAACCCTTCTATTAGTTCAGGCGTATAGCTTGAACCTCCGCCAATCGTTACAATTTTAATACCTTTTGTCATAATGTAATCCCCCCAGAAATTTTGATTGCTTCATATAAATCTACAAATTCAGTAGCCATTTCTTTTACCGTCATCGCATTCATTAAATGATCTTGAGCATGAATCATGAGCAGAGAAATTTCTGTGCTATCCCCTCTAATTTCTCCTTGAATTAACGACGTTTGGATATGATGAGCAGCATTTAATTCTTCAGAAGCTTGTGTAAGCTTTTCACGCGCTTCTGAAAAATCTCCCTTTTTGGCAGCCGCTATCGCTTCCATTGCTGAACTTCTGCCGTTTCCACCGTGTAAGATTAATTTAAAAATATATTCTTGAACGCTTTCCATTCTTTATCCCTCCTCACACAATATCTTTCTGTGTATCACTTGGTACCCCTTCAACTGCAGGCTGTATACCATGTTCTTCAGTGAATTTTTGTTTATCCCACATTCTAAAGAAAGGATAATAAATGCAAACAGAAATGCCGATGTTAATAGCTTGCATAACTGCACCCGATAATTTTCCTCCTGTGGCCAAATAGCCAGAAATAATCGGAGGCATGGTCCAAGGAACCGCAATACCTGCTGGTTTTGCTACCAGTCCTGTCGACATGGCAATATAGGTTGCTACTACCGTCACAAGAGGGGTAATAATAAACGGAATAAGCATCATTGGATTCATCACCATCGGAAGTCCAAAGATAATCGGCTCATTGATATTAAAAAGAGCTGGCCCTATTCCTAATTTACCAAGCTGCTTCATTTGTTGACTGCGCGCTTTTAAAATCATGGCAACGACTAGAGCTAGTGTCGCTCCGCTGCCTCCGATATTAATCCAAATGTCAAAGAACTGCTGTGTGAAAATATTGGGTAATACTTCATGGTTAGCAAATGCAATTCTGTTTTCATCCATAGCTCCATACCAAATTGGAGCCATAATTCCACCGACAATATTCGCTCCATGAAGTCCACAAGACCACATGAGCATAATAACAAGCTCGGCAACTAGCGTACCGCCTAAACTGCCGCCTAACACACCTAAAGGCTTTCCAAGCAATTCTCCAACGATATTATGCAGACTTCCAAAATGCGTTTGTTCTACTAACAAACGTAAAATCCAAATAAATGCTATTACCGTGAAGCCAGGAATAAGAGCGGCAAACGATTTTCCAACAGCGGGTGGAACTCCATCAGGCATCTTGATGACAATATCTTTTTGAATAAACCATCTGTAAATTTCCGTAGAGAGAATCGCGACAATCATTGCTACGAAAAGTCCTTTACTTCCCATTAAAGCGGTTGGAATTCCGCCGTCTACTAAAATAGCTTCTTTAGCGCCGCTTGGGAGAAACGACACTTTATACGGAGTAGCAAGTAAAAAGGCAGCAAGTGAAATAGCACCTGCGGACAAAGCGTCTACTCCATATTTTTCAGCTAATCGATAGGCTATTCCGAAACAAGCAAGCAGCGCCATAATATCGAATGTAGCTCCAACTGGATACGCCATTTTTGTGGCCCATTCTTTTCCGAAAATCCCTGCCATAAAGTCGTTGTAACCTGGTATCGGTAAATTCGATAGTATTAAAAATACGGAACCGATAATAATGAGCGGCATTGTTAGAACAATACCGTCTCGAAGTGCTTGTAAATGGCGTTGACCTGCCATTTTTCCGGCGATAGGCATTACTTTGCTTTCAAGCATACTATTAAATTTGCTCATGTAGTCCACACTCCTATTTTGAAACTAGTTGAGCTGCAAATTTTAACACTTGTTCTCCATTACACGTTCCGTAGTGAACAGGATTTATAACGTCAACTGGCACTCCTTTTTCTTCACCTAGCTTCTTAAGCTGCGGCAGCAAGTAGCGCACTTGAGGTCCTAATAACAGTACATCTGCTTGATCAATATGATTGCGAACAGAGTCACCAGGAACTGCCCAAATTTTATACTCCGTGCTTTGGTCCTGAGCACTTTTTTCCATTTTTGTTACTAGTAAACTTGTAGACATTCCAGCTGCACAACATAATAGAATATTCATCTGTCATTCCCCCGTTTTTTTATTTTGCTATCTGTTTTGTTGATAGTTTTATCTTAAAATAAAAGCGCTTACATTTATACACAACCTTTTTCCGTTAGTAACGGAAAAATTATGTTTGAACATTCAGATAAAAGAAGAAGCCCCTCTCTTGGACTTCTTTTATCTAATATTTTTCATAAATACCTCTATAAACTCCTCATAATCCTTGCACTTTACTAAGCGCTGCACGACCTGCTTGTCATCCACAACGCGAACCAACAAACTGTACATCTTCTGCAAATCGCCTTGATTATTCGCTTTTACACTTAAAAGACAAATAAATTGCACAAGATTTCCTTCCCACATAATCGGTTTTTTTAACGTGCAAATGGCCCAAAACGTCGTATCGGTTTGAGGAACCATAGGATGCGGAATCGCAACGAGATTGCCAAAACTTGTTGGGGATGCAGCTTCTCTTTCAAAAACAGATTCTATAAATTGAAAAGGAACTAGTCCTAGATGAGTTAATTTCTCTCCTAAAAAATGAAGCACTTCTTCTCTTGTTTGAAATTCTTGCTGTAAATATACTAATTCTTTTTTCGTGTATTCTAACGAAGACTGCGGTTTATTCTTCATTAAACATTCAATTTTTTTAAAATCATTGTTTCCTAGAATTGTACTTACTTGTACTACAGGAACAGGAAGATCCTCTGGAATTGGAATGGTACTAACAATAAAATCTAAAGAGTGCAGCGACATTTGGTGAAGCTTATAATACTGAGTTGTTCCTAAAATAGTAAGATTTAATCCAAACGTAGCCTGCAGCTTATATGATAATAGCTTGGCACTCCCTACTCCCGATGCGCATACAATCAAACAGCGCTTAGGCTGATTGATAATTTTCCGACGTTCAATGGCCCCTCCAATATGTAAAGCTAAATAGCCAATTTCCGTTTCATGCATGTCAATTTCAAGGCGATTTTTTAAAACCTTCCCGGCAATAATTCCAGCTTCAAAAGCAAGAGGGTAATGACTCTTAATTCCTTCAAGCATCGGGTTTCGCAGATTCATTCCATATTTATAGCGGTTGATAGCCGGTTTCAAATGCAAACTCATGCCAAGAATCAACTCTGAATCTTCACTAATTCCTAAATGAAGCTCTTTTTCAATTGCTTCTAATATAGCCGCTGTTAATTCATAAATATCTGCGGCAATAAACTGCTTCACTTCTTTGTCTTCATGATTGCTACTGTTGAGCATTTTTGTACCTAGCAAATGAATGGCGATATACGCTGTTTCTGATTTCGGAAAACGAATCTTGAATGCCTTTTCAATTTCCCTCACAATTTCAGCTGCTACTTCATATTCTTTATGCTCCATAATTTCAAGCAAGTCTTCTGAATACAAAGAGATAAAATTTTCTTCTTGTATTCGCTTACAAGCTATTGCTAAATGAATGATTAAATTATTTAATCCAATATCTGAAACCATAATATTGTATCGTTTTATTTGATTTAAAATGTGGGCTTTAATCGTTAAGATTGATTCTTGGGGCAGGATGGATATTTCATTGTATACCATATCTACTTCTTTATCTTTTCGGTTAAATATGTACTCAGACATACAAAATCTCATTTTCATTTCGTCCCCTTTAGCTTTCAAGCCATAGTTAGGACGTTTTTCTAAAAGAATATCATACTTACACAGCTGTTTTTTAACATCTCTTAAATCGTTTTGAACCGTTGATTTGCTAATATATAACTCGTCTGCTAAATCTTCGAGCTTCAAATATCCGTCTGCTAGCAGCAGTCTTTTAATTAAATAATGCACGCGGTCATCAGGAACGGTTGGAATAGAAGTTGAATCAAATAATTGATTAGCCGAAAGTTCTTTTAATAGCTGATGAAATTGTTTTTCATCTAAAACGCTAAGTTCATATCCCGTCCCTCGAGCTGATTTAATTTTGGCCCCGTACTGAGACAACATGTCATCTAACTGTTTTATATCCGTTCGAATAGTTCGAGAAGATACCTGATTTACTGTTGCTAAATATTCGCTCGTAACGGTTGATAATGTAGACTGTACGGACATTAGTTCTCTTAATATGACGATCATTCTTGAATTAAGCATGTTTGTTTCTCTCCATTCTCAGAAGATTTCCCCTTTATAAAATAAATTAAAAGAGCTGGTTATTTTAAACAAAAGCAAAAAATACCTAAACAGCAACAAACAGAAACTACCTTTTCTGTCCTTGCAGCTTAGGTTTTGCCTGCTTCATCAGTAACAACCCTAAAACAATAGGAATAAATGTCTTTATTTGTAATCTATCATTCTTTCTGTTTTTTTTCAATTTCCATTAAAGCGTTAGGCTTAGTGGCATTAATGAAATTTATGGAGTCTGTTCATACCGGTGTAGCCCCAATACAAACGTACGAATTAAAAAATCTAGTGTCTCATCAGTACTCAACGGCATGCCAAATCCCCCTTTTTGCTCCAAAGAAGAAAATCCATGTAAAATGCTGCGGAGACTTCTAACAGCATGAAGGGCTTCACTTTCCGGAAGATGATACGGTTTTAACACCTCCAGCACTAAAAATACGATGTTATCAGATGCTTTTTGTACTTCTTCATCCTGTATCGTTGGTGCCACCGTTGCCGTTGCTTCGTATATTCCGGGAGACTTTCTTACAAATGAAACGTACGCTTTACTTAGCTGATAAACAGCGTCTTCTGCAGAAGCATGTTCAACAGCACTTTTTAGAAGATAGTGTAGCTGCTGCAGTCCGCTTAAAGCCAGTTCTTTGCGCAGCTCTTCTAACCCTTTTATATGATTATACAAAGACGGAGGGCGAACATCTAATTCTTTGGCTAATGAAGCAATTGTAACAGCATAAAACCCTTCACGATTGGCCAAATTTTCACCTGTTTGAATAACCTTTTTGAAATCTAGTCCTTGTCGTGGCGACATCCCTTCATCTCCTCTTTTCTATTTTTACTTTTGCTTGTTGTATTGCTTTTTCCATCATTTTTAGCGGTTGAGAAAGCATTCTTCCGTGTCCAACAGCAAGAAGTGACGGGTTTAATTCATATAGCTTTTCTGCACTTTTAAGCGCTAGCTCTTTGCTCCACGTTCCAAAGGCAGGAAACGGAAACAGCGGTTTTAACTGACCTGATACGGCAACTCCTCCCCGCACTTGGAAAGAATCTCCCGCAATTAATGCGTTCGTTCTCTGGTCTAAAAAAGACATAGACCCAGGTGTATGTCCAGGTGTAAAAATAGGGGCAAGTGAGCCTATATAAGACTCTTCTTCGATGAAATGATCAATTTTAGTTGAAATCTTTCCTAGTTTTGGTATTCCTCCACGGATTGGGTTTTGAGGTTCTTCAGAATTGAGTGTGAAGTCTCCTGAAAATAATCGATAATCTCTTTGCGACATATAAACAGAAGCATTCGGCAAACTTTTCTTCACATTATCAATCGCTCCGATGTGATCTTCATGAGTATGAGTAAAAACAATTCGAGTAATCGGTTTTCCAATTTGATCTGCAGCTTTCAAAATACCTGACGCGCTGTAAGGAAGAGCCGCATCAATTAACGTAAGACTGTCTTTCTCTTCGACTAAATAACAATTCACTGGAAAAAACCGAGGCAAAAACGTCAATTGATACAACATTTTCTCACGAACTATTCTCATTTCCTCATCCCCTATTATCAAAATAAAAACTAATGGTATTAGTTTTTATTTTAACTAATACCATTAGTTTTATCAATCATATATTGGAAAAAACAAAAAAGAGTGTGAGACATAACGAAATCGAGTGAATTTAAAGACGAACAAATGGAATAAAGGAGCTCGTATAGATCACTTGTTACACCGTCCCCACAAAAAAATCCGAACGCGGCTGATTCTTGATAGAGAATCAACCGCGTTCGAATCTTACTTTAACTAAACTACTTTTGCCCTAATTAAACGTCTTTTCTTTCTCCCGTAGCAGCCACTACAATCGCACTGCCTTTCTTTAACTCTTCTTCATATTTTTTTGTTTCGTCTTTTGATAAACCTAGCGCAGCCATTTTTGTTCGAAGCTCATCTTCTCTTGTTAAAAATAAACTCGCTGCTGAATGTAAAGGACCTTCTTCAGACAGTCGAATAATATTTGTGTCCGTTACTTCTGTTAAATTTTTAGAATTTTCCTTGTCATAGGTAAACACGTATACTTCATTTTTCTCAAAACCTTTATCTGCAAATTGATTAACTGCTTCGTTAATATTCGCTCCGTTTTCTACTACTTCAACATGTTTCATTATTTATAACCTCCTGTTTCTATCGCACATCTTTCTTTTATACTTAGCAAAAGAATGAACTTCTTACTACTATATATACCCGTTTTCAGAAAGGAAAACCCGCATTTAGTGCTTTACGGAGAGTTTGAATATCATTCCATATTATCCTTTAATCGGATGTATATCTCTTTTGATTAACGTATCTAAAACAATCATTCAGCTTATTTTCAGCTACCATTCATAAAAAATTCATCTGCATTGCTTATTATAATAAAGAAAAAAGGCGCTAATCAGGTACTTTCTACGCATAATGAATGTCTGTGTCAGAGTAAGCCGGATATGAATGCAACCATTCATATCCGTTTTTTTATATGAAAGAACTTCTAACAACATCCTGTCCTTGCACCTTATAACATACTATAATTCTCCGTATTAACTAAAAATTCAGGTTATATAGGAGGTTACAAATGAACAGCCATCCACAGCCACAGTTAAAAAAAGAGTTAAAGATCCGGCATATCACCATGATTTCTCTTGGAGGAATTATTGGCGCTGGATTGTTTATTGGAAGCGGATCACTCATTAACACCGCTGGACCCGGCTCTATTTTTTCGTACGCATTTGCTGGTTTACTCGTTATTTTAGTCATGCGAATGCTTGGAGAAATGTCTACTGCAAATCCTTCCAGCGGTTCGTTTTCCACTTATGCAAAAGAGGCATTAGGCCCTTGGGCCGGCTACACAATTGGCTGGCTCTACTGGTTTTTCTGGGTTATCGTTATTGCTGTTGAAGCCATTGCAGGTGCAAATATTATTCAATACTGGTTCCCGTCTTTACCGTCTTGGGGAGTTAGTCTGACTCTTACTTTTTTATTAACGATGACCAATCTGTACTCTGTTAAATCTTTCGGAGAATTTGAATATTGGTTTTCTCTCATTAAAGTTGTCAGTATCGTTCTTTTTTTACTTTTAGGTATTGCTATTATTTGTGGATTCATTCCAGGAATTGATTCTCCCGGCACTTCCAATCTTTTGCATAAAGGCGGCTTTTTACCGAATGGAATTAGCTCTGTATTTTTAGGAATCGCCCTTGTCATGTTCTCCTTTATGGGAACAGAAATTGTTGCAACCGCGGCAGGTGAATCTTCTCAACCTGAAAAAGCCATTACCATTGCGACCAATACCGTTATTTATCGTATTTTATTTTTCTATTTAGGATCTATTTTTATTTTAGTAACCGTTCTTCCGTGGAATTCATCAAGCCTAATGAAAAGCCCATTTGTCTCTATTCTTGAATTAGTAAACATACCGGCCGCCGCTCAAATTATGAACTTTATTATTTTAACAGCTGTCCTTTCTTGTCTGAATTCTGGTTTGTATACAAGCTCTCGTATGCTGTTTTCCATGTCTCAAAATGGTAATGCGCCAAAAAGCTTTTCAAAATTAAATAAAAAAGGCGTACCGGTTAGCGCGATATTAGCATGTACAGTTATTTCGTACATCAGCGTCATCTTTAACTATATTTCGCCAGATAAAATCTTTTTGTTCTTAGTGAATGCATCAGGCGGCGTAGCCCTTCTTGTGTACCTCGTTATTGCATTTTCACAAATTAAAATGAGAAAAAAATATGAAAAAGAAAACCCTGAAGCATTAAAAATTAAAATGTGGTTGTTTCCTTACTTAACTTACGCTACAATCCTTGCCATCACTAGTATCTTTATTGCCATGGCATTTATTGATTCATTGCGTTCGCAGTTCTTTTTAACTCTTTTAATTGCTTTACTCGTCGTAGGTTCGTTTTTCTTTCAGCGTACCAAAATGACGAGCAGCTTAGCAGCAAAAGAAAACACATCAAAATAAAAGAGGTTGAGACATAACGAAATGGATCCAACCTAAAGATGAACAAGTGAGATAGATGAGCTGGACTGCTTATGACACCGCAGTTGATTTCCGTGCAAGGCTTCGCTTTCCGCGGGCGGGCGCTGTTCCCGCAGGAGTCTTCGCCTTGCCCTCCAATCACCTGCTAGAAGGAACGAAACACATAAAACTATATTTACCATCACAAAAAAACGAACCACCAATCAAACATGTTGATTAGTGGTTCGTTTTTCACTTTGACTAACATACTTTTGTCCCAGCCTCTTTTTATTTAATCCGATAAATCTCCTACAATTTTTGTTCCGTGTAATTCAGTCGCCTGTGTGTCTTTTATAACCCGATCTGCGTTGCCTTCATGAATTCCTCCGCCGGGCAAAATAATAAGACGGTCATTGGCGTATGTGATCAGTTCTCGGATCACCTGCAAGTTTTGCAAAGCAGACCCTTTCCCACCTTTGGTCAAAATGCGGTCTGCTCCCATTTCACTAAGTATATCAATGGCTTTGTATTTATCTTTAATCTCATCAAATGCCATATGAAACGTAACGCTTAAAGGACGAGCTTCTGCTATTAATTCTTTAGTGCGTCCGTGATCGATTTCATTTTTTTCTGTTAATATGCCGAATACTACTCCGTTTACTCCAAGGTCTTTACATGCTTTAACGTCTTTTTTCATAATTTGAAATTCTGCTTCGGAATATAAAAAATCACCGCTTCTTGGGCGAATAATCACGTTGATATCTGTATCAAGGTGTTCACTTGCATGTTGAATGGTGCCGTAACTTGGCGTAGTGCCTCCTTGACTGAGATTGTCACATAATTCAATGCGGTCTGCTCCTAGCTTTTCCGCTTTTTTTGCCTGCTCATACCCTTCTACACACGCTTCTTTTATGTACTTCATACTCTCAACTCCTTTATTGGCTGTATAAATAAAGCCCATCTTTAAAAAGATGGACTTTCCTTTATTATTTAATCGCTTTATGAACTTTTAATTTCTTTCCTTTAATTGTTTTGTTTTTCATTGCTTGCAACACTTTGGGACCTTTTCCATTCAGAATCTCTACATACGAGACATTTTCTTGAATCGTAATAATTCCAATATCGTCTGCGGTTACTCCGTCTAATTTTGCGATTGTTCCTACAAAATCGACCGCTCGAATTTTCTTTTTCTTTCCTCCGTTAAAATACAGCTTCATAATGTCTTTATTTAATGACTCGCTTTTATCTTTTTTAACTTCTGGACGCTCATTAATTTTTTCATTAAAAGCGAATGCTGCCTGCTGTACTTCTTCTTTAGAAGGAGGAGTAGATACTGGAATCGAAAAACCAATATATTCTTCAATTTCCGATAGCATTCTCTCTTCATAAGGCGTTACAAATGTGATAGCCTTCCCTTTTTTACCGGCACGTCCCGTTCTTCCCGTACGGTGAACGTAGCTTTCTTTTTCCAACGGAAGGTCATAGTTAATAACGTGCGTGATATTATCAATATCAATTCCTCTCGCAGCTACATCTGTTGCTACTAAATAGCGGAATTTCCCTTTTTTGAAATCATTCATAACCTCAAAACGGTCTTCTTGCACCATTGCCCCATGAATTTTATCACAAGGATATCCAAGATCATCTAAATCATCTAACAGCGTATTTACCTGCTCTTGCGTGCGGCAAAAAATGATGCAGCTGTCTGGATTTTCTACTGTAGTTACGTCTTTCAGCAGTTCAAATTTACGTTCATTTTGTACTGTTATAACAGAATGGTCAATCGTGCTTGTTGTTAATCCGTTCGCTTTGATTTCAACATCAACCGGCTTCTTCATATATTTGCGAGACAGCTCTTCAATATCTTCAGGAAGCGTAGCCGAGAAAAGCATCGTTACACGCTCACTAGGAAGATGTTGAATAATTGCTTCCACTTGATCAATAAAACCCATATTTAGCATTTCGTCTGCTTCATCAATAACCAAATAACGAATTTTCTCTAATGCAAGCGTTTCTTTTTCTATATGATCAAGCACTCGTCCAGGCGTTCCCACGACAATATGTGTTTTTTGCTTTAATTCTACTTTTTGCTTGGCAAATGGTGATTTTCCATAGACAGCTGCTGCTTTAATTCTCTTAAAACGGCCGATATTGGTAATATCTTCTTTTACCTGTGCAGCCAGCTCTCGTGTAGGCGTTAACACTAAGGCCTGGGGCTTATTTTCTTCCCAATTAACTAATTCACACAGTGGAATGCCAAAGGAAGCCGTTTTTCCACTTCCTGTTTGAGACTTCACGACAACATCTCTTTCTTCTAGCGCGATGGGAAGCACCTTGCTTTGTACTTCCGTAGGATGATTGTATTGCAGGCTAGAAAGTGCCTTAGCTACCTTGTCACTAAGACCGTATTGACTAAAACTTCTTTGATTCATTTTGTACCCTCATTTATTTTAAATTAGTGATTATCTTTATCATGACCTGATGCACTATGTTTCATTATACTTTAATTCTTCTATACGCGCTCAAAATTTCAAATCACATCAGCCGCTTTTGAATATACACTCATTTTTAAAGTCCAACTTATTTTCAGTTCATACACCTACAATATACAAAATCAGTAAACTAACTAAGAAATAATAAGATAATAGCGCGCACTGTTAATAGTTTGTTTTGAATATGTAGCATAATCCGTACAATCTATCCACTTGTATTTATCTAATTTCTTTTCTAGCTTTTCACTAATTTCGTCTTCAATCTCGTGCATTAAAGCAACCGTTTCGTAAATGCTCATCCCAAAACGTTCAGCTGCTTGGTGGTGAGGAGACTGCTGTTTAAGGAGTGTTAAAAACTGTTTTTTCGTCTCAGCTTTTTGCGCTAAACGATCTTCGACTCCCTCAATGAATTGATATAGCATTCGCTTGTTAAAAGGAAGAGAAGCAATTATATCTCTTGCAAAAACCTCCATCATCTTTTCATTCATGGTCACTCCACCCTTCAACTTTAAAACAAATCATAGTTTTACTTATTTAGTTTTAATTATTATAAACGTAATGATTACGATTTACAATGTGGCATTCTTCCTAAACCAATGAAGAAAGTGAAAAAGCCGCTCTCTTATTAATAAGAAAACGGCTTTGGTATGAGCGATGAGGGATTCGAACCCCCGACCCCATCCCTGTCAAGGATGTATTCTCCCACTGAACTAATCGCTCGTAATATGTATTGACTATATTATAGAAAGAGTTATCCAATTTTGTCAACTATTTTTCCACAGTCCCCAAGTTGGAAGAACCGTCTTTACTTTTGATAAACTAAAAACATGCCATAAAGGAGCATGACGGGATGAAAGCACACGCTGAATTTTATTTTGATTTTGTCTGTCCACTATGTTTTCTAGCCACTAATCCTTTAAGAGAAGTCAGTAAAGAACAAAAAGCTGAGATTGAAAGAATTTGCTTCCAAAGAAACCATTAAAAAAACGCTGTTACATGAATATTCTGCTAAGCTTAAAGACAAAGAGAAATGATTCACTAAGAGGTGTATTTGATGAATATTAATTATTATTTTAGTCGGTTTTTAGCTAAGAAACCGGATAGTCCAACGTATGAAAACTTAGCTGCTTTACAGAACAAGCATATGCTTCATGTTCCGTTTGAGAACTTAGACGTTTTGTCTCAAACTCCTATTATCATTGATTTAGAACGGATCTTTCAAAAAGTAATTGTAAATTTGCGCGGAGGATTTTGCTACGAATTAAACGGTTTATTTGGCTGGCTGTTAAAAGAAAGCGGTTATGAAGTCTCGTACGTTTCAGCTACCGTCAAAAAACCCGATGGCACGTGGACCATTGAAGGAAGTCACGCTACAAACCTTGTGACAGTTAAAAATCAGTCTTATATCGTAGACGTTGGATTTGGAGATTCTGTTCGCAAGCCAATGCCTTTAAATGGCGAAGTAGTAAGAGATGTAAGCGGCTCTTATCGTATGACAAACGTTGCTGAGCATATGTATGATTTGCAGCGATGGGAAGATGATGTATGGAAAACGCTGTACCGTGTGTCTACGCTTCCTAAGAAACTGACAGACTTTACTCCCATGTGTGAGTTCAATCAAACGTCAGCTGATTCTCCGTTTGTACACAAACGCCTTGTTACGATCGCAACACCTACAGGGCGAATTACCCTCTCTGGTGAAACACTAACTGTAACAGACAGCGGAAAAAAGACGAAAAGAAACGTTTCAGAAGAAGAAGTTCCTGATATTTTGCAAAATCATTTTTATATTATTAAAGGGTTTTATTAATATGTCCTTACACAAAAAACCGGCCTCTTATGGGGTCGGTTTTTGTATAGGAGTAATCATCCTGTTTTCTACAGGCGACTTTAAAATAATTGAGGTATTCACATTTCCATAAGGAATCAGTTCATCCACGAGCATTCTAAGTCCATCCATTCCAGACACGGCTGCTTTGATAAAATAAGAAACCGGTCCCGTTACGCGATGACATTCAAGCACATCTTCATTTTGCTCAATAAAGTCTTCAAATTCCTCTGGTTTTCTTTTTAATTCGCTTACTTGAATAAACAGCTGTGTATCTCTCCCTAAAGCTTTCGGAGACACCGTAGCGCTGAAACGCTGTATCACTCCTCGTTCCTGAAGGCGCTGCAGCCTTTCTGATACGCTTGGACGGCTAAGAGCCAGCTTTTTTGATAAATCACTAATCGTCATACGCCCGTCTCTTTGCAAAATAGACAATAATTGTACATCGATTTGATCCATACAAACCTTTCCTTTCAAAATGAATATAATAAATAAAATCTTTATTCAAGTTGATAACAGAACAAGTATTATTTCCTTCATTTATACATGTGTTTTCTTTATTTAATATCCTATCATTAAAGTAGATAATTGAAAATGAAAATTCCGAAAAAACAAACAAAGGGGTTTATTTATGAAAAAAGTTTTATGGATTATTCTTGGATGTACGATTGCAAGTATTGGTGTTCTTATTTTGCGGCACTCTCACGTAGTGACGGGGGGAACAGCTGGTCTGTCTCTTAGCTTATCATATGCCCTTCCTTTGTCGTTTGCGGTGATTTTTTTTCTCATTAATATTCCTTTTTATCTCTTTTCCTTCTTTCAAATGGGATGGAAATTTACCGTCACAACTATAGGATCAGTGTCTTTGCTATCACTTCTCACTTCACTCGATCACTTGCTTCCTGCTTTTACACTTCCCAGCCTGATGGGTGCTGTTACGGGCGGACTAATTGCCGGTCTTGGCTTATCCATTTTATTTATGAACGGAGCTTCTCTTGGGGGTGCTAATATTCTAGCGTTATTCGCGCAGCGAAAATTCGGTTGGGATCCTGGAAAAGTGAATTTTTCATTTGATTTCCTCGTCGTGCTGTCGAGCATGTATTCAATTGGATTTTCAAAAGGAATTTTCTCTTTTATGTCCATTGCGATTACAGGGTTTGTCATCAGCTATTTCAAACAAAAAATTGCTTTACACAATCAATCGACACCCACTGCTGCCACACAGCCTTTAGATAATGTGCTCTCTAAATAAAAACCACGATTTAACTGTGACTAAATCGTGGTTTTCGTTTAAAGCTTTTCTACTTTTATAAAATCAAATTGGGCCTCATATCCTTCTCCTTGAGGACTACAAGCGTAAATCCCAACTTGAACAGGTTCTTTGGATGAGTGCAATAAGTGAGCGATTCGGAGCTGAGTCCAGGAATCTCCATCACTTGAATAACAAACGGTGTAATCATCATTTTTGCGCTGAATTTTAAAATAAAGCGCTGATTTGTTTTGAGTAAAATTTTGACTGGACCAATCTGAGAAGCCCTGGTTGGTTACGACTGCTCCTAATTGGTTAGGGCCATCGGGATTGTATTCAACTGACGTTTTGATCCACGTATCTTTTGATACACGAATCATGAGACCTGCTTGATCGTAGCGATTAACTGGATATGTATGCACCTTTGTCATGATTTCAAAGTCGCCTTCTACTTCACGATAAAGAAAGTGTCCATTGTCCGCTTCAAAGCCATAATGAGTACGCTGCCAAAAATCTGTTTTAGCGTCTGTTTTAATCACTAATCGATTCGTTTCCGTATCAATTTGAAATTGAGCTGGTGGACAATACCAAGAAACGTCTGAATCTAATTTTCCTTCTGAAAAGTTTGTGAAAAATACTAGTTGATTACTCACTCTCTGTCATTCCCTTCTTAGAAGCTATTGTTCTTCTATTTCTATTTTGCCATAATTTAACGAATAAATAAAATATTTTGATTATTTTTCTAGTAAATTCTTTTCTTTCATAAAAAAATAAGACTCTTTTACATAGAGTAAAAGAGTCTTATTTTTAGATTATTGCATTTAGAATAAGTGCTCCTGCAAAAGCAATAAAGGATAGAAGCGTTTCCAGAACAGTCCATGTTTTGAACGTTTCTTTTACTGTTAATCCTAAATACTCCTTCACCATCCAGAATCCAGCATCATTAACGTGAGAGAACATTAGTGAACCCGCGCCCGTAACAATAACCAGAAGTTCTAAATTAACACCAGACATGTGCTCAATGATCGGTGAAACAATACCCGCCGCTGTTGTTAATGCAACTGTTGCTGAACCTGTAGCGATACGGATTAATCCAGCAATTAAAAATGCAAGTACAAGTGGTGATAGAGATAGATGTTCAGACATTTGACCAATCGTTGTACCTACTCCACTATCGATTAATACTTGTTTGAAGCCACCGCCTGCACCAATAATCAAGACAATAGATCCTACAGGAAGCAAGCATTCTTCCGTTAGTTTTTTAATCACATCTTTTGTCATACCTTGACGTTTTCCAAGCAGGTAAAACGCTGCAAAACAAGAAATTAAAAGTGCAATTAATGGACTTCCTATTAATTCTACAAACTTCACTACGCCGCTTGGCAATCCGTTAATAATAGGCACTATTGCTGCTAAAACCATTAATAAAACAGGAAGTAAAATAACAAAGAATGAAACGCCTGTACCAGGAAGATCTTTAGATGTTGTCGTGATACGAATTAAATCCGGCTCTCCTTCTGGAATTACTCGTTTGTTAACCCATTTTGCAAAAACTGGTCCAGCGATAACTGCTGCTGGAATTGAAATGATTAACGCGTATAAAAGCACTTTCCCCGTATTTGCTCCGTAAATACTAATAGCTGCCATCGCTCCCGGATGAGGAGGAACGAGACCGTGAACAATTGATAATCCTGCAATAACTGGCAGAGCAATCAATAATATATTTTGTTTTGTTGTTTTATGAATCGAAATAACTAAAGGCAGTAAGATTAAAATTCCTACTTCGAAGAAAACAGGAATACCAATAATGAAACCTGCTACTAGCATTGCCCACGGCAATCTTTTCACACCGAATATTCTTACAAAATAATCCGCTACCTGCATGCCAGCGCCTGAATCAGCCATCAGCTTACCTAAAATTGTTCCCAGTGCTAAAATTCCTACTAAGTGTCCTAAAACACCGCCCACTCCCGTTTCGTAAGCGGCAACAATTTTATCCATTGATAACCCAGAAGCAATTGCTAAAAACAAACTCGCAACCGTTAAACTGATAAACGCATGCCATTTAAAAACTGAAACACCTACAATAACAATAACAATTGCGACAACCGTAATAGCTAATAAGTATGCATCCATCTTGCTTTCCACCTTCCTCTTAAGTAAACGCTTTCTTTATGTAGCAAAAAAGCTCTAAACCTGTTAATTTTTTAAAAAATACGTTTTAATTATCGAAATCGTTTACATTAATTAAATCAGAAAACGATTTCATCTTTTTATTACTTAAATTATATGAAAAAAAAATTCTTAAATCAATAAAAAAACTCAAAAAAATTTTATCAATTTTCTTCCATAGAGTTTCAACTCATAAAAAAATCCAATCATGTTAATGATTGGATTTATCTTATTTATTTAGTGATGGTGGGATCAGCGGTTTGACTGTCGATAATTGGTTTTTCGCTTGTTTTTAACGTTATTTCTTCATATTCTCCCGGCGCTAATACACTTTTATCTCCTCTCATGAGATACGTATAGGCGATGATAGAAATGAATAGACCAAATGTCCAGGCATTATCCCATAAAAAGCGCAGTCCAGGAATCAGTAAGCCTAAAACAGGTATGGCCACGCCAATTACTAATGCATAAATACCGTTTTTATTAAAACCAGTTGAATAACTATAGCGACCGTTTACCTCGTATAAATCCTTTAATGCCATCTGTCTCCTTCTTACAAGCCAGTAGTCAGCAATGGCGATGCCGTCTATAGGACCAAGCAGCGCTCCGTATGTTCCAAGCCATCCAAAGATATAATTCCCGAAATTAGACATGATGTACCATGGCTGAAGCAAAATAGCAAAGATACCGGTTACTAGCGCTCCCATCGCAAACGTGATTTTCTTTGGATTCAGATTCTCAATTGCACGGGCCGGCGCCACAATATTTGCTCCCACATTAATCGTTAAAGAAGAAAGCACGATAACGATTGTTCCTAAGAAAATGATAAACGGAGGGAATTTAGCTACTAACGCCACTGGATCCCAAATAGCTTCTCCGAATATAACGATGGTTGCCGAGGTAACAGCAATTCCAATAAATGAAAAAACACTCATCGTCAACGGCAAGGAGAAGGTTTGCGCAACCATTTGGGATTTCTGGCTTCTAGCATATCGACAAAAATCCGGAATGTTCAAAGCGAGCGTCGCCCAAAATGCAATGACTCCGGTTAAAGCAGGGAAAAATACAGCTAGAAATTCTCCGGTGGATGTAAATTTAGAAGGCGTAGATAAAATGGGTCCCCACCCTCCTGAGTTTGTATAAGCCCATATAAAAAGAATAATAGCTGAAATACCAATAACCGGAGCAGCAATCGCTCCTAACACTTTAATTGCTTGCGGTCCTTTATACGCCACTCCTACATTTAAAAGCCAAAAGAGAGCAAATACAATGGCTGTATGACCAGCTAAACCATTCCAAGATGAAAATGAAGCGCTTAGCAGTGTATCAATTGCTTCCGTTCCAATCCATGTATTAATTCCAAACCATCCAGCAGCCACAATAGCCCTAGCCAGTGCTGGGATATGTGCTCCTTTATCTCCAAACCACAGGCGGGCAAATACCGGATAAGGAATGCCAAACTTGGTTCCAGCGTGAGAATTAAGCAAAATAGGAATAAGAACAATTACATTTCCTAAAAAGATTGTACCAATTGCCTGCCACCAGTTCATTCCAAGCGTCATCATTCCGCTCGCCATTGTGTAAGCTGGAATACACAGACACATCCCAATCCAAAGCGTGGCAAAGTTAACTCCTTTCCAAGAATGTTCTTTCATCGTAGTAGGACGTAAATCTTCATTCCAAAGATCGCTGCCGCTCAGCTGATTGTGCGTCTCATCTGTGAGCGTCACAATTCCATCTTGCTCGATTTGTGTTTTCATCCATAAAACCCCTTTTCATAAAATAAGTTCATTTCAAAAAACAAATTTTATTTGAATTTTCTGAAATATAAAGGCGTTTGTGACGATTCCTTCTAGTATGTGATCAATACTAACGTTATTCCTTATTATATTTAATGCGAAACAGGGATACACTGGACAAATTGTAACATTATTTGAGGGAACTTTTATATATTGTGTAGTGTTAACTCTTTTGGTTGTTAGATAACCTAACACACAAAAAATCATCGCCTGAAAGCTTCAAGCGATGATTTTTGAACTTAATGTACGTATTTTTTTTGAAAAGCCGTAATGCTTTCGTATTCTTCTTTAAATAAACGAGCCAAACGAATATAGATAGTCGTTAACTCTTTATATACTTCACTGTTTTCTTTGATTGGATAATGATGATTAGTCGCTCCAACCATATCGGAAACAACGTTTAATGAGTCGACTTCGCCAAGGCTATATAAGCCAAGAATAACTGCTCCTAGACATGAACTTTCAAAGCTTTCCGGCACGGATACTTCTTGGTTAAAAATATCTGCCATCATTTGGCGCCAAAGTGCGGAACGTGCAAATCCGCCTGTTGCCTGAATTTTTGTAGGTTCTCCAATTAACTCTTCAAGTGCTAATAATACCGTATACAAGTTAAAAATAACGCCTTCTAATACGGCGCGAATCATATGTTCTTTTTTATGATGCAAACCTAGGCCAAAGAACGAACCTTTAGCATTTGCATCCCAAAGCGGCGCACGCTCTCCTGACAGGTATGGATGAAACAATAAGCCGTCTGCTCCAGGTTTCACTAAAGCCGCAATATCCGTTAATACTTCATATGGATCTTTTCCAAGACGTTTAGCTGTTTCGACTTCCGACGCTCCAAATTGATCACGAGCCCATCTAAAAATCATGCCTCCGTTATTTACAGGGCCGCCAATTACCCAGTGGTCTTCTGTCAACGCATAACAGAAAATACGACCTTTAGGATCGACTACTGGCTTGTCAGTGACTGCTCGAATAGCTCCGCTTGTCCCAATTGTTACTGCAACAACGCCTGGTTCAATCGCATTTACACCTAAGTTTGATAATACGCCATCGCTTGCACCTACAATAAAGGGCGTATCCGGCAGTAAGTGCATCTCAACTGCAAGCTCTGTGTTTAGCCCTTTCACTTGATGCATAGTTGAAACAGGAGTGGATAGCTGATCTGTCGTCACACCTGCTACTTTTAATGCTTCTTCATCCCACGCAAGATTTTTCAGATTAAATAAACCTGTTGCTGATGCAATCGAATAGTCGATCACATATTCGTTAAACAACTTAAAGAATACATATTCTTTAATTGAAATAAACTTATGTGTTCCCTTCACTAATTCAGGCTGTTCATTAGAAAGCCATGTTAGCTTGGAAAGTGGCGACATCGGGTGAATAGGCGTGCCTGTACGTAAATAAATCTCATGGCCGTTGTATTCATTTTTAATTTTTTCCGTCCATTCTGCACTTCTATTATCGGCCCACGTAATACATTTTGTCAGCGGCTTTCCCTGCTGATCAACGGCAATAACACTGTGCATAGCTGAGCTGAATGAAACGCATAAAATATCCTCAGGTTTTACATCGCTTGTTTTTACAACCGTTTGAATGGTACGTACAACTGCTTGAAAAATTTCTTCAGGATCTTGCTCAGCCATCGCGGGCGTAGGCGAGTATAGTGGATACTCAATCCCATGGTTAGCAATGACTGTACCGTCTACTGAAAATAATACAGACTTTGTACTCGTTGTTCCGATATCTACACCTATTGCATATTTTTTGCTCATGCTGCTGTCCCCCTACTTTACTACTTTACTTATTTACAACACCGTGACCGCCGAATTCATTTCGAAGTGCTGCTACAACTTTTCCTGTAAATGTATCTTCCTCTAATGAACGATAGCGCATCATTAGCGATAAAGCAATAACAGGAGTTGCCGTTTGAAGATCAAGGGCAGTCTCTACGGTCCATTTCCCTTCACCAGAAGACTGCATGACTCCTTTAATACTATCTAGTTTAGGATCTTTTGAAAACGCATTTTCCGTTAGTTCCATTAACCAAGAGCGAACGACAGATCCGTTATTCCAAACGCGCGCTACGGCTTCATAGTCGAAATCAAACTGACTTTTTTCCAGAACTTCAAATCCTTCAGCAATGGATTGCATCATTCCATATTCTACACCATTATGAACCATTTTTAAAAAGTGACCGCTTCCGCTTTTGCCTGCGTACATAAATCCATTTTCTACGCAAATATCACTAAAAATTGGTTCAATTGTACGGAATGCTTCTGCATCTCCGCCAATCATTGTACACGCTCCGTTTCTTGCACCTTCCATTCCGCCGCTTGTCCCTACATCAAAGAAGTAAATACCTTTTTCCTGAAGATCCTGAGCACGTCGAACAGATTCTTTATAATTAGAGTTTCCTCCATCTATTACAATATCTCCTTCTGACAGAAGGTCTTTTAGTTCTGTAATCACATTTTCCGTTACTTCTCCAGCCGGAACCATAACCCATACAACTTTAGGTGAAGGGGGAAGTTCGTTGACTAGCTCTTCAATAGTAAAGGCACCAGCTGCTCCTTCATTTGAAAGTTTTTCTACCGCTTCTTTATTCACATCATAAGCTACAACTTCATGATGGTTGTCCATTAAATTTAATGATAAATTATATCCCATTTTTCCTAAACCGATTAATCCAATTTTCATTTTATAAACTCCCTTTGAAAAAAAATTTCACATTACCTCCATTATACGAATTATTTTTCATTTTGCAATCGTTTACAAGAAAATTTTTTTCACACATATTTTTGTGCTATACTCTTTTTACTACTAAATTCGTGGAAAGGAACATCAGTTATGACGCAAAATTGTTTAGGAAAAATTCGTTCTCACTATGCTAGATTCAGTGAAAAAGAGAAAAAAATTGCAAATTATATTTTAGAACAGCCGGAACAAATTATTCACAGTACCATTAACGAAGTAGCAGACGATTTAAATGTAGCTGATGCAACAGTCTTTCGCTTTTGTAAACGAATTGGCTTCAAGGGCTATCAGGCGATGAAAATAGCGCTGGCTGCTGAAATTATGACGCCTATTCAGCAGATTCACGAGGAAATTGCTGAAACGGATAATGAAAAAACGATCGCTGAAAAAATCTTTCGCTCCAACGTGCGAACGCTTGAGAATACATTACAAATACTAGAGGGCAATGCTATTGAAAAAGCCGTCAAACTTTTAATGAAGGCCGATAAAGTTCAATTTTATGGCACGGGAGGCTCTTCAGTCGTAGCTATGGATGCTTTTCATAAATTTGTGCGAACAGGAATTAAAACGTTTGCATTTATCGATTCCCATTTCCAGCTTATGTCCGCTTCTCAATTGACGAAACAAGATGTAGCGGTAGTGATTTCTCATTCTGGAACAAATAAAGACACGATGAACATTTTAAATACAGCAAAAGCGAACGGCGCCAAAACGATTGGGATCACGGGTTTTCCTAAATCTCCATTAAGTCAAAACGTTGACGTTTCTCTTTATACAAGTTCAGAAGAAACCGAATATCGATCTGAAGCTCTCGCCTCGAGAATTGGACAGCTAAGCCTCATTGATGCTTTGTATGTTAATGTAATGATTGCGAATAAAGACACCTCTAAACACTCGCTTGAAAAAGTACGCGATGCTATTGCTGAAACTAGAATTTAATGTTTCGCCCTTATATATTCTTCAACTACAACATCAAACAGAGCATAAAATATATGCTCTGTTTAGTGCAGTTCTTCACTTAAAATTTTCAGGTTTTCATTCTCATTTAACATTTTCTAAGTTGCTACATATGATAAAGCACAACTTTTAAAAAGTAGGTGAAGTGTGTATGGATATTATCTATCGCACTGCAAAACTAGATGATTATACAGAAGTAAATAAAATATTAGGGGAATCACTAGAACTCCACGCAAATGCGCTCCCTTCTATGTTTGATAACCAAATGGCTGTTTTATCTCCAGAACAATATCAAGCTACCCTTTATTATGCAACCATTGATATTCTTGTAGCTCAATATCGAAATCAAATTATTGGAGCGTCTGTTGTTGAATTAAAATATAACCCTCCCACCACGTTAGCTCCGCTTTCCTACACAGCATACATCCAATATTTTGGTGTAAAAAAAGGCTTTCAAAATTATGGGGTAGGAAAAGGTCTTTTTTCTGCTACGAAACAGTGGGCTGTACAAAAAGGAGCAAATGACCTCCAGCTTACCGTATGGGCATTTAACGAAAAAGCACGTGCTTTTTATGAAAGTCTTGGGCTGGAAAACTTAAGCTATCTTATGACTACTTCACTACAGCCATAAATCGTTCCATTAACGCAGGCTAGGCACGTATCTCCTACGTGCCTAGCCTCCGTTATTCAAATAAAAGACTAAATCATTTTAACGCGTTAATTTACGCAGCTTATATACATACTAAAAGAAGTTTATTACGTAGCCGGATTGCCTTCTTGCAGCTGTTCTTGTTCATCACGCTGACGGTGAGCCAAACGACTTGCCGCACTAGAAGCTACGCTCGCTACCAAATCATCTAAAAAGGTATTAACTCCTTTTTCTTTTTTACAGTCCAGCTTTTCAATAATACCTACTTTTACTTTATCTAAATAGCCAAAGGTCGTAACAGCGATACTGCCATAGGTTAAAACGGCACCTAAAGCAATCGTTTCGTCAACGCCAAACAACCCTTCGTCTTGTTCTACAATACTTTGAAGAGGTTCTGATAATTTATTTTGCTCAGCTAACTTATCAAGTTCGATTCCAACTAGAAGGGCATGCTGAATTTCTCGCTTTTGCAGTACTCTCTCTACGCTTTCAGCGCATTCCTGAATGGTTAGAGCTGGATGATAAGGAAGCTGTAAATCATACACAATTTCAGCAATATCCAAAACTGTTACGCCACGCTCTTCCAGCAAATTAAATGTTGCCTTTGCTACTTCTTTGCTCGTTGGGATTTTTTTCGCTGTCATGTCTCTCTCTCCTTTTCAAGTTGTTGTCTCTCTTTATACTAAATTCGATGAGAGCCGCTAAAAACCTTTTTTGTTCATCCGCCTGAGTTCATAAACTCGTCACATATCTCTTTAGGCGCTCATTACATTTACTTGCTATAATAAAATTATCGAATCAGGAGGTTTGTCTACTGTGGAAGAAAAACAAAGTAAATTTAGCAGAGGCTTATTATTATTTTTCATTGGCGCAACAGCCCTTTTCTTTATCATCTTAATCGTTCTGTTTCTCATGTCTACTTTTGGAAAAAGCGAAAAAGAAGCTGTGGCTCTGCTCGCAGGAAATCACTATGCTATCGTTAAAGAAGAGAATTCATATACTCTTTATGATCAAAAAGAAAACAAGCCTATTTTGAAAGATGTAAACGGCTATTTCGGTGCTCGCAATATCCGAAGTTATGTAAAGAATGACACAGAATTGGTTTCGATTGATGAAAAAGAAGAGGAATATACGAAAAAACCGCTAGAAAAAGCCACTCAAGCAGAAAAAGATATGTTTAAAAAGATGAAAAAATTAGATTAACAAAAAAACGAATCATCAATCAAACTGTTTGATTGATGATTCGTTTTTTTTGTTAAAGTGGACGCAGATTTTATCTGTTTCATTCCTTCTATCAGTTGGTTGGAGGGCAAGGCGAAGATTTCTGCGGAAACAGCGGAACAGGTGAGACCCCGCAGGAGCACAAGCGACGAGGAGGCTCACCGCCCGCCCGCGGAAAGCGGAGTCTTGCACGGAAATCAACTGCGGCCGAGCAAGCTGCCCAGATTATATATCCAGATTGTTCATGCTTGGATGAAATTCATTTCGTTACGTCCCAACCTCTTTTTTTAGCAACGCATGCCTCTTTCTCGTCATTCGCTAAAAAATTCGTTACAATAAAATAAAGAACGATTTTTAGAAAATGTGTTACAATAAAGGTAACGCTTTCATTCAAATGCATAGGAGTCGATTATTCATGTCAGAAAGTAAGCGGAAGTTAGAAGAAATTTCTTTTTATAGTGACGCACTGCAAGAAGATGTCACGTTACTAGTCTATTTGCCGTCAAACTATTCTACGCTCTATAAGTATTCTCTACTTATCGCCCAAGACGGAAAAGATTATGTTATGTACGGACGTACACCTCGTTTAATCGATGATTTAATGAACGAGTCAGAAATCGATCGTACTATTTTTGTTGGAATTCCATATAAAAGCGTGGAAGACAGACGCGATAAGTATCATCCAGAAGGAAAGCAGGTAGATGCTTACATTCGCTTTTTAGCACATGAACTTGTGCCATTTTTGGATAAAACATATCCTACATATCAAATGGGAAAATCGCGTGTTCTAATTGGTGATTCGCTTGCTGCTACAGTTTCACTGCTGACGGCCATTGCGTATCCTCACACGTTCGGGAAAGTAATTATGCATTCTCCTTTCGTGAACGATGCTGTATTACAAACGGTCAACTCATTTGCTTCTCCTTCACTTCTGGATTTGTATCATGTTATTGGAACGGAAGAAACGGATGTCAAAACAACACAAGACGGTATATTGAACTTTATTGAGCCTAACCGCCTGTTGCACGAACAAATGAAGCAGCGTGGATATTCTATTTTCTACGAAGAATTTAATGGAAATCATACGTGGAAATACTGGCAAAAAGACGTAAAGCGGTCGCTTCAATATATGTTGAAGTAGAAAGATATCATATTTTTTGAAAATTTGTTATAATAAGCTCGCTTTATACATATTTTATGATCTTACTTTGGAGGGATTTTTTATGAAATTTGGCGTTGTACTTTTTCCATCTAAAAAATTGCAAGATGTAGCGAATTCTTATCGAAAGCGCTATGATTCTCACTATTCATTAATTCCGCCTCATCTTACATTAAAAGAAGTCTTTGAAGCTACAGAAGACCAAATTGACGAAATTGCGGCTAATTTGCGTAAAATTGCCGAAGAAACAAATCCATTTACATTAAATGTAACGAAAGTAAGCTCATTTTCACCAGCCAATAACGTTATTTACTTAAAAGTGGAACAAAAGCCAGAACTGACGTCACTTTACAATAAACTTCATGAAGGCAATCTCGAACAACCAACTGAGTATTCATTTATTCCACATATTACAATTGGTCAACGACTTTCAGATGATGAGCACTTAGATGTGTATAGCCAGTTGAAGCTTGTAGATGTCGCTCATGAAGAAACAGTTGATCGCTTTCATTTAATGTACCAGCTTGAAAATGAAACATGGACTGTGTTTGAAACATTTCGTCTTGGAAAGGGATAAGATACGTGAACATCAAAGTACTAACGAACAAACAAGATCCTTCTGATGCTTACTTCGTACGTCAAAAAGTATTTGTAGAAGAACAGCAGGTTGATGTAGAGCAAGAAATCGATGAATACGATTCCGAAGCCCTGCATTTAGTTGTATACAAAGGAAATGCACCAATTGGGGCAGGACGCTTCCGTATGGTAGAGGACTATGGAAAAGCCGAACGAATCTGCGTTCTTTCTTCTTATCGAAAAGACGGTGTAGGAAAGCTTTTGATGGATAAGTTAGAAGAGATCGCAGCAGAGCATGAGATTGAAAAGATTAAGCTGCATGCTCAAACGCATGCGGAAGGATTTTATAAAAAGCTAGGCTACGTAACGGTTTCAGGTGAATTTATGGATGCTGGAATTCCACATGTGGAGATGGTAAAGAAACTAAGTAAAAAACACTAGGAATTGAACCTGGTGTTTTTGCTTTTTTAAAGGATAAGAACCTTTGCTTTGCTTATACTAATACCTAATCATGTGAATTAGGTGAAAATATGGATGAACTTATCGGAATTGCACTAGAACTCTTTATCGGATTTATCTGCTTGTTTATCTTAACTAAATTTTTAGGCAGAGCGACGATCACTCAGCTTACCACTTTTGATTTTATCTCTGCTCTTGTATTAGGAGAGTTAGTAGGAAATGCGTTATATGACTCAGAAGTAGGCATAGGCAAAATTTTATTTGCTGTTATCTTTTGGGGAGCGCTTATTTATGTCACCGAAGTTATTACTCAAAAAAATATTCGCCTGCGCTTGTTTTTAGAAGGACGGCCATCTATTATTATTCGAAAAGGGAAAATTTCGTACAAAGAACTTAGCAAAAATCGATTAGATATCGATCAGCTTCTTCATATGCTGCGTTCAAAAGACATATTTTCCATTCGTGAAGTTGAATATGCGATTTTAGAAACAGATGGCTCGCTAAGCGTATTGCCAAAATCTGATTATGCTAAGCCAACAAGAAGCGATCTGCAGCTGCCTCCTTCTGAACCTGTTTTATCTATCGCCTTCGTCAGTGATGGACGTTTGCTTTTGAAAAACTTAATTCAGTCAGGCTTTGATGAAGACTGGCTAAAGAAACAATTAAAAAAACAGGGATTTACCGATTATAAACAGGTGCTTTATGCTGAATGGCAGCAGGGCCGTACACTTTTTATTGAATCTTACTAAGGTGTTTTTTACTTGTTCATTACTTTGTTAAAAATCGTGAGCGCATTCATTCTGCTGCGTTCACGATTTTTTCTATTATACCCGTGTATTAATCACTAGGCCCTTATTTGTTAGCTTGCTGTATACACGCTCTGCTGCTTGAAGCTTTTTTCGCTTTTGTACTGAACTTGGCGTCAATTCCAATGAGTGAGAACGCGATTCAAACTCTTCGTCAAAGCTTTTTTTCTGGACAGGCCAAATACGATTTGAAAAAGAAGCATTATTTTTTTGAAGGCGATTTGCATATTGAATAGACTGATAAGGCGTGACGGGCAGTATATATCCCATATGAACCCTCCTCTTTTTCAAGATACCTTCTACTCCCAGACCTCAGTATTTTTCGCAAGAAGTATCGACATTGAAACAGCTCACTTACGCCCTCTTCTAGACTTGTTCAAAACAGATAGCACTTTGTATCTATACCTCCTTTTTTTGAACATATGTGATCTCTTACTCAATATATACCCTTTTTTATATCGTATCCCTCCAAAAATATCCGTACTCTTTTTAAAAAAAGATGATTTTGATATGATAGACTTTGATTATAGAATAAAAACTGTGCGTATATACACATCTATATCGATGTAGAACAAGAGCGGCTTCTTGCTTTAACTCCCTCTTATTTACTATTGATTGTTCATGTTTTACAAAGGAGGCCATGTTTTTTGCAACGTGCACTTTATCAAAAACAGATACTTAATCTTGCTATAACGGCTAGAGACCGATTTCAATATTTATATGAAGCTAGTCTCCGAGGAGAAATAACATGTGCTCACTGCGGAGAACCAGTTAAATTATATCTGGGGATTGAACATTCTCCTTACTTTTATCATGCTCAAGTTCCTCATGAAAGAGAAGAGTGTTCAGACACACTATCAGAAACAACAGCTGTACAACAAATAAAAGAAACTCCGGCTGAATACAGAGAAACCAATGGATTTCGTATTCCTAAAGGACGAGCTATTGGTGAGAAAAATTCAACTGTAAAAGAGAAAGCGACATGGAGGTCTTCCGCGCCTTTTTCAAGTGTTCCTGCTTTTCGCTCAAAACCACCTGTTCCTAAACACTCTGACTCTACTTATTTAAATGAATTTAAAGAGAGCGGTATTGAATTAGATTCGAACCAATGGAAAGCTGTTACACATTCAGAAGGACCTCTTCTTATTCTAGCCGGTGCAGGAAGCGGAAAAACGCGTGTGTTAACAGCTCGCACCGCATATATGATACAAGAAAAACAAATTGATCCAAAATCCATTATGCTGGTGACTTTCACGGCTAAATCAGCTAAAGAAATGAAAGAACGATTGGCTACATATCCAAAGATGTCCGGCTTACATCTTCGTCAAATGCTAGTTGGAACTTTTCACAGCATTTTCTTACGTATGATTGTTCATCACAATCCTCAAGCGTGGCAAATGGATCGCCTGCTGAAATGGGATTGGCAAAAAGAACAGATCGTGAAAGAAGCAGCAAGAGAGCTCCACGTGGATGAAAAAGATTTCCCGTTTGATCAGGCACTTCAGCAAATCGGCTATTGGAAAAACACGCTTGTTGGCGTGAAAGATGTTCGCCCAAAAGACAAATGGGAACAAGATGTGCACTTTTTATATCGTCGCTATGAAGAAGTCAAAAAGCAAAAACAGCTATTCGATTTTGATGACATGCTGTATGGATGTTATGAAATGCTAAAACAAAATCCCGATTTGCTAACTCGTTATCAAAAAAGATTTCGCTATTTTTTAATTGACGAATTTCAAGATATCAATAAAGTTCAATATAAAATTATGAAAATGCTAAGTGAAGACTCTAAAAACTTGTGTGTCGTAGGAGATGATGATCAATCAATTTACGCTTTCCGCGGAAGCGACCCTTCGTTCATCTTAAACTTTGAAAAAGATTTTGCTCATACAACTGTTATTACGTTAAACCAAAATTATCGTTCAGCTCACGCCATCGTTTCTTCCGCTAATAAAGTAATTGCACGAAATACAGCGCGCCGACAAAAAGAAATGGCTGCCCAGTTTGATAATGAGTTAAGACCTACCTTCTTCTTTCCATACGACGAAGAAGAAGAAGCAACAATGATTGTAACGGATATGAAAGAAAAGATTAAGCAAGGAGCTTCTCCAACTGACTTCGCGGTCTTGTACCGAACTCACGCTTCTTCACGCGCCATCTTTGAACGTTTATCGCAGTCAAACCTGCCATTTTCAATCGAACAAGATGCGGATTCGTTTTATAAAAGAAGAATGGTTCGAAGTTTACTTTCATTTCTACGCTTGAGCGTGAATCCAAATGACGCAAGTTCGCTACAAGATTTAGTGAACGCACTCTTTTTAAAGAAAACAGCAGTCAATGACTTAAAAGCAGCAAGTATTCTTCATGATGGTACATTTATTGATGCGCTTGAATATCTTCAAGATTTAAAACCGTTTCAGCAAAAAAAGCTCAAGAAAGTAATTCCTTTATTCAAGTCGCTAAAATCAATGTCTCCTTCTTTGGCACTTGAGACGATTTCTAAGGATATGGGATTCGATGATTTTGTCAAAAAACGAGGAAATGAAGGAAATATGATGGAAAAAGGTTCGGATGACGTGCGGGATTTAAAAGTTGTAGCACGTAAATTCAAAACCGTACCTGAACTGTTAGAGCATGTGGATCATATGATTGCCATGAACACAGAGATGAAAGCTTTAAGCAAGCAATTTAATGAAAGTATTCAGCTAACCACCATTCACCGAGCAAAGGGTCTTGAATATAAGCATGTATACGTACTGAGCAGCGTAGACGGAGGATTGCCTCATGATTATGCACTCGAAGCTTATCGAGGCGGAGATGATGTGCCGCTTCAAGAAGAACGCCGCCTTTTATATGTAGCCATGACGCGTGCACAGAATTCACTTTACTTATCTGTTCCGCAAACTAGAAGAGGTAAAACCGCTTATCCTTCAAGATTTCTGAAGTCTTTTATAAAAAAAGTATAAAGCAAAAAAGGCTGGGACAAAAGTATTTTAGTCAAATTGAAGTACGAACGGTTAATCAAAATTATTGATTAACCGTTCGTACTTTTTATTGTCATGTACATGTAGAGTTAATATATTTAGTTGCTTCTAGCTGTTGATTGGAGGGCTCTTTGGGGAAAAGCGGAAGGGATGAGACCCCGTAGGAGCTCATGTATCCAATTTTCTCCTCTTTAGATTGGATTGATTTCGTTACGTTTCAACCTCTATTATTAACCAAACATTCCACTAAGAGGTAGATATTCATAAGTAGATGCGTTACACTACGTTATGTACTGCATTACTATATTTTAGGAGGTTCCATTATTGAACGCAAAGCTTATTCATGAAAATGAAAAGATTTTTTTCATTTTGTGTATGGTTATCAGCTTATTAACCTATTTGTTTTTAATTATTTCACTCGTCGGCATTCTCTACATTGCAATCGGTTTTTTCATTACATTTATGCTACACGGTTTCTCTATTGCTCAAATTCGCAATAATGGAGTTAGATTGACAGAGAAGCAGTTCCCGCATACTTATCATCAGGCAAAACATTTATCTTCAGAGCTGGATTTAGAGCTGCCCGATATTTATATTGTTCAATCAGGCGGCTTATTAAACGCGTTTGCTACACGTTTTTTTGGACGTCACTTTGTCGTTTTATACTCCGACATTGTTGAAATGATTGAAGATAATCAAGAAAAAGAACTTTCTTTTATCATTGCCCACGAATTAGTTCATATCAAACGTAAGCACACACTCTACCACTCACTTATTCTACCTGCTCTTTGGGTTCCTTTTTTAGGAAAAGCTTACTCTAGGGCCTGTGAATATACATGTGATCGCATAGCTTCCGTTGCGATTGGTGATGCAAAAGCTGCCACTCAAGCACTCACTATACTTGCGGTTGGTCATTGTCTAAATAAAAAAGTAAATCAGGAAGAATTTGTTCATACGCACTCACAGGAAAAAGGTTTTTTTATGTGGTTGAATCAAGCTACTTCAACTCACCCTCCTATCGCTCATCGTATTAAAGAAATTAATTACTTAGCACAGCATCCCGAACTGTTTGATCTTGATTCTAACGCATTTCAAACAAATGAAATTGCCTAAATGGAAAAAAGCCCTGACACCTCAGGGCTTTATATAAAAATATTAAATTATTTTTTCTCATTTAGCATTTTAGCGATGGTCGCAAAATCAATGGATTGATTATTGTTTGCAATCGCCTTAACAATTTGTTCTTCTTTTTGTTTTGAAATTGGCTTATTCGCAATTTGTGCTACTCGCTTCACAATATTACGCACCGTTTGCTCATCTTTAAAATTAGCATTTTGTACAGAATTCGCAAGTTCAAAAATATCCTTCATATTAACGCCTGTTTTCTTTTCTATATTTTTAAACATATTATTATCCATTTTGCATGACCTCCTTTATTTATACTTCATCGTATGCACCATGTGCCTAGATGGTGCCCTTTACATTTAATAAAAAAATAAAGTGCGAGTGAAACTTCACCCGCACTTTTCGGTGCCTTATTCATAGAAGGGATTAATTGTAAAAACAAACACAACCAACAATAATTAATAGAATGAATAATACAACGATTAACGCAAAACCACCGCCGTAGCCACCACCGTAACCACAACCACCGTAGCCAAATCCGCAGCCCATAATATTACACCCCCTCTGTTTTACTCTCTATACTGTATGTTCAATAATATGATTTTGTATGGGCTTTTCAACTGTGTACATTAAATTTCATTGTCCAAACGGATCTTCAGCATCTTGCTCATCAAGTCTTTTTACATTTTGCTGCAGTTTCCTCTCTTGCTGTTCCATCTGATTTTCTGCTTTTTCTACTTCTTTCATTCTCTTTCGATGTTCTCCCATCATATGCTGTTCAAAAAACCGTTCAAATTCATCGAAAAAATCTGGCATCTCTACACCTCTCTCCACTCCATGTAAAAAAGCATTGTCCGAGTGACAATGCTTCTATTGCTTATCGCTTTGGTAACTTTGAACCGCAGCCGCAACCACCTTGTTTTGGAGAAGGGTACTGGACTGGCTTAGGAATGGCATGCCCTTTCTTCACCGATTGTTTTGTCATTGGTTGTGGATGATAAGGCAGGGGCTGAGGGTATTGATTAGGATTATAATTATAATGATAATACATCATGTTTCCCTCCTTTTCACAGCATCCTATCTATAACATTATATTCAGGACTAAAGAAAGACGTTCTATCTTATTTGTCCATTTTGCGCTGCAGGGACAAAAATAAATCCGTGCTGTTTTTTTGTTTCCTCACTCTCGGTCTTTCTCCTCCCTTTTGCTCTGTCACTTCACGCAGCCGATTTTGCAGTTCTTGAATTGTCCCTTGAGCTTGATGATTGTACTGTACAATAGACTGTTCGGTTTTTGATTTTTGTTCATTGACGCATGCTTTAAGCCAATCTATTTTTTCCTCTAGCTTCTTTTTTTCTTCTTCATGCTTTTGCTGTAATTCCAATAACTCTTCCTTCATATCTTCATATTCAAATTCTTGGTGCTTGAATTTTTGATATTCTTCTTTATAAAAAGCCAACTCCGACTTCAATGAAGCAATATA
The DNA here is from genome assembly GCF_009497655.1 of Priestia megaterium. Classification (NCBI taxonomy): domain Bacteria; kingdom Bacillati; phylum Bacillota; class Bacilli; order Caryophanales; family Bacillaceae; genus Priestia; species Priestia megaterium. Next base: position 713,242 of record NZ_CP023317.1, on the reverse strand, counting down.
TTGTTTTGTTTTTTCCTCGCTCATGCCCTTCACTCCTCCATTATAAATAACCCACAGCTTCTAAAAAATCAGTTAAAGATGAATAACACTTTTTATTAACATGAATATGCTGTAATTGAGTTTATTATTTCCTTCATTTTTTATGCTCGCTCCAACTAGGATTTATTCCGATAAATTCCGCTTTTACTAAGGAACATAAAAGCAGGTCATTCATACACTATAGTAGTCCGATACCTAGTAACGAAAAGCGTAAAGGAAGGACAATTACAATTAGGAGGTTTAAAAATGGCAGAACTTTTTGAATCATTATGTATCCGCGTACCTAAAGTGTACGACTGGGTTAGACGTCAAGTTGTTTTACCACAAATCTTTACGAACGACACTTCATTATTTGAAGAAGAAGCACTTAAAGATTTAGGCCATGACGTAGAAGTGGAAATTGTTTTAACAGATAGTGAAGGTCACCCTGTAGATCCTTCAGATGAAGACGCACTTGATAACGTGATTGAGCTTGTGCCGCACGGTGGTCGCAGACCTAAAAAAATTGTGTTACCAGATGGAGAAGTTGTTGTTCTTCATGAAGTAAAATTATCAATTAGCGGCTTTTACCGAGTTAAGTTAATTGAATTGAATGGACATCACAAACACGATGAGGTTGAATCTAGCGTTATTCCTTGGAAAATACATCAAACATTCTATTTATGCGCCCCGGAAGGAACAGAACCTGTTGTCCACCTTGAATCTTTTGAAGGAACTGACGGTTCTCTCAGATTATCAGATTGTCACTTACAGCAATTAAGCTTTGATCTTATGTTATGCCTAAGTGTTCAAATTGAAAAAGATGTTAAAGTTGAAGTAGAAGGAAGCTTCTGCTACCCTCGCCCTGAAATCATTTCTACAAGCAGCTGCTCACCTATTGAATATCCACCTCAATGTGATGCTATTTTCCCTGGAAGACCACATCACGATGATTTTGATGGAGACGATGTAGAGTCAGGCTTCGACCATCACGAATTTGATTAACAAGATAAAAAGCCAGAGGAGAATATTTCTCCTCTTTTTTCATCCTTTACGCGCTTTCTGCATACATATAAATAAAACTGCTATGGGCAGCTCTAACGACCAGATTAATTTATAGCTCAGCAGGAAAGGAGACTACTAGATGAGTCGTAACTCCCCTTCCCCTAAAGATGATCTAACTCAATTAAAACAAAAGCTCATACACTATAAATCAGAAATTCGAAACGTGCAAAACCAACTAAAAAGCTATGAACGAGCTTTAGAGCGAGAAAAAGAAAATACATCGTTTTGGAAAAAGAAACACGCTGAGACGCTTTCTACATCTGAAAAAGAAGTAGAAATTGAAGAATTAGAAAAAGAACTGGATCTACTGAGAAACGAGCTTTCCGAACAAAAAATTATTGCCGAAGCGTTTCGAGAAAAAGCTTCAAGGAAACAGCCCGTTATTGAAGAAAAAATCGTGGAGAAAGTAATTGAAAAGATTGTAGAAAAACCCATAGAAAGGTTCGAAAAAAGCGATATCCTCTGTTTCTTCCAACATTCCATACTGCTGCCAGAACAAGATGAAAGCGAGCTGATGATGTTCGGCAACGTAATTATTCAAAATCAAACGAGCAGTACTTTATACTCTCCAACACTTTGCTTAAAAATGAAGCCTACTGCTTCTGCTATGTTAAGCGGGAAGCTCATTGATGAAAAAGATATTGAAGCTTCTAGTGTCCCCTCTTCTTCTTTAGAATGGCGCTACGCTCATCCAAAATGGAACGAAAAAATTCAAAATGACGGTGAATATTGGATTAAACCCATTAAGCAAACAGTATTAAAGCCCAAAGGCAAATTATTATTTGACTCTTTTCAAGTAGTCATTCCTCTCTCCACTGATACGACTTCGTTTATTCTAGAAGGCTTTTTCTATAGTGAAGAGTGGCAGGAAGGTATTCCTTTTTTAAATAAAGTTGTGCTAAATTTCCCTTAATCATTAAAAGACATATTGACGATCAATATGTCTTTTAACTCGTCCATTTATTTCATAAAAGATTCTATAATTCCTGCACACCCTGCAATAGCTAAGATCGTAATAACAGGAATAGCAATGTGCGGGACCGCTACATAACTAAAATAAATTCCTACTGCACACCATATGCCTGTACACCAATAGCAGCTGAGCAGTTCTCCAATCCACCTTTGCAGCCCCTTCCCTTTTATCTCCAGGTACGTTACCGTATTTCCTTGTTCATCTTGATCTTCTACAATTTTGTGAAACGGCTTCCGAATAAAAGCCGTAATTTTATCAAAAACAATTAGACGAGTAAGTCGAAACGTTGCAAAGATAAATAGCGTTAGATAAATCCATGTCATCTTCATTCCTCCGTACATTCACAAACTTATGAAAATAAAAGCTAACGTGCTTTTTCACTGTTAGCTTTTAAAATTACTTAAATTTTAACGATAGATATGGTTTGAATATCATGAAATGTCAATACTGTTTTCTCTTTATTAGGAGGAACGCTTACGTATAAACTTCCTTCTTTTAATTCTAAAATTGTTCCTATATATTTTTGATTTTGGCACGTAATTTCACAAATTGGCTGAGACATATGAGGCGGGAAGCTGCATAGAAATTCAACTTTTTCTTTAATCGTCATAGACTGAAACATTTTATTTGGCTTTTTATTCTCTGATTGCGGTATATCCACGGGAACAATTGAACGCTCTTCCTTTTTTTCATTCTTAATCTCTTCCACTTTTTCTACGTCAGGCTCTTTGACTTCTTGAATAGAAGAAAAGCTGGGCTCTTCTTTTAACACATGCTCTTTCTCTATTCCTTTATTGTCTTGCTGTTTTGAACTAAAATAATATTGCATAGAACGCTGGTTTTGCGTAGCGTTTGGCTGGACAATGTACATTAGCGGCTCATTTTCTTCTGACTTAGATTTTGAGTTAGTCATGAAGCATACCTCCAATTGCTTGTTATCGTTCTTTTAAAAATGTATGCTTGCACACGGAAAAACTTGTTTATTTTTTTGCGGCAGCCTTTTTAGAAATAAAAGCAGCACTATACTTTTTTATATAATTTAGGAAAATACCACAAAAGAAGTTGAGATATAACTAAATTAATTCAATCTAAAGACGCATAAATAGGATACATGAGCTGAACGCTTGTTACACCGCCGTTGATTTCCGTGCAAGACTTCGCTTTCCGCGGGCGGCCAATGAGCCTCCTCGTCGCTTGCGCTCCTGCGGGGTCTCACCCCTTCCACTTTTCCCGCAGGAGTCTTCGTCTTGCCCTCCAATCAACTGCTAGAAAGAGCTAAACAGATGAAACTTATTTTCAAAACAACAAAAAAAAACGAACCACTAATCAAACATGTTGATCAGTGGTTCGTTTTTCACTTGAGCTAAAATACTTTTGTCTCAGTCTCTTCCTCTCATTCAATCAGGTAGAAAACTAAATCCAGCTAAATACCTTTATCTAATTTTATACTCAAGAAGCATACGCAATTCATTCACATACGAACGAGACCCCGTTACAATCAAACGATCATCAAATTCAAGCTCTGTATCGCCATGAGGTACAATAGAATCTTTCCCTCTGAAGATTCGAACAAAAATCACATCTCCTGTAAACGGGAACTTACGAAGCTCTACCCCCTCGTATTTAGGGTTACGCATATTAATTTGATAAAGTGCTGTTTCTTGATTCGTTAAGATATTTAAAATATTTGGCGATTCGATTAAAGCTTTTAGCAATGCCGTTGTAGATAACAGCACAGAAAAAACTTCAATGTTATTTTCTTTCATCTTTTCATCTAAGACAGGACTTTCTACGCGGGCAATAACCCGTTCTGTACCATACTCTTTTGCAAATAGAGCAATGTCGCTATTTCTTTCTTCTTCCCCTGTTGTTACAACTAATACATCCGCATCTAAAATCCCTATACTTCTTAACGTTTCCTTACTATATCCATCGATGTCGACGATATTAAAAATGGAATCCGACGTACGGTTTTCAATTTTGTCCTGAGTAGGATGATAAATCGTCACATCATATAAATCAAGATCCATTTCTCGAATAACCGGGAGTGTAAATTGATTTGCACCAAGCATATTGACCTTCAGCTTTCTATCACTGATTTCTGGCTTTGGAAACAGCTTTCTAAAGATAATAGGTGTAATAATACATGTAATAATCGCCACCAAAATCAGCGCACCGGACATTTGTGAATCAATCACACCAATATTTTCACCAACCGTTGCTGCCGCAATAACGAGTGATAAAGTCGATGTTAAAAGAAAACCCGATGCCAAAACGGTTTTCATATCATACCATTTTCTTAAGATTAACGCTGGAACTAGCTTGGATATTAATAATGCAATGAATAATAAAGGCATTAAAATCAGCACTTTTTTATCACTGAACAATGACCAAACGTCAAGCTTCACTCCTACCATCACAAAAAAGATAGGAATTAAAAAACCGTAGCCAAACGAATCTAATTTATGAACTAAGTTTTTATTAGGCGCAAGAAGAGAAACGAGTGATCCCGCTAAAAAAGCGCCTAAAATGTTTTCAACACCAATTGACTCCGAAAGGCCCACTAGAATGATAATGAGTGCAAATACGGCGCGCGTGTCAATTTGAATTGTACCTTTAGACATTGTCTCAAGAAACGATCGGTTTTTAAACTGCTTCCCTATGAAGTATAAAATCACTCCTACTCCAAATAAAATTAAAATCAACCATGTATTGCTATTTCCTGATTTATCATAGACGGAAGCAAATACGGCTAGTAAAATCATCGTGACTAAGTCCGCAATAACCGCAATCAATAAAATGGTTTGTCCAATTGGCTTTTTCATAATCTGTGCATCTTTTAAAGTCGGCACTACTACTCCTAGTGAAATGGTAGAAATAATAAGCGTCATCAAAAAGGCATTATCAATAAAACCGGTCCATACAAAAACATAGGACAAAAATAGTGAAACCGCAAAGATAGCTGCAAACACTAGTATAGAAATGGAAAAAGCATTCGGAACCTTCGCTCCTGATGCCTTTTTGTCTTTTGAATTTCCTCCAGCAAAAGCAGAAAAATCAATTTCCAAACCACTTAAAAACATCAAAAAGATAAAGCCTAAAGTGGAAAGTGTTTCAAGCCACATATCCTGCTCCACAAGGTCAAAACCACTTTTCCCTATAATTAATCCCATAATAATTTCAGCTACGACTACAGGTATAATGTTGAGTTTAAACCGATGCAACAGTATAGGCGTTAAAAAGGCCAAACTAATGACGATAACAAGTGATGTAAAGGACGCGTGCTGTTCCATTAGATTCCCCTCCTTTTACCTTCGCTATTTATAAAACGAAGACGTTAGTATTCAAAATTAAAGGTTAATCATAAAAGCTTGAAGGTTCTCTGTCAACTATATGAACTGATAATGAAAATCCGACATGATTACTCATGTCGAATTCCAAAGTCCCTTCATTATTTTAAATAACTCATAAATGTTGTGGCTAGACCGAAGTAAATTAAAATACTGATAAGATCATTGATCGTTGTAATAAATGGTCCTGATGCGACTGCAGGGTCAATTTTGAATCTGTGCATGAGAAGCGGGATAAACGCTCCTGCTAGTGTAGCCACAATCAATGTTGAAAATACAGAGACGCCTACCAAAGCGCCTAAAACCAGATCTCCCTGCCAAATATAAACAATTAATACAACTAAAAGTCCACATGATGCGCCCGTAATCATTCCGGTAGCTGCTTCTCGGATTAACAGCTTAAATTTGCTTTCTTCTTCGATTTCTCCCGTCGCCAGTCCGCGAACCGCAACGGCTAGTGCCTGTGTTCCTGTATTACCAGCCATACCGCCAATTAAAGGTATAAATACAGCTAAAATAGCTACTTGATTCAACGTATCTTCAAAACGTCCAATTAAACTCGCTGTCATCATTCCTAAAAACAGCAAAATAATCAGCCAAGGCAGCCTCTTTTTGGCCGCTACTAAGGGATTGTGGTCAATCGTATCATCTACATCACTAATACCGGCTAATTTAGAATAGTCATCCGATGCCTCTTCATCAAGAACATCCATCACATCATCAACCGTAATAATCCCTAGAAGATGCTGCTGAAAATCAACAACTGGAAGCGCAAGAAAGTTGTAATCGCGCATAATGCGCGCAACTTCTTCTTGGTCTTCTGCTACTGACACGGATACAACTCGTTCATTCATAACTTCGCTTATCATGGTATCTTCATCTGCTATAATTAAATCACGAAGAGAAATAACACCTGCTAGATGCTTTTGTTCATCAATAACAAATACATAATAAATCGTTTCCGCTTCTGGAGCTTCCCTGCGTAGAATGTGCATAGCTGAATGTACGGTTTGATTTTCACGAATGGCCACAAACTCAGTAGTCATAATACTTCCAGCGGTATATTCCTCGTAATGAAGCAGCTCTTTAATTTCATCGGCTGCTTCTTCATCCATAATCGTTAAATAGCTCGCCACTTGTTCTTTATCCAATTCATTTAATACGTCAACGGCATCATCCGCCGACATTTCCGACAGCATGTCTGCTGCAAAATTGGGATGCATTTCTGAGAGAATTTCTTGATAATCTTCTTCTCGTATCTCTACATTTTCAAAGATATCCGCCATTTCTTCCGGAGATAACATCTCGTACAGCGCAAACCTAGAAGGCTCATCTAATTCTTCAAAAAATTGAGCTTGGTCATACGTATGCATATGTAAAAATTCTTCACGAAATGCATCGATTTCATTTTTTTCTAGAAGTGATAATAAATGTTCGGCGAACCATGCTTTTTCTTCTTTTTCAATTGAATCTGTCATGTCTTCAACCTCCCTGTCGCACAAAACTCATTTAACTTTATGATGAATTTTGTTTTTTTTCAACTCATAGCTCTTTACTCTTTTCCCAATAATATATAAGTTCTACACATAGTTTGCTCCATATAAGGGTAATTTTATATCGTCAAAGGAAAAACCTTTTAAGGATGTGGATAAAAGATGAAAGTAGATATAATAGGCGATATCCATGGATGCTATGATGAATTAAAAGCGTTAACAGAAAAACTTGGGTATGAGTGGCAAGACGGGATTCCTGTCCACTCTGACGGACGGCGCCTTGGATTTGTAGGTGATTTAACAGACCGAGGACCTCATTCACTAAAAGTGATTGAGCTCGTATGGTCACTTGTAATCAAGCATCAGCAAGCTTACTACTGTCCAGGCAATCACTGTAATAAGCTATATCGCTTCTTTTGCGGTAACAAAGTGGAAATTACTCATGGGTTAGAAACGACCGTTGCTGAGTACGAAGCCTTGCCTTCAAGAGAACAGAAATTCATTAAAAAAAAGTTTATTGAGCTTTATGAGCAATCACCTCTATATGTGCAGCTTGATCAAAATCAAGTAATTATTGCTCACGCCGGCCTTAAAGCTGAATACATCGGCAGAACGGATAAAAAAGTTAAAACCTTTGTGCTATACGGAGACATTACGGGTGAAAAACATCTAAACGGTATGCCTGTCCGACGGGATTGGGCCCAACATTATAACGGAAAACCTTTTATCGTGTATGGGCATACGCCCGTAGTAAAAGCCAGAAAAATTCATAATACCATTAATGTTGATACGGGCGCAGTTTTTGGAGGGGCTTTAACGGCGTTTCAGTATCCTGAAGGGAATATTATATCGGTGCCTTCATCTATGCCTTATGTAGAGGAAAAATTTAATCACTTCGTGTAAAAAGAAAGTCGCTTTTCATTTAAAAAGCGACTTTTATCTTACGATTTGAAGTTTCTGCATATCTGGCGGCAAAGGTGCTGTAAAAGACAACGTTTTTTGTAAAAAAGGATGAAAAAAAGTGAGCTCATAGCTGTGGAGAGCTTGACGAGAAATAAGATGATTCGTTCCGCCATATAGGGTATCTCCAAGCAGTGGATATCCTTTATAAGCCATATGAACACGAATTTGGTGAGTTCTCCCCGTCTCAAGCGAAAGAGCAACTTCTGTAAAAGAAGAATACGGACGAAGCGCCGTATAGTGTGTAATAGCAAACTGCCCATCTTCTCTTACTTCCCGTTCGATGATACTTGACTCTTTTCGGCCAATCGGTGCCTCTATCGTTTCCTTGCCAACAAGCTTACCATGAACAAAAGCTCGGTACACGCGTTTAATTTCATGTTCTTTTTGTGCTTTAGAGAATAAGTAATGAACGTGCCTATGCTTAGCCACAATAAGCAGCCCAGATGTGTCTCGGTCTAACCTGTTCACAAGATGAACAGTCGAGTTAATGTTATTTTTCTCATAATAATAGAGCACAGCATTACTTAGTGACCACGTTAGATGTTCTCGAGAAGGTATACTTGGCATGTTTGGCTGCTTATTCAAAACTAATATATACTCATCTTCGTATACAATATCCAAAGGTATAGCTTTAGGAAGAAGACTTTCACTTGCTTTTTCTGGTGGAAACGCCACCTTGATTTCGTCACCTTTTTGCAGAATATATCGAACCGTTGCATGCTTTCCATTTACTTCAATCGCTCCTCCTCTGAACTTAATGTCCGTCAGCGAAGCTTTGGAAATATCATGTTCTTTTAAAAATTCACGAACCGCTACACCCTCGAAAGAATGATCTACGGTCCAACTCAACGTAAAAACTTGTTTCATTCTCTTCCCTGCCTTTAATCATCACATACAAAAGAGTCTCTGACACGCTGCCAGAAAGGAAACGCGCGAAAGCGAGCAAATCGAATTTTTTCGCTTGCTACCCGAAATTGAATCGACTTTACATCTTTATGTAAAAGAGTTAAATGATCAATGGTAATTTGAAAGTCTGCGTCGTTAACAGGCTTTAACAGCGCTGTATGATGTCCAGGAAGAACCAATGGAGAACCTATCGTACGGAACACTCGATTGTTAATAGAAGCCATTTCAGCAATTTGAATAGCTTGAAGCGAAGGATGTAAAATCGCGCCTCCAAGGGATTTGTTATAAGCTGTACTTCCCGAGGGAGTTGATACGCAAAGGCCGTCTCCTCGGAATGTCTCAAATCGCTGCCCTTTAATTTCCACATCCATTACTAAAGAGCCTTCTACACTTTTCACCGTACATTCATTCAGAGCTAAATATCGAGCTTCGCGTCCACCGTTCGTATAGCGGATAATCACTTCGAGCAGTGGATACTCTACAGTCTGGTAGGGTGTCTTTGCAATAGCAATCACCAGCTTCTCAATCTCATCAGGTGTCCAATCTGCGTAAAAGCCTAAATGACCGGTATGAACCCCAATAAAAGCCGTCTTGTCAAGTCGGTTTCGATAGCGGTGAAACGCGTAGAGAAGCGTTCCATCCCCCCCTACTGACACTACAATATCAGGCTGGTTTTCATCATATTCTAAATGAAAATCTAATAAATACGTTTTCATTTTTTGCATAAGCGTATTTGATATTTGGTTGCCTTTTGATGTAATAGCAAATTTTATTTTCTCCACCTAATTCTCTCCCCCTATCCATCCAGTGTACAAAGCTGTTGCTGAGTCATACCTAAGATTCTTCCGCCGATTCTTTTTTTCGTGAGAAAATAGCCTGGGCTTCTTGGATCTCACCTCGTATTTGAGACATTTCTTCATCGAGCTGAGTAGCCGCTTCAGAAGCACGCTGAAGTCGCTTTTTGATATTCTCAGGAAATTTCCCGCTGTACTTATAATTTAAAGAATGCTCAATTGTAGCCCAAAAATTCATAGCCAGTGTACGAATTTGAATTTCCACTAAAATTTTCTTTTCACCTTTAATTGTCTGAACAGGATAACATACGACCACATGATATGAACGATAGCCGCTTTCTTTTTTATGAAGAATATAATCTCTTTCTTCAATCAATTCAAAGTCTGTGCGCTGACGAAGGAGCTCTACGACCGCTTTAATATCGTCCGTAAATTGACACATCATACGGAGTCCTGCAATGTCCTGCATCTCTTCCTCTAAGCGATCGAGAGAAATTCCTTTTCGAGTCGCTTTATCCAAAATACTGGCGATAGGCTTTACTCGTCCCGTCACGAATTCAATAGGTGAATGCGTAGACTTCATATCATACTGTGAACGAATTCCTTTTAATTTCACCTTAAGTTCTTCAACGGCTTGTTTATACGGTGCTAAAAATAAATCCCAATGCCTGATCATTAATAACACCCCCCTTTTTTCTCTCTGTTACTTATTTTCTTTATCTAAAAAAACTTCCTCTACTCTTGCTACCATCTCGTCTCCATAATTCACGTTTCCTTCGATGTTACTGATGAGATAAGACAGCTCTTCTTTAACGGCTGATAGCTCAATTACTTCCTTATTAATTTCTAAAAATACTTTCATATCTTTATGTAAGACGTGCTTTAAATTCGCCCAAATATTATCACTAAGGCCAACATACATAAATTGATCATTAATATCTACAACATATACAAATGACATGTTATCTGAGTCAACAAGCATTTGTTTTGTATCTTCCAATTGTTCAATTTCCGTCTCAATAGGGTCTGCTTTTAAATGTAATTCATTTGATTTCATCACACAGGTAGTGATGTCAATTCGATTGTGCATAAATAAACTCCTTCCAACTATACAATTCGTTACTATTTTAACACATTCCAGGAACGTTTAATAAAGGTAAAACCTAAACAATCCGTATTTCTTCATTTTCCAAGTTCCCCATATGGATATTCCTGTTAGGAAATGTAGTTTTACTGTCTCAAAAAGTGTGATAAATTAAGATGGAAAGTGCCTTACCAAAAGACCTAAATTAAAAGGATGATTTCATTGAAACAAGAAATTGAAATTGAATTTAAAAATATAGTAACGAAAGAAGAGTTTGATCGTCTCCGCTCACACTTTCAATTAACTGAAGATCAGTTTATTTCTCAAGAAAACCACTATTTTGATACACCTGCTTTCTCATTGAAAGACTGCGGAGCTGCCCTGCGAATTCGAAGCAAAAAAAATAAATCCGTTCTCACGCTAAAACAGCCTCATCAAGAGGGCCTTTTAGAAACACATGAAGCATTAACAAATGAACAAGCTAAAGAATTGCTAGATGGCAGCGCCAAGATTCCGTCAACAATTCAACAGCTTATTACTGATTTACAAGTCGATAGCCATGCGCTAACTTATTTTGGCACTTTGCGTACAAGTCGAGCAGAAATTCCATATAAGAACGGGTTACTTGTACTCGATCATAGCTTTTATCTAGGTGCTGAGGACTATGAACTCGAATACGAAGTAACCGATGCCAATGAAGGGGCAAAATATTTTGAGCAATTGCTTACGGAGCTTGATATTAAAAAGAAACCAACGGAAAACAAAATTCGACGGTTTTACAAGCGAAAGTATACGTTGATGGATGGAGAGTAAATTCATGAGCATGAATATTAACCATTACATGTCTTCCGTTCAATTTCCTGGAACTCAGCCATTTTCAGTTAACAACCAGCTGCCAACAGCTAACGTGATGCTTGGTACAACTTTACTCTCTGTATTTGCTCAGCTTTTTCAAGACTACGTCAATCAAGAGCCTCAAATGAGTACCAATCTTTACTTGCAGGCAGCGCAGATGTTTCCAGCTACAGCGGTTCAAACGCAATCCCAGCCATCTGTTTCTTCTTCAGATAAGGCAGCCGCTTCAACTGCTGCCTTACCTGCACAAAAAAACGAAATGGCAAAGGCCAGTTCTCATGATGTACAAACGATAATTAATGAAGCAGCTGCACGCTACCAGCTGGATCCTAAACTTATTCGTTCTGTTATTAAACAAGAGTCAAATTTTAATCCCTCTGCCAAAAGTTCTGTCGGAGCGGCTGGGCTTATGCAGCTAATGCCAGCAACCGCTAAAGCTCTTGGTGTAGAAGATCCGTATGACTCCAAGCAAAATGTATTTGGAGGAGCCAAATATCTTCGACAAATGTTAGATAAATACGACGGAAACGTGAAATTAGCGTTGGCAGCCTACAATGCTGGACCAGGTAATGTCGATAAATACGGCGGAGTACCTCCTTTTCAAGAAACGCAAAAATATGTAAATAAAATTATGTCTTCTTATCTCGTGTAAAAGAGTCCAATCATTCGCGACTCGACCATGGAATGACTGTAGTTTGTCGAGGTTACACTATATAAATAGAAGGAAACGTTTGTGAAAGGATTCCTTTGTTTCTCATACTAAGTGATTCGCCACAGCATCATAGACTTTTCTTATGTAAAATTCCACTTTATCTCTTTTCCAGTAGAAGAAGTAAGCGGATAGTTTGAGTTAACGAAATGACACTGCTAAAATTAAGGAAAGTAAAAAACACCAAAGAGTTAAGACGTATATTTCTTATAACAAAGGAGTTATCAACATGAGAGAAAAAATCCACTCCCCTTACGAATTATTAGGCGGTGAACATACGATTTCAAAACTTGTTGATGCTTTTTATACACGCGTTGGACAACATCCTGAGCTCGCGCCAATTTTTCCTGATGATTTAACAGAAACAGCACGAAAGCAAAAGCAATTTCTGACACAATATTTAGGAGGGCCTTCGCTATACACTGAAGAGCATGGTCACCCTATGCTGAGAGCTAGGCATCTTCCTTTTGAAATTACACCGTCAAGAGCCAAAGCCTGGCTGACGTGTATGCATGAAGCAATGGACGAAATTAATTTAGAAGGCCCTGAGAGAGATGAACTTTATCATCGTCTTATTTTAACTGCCCAACACATGATTAATTCACCGGAACAGACAGATGAGAAAGGATTTTCACATTGAGTAATCTAAACAGCCAATACCCATCCTTGCATCAGCTTTGTCAAGGTTCAAATAAAAAACCGCTTGAAATCTATGTATTTGTTGACCCTCTTTGTCCAGAGTGCTGGGCACTCGAGCCTATTCTAAAAAAGTTACAAATAGAATATGGTCAGCTGTTATCCCTCAAGCATGTGCTTGGCGGAAACTTGCAGCAATTAAATATTGGAGCACAGCAGAGATTTGAACATATTGCAAAATCGTGGGAGAAAACTGGAAGCCGCTCCGGCATGTCATGTGACGGCAACCTGTGGCTTGAAAACCCCATCGATACTCCTTACGCTGCATCAATTGCAATTAAAGCGGCCGGGCTGCAAGGAAAGAAACAGGGCATTCGCTTTTTGAGAAGACTTCAAGAAGTAGTATTTTTAGAAAAACAAAATGTTACAGAAGAATCTGTCTTAATACAATGTGCAAAACATGTGGGGCTAGATGTTAATGAATTTGTAAAAGATTTGCATTCAGATTACGCTGCGAAGGCTTTTCAATGTGATTTAAAAATCACATCGGAAATGGATGTCGATGAGATTCCAACTCTTGTGTTCTTTAACGAAAAAGTTGAAGAAGAAGGCATTAAGATATCAGGATACTATTCGTACGAAACATATGTACACATCATTAAAGAGATGTTAGAAATTGACCCAGATCCAGCTTGTCTTCCGCCTCTTCGTTCATTTTTAAGCTATTTTCAATTTGTTGCTTCAAAAGAAGTTGCAGTTGTGTATGGTTTATCATTAGAAGAGGCTGAAAAAGAATTGAAAAAACTTCAGCTTCAGCAAGTTGTTGAAAGAGTTCCTGTCAAATATGGAACCTTTTGGAGAAGTACTGAAAAGAGCTGTTAATTATTAAATGTTGATGCTTATCCTAAGCATCAACTACACAAAAAAGACTTGGCTTTCGCCAAGTCTTTTCGTTTGTCTTAAGACAACAAGGGGATGGGAGAAATTTTTCACGGTCAAACAAAGGGGTATATGTTTGTTTTGTGATAAACTTCACGATTAATACTATAGCAAATTATGTCGACTTTTGGCAACCCCTTTTTTCAATTTTATTCACTTTTTTATAAAAAAACTTCATAAACAGCCAGATTCACTCATATAGTACAACCAATTATGCTTTTAATAGAGGTGTTAACTATGAAAATTGCTGGAATTACTCTAGGGGTTGTGATTCTTTTATTTTCTTTTTTATTCTATATTTTATCTCTTATGCAGCTTGTTCCTCTCATTATCGCAGGCCCTCTCTTATTTTTAGCTATTCTTATTATTTTTACATTGCTTAACAATCACAACAAATTTCGGGGATTTAAAAAATGAAGCAGGATACAGCTCCTGCTTCATTTTAATTTTATTGATTTAATAAACGTTCCATTTCCGTTAACTTCTCTTCAAATACGGCTAGCGCTTCTTCGATAGGCTGAGATGTTGTCATGTCCACTCCTGCTTTTTTCAACACTTCAATTGGATAATCAGAGCTTCCTGACTTTAAGAAACCTACATAGCGCTCAACAGCTGCATCTCCTTCTTCAAGGATTTGCTTGCTTAATGCCGCTGCTGCACTGAATCCTGTAGCATATTGATAAACGTAGTAATTGTAGTAGAAATGCGGAATACGAGCCCATTCTAACCCAATCTCTTCGTCAATTACTAAGTTGTCTCCAAAATATTTTTTATTTAAGTCATAATATAATTTTGTTAATAATTCAGGTGTAAGCGGCTCTCCGTTTTGAGCACGCACGTGCACATCGTGCTCAAATTCAGCAAACATCGTTTGACGGAATACCGTACCGCGGAATCCTTCTAAATAATGGTTAAGCAAGTACAAACGCTGCTTTTCATCATCAATCGTTTTTAGTAAATAATCGTTTAGAAGCGCTTCATTACATGTGGAAGCTACTTCTGCCACAAAGATTGAATAATCTCCGTAAGGATATGGCTGCGTTTTTCTTGTGTAATAACTGTGTACAGAATGGCCAAATTCATGGGCTAGTGTAAACAAGTTATTTACATTATCCTGCCAGTTCATTAAGATATAAGGATTGGTGCCGTACGTTCCTGAAGAATAAGCACCGCTTCGCTTGCCTTTGTTCTCATGAACATCTACCCAACGATTTTCAAATCCTTCTTTTAACACATTAAGGTAGTCTTCACCTAGTGGTTTCAGACCTTTTAAAATATAATCTTTTGCTTCTTCATACGTTACTTCCATTTTTACGTCTTTTACTAAAGGCGTATAGAGATCATACATATGAAGCTCTTCAATTCCCAATACTTTCTTACGTAAATCAATATATCGATGCAATAAATGCAAATTATCGTTCACTGTTTTAACTAAGTTATCGTATACTTCTTCTGGGATATTATTTGTGCTAAGAGCTGAGTGACGAGCTGAATTATAGTGACGAACGCGGGCGCTAAAATTATCTTTCTTCACCGTGCCGCTTAATGTACTTGCAAACGTATTTTTAAATTTACCGTACGTTTCGTACACCGCTTTAAACGCTTCTTCTCGTACGCGGCGATCGCTGCTTTCTAAAAAACGAATATATCGTCCGTGCGTAATTTCTACTTCTTCTCCATTTTCGTCTTTAATAGAAGGAAATTCTAAATCCGCGTTGTTTAACATTCCAAACGTGTTGCTTGAAGATCCTAATACTTCAGAAGCCTGAGCCAGAAGCGCTTCTTCGCTTTCTGATAAAATGTGCGGACGCTCGCGAGTAATTTCATCTAATGCATGAGCATATAACGTTAGCTCTTTATGTTCCGCCATGTATTGTTTAATTTTTGATTCTTCAATAGACAAAATTTCTGGTGTTACATAAGATAGTGCACTTGCAATTTGAGTATAAAGTGTTTTGATGCGATCATTTAACCCTTGATAAAAAGAATTAGTGGTATCTTGATCGTAGCGCATATGAGCATATGTATAAAGTTTACTAACGCGCATTGTGAGCTCGTCTTGCTCTTGAAGAGCGTCGTATAAAGTTTGAGCGGACTCTCCAAGTTTCCCTTTGAATTTTTCCATTTTTGGAATAAGAGCTTTTACTTCTTCAAATTCTTTTTCCCATGCGTCATCTGAAGCAAAAATATCTTCTAGTTTCCACGTATCTTCTACTTTTATCTCGCTTCTACTTGGTAACTTTTTTACTTTTGATTGTTCACTCATGGTCATCCCTCCATCTTTTTCTACCTGTCTATAACTGTTCGCTTTTTCTAAGGCGAATCCTTTTTATTTCTTTCGTTATTGTATGTTGTTTTAAAAGAATTAATCAAAAGTCAGTACGCTTTTGAAAAAAGGATTCTTTCTTAAGCGTACTGATTTTCAGTGGTTATGTCACTTCTTTTGCTTGATTTAACCACTTTTTCATCATCTGTCCATCTTCTAAAAAAGCATCGGATGTTTGCTTTGGAATCGTATAAGGCCTTCTGATTTTGTATAACCCAGAAGTTATAGACGTTAGTATCCCTAACCGGCATAATACCTCTATATACTCAAACAAGGGCTGTTCCACAACAACAGGGGCCATCGGCAAAGACCGAAACACAATATGCCTCTGATGAATTCTGTAGAGCCATAGCCTGCATAACTCTTTTTCTGTAACTAAATCCCCTACCTGCTTCTGCTGCATTAAATCAAGAAGCAGCCACGTTTGCCATATAGTAGCAGACGTTTCAATCATGTATAAAGAAGGCAGCGGCATGCCCGCTTCTGCTGGAATATGAGAAGGAGGAATATTGTTTTCATAAAGAGCGTGTAAAAAAGGCTGAAGCTTCTGATTAGGATAGAGGATATAATGCGTTCTCCATGCCTTCTTTTTCTTTACCCATGAAGAGAAAAATTGAGGCTGTGTATGTGTAGAAAAAAGATCATGAAAGGTATGCTCGTGAGGAGAGAGCACGACAAGCTGTGCATAACAAATTTGAGATGAAAAAGGCATAAGATGTTCAAGTTTCAACAGCTGATTAGTAGAAGGTGAAAAATAAAGAAGTGTGGGCGTATAATCGGAAAGAGTGAGAAACTGCCACTCTTGAAAAGAAAGTTGATACATATAAGTGGATAAGCGTTTCATTCTTTTTGCCCCCATAATCCAAAGAGGCATATAATTTCCTTTCTCATAGTGAATAGAACGTTTGGTTAGCACTGAGGAAGATAAGGACGCACATTGAAATTCGATTGCATATTTTTGTGAAGGGGTACCTATAAGAAGATCTGGACGCTGCATAATGGCAGGAAGGTAACTTTCTAACTCGACTTCAAGATGAGAACTAAACCAGTGAAACAGCTTTCGCTTTCCGTCAAG
This sequence comes from Priestia megaterium, assembly GCF_009497655.1. Lineage (NCBI taxonomy): Bacteria > Bacillati > Bacillota > Bacilli > Caryophanales > Bacillaceae > Priestia > Priestia megaterium. Next base: position 696,056 of record NZ_CP023317.1, on the reverse strand, counting down.
ATGATAATCTGTTTCACCTTCATGCTGAGCGACGCACGTTTTTTTCAGGTGAGCAAAATGAGGGATTTTTTTTGTACCTACCTTTAACTGTACAGGGGATTGACAAGAGGGACAGTAGAACTGCTTTTCTTTTTTCCACAGCTTAAGCTGTTCAAGCGAAAAGCGCTGAGCTAGTGAAATGAGGCCTTCTTCTGTTCGGGCAACTAACAATCGTACATTTCTCCTTCCTATAGTAGCGAGCTATACCCTTGTATTCGACATCTTTCTACTAAACCCTTTTCTTTCAAAAAAAAAACCACATTGCAGCATACGCAATGTGGTTTACAGCGATTATAATAGCGGTGAAAGCAAACGAGCTGTTGATTCAAACAGCCGCTGTATAAATGGCCGCTTTTCAAAGTCTTTAAAGTGAAGCTCACTCGTTTCTTCTAAATCTTGCATATATTCATATACGAGCTTTTGGGTACTAGCTGTGCGATATAAAAAAGCATTTACTTCAAAATTCAGATGAAAGCTTCTCATATCCATGTTAGCTGTTCCAATAGAGGCAATTTCTCTATCAACAATCACAATCTTGCTGTGCATAAATCCTTTTTTATACTCGTAAATTTTCACACCTGCTTCTAGCAGCTCAGGAAAATAAGAGCGTGATGCATGAAAAACAATTTTTTTATCGGGCTTCTGAGGTACAAGAAGCCTTACATCTATACCGCTTAAAGCAGCTACTTTGAGAGAAGTAAAAATATCTTCATCAGGTATGAAGTAAGGAGAAGCAATCCAAATGGACTCTTTCGCAGACGTAATCATCGAAAAAAATAAGTGTTTAATAATTTCCCACTCACGGTCTGGTCCGCCGGCAATCATTTGAACACCGCCGCACTTTTCCATATCAATGTCAATTAAATCCGGCGATAGATATGTTTGAGTAAGCATTGTCTGTCCTGTCATATAATACCAGTCTTGTAAGAAAATAAGCTGTAATGAACGGACTGCCTCACCCTTCACCATCAAATGAGTATCTCTCCAAAAGCCAAAATGCCGACTTTTTCCGAGATATTCATCACCAATGTTCAAACCTCCTACAAATCCAATTGTTCCATCAATGACTACAATTTTACGATGATTACGGAAGTTGATTTTATTATTGAGAAATGGAAGTCTCACCGGCAAGAACGGAATCATTTCTACGCCCGCGTTTCTTAACTCGTGAATATAATGCGGTGAAAGCTGAAAACTGCCCACGGCATCATACAAGAAACGTACATAAACTCCTTCTTGTACTTTCTGAATTAAAATATCTTTAATTTGTTCTCCTAAGTGATCATGTCGTACGATGTAATACTCTAAATGGATATGATGCCTTGCATGCTTTAAAGATTCCATAATTTCGTGAAATGTCTCTTTTCCATTCGTCAATGCGCGCGTATCTGAAGAAAAAGAAATGGGACTCTTGCCAAGCCTCACGGCTAGCTTCAGCATTTGCTTCCTACTGGTGCCCAACTGTTCAAAGTGATTTTCTAATATACCAGAATCTCTTTCCATCTTTAAAAGCACCTGTTCATCCAGCTTTGCTTTTTTAGCAAATAAACGCCGTTTTCGCGTATTGCGTCCAAATAACAAATAAAAAAAGAACCCTATTACTGGAAAACCGCCTAATACTACGAGCCACGTTAGCGTTTGAGTTGGATGACGGTTTTCTAATGAAATAACAAGACCGATGAAAACAACACTAATCGTAATTAAGATACTTAGCACGCCAATAAATTTACCGTCCCAATACCCTTTTGTAAAATAAAGCAAGGCAATAATACCAACAACAAAAATTAAAAGCTGTAATCTATTTTTCAACTTGTTTTCACCTATCCTAAAACCAATCTTTCATCATTCATAACAGGTCTCTATACTGTTATTATCCTCAAACTTGGTATTTTAACACTACACTTTCCCGTGTAGGAACCAGCCGCCTGCTTTTTCTACCTATACTGTTCGATATGAGCGGAGAGCTTTTCCAAAAAAGAGGACAAAACAAAGACCGATTTCATATACATGAAATCGGCTGCTATTATCGTAAAGGAAAATACTGTTTTACTTGTTCAAGTGCATTTTCACTGATTAATTCTTTTCCATATTCCATTAAACGATGAACTGTTACATTTGATTCATTTGCATATTCTAAAATGATACTTAAAATGTTATCAATTTCAGCTACAAAGTCTTCATCATCTGTAAACTCAACGTATAAATAATATTTCCCTTCAAACACGTACATGCTGTTGATGATATCATCTAACTCTAAATGGTGACTTAAGGAAATTAAATGTTCTAAGTCTTGAAAGCGTGCGACGAACTGTAGCCCTTCGTCTTCTATAATTTCTTCTTCAAAATCAGCTTTTTTATTTTGATTCGCTTGATGATCAAGCAACGCTTCAATTTTTCCATCTACAGGGATATCGATTTTATCATTTTCACCAACAGGTACTTCGAACTTTTGACCGTCTTTTGAAACTTGTGCTCTTGTTACGATAACCTCTAGCCCCTTCTCAAGCGCATGTACTTGAATCCAAAGAGGACCTTCCGCTACAAACTCTTCTTCTTGATGAATTTCGTCCATCATCTCCCAGAATAGCTCTTCACTGCGCTCACGGCTAAACCAAATTTCATTGCGATCAAATCCACGTTCTTCAATATCTACGTAAGTGACAAAGAATTTTACTGTGTTTTCATTAATGCGTTCGATTTCCATTATCATCTCTCCCTTCGGAAAAATCAGTGAAGGTAATCCGGCCATTTCGAACATTACCCCTAAACGATGAAGGGACTATTTTACCCCCGTGTTAAAGCAATATTACATGTACTTTCTCACTTTGTAAAGCATTCTAACTTGGGATATACAAGCATACACTATTTGAGTGAACCTTGTATATCTATTTTATGACAAAATGCGAAAGAAAGGAAATAAAAAATACTCTGACAACTCATAGCCACCTTACACCTTACTTTGTTATATACATAATCTCTTTACCCTATGAACGCTTTTTGTTAAAAATGAACACAGATAAAGCAATATGAGCTACTTATCCTTACATATTGGGAGGGAAGACTATTGGATTTAGAATTAATAACCTCCATTCTTCTTATTATCGGTATCGATATTGTATTAGGTGGAGACAACGCTATTGTTATTGCCTTAGCAAGCCGCAATTTACCTGAACATCAACGAAATAAAGCTATTTTTTTAGGGACTGGCTTAGCTGTGATCGTTCGCATTGTACTTACTATTTTAGCTGTTTATTTACTAACTATTCCTTACTTGCAGCTCATCGGCGGTTTTTTATTAGTGATCATTGCCTTTAAGCTGCTTGTATCAGAAGGTGACGATGCATCTTCAATTCGTGCAGGTGTGACGTTAGGCGCCGCTGTGAGAACGATTGTATTTGCTGATATTGTAATGGGACTAGATAATGTAATAGCTGTGGCAGGCGCAGCTCATGGAAATATTATCTTGGTTGTCACGGGACTACTCGTATCCGTCCCTATTATTGTTTGGGGAAGCAAGCTCATTTTGTATTTGATGGAACGGTTTCCCCTGCTTGTTTACGGCGGAGCAGCTATTTTAGCTTATACTGCTGGAAATATGATTGGACATGAAAAGAACTTACATTCATTCTTTGCAGACCATACATCTCTAGGAACATTTATTCCGTTTATAACAATTGCTGTTGTGCTGATAAGCGGCATGGCTGTTAATAGCTTTCGTTCAACTAAATGATAAAGAAAAGGCCATACTAAACATTTTTATTTAGTATGGCCTTTTCTTTAGTTTAATGAGCACAGCAGTCTTTTATTCATAAAACACTTTGTACACTTAAAAAATAATCTCTGTGAGTAAAAAAAGAATAGATGGTACGAGCAAGCAACCAAGACCTGTATAAAATGTAGCTGTCATGGCTCCGTAAGGTACAAGTTTTACATCTGTCGCAGCTAAACCAGCTGCCACACCGCTCGTCGTCCCCATAACTCCTCCATAGATCATTGCTGTACGAGGGTTGTTTAATTTGATTTTCTTAGCAAATACCGGTGTCAAAATCATAACTGAAATGGATTTAATTAATCCTACAGCTATACTTAACGCGATAATATCAGAAGAGGCTCCAATCGCAGTTCCAGAAACCGGCCCCACAATATAGGTCACGGCTCCTCCTCCGATTGTAGTCAAAGCAACGGGATCTCTATATCCAAAACAAAGAGCAATAATTACACCTAGTACAAAGGAATAGAAAACCCCAAAAAACAAGGCCGTAATCCCGCTGATTCCCGTTTTTTTGACTTCGCTAAAATTGGCACCGAACGCAGTAGCAATAATGGCAAAGTCTCGCAGCATCCCCCCGCCCATTAAGCCAATTCCTGAAAATAACTGTATATCAGAAATCCCTTTTTCTCCTCCTGTATTCACTCCACCTATATAAGCAAGAATTAATCCAAACATAATAGCAATAGCAGATCCGTGAACTCTTCCTTTTGTTAATTTATCTGATAAAAAATAGGCAATATACATGACAATCCCAATAATAGCAAATGCCGTAATCAGTCCGTTATTTTCTAACCCTTCTTTAATCATATTCATCATTTTATCTGCTCCTTAGGTAAAATAGAAAGCTCTATTTCTTGTTCCTTCACCTTCGCTTTCTCTCCTATTCTGCTGATAAATGGTATGGATAAAAAGCCTACTACGACTACTACCACCCCTGCAAGAATCGCCATGCCTCCTCCATCAAGAGCAGCTACAACATTTTGCTGTGCAGACATCGCTACCACGATAGGAATATAAATTCCTCCCCAAAAAGCAATGCCTTCTTCGGATTTTACTTGGAGCTTATTTTTCTTCTTTAAATAATCCACCGCTAGTACAAGAAGAAGCATGGATACCCCTACTCCCCCAACGTTGGCTTCTACTCCCATTAGCCCTCCTAATGCGTCCCCTACAATTACTCCTATCAACATGCAAATAGACAGCAGCGCTACACCGAAGATTATCATATTACTTCCTCCCCAACCTATCATTGAAAGCGTTTACTTTATGGTTTAAAAATAGTGTAAAGGAAAAAAGTTGAATAACCTATGCATTTTTAGTTATATACTTATATCAAAAATGACATAATGCAGTTTTCTCTACTGTTCATTTTAGATTTATTCGAAAAAGAAATAAAAATCATGACATTTAGTCATGATTCTTATATGTATTCATGAGGCATATCGGAGGGTAAATGTTTAAAATAATCAATCACAAACTGCCTGAAGATTTGTTGTAAATCCGTCACGTAGCCTCCATTGTTCCAAGCTAAAAAGATTGTACGTTCAAATGTTTCTTCTTCAATTTTTAGCAGTTTTACATCTTTTCCTGTAGAACCTCCCCACGTCACTTCAGGAATAAAACCTATTCCTTGCTTCGCTCTAATCAAACCTCTCACTGTTGCTGGATCATCGCTTTCAAACGTAATTTGAGGTACAAAATTCTGTTCCTTACAAATCGCATCCGTTATTTTTCTTAGCTCTTTCCCTTTCTTTAGCACAATGAATTTCTCATTTTTAAGTTCATTTAACTTTACACGTGATTGCTTGGCTAAATGATGATCAAGAGGGACTGCAAGCAAAATCGATTCACGAAGTAAAGGAGTATGTTCGATCTGACGGGTTGTTAATGGAAAAGCTGAAATACATAAATCAAAATCAGGCTGTGAATAGCTATTAGTCAAATGCTGCATTAGCCGAAAACGCACCTGAGGATATTGCTCACGAAACCTGCTTAATAGCTCTGGAAGTAAATGTGAACTAGCTAACACAACAAGACGAATTTCTTCACATGGATCGTTCGACATATCCTTTAGCTCATGCTTTGCGTCTTCTAATGTTTTTAAAGCACGTTCTACTTTGGAACAGAACGCTTTACCGTACCGATTTAATTTAATGTATTTACCGTTTCGATCAAACAAACGAATGCCTAGCTCTTTTTCCAACTGTGAAATCGTTTTGCTGAGCGCAGGCTGAGATACGTATAGCTCTTCAGCCGCTTTGCTGATATGTTCTAGTCTAGCAACTACTTGGAAATATTTTAGCTGTAAAAGCTCCAATCCGTTCACCACCACTTTTATATGTTTAATTACTCTCTTTCTTTATTAATTACATATATACTTCATTTTCCCTGCTATTTCGACAAAAAATAAGCAGCAGAGGCCATTTGGCTCCCTGCTGCTTATTTTTTATATACCAACTTCAAGCAAACGTTACTTGGTTGGTTTCGTATTTAAATCTTAAACAGACAAATATAAAAATTAACCATTCACAAGTCTTTGAGCTTCGCGAAGTTGGAAAGTACGCACTTTACGTGGTAAGAAACGACGGATCTCGTCTTCATTATAACCAACTTGTAGACGTTTTTCATCAATGATAATCGGACGGCGCAATAAGCCAGGATTTTGCTGAATTAATTCATACAAATCTTGTAAAGGCATAGCGTCTACCTGAACGTCTAGTTTTTGGAAAGTTTTCGAACGTGTTGAAATGATTTCATCTGTTCCATCTTCTGTCATACGTAAAATTTCTTTAATCTCATCGATTGATAACGGCTCTGAAAAGATATTACGCTCTGTATATCCAATATCATTTTCCTCTAACCAAGCTTTCGCTTTACGACAAGATGTACAACTTGGTGATGTATATAATGTAACCATTTACTCCTTCACTCCTTCTATCATAATCGGTCATAACATTCAAAACATGAACTGTAAATCATGTTGTTTTATACAAACTTCAACGAGTGTAAATATTTAATGACTGATAATGAAAATCGATACTACTTTATAATTACTTTTAAAAAATAATATCTATTTGCATTATACTATAAACTTCATCGGAATGATATACTTTTTAAAGTGAACTAGTACATTAGTTCGTTCCTTCACTGTCATTATTTTCATTACCGATTTTCTTCATTATTTATTTACCACACTACTATTACGAATAAACCTGTAGATTAGTTTCATTTTTTTTATTATTTTTTTCTTTCACAAATTCCTCGAACTTTTCAGTCACTAAAAAAGCCTTGCAGAAGAAATGACGTTTCTGCAAAGCTTTTAAGATAATCTCTTATTTATTTAATAGCTGATGTGCTTTTTCCTCGTCTCATTAAGATAGGATACAGTAAAAGCCCGATTAAAAATAAGCCAATACCTAGGAAAAATGTTTTTAAATCAGCTGTCCCTGTCTTAATCACCCATAGCGAATAAATAAGTGCTAACGAAGCAATAATTCCGTCTTTTACTCGCGATCCTTTAATCGTGTCGTACGTCTCACCCGTCACAATAAGCTTTAATTGATAAACTGTCGTCACGAAATAAGGAACTAAATAGGCGAGAGTAGCTACAACGATAGCGAAATTATAGGCTTGCGAAACTGTGCCTGAAATAGTCGCAAACAAAAACAACTGTGTTAAGCCATTTGTTAATGTTAGTGAGCGGGCTGGACTATTGTTCTGATTAGTTTTAGCAAACCACTGTGGAAACAACCCTGATTTTGCTGCTTGATAAGGAACTTCTGCACTAACAACAATCCATCCAACAGTAGAACCTAATAAAGATATAAGTGCTAAAATGGCCATTACGTAAGCACCTTTATGTCCAATAACCATTTCTAACGTATCTACCAAAGGCTTTTGAGACTGCTGAAGCTGAGCTGTCGAAAGAATCCCCATAGCTAGAAGTGTAATCCCCACATAGATAACCATTGAGATTAATAATCCAAGCAGCGTTGCTTTCTTTACTACTTTTTGTGATTTTGCACGATTAGATAACAGTACAGCTGATTCAATTCCGATAAATGCCCACAGCGTAGCAATGGCTGCTCCATTGACCTGACTTCCTAATCCTACATTTATACCCTTTGAATTAACAAATTCTGTACTGACGAGGTTGGATGCGCTAAATAGCGATAGCGCCACAACAATAAATAAACCGAATCCAATAATTTTAGCTGCCGTTGTGATAAAGTTAATATTACCGGCGCTATTGATATCTCGCTGCAAAATAGCTTGAATTCCCCATAATACAACAGAACATACTAAAAACGTAATAAATTTCCCAGCTTCTAATTGAAAATCTCCGACTGAAAATAAAATATCCTTACTCTCCATTACTGGAAAGAACGTTGTTAAATATCCCGCAAACGATATGATGACAGATGCTGTTGCAGCCCAGTTTGCTGCCCAATAACCCCAAGCCATACTATACCCAGCTACTTTACCTGCTTTAGGCGATGAAAAAAGGTTCGCTGCATAACTTTGAGGCCCTCCTTTTAATTCAGGCTTTCTCATAACTAAGTTCCCGAACACAAGAGCAATCATGAACACGCCAAGACCTGTTGCAATCCAAGCAAGTGTTGAACCAATTGGACTTGATACGTTTGCTAAATTAGAAGGAAGCATAAATACTCCGCCGCCTACCATATTACCAACTACAAAGGCTGTTAAAAACCAAAGTCCCCATTTTTTGTCTTTCATTTGCTGTGTCTCCTTTTGCTTTCTAAAAGCTTAAACTTTTGACATAGAAAGCTCGATGCTAATCTATTAAAACATAGAAATTATTTATTTCTTCATTTGTTTAACAATATAATATATTAGCACACTAAAGCAAAAAGTGAAATAATAAATCCTTCATTTTCTTTTGGAAAAAAATGCGGCTGAGACATAACTCCATTCATCTATAGATGAACAGACGGGATATATGAGCTCGTGTGGATTGCGCTTGTGACACCGCTGTTCATTTCCATGCAAGACTTCGCCTTCCGCGGGCGGGCGGTGAGCCTGTCTCGCTTTTCCCGCAGAAGTCTTCGCCTTGTCCTCCAATCAACAGCTAGAAGCCCCTACATACAGTAAACCTACGTTCACCCTACAAACAAAAAAATCCGAACGCGTTAGATTCTTAATCAAGAATTCAACGCGTTCGGATTTCCCTTCAACAAAAATAGGTTTGTCTCAGCCTTATTTTTTATCTTTTATGAAAACCTTTTGAATAGTAAATAATAACCAACAAAATAAACCATATCGGACCTACAATAAGGGCTATTCTTGTATCAGAGGAGAAACCCATCACCACTACTACCCCCGCTAAGAAAGCAAGAGCGAGATACGACGTATACGGGAAGAACGGAAGCTTATATTTTAAATCACTTACCTGCTGATCACTTAATCCTCTGCGGAAGCGAATTTGAGAAAGTAAAATAATTCCCCATGTCCAAATCGCTCCAATAGTAGCGATACTTGTCACCCACGTGAACACCTTATCAGGAACAACATAGTTTAAGCCAACTCCGAGTAGCAGTACAACAGCTGAAGCAATAACTGCTGCACCAGGCACGCCGCCTTTTGTTAAATTGGCATAGCGTTTTGGTGCTTCCCCGTGCTGAGCTAAATTAAATAACATACGGCCTGTACTAAAAATCCCACTGTTACAAGAAGATAAAGCCGCTGTTAACACTACAAAGTTTATAATCCCTGCTGCAGCGGGAATTCCAGCTTTATCAAATGTTAAAACAAATGGGCTTCCTTGTGTTCCGATTTCTGGCCAAGGATAAATAGACATAATAACAAACAAAGCTCCGATGTAAAAAATCAAAATTCTCCACAGTACATTATCAATTGCTTTTGTTAACGTCTTTTCCGGATTTTTCACCTCTCCTGCTGTTACCCCAATCATTTCAATACCGAGGTAAGCAAACATAACCATTTGAAGTGATAGAAGAACACCTTTCATACCATTCGGGAAAAAGCCACCGTGATTCCATAAATTACTGATTCCTGTTGCAATGCCGCCATTTCCAATTCCAAAGATAATCATGCCTAGACCAAGCACAATCATAAGGATAATCGTTACTACTTTAATAAGAGAAAACCAAAACTCTAGTTCACCATATGCTTTTACAGCTAAAAAGTTAACGCCTGTCATGATAACGAGCGCTGCAAGTGCCCATATCCACTGGGGCACACCCGGGAACCAAAAATCCATATATACTCCAACGGCTGTAATTTCAGCCATACATGTAATAATCCACATAAACCAGTAGTTCCAGCCTGTTAAATAACCAGCGAGTGGTCCCAAATAATCGTTAGCATACTTACTAAAAGAACCGGCTACTGGATTTTGTACTGCCATTTCACCTAACGCTCTCATAATAAAAAACATAATAAGACCACTGATTCCATACATGATAAGAATACCAGGACCTGCTAACCGAATAGCGGATGCAGAACCTAAAAACAGTCCAACTCCGATAGCTGCGCCTAAAGACATTAAGCTAATATGTCTTTCCTCAAGTCCACGGCTTAATTCTTTTTCTTGCGTGTTCCCTTGCATAATTCTCTCTCCTAACATGTCCATTTCATTTAATAGCGGCTAATTAACTTATTTTTCAAACAAATAATTCTAGGCATTGTATGTACTAAAAATCTGATATTGCAAGTTCCACACCTGCATTTTTACCGCTATCACATCTATAAAATACAATATTAAAAAAACTTCACTTTGTTCATTTTATCAAAAATCACAAAAAATGCGATAGTTTTTTGTGATTTTCACAAATAAACTTACAATAAAAATATAATAAAAACCATTTTTTACATTATATGTTCTTATTCCGCTATAATTTTCTAACTATTAAGAATAATAAATCTATTATTTTTCCTTATTTTCAATTATAGATGCTTATTTTTCCCTAAAAAGGGTAAAGATAAGATAACTGTTTAAACACTATTATGAACATCATCATGAAAAGATCAGTAGGAGGGTGCTATGAATTGGTATGAAAAACTAAGTCAATATTTTCCCATTGAAGAAATGAAATCAAAGAAGCATATCGAAACGCTTTTACAAGAACGCAGCGATATTTATCATAAAAATGAAGGACCTCATCACGTATTAATGTACGTGGAAACAGACCAATTTATCTTTATTGATTACCTCTTTGTTTCAAAAGACGCTAGAGGTCAAGGGCTTGGCGGTAAATTAATTGATGAGTTAAAACAACATAACAAACCAATTATCCTAGAAGTAGAGCCTATAGACTATAAAGATTCAGACTCAGCAAAAAGACTGCATTTTTATAAACGTGCAGACTTTAAGCATGCTCAAACAATCGGCTATAACCGCCGCTCATTAGCTACAAATGAAGTTAATCAGATGGAAATTCTATACTGGTCTCCTACCTCTGAAACAGAGGAAAGCATTTTAAATAAAATGAAAAAAACGTACGAGTTAATTCATACTTACAAAGACAAAGAAATATATGGTGCGTCTTATCAGCCGGCAGATCAAGTATTAAAAATTGACAAAAATCGTAAAGACGGCGATATCTTAGCAGATTTATAAAAAGAAGGTAGGCATACGTCTACCTTCTTTTATATTTTTGAATTATTATTCAACAAACAACATTATTAATCACTTATATTCCTTTAGTTATAAGGTTTTAACATAGATATTTTGTCTTAAATATAAAATTCTGAAAATTTTTAATAGTATTTTCTAATCCTGTATTGTATAATACCTGTAAAGCGCTAATGTCACTTGTTCTTACATGTTTTTTCCAATTTAAAGTTTAGCGTTCTTTGATAACTAAATAAAAAACGACCTCGTTGTGAGATCGTTTTTGTTAGGTTGTATATGCGGCAAACTCTGCTTGAGAACAAGACACGTAGTGACCTGGAGATACTTCTCTAAGCTCCGGTTCTTCACCGTTATAATCATGGATACTTGGATCATAAATTTTGCGCTGACGCGTTTTTTCACTGTCAGGATCGGGAAGCGGAATAGCTGAAAGCAACGCTTTTGTATATGGATGAACAGGGTTTCGATAAAGTTCATCACTTGGTGCAAGCTCTACAATCTTACCTCTGTACATAACGCCGATGCGGTCACTAATGTATTTTACCATTGACAAATCATGGGCGATAAATAAATAGGTTAGTCCACGTTCACGCTGTAACTTCTTCATTAAGTTAACAACTTGAGCTTGTATAGATACATCCAAAGCTGAGATTGGTTCATCTGCGATGATAAAATCAGGTTCTACTGCCAGTGCTCTTGCGATACCGATACGCTGACGCTGGCCGCCACTAAACTCATGTGGATAGCGATTTGCATGTTCTTTGTTGAGCCCCACTGTTTCAAGAAGCTCGTGAACCTTTGCCATACGCTCTTTTCTCGTCTTAGCTAAACCGTGGATGTCAATGCCTTCTGCTATGATATCTGCTACGGTCATACGAGGGTTAAGTGACGCATATGGATCTTGGAAAATCATTTGCATTTTACGATTGAATTTTTTAAGCTCCGAGCGAGATTTGCGACCATGTACATTTTCGCCATTAAATAGCACCTCACCGCTAGTAGCGTCATATAAACGAATAATCGTTCTGCCTGTCGTTGACTTTCCGCAACCAGATTCACCTACAAGACCTAACGTCTCTCCGCGGAAGATGTCAAACGTCAGACCATCAACCGCTTTAATTGTTCCTTTACTTGTGAAAAAATGTTGCTTTAAGCCTTTAATCTCTAATAATTTATCTGTCATGTTATTCACCATCCTTCGCTACGAGTACAGGTGTACTGTATACATTATCAACTTTACGCATGCGGCGCTGAACTGAAGCAGGCGGCTCTACTTTTGGTGCATCCGGATGTAAGAGCCATGTTTTTGCATAGTGCGTATCCGATATTTTGAACATTGGAGGTTCTTGCTCAAAATCAATTTTCATTGCGTACGGATTTCGCGCTGCAAATGCATCTCCCTTTGGAGGATTCGTTAAATCTGGCGGCGTTCCAGGAATAGCAGCCAGCTCTTCTTCCGCCTCGTTATCTAAGCTTGGCATAGAAGCTAGGAGTCCCCACGTATACGGATGTTTTGGGTCGTAAAACACTTCATCCACTGTGCCCGTTTCAACAATTTGACCAGCGTACATAACGGCTACTCGATCTGCTACATTTGCTACTACACCAAGATCATGGGTGATAAAGATAATAGATGTATCCGTTTTTTTCTGAATGTCTTTCATCAACTCTAAAATTTGAGCTTGAATTGTTACATCAAGCGCCGTTGTTGGTTCATCAGCAATCAGTAATTTCGGATTAGAAGCAAGAGCCATCGCAATGACAACACGCTGTCTCATCCCTCCGCTGAATTCATGCGGATATTGATTCACACGCTGTTCTGGAAAAGGAATGCCTACAAGCGTTAATAACTCGACTGCACGTTTTTTCGCTTCCGCTTTAGATACTTTGGAATGCTTGATTACGACTTCACCAATTTGAGCTCCAACTTTCATTGTTGGATTTAAAGAAGTCATCGGATCTTGGAAAATCATACCGATATCCTTACCGCGAATAGCTTCCATTTCTTTATCCGTTTTCTTTGCTAAATCAATGCCGTCAAACAGCATTTCACCGCTTTTAATTCGGCCAGGAGGCATCGGGATAAGGCGCATGATTGTTTGTGAAGTTACACTTTTACCAGATCCTGACTCACCAACAATTGCTAGCGTTTCACCTTTATTTAAGTGGAAGTTAACGCCGCGAACAGCTTGAACTTCTCCGCCATATGTTTTAAATGATACAGCTAAATTTTTTACTTCTAATAAACGTGACATATGAGTTCACTTCCTTACTTACGTAGTTTTGGATCTAACGCATCTCGTAATCCATCACCAATTACGTTGAACGCTAAGATTGTTAAACAGATAAACAAACCTGGGAAAAATAAGCGCCAAGGATAGTATTCCAAAGCAGGTAAGCCTTCTGAAGCCATTGTTCCCCAGCTTGCAAGCGGTGCCGGAACGCCTAGTCCCAAGTAGCTTAAAAATGCTTCTGTAAAGATTGCTGAAGGAATCGTTAGTGTCATTGTTACTAAAATTGGACCTGTTGCATTCGGAATAAGATGTTTAAATAAAATACGCTTTGTTGTTGCTCCTAATGTTTGTGAAGCCATTACGTACTCTTGGTTTTTCAACTGCAATACTTGTCCACGTACAATACGGGCCATGTTAATCCAGCCGGTAATGGTCATCGCCAAGATCATCGTGCCTAACCCTTGGCCAAGCATAACCATTAAAATAATAACCAGTAAAAGGTAAGGAACACCATATAAGATATCCGCAACACGCATCATTGTTTCATCCGTACGGCCGCCGCGGTATCCAGAGATGCTTCCCCAAACTACGCCGATGAATAAATCAATTAAAGCTGCTGCTAACCCGATAAATAATGAAATACGAGCGCCTTCCCACGTACGAGCAAACACATCGCGCCCTAATTCATCTGTGCCGAACCAGTGCTCAGAAGATGGTGCCTGATTGGCATTCAATAAATCATTGGTTGCATAATCGTATTTCACCATCAATGGACCAAATATCGCCATAAAAACAAGGAGAACCATTAGTACTACACCAAACATAGCAAGCTTATTTTTGCGAAAACGAATAAAAACATCTTGCCAGAACGAAAGACTCGGTTTTTCAATCTTTTCTGCTTGAGCATGGTCAATCCCTGCTGTTTCAAACATTTCTTTAGGAATTTTCGGAAGTTGCTGCATAGTTACTCTCCTTTCTTAGCACCTGTAAGTTTAATTCGAGGATCAATAAAGCCGTATGCAATATCTACAAGCAGGATACATACAAGTAGTAAAATACTGTAGAACACCGTTACGCCCATAATCGTTGTATAATCTCGGTTTGAGATACTGAGTACAAAGTGTGAACCTAATCCAGGGATACCAAATATTTTTTCAATAACAAAGCTACCCGTTAAAATCCCTGCTACTAAAGGTCCCATATAGGATACGACTGGAAGCATCGCATTTCGCATGGCGTGCTTAACTGTAATAACGCCTCTGCTTAAACCTTTTGCTTTCGCTGTACGAATATAATCATTGCTTAATACTTCAAGCATACTCGACCGAGTTAATCGTGCGATAAACGCCATAGGGGTTGAAGCAAGCGCGAGAGCTGGTAACACCGTGTGTGCCCAAGATTCCCAGCGTGCAACCGGAAAAATTTGTAGTTTCATAGCCAGAACGTATTGTAATACCGCTGCCATGATAAAACTTGGAACTGAGATTCCTAGAACTGCAATAACCATCGCCGTGTAATCTTGCCATTTATTATGTTTTAAAGCAGCAATAACACCTAGTACTACGCCAATAGCAATTGCTATTAAAATAGCTTCCATCCCTAGCATGAATGAAACAGGGAATCCGCCGTTAATCAAATCATTTACCGTTTGGCCTTTATATTTGAAAGATGGACCAAAATCCCACTTTAAAATTGATGTTAAGTAATCAAAGTACTGATGGTACCAAGGCTGATCTAAACCGTAATACTGATTTAGATTTTTTTGAATTTCAGGGGGAAGCTGCTTTTCTGATGTGAATGGACCTCCTGGAACAGCACGCATTAAGAAAAAGGTCGCTGTTACGATCAGCCATAATGATAGAAACATATAAATAAGTCGTTTTCCTATATATTTGAACACCCTGACACACCTCCATATTTTTACAAAATTCGCGCACAAGAAAGAAAAGTATATGGAGCACCAGGCCCCATATACCCTTTGTCATAATTGATGTTACTTACTCAAAATGAGCCCACTTAATCTGAATGTCTCCAAGACCAGACATCACAACATCTTTCAGCTGCTTGTCTTGTACCCAAGCATTTGTGTAGAAGTAGATTGGTGCCACTGGCATTTCATCCATGAAGATACCTTCTGCTTTTTTCAACATTGCCTGACGTTTTTTAGGATCTGTTTCTTTTTGAGAGTCAATTAATAACTTTTTATATTCTGGATTTTCCCAGTTTGTATCATTATTTCCGCCTTTTTTGTCACGGAATAACTCTAGGAAGTTGATTGGATCGTTAAAGTCTCCTAACCAGCCCATACGCCCAACTTGATAATCTCCTTGGTGTAACTTTTCAATGTAAACAGCCCACTCAGAGTTGTCTAACTGTACTTTAATACCAAGGTTTTTCTTCCACATATCTTGAACAGCTTGTGCAATTTTTGCATGTTTTTCATCCGTGTTGTATGACACCTTAATTGCTGGTAGTTCTGAAGCATCTTTAAGGCCCATTTCTTTCAAGCCTTTTTCTAAATATTCTTTTGCTTTTTTCACATCATTGTCTTTGAAGTAGCCTTTTTTGTTATCTTCAAACATTGTTGGTGGTACAGCCGCCATCGCTGGAACTGAACCGTCTTTTGTAATTTGTTCTGTAATACCTTTACGATCAATTGCATAAGCTAATGCTTTACGAATGTTCACATTGTCTAAAGGTTTTTGTTCTGTATTAAACTTGTACCAGTAAGTACCTGCAATCTCTTGAATGTTTAATGAACCGTCTTTCTTTAATTCAGGAAGTGCATCAGCTGGTAATTGACCGGTAGGCATACCCGCCCAGTCTAATTCACCGTTTTTGAACATTGAAAGTTCAGTGTTGTTATCATTGATCATGTACATTTCAACTTTTTTAAGTTTTACAGCATCTTTATCCCAATAGTTTTCATTAGGAACTAACTCAATTTTGTCGTTATGTTTCCAAGTTTTAAGCTTGAAAGGACCGTTTGACGTATAGTTTTCGCCTGCATTTGTGTACCATTTTTCATTTGATTCAGCAATTTTCGTATTCACTGGGAAGTACGTATAGAAAGCTGTTAATTCTAAGAAATATGGCGTTGGGTTTTCTAATGTTACCTCAAGCGTTTTATCATCTGTTGCTTTAACGGCAACATCATCTAATGAACCTTTTCCTTCATTAGCAGCCTGTGCATTTTTAACATAGTATAATTGATATGCATATTGAGATTCGTTTTTAGGATCTAACGCCCATTTCCATGCATATTCGAAATCTTTTGCTGTTACAGGGTCACCATTTGACCATTTTGCATCGTCGCGAATCGTAAACGTATATTTAGTTTGATCATCGCTGACCTTTACATCTTTCGCCATGGCATTTTCAGGTTTTCCATCTTTACCAATACGAGTTAAACCTTCAAATGTTTGTAATAATACGTTTGATGACGTTGAATCATTAGCTAAGCCTGGGTTCAGTGAGAAAGGCTCAGTTT
Organism: Priestia megaterium; assembly: GCF_009497655.1. Classification (NCBI taxonomy): domain Bacteria; kingdom Bacillati; phylum Bacillota; class Bacilli; order Caryophanales; family Bacillaceae; genus Priestia; species Priestia megaterium. Next base: position 678,903 of record NZ_CP023317.1, on the reverse strand, counting down.
TAATGTTTACGCGAAGCTCTTGCTCTTTTTTCTTGTCGCCGCCATCACTGCTAGCATTTTCACTGCCACCAGATTCTTTGTTAAATCCACATGCAGCTAAAAACAAGCTCATTACAAGCAGCAAACTGAAAAGAATTGACAACCTTTTCTTCATTGCGTGTTACCCCCTATTAAATTTTGTTTGTGTGGCAACCATATTTTTTTGATATGCACTAATTTCTTAATCCTCTTTCAATACAAAATAATCAGTTATTTTTTCACGTAGTAGAGTGCTAAAGACCTCACTGCAAAATTATTCTTCTACCCTATGAAACTGTCATCAATTGTTTACATGCTGTAAATCCAATGTATGCGCTTAATATGTAGAAGACTCATTCATTACAAAATTCGCTAATTGAAACAAAACATTGGCTATTTTGTTTTTTCTGAAAAATTAAGAAATTGTAATACCTTTGTAAAAAATATGTTTGTTACGCCTATTATAAATATTTTAAAAATTTATTGCAATACTATTATTTAATGGTATTTTTTTGTCATGAGGGAAAAAACCTTATCTTATAAGGATTGTGCCTACTTGTCAGACGTCTAAAATCTTTTTTGTAGTATAGGTATTACAATAGTATTACAAAGGCATTAGAAATACTAAATAAAAGATTTTTACCAAATCCTCCACCAAATTTTCATTAAGAAATGCTTTAATTAAAAGGTTCTTGTCTTTTTTTGCCGAAGAAAAATTCCAGTAAATTGTCTTATAAACCTTTTTAGCGATAAGATGTTTAAATTCCTGCTTTTTCGCGTTATAATAATGAATAACTATATAATTAAAGCTGTGAAAAAGAGTAGTATGCAGAATTTTCATTTTTAGAGAGTTTGTGGCTGGTGAGAACAAACATTGAAACCTGCAGAATGGACTTTGGAGCTTTCAAGTGCAAAGCTTGAACGTTGATCTCAACGTTACATGAATAAAGATAGTTCACAATAATGTGTGCTAATTAGGGTGGCAACGCGGTCCATTCGCCCCTAGCTTATGCTAGGAGCGGATGGGCCTTTTTATGTTGTATACGTAAACTAGCATCATATATGTGCAGATGAAAGGAAGATTTGATGAAAACAATTTTTTCAGGTATTCAACCAAGCGGTACAATCACTTTAGGCAACTACATTGGAGCGATGAAGCAATTTGTTGAACTTCAACATGACTATAACTGTCATTTTTGTATTGTAGATCAGCATGCAATTACAGCGCCTCAAGACCGTTTAGCACTTCGTAAAAACATTCGCAGCCTTGCTGCTCTGTATGTAGCAGTAGGAATTGATCCAGCAAAATCAACTTTATTTATTCAATCAGAAGTGCCCGCCCACACGGAAGCAGGATGGATGTTACAGTGCGTAGCGTATATCGGTGAACTTGAGCGTATGACTCAGTTTAAAGATAAGTCCGCTGGAAAAGAAGCAGTATCAGCAGGATTATTAACTTATCCTCCACTAATGGCAGCTGATATTCTTTTATACAACACCGATTTGGTGCCAGTTGGTGAAGATCAAAAGCAGCATTTAGAATTAACGCGTGACTTAGCTGAGCGCTTTAACAAAAAATACAATGATATCTTCACTATTCCTGAAGTACGTATTCCAAAAGTGGGCGCACGCGTCATGTCTCTTCAAGATCCTACGAAAAAAATGAGCAAGTCCGATCCAAACCAAAAAGCTTTTATTACGCTCTTGGATGACGCTAAAACGATTGAAAAGAAAATCAAAAGTGCCGTAACGGATTCAGAAGGTATTGTTCGCTACGATAAAGAAAATAAGCCAGGTATTTCAAACTTATTAAGCATTTATTCAATCCTAGCAAATAAATCAATCGAAGACATTGAAGCAATGTACGAAGGCAAAGGTTATGGTGACTTTAAAGCTGACACAGCTAAAGTAGTAGCTGAAGCACTTGCTCCAATTCAAGAAAGATATTATGAATTAGTTGATTCTAGCGAGTTAGATGATATTTTAGATCAAGGTGCCGATAAAGCAAATGCAACGGCTAATAAAATGCTTCGCAAAATGCGAAACGCAATGGGAATTGGCCGTAAACGTTAAAAAAAAACGACTGCTATGCAGTCGTTTTTTTAATTCACTTTTGGCTCTTGTTCAATTTCCCAAAGTTTTTCAAAGAAAGGTTGTCCTTTTACTAAGCGCTCGCATAATAATTTATGTTTCGGTGACCACCCTGACTTCGTTTCATCGTATAGCTGATTCCATACGTCTTGAAACGGCATCTCTTGAATGTCTTCGTATTTCGTTGGATTCCACTCTGTGTACCAGTAGCGGATTTGAGCTGTATTTTTTGTTGTATGTAGCTGATCAAGTGCCATAAATAACAGCTGTTTTAGCTGACGTTCTTTACGTGTTAGCCCTCTCATCGTTTCAGGAGACGGCGAAAGAATATGATGCTCTTTTTTAGTTAGCTCGTCTTCACTGAACTTATATTCTAGCTCTTCTTGATCCGCAATCATCTCATAAACTAACTGTTCTTGTCTTGGAATTAAGCGGCTTTTTCGAATTGGGATATGATAGCCCATCGTATCAATTGCTAAAATATTCGTTCCATCTGTAACAATAAAACAATATTCAACCTGCGTGCGCTCATGATTTTTCCGAATGTATGCTTTCTGATAGACATCTTGTAGTAGTTGTTGAGGTAGCTCGGAAAGATCATTTTCAATGTAATGAAATAAAAGCGGATTTACTTTTAATAACGGTGCTTGATCGAGCAGTTCTACACAATCGTCTTTTCTCCACTCATGGAAATGACACACATTATAACCGTTTTCTTCGCCTTCAAACCAATTAACCCATACATCATGAAGATATAGCATAATTTACCCCTCACTTACTATCTGTTTGTTATCCATCAGTATAGGCAGAGAAAGGAATTTTTATTCCAAATGATGTTATTTTTCTAAAAATTAATTGTAAAATACCTTCGTTTTTGGTTATTATGCAAATGCACTTATTTCGAAGCTCAGACATAACGCCAGTGCTAATGATTGCTACAGGCTTCATGAACTATATCCACCCCTATAAGCAGAAAAAATCCGAGTTTCTTCTATAGTAATAGGTTTGTCAGGAGGTCTGACAAACCTAAAAAAATCTATCACACTTTTGTGATAGATTTTTAACGAAGAGATTTTGGATTTAAAGCATCTTTTAATCCTTCACCAATGAAGTTGATAGCCAGGATCGTAAATGTAATAGCTAAACCTGGCGGAACCCACATCCAAGGCTTATTCTGCAGCACATCTGATTCCCTTGCTTCTGTCAGCATATTCCCCCAGCTCGGCGTATCAGCCGGCACGCCAAAACCGATAAAGCTAATCGCTGACTCAAACACGATAAGGATGGCCATCTGCAAACTGGCTTGAACCACAATCGTTGAAAACACATTTGGCAGCAAATGTTTGAAGATGATTTTAAACGGGCTGCACCCAATGGAAACAGCTGAAAGCACATATTCATTTTCTTTTTCAGCCAAGACTTTGCTTCGCACCAGCCGGGCCGTACTTCCCCAGCTTAGGAAGCTAACAACTAGGATGAGCGTCCAAACGCCTGAGATTTTTCCAATTAGAATTGTATTTAACACTACAACAAAAACAATGAGCGGAAAGTTTAAGACAAAGTCTGTAAAACGCATTAAGAATTGGTCCACTTTGCCTCCGTAATAACCCGCAATCGAACCAATAAGAGTTCCGATTAAAATAACGAGTGTTGTACAAGCAACTCCAATCAGTAACGAAGTTCTTCCTCCATACAATGTACGTGCAAATACGTCTCGACCATTTGTATCCGTTCCAAACCAATGCTCACTGGAAGGCGCTGCATTCATCGCCATATAGTCGATACGTGTAATATCTGCTTTTGTAAGCAGCGGTGCAAAAATGGCAAGAAGCGTAATCACAATCATGAAAGCTAAACTTATCATGGCTAGTTTATTTTTTACAAACTTCTTTCGCGCAATCGCCCATGGAGAAAGGTTTTTAGGAGCTTTCATATTCACTTCTGGCTGTACATCTTTTTTCGTTACAATTTCCATACTTTCTCCTCCTAATCCAAACGAATACGCGGATCTGCTACGCCGTATAACAAATCAGCAACCAGATTCCCAACCAATGTTAAAATTGAAAACAGCATTGTAAGCGACATCATAACTGAGTAGTCACGAGTTGCTACAGAGTCAACAAACAACTTTCCGATTCCTGGATACGTAAAGATTGTCTCTGTAATGATAGAACCGCTAATGATTGTTACAAGATCAAACCCTAAAAACGTAATAAGCGGAATCATTGAGTTGCGTAAGATATGAACATTATAAATTTTAGATTCTTTTGTTCCTTTTGCTCTGGCTGTGCGCACAAAATCTTTGCGACTGTTTTCAATAATATCATTACGCAAAAATTGGGTATACTGCGCGGTCGACATCAAGCCAAGAATCAGTGCAGGTAATATAACGTGATGAATTCTACTTTGAATAAATTCCCATGATCCCTCTTTTAATCCTACTTCAACAGAACCGCTAAACGGAAACCAGCCTAACTGAAAGGAAAATAAATAAATGCCTACGATCCCTGCGATAAACGATGGAACCGCTAATGCAAAGTAATTATATCCTGCAATAAAGTTATCTGCTAAGGTATACGGTTTTCTTCCTGCATACATACCTAAAATAAATGCAAACACATACGTAATCAAAAGCGAAGTCAAAGCTAAAAAGATCGTATTAGGCATACGCTCTAAAATAATATCTAATGTCGGTAACTTATGAGTTGTTGACTTTCCTAAATCTCCTTGTGCCACTCCCTTTACCCAGTTCCAATATTGAACGTAGATAGGATCGTTATATCCTAGCTTATCACGCATTTCCTCAATGTATTTTGGATCTGTATTACTGGGGTTGATTTCTCCCCCAAAAGGGTCCCCTGGCATCATTTTTGCCAGGGAAAACACAACAAAGGAGATCAGAATCAACATTGGAATCATCCCTAAAATACGTCTTAGTGAGTATTGCAGCATCGTTGACTCTCCTTTACATATAAAATACTTATTCCGTTACAGACCATTTCTCCGGATCTACAACTACCGTTGATGGATCTAGAGTTACGTTTTTCACACGCTTATTCACAGCATAAATATTGATATTTTCCCATAAAGGAAGTGCTGGCAGCTGCTCGTTAAAGAATTTTTGCCATTTTACATATACATCTTTACGGTGTTTATCATCAAATGATTTTTCACTCAAACCGTCTTTAAGCATTTCATCAGATTCCTTATTTACCCAACGGCCATAGTTCCATTCAGCATTAGAGCTCCATAATCCTGTAGGATCTGGATCTGAACCAGTGTCCCAAGAACCGAAGAACGCTTCTAACGCCTTATCGTCGTTATCTTTCATTTCATTGTACAAGTTAAATTCAACAAGTGAACCCGTTGCTAATTTTGTTTTAATACCAATATCATTCCATGCTTGCATAATAGCCTTCGCACGACCCTCGAAGTTGGCTGGACCAGCATAGTGACCAAATGAGATCGTAAATGGTTTTCCGTTTGGATCTTCTACAAAACCGTCATTATTCTTATCTTTATAACCAGCTTCAGCTAACAATTTCTTAGCTTTTTCTGGACTATACTTGTACTTTGTTAAATCTTTTTGGTCAGCAGCAATCCAGAATACAGAGGGAATAACTGTGTTAGAAACAACCGCTTTGTCGTTCATAAATGCTTTTACCATTGCTTTTCTATCTATTGCGTAAAGCAATGCTTGACGAAGTTTTAGATCTTTGAACTTATCATAATCATCTACGTTTTTACCAGCGTTTTTATCACGATGTCCAAATCGTAGACCAATATACGAATAACTAGTTGATTTCCCTTCCAAAAAGTCTAAGTTTTCTGCTTTTTCAACTTGCCCTAAATCAGCTGGGCGAACATCCATAATGTCGACATCGCCTTTTTTCAATGCTCCGGCGGAAACAGATGGATCCAGTACTTTTACAACAACGCCATCAAGATGAGGCTTACCTTTCCAATAGTCATCATTGCGTTCCATCTGAACATATTCACTTGCTACCACTTTTTTCACTTTAAATGGTCCAACACCAATAGGCTCTTTACGAACTTGTTTGGACTCTGCAAGATCTTTTACAGCAATTCCTTCATAGTACTTTTTCGGCATTGGATACGGCCATAGATTGTCTAAGTTATTTACACGAACTTCTTTAAACGTTACTTTAAATGTTTGCGGATCTACCACTTCAACTCCGGAAATAGAATCCGCTTTGCCGTCATGATATTCTTGAGCGCCTTTAATATGCTCAACGTTTACATAGCGTGGACCTGTATAGTCTTTATCAGCAATCGTTTCATACGTATATTTAAAATCATCTGCAGTTAATGGATCTCCGTTATGCCACTTAATCCCCTTTTTTAATTTAAACGTGTAAGTTAGTTTATCACCACTCACGTCCCAAGTAGCTAAGTCAGATTTAATTTTTAATTTCTTATCATAAGTAAAAAGACCTTCATTGATAAATTCTAAGATTTGGCTATCATACGCACTACCATACAATGCGTACTCAAAAAGCCCTTCCGGCGCTCCGTCAATCCCATACGTAATCGTTCCGCCATCTTTTGGCTTGTCTGTTTTTGCACCTTCAGTTTTTGCTTCTCCGCCTTCTTTATTACTAGAAGATGAAGAACTGCTTCCACCGCTGCATGCCGCTAGAAAAAGCGATAGCACAAGCAAAATGGAAACAAGTGATAAAAACGATTTCTTTTTCATCATGACGTTCCCCCTATTTAACTAATAATCTGTTCGTATGTAGCTTTTACGAGTTATATAAATGGCAAGCTACTTGATGGCCAGGTCTCACCTCCTTTAAGGCAGGTTTCGTTTGGCTGCACTCTGCCATGGCATGTATACAGCGAGGATGAAACGCACAGCCTTTTGGCGGATCAATTGGACTTGGCACATCTCCCTGTAAAATAATGCGCTGTTTTTTCTTTCGTGGATCTGGTTCAGGTATAGCCGATACAAGCGCTTGCGTATAAGGGTGCAATGGCTCTGCGTATAGGCTTTTCTTATCAGCAATTTCTACTAAACCGCCTAGGTACATAACACCGATACGGTCACTCATATGTTTAACAACACTCAAATCATGGGCAATAAATAAAAAGGTTAGGTCGAATTCTTGTTGAAGTTCTTTAAGAAGGTTTAAAACTTGTGATTGGACAGAAACGTCAAGTGCCGACACCGGTTCATCAGCAATAATAAGTTTTGGACGAAGTGCAAGTGCACGTGCAATTCCAATACGCTGACGCTGCCCACCGGAAAATTCGTGAGGATATTTATAGTATGCATCTTCCGGTAACCCTACTTTTGTAAGTAGATTCATAACTTCTGATTTTAATTGATTGGTTGATTTTCCTGTAAAATTCCGAATTGGTTCAGAAATAACATCTCCAACCATTTGCATTGGATTGAGGGAAGCATAGGGATCTTGAAAAACCATTTGGAAATCTTGTCTAATTTTACGGAGAGAAGTTCCTCTTGCTTCTGTGATATCTTTACCATCGAAAATAATTTTTCCGCTAGTTGGTTCCAACAGTCTTAGAATCGTCCTTCCTGCCGTGGATTTTCCACAGCCAGATTCTCCTACCAGACCGAGCGTTTCTCCTTTTCGAATCGCAAAGGAAATACCGTCAACTGCTTTTACATCACCAATTTTCTTTCGAAAAAATCCCCCGTGAATAGGATAATAGGTTTTTAAATGCTGAACTTCTAGCAATACATCTTTCACTGCTTTAGTCATTAGCTTGTCTTCACTCCTTTTGACGGATAGCTGTTTTCATACAGCAGACATGCGACGTCATGCCCCTGTGAATCCTCGCGAAGAACAGGCGTAACGGAACTGCAGTCTTCCATTGCATGAGGACATCGGTTAACGAAACGACAGCCTGTCCTCGGCATGTTTACAAGAGAAGGCACAATTCCTTTGATCGTATTTAATACTTCTACATCATCTTCCATGCGTGGAATTGAGTGAAGAAGCGCTTTCGTGTACGGATGTTTTGGGGCATAAAATAACGTATCAACATCTGTATGCTCAACAATTTTCCCGCCATACATGACAATCACTTCATCACACATCTCAGCAACGACTCCTAAATCATGAGTAATCATAATAATAGACATATCATTGCTTTCTTGAATTTCTTTTAACAATTCTAAAATTTGAGCTTGAACCGTAACATCCAGGGCGGTTGTCGGCTCATCCGCAATTAAAAGTTTAGGCTGACAAGCTACCGCCATGGCAATCATGACGCGCTGTCTCATTCCTCCCGATAGCTGATGCGGATATTCATCGATGAGCTTTTCGGATCTCGAAATACCAACGCTTTTTAAAAGCGCAATGCTTTTTTCACGCGCTTCCGCTTTCGATATATTCATATGGTTAAACAATACTTCCTGCAGCTGATACCCAATGGTTAAAACAGGATTGAGAGATGTCATCGGTTCTTGGAAAATCATTGAGATGTCTTTTCCCCGAACATCATTCATCTCATCTTCTGATAAGTGCGTAAGATTCTTTCCGTTAAATACAACGCTTCCGCTTCTAATTTGACTATTTACTTTAGGTAATAGCCCAATAACGGATAAAGACAATACGCTTTTTCCACAGCCAGATTCTCCTACAACTCCTACAATTCGCTTTCGTCCGACTTGAAACGACACGTCGTCCACAGCATTATGCCAGGAATCATTAATGGAAAAAGCAGTTTGTAAATTTTTCACTTCTAGTAAAGGTGTTGATTCGACGGGCTTTTTATCCATTTATAGTGCACACCTCATTTTTCTAAAAATTGTTATATTTGAATAAGATATTATTACAATTTCATTACAAAATCAATATATTTTGAAAATTAATTATATTTTTTATTTTTAAAATAATGATTTTTGAATATCTCTTCAGCACTTTAACGCATAAACCTCCTAATTTTTTGTTGAAAACAGGATAAATTTTACTATTTTTTGTTTTAGGTATATAGAACTTATTTTTTTACAGTTGGAACGCAGATTTTTTTAAGATAGTATTGGTACTAAGAGGAAGCAGCTGGGTAGTAGTTAAAGTGTGAGGCTTCATACATGAAGTAACAAGATGATAACCGATATTGTAGCCCATCATTTCTGGATACCAATTTTGGCCGAATAACAGTTGATCATATTTTTTTTCGTCAGCGCGCAGATTGTAATAAGGTTTAACATGCTTTTCCCACATTTTTTTAGCTTCTTCAATGGTATAATAATTTGTCCAAGGGGCTAAATATTTTTTACCACAATATTCCTCCACTGCTCTTTCAGCTAACCCTTCCATCATCATAGCGTCTAACAAAGTAATCGTTTCATCAGATTTGTTAATGGCTTTTAGCCTGCAAACGTGATGATATTCATGGGTAAGCACCGCTAACATTTCTTCATCGGATGTATGACTTGTCATAAACACAAATAATTTATCGGTAAAAGCGACACCTGCTCTTCCGTTAAATTCACGCTGCATTTTTCGATTTCGAGGATTGCTTGGAAGCACTAGCACCGCTACATCCGGCCCATTCCATGCTTTTTTAAGCTTTTCATAATGTGCTTTTACTTTCTTCCAAACCTGCCTTTTCTTCATTTCTTCTAATTCTTTTATAAACATTAAAGAAGGCGGACACATTCCATAGTTAAAAAGTAATTCCATATATTCTTTTTCTTTTAATTTCTTAAAATAGCGCGCAAGATAACGGCTTATTTCTTTCGGCTCCGTCCAAGTAGAAGTTGAAACAATCGGCATGTTTTCCCCTCTCTTTCTTCATCCTTTTGCTTCATGATATGTTCACAGCTACTCTTTTGGTTATTAAAAATAAAAAAAATTCTAGGCGTCAGCCTAGAATTTTTCATTATGCTTCGTATTTTTTAAAGATGATTGTTGCATTGTGACCGCCAAATCCAAGTGAGTTGCTTAGCACCGCTTTTACTTCTTGCTTACGCGCTTTGTTTGGAATGTAGTCTAAATCGCACTCTTCATCGGGTGTTTGATAGTTAATTGTTGGAGGAAGAATACCGTCTTGAATTGCTTTCACACTAAAAATAGCTTCTACTCCACCAGCAGCTCCTAGCAAGTGGCCAGTCATTGACTTTGTTGAACTAATTGCTACTTTTTGAGCGTGGTCACCAAATACTTCTTTAATAGCCATCGTTTCAAATTTATCGTTGTACCCTGTACTTGTACCGTGAGCATTGATGTAATCAATATCACTTGGCTGTAGACCTGCATCTTCAATCGCATGACGCATTGCACGAACGCCGCCTTCTCCTCCTGGAGCTGGCGCTGTGATATGATGAGCATCTCCTGTTGAACCATAGCCCACAATTTCAGCATAAATACGTGCGCCGCGTGCTAATGCATGTTCAAGCTCTTCAAGCACAATAACACCCGCACCTTCTCCCATAACGAAGCCGTCGCGGTCTTTATCAAACGGACGAGATGCTGTTGCAGGATCTGGATTTGTAGAAAGTGCTTTATTCGCACAGAAACCAGCAATAGATAAACGCGTGATTGGTGCTTCCGTACCGCCCGTCACCATCACGTCTGCATCTCCGCGTTGAATGACTTTAAATGCATCACCAATAGAGTTTGTACCTGTTGCACACGCCGTTACCGTACAAGAGTTCACGCCTTTCGCCCCTAAAGCAATAGAAACTTGTCCTGTTGCCATATCAGGAATCATCATCGGAATAAAGAATGGACTTACACGGCGGGCACCTTTTTCTAATAACGTTGAATATTGATTTTCAAACGTTTCCATACCGCCAATTCCAGATCCAATCCAAACCCCGACGTTTGGAGCAATCTCTTCCGTAATAGTCAAATTCGCATCTTTAACAGCCGCCAATGCAGCTACCATCGCATATTGAGTAAAGCGATCCATCTTACGAGCCTCTTTGCGGTCAATAAAATCTTCCACGTTAAAATCTTTTACTTCAGCCGCTACTTTAGCAGGAAATTCATCTGCATCTAGTCTTGTTAAAGGACCAACGCCAGACACGCCTGCTACTGCGTTTTTCCAAGCTGTTTCTACGTCATTTCCAATTGGTGTAAGCCCACCAAGTCCTGTTACAACTACACGTTTTTTATTCATCGTACATTCATCTCCTTCAGTTGCTTTAAAAATGTAGTGTTATTTTCCCCATCTAATGGCAATAGCTCCCCATGTTAAGCCGCCTCCGAAGCCAACCATTACAATTAAATCATCGTCTTGAATTTTCCCTGCTTCAAGCTCATGAACAATTGAAATTGGAATCGATGCTGCTGATGTATTGCCGTAGTATTGGATTGTTTTAGACATTTTTTCTTCAGGCAAGTCTAATCGCTGTCTTGCAGCTTCCATAATACGAATATTCGCTTGATGAGGTACAAGAAAATCAACATCCTCTTTTGTTAAACCTGCTTTTTCAATTACATTAACAGCAGATTCCCCCATTTGTCGAACAGCAAACTTAAATACTTCACGTCCGTTCATGACAATATGATCAAGCTCGTTTTGATACAAGTGCTTGCCTCCTGTACCGTCGGATCCTAGTTCAAAGGATAAAATACCTCGTCCTTCTGACACAGGTCCCATTACAACTGCACCTGCTCCGTCTCCGAATAAAACAGCCGTGTTACGGTCGTCCCAATCTGTAATCTTAGAAAGCTTTTCTACACCGACCACTAATATATGCTTGTAAGCATTAGTTTCAATAAATTGCTTAGCTGTAATCATGCCGTACATAAATCCTGCACATGCTGCACTCACATCGTAAGAAGCTGCTTTTTTTGCTCCCAATTTTTCTTGCAGCATACATGATACTGTAGGAAACGGTTGATCTGGCGTTACCGTAGCAACAATGATCATGTCAATATCTTCTGCCTCGACGTTAGCTTTATGTAAAGCTTCAACTGCTGCTTTATAAGCTAAATCAGATGTGTCCTCGTTATCGGCTGCAATTCGGCGCTCTTGAATACCTGTGCGCGTACGAATCCACTCATCTGATGTATCCATTACTTTTTCAAGATCTAAATTTGTTACAACTTTCTCTGGTACATAACGTCCAATTCCTAGAACACCAGCGTTCATATCAACCTCTCCTTTAAATAAAAGGCTTATATTCCTATAAAACCTATATCTGTCATTTCATTTACCGATTATATAATCAATTATTATGAGTTGGTACTAATTTTACTTCATTTTTTATTTTTTGTCTATATGGGTGTTCGTCCTACTCAGGTATCTATCATGCTACATATAGTAATCATACGGGTCCCTCTTACTCTAGTATGGGACATTAGGTAAGAACTTACCCACCATTAAAATAGTGAAAGGAATGAGTATCATGGCAAGAAGACAAAGAAATGAAGCTTTTTCTGATTTTATGTTTGGAGCTGGGCGCAGAAAATCAAGAGAAGAAAGAGAGCGAGAGGAGTGGGAAAGATTATTCAAACAAATCGATGAAATTGTACTCGCCGTTGAAGAACTAGCTCCTCTTCTTAAACAGTTTGCCCCTTTAGTCGATTTATTTTACAAACAAAAATAACAGCTCGGATTCTACCGAGCTGTTTTCTTTAGTTGTTTTCATTTTCAGCTAATGCATCTTGCTTGCCAAGCTCATAGGCGTCGTTCATTACTTTTGTCAGTAATGTCAATACCGGCTGTACGTGTTCCATTGATAACTCAACGCCTGTTTCATCTAAAATCTGCTTTGCTTCTGGCAAGTACTTCATTGCAATTTGCATGAATTGCATATTTTGCTCTTCCATAGTGAAATCTCCTTTATTAAAAACATTTATTCCTCCTTATATTAGCGAATCTATTCTATAAGTACAACTTTCTCCTTTAATGAAGAGGTAAAAAGAATGTTCTCATATGTTTTTTTTGCAGGTAAATGCCTTCTTTAGCCGTTACTTTGGAAGAAAAATGTAGCAGTTCTTTCGCTTTCCTGCTGATTTCATATTTTTCTTGAGCCGCTTCTTCCTTCACCTCCATATGAGTAATGTTTGCTCCAGCGCTCCAAGGCTGTAATTTTTCTTCAACTAAATGAACCACTTCATATGAATATGCACCAGTTTTACAGCGTCTGAGTGCACTGACGGCGTCTTCAATATAAATAATAAAATCCGTGCCTTCCATAATGGTAAAATCTTCCTCGTACCCGGCAATATTTTTAGAATAGCACATTGACAAAGGCTGCCAAGGTCCGTAAAGAGTGGGCGTTCTGACAATCATAATGGGCCATCCATCATCTTTATATTTTTCTATCATTCGCTCAAAATGAACGTATAGCCTTCCTTCACTACTGTCCGGTTCTGGAATCGTTGTTTCTTCAATCTTTCGCTGCTGGTCTCCAAATACGCGCATGGTAGAAACAAACACAAATCGAATGTTGAATTGACGGCATTTATTAAGTGCTTGAATGAGTACTTGCTGCGCTTTTTGCATTTCTTGTCTTAAAAAATCAGGATGATAAAAATCTCCTCCATCGAAATACGTGAAGTAGACAATATCCGTTTCTGAGGTAATCATATCTAATGAATCGCCTACTTCAGTCGATACATAATTAGCGTTTCGCCCTAAGAAAAATTTCATCTCTTCCTGCAAATCATCTTCTTCTTTATGAGCAGAATGTGTATATCCTTTTACTTCTGTACCTTCGTCTAAAAAAGTCATACATAAATGAAAACCAATAAAGCGGTTTGCCCCTATTACTACTACATTTCCCATATCGCTTCCTCCAATTCTTCATTCATCATTTATTAAACAAAAGCTTAAAGCCCTATAGTTATAGAGAGTACTCATTCCTTATTTCAAAGTAGTTCATCCCTAAAAACATCATGAACTCTCTTTTTCCTTTTATCTCTTATACAAAAAGCCCCTATGATATGTATAATCATAGAAGCTTTGCTTATAACACTTTTTCATGCTGTTTATAAAATTGGAGAAGGGACCGTTCAAATAAATAGTTTTTTTCAGGCAAATAAAGTGAAAGCATAATCGGAGAGTGAAGTTCTTCACGATGTAGTTCATATTTTTTACTGTGTGCAATTGGATAATGAGTAGAGGCATTAGGCGCGGTCCATATCTTCACGGGCAGCGTTGATTTTAATTCCGTAACGGAAGGGTACTCCTTAATTAGCTTTGATACTTGCTTCCGCTCCACTTTATAAGCTTGAGTCAAGTCCTTCGTGAATTGTTTATAAAAGAATTTATTGTTTTTTTCATGTTCTGCATGCGTATGAAGATCAATACACGGATTTAGTAAACCAGCTGATCGAATGAACGTATTCCCGTCATTTTCCATTAGCTGCAGCGCTAACAGAGCCCCCATTCCTTCAGCTAAAATATGAATTCGTTTATTTAAAATTTCTTGTTTCATTACTAAATGATAAAGTTGTTTTGCAAGGTGATATGCTTCAGGAGACCCCCAATGCCGGCCATATAAATTGGAATAAAATACTGTGTATCCTTCATCTTGTAAACATTGCAACAGCTGTGACCTTCCGCCGTGCTGAATCCATAAGCTAGTTGAACTTTCAACAAAATGATCTTTATCACCCAGTACTAACACACCGAAACCATTCGGTCGTTCAGGGACATGTACGACATTCCATTGCGTATCTAAGCTAAAAAAGCGTCGATGTATCATAGCTCTTCCTCCGTAACTTACTAGTTGTTCCATACAGTGTATGATAGAACCATAAAAAAGCGCACTAGAATAATGCCTATTTCTGACTTATTGCTCTTTTGTTTCTGCATGGGAGCACGCCCCTTATTTATTCATAAAAAATTCAATTTCTTATTTGACTGCTATATGCTAAAATGAAATCAAACTGTACTGTAAACGAGGTGAATAGAATGCGTGTCGTAATGGCTTTTGTTTGGGGCTTTTTACTAATGAATATGGCAGTGTACGTAATCTCTGCAATGACGGGCGGTACTTACAGTTTCGCAACCGCTTCCATCCTTGGAGTAGTTTTCACGCTAGTTGTAATTTTGATTGGAGAACTGGGTGTACCGAATAAACCAGCAAATAATCAACACTAAAAAGTGTTGGCTGTAAAGCCAGCGCTTTTTTTATTTTTTGGCATAGGTTCTTCTCAGTACTTTCTTTCCTTACCTCGTATTCAAGACATAGGACTGAGAGTGCTTTTCTCTATCTATATATAGTCGGAATCATTGATTATCCCAAACTTTAACTATATAATTTTAGAATAATCAAACTATTAACTTTAGGAGTGAATACTGCTGTGACTAAAGAAAAAATTGGTTTTATCGGAACAGGCGTTATGGGTCAAAGCATGGCCGGGCATTTAATTGACGCAGGATATGAAGTCCTTGTTTATACACGAACAAAAACTCGTGCTCAAGCACTACTTGAAAAAGGGGCCAAATGGAAAGAAACCGTTCAAGAAGTGGCCGAACAATCTGATGTTATTATCACCATGGTAGGCTATCCTCACGATGTAAAAGAGATTTATTTGGGAAAAGACGGCATTATACATAATGCAAAGAAAGGCTGCTATACAATTGATATGACGACAT
This sequence comes from Priestia megaterium, assembly GCF_009497655.1. Classification (NCBI taxonomy): domain Bacteria; kingdom Bacillati; phylum Bacillota; class Bacilli; order Caryophanales; family Bacillaceae; genus Priestia; species Priestia megaterium. The sequence continues at coordinate 663,240 of NZ_CP023317.1, read as the reverse complement.
CAAGCCCTATACTTGCTCGTGAGATTTATCAAGCAGCAAAAGAGAAGCACATTCATGCGCTTGACGCTCCTGTTTCAGGAGGAGATATTGGGGCTCAGAAAGCAACCTTAGCGATTATGGTAGGAGGCGATTCTGAAGCATTCTCTGCCGTTACGCCTATTCTTGAAAAAATGGGGACAAATATCGTTCTTCAAGGAAGCGCCGGTGCTGGTCAACATACAAAAATGTGCAATCAAATTGCTATTGCCTCTAATATGATGGGTGTCTGCGAAGCGATACTTTATGCTGAAAAAGCCGGATTAGATCCGAATACCGTTCTAAAAAGTATTGAAACAGGCGCAGCGGGAAGCTGGTCGTTAAGCAATTTAGCTCCTCGCATGATTAAAGGAGACTTCGAACCAGGCTTTTATATTAAACACTTCATTAAAGATATGAAGATTGCCATTGAATCAGCTGAAGAAATGGAGCTGTATACACCCGGGCTAAAATTAGCAAAATCGCTTTATGAACAGCTCGAAAAACAAGGCCAGGATAATAAAGGAACACAGGCTCTGTATACCCTTTTAAAACAGCATGCCCTAACTGTATAAAGACAGGCAGCTCATTACGAGCTGCCTGTTTTTATTAATGATTTACGCTTCATTTAACGAATTCATAAAACGACTGAATGCGAGCTGCCCTTCAGCAGTTTGTTTAAACACACCTGCATGCTCTAAAATAGTCGCAAAGATCAAACCGAGCTCTTGTTGAAGAATGCTTTGGACATTTTCCACTTCAATATGCGGATATTTTTTCTTGATGTGTTCAGCCCACTTCACGTGTTTTTTCACTTGATCATGCCTGCTGGCTACTTCACTCAGGTTATTCTGAACTAACCCTTTGGCCACTAGACTCATTTCGTCTTTCAAACGACCGGGTAAAACCGCAAGCCCCATTACTTCAATTAAACCTATGTTCTCTTTTTTGATATGATGAACTTCTGCATGCGGATGATAAATGCCATCTGGATGCTTGCTGTTTGTTCGATTGTTTCGCAGTACTAAATCTAATTCGTACAAATCCCCTCTTTTCCTAGCAATAGGCGTGACCGTATTGTGAGGAGTTTGATCTGTAAAAGCTAAAATACCAGCACTTTGATCACTATATGATTTCCATTTCTTCAAAATGAAATCCGCTGCTTCCACTAATGGTGCAAGGTGCGAACTTTGAAGACGAACGACCGACATTGGCCAATGAACAATTCCAGCTTTCACGTTTGGATGCGCTTCAAGAGAGAACAATTTATTTATTCTTGCTTTAGCCATAGGAAACTCATGATAGCCTCCTTGAAAGTGATCATGCGTTAAAATAGATCCTCCTACGATGGGTAAATCTGCATTTGACCCTAAAAAATAATGTGGGAATTGTTCAACGAAGGCAAGCAGCCGCTTAAACGTTTGCTTTGAAATATGCATAGGTGTATGCTCACTCGCAAAAACAATGGCATGTTCATTATAATAAACGTAAGGTGAAAACTGCATGTACCACAGCTCTTCCTGCAATTCCACAGGGATAATCCGGTGATTTTGGCGAGCTGGGTGGTTAATGCGGCCTGCATAGCCAGCATTTTCTTTACAGAGCAGGCATAGCGGGTAGTTGCTTTCTTTCAGTGATTTGCTTGCTGCAATTGCTTTTGGATCTTTTTCCGGCTTAGATAAGTTGATAGTAATTTCAAGTTCTCCAAAGTCAGTGTTTGTTACCCATCTTTCGTTTTTAGCAATTCGATCTCTGCGAATATAGTGAATGTCTTTTGACAGCTTATAATAATAGCTTGTGGCTTTTTGAGGGTTTTGCTGATAGTGATCGTAAAAGGTTCGATTAACCTCTGAAGGCATGCTTGCAAAGCATCCCATTATTTTGGTATCGAATAAATCTCTATATGTGATAGAATTATCGGCGATTCGATTGTTTTCGGCAGCCCAATCAAGCATGTTATCTAAAATAGCAGCTGGATGTTCCAAACGTTCTTCTTTAACTTCTACCGTAATACATTCGTCGAGTTCTAACACTTCCAGCAGTTTATTTCTCACCACATCTATATCCCATTTTGTTACTAGATTCTTTTGTAAACCATATTGAATAAGTCGGGTGATTTCTTCATGAATGTTGACTGACATACACTCGTTCCTTTCTCTATCTGTTTTCTCTTATACTGCTTCTAATGTGAGTTCACGCGCTCCTTCTCCAACCGTAACCACATAAAATTCAGCTTCTAAACTCGTTTGCTTATAATAAGCGTCTTTTACTTCTTCAATAAATCTATCAACCTGTGCTTTTTTTACGATACTGATTGTACAGCCGCCAAAGCCTGCACCCGTCATGCGTGATCCAATCACACCTTCTTGCAACCAGGCTGCTTCTACAAGAGCATCTAATTCTTTTCCACTTACTTCATAGTCATCTCGCAGCGAACAGTGCGACTCATTCATCAATTGACCAAATCCTTTTAAATCGCCGTTTTGCAATTTAGCAACCGCTTCTTTTGTGCGTTCATTTTCATATACCGCATGTTTAGCGCGCTTACAATCTACTTCTTTTTGTATTAAAGATTTGTGCTTTTCAAATTGTTCTTTCGTTAAATCACCAAGCGAATCAATGGAAAGTGAAGTTTGCAAATCTGATAGTGCTCTTTCACACTCCATACGGCGCTCATTATATTTTGAATCTGCCAGCCCTCTTCGCTTATTTGTGTTAGAAATAACGAGCACAGCATCTGTTAACTGCAGCGGGCTATACTGGTATTCAAGAGTCTGGCAGTTTAACAATACGGCTTGATTTTCTTTTCCCATTCCAATTGCAAACTGATCCATAATCCCGCAGCTTACGCCGATAAATTCATTTTCAGCTTGCTGCGCCATTTTTACAAGGTCCATCATATCAATATTCAATTCAAGAATTTTATTTAAAAGTACGCATGTGACTAACTCAATTGATGCCGACGATGAAAGCCCTGCTCCGTTAGGAATGTTGCCGAAAAACAAGATATCAAAACCAAAAGGAAGATCATATCCGTGCTTTTTAAAGGTGTCCATTACTCCTTTTGGATAATTAGCCCAATCATCCTCGGTTTTGTACGTTAATTGCTCTAAAGAGGATTCAATAACGCCTGCTTCAGAGAAGTTTTTAGAGTACATACGTATTTTTCGATCATGACGTTTTTGTACTACCGCATACGTTCCTATACTCAATGAACAAGGAAAAACATGCCCTCCATTATAATCAGTATGTTCTCCAATTAAATTGACACGCCCTGGTGCAAAAAAGCAGCGAATAGCTTCTGACGAATGAAATATTTGTTTGAACTCTTCGATTAATTTTTCCAGCATTTATTATCACCTATTTTAAGTAGTTTTTTGGAAACGGATTCATATGTACATTGTAAAGTCCAATTTTCCTTGCCTCAATGGTAAAATTCCTATCGATAATCGGTACTTTTTTGCTTATCACTTTAAAAATGATTCTTTTAAATTGATGATGAACTGCTCTTGCGCCAAAAAGGTGTTATCTTCATGGGAGCCTTGACTTGCAAATTATAAGAAAATAATAGATTTAGAGACATTCACTAAAAATAATCATGATATTTTCAAAAAATTATAGAAAAATGAAAGCGATTACGTTAAAGTAAGAATTAAGTACTACTTTATTTCAAAAAGAAGGTGAAAATTTGCTCTCACATTTCCAAGCTCAAGAATATTCAACGTACGCATACAGGTTTTTAGAATCCCGCACAAACGAAGTTGCGCAGCTCTGGTCGGTTGGATGGGATGAAGTTTTCTCGCCCCTTTATAACTGGAGCGGAAATCAGCGAAAAGATGTAGGAAAATATATTTTTCAATACACGGTTTCTGGGTACGGGATGATTGAAATAGATGGACAAGAATATAAAGTGGATGCTGGAAAAGCATTCATCGTCAATATACCTGGAAATTATCGCTATTACTTACCAAAGGAAAGTGAAAACTGGGAGTTTATTTTTCTTACATTATACGGAGATGAAGTACAAAAATGCTGGGATTATATTCAGTCAACCCACTCCCCTGTAATTCGATTTCACCCTGAATCAGCACCTGTTCAGCTGCTTGCTCAGATATATAAGAGGGCAAGTGAAAAACATATAGCAGATCCATTTCATGCCTCAAGCTTATCTTACCGCTTTGTAATGGAGCTGTATCAATATATTAAAAGCATGGACAGTTTTACAGAGGATTGGCCTGAAAGTATCATTAGCTCTATTTTATTTGCCCGCAATCATTATCATGAAGAAATCGGTCCGGATGAAATGGCAGATGCAGCTCATTTATCTCGCTATCATTTTAGCCGGTTATTCAAACAAACAACAGGGATTACGCCGATTCAATATTTAACGAAGCTTCGCATTCAAAAAGCGGCCGAGCTATTGCATCAAACCAAGTATTCAATCGAAGAAATTGCTGAAAACGTCGGCTATGCAAATGCCAATTATTTAACAAAAGTATTTCGTAAAACAACCAATATGACACCCGGGCAGTATCGAAAAAGTGATGCATCCATTGATGAACACTTTGCATTACCAAAATAAAAACGACTTCCATAAAAGGAAGTCGTTTTTATTTTTTATCGGGAATTTCTACTACCACAGAACCTTTTTCGTAAATAAAAGTCAATTTTTTACCCGGGATAATCATATTTTCTAAAATATCTCGTGCAGCTTGAAGTGCAAACTCTGTCCGTTCTGCCTTTTCCTGCACTTCTTCATTTTCAGCTTGAAGATCATTTTTATCCAGCGCTCTTATTTTAGTTAATGCCTGATCTATAAAATCGTATGCTTCGTCATATATAAGCTCTATACGGTCCTTCATGTGCTCATTCATGCTCCTTTGCCCATTTTGTATTATCATAAATGAATTAGATATATTCTACAACCTAAAACTGAATAAGTTTTTACGCTTAGCTCTCACGTATTTTTTTTATTTATTTTAAAAGGGATGCTGCTCTTAATAGCAAAAAAAGACCATTCAAATTATCATGAATGGCCTTTTGAGAAAACTTATACGCTGACAACAAACTCATCATCTTTTACATCAACTGTCACTTGACTATAATCTTCAATTTGCCCTGCAATTAATTCTCTGGCAATTTTTGTTTCAATATATTTTTGAATAAACCTTTTTAAAGGGCGCGCTCCGTATACCGGATCAAACCCGGAGGCCGCAATATGATTTTTTGCTTCTTCTGTTAACATTAACGAAATATGACGATCGGATAAACGCTTTTCAAGCTGAAGCAATAGCTTATCAATAATTCCCTTTACTTCATGAACAGTTAGCGGTTTGAATAAAATCGTGTCGTCTACTCGATTTAAAAATTCTGGGCGAAAATGCTGTCTTAATTGAGCCATCACTTGCTCTCTGGCTTTTTCAGTAATCTCGCCTTCACTTGTTAAACCATCTAATAGAAATTGAGAACCAATATTTGACGTCATAATAATGACCGTATTTTTAAAATCAATGACTTTTCCTTTTGAATCTGTTGCTCTTCCATCATCTAGTATTTGAAGGAGCACGTTAAATACTTCAGGATGAGCTTTTTCAATTTCATCTAACAAAACGACTGAATAAGGCTTGCGTCTCACCGCTTCCGTTAGCTGTCCGCCTTCTTCATACCCTACATAGCCAGGAGGCGCTCCTATAAGCCTAGAGACCGCATGCTTTTCCATGTATTCAGACATATCAATACGAACCATTTGTTCTTCACTGTCAAATAACGAATGTGCCAACGTTTTGGCTAGCTCCGTTTTTCCTACTCCGGTAGGTCCTAGGAAAATAAATGATCCAATTGGGCGGTTCGGGTCTTTAATGCCTGCCCTTGCGCGAATCACAGCATCTGTAACTAAGGATACGGCTTCGTCCTGTCCAATCACACGCTGCTGTAAAATTGACTCAAGCTTCAACAGCTTTTCTCTTTCTCCTTCAACTAGTTTCGACACCGGAATTCCCGTCCATCTTCCTACAATTTCAGCAATTTCTTCTTCCGTTACTTCTTCTCTTAACAAACGGTTTTCTTGTGCTTTTTCAGCAGCTGTTTCTTCCAGCTGTTTTAGTTCTTTTTCAAGAGCTGGAATGCGTCCGTGGCGAAGTTCGGCTGCTTTATTTAAATCATATTTCCCTTCAGCTTCTTCTAGGTCTCGCTTCGCTTTTTCAAGCTGCTCCCGGACATCTTGCACCGTTTGAATCGACTGCTTTTCTTTTTCCCACTGCAGCTTCATTGTATCTGCACGTTCTTTTAAATCAGAGACTTCTTTTCGAATTGCCTCTAACCTTGTGATGCTTGCTTGATCTGTTTCTTTACTTAATGCCGCTTCTTCAATTTCAAGCTGCATGACACGTCGCGTTACTTCATCTAATTCTGATGGCATCGAATCAATTTCTGTTCGAATAGTTGCGCATGCTTCATCAATTAAATCAATTGCTTTATCAGGTAAAAAGCGATCTGAGATATAACGATCCGACATAACCGCTGCTGAAACAATCGCCCGGTCATGAATATTTACACCGTGATGAATTTCAAATCGTTCTTTTAAACCACGTAAGATAGAGATTGTATCTTCTACTGAAGGTTCTTCAACCAGCACCTGTTGAAAGCGTCTTTCAAGAGCTGGATCTTTTTCAATATACTGACGATACTCATCAAGAGTTGTAGCTCCTATACAGTGAAGTTCTCCTCTAGCAAGCATTGGTTTTAAAATATTCCCTGCATCCATCGCTCCGTCCGTACGACCTGCTCCAACGATTGTATGAAGTTCGTCAATAAATAAAAGAATTTGACCGTTGCTTTTCTTAACTTCTTGAAGAACAGCTTTTAAACGCTCTTCAAATTCGCCTCTGAACTTCGCTCCTGCTACTAAAGCTCCCATATCTAATGAGAAGATGGTTTTATCTTTTAATCCTTCAGGCACATCTCTACGAACAATTCGCTGTGCTAGACCTTCAACAATCGCTGTTTTACCAACGCCAGGTTCTCCAATCAAAACTGGATTGTTTTTTGTTTTTCGCGATAAAATGCGGATAACGCGGCGAATTTCTCCGTCTCGTCCAATGACTGGATCAATGTTCCCTGCTCGTACTTCTGCCACTAAGTCTCTTCCATATTTAGCTAACGCTTCATATGTAACTTCCGGATTTTGACTTGTAATTCGCTGATTTCCTCGAAGGCTAGTAAGCACATCTTGCAAAGCTTTTTTTGTTATACCGTGACTTGAAAATAACTTGCCATATTCACTAGAAGACGGTTCCTGTGCTAAGGCTAAAAAGATGTGCTCAACTGAAACATAATCATCTTGCAGACGAGATGCTTCTTCTTGAGCTTTGACAAACAGCTGCTGGAGTTTATTTGTAATATAAACTTTCCCTGCTTCAGCTCCACTTCCTGTAACAGCAGGTTTTTTCGCAAGCAGTTGATTTACCTGCTGCTGAAAAGATTGATGATCTATATGTAAATGATCTAATATGCGAGGAGCAATACCATCTTGCTGATGAATAAGCGTATAAAGCAAATGAGCAATATCCACTTCCTGCTGATTTCGTTTAATAGCTTCGGACTGCGCTTCCATCACGCCTTCTTGCAATTTTTGGGTCATTTTATTTATGTCCATTGAACATCCTCCTTCGATACATTTGACCTTTATTGACCTTTATTTCATTATACCCAGCAATGGGAAAACAAGTAAAGCCATTCAATTTAGAATGGCTTCTTTATTTTTTTACTATTTAAGGCTTGCGCATGTATGTCCAGTGGCGATCATCGTTTGCCGTCTCTGGAAAACGCTCTCCTGCTTTTAATTTAACCTTTTGAGGATTATTTACGTTGCTTCCTGTTTCACCAATTTCAATATACACTCCGTTATTAGGAGCTTTTTGACCCGGTGTGAAATGACGATTTTGTCCCATTGTCCTGCCTCCTCATTCCTGAAATGAAATGTTCTCCTATACTATTCCCTTAAGATTTCCGTTTCATAATGGAGATGTTTTCATATTAGGAACAGAACAGAAAAGAGCAGACCTTTAGATCTGCCCTTTTGTATCAATGAGTAAATTTAATAGCTTGTTCAATTTCAGTTTCTCCGGCTAACATTTCAAACGTTTTTCCTATCGTAGCTTCTTCGTTTAGGCATTCTACAAGCACGGTTGCTACATCTGCTCGAGGAATCGTCTGAGATTTATCTTCAATATCATTATTGATATCAATTTTTCCAGTAGCTGAATCATTCGATAAAGTTCCTGGTCGTACAATTGTATATTGCAGATTAGACTGCTTTAAGTATTCATCCGCTATCGCTTTAGCACGCAGGTAAAGTTGTAAGCCTTCTGGTCCTTGTTCAGGTGCATCTGTTCCCATTGAACTTAACATAACAAAGCGCTTCACACCTTGATTTTTTGCTTCATCAATGATATTTTTAGCACCGTTTTGATCCACAGCGATTGTTTTTTCGTCTCCCGTATGTCCTCCAGAACCTGCTGCAAATATGACAGCATCCATACCTCTTAAAGCATCTGAAACATCTTGCTCCAAGTCACCAAGTACAACGTTAGCGCCCAGCTTTTTTAAAGCGTCTGCTTGTTTTTCGTCGCGAATCATCGCATAAGCTTCATGCTGCTTGCTGTTTGCGACTTTTTCTACCACTTGTTTTCCCGTTGTTCCGTTTGCTCCAACAACTAATACTTTCATCATAAATCACCTTTCGTTCTGTTTAGTATACAACTGGTGTTCCCACAATTAATTCCCTTTAAACAAAAAAACCTTTCTGATATTCTCAGAAAGGTTTTTTTCTTAGCCTAAAATTGCTTGAAGCAAGGCCTTTTGTACATGCATACGATTTCCAGCCTGCTGGAAAACAACCGAATTTGGTCCGTCAATAATGCTTGCTGTCACTTCTTCTTCACGATGCGCAGGCAAGCAGTGGAGAAATAAATAGTCTGACTTCGCATGGGCAGCTAGCTCTTCATTGACTTGATAAGGAGCAAATATTTTCAAGCGCTGCTGTGCTTCTTCTTCCTGTCCCATACTTGTCCACACGTCTGCATAAATAGCATCGGCATTTTTTACAGCCTCTACAGGATCTTTTGTAATCGTAACCTTCGCACCCGTTTTAGCAGCTACTTCATTAACATAAGCTGTTACAAAGTCTTTTGGCTCATATCCGTCAGGGCATCCAATTGAAATATCTATTCCCATTTTTGCACATGCAATCATTAAGGAATGCGCTACATTATTTCCGTCTCCAACATAAGCTACTTTTAGCCCATCAAATGATTTCTTGTGCTCGTAAATCGTTAATAAATCAGCTAGAGCCTGACAAGGATGATAATCATCTGTCAAACCATTAATAACGGGAATGGATGCGTAATCTGCAAGCTCTTCGATCTTGCTATGTTCAAACGTACGAATCATGATAGCATCGATGAATTCAGATAGTACGCGTGCTGTATCAGCAATCGTTTCTCCGCGTCCAATTTGTAAATCCTGGCTGCTTAAAAAGAGGGCGTTTCCTCCAAGCTGCATCATTCCCGCTTCAAATGAGACTCTTGTTCTTGTTGAAGATTTTTCAAAAATGAGCCCCAGCGTTTTTCCTTTTAACGATGTGACGATTTCACCATTTTTATGCTTTTCTTTCAGCTCAATGGCGCTTTCTAAAAGTGACATAATATCGTCTGATGATAAATCTTTAAGCGTAAGCAAATCTTTTCCCTTTAAATTCGTATTTACCGATACTGTACTCATGATACTGTCACTTCCTTTTTAGTTTTTTGAAACCATTCTTGTAGTGATGAAACGTGATATTCATCGACTTGGAACGATTGGAAAAATAGCGAAGCCGTTTCTGCCTCCGTCATAACCATTAAACCGTGTTTTAATGCTGACATACGGCTTTCTTTATCTTCAGGCTGTAAACTTACATATAATAAAGCTTCTTTCGTTTTTACCCATTCACTAACTTCTTTATCTTTAACAAGAGTTAATCCCGCGCTTTGCGCAAGTTCTTCAAGGCCCTGTGCTTCTCCGTTAATATACACTTCTGCAGCACCTTTTTTACTTAACACATACTGATGGAATACTTTTTTTGCTGCTTCTTCAATCGTTGAAGAAATCGCAATTCCTTCACCAGTTGACTTCATTTCTGGTCCAACAAGCGGATCAACTCCTGATAATTTACTTGTCGAAAACACTGGAAACTTAATAGTTGTATAAGCCGGATCCGGCAATAAACCTAGCTTCTCGCTAATTTCCGACAATGATTTCCCAAGCAATATTTGAGTTGATAGCGAAACAAGCGGCGTGTTGCACACTTTGCTTACTACAGGCACTGTACGGCTGGCACGCGGATTAACTTCCAGCATGTAGACTTCATCGTTGTAAATAACATATTGGATATTCATAATCCCTTTATATTGAAGTTTGTTTACAATTTTTTGAGCGTAGCTCACCATTTTTTCTTTATGTGCTGCTTCTACTGTTTTTGCTGGTAAAAGCGCATAGCTGTCTCCTGAATGAACGCCGGCTTTTTCAATATGTTCAACGATTGTCGGAATCAACACATCTTTTCCGTCTGCTACAACATCAATTTCTGCTTCTTTTCCAGGGAAGTAAGCATCAATAAGCATTGGGAAATGAGACGCTTTAATAGCTGGTAAACAAGCCTGCAGCTCCGTTTCATTTTGAATTGTCAGCATTCCTTTTCCGCCAATGACGTAAGAAGGACGAATAAGTAATGGGAATCCCATAGCTTTTGCTTTTTGTACAAGTTCTTGCTCATCTTTCGCCATTTCACCTGGGATATGCGGAATATCACAGTCGTCTAAGAGCTTATAAAACAGGTCGCGATCTTCAAGTGCATCAATAACATCATTTGTAATCCCTAGTAAATTGACGCCAGCTTCTTCTAGCCCTTTAACAAGCGAAATAGCCGTTTGACCTCCGTATTGAACAATTACATCCGTCACATTTTCAGCATCAAGAACGTTTAGCACATCTTCTACTGTTACAGGTTCAAAATATAAGCGGTCTGCTACTTCAAAATCCGTACTTACCGTTTCTGGATTGTTGTTAATTAAAATTGTTTCGTATCCTTCTTTTTCAAGAGCTAACACACCGTGTACAGAGCTGTAGTCAAATTCTACTCCTTGGCCGATACGAATCGGTCCAGAACCGATAATCGCAACTTTTTTATTCGTTGATGGTTCAATCTCACTCTCGCCATAATAACTAGAGTAGAAATAAGCCGTAGAGGATTCGAACTCCGCTGCACATGTATCTACCATTTTGTAGCTTGGCGTAATATGTAGTGCTTTACGTTTCGCTCTTACGTCAAGCTCTGGCACGTTCCATACGCTTGCTAGATACGCATCTGTAAAACCATGCTCCTTCACTTGCTTGAAGTGTTCAGCTGTAATGGAATCAAAACGTACTTCCTTCAAAGAGGCTTCCATTTTAATCAGCTGCGTAAAGTGTGTTAAATAGAAATAATCAATTTGCGTTACTTCATGGATATACTCAGGCGTTGTACCGCGACGTAAAAGCTCAAGGATAACAAAAATACGCTCATCGCTTTGTTCGCCAAGCTTGCTTTTTAATTCATCCGTTGAAAGTTCTTGCAGTTCTTCTACTTCCAATCCTTGTAAATCAATTTCTAAAGAAGACAGTGCCTTTTGGAAGCTACGTGTAAAGTTACGGTCAATAGCCATTACTTCTCCAGTTGCTTTCATTTGCGTGCCAAGCGTTCTCTCCGCGTAGAAAAACTTGTCAAACGGCCATCTTGGAAATTTCACTACTACATAGTCAAGAGCTGGTTCGAAGCTTGCATATGTGTCTCCTGTTACAGGATTTAATAACTCATGAAGCGTGTAGCCTACTGATAGTTTTGCAGCAATTTTAGCAATCGGATAGCCCGTTGCTTTTGATGCAAGAGCAGACGAACGGCTCACACGCGGATTTACTTCAATTAAATAGTACTGCTTGCTTTTTGGATCAAGCGCAAACTGAATGTTGCAACCTCCAATAATGCCAAGCGATGAAATAATTTTAACTGAAGCCGAACGAAGCATTTGATATTCCACGTCGGTTAACGTTTGAGAAGGAGCAACAACTACCGAATCTCCAGTATGAACACCCACGGGATCAATATTTTCCATGTTACAAATTGTAATGCACGTATTGTTCTCGTCACGCATAACCTCGTACTCAACCTCTTTAAATCCAGCGATGCTTTTTTCAATTAAGCATTGAGTAATAGCACTTTCACGTAAACCTGACGCTGAAAGTTTTTCAAGTTCTTCCATAGAATGAGCAATTCCTCCGCCCGTTCCGCCTAACGTATAAGCAGGACGTACAATAACAGGAAAACCAATTTTCTCGGCAAAAGCTAATGCTTCTTCTACTTTTGTGACAACTTCACTTTCCGGCACCGGTTCATTTAGTTCATTCATTAATGCACGGAACTCTTCACGGCTTTCACCTTTTTTGATTGATTCAATCGGTGTTCCTAAAAGTTTCACATCGTATTTTGGCAAAATATTTTGTTCATGAAGCTCAAGGGCTAAGTTTAAACCCGTCTGTCCGCCTAATGTAGCTAACAAACCATCCGGCTTTTCTTTTGCAATAATTTTCTCTACGCAGTCTACTGTTAATGGTTCAAAATAGATTCGATCTGCTACGTGAGTGTCCGTCATAATCGTAGCTGGATTATTATTGATTAAGATAACTTCATAACCTTCTTCTTTTAATGACAAGCATGCCTGAGTTCCTGAATAATCAAATTCTGCTGCTTGCCCAATTACGATTGGTCCTGATCCGATTACTAAAATCTTTTTTAATGTTTGGTCTTTAGGCATATACTTTTCCGCTCCCTACTTGCTGTACTTTCGTCATAAATTCATCAAAGATATACGTGCTGTCACTTGGTCCAGGATGTGCTTCTGGATGATATTGAACCGAAATAACAGGAAGGTCTTTATGCATTAAACCTTCAACCGATCCGTCATTCACATTTTTAAATCGAACGCTTAATGGCGTAGACGTAATCGTCTGTTCATCTACGACATAGCTATGGTTTTGAGACGTCATACACACTTTGTTAGTCGTTAAATCAATTACAGGCTGATTAGCTCCTCGGTGACCGAACGCCAGCTTTTTGGTTTCTGCCCCAAAAGCAAGCCCAATTAACTGATGTCCAAAGCAAATTCCCAAAGTTGGATACGCTGAAATAATTTCTTTTAATTCATCCAGCTGACTGCTTACTTGAGTTGGATCTCCAGGTCCGTTTGATAAGACAATGCCATCCGGCTGCAGCTCTTTTACTTTTGAAGAGCTTGTAGAATAAGGAACAACCGTTACTTTGCACTCTCGATTTAGCAGCTCTTGTAAAATTGATTTTTTATAGCCAAAGTCCATTAATACAACGTGTTTTTCACCGTTTCCGTAAGTAACAGGCTCTTTTGTTGACACTTCTTTTACTACATATCCATCGCATTCAGCAGTAAATGCTGGCGGCTCAGCAGATGCCGAAAAGGCAGATTGCATCGTACCTTCTTTTCGAATTCGTTTTACGACCGCTCTCGTATCCACATGTGTAATAAGCGGAATGTTCCATTTCTTTAAATATTGTTTGAAGCTGTACATCGCTTCGTAATGGAACCCTTCATCTGAACATTCGTATACGACAACGCCTGCTACGTGAGGCTTTTTGCTTTCATAATCTTTCTCATTGATACCATAGTTCCCAATCAAAGGGTACGTAAAGACGATAATTTGATCTTTGTAAGATGGATCAGTCACAACTTCTTGATAACCAGTCATTCCAGTAAAGAAAACAATTTCTCCTTCTGCCTGGTGCGTTGCTGTATGTTCAATGTGTCCGGCGAACGAATCGCCGTTTGCTAAGTGTAAATATCCGTTCATTGTGCATCCCTCTTCGAATAATTATTTATAAAACAGAATTTTTATACAAACATATTCAAAAAAATTTGTATTATGAAGTAATTTTTGTTTGGCTAAATGCTTCTTCAATGATATGAATCGCTTGGTCTAACTCTTCTTTTGTTACAGTTAAAGGCGGCAGCAATCGTACTACATGCGGTCCTGCTCCCAGTGCTAGCAATCCTTTTTCACGCATTGCTGCAAGCAATGCCGACTGATGTTCTCCGCATTCAATTCCAATCATAAAACCTTTTCCGCGAACATCTTTTACAAATGAATAATCTGCTACGCTATTTTTCAAAGCGTTGGTAAAATAAAGGCTTTTTTCTGCAACCTCTGCTAAAAATGCTTCGTTAAAAATAATGTTTAAAGTTGCTTTAGCTGAAGCTAATGCAATTGGATTTCCTCCAAAGGTTGTTCCGTGAGTACCAGGTCCAAACGCTTCTTTGAGATAGCCTTTTCCAATCATCGCACCAACCGGCATTCCGCTTCCTAACCCTTTAGCTGCTGTAATAATATCTGGTGACACATTAAAATGCTGATAGGCAAATGGTTTTCCTGTTCTGCCGATTCCAGTTTGCACTTCATCGACTATAAACAGTGCTTCGTGCTTTTTACACAGCTCTTGAATAGTTAATAAAAATGCTTCGGTTCCTGGAACAACTCCGCCTTCTCCTTGAATGACTTCAACCATAATTGCTGCTACGCTGTCGTCCATTTCCTGTTTTAATGCTTCTTCATCATTGTATGGCACGTAAACAAACTCATTAACAAGAGGACCGAAGCCATCATGAATTTTTGCCTGCCCTGTAGCTGTCATGGTAGCAAATGTACGTCCATGAAATGATTTTGTAAAGGTAATGATTTTATGTTTTTGCGTGTACTTGCGCGCTAATTTAATCGCCGCTTCGTTGGCTTCTGCACCGCTGTTACAGAAGAATACTGCATCACCGTTTGAATGTTCCACAAGCTTACCTGCTACATCTTCTTGAATCGATTGATGAAATAAATTTGACACGTGCCACACTTTATTTAACTGCTCTTCGATCGCTTTTTGAACATCAGGATGACGATGGCCTACGTTACAGACAGCGATACCTGAAATAAAATCTAAATACTCATTTCCTTTGTTATCTATTAATTTTGTTCCTTGCGCCTCTTCCACATGGATATCAAACCGTTGATATGTTGGAAACAATGAACTCATCGCTATCTTCTCCACCTTTTCCACTATATTTAATTGCTGTACCAATCAGCTTTCCTTCCTTATCTAAAAATCCATCAGTTCCGCTAATAATATGAACTTCTTCAAGTAAAGGAGATAACGCATTTACCGCTGATGTCACTTTTGGAATCATTCCGCCGTAAATTACTTTTTCTTCAATAAGTGCATCAATCTCTGACTTTGTAAGTTCAGGAAGCAATGCTCCATCCTTTAATACACCTTTTACATCCGTCACAAACATCAGCTTTTCAGCATTTACTGCTTGTGCAACGGCTCCGGCTGCCACGTCAGCATTAATATTATAGCTATTACCTTCTTCATCGGCTCCAATGGAAGAAATAACCGGAATGTACTGACTGTCAGTTAGTTGTTTTAATAATGTATCGTTTACGCCTTTTACTTCTCCAACGTAACCTAGACGTTCAACATCGATAGCCTCTGCTTTAAGCAAAGATCCATCAATTCCTGATAGTCCTACTGCTTTTAAGTTCGCTTTTTGTAGTTCTTTTACAAGATGCTTATTAACTTTGCCTGCTAATACCATCGTCACAACTTCTAATGCTTCTTTGGACGTTTTTCGAAGCCCATCTACAAATTCCGTTTCAATGTGAAGCTTGGTAAGCGTATCTTGAATATCAGGCCCGCCTCCGTGCACAACAATGATCTGATATCCACTCGCTTTTAACTGCTGAATACTTTCAAAAAAAGCGCTTGTTAACTGATTGATAATGCTGCCTCCGCATTTTACAACGACGATTTTTTCACTGCTCATTTCACTCTCTCCTTACGTTCGATAACTGGCGTTGATTTTCACATAATCGTAAGTCAAATCGCAGCCCCACGCCTTGCCAATTCCATTTCCCTGCTGCAAGTCAACATAGACTTCAACCGTATCATTTTCTAAATAAGCTTTTGCTTCTTCTTCACTAAATGAAACAGGCTGGCTGTTTTTTAGCATTTGGATATCACCTAACGAAACGTTCACTGCTTCTGGATTAAGCGCTACGCCGCTGTAGCCAACTGAACAAATAATTCGTCCCCAATTGGCATCGGCTCCATACATGGCCGTTTTCACTAAGTTCGAGCCTACAATTTGTTTAGCAATCACATTTGCCTCTTCGTTTGTATGAGCACCAGATACGTTTACTTCAATTAGTTTTGTTGCTCCTTCACCGTCGCGTGCAATTTGTTTGGCTAAATCTTCACACGTCAAGCGCAGTGCTTCATAAAATGACGTCCATTCAGGATGATCTGGTGTAAGCGACTGGTGATCAGCTTTTCCATTTGCTAAAACAACAACCATATCATTCGTAGACGTATCACCATCTACTGTAATTTGATTAAAGCTTTTATTTGTAATAGAACCCAGCGCATCTTGTAGTACTGAAGCTTCAACCTTAGCATCCGTTGTGATAAAGCTAAGCATCGTAGCCATATTCGGGTGAATCATACCTGATCCTTTCGCTGTGCCGCCAATCGTAACCGTTTTGCCGTCAATGGCTGTTTGATAGCAAGCTGACTTCATTACGGTATCTGTTGTTAAAATAGCCGTTTGAAATTCTTCTGCTTTTTCTTTGTTCGACGAAGGACTTAATAACCCAATGCCCTTCACGATTTTTTCCATATCTAGAAGCTCTCCAATTACCCCTGTAGAAGCTACCGCTACATGATGAGGTAGAATATTAAGCTTTTCTGCACATGTATTTCGCATTTGGTATGCATCTTTTAATCCTTGTTCTCCAGTACATGCATTTGCACATGCGCTGTTCACAACGATCGCTTGCAGCTTCTGCTCTACTGCTACACTTTCTTTTGTAACAGCTAAAGGCGCTGCTTGGAAGGCATTAAGCGTGTAAACAGCTGCGCAATTAGCTGGCACATCACTTACAATAACTCCTAAATCTTTTTTAGCATAACGTAAACCAGCGTGAACGCCATCTGCTGAAAAACCTAGCGGCGTTACAATTGTACCGTTCTCTATTTTCTTTATCTTTTCTTTCGTTTGTTTAACTGTAATCACTATACGTTCCCTCCTGCTTTTATCGTGATTAGTGATGCTGTGCTTTTATGGGAAGACAGGCAGTAGTCCAATACCCGTTTGCTGTTCAAATCCCATCATGATATTGGCATTTTGAATGGCCTGACCGGCTGCCCCTTTAACTAAGTTATCAATGACAGAAACAATCGTGACACGCTTTGTTCGTTCGTCAAATGCAATACCAATATCGCAATAATTTGATGCACTTACTTCTTTAGTAGACGGAAATTCACCAGCTTTTCGAACGCGAACGAATGGGGAGTTTTGATATGTATCTACATATAGCTGATGAAGCTCTTGTACTGAGCTCTCTTCAGAAAGTTCAGCGTATATCGTACTCATAATCCCTCGCGTCATTGGAACTAAGTGCGTACTGAACGTAACATGGCCAATTTCCTCATCCCACTTTTCTAAAACAGATTCAATTTCTGGGATATGCTGATGCTGATTAACTTTGTATATTTTCATATTTTCATTGATTTCAGCATAATGAGCCATTTGCGAAAGACCACGTCCTGCTCCTGAAATTCCGGACTTTGCATCAATGATAATAGAGTTTGAGTTCACCATTTGTTTACTAACGAGAGGAGCTAGCCCAAGCAGTGTAGCTGTTGGATAACAACCCGGGTTCGCAACGAACGTACTGCTTTCAACTTCTTCTGCAAACCATTCCGCTAACCCATACACGGACTGTTGTAAAAACGCTTCGGCTGCAGCAGGCTTTTTGTACCACTTTTCATAAAGAGCTTCTGTTTTTAATCTAAAATCTCCAGATAAATCTACCACTTTTATTCCTTCTTCTATTAATTGAGGTACAAGTTTGCTAGAAACACCGGACGGAGTTGCTGTAAACACTAAGTCTAATTCTTTGGCCATGTTCTTAGGGTTTATATCTTGCAGTGTATATACAGTATTAGAAAGGTGAGGATAAACTTCTGCTAGTTCCATCCCATCCTGAGAGGATGAATAAACTGCATAAACATGAAAATGCGGGTGATTCGCTAACAAACGAATCAGTTCTACTCCTCCATACCCTGTTGCTCCAACAATTCCTACCTTGTATTCTTTCATTTTAAAACTCCTTTTTCCACGTATCTATTTGAATTATTTATCATTATAATACCGTATAAAAATAAAATCAAATGAATATTTAAAAAAACCAACACTTTATTCTATATTTTTAAACATTTTTATTTATTCATAAGTTTTTATTTTTATAACTATCTTTCTATTTTTGTTTAGAAATTGTTCACAGATAGTTTTGGAAAACACTGGTTGTTTTTGTGTATAATAAGAGTATCGATAAAAATCATCCGTATGACATTTCTTCATACGGCTAGTGGACGTACAGGATATACAGACTGTTCTAACTTAATAGATTAATAAGTAACAGTCGCAAAAATTTTGAGTAAAAGGTGATAACATGATGAACATCACAACGGATTCTTTTTCAAATGAGCTGCAGCAATTTTTTATGGACTTTGATCATAAAATTTCGTTTAAAAAAGGTGACTTTCTCTTTCAAGAAGGTTCACCTTCAACTCATTTATTTTTTATTACTTCTGGAGCTGTACAAGTAAGTAAAGTGACGCCGGAAGGACGCGAACTGACGCTTCAGCTGGCAAGTTCAGGAGACTTAATCGGGGAAGTTATGCTGTTTTGCGGATCTACTCCCCATATGCTTCAAGCAAAAGCCATTGAACCTTGTACAGCGATCAGCATTCAAAAACGGGTGTTAGAAAACGAACTAGCACAATACCCTGCTCTTTCCATGGAGTACATGAAGTGGATGGGACTTCAAATTAAGCGAATGCAGACAAAGTTTAGAGACTTAATTCTAAATGGAAAAAAAGGAGCTCTCTATTCTACTCTGATTCGCATGTCCAATAGTTTTGGGATAATGAAGCCAAATGGTATTTTATTAAACGTAACGTTGACAAATCAAGAGATCGCTAATCTATGCGGGACATCCCGAGAAGTGGTCAATCGTATGCTCGCTGAGTTGCGAAAAAATGAAGTAATCTCAATGACAGATGGAAAAATTATCATTCATAAGCTCTCTTTTTTAAAGAAAGAAATAGACTGTGAAGACTGCCCTGTGGAATTGTGCAGAATTGAATAAGAAAAAAAGCCATCGTTGATGGCTTTTTTTCTTATTGAACACCTAATGCAATTTTAGCGTAGCGCGTCATGCGATCTTTATCCCATGGCGGGTTAAATGTGATATTCACTTCTACATTTTCTACTTCTTCAAGAGAAATTAATTGTTTTTTCACTTGTTCGCCAATCACACCCGCTAGCGGGCACCCAATAGAAGTTAACGTCATCGTCACGATAACCGTGTTGTTTTCTTCCATTTCCACCCCGTAAACTAAGCCTAAATTTACGATATCAACGCCAAGCTCTGGATCAATTACTTCTTCTAGTGATTCCATGATTTTATCTTCTAACTGTTTATCCATATTCATTCTCCTTTCTTTTACTTCCGTAATTATCTTCACGTATTAAATATACCCTTAAACAATTTATCGTAAGCAATCAATAACTATGTCTTACACCGTAACAAGACAACTTTTGCATGTCAATCGTTCTGCTTTGCTCATAAGGAAAAGTTGTGTAAAATATGGGAATACAAGCATGAATATTAGTAGAATTCAATATAATCGTATAACTACTTCAATTTAAAAGGAGCCCTATATGAGAAACGATCAACACTTAATCGCCTTAGATCTGGATGGAACATTGTTAACGAATGAAAAAACCATTTCACCTAAAACAAAACGGGTATTAGAAAAAGCCAAACAAGACGGACATATTGTAATGATTGCAACTGGAAGACCTTATCGTTCCAGTGCTATGTATTACAGCGAATTAGATTTATCCACGCCTATCGTAAACTTTAACGGAGCGCTTGTCCATCATCCCCTTCAGCCTGATTTTGGCACGCATCACGAACCTTTAAATCGCCGAACTGTTCATGACATTGTGACAGCTATGCAAGACTATCGCATCAACAATATCATGGCAGAAGTACAAGATGATGTGTATCTTCATTTTGAAGATCGAAAATTAATGGATGTACTCAGCCTAGGGGATCCTAAATTACAAACGGGTGATTTGCGTCATACGCTGCAGCACGATCCAACGTCTATTTTAATTCACGCAGATGAAGAACATGTACAAGATATACGCTCTCACCTTTCAGATGTTCATGCAGAAGTACTAGAACATAGACGCTGGGGAGCACCTTGGCATGTCGTTGAAATTGTAAAAAAAGGACTTAATAAAGCTGTAGGTCTTGAGCGCGTAGCTAATCATTATCAAATTCCTCGCGAACGAATTATTGCGTTTGGAGATGAAGACAATGATTTTGAAATGATTAAATTTGCAGGACACGGTATCGCCATGGAAAATGGTATTAGCGAATTAAAGCAGCTAGCGCGTGAAGTAACAAAATCTAATGAAAATGATGGTATTGCTTATTATTTGGAAAAAACGTTAAATTTATAACTTAGCTTTTTTTGAAAAGCAAGGTAAATTTTTATCGCTATCATTTTTTTTATTTAGCACACACTATAACCGACACTTCTTAAGGTGTCGGTTTTATTTATATTACGAGGAGGAATTTATGATGGGCAGAGGCAATCGATCAAAACGTTTTGTGAAACAAGGTGCAGACGCAGTTCAAAAACATGATGAACGAATTCCTTATCATATGACTATGGCGGAGGCAGAAGCATTTCAAGCTCACCAGCGCCAAACTCCTCATGGAGGACAGTAACTTATGAAAAATTCACTTTTTGGTCAAGTAAAAGATGCGATTCGAAACGCAGTATCCGGCCATTCAGAAGATCAGCTTCATCGTCAAAAGCATGGCAACGGTGAACTTGATATTTCAGAAGGCGTATTAAATAGTATTGCTTCTAACGCTTCTCCTGAGGAGCAAGAGCAGCTGAAGCAATTCCAAAACTCATTGCATCAAGCGTATGATACAGATGGAGAATCACATTCAAAAGAGAAAAGCGCAGACATTACGTCCGATACGCTGTCTCATATCGTTCAGAATGCTTCTTCCGAAGAGAAGGCACAGCTTGAACAGCTTCAAAGCACTTTAGAAGGCGGTCAGTCTCACGCTCACGGTGAAGCTCACACGTCCAGTGAAAGCGTGGCAGCTGATATATTGTCTCATGCACAGCAAAATGCTTCTCCTGAAGAAAAGAGCCAGCTTGAACAGCTTCAAAGCACTTTAGAAGGCGGTCAGTCTCACGCTCACGGTGAAGCTCACACGTCTAGTGAAAACGTGGCAGCTGATATGCTGTCTCATGCACAGCAAAGCGCTTCTCCTGAAGAACAAGCTCAGCTTCAACAGCTTCAGAATACATTGGGAGCTGCTGGTCAAAATCATCAAACGTCTCAGGCTCATACGTCTGCAGCTTCTGATGAAAACATTGCAGCTGATATGCTGTCTCATGCGCAGCAAAATGCTTCTCCTGAAGAACAAGCTCAGCTTCAAGAACTTTCTAATGACTTAAAAGGCACACATTAATAAAAAAGAGTCTAGGTAATGAATACCTGGACTCTTTTTAATCTTTGCGAAACAAACCAAAGATTCCCGTTGTTTGAACGATATTAGTAAATGCCTTAGGATCCACCTCTTTAATTACTCGTTCCAAGTCAAATAATTCATACCTAGTTAAAACAATCATTAGCATTTCTTTATCTTCGTTTGTGAAGCCTCCTTTAGCCGGTACCGCCGTAATCCCTCGCACGAGTTTGGCATGAATCGCCTTTCTTAGCTCCACTCCTTTTTTCGTTACGATCATTGCTGTGAGTTTGACATGACGCGTATGAATAACATCAATGACGCGAGTGGTCGTATAAAGCGTCACAAGCGTATAAAGTGACTTCTCAGCACCATATAAAAGACCTGCTAGCACAATAATAATTGCATTTAATATGAACATATAAGTGCCAATTGGTCGGTCTTTTACTCGGGACAAAATCAGGGCAATGATATCGAGCCCACCAGTTGAAGCTCCAAATTTTAACGTAATTCCTACCCCTACCGCTAAAATAACGCCTCCAAAAACTGCATTAAGGATGATGTCCTTAGAAAGTGCTTGAATAGGAATAATTCCAAGAAACAAAGTTGTTGCAGCAACGCTGATAAAACTGTAAACAGTAAATGACTTCCCCACTTTTTTCCACCCTAAAATAGTTACAGGAATATTTAACAACAACAGCAGCACTCCAGTGGAAATAGTAAAAGGAGTGTAATCTGTCACGATACTCGAAACAAGCTGTGCTACTCCCGTAAAGCCGCTCGAATATACATTAGCAGGTATCAAAAACAAGTTGAGCGCAAGCGCATTCAATAATGCTCCTACTAAGACGACTATCGCTTTTTTTGTTTCAAGCCACATATTCAAATGACCGACCTCCGCTTTTTAAAACTTCTTACTTCCTTATACCCATTTATAAAATGAATAAAGTCAGCATCTTTAAAATAGTTAGTACATATAGTATGTACGATTTGGCAGAATTAAAAAAACTTATTCAAAAATTGTATTTTCCTCCAAGTGCTTATACACTAATACTATGTCGTATATAACGCTTTTCAATGTTTATACATCAAACTCATTTCATATTTTATAAATGCAATTAGGAAGGTGACATTTATGTCAATTAAACTTTTAACCGATAGTGCAAGCGATTTGCCTTTATCCTTTTTTCAAGAAAATAACGTTGGCTTTTTACCGCTTCGCGTAAGCTTGGATAATCAAGAATTTTTAGATCTACAAACGATTGAACCAGCTTCTGTCTACGAAGCCATCCGTAAAGGCAAGATGCCGAAAACGTCTCAAGCGGCTCCAACTACTATGTATGAAGTCTTTGAGAACATAGCTAAATCAGGTGATTCGTGCATTTATTTAGCTTTTTCTTCGGAATTGTCCGGTACATATCAAACAGCAATGATGATTCGAGAAGAACTCCTAGAAAAGTATCCCGATTTCCAATTAGAAATAATCGATACGAAATGTGCATCTCTTGGCCAGGGAGTAGTTACTTATTATGCAGCACAATTATTACACCAAAACCTCTCGCTAGTAGAAATGACAGAAAAAATAAAGCAATACGCTCTGCATATGGAGCATATTTTTACGGTTGATGACTTGGATTTTCTTGCTCAAGGAGGCCGCGTGAGCAAAGCTTCTGCTTTTGTAGGAGGTCTGCTTAATATTAAGCCGCTGCTTCATGTGGAAGATGGAAAATTGATTCCAATCGAAAAAATCCGCGGCCGTAAAAAAGTATTTAAACGCATGCTTGACGTGATGGAAGAGCGAGGAAAAAATCTCTCTTCTCAAACCATTGGAATTAGCCATGGAGATGATTTAGAAACAGCTCTTCAGCTGAAAGAGATGATCCAAGAACGTTTTGGCACCAAACATTTTATTATTAATATTATTGGTGCAGCCATAGGTTCTCATTCTGGCCCAGGGACGATTGCAGTCTTCTTTTTGAACGAAACCATCGAATAATTTAAAGAGGTCAGGGCATTCTAAAGGTACGATCAAAAAGGGGTGTATCACAATGCCAAAAACGAGCGATAACGATAAAAAAGCAAAAGATAATAACGCAAAGCTTCACGAAAAGAATCTGCAAGCTAAGCACAACCGTGAGCTTGGAAAACATTCATTTTCTAAAAAAACTGATCACTTATAAAAAGAAGCCGCTGAATTTTCAGCGGCTTCTCCTTTTAGTTTTCTTCTTTTTTAAAATATGTCCATCCTTCTTCTTGATAAACTTTTCCTTCTTTCATCAGTTTACCAAGCGCACGTTTGAACGCAGCTTTACTCATATTAAAGCGCTCACGAATATCTTCTGGATAGCTTTTATCCCAAAATGGCATAACGCCACCGCGGCTTTCCATGTAATCGTATAGTACTTGTGCATCTTCATCCATGCTTTCTTGTTTGCGCGGAAGAAGCGATACGTTTAGCGTTCCATCTTCTTTTACATTAATGACGCGGCCAGTTACATGCGTACCAAGCTTCGGTTCTTTACGTCTTTCGCTTTCGTGAATAAATCCAACATATCCTTCATCTGTCATAATAAATGAACCTACGCGCAGGACGCGATAGATATATCCGCTCACTTCACGATTAAAAAGTTCAGGTGGAGCATCTAAAGCCATTGCTTTCATCACATCGTCTGTAGCAATTTTCCCGTACATCTTACCGCGCTTTGAAATCTTCATCGTACAGTAAACTTTGTTTCCAACTTCTGGCCACAGCTCTTCTAGCGCAGGTAAGTCTGTTGAACCAATTAACATATCTTTATTCATGCCGATATTTACAAACACGCCTAAACCCGGATTAACATCTACGACTTCAACCCACTCATAGACACCTTCTTCAACAAGGGGTAAGTGCATCGTTGCCGTTAAGCGATCATGCTGATCAAGGTATAGAAAAACTTCTACTTCTTCCCCTTCAGCAAGCTCTCTTGTTGTTTCATTTTTATGTAGCAAAATTTCTTCTTCGCCTTCTGCTAACATATAACCAATCGGCGTTTCCCGGTTTACTGTTAAATACGCTTTCATCCCAGCTTCTACATTCATCGTTCTATCCATCCTTTATATAAATTAGTAGTGATTGTTCCTTCACCACATACCTTCTCACTTTGCATCAAACAGCATTCTAAAGTTCAAATTAACTTAAATGCATACGTTTTGTTAAAAAGCTGCTTCTATAGCTTACAACAAAAAGCATAACTTGTATTGTATCAATTACCGGCTCTCTATTCAATATCAGTTGTATACAGTTTGTGTTTTATTTATAATAAAAGAACAAACTCTTTACATATGGAGGTTATTATGGCTAAAGATAGTTCATTTGACGTTGTGTCACAAGTTGATTTATCAGAGGTAACAAACGGCATTACCATGGCAACAAAAGAAATTAAAACCCGCTACGATTTTAAAGGCAGTAAAAGCGAAATCTCGCTTGAAAACGAAGAGCTTGTTCTTATTTCTGATGATGAATTTAAGCTTGAACAGTTAAAAGACGTGCTGATTTCTAAGCTCATCAAACGCGGCGTACCTACACGCAATATCTCCTACGGTAAAATTGAAAATGCTTCTGGAGGAACGGTTAGACAGCGCGCTAAGTTAATTCAAGGTATCGACAAAGACAACGCTAAAAAGCTAAATACAATTATTAAAAATACCGGTTTAAAAGTAAAAAGCCAAATTCAAGATGATCAGCTTCGCGTAAGCGGTAAAAATCGTGATGACCTGCAGCAAATTATTTCAGCTATTCGCAGCGCTGATTTACCTATTGACGTACAATTTATTAATTACCGCTAAAAATGGATGCCCCTGGCATTCATTTTTTCTTTCAAAGCCTTTTTTATCCGTTTAGGCTTATCCCTATGCATAGATACACTCTCTTAACAAATACTAGTATACGCTTACATACTCATATTAATTAAGGAGTGTATACTAATGAATCAAAATCAAAAACAAAACTTCCCTCCTCAGCATCAGCAAACTCAGCCAGGTATTGAGAAAGATATGCATCCAATCCCTACCTCTATCGCTCCAGACTATAAGGCAAGCGGAAAATTACAGAACAAAGTAGCCGTTATCACAGGAGGAGACAGCGGAATTGGGCGTTCTGTCGCTTACCATTATGCGAAAGAAGGTGCAAACGTTGTTGTAACCTATCTTAATGAACACGATGATGCAAATGAAACTAAAAAACAAGTTGAACGAATGGGAGCTTCTTGTTTGTTGCTTGCTGGTGACATAGGAGATGAACATTTTTGTCAAGAAGTCATCTCAAAGGCCATTCAGACTTTCGGAAAAATAGACATCTTAGTCAATAATGCAGCTGAACAGCACCCTCAAAAAAGTATTACGGATATCACGACTGAACAGCTTACCCGTACGTTTCAAACGAATATTTTTTCAATTTTCCATTTGACCAAAGCTGCATTGCCTCATTTAAAACAAGGAAGCGCTATTATTAATACAACGTCTGTGACAGCCTATCATGGGCATGACCAGCTGATTGACTACTCTTCAACCAAGGGTGCTATCGTGGCTTTCACACGTTCTTTGTCAGCTTCGCTCGCAACAAAAGGCATTCGTGTAAACGGCGTAGCTCCAGGACCCATCTGGACACCTCTTATTCCGTCTACGTTCGACGAACAGCAAGTTGCAACATTTGGGTCTAACACACCTATGAAACGAGCAGGACAGCCTTCTGAGCTCGGAGCGGCCTATGTATATTTGGCAAGCTCTGATTCTTCTTATATGTCCGGGCAAGTCCTTCACATTAATGGAGGATCCATTGTAAACGGATAACATTTCTCTTCGGTCATTCATTTATTTTTCTATGGAAACACTATCAGAATTCAGCTATTTTTGTTTAAATAGAGATATGAACACCGCTAAAGGAGAGTATTTGAATGACCGATACATTAAGCACTCTTAAACATATATATGAAACCATTTTAAATAAAGTCGATGCCGGTATCCATGCGGTCGATGAAACAGGAAAAACCATTATTTACAATGAAAAGATGACAAAGATGGAGCTGATGGATGAACAAGACGTTTTACATAAAAACTTGTTAGATGTGTTTATGTTCAAAGAAAATCAGCAAAGCACGCTTGTACAGGCGCTGCAAAAAGGAAAAGAAACGGTTAACGTCAAACAAACGTATTTCAACAATCAAGGACAAGAAATCACGACGATTAATAATACCTTCCCTATTTTAAAAAACGGTGTCATTCAAGGAGCGGTTGAAATTGCTCAAGACGTGACGAAACTAGAGCGTCTAATCCGGCAAAACATTAGGCAAAAAGGAAACACACGCTTTACGTTTGATAGCATCATCGGAAGCAGTCAAGCCGTTCACGATGTTATTGAAGACGCTAAGCGCGCCACTAGAACTCCTTCTTATGTCTTAATTATTGGAGAAACAGGCACGGGGAAAGAACTGTTTGCCCAAAGCATACATAATGGCAGCAGCCGCTCTTCCGCTCCTTTTATTTCACAAAACTGCGCTGCGCTACCGGATAATTTAATTGAAAGCCTTTTGTTCGGTACGAAACGCGGAGCTTTTACAGGTGCAATGGATAATCCTGGTCTTTTCGAACAAGCGCAAGGAGGCACATTACTGCTAGATGAAATCAACTCGTTGAATCCAAATCTGCAGGCTAAGCTTCTTCGAGTACTGCAAGAAAAAACCGTACGAAGAATTGGGGATACAGTAGACAAACCGGTGAACGTTCGAGTCATCGCGAACATGAATGAAGACCCAATCGATGCGATTGCAGAAAATCGATTACGTAAAGACTTATATTATCGACTTGGCGTCGTGACGCTTTTTATTCCTCCTCTTCGTGAACGAAAAGAAGATATTATTGAATTAACAAAGTTTTTCATCAAAAAATACAATGATTTGTTTCAGATGAATGTAAAAACCGTAGATCACCAAGTCATGTCTTCTTTTCTCTCTTATGACTGGCCAGGAAACGTACGGGAATTAGAACACATTATTGAAGGTGCAATGAACTTGGTGATGGATGAAGATGTTATTCACTATTCTCACCTTCCTTTTCAATACAGAACAAAGTTCCAGCTAAAGCAGCATGAACATTTTGAAGATAAAACAAGCGGTGAAGCACCCTCTTATCCAAGCGCTTTTCACCCTCCTCTTCCTTTAAAGGAACAGCTGTTAGCGTTCGAAGCAGAATGTATTAAACAAACGCTTGAACAACACAGCCACAACATCTCAAAAAGTGCTAAGATACTAGGGCTGACTAGACAAAGCTTGCAGTATCGTATGAAACGATTAGACATCCGCTCTAAATAAAAAAGAAGTGCACAGTGCACTTCTTTTTTATTTTGCTTTATAAACCGGTGAATCCGATTGTTTTTGATTAATATTTTTCTTGATTCCTACGTGATAATACACGTAGAGTACAATAATTAAAGGGACCCCGCAGTAAAGACCAATTCGTTGATCCGGAATAAAAATTAAGCTGATTAATACAAGTCCATACAAACAAAAACCTAGAATAGGAACGAACGGATAAAGGGGCGTTTTAAATTTCAATTCCTTTACATCTCCTCCTTCCGCTAAAAAACGACGGCGGAACATAAATTGAGAGGCACAAATGGACATCCAAACAATAATGGTCACCATTCCTGAAATCGAAATAAACCAAAGATATACGGTTTCAGCAGCCACGACGCTTGTAATCAGCGAGCATCCCGAAATAATCATCGTCACAATTAACGCGTTAATTGGAACACCTTTTGAAGATAATTTCTTTAAAGGTTTTGGCCCCATATTGCTGTTTGACAATGACCAAAGCATACGGGAAGCAGCGTAGACCCCAGAGTTCGCCACGGATAACACAGCTGTTAAAATGACAAAGTTCATGATATCCGCTGCATAGGGAATTCCAATTTGATCTAATACGGCAACAAACGGACTTTCAATAACTCCCGCTGTTTTGTATGGCAGAATAGAGACTAAAACAAACATAGCTAACACAAAGAAAAACAGCGTTCTCCAAATGACGTTTCGAATAGATCTCGGCAACGTTTTCTCAGGACTTTCACTTTCTCCTGCTGCAATGCCGACAAGCTCCGTTCCTTGAAACGAAAAGTTAACCGTTACTAAAGTCAATAAAACTGCCAGTATTCCATTTGGAAAAAGACCTGCGCCTTGGGTAAAATGTGAAAGAAACGGTGCGGGTTCTCCTCCTTTAAAATCAATAAAACCAAAAACAGCAGCTCCTCCAATTAAAATAAATAGAATAATAGCCGTAACTTTAATACTCGAAAACCAAAACTCAGTTTCAGCATAGCTTCGAGCAGAAAGAGCGTTAATTAAAAACGTAATGACGCCAAAAATCAAGCACCATGACCATATAGGTACATCAGGAAACCACCTCTGCATTAAAATTCCTGCTGACGTAAATTCAAGCCCTGTCGTATTTGCCCAGCTGAACCAGTACAGCCATCCAATCATAAAGCCTGTAGAAGGTCCTAAAAACCTTGTAGCGTATTCTTGAAAGGAACCTGAAACCGGCATTGCTACCGCTAGCTCTCCTAAACAAAGCATAACTAAGTACATGAGGAAGCCGCCTATTATATAAGCAAGAATGGCTCCTCCCGGCCCTGCCTGGCTAATAGTAAAACCCGAACCTAAAAATAGGCCTGTTCCAATCACGCCTCCTAACGCAATCATAAATAAATGTCTGCTTTTCATTGTTCTCTGTAATTGGTTTTGTTCTGTATGTCTATTCATCGGTACCTCCGTTCTTCATTTTCTTATATGTGGTTTGTACAAGCATGCTTACTTTTTAGCATCTGAACAGTTGTTTCTTGAATCAGCTTAGGAAGGACGCCGAACGAATAAGGCTTATACACTCGCTCTGTCCACTTATGTCCGTCTTTCCCATATACTCCTATATTGATGGACGGAATATTTAACTCTCGAATTTCACGGAAAGGAATCGCCCCTGCAATCCCCCACCCCGGAAAGTTACGTGTAAAAGCATCGATTTCCTCATCTGTCTCATGAAGAGATAAAAAGCTGCCATCCGCTAGGTAGGGAAAAAAATTTTTAAACTGAAACGTCTCTCCCGTCTGTTTTCCAACCTTCTCCACAGCCGCTTGTAAAGGATAAAGAAGCTGCTGATCTCTGCTTTCGTCTTTCTTCAAGTGATTATGAGGCAAATAAGGCGGTGCAAAAAAGACAATTACGCGCGGACTTTGATGCGGATCTAACTTTTGAAGTTCTTCAATTACTTTAAAGCACCTTGTTCTAAGTTCTAAATGCGCATACTGTTCGAAAGCTCGTTCAATACAAGCCTGAGCATTTATCCCTTTTTGATCCAATTCTTCCAGATAATCTTCCAAACTCACAACATCCACTTGCCAAGACAAGTTTCGCTTTGGTAAATTCGTTCTTCGCGCAAAAAGTTCGTAATAATCAGAAAGTTTTTTCTCTACTTTTTCACATGCTTCGATTGATAATCCAATTAATTGACTCATCACTTCTTTTGCCGTTCGTTCATAGATGAAATAGTTAAAATACAAATGACTGCTTACGGCGGTTTGCACATTATAAGCCTCTTTATTATCTCGTTGATACAGACAGGAAGGTGGCAGTACCAGCTCTCCTTCAATATTTTCAGCTAGATTAATATTGTTATGGATGCTTCCCGTAATCTCAGATGCAATCAAATTAGGATCTATACCAGCAAGCGTATCTCCTACGTGTACCTCCCTTCCGTAAATATAAAAACATGGAAGCAGTTTCCCAGCAGCTCCTGTATAAATATAGCGCGTGGAATCTCCATCGTAAAGAGGTGTAATAAAGTCGGTATTAATCGCTGCTACATATGAAAGATTTTTCTCTTTTTTCAAACGGTTCAGTTCAGAAACAGCAGAAATAATTCCAGCATGCTGACTTTCCTCATCTGGGTTGACCATAAAAAGGACGTTTCCTTCTAATTGATCTCGATGCTTAGTAAAATGCAGCACATTGGCTAAATGTACAGCAATTCCACTTTGCATATCAACGGCTCCTCTTCCAAACATCCATTCACCTGAACGAGCATCTCGCTGTACATCTTCATTAATGTTATGCATAGAGAAATAGTGCTGAAGTTCTTCTGGATCTAACGCTATGTCTTTTAATGGACCAAAATCTTCAATGCCAACCGTATCTAAGTGAGCGTGATAAATCATTGTTTGAGCATTTTTTTTGCTGCCTTGAATAAAAGCAAATACATTTTTTCTACCTAGCGTATCGCCATTAATTTTCTGTTCCCAAACGTGAAGGGGATTTTCTTTGAAATAAGGAAAACTTTGAAGCGTGTTTTTAATGAAATCAGCAATCTCTACTTCGCCGCTTGTCCCATTGATACTTTTGATTTTCACTAACGCTTTTGTTAAACATTCAACTTGCTCTTCTATGCTTAGCTGTGAGAGTTGGGTATACACTTCTATTCCTCCTGCCTATCAAATAAAAACGTTATTTAGCTGCATATGAACAAAAATAGTACGATATATACATATCGTACTATTTTTATTTATTTTAAACCGATTACTCAGCAAATACTTTTTCAATTCGTTCAATTGCCCAGTCCAACTCTTCTTTTGAAATCGTTAGGGGCGGAGCAAAACGAATAACCGTACTATGCGTTTCTTTACAAAGCAAACCTTGGTCTTTTAATTTTTCACAATAAGGACGAGCCTCTTCGTGTAATTCTACCCCGATGAACAGGCCTCGGCCGCGCACTTCTTTAATAACTGGATTGCTTAAGCTTTGGAGCTTCTGCTTGAAATAAGAACCTAATTCTAATGAACGCGCTGGAAGTTCTTCATCTTCAATTACTTCCAAAGCAGCTAATGATACGGCACAAGCAAGCGGGTTTCCTCCAAATGTTGAACCATGAGAGCCAGGGTTAAAGACACTTAAAATGTCTTCGTTAGCGACTACGCAAGAAATAGGGAAAACTCCTCCTCCAAGCGCTTTACCTAAAATCAGCATATCTGGTTCTACGTCTTCCCAATCACAAGCAAACATCTTGCCTGTACGCGCTAAGCCGACTTGGATTTCGTCAGCAATAAATAGCACATTGTTTTCTTTACATAAGTCAGCTGCAGCTTTTAAGAAGCCTTCTGGAGGTAAAACGATACCTGCTTCGCCTTGAATTGGCTCAATTAAAAATGCGGCCGTATTCGGTGTAATAGCAGCTTTTAACGCTTCTAAATCACCGTAAGGAATCGTTTGAAGTCCTGGAAGCATCGGTCCAAAACCACGTTGATATTCTGCTTCAGATGATAATGAAACAGCTGTCATTGTACGACCGTGGAAGTTGCCCACACATGCGATGATTTGTGCTTGATTTTCAGCAACACCTTTCACATCGTAAGCCCAGCGGCGTGCAGCTTTAATGGCTGTTTCAACCGCTTCTGCTCCCGTATTCATTGGAAGAGCCATATTTTTATTTGTTAATTTACAAATCTTTTCATACCATGGACCAAGCTGATCATTATGAAACGCTCGTGACGTTAACGTTACTTTATCAGCTTGACGTTTTAATGCTTCAATAATTTTCGGATGACGATGTCCTTGGTTAACAGCGGAATACGCGCTTAGCATATCCATATATTTATTATTTTCTGGATCGTGTACCCATACGCCTTCTGCTTTTTCAATTACAATCGGCAGCGGATGATAGTTATGTGCCCCAAACTTTTCTGTTTGCTCAATAATTTTCACCGTTTTTTGTGTTTCAGTTGTCATATTTATTCCTCCTTATTTTCCAATTAAAATGTTTCAGATGTTGTTTTTGCTTGCATGTGAAGAACTAGATAATCCGGTCCCCCTGCTTTTGAATCCGTTCCTGACATATTAAATCCGCCAAAAGGCTGGTATCCTACAATCGCTCCTGTACATCCTCTGTTAAAATACAGGTTTCCAACATGGAACTCTTCACGGGCGCGTTCAATATGCTCGCGGTTATTTGATAATAAAGCGCCTGTTAATGCATATTCTGTATTGTTTGCAATCTCCATCATATGATCAAAATCTCGCGCTTTAGAGAATGCTACTACCGGACCAAAAATTTCTTCTTGCATGAGACGAGCTTTTTCATCTACATCCGCAAAAATAGTTGGCTGAATAAAGTATCCAGTTGAATTGTCTGCTTCTCCTCCCGCAACGAGACGCCCTTCTTCTTTTCCAATTTCAATATACGATAATACTTTATTGTACGAAGCCTCGTGAATAACAGGTCCCATATAAGTCGAAACTTCTTCCGGGTTGCCAACAGTTAATGTTTTTGTTAGCGCAACTGCTTTTTCAAGCACTTCATCATATACATCTTGATGCACAACAGCACGAGAACCTGCGGAGCACTTTTGCCCTGCAAAACCAAATGCAGAATATACGATTGAAGAAGCTGCTAAATCAAGATCAGCATCTTTGTCTACAACCACCGTGTCTTTTCCGCCCATTTCAGCTATAACACGTTTTAGCCATTTTTGCCCCGGCTGTACTTTTGCTGCTCTTTCGTAAATGCGGCAACCCACTGCACGCGAGCCGGTAAATGAAACAAAGCGTGTTTTTGGATGTTCCACTAAGTAGTCACCAATTTCAGGTGTAGCACCAGGAATAAAGTTTAATACGCCTTTTGGTAATCCTGCTTCTTCCATTACTTCTACAAATTTCGCTGCTACTACAGGAGTGGCATCAGCTGGTTTTAATAAAATCGTATTTCCGGTTACAATAGCTGCTACTGCGGTTCCAGCCATAATAGCTAACGGGAAGTTAAATGGTGAAATAATAATACCTACGCCAAGCGGAATATAATTGTACTGATTATACTCACCGTCTCGGCTCTGTACTGGGGAACCGTCTTTTAATGTCAGGACTTGACGTGCATAGTACTCTAAAAAATCAATTGCTTCTGCTGTATCAGCATCTGCTTCGTTCCAAGGCTTTCCTGCTTCTTTTACAAGATAACTAGAAAATTCATGCTTTCTTCGACGAATGATGGCCGCTGCGCGGAAAAGAATATCTGCTCGGTGTTCTACTTTCCACTTTTTCCACGTTTCAAAAGCTTTTAGAGCTGACTGTATTGCTTGCTCTGCTAGATCTTTATTTACTGTAGATACATATCCAATTACTTCTTTTATGTTTGCTGGGTTAACAGACGTAATTTTCTCTTCGGTCTCCACTTTTTCACCGTTGATTACAAGTGGATACGTCTTGCCAAGCTGTGTATTCACATATGTTAATGCTTCTTGAAATACCTGTTTATTGTTTTCGTCCTTAAAATTTGTAAATGGTTCATGAGAATAAGAAACTACCATGATATATGCCTCCTAGTATGCAAATCTTTGTTTAATTTATAGTTATGCAAATAGCGTGCCAACTTTTAATAAAACTTTACAGCCTCTTTATCATCAAGGCTTTCACTACTAATATCATTCTTTCTTTTTGATAAAAGAAAAAATAATTGGCATATGTATATTTTTTTGGCGCTTAAAATGCCAATTTTTTTTGCGTAAAGAGGATGTTGAGACATACCTAAATCAATTCAATCTAAAAACGAAAAAATCCGAACGAGTTTGATTCTCCATCAAGAATCAAACTCGTTCGGATCTTCCTTCAACTACACTACTTTTGTCTCAGCCTCTTTCTATTTGTGTATTACGTTATCTTTTCGTCATTTGAATGGTTTTGCAGGACTGTCTTTTAATCATTTTGTGAGGAACGCGCACTTGTTCTGCAACAGCATATGGCGTTTCAATCTGCTTAATCAAGCAGCTTACAGCCTGATAACCAAGTTCAAAAATATTAATATCAATTGATGTAAGAGCTGGTCTAGCCATTTCAGCGATTAAGACATTATTAAAACTGACAATAGAGATGTCTTCAGGAACCGAAATTCCCATTTCATCCAATGTATTTAAAACGCCTAATGCCATTAAGTCATCTGCTACTACTAGAGCCGTTGGACGTTCTTTTAGAGATAAAAGTTCGCAAACAGCTTCTTTTCCTCCCTTCTGTAGAAATTCTTCATGAATCACATACTCATCCCGGTAAGGAATGTTTGCTTTTTGAATCGCTTTATCATAGCCTGTTAAACGGTCAATGGTAACGACTAATTCAAGACTTCCACCAATAAAAGCAATACGCTCATGACCAGATTCAATTAAATATTCCGTCGCTTCTTTTCCAGCTTTAAAATTGTCGTTATCAACAAACGTGATGCTTTCACTATGCTTAAACGGCTTTCCAATAACTACAAACGGAACGCTCTGTTCTTGCAAATAAGAAAGTACTTGATCATCAACTTTGGAGTACAGCAAAATTAATCCATCCACTCGTCTTCCCTGTACCATTTGAACAACTTCTGCAAAAATCTCTTCTTCCGTTTCTCCAGTGGACATATAAATCGCTCTTTTGTTTTCGTGAGCTCCGGTGCTGATTCCTCTTAGCACTTCTGGGAAGAATGGATTTTGAAACACCTTGTCTGCTGAGCTCGGCATCACTAGGCCGACTGCCTCTGTCGTTTGATTTGCTAGACTTCGCGCAATAATATTTGGGTGATAACCAAGTTCTTTCATAGCCGATCGCACGCGCTGTTTTGTTTTTTCACTAATTCTTGAGCTGTCTGCAATGACGCGAGATACCGTCGAAGGGGCTACATTTGCTAAATTTGCCACATCTTTTATTGTTACACCCATAATTCCACCTCTTAATTATGTTTTCTTCATTACTACTTATCCAATATAGTTTGACAACTACGACGCGCTGTCCTTTTTATGAGATTGAGAAATTTTCTTTTCTTTTCTTCTTTTTGACGATGCTTTGTACAAAAAGATGCCGAATCCCGTATAAACAGCGGCAACCGCTGCGATATATCCAATATTAACCCCTGAATTTTTCACTACTTTATATACATTTGTCGTCTCAGGCTCCAATGAAATGTTGTATACATCGTCAACTGGTCGTATAATTCCTTCCGTTATTAACCCTCTTAATTCATTTTCTTTTCCAACTTTTTTAAGCGGTACATTAATGGCCGACGTTTCCTTTGTATTATTAATCACAACAAACGTCGTTTCGTCCTTATACCTTCTCTTGTATACGGCCACACCTTTTTGCTCAGACACAAGGGTAAAGCTTCCTTTTCGAAGAGAAGGCGATTTTGCTCTAAGTTCAGCCAGTTTTTTTAAATGATCTATAATATCGGGATTAGCTAAAAAATTCATCATGCCATAATTTTCTGCTCCCTTTCCCCCATTCAGCGCAATTTCTGTTCCATAAAAAACGATCGGTACACTCGGCGAAGTATAAAGGTAGGAAAGCCCTTGCTTTGTTCGGGCTCCAGGATGGTTTTCACTCTTTAATGCTTTTGCTGTAAAACGTGTGCTATGAACATCATCTAAAAAATTGGCTAAAGGCAAATTACTTCCTTTTTCCCACTTGTCATACAACATTTTCTGCGGACGATTAGTACCGCTAAACGTAGCAGCAGTGGCTTCGGCTAGCGTTCTATCTACAAGCAAATCCATTCCTAATGAATCAGCCTGCTCACTTTTTTTTAATGAATGCCCGTTTATTTCTCCTATTAATAGAAAGGAAGGATCCATGCTTTTTAACGTCTGAGAAAAAGATGAAATAAATGCAGAAGGAGCTTGATCGATATCTTTAACGTAATATCCGTCAATATCTGTTTGTTTGCTCCACCAGGCAGCATTTTTAATAAGGTATTTCTGCACGGCGCTTTCTTTTAAGTTAAGGTGAGGCAATGCTTTAATTACTTCGTTATCCGTACCGGATTCATTACTTATCCATGTTTGTTTTCCTTTATCTGCTATCCAGGTATGATTGTTACTGATTGTCAAAGGAAATTCGACCATAATTTTTATATTGCGCTCATGTGCTTTCTTCACAAGATTTTGTAAGTCTTTTAACGTTCCAAAATGATCGTCTATTTTATAATGGTCGGTCACCGCATATCCATGATAGCCTGTCTCATCATTTTCCATAAAAGGAGTCAATAAAACAGCGGTAAATCCCATCTCTTGAATATAGTCTAACTTTTGTGCTACTCCCTGTAAATCGCCTCCATAATAGGCATCTGAGCGTTCATAGTTAACATTTCGATCATTCTGTTCACTTCCGTTATAAAAACGGTTAATCATCAATGAGTATATCACCTCATCACGTATATCTTTATGATCTTGCGCTGAGGCGCTGCTTCCAAAAAGCAATAATAGTATAAGTAGCATACTTGTCCTTTTCCATTTCATCTATTCCCCTCCTATAGACGAACTGTTTCAAACTCACTTTTGTTTCCATTATAACGTTAACGCTTACATTATTGTTAAATAAGTTGATAAAAACAAAAAAAGTGATTAAAAGTTTTTACTTTTAATCACTTTTTTCTATCTATATACTGCTATATCGTCTCATTTACGTTCGATATATGAGGTTTATCCGATACTTTACCCACTTTATTTAATCGATCAATCAATCCAACACCAAATTCAGGATGAAGATTGCCGTCTCCTGTCGCTACAAAACTTTCACGAAATTCGTATGCGGATGAACCGTGTTCAGCAAAATCTAAACCAGCAATTTCTTCTTCGCTTGATACTCGAATGGAAGAAAAACGCGTGAGAACAAATAAGAATAACCCAACCGTTCCAATTGTCCAGCCCATCACAGCTATAATTCCAAGAGCTTGAATACCTAATAGCTGTACGCCGCCACCATAAAATAAACCGTTAGCTGTATCAAACAGCCCCACTGCTAACGTCCCCCAAATACCGCAAATTCCATGAACAGTAATAGCGCCAACTGGATCGTCTAACTTCATTTTGCTATCGATAAAATGCACAGCTTCTACTAGAATAATTCCTGCAATCAGCCCAATGACGATCGCGCCCGGGATCGATACGTTTGCTGTTCCAGCTGTAATCCCTACAAGTCCAGCTAAGGCACCGTTTAATGTTAAGCTAGCATCAATACGTTTGTAGCGAAACTTTGTGTATAAAGCAGAAGACAGGACTCCGCATGACCCAGACATTAATGTTGTTGCAATGATTCCCGGGACAAGAGCAGGATCGGCTGCTAATGTACTTCCTCCATTAAATCCAAACCAGCCAAACCAGAGGATAAATACACCTAATGCGCCAAGCGGAATGTTATGCCCTTGAATAGCATTGACTTTTCCATCGCTTCCATACTTTCCAAGACGTGCTCCTAGAAAAGTAACTGCTACAGCCGCACCAAGAGCCCCGGTCAAATGAACAACTGTCGATCCTGCAAAATCTACGAAGCCTAGTTTGGACAACCACCCTCCTCCCCATACCCAGTGACCTACAACTGGATAAATCACAGCTACCATAGCAATCGTGAGCATCATATAGCTGGATAGTTTCATACGTTCCGCTACCGCTCCTGAAATAATCGTAGCGCACGTTGCTGCGAAAACAATTTGGAAGACGAAAAAGCTCATTTGATCGCTTTCTCCATTTAAAAAGAAACCGCTTGAACCGATAAATCCTCCTTTTGAATTTCCAAACATAAGGGCAAAACCAATCACAAAATACAATACGGAAGATACAGCTACCGTTAGCATATTTTTCATTAAGATATTAAGCGAATTTTTCGAACGAGTGAAGCCTGTTTCAACCATCGCAAACCCTGCGTGCATTAAAAACACAAGCACTGCCCCAAACATTACCCACATCATGTCAATTGATGCACTGACTGATTCGACAGTTGGATCAGCTGCATTAACGCGTGTTGCCGCCAACAAACTAATAAACAAAACCGCACTAATTTTCTTTTTCAACGCTTAACTCCCCCTCTATTAAAATAACACTCTCTTTTTATAAAATAGCCTCTACACCTGCTTCTCCTGTTCTAATTCGTACAGCATCCTCTACCGGATAGACAAAAACCTTTCCGTCGCCTATTTGGTTCGTAGAACAAATTGATTGAATGATCTTAATGACTTCATGAACTTGTTCTGCTTCTAAAATCATTTCTACCTTGACTTTAGGTACTAGTTTGATTTCAAAACTTTGTCCCCTGAACAGTCCCTGCTCTCCTTTTTGCTGACCGCAGCCTGCCACTTCTGAGACTGTTAATCCGTTTATTCCTACTTCCTCTAATTTTACGCGCAGTGCTTGAAATTTTTCTGGACGAATGATAGCTTCCACTTTTTTCATTGTAACCCCTCTTTCATGTTAGTTTTATTAACATTTAATGTTATGTATATTATCATATAGGTAATTTTCTGAATATTCAAGTTAATATGTGATAAAAATGAGACTTTTTTCTTATTTACATAATAGTTAACGCTTTCATATCTTTTCAAAAAAAAGTAACGCAAAGGAAAAGTAGCTCCTTTGCGTTACCCCGTAGAAATAGATGTCATAATTTGCTTTTTCACTTGACTTGTGACAAAATGCTTTTCTGTAAATACTTCATAATGTTCTTTTCGAATTTTATCAAGAATTGCTCGGTATAAATGCGCCGCTCCTGTAAGAGGTAAACGAGAAGCCACGGGATATTTATGAATCGACTGAAGCCCTTTTATATAATACATTTCTGCTTCTTTGGCCAGGTGCTCCCACATTTCTATAAATTCAGAAGTGACCCACCGGTTCTCTAATAGCGTGCGCGTATATCCGTAAGAATTCATAAGGTCTTTCGGTAAATAAATGCGCCCTCGCTCTAAGTCTTCCCCCACGTCTCTTAAAATGTTGGTCAGCTGCATCGCAATGCCTAACGCAACTGCTTCTTCTTCTAATTCTTTATGAGTAGTTGGAGCTAAAATCGGTAAAAGCATTAACCCTACCGTACTCGCTACATGATAGGAGTATGTTTTCACTTCATCAAGCGTATCGTATTCTTTTTTTACTAAATCCATTCGCTGACCGGTAATCATATCGTCAAATGCTTGAACATTCATTTCATATTGTTCAAATACATTGCGCAGAGCTACCCACATGGCGCTTTCGTTTAATAGTTCTCCATTTTTAAACCGAGCAAATTCTCCTTCGAATTGCTGCAGCTCTATTTCAGGATTACTTCCTTCATCTACAATATCATCGACTTGACGGCAAAATGCATATACCGCCCATACTGCCTTTCTTTGTTTTGACGGCAGCATGGAAAAAGCTTTGTAAAACGTTTTTGAGTTTTCTTTAATAATTTCTTCACACTGAGTGTACGCTTTGTCTAACGAAATGTTCATCATATAGGACCCCTTTCTCTATTAAAGGATAAACCATCATTTCCTTATGGCTTCACAAGATCTTAAGAGAGCTTTGCAACCGTTTGAATAGACGATTGTTCAATAAGATGATCAGCCAACATTTTTGCTCCTTGCATAACAATTGGCACGCCTCCGCCTGGATGTATAGATGCTCCCACCGCAAAAACATTTTTATATTCGTACGGCTGGTACTGAGGTCTGAATACGCCTGACTGAAACAGCTCAGGAGCAATACCAAAGCTTCCGCCTTCGTAAAGTCCAAATGCTTGAGCATCATTTGGCGTGCGTACTTTTACCCATTCTATTTCTTTACGCAGCTCCCCAAACCCTTTTTCTTCCAAAGTTCGAATGATTCCATCAACAAAATCTTGCTGATTGCTCCAATCAATGTGGCCACCTGATGGAACCGGTACAAGTGCATATAGCACACTTTTTCCTTCGGGAGCTAGGGATGGATCAATAACAGAGGGATTAAATGTATAAATAGCGGGATCTTCAGGAATCGTTTTATGCTTAAACACTGCTTCCATATGTTTAGCCAAATCATTGCCCATAAAGTATTGATGCACATTGTGATGATCATATTTTCTCTTCAAACCAAGATAAAGCAGCAGACAGCTGGACGAAGGCACATACTTCTTTTCTTTTTTTTGAGCAATTTTCGCCATATTAGGAAAGTCGCCATTTAAAATCACTTGATCAAATGGGTGAAGTTTTTCGTCAACAATAACCCCTTCTGTCTTGTCTCCTGATATAG
This sequence comes from Priestia megaterium, assembly GCF_009497655.1. Taxonomy (NCBI): domain Bacteria; kingdom Bacillati; phylum Bacillota; class Bacilli; order Caryophanales; family Bacillaceae; genus Priestia; species Priestia megaterium. The sequence continues at coordinate 622,385 of NZ_CP023317.1, read as the reverse complement.
AAAGCTCTTGAACCACCTTATTCAAATGAATGCTTACACCTTGCTCTATCAGCGCCTTTTCAAGAAGTGGCACAAGACTTGCGTATCCCCCTTTTACGTAATAGATGCCATGAGCATGCTCACTGTAAGGAACAAGGGAATAAATAGCTGGTGCCGAATAAGGATTCCCTCCAATATAGAGAGATTGCAGCGAGTAGGCATCTACTAGACGTTCATCATGGAAATACGTTGAAACAAATTTTCTCATTGATTTATTTGCATTCATTTTTTTTAATGCCTTAATGTTTTGCCATGTCCAAAAATCTCGTTTATTTACAAATGTTTTTTCCAAAAATGCATTACTTCCTAGTTCAAATCGCTTTTTTAATTCAGTCATAAAACGCCGGTAGTTTTGCTCTTCGCCTGGAAACAAACGGCTAATCTCCTCTAACTGATCTTTTTCAGTCGCTTTTTTTGTATAGGTCGTACCGTCTGGAAAATGAATATCATAAAGTGGATCACAGCGTATTAGTTCATATTGAGAAGCAGAAATGCCCGCTTCATCTAAAATACGTTCAAGCATTAAAGGCAGCAAGACAATCGTGGGACCTTCATCAATTTTATAACCGTCTTTTTCTACAAACGCCAGCCGGCCGCCCAGCTTGTTTTCTTTTTCGAAAATATCAACAGAAAAACCTCGTTTGCTTAATAACAAAGCGGTAATTAAACCGCCTATTCCGCCTCCAACAATTGCTGTTCTCATAATGCACTCTCCATTTCCTTCATGGTTTTAAACGGCTCATTCAGTAATTGTCCGTCTCTTTTTAAGATGAGCTTTGTCGTAATGCGGGATGATTCCAGAATAGTTGGTAGACCGCTCCCTGGATGAGTTCCTCCTCCAACTAGCCAGCAATTTTCTAATTCTTCAAATTTATTATGCGGACGCAGTACCATCATTTGAGTGAGCTGATGTCCAAGGTTAAATGTCGCTCCTTTATAGACCAGCACGTCTTCTTCCCACTGCTTTGGTGAAATGATTTTTTCAACTTCAATATGACTCTCTAAATCTTTGAAACCCGTTTTCTTTTCTACAATTTTTAATACTGCATCTCGAAAAGCTTTTTGTTTTTCATCCCAGTTTACACCGCTGAAATTATTTGGAACCGGCGCTAAAATATAAAGAGCAGACTTTCCTTCTGGTGCTAAAGTTGGGTCTGTTACACTTGGGTTTTGAATGTAGATGGAAGGGTCTTCTGAAAGAGCTAACGTTTTTGTGATCTCTTCTACATTTTTTTTATAATCTTCAGCGAACACAATCGTGTGATGAGGCAGATCTTTGTACTGTTTGTCTATGCCTAGATAAATCATAAAAGTGGAACAAGAGTATTTTTTCTTTTCAAGTTTTTTAACTGCATATTTTTTAAGCGTACCTTCATCTATTAAATTCGTCATGGCATGAGCAAAATCTCCATTGATAATGACGTCGTCTGCCCCTATTCGCTCTCCATTTTCTAGAATAATTCCTTTTACTCTCTTATTTTCAATCCATAGTTTTTGAACACCTTGGTTTAAGTGGATGTGCCCTTGATGTTCTTCCACTACTTTTGCCATTGCTTGAGATAGCTGATTTACTCCTCCTATCGGATGGAAGATACCGTAGGCATGTTCCATAAACGATAAAATAGAAAAGGCTCCTGGACATTCCCAAGGGGACATTCCCAAGTACTTCGATTGAAAAGTAAAAGCTAATTTCAATTTCTCATCAGTGAAATACTTGCCAAGTACATCATAGAGCGTTTTACCTAAGGATAAATGCGGCAGTGCTCGAATTGCTTCAGGCTTTAAATAGTGATGAAAACGATCCATCTGCCCTTGCAATAAAGGCAGCAAAGCCGCCATCTTTGCTTCGGTGTCTTTCATAAAGCGCTCATAGCCTTCCCCGTTTCCTGGGTATAAACGTTCGATTTCTTCTTTCATCTTTTTATGGTTATCCGTCATCTGAATCTGTGCATCATCAAAGATAAGCTCATACATGAGATTTAGACGTTTTAAGTCCATATAGTCATGCGCATTGCGATTAGCAGCTTGAAATAATTCTTCAAAAATCTGTGGCATGCTCAAAAATGTAGGACCCATATCAAACGTATAACCTGACATTTTAATCGCTGAATTTCGCCCGCCCACGTATCCTTGCTTTTCATATACATCTACTTTATAGCCATGACTTGCTAACAGCATTGCTGCCGCTAGTCCTCCTGGACCTGCTCCAATCACGATTACGTTTTTTTGCATACATACACTCCTAATCTTATACAATAGTTATACAAACATTATACAAAGCTTTATTATTAAACACAACGATAAACTGCTTGTCTTTATTCGAATCATAAAATTACCAATAACTAAACCATGAAAATATGACGTTTGTACCATTTTTCCAGGGTTTCAGTACACTTTCCCTTTATTCGGTGCTTTCAAGCTTTTATTTTATATCTATGTAAAGTTATACAAAAATAGACTGCGGTCTTCTTCTCTACTTAAACGTATAAAAAAGAGAAATGGATGACTGATTTTATAAAAAAACCCTCTGTACTGAGAGGGTCCTGTCATTCAACAATTTGAATATTATTGTGAGTAAACCAGACGTGAATTTGAGCTAGATGAGCTAGCAGCTGAGGCCCTGTCATTAATTGACCAAACCACGGCGCTTTAAATCCTTCTCCGCCTGTATCAATAATATGCTTTAACTGCTGCTTATCAAAAAATTCATAAAGAGGTGACTGTTTATCTTGTAAAAGAGATTGAAGCCATACAGTTACAGCTTTTGTATAAGCTGGGTTATGCGTTTTAGGGTAAGGGCTTTTCTTGCGATAAAGAACGTCATGAGGCAAAATTCCTTCAAGCGCTTTGCGTAAAATCCCCTTCTCTTTATTGCCCGTCATTTTCATCTCCCATGGAATATTCCATGCATATTCCACAAGGCGATGATCTGCAAAAGGTACGCGTACTTCTAAGCTCGCTCCCATGCTCATACGATCTTTACGATCTAATAAAGTTGTCATAAACCAAACCTGATTTAAATAAAACAGCTTTCTCCGCTGCGCATCTTCTAACGATTCACCTTCTAATTCAGGCACTTCCTTTAACGTTTCTTCATATCTTGCACGTACATAATCTTCTAACTGTAATTTCTTTCTCCATGAACTTTGCAGCAAATCAATTCGAGCATCTAATGAGCGCATCCACGGGAAAGTATCCGAAGACAAATCGTGTTTTCGGTGAAACCACGGATATCCTCCAAAAATTTCATCTGCACATTCTCCTGATAAGCTCACGACAAAATCTTGTTTGATTTCACGGCAAAACCAAAGCAACGATGAATCTACATCAGCCATTCCAGGAAGATCTCTCACCTCTACAGCCTCTGTTAAATGCTGCACAAGGTCCTCCGTTGAAATAATGCAGCGATGATGATTTGTTTGAAACGTATCGGACATGAGCTTGATATAAGTTCCATCAGAATTTGGCTGAAACTCATTTGCTTTAAAAAATTTATCATTGTCTTCATAGTCGATAGAATACGTATGAAGGGAGCCCTTGCCGCTTTCTTTGAACGCATTTGCAGCAATTGCTGTAATGGCGCTTGAGTCCACTCCACCTGATAAAAATGTACAAACCGGGACATCCGACACTAGCTGTCTTACAATCGCGTCTTGCACTAAAAATTTAACTTTTTCTGTTGTTTCAGCTAAATTATCTGTATGCTGCTCACTTTTTACGTTCCAGTATCGCCAAATCTTCAACCCGTTACGCGTAAGCGTGAGCGCGTGAGCCGGACGCAATTCATTTATTTCTTTAAATACGCCGTGGCCGGGAGAACGAGAAGGTCCTAAGCCAAACACTTCTGCTAATCCATCTAATCCTACTTCTGCTTTTACCTCAGGATGAGCTAATATCGCCTTTAATTCTGATGCAAATTGAATTCCACCTTCATAAGATCGATAGAATAAGGGCTTCACTCCCATTCTGTCGCGTGCTATAAATAACTTTTCATTGGCTTCATCCCAGATCGAAAAAGCAAAGATACCGTTAAAATGATCTACGCATGATTCTTTCCATTCTATATAAGATGTTAGAAGTACTTCCGTATCTGAATGTCCCTGAAATTGATAACCTCTTTTTAGTAATTCTTTCCGAATATCTTCCGTGTTGTAAAGCTCTCCATTATAGCAAAGCGTGTAGAGCTGTTCATTTTTTTCTCGCGTCATCGGCTGTCTTCCGCCTTGAGGATCTACTACAACTAAGCGTTTGTGCCCAAAAGCAACATGCTGCTGTGTCCATACGTTGGTGTCATCAGGACCTCTTTTCGATAAAGTGTCAGCCATTTTTGTTATTGTTGCTGTTTCATTTAAAAGCGATCGCTTTAAATCGACCCAACCCGTTATACCACACATCGTTTATCATCCTTTCTTTCACGCTCTTGTTTATGAATGAAATAATGCCATTGTATGCACGCAGTAGTTACAGTTGAATTGTCCTTATATTTTATTTTTACTTTTCAGTTATAAAGAGAGCTTTTTTAGGCAATAAAAAAATATGGATAAATTTCACACGGAGGTTTGATTATGAATCATTATTCTAAACAACAAGCTATGAACAATCAGCCGCGTTCCTTCGTGATTGGTACGGTTGAATGTGTTGATTCACAGTGGATTTTCTTTGAAGATGAAAGTGACGAAGCTTCCATGCTTCATGAAGTAATGGATGAGACATTAGAACTTCTTATTGATACACGCTGGGAAAAAGCCATTATGGTTGATGACCGTCAAATAAAGCTTCACGATGGAACGTATTTATTGCGAAATGGAGATAAGCTAAGACTGACTAAAAAGCTACCTTATGCATACGAACAGCTTCTTCAATCACTACCGAAAGAGACCTTTTTATCATTCACTCAGCACTTAAATTCATTAAAATTCTCTCTTTATGATTGTATTTACTGTCACAACACATTATGTTTTTTACCGACAGACGGTGATACAAAAGGTGCTAATTTTATCATTTATGACAATGAGGAAAAAATTTGTGCCGTTCAGCATTTATTCGAACGAGGCACGCAATACCTAGACCGATTTGAATATACCGTTAACGATGGAGAACGTTCAATGAATCTTTTTTTAGATTAAAGTAAAAGAAAAGAGTTTGAGACATAACTTCATCAACCTAATCTAAAAAGAAAAAATTGGATATATGAGTTCGTATTGATTGCTTTTAAACCGCTATTGATTTCCATGCAAGGCTTCGCTTTCCGCGGGCGGCCGATGAGCCTCCTCGTCGCTTACGCTCCTGCGGGGTCTCACCTGTGCCACTTTTCCCGCAGGAGTCTTCGCCTTGCCCTCCAATCAACAGCTAGAAGCACCTACACGCATTAAATTTACTTTCACCATGACAACGAAAAAAAAACCGAAGTATTAATCAGAATTCTGATTAATACTTCGATTTTTTTTGAACTAAAATACTCTTGCCCTATCCTCTTTTCTTATCCTAGTACGACATATCCGTAATAGAATACTAAGATAAGCGCAATTACAAGAACTGCCCAAGCAACGCCTGTACGTTTTCTTTTTTCAGTACGAACAAGGACCATTTCCATTCCCACAAGCACTAACACTCCGGCAATTCCTTTAATGAGCGCTGCGCCTTGAAAATGGTACCAAGCTGCTAACATATGCAGACCTGATACTAATACTAATAAGTATAGAAGTCTCGCCACCATATGTAAGATTTTTTGACCTTTAGCTTTACCTGCTCGATGTAAAATCAACGAAACCACAAACGAGATAATCAATAATGTCCAAAGCGTTACATGAATATGTAGTGGAGCCATTCATCTCACGTCCTTTCTGAAAATATCATATCATGAAAACCTTTCCTTCACCAATAATATAAGGAAGGAAAAGGATTTTTAGAGGCTGCGTCCATATGTAGCATACCGAATGAGTTTTTCAAACGGTCCATCTGAAAATAGGCTCATCCATATCCAGCTTCCCAGCAGTTGAATAAAAATGATAATCCCCGCAATAGCCAATCCTTCTACAATTGAAATATGCCCATAGTATCCTAATCCATATGAGTAAAAAAGAAATGTACATACAATAGACTGGACAATATAATTAGTTAAAATCATTCTTCCCAAAAAAGCAAATGGCTGCATGACTTTTTGAATAGATACACTTCGCATAGCTAATGTAACCAACGTTACAATAAAAATTGCTCCTGCCGTTCCTCCAATTGTATCGTGAATATAAGATGTAGCTACATTGTGATCTAAAGCATAAGGCAATACAGATGATGCTCCATATACGATGAATGAAATAAGACAAATCCACTTTGTCTCAACTATATATTCTTCTATTTCTTTAAACCATTCGCTTTTTGCTATAAAGCCGCCTAATAAAAACAGTGGAAATAGCGATAAAAACAGAAAAGGAACCGTATTTAAATTATACGCGTAGTACCAATCCAGCAAGCGCTGATGAAATATTGACGCAAAATTTCCGTGTCCATATACTTGAAGCGCTTGGTCAATAATAGGCTGGTGAATTCCTGCCGCTGTCTCTCCTTCATTAGCAAAAGCCGCTACCGTTAAAATAACAATCATAATCACAGCGTAAATACTAAATATTCCGGTTCCCCATGCTAATAACACTTCTTTCTTTGCTTCTTGAAAAAACAGCATAATCAAAGCAAAGAAGCTGTATATCACAATCATATCACCATGCCAAATAAATACAGCATGAATAGCTCCCACGAGAAGCAAAGCTGTCATTCTTCGTACATAAAAAGGAGTAAAGCTTACTTGCCTTTCGTATGTACGCTGGAACATTTTCATAAAACCAAATCCAAACAAAATAGCAAGCAGCGCGTACCCTGTCTGTCCTATTACTATATCAACTAATCCATTAGCAACATAACTCATTCTTGAACCATTCATCAAATTATTGTCGTAATACGAAGCAGGCGAATAAAAATTCGGCATGTTTATGAGCAAAATACCGATAAGCGCAATTCCTTTTAATACATCCGCCGCTTCAATACGCTGTTCTTTATCAGCTGCATTCATTTTAAAACGTTTCATTCTTTCACACCTTACATGATTTCATTATTGCCTTCACATTATATCGAACGCAAAAGTTTTTCTTCAATGTTTACTATTTCCATTCCTCTTTTTAATGTTTTACCTCTCCTCTGCATATAGATAAGGAAAAAGCATTAATCACCTTTTTATCTAGGCTTCATATGCTGTTACTAGACTAAATTAAAAGGGTGTTTGCCTATGCCTGCCATTGTTGGTGTTGTTAATCTTAACAGTGTTGGTTCAGCCAGCGTCTTTCATATTGGAGATGTTTATACAATAGCCCCTATTTCCACTGCTAAAACATATGCTGGCGCAGGTTCGTTTAATACAGGTGACGGATTATATGTTGTGAATCAGCAGAGCTCAACCAATACGTCAGACAATGACGTAAATGACCAAAATGTTGCTGGAAATCTATAATAGAAATGAAGCTCATACAGGAGGATGCTTATGAACTTTTACGTGAATCAAAGTATCTGTATTCAAAGTATGAAAATCAGTGCCGTAAGTAACTCTTCGGTACTTCAAATTGGAAGCGTAGGTGTTATTAAACCGAACTCAAATCTCTTTAATACAGGAGGATTTACAGGCGCTGCACCTACCGAAACAAAAAAAGGCATTCTTGGATCTGTTTCTCCCTCTACCTTTACTCCCGGAACAGGCGCAGGAGCAGCCCCAGCACCTTTTTCACAGTCGCTAACTCCACCAGCTCGAGACAACGACTGACATGTTACAGCCTTCATCGCCATATGTATATATATAACTATTTTCTTTATCGGGAGATAAGGGAATCGAGGTGATTGAAGGTGGATAACATGAACTATATTCAGCAGGTTCATCAGTATGTTCAGCAAATGTCTTCGTATATTCAGCAGCAAGAAGGACGCATTGCTCAGCTTGAAAAAAACGTACAAGAACTTCAGCAAAAAATAAAAGAGTTAGGTGAACAGCCACCTATTAAAATTGATAAAATTGAATATAAATTTGAACAGTTAAAAATTGATTCTTTAGATGGAACATTAAATATTGGATTGAATCCTCTTACACCCGATAATTTAGAAGATATCATTATTAATGAGAAACCAGAAGTAACATTTCCGCAAGGAGCTCAGCCACAAGGGCAGCCGCCTCAAGGTGAGCAGCCGGGACAACCCGGAGGTCCTGGACCGCAAAATCCCAGCTTAAAACCATTGAATCGCCAGCTAGAAAAGCAGTGGGCCTCTGATATTCATGAAACGATTTTAAATGAGCTTAATCAATATGGATTTTCTATGGTTCAACATGTGCTTGATGAGCGCTCGATGATGATTGATGAATCGTACTACGAGTTTATTTTAGAAGATATTAAAAAGCAGCTGCAGCAGCGGATTACTTTTTATATACAGCAAGTTCAGCCGGAGGAAATGGAACGGAATTTTGAACAAATTAAACCGCAAATTATCGGTAAACTTTATGAAGATATGAAAAAAGGAATTGACGCATTTTTAACGTATTTACCTGAATCCTTAAAGAAAGGTGGACCCCCTTCATGAACTTTAACGTTGTAAACCGTGAATTGCTTGTTGGAGACGTTAGTATTACAGGCGTATCTTCTTCTTCTCTTTTTTTAATTGGTGATGCAAATTACATCTCTCTCTCTTCAACATTTGATACACCAGCGGAATCTTTGATTATCGGTCCTTATGTTCCACTATCGTTATCATAAAGGAGCTTATGTATGCTTTCACGCACATCTTCTGTTAATTATATAGAAATTAATTCCTTGTCGGCGAGCTCTTTTTGCCAAATTGGAGATTCAACAGAAATTCACCTACTTAATAAAGCGTTAGCTGATCGGAGACAGTATCCGTTTTTCTACGGCAGAGAAGGAAATTTTGATGATTATGCTATCTTTAGTGAGCCTATTCCCCATGGTGACTACGAACCTATTCCCGTTCAAACGTGGAATGAAATACCTTTAATCCGCGTTAACAGAATTGATATAAAAGGGTGCTCATTCTCGTCAGTTATTCATGTTGGCTCGACCTGCAATGTGTATGCAGAAGCCCGCATTAAGCATATTCGTGAACTGATCAACGATGAACCTTCAAAGGAAGCTGAAACAGGAGCTTCAAAGAAAGCTGCTTCAGAAGCTAGCGGCAGTGAGTGAACCTTTTAAGAAACTGCTCATATACTAAACTAATATCACGAAAAAAAGGGTGTGAACCTCATGCCAGCAATAATCGGACCCGTTAGTATCACGAGCGTCGGGGGCGGTGTCGTAACGTTTGGAGATACGTTTTATGTTTCTCCAAAAAGCGCTGCTAAAACAGCCTCAGGCTCAGGCTCTTTAAATACAGGTAACTTTGTTAATACAAATAACGGCATTTCAGGAACAAATACGTTAGATCCAGATTTATTCGATCAAAATATAGCGGCAAATGCTTAAAAAAACCCCTTATCTTTGCTACTAAAGCAGATAAGGGGTTTTTCATTCACTTAGATTTTCGGCTGTTTGATTTTTTGGTTTTAGGTAATTTAGAAGAAGGCTGTTTACGAATCCATTTAATAAAAGAGCTAATTTTAGAATCAGCTTGTAATAAAGAAATCGTATTAAGACGAATGGCTAATTCATCATTTGTGTATAACGCATGAATTTGTTTATGACACGGAATACATAAGTTTGCCGTCGGTTCAAACACTCCGCCCATTTCCTTTGGCGTTAAATGATGTACGGTCGTCAAGACATCCTGCCTTCCGCATAATTCGCATGTTCCTATTCGCCTGTCTTTTTTCTTCATATAGATTTCCTTCCCTATAAAGTTTCTACTCTTACACTAGTTCCTTTGCCAGAAGGCTCGGACGGCTCAACAATCAAACGTTTTGGCAGCCGAGCTCGAAGTTCTTGTACGTGACTGATGACTCCAATTGATAAATTATTGGACTGAAGTTTTTCAAGCGCCGTAACCACGGTATCAAGAAGCTCTCCATCAAGCGTTCCAAATCCTTCATCTAAAAAGAAAAACTGCAGTGGATATTCTCCTCTTAGCTGTATTTGTGCAGATAATGAAAGGGCCAGAGCGAGGGAAGTTAAAAATGTTTCCCCTCCCGATAAAGTTGAAACCGGACGTTTTACGCCTCCATTTGCATCATCTCTCATGATAAAGCCGCCTTGTGAATCAACTTCAATCGCATAGCGCTGACGTGTTAATATACCCAGACGCTCTGAAGCATCTCGGCTAACGGACATCAGCTGTTCTTCAGCAATATATTCGACGAAAGCATTTCCTTTAAATACTGTTTGAAGCTTTTGATACTGTTCAAATAACGCTTGTTTTTCTTCACGGTCCTGTTCAAGCACTAAAAATCGCTCATGCCGTTCTTTGACGCTTTTTAACGTTTGCTCAGCTGCTCCCTTGAGCTGAACGGCTTCTTTTACAGCGGCTTTTATATCATGAAGCAGCTGCTGAGTTTCTTCAAATTGCTGCTCTTCTATGGACTGCTGATTCAGCTGGATATTTAACTGTTCAATTGATGACTTCATCTGTTTTATGTTGTCCCAATAAGCCTGAACAGTTTCATCCAACAATTTCATCTCATCATGTGATAACAAAGCTTGCTGAACTTCTTTTTCTTCGCTGAATAAAGAACTCCCTATCGCTTCTTCCCATTTTCCAGCTGCTTTTTTATACTGGATATGAGCTGTTTCTAGAGATTCGCTCGCTGCTTTTTCATCCATTTGCAGCGTTTGATACGCTTTTTGAACAGTCTGCCAATGTTGATACGCCTGCTGTTCATTCGTCTCTAACTCCGCAAGTAAGTGAACTGTTTTTTGCAGCGCTTGTTCAATATCTTCTTGATCTGTAAGCGTACGCAAGCGTTCAATTTGCGAGTGAACAAGAGATTGTTTATGAGACAGCATTGCTTTTAATTCTGTAAATTCTTTTTCGCCCGCATATTTTTCTTCTTTTAGACGTTCGATTTTCTTTTGCTGATTTTCAAAAAATACGCTGCTTTTTTCAATTCGAGCCTTTATTGTCTGCTCTTCTTTTTCTCGCTCGTTTAGCTGTTCATTAATTTTTTCCATCTCTTCAAATACAAAGGAAGGATAATCTTGTTGAAAAGCTTCTTTTCCTGCTTGTAACGCTTGTTTTTGCTGAGTTACTTTTCTTTCCAATTCAGCTTGTTCTTTTTGATAATGAGCAAGCTCTAATTCAATCTTTTCAAGACTTTGCTGGACCTTCTGTACCTGCCCGAGAATTGCCTGCTGTTTTTCACTTATCTGCAAATAATCCTGCTCAAGAGATTTAATTTCAACTTCTATTTTCTTAGCATACCGACCAAAGGCATCTGTACTCATTTCTCCTAAAGCAGGGACTTGGCCAGCTTCATTCATAAACCCAGCTAAATCAGGTATTTTTTCAACAAGAGGTTTAGCTAGCTGTTCAAGCTGCATTTTAAGCGACGAATAGCTAAATCGCTGTTCACGCAACTGATTGACTTGATCTTCGAACTGATCCGCTGATTCTACTGTACTATTTTCTTCTTTTTGGTTTAACACGGGGTTAGGATGATGCTCAGAGCCACAAACTGGGCAAGGCTCTCCTTTAGTCAGCTGCTCAGCTAATTGATGAGCCAGACGATGTGACCATTCTTTTTCCTTGCGTCTTTTTAGATCACTCATTAAATGATCCGCCTGTTTAAAAAGCTGCTGAAACTCTTTTTCCCGCTCACATACAGTGTGATACAAGCCTTGAATATCTGAAAATAACTCTTTGCTTCGTTCTATTGTTTGCTGATATCTCTCTTGGTGTGTTTGTTTTTGTGTATGCAAATGCTGAAGCTGTTCCGCTTTTTCTTTATACGTTTTTTGGCCTTCATCTAGATTTTTTTTATCATTATTCCATACTTGATAACGGTAGAATGCTTGCTGAACAGCCTGCCGATAATCAGGTTGAATCTCCACTTTTGTTAATGCTTCTTTTAACTCTTTTTGAAGATTCAGACCTTGCTGATACCGCTTATCCGCTTCTATTAATTCATCATTTTTCGTTTGAAGTGCCTGCTGCTTTTGCTGAAGAGAAACTTCCGCTTCTTTTACTTCTTGCTGCCCATCTTTAATTTGTTTTTGAAGATCAGAAGCTTGTTGGAGCTGTTCTTTTTGAACAACCAATTTGGGCTGCTGTTCATTTTTTTGTAAGCGAGCCTGCTCATATAAGCTATTGGATCGCTTATATTCCTCACTTTGCTGAACAATTTGCACTTTTAATTTTTCTACTTTATCTTTATAAAGCTTCTGCTGTTTTTCAGCTTGTTCAAATGTTTCTAAATAAGGAAAAAGACGCTCTGCCTGCTGCGCTTTCGTCAGCAAATCTTGCTTTTGTTTAATCTCCTCTTCCTGCTTAGAAGCATGCACTAGTTTTTCTTCTAACAGTGTTTTTTCCTGCTGCGCTTTCCAAAGAGACGCCTGCTGATCGTATCGTTCCTGCAAATCAGCCGCTTCTTTTTCTCGTTTTTCCAAAAGTACAATGCTATCACTTACAAGCTGCTCGGCTTCTGTTACTTTCTCTGTTGAAGCTTCACCTAATCCCGTTTGTTCTGCCGTGATTTTATCTAGGTCTGTTTTTAGCTGCTGAACTTGATAGCGTATTTTCTTACTAAGCTGATCTCCGTACTGCTCGAGATTAAAAAGACGCTGAAGCATTTGACGGCGCTCCGTCCCTTTTAACGATAAAAACTCTGCAAATTTTCCTTGTGGTAATACAACAGCTCTTGTAAAATCATCAATTGTTAAACCAAGAAGTTCCTGTACCTGCTGGTTTACATCATTTGTTTTATCCGCTAATACGTACGTTTCATCTTCAATTTCAATCAATCGACTGGAAGCTGATTTCACACGCAGCTCATCTGTCCGTTTAAAGCTTCGTTCAACAGTATAGCGTTTTTTATGACTAGCGTTTTCCAGCTCGAACGTAAACGATACTTTCAGTTCATTTTCCCCGTGATTTAAAATTCCTTGTGTATTATTGGCTGCACGCTCTACTTTTCCGTATAAAGCTAGTGTAATGGCATCCAAAATGGAGGATTTCCCGCTTCCAGTAGGACCAAATATTCCAAACACACCGCCTGAACACAGCGCTTCAAAGTCGACAGTTTGTTTTTCTCTAAAACTGTGAAGCCCCGAAACGGTCAAGTTAATAGGTTTCATTTTTCATCCTCCTTTCCCGATACTTCTTCATCGTTAATCAAGGTTAAAAACAGTTTGACTAACTCATCATCAGGTGCCCCTCCGCCGGTTTGCCTGCTGTAGAACTTTGTAAACAGTTCTTCGATTGGCACTTCGCGCTGTGAACGTGTTTCATTTGCTAGTTCTTCTGCTTTGAATACCGGACGAATATGAATAAAGCCTGGATGAAGCTTGCGAAGTCGATGGATTTCTTCTAGTGAAAGTGCATCTTCTACGTGAACTTCTAAATCAACCCATGCCTGCGCATCTTTCTGTTCATCAAGCCACGTATATACTTCTGCCAATCCGTTTTTCGCTTTCCAACGCGTCAAAGGCTTTCCGCTAGATAATGGAATTTCCGTCATTTCAACCTCTTTTCCTGGCTGAGCATCTAAAATGGTAACCGACTTTGCGTATCCTGACTCCGAAAAGCTGTAAGCAAGAGGTGAACCGGAATACCTTGCCAGAGTGTGGGCGCGATTGATCATTTGCGGGCGATGCAAATGTCCTAGAGCTACATATTGAGCATTAGCAGGTAAACTAGTCGCCGCCACCGTATAAGCTCCTCCTACTTCAATTGGACGTTCTGAGTCCGTTGAACTTCCGCCAGCTACGTAAATATGACTCATGGCAATATTAACGGTATCTGCTGTGAACTGCTCACTCATTTTATCGAAAATACCTTTTACTCTGGCATCGTATGAATTTCGAAGAGCCAGCTCATCATTTTCTTCTGCTAACAGTTCCTTTAACCTTGATTCAGATGGGTAAGGAAGAGCCGCAACCTTTAATATTTCATCTGATGTAGGAATGTGAATGCTTTCTACATCGGTAGTAGGCAAACCAAGAAGTGTAATATTTTGATGAACGGCTAATGGAGAAGCCGCCGACAGCCGATCTGGGTTATCATGATTACCTGCAATAACAATAATTGGACGTTTTCCATTGTTGCTCAATCTAGACATACTTTCGTAAAAGAGCTGCTCTGCCGCTGCTGGAGGGTTCACCGTATCAAAGGCATCTCCCGCCATGAGAATAGCATCTATCTTTTCTTCTTCCACAATGTCTGCCAGTTCATCTAAAAACTGTGCTTGCTCAGCTAGACGACTTCGACCTTCTAACGTTCGCCCCAAATGCCAATCCGCTGTATGTAATAAACGCATGTTACTCTCTCCTTATTGGTGAAAAAGAAGAAGACCATCGCCTTCTTCTTTTCTTATATTTCAACAGCATGTCCACCATCTAAAAAGTAAAGATAGCGATGCTGAACAGGTTGTTTCACAATCCGCTCAATGGCCTTTGCGTAAAGCTCTAACTGAATGCGGTATCTTTCAATTAGAAATGGTTTTGCTCGTTCAAAATCCCCTTGAAAACGATCCGAAATATTATCTGTTTTAAAATCAAGTAAAACGAGGCCTTCTTCCGTTTCATATAAACAATCAATAATACCTTGTACTAAAATCGTTTCGTCTTCCTGCTCCCAATGATCATAGATTTCTTTAGCGGAGACACCTAAACTAAAAGGCATCTCTCTATAAACCGTGCGAGCCGTTCGAATATCTTGTGCAATGTCACTGTCTAAAAAGTCTGCTACATCATTTGCATCAACGGCATCCGCTTGCTGTTGCGTCAACAATTCTTTGGTAACCATTGATTGAATAAAGTCTTGAACCATTTCGAGGGTATAAGCTTTATTTAATGGAAGCTGCTGCATAACGGCATGTGTAGCTGTTCCTCTTTCAGCTCCTGTGAGAGATTTCTCTTGAAGAAACAGCGGACGGTTTTCAAGAGGTGCTTTAGCTCCCCGAACAAGATCACTGCTTGCACCTGCATCCGTCAGCTGCTGCTGCCTTTTTAGTTCAGAAACAGATTGCTTTGAACGATGAACGGAAGCTACACGATAATCATAAGACCAATTTAAGCGTCTATACACTTCCTCTTTATAATCGCTGGATTCTGTAACTGGCTCATGCTTTTGAAGAGCGTTCAAAAGCTCTTCATGATGCTGCTGCTCTTCAAGAGGCTGTTCGGCTAAATCACCTGCTAATAACGTTGAAAGCTTCCAGCTTGAAGCATGCTGATAAATCATCTCGGCCGGCTGGACCTCTCCTTCAACCATATGACTAACATTTTTGTGACGAATTAAAGAAGGTCCAATCCAGTCTAAATAACATTTTGCATCTCTTCTCACGTGAGCTGGAAGCGTCCAATCTTCGTGTCCCATAACGGAGCTCCATTGTCTGAGCTTTTCTGATGCGTCTTTTACTGTTCCAACTAAAATAAGTTTTTCTTTCGCACGCGTCAAAGCTACGTATAATACCCGCATTTCCTCTGCCATGCTTTCTTTTTTCATTTTTTTCTTCATGGTCTGCTGAAGAAGAGTCGGGTACGTAATACGCAGTTTCGGATCAATATATTTAGATCCAAAACCTAGTTCTTTATCGAGTAAATAAGCTTTATTCAAGTCCATTAAGTTAAACTGACGAGCAAGACCAGCTACGAAAACAACAGGAAATTCAAGACCTTTACTGCTGTGGATCGTCATCAAACGCACCACATCTTCTTGTTCTCCCAGCGCTCGAGCAGCTCCTAAATCGTTCCCTCGATCCTGCATCCGTTCAATAAAGCGTAAAAAGCGGAACAGACCTCTAAATGAAGTCGCCTCATACTGGCGAGCGCGATCGTAAAGAGCACGTAAATTGGCTTGACGCTGTTTCCCGCCAGGAAGTCCGCCAACAAATTCAAAGAAACCCGTGTCGCGGTAAATTTGCCATACTAGTTCTGACAAAGAGCTTTGTCTAGCTTGTGTTCTCCATGCTTTTAACTGCTCATAGAAATATTTCACTTTATCGCGAAGTTCTTCATCATCTGAAACCGCTAAGTACGTTTTTAACGCATCATAATACGTTCCTTTCTTTTGCTCTGCTCTCAGTGTAGCCAACTCTTCATCTGAAAGCCCTACTACCGGTGAGCGAAGAACAGAAGCTAACGGAATGTCTTGATGCGGGTTATCTACTACTTTTAATAAAGACATCATAATCATCACTTCAGTAGCATCAAAATAGCCTGTTGATAAATCGGCATAAATCGGCACGCCTTCTTGTTTAAATTCATCCATAATCTGCGCAGCCCAAGGCATGGAACGAAGCAAAATAACAAAGTCACGATACGTTACGTTTCTCATGATATCGAGCTTGCGATCATATATTTGAAAACGGTTTTGAACGAGTTCTTTGATTTTGCGCGCCATTGCTCTTGCCTCTAACTGAGCCGTTTCAAGCTCTGCTTCTGAAAACGCGACGAGAGAAGAATCCGATTCTTCTTCCGCTCCTTCTTCTGCATTTTCTTTTGCAATCAGCAGAAGCTCCGTTTCCATTCCTTCCACTTTTGGATACGATGCTCCTAATTTTAAAGAAGCATCATCGTCATATGCAATTTCTCCTACTTCTTCATCCATCAGCTGGTTAAAAATAAAGTTTGTGGCGTCAAGCACTTGAGAACGACTTCGGAAGTTTTTATTTAAGTCAATACGTTTTCCAAATTGTCGTCCATCTTGCGTAAATCGCTTGTACTTCGTCAAAAACAAAAATGGCTCCGCTAAACGAAAGCGGTAAATGGATTGTTTTACATCTCCAACCATAAATAAATTCCCTTGTTCTTCACTATCTCTCGTCACTAATTTAATCAGTGTTTCTTGAACCATATTTGTATCTTGATATTCGTCAACAAGCACCTCTTCAAACTGAGTGCGATATTTTTGAGCAATGGACGAAGGCTTAAGCACCCCGTCTTCTTTTACACTCAAGATTTGCAGGCAATAATGCTCTAAATCAGAAAAGTCCACTAACCCTTTCTCTTTTTTGATGTGTTCATATCGTTCACCGAAGCGCTGAACTAAAAAGATTAGCGTTTCAATAACGGGCTTCATTTTTTCAAAATCAGCCATGTAGCCGTGCAAAGGCCTAGAAAACAAATCAGCATGAAGCTTTTCAAGGCTTGTTTTCGCTTTTTTGCGAAGCTCTCCAAAATCATCTAAAAGCTGCGAGTCGTACGCATCTCCTTTACATGGCTTTAAACGAGTAAAATTCAAATTCTGCATTTCCTCATGCAAATCAGCAAAAGAATGCTTAGAAGCGCTGAGCAGCCGATGAATTTGAGCCAGGTCTTCCTCTGCATTAACGGCGCGAGGAGCAGGCCCTCCCGGCAGCTTTGTTAGCTCTAAGCCCTGTTTTAAAATCGACTCAATGCCCACGAGCTGCGTTGTTACTTCTTGTAAAAGAAAAGACAGAAACGAAAGTGAATCAATAGAAGAGTCCTCTGTGACATCATATTGACTCACAATCATCTTAAGCCAGCCGTTTGGGTCGGGATTAGATCGTGCAAAGTCATATAGCTTTCTTACCATAAGCTGAATATCTAAGTCATTTCTGTCGCTTGTATAACGATCAATTAAATCAAAGAATCGCTCGTTCTGTTCAATACTGTACTGCTCTTCAAACAATTCTTCTAATACTTCTTCACGCAGAAGATCCGCTTCCGTATCATCTGCAATCCGAAAACCAGGGTCTACATCGATCAAATAATAATACGTTCGAATGACTTCTAAACAAAAAGAATGGAGCGTAGAAATCGACGCACGGTTTAATAAATTAAGCTGTCTGCGCAAGTGTAAAGAAGATGGATTCTTTTTTAACTCTTTTTCCAATGCTTCTCCAATTCGATTTCTCATTTCGGCTGCAGAAGCATTTGTAAACGTAGCAACTAGTAATCTATCAACATCAATTGGTTCCTCGCCCATCGTAATCTTTTTAATAATACGTTCGACTAAAACCGCTGTTTTTCCTGAGCCAGCCGCCGCGGCTACTAATATATCTTGACCGGATGAAACAATGGCGTTCCACTGATCATCCGTCCACTGGGAGTCGGCCGGTTTTACGTGTATATCTTCACTCATCTCGTTTGGCCTCCTCTCGAATTTTATCTAAAATAACATTTTGACTCTCTGTACTAAGCTGACGATATTCGTTGTTTTCCATTGATTCATCGAACTGACAGATTGAGCGGTATTCACAAAACGCACATGGTGTTTTATCTTTTAGCTTATAAGGCGAAATATCAATTTTTCCATTTGTAATCTCAGTACCTGCCTCTACAAACTTACCTCGCACATACTGACGGAGATGTGTAAAATCTTCTTCGCTCGCAACCGAAGAATTGGAATAAAAGCCCCCTGTCTTTTTAATACCCGCCGATATAACCTGTGAGTGCCCTGATTCTAACGTTTCGTCCATTAATCGGACTGCTTCCTCGTCCCCTAAAAGCAGTCCTTTCATTTTAAACTTCTTGAAGATTTCGGCTTCAATTTGATCGGGTTGTAATGCTTTAGTACTGTTGATCATTGGATTATGAACGTGGAAATAAAGAACGCCAGCAGGCAATGCTCCTCTATTATCATGAAGAAGCTGTTCAGCATACGTCACGACTATGTCTAAATAAGCTAAAATTTGAAGAGATAAACCATAGTACACTTCCACTAAGTTTAATGCTTTATCGCTTGATTTATAGTCGACAATACGCAGTAAAAGTCCTTTGGAGCTTTCCGCTTTATCCACTCTGTCAATTCGGCCAACAAGTTCCATCGTATGGCCATTTGGCAGTGTAAACTGCATAGAAGGCAGCTCCGCGCTAGGACCAAACCCTAATTCCAATCCAACAGGAACAAACCCGCTCACCTTAGCGTGCTCACTTAACACAAGCGACGCACGTTCAATAATTTGCTGCAGCTTATGTGTTAAATAGTGGTGGCGATTAGAGCTCAATAAAATTTCATTTTGTAAGCGCGGAGCAAGTTCGTGCACCGCAGCCGTAGAAAGCTGCTGACAGTCTTTTCTCGTTAAGTTCTTCCATTCTTTTTGACCGCCCCGTAGCTCGTCTGAAATCATCTTCAGCGCCGCGTGAAATAACTCGCCTATGTCAGGAGCTGCTAATTTGAAAACTTTTCGTTCTTTAAGCTTAAGCCCGTGAGAAGCAAAATGAGCGTACGGACAGGCTTCAAATTTCTCCATTCTCGATACGCTTGCTTGAATATGCTTTCCATACAGACGCTGACTCGTTTTCTTTGTTAACCTTTTTGCTTCGTTTTTATAAAATAAACTGCTTAGTACTTTCTCGCTATATGAGTTCCAATCTGAATTTTCTACATAAAAATTATATACATCCCACCAAGAGGAACTCATCGGATAATGGCGTTTCCACCCTTGCAGCTGGCTGGCTAAATGCGCGATGCTCGTTAAGGGATTTGTTATATAATCAACTTGCTTTTCTTCTTCTAAATCCGTAGGCTCCGTCATTAACAGCTTTTCCTGCAGGAGCGGAAATAGCTCTTTTAATCGATTAATAACGAGTGAAGGCAGCAGAGTCTTCCCTTCCTCATTGGCAAGAGGATACGAAACATAAAGTTTTTCAGAAGAGCTGGAAAGTGCTAAATAAATGAGAAATTGTTCGTCAAACAGCTTTTGCCTTCCAGTTGGCGCAAGTAATAAGCCTGATTCAAGCAGCTGCTCTCTCTCTTTCTCAGATAACAGACCACCGCTTTTTGGTTTAGCTGGAATCACACCGTCATTTACGCCTAGCACAAAGCTTGCTTTGATATCGGATAAACGCGAACGCTCAAAACTTGCCACAACCACTTGATCCAGTGCAGGCGGAACAAGTGCAAACTGCATGCTGTCAAGCCCTATCTCAAATAGATCCGCGAACAAAGAAATCGATACTTTCTCTTCTCCCATCATTTCAACAAACTGATCAAATAAGTGAAGAATTGCTTTCCATACCTGCTCGTGCTCTCTTGCTTCTTGAAGCTTACCTTCTTCTTCACATCTATTGCGCAGCGCTTCTATCTTTTGTGGAATATCTAAGTTCGTTAAAAAACGATAGAGTGCTTCTGCTTTTTCTTTTCCTATTTTCGCTTGTTTTAATTTTTTCTGAAGCGAATAAATAGGAGGAACAATCATATTTTTTAATTCATTTATTTTTTGCTCAAAAGCAAGCTCTTCGTCCGTTTTCCCAAGGTTCATGTCTTCAAGCGAACGATATTTTCTGTAGGTAAATGGCTCCTTACTCGTCCACTTAGATCCTTGAATACCGTAAGCAAGTACGTAATTTTCTAATTCATCCATCTCTTCGCGAAGCTGGTGCACATCAGATGACAAAGGAAATAAAAGGTCTGTTTTCACTGCCCGAAAGATGGTTTCGTATCGCCATGACCCGCTTACCACCTCTAAGACTGAGCGAATAAATTCAACGAGTGGATGGTGAAACATCGCTCGCTTTTGGTCAATAAAGTACGGAATTTCATAATCTCGAAAAATGGTTTGAAGCAAGTCATGATAGTCTTCTGCATTTCTAACAATCAAGGCAATATCACGATAGCGATAGCCGTGATCGCGCACAAGCGACAGCACTTCTCTTGCAATCCCTTCTACCTCTGCTCTTCGGCTAACAGCAGGCAGCAGCTGAATGTGCTCGGGCTCTGACTGAAATTCCGGCGTTGGCCGTTCATCATAATATCGTTCTAAATAGGCAAGCTCTGGACTGTTTTGATGCCTTTTTTGTTCATTAAATACGTTTGGCTCTTTAATCTCTATCCCGTTTTCAGCCGCCAGGCCCATTATTTCTTGATACGTTTCGCTCGTTAATCGAAACAAGTGCAGGTCATTTGGAATAAAATCTTGATATGAATAATCAGAAGTAACCGCTATTTTCACTTCTCTACAAACTTTCATCAGCTCTACTAATACCGTTAATTCTTGAGGAGTATAGTGATGAAATCCATCTACATAAATCGTTGCTTGAGCAAGGTACGCAGAAGAGACTACTTTTTCGCTCAACAGCTTCAAATAATCTTCTCCATCTACATATTTTGTCATCAGCTGTTTTTCTAATTCTCCGTAAATGAGATGTAAATCATGTAATTTATCAGCAAGGACTTTCTCATCTTCTGCTTGAAGTTTTTGCTTCATCTCTTCGAGAGACGGTGCATCTACCGTGTACTGTTTAAATTCTTTAACCATTTTTTCTAGTTCTTCAATAAACCCTGCTTGTTCTGAAGAATTCGCAAACAATCGAAGCTCTTTTTTTTGATGCTCGATAATTTTTTTAAGCATCATATGAATACCTGTTTGATCCACATGATAGCGGCTAATACCTCCGACTTCTTGCAGGATACGCCACGCAAGACGTGTAAAACTATAAACTTGAGCACGCATCATTCCTTCTAACCCAGGTGTTTGAACAAGCGCATACTCCGACTGAAACGTCATCTGTTCAGGTACAATATAAATAAGTGGATGCCCAAGCGGAGCATTTAACAGCTCTTGGCGCATGCTATTTAAAAGATATTCCGTTTTCCCGCTTCCTGAACGTCCTAATAAAAACTGTAGCCCCACGTTTTCACCCCTTCATTTTTCTTCTCTATATTTTTAGTTGTTTAAGTGCAAAATGGATAAACGCCACGCAAACACGTGACGCAGTCGTCAAAATTTTATAGTGATAATCAGCTAAATCTCTCTATCTCTCTCCTTATTATTTTACTGAACTTGCAGACAAAATTCCACTTTGCACATATGTGAAATGCTGGATGCAACAAAAAAACTTTTCAGTAGCCAAATGACCACTGAAAAGTTTTAGAAAAGCGAGTTATTTTCTACGTTTACATCATGATTCCACCATCTACATGCAGTGTTGTGCCGTTAATATAGTTGGACTCATCAGAGGCTAAATAAAGATAAGCATAACCAATGTCAGAAGGCTGACCTAACCTTTGTAAAGGAATAGTAGATTTCATTTGATCAATGATTTTGTCCGGCATCGCCTTCACCATATCCGTCTCAATAAACCCGGGAGCTACAGCGTTTACATTAATTCCTTTTCGCCCAAGCTCTTTAGCCCATGTTTTTGTCATTCCCACTACGCCGGCTTTTGTCGCCGCATAGTTTGTTTGACCAACATTTCCATATACGCCGGATACCGAAGATGTGCTGATAATTTTCCCTTTACCTTGAGCAATCATATGCGGTACAACGGCTTGCGTACAGTGAAAAACGCCTGTAAGGTTTACGTTAATGACCGCTTGAAAATTTTCAACTGATAATTTAGTTAGCATTCCATCTCTGGTAATACCTGCATTATTAATTAAAATATCTATTTTAGAGAAGCGTTTCACGACTTCTTCTACCATTGCATCTACACTGTCTCGATCCGCTACGTTTACTTGAAAGAATGCTACATCTCCGCCTTCTTCTTTTAGCTGAGCTGCTCGTTCTTCTCCTACTTTTGCATCGTAGTCAACCATAGCGACCTTTGCACCCTCTTGTGCGAAAATTCGAGAAGCTTCGAACCCTAACCCATTTGCTGCACCCGTAATAATTGCCACTTTATCTTTTAATCTCATGTCACCCGCGCTATAAGACGCTTACTAACAACGATTAATCAGCAAGTCGCTTGAATCTTAGTAGCGCATTCCCCTCCTCAAAACGACGCCAAGCACGTCTTAATGATCATTCGGTGCTTTTCTAGTAATGATCCCTCTACTTACATCTTAGTAGTCAAGCTCAAAAATCATTCATATAATTTTTAAGAAAACGTTTTGAAATACATGAGGTGATAATACATGTTGAGAAAAAACATGTATATCTCTAGAAAACAAAGGGTTCATTACTTAGGTGCAACTAGGAATAGACGTCTAATTTATTCCCAGTTTTTTCTTTTATTTTAGCATATTTTTCACAATTGATAAACAAAAAACTTGTTCATTACTAGACAGATACTCTGTATGTGCATTGTTCTACCAACCGAATAAACAGACAAATAACTTCTTTAAGAAAAAGGCAAAAAACCTTTCAAAAATGCTGCTGTATTCCTATAAGAAAAGGTTTTTCCATAGTTTACAATACCCTCTTCTGCTGTATGTATAACAAAAGACTGCCTATTAAAAAGCAGTCTTTCATCACTATTTGTTATATATAAACAAACTATTTGTCATACTGTTTCACTTTAGATTTTTCATTTAATCTTCGTTCAATTTGCTTTCCAACAAGCCATAGGACAAAAATGATCACTAAAACAAGTACTGCTTTTAAAGGCTGTTTCACAAATGAAACAAAATCGGCCCCAATAAAGCTCATCATAAATATCATGACCATTTTACCCGCTAATACAGCAAGCATAAACTGAGCCATACTGACACGTGATAGTCCAGCTACTACATTAATCGCTGAAGACGGCGTAAAAGGGAAACAAAGCATAATAAACAGCGGTCCAAAACCGTGTCTTTCCACCCAAATCATAATCTTTCGAATTTGCGCATGGCGGCTGATAAAATGTAAAAACCTCGCCTGTCCGTATTTTCTAAAAATCAAAAAGACAAGCAGTGATCCAACGCAGCTCCCGATCCATGAAATTAAAAAGCCTAACCATAAGCCAAAGGCAGCAGCATTAGCCATTACAAACGCAAAAAGCGGCAAGATAGGGATAAACGCTTCTAAAATAGGCAACAGCAGTCCGGGAATGATCCCAAATGATTGATATTGTTTTAATAACTCGAGGACGCCGTCTAATGTCAAATAATGCTTTAATGTTTCAAAATCCATCGAATGTTCTCCTTATTTAAACAACTGTGCTACTTTTCACTTATTGTACTACTTTCCTTTACCAAACAAAAGTTTTACAGCGTTTTATCTTTCCTGCCCTGTTGCGCTTGCCATATAGCCAGCCCTTACTTACACGAACAGAACCTCTAGAACAACATGTGCTTTTACTTAGACTGCTGCAAATAACGTTTAAACCAGCTGGTTAAATATTTTAGTCTCGCCGTTCGTAAATTAGGCTTACCGCTTCTAGAAAGTTCATGGTTAGACTGAGGAAAACGAATAAATTCTACTTCTTTATCTTTTCTTTTTAGTGCCACATAAAGCTGTTCGGCTTGTTCAATTGGACATCTATAATCCTGTTCGCTATGCAAGATTAACAGCGGTGTTTTCACGTTCTCCGCTAAACGAAGCGGCGAGTGGTTCCAAAGTTTTTCCGGATTCTCATAAATATCAGCTTTCAATTCCCATTCGGTAAAATAATAGCCAATATCACTAACGCCGTAAAAACTCGTCCAATTTGAAATAGACCGTTGCGTCACCGCTGCTTTAAACCGATTTGTACTTCCTACAATCCAGTTTGTCATAAATCCTCCGTAGCTTCCTCCTGTTACGCCAAGTTTATCTTCATTAATATAAGAGTAGCGGTTAATTGCTTCGTCGGTTACTGCCATCAAATCCATATAATCCATGCCTCCGTAATCTCCTCGAACGGCATCTGTAAAGGCTTGACCATATCCTCTTCCGCCTCTTGGATTAGAAAAGAGGATATTGAACCCTTTTGATGCAAGCACTTGAAATTCAAACATAAATGTATGACCATACATAAGATGCGGACCTCCGTGAATTTCTAAAATGGTTGGAGATACATCGTTGGCAGCAGCAGCTTTTACGACCCAACTGTGGATATGTATACCGTCCGTGGCAGTCGCGCAAAAAGATTCTGCTTCCGTTAACTGCACATGCTTTAAAAATGAATCATTAACGTTTGTCAGCTTCACTAGTTCCTCTGTTTTTAAATTTAAAGAATAAAGATCTCCCGGATGTGTAAATGTACTGATTGCTACGATAGCTTCCTCATCGTTGGGAAGAACAGATACCCCGTATACGTGAGCATTATCCATAAGCACAGAGTCTAACTTTCCATTTACATTTCCTTTATATATGCCTACAGAACCCTTTTCACTTACGACAAAATAAAATTCTTCCTTACTGCTCCACATAATTCCCGCTGCGGTTCTTCCAAAGTGAAAATCTCCTGCTACCATATCTCCTATTTCTAAGTCTATACCTGCAGTGATACAAGCTGTTTTTTGATTGGAGACCTGATAAATATATATGTCATTCATTGAAGCCGATCCATATGTACGTTCATTTCCAATGTAAGCTATGTATGACCCATCTGGTGACCACGAAACTTGATGAAAATATCCTGTTTCTGCTGTAATAGATGTTAACTTTTTACTATCACGATGCAAAATAAACACGTCCATGGTTAACGATAAATCCGGATTCTCTCCTCGGCTGCTGCAAAATACAATTGAATTTGCATCAGGGGCCCAGCATCCTACAGAGTGATGATAAGGTCCATCCGTTAAAAACGTCACTTCTTTATTTTTAAGTTTAACGACCGCAACTTGCGTATATTCACCTTTTAAATAGCCGCTAGCATCGGATTTATACAACAAACGTTCCACTTCGTATGGCTGAGGATGCTCATGATTTTGTTCAACTCTTACAGCTTTTTCTTCTACTTTTGTAGAAAACATAATTTCGTCACTATAAGGAGACCATACGGGATCACTAACGCCTTTTTCACAATCTGTGAGTGCTTCTGCTTCCCCGCCTGTCGCTGCTAATAGATAGAGCTGAACGGTTTGACTGCGATCTGATAAAAAAGCAATCCACCTGCCGTCAGGAGACCATGCAGGAGAGTGATTATTTCCTTTATAATACGTCAATTGCTTTGTTTTTTTTGTTTCAAGATCTAACATAAACAGCTGCGTCTCATAACCGTTTTCTATTTTTTTCGTTTCTCGAACCGTATAAACTACACTTTTTCCATCTGGAGAAATCTGAGGGTTATACACAGACTTCAATTCATACAAATCCTCTACCGTTACCGTACGCTTTTTTACATGATTCAATTTCTTCGCCCCCAAGGATTCATTTTTAAACCAAATAGCCAATCGATAAAAACGAAAGTAGCGTTTCCCTCTTACTTTATCATTTCTAAAAATAAAAATCTAAAAATTTAGAAAATTAGTTGTTTTTTCTTCTTTTAATCTATATAATAATAAAAAGGGTGCAGAGGTGATGAGGTATGAACAATGAAAAATCGTACACGGAAATGATGAAGTCCCTCGCTCGCAAGAAAAAAGTAATTGATACTGTGAGTATGTTGGATGTTTATATCGAAATGGTAATTGATGAATCGCTTTTTAAGCGTCAAAAAGAACTGTTAGAAACAAACATTAACACGGCATTAGATCAACGTGATGAAACTGCTTTTTATGAGCTATCAGCACAGTACCAATCCTTACTTCAAACATCTACTTAATATTTCAAGAAGTTCATTCATGTTAATGATTTATATGTACGTTTAACAGGCAGAACCTTTCTTCTCAGGAAGAACAGCTGTCTGTTAAATCGTGTTTACTACATAAAAAAAGATTCTTACAGATGTAAGAATCTTTTTTGTTAGGATTTTTTCTATGAGTGGAAGTAAACAACCGTTCCACTCATAGATTTTTTGTTATTTATGCGCCTGAAACTGCTCTTCTTCTGTTGAACCTTTTAAAGCTGTTGTAGAGGAAGTCCCACCGGAAACTACTTGCGCCACTTCATCAAAATAACCCGTTCCTACTTCACGCTGATGTCTTGTAGCAGTATATCCATTTATTTCACTAGCAAACTCTCTTTCTTGTAACTCTGAATAAGCTGCCATTCCTCTTGTTTTATATCCTCGTGCCAGTTCAAACATGCTGTGATTTAAAGCGTGGAAGCCAGCAAGCGTAACGAATTGGAATTTGTAGCCCATTTTTGCGATTTCTCTTTGAAACTTTTCAATCGTTTTCTTATCTAATTTTTTCTTCCAGTTGAAAGATGGTGAACAGTTATAAGCAAGCATTTTACCTGGGAATTTTTCATGAATAGCATCTGCAAATTTTTGTGCCTGTTCCAAGTTTGGTTCAGACGTCTCACACCATACTAGATCAGCATATGGCGCATATGCTAAGCCACGAGCGATAGCTTGATCGATTCCGGCTCTCGTGCGATAAAACCCTTCAGCGGTGCGTTCACCTGTAATAAACTGGCGATCTACAGGATCAACATCACTTGTAATTAAATCAGCGGCATCAGCATCGGTACGAGCAATCAGAAGTGTTGGAACACCCATTACATCAGCAGCTAAACGAGCAGCAATCAAGTTTTTCACAGCTGTCTGAGTTGGAAGCAATACCTTGCCGCCAAGATGACCACACTTTTTCTCAGATGACAATTGATCTTCGAAGTGTACCGCAGATGCTCCTGACTCAATCATTCCTTTCATTAATTCAAATACGTTCAACTGTCCTCCGAACCCTGCTTCTGCATCTGCTACAATTGGAGCAAAGTAATCAATATCTCCTTCTCCTTCTAAATGCTGAATTTGATCGGCACGCTGCAGCGCTTGATTGATTCGTTTCACAACATGCGGCACGCTGTTTGCTGGATATAGACTTTGATCAGGATACATATTTCCTGAAAGGTTTGCATCTGCAGCTACTTGCCATCCACTGAGATAAATGGCTTTTAACCCTGCTTTTACCTGTTGTACTGCTTGATTTCCTGTTAAAGCTCCTAATGCATGAACGTATGGCTCTGTTTTTAATAAGTTCCAGAACTTTTCGGCCCCTCTTCTAGCAAGCGTGTGTTCAATATCAATGGATCCTCTCAGTCCAATGACTTTTTCTGCAGAATATGGACGTTCAATTCCTTTCCAACGCTCATCGCTTTTCCAGTTCTCTTCAAGGTTTTTTACACGAATCTCTTTCATTCTTTATACCCCCTAATGAATTTAAAATTCTATATTCATAAAAATATAAAACGCAGCAGTGAGAATATGTCTGTTTCATGATGAAGTAAATTAGCAGTTTGCCATAGTGTTAGTAAGAACGTAGATGAAATAAGTAAATAGTTGAAGGACATGTAGTAAGACTTTGCTGAGGTGAATATACGCTGATAAGTTTGACTGCTATCTTTTCAATCACAAATAACTATTACTCCCTATTGTTATAAAACAGTTTTTATTTTACATACGTTATTATATAACAGTACTTTCGAAAATGAAACCTCCTTTTAGAATTTTTTTCCTACTCGCAAGGAGGCTTTTCTATTAATACCTACGTATAAAAGGCTTCATATATCCTTTACTTTTTCTTATATCACTTATTCATTTCTTTCATACTTCTCAACAAATGAAATTCTTTCCAATATTGTTGGATGACCATATCGAAAAATTTTCACTAAATACGGCGGATTCACCTGGGACAGTCCTGATTTTGTTAAATCCTGAAATGTTTTAATAGCAGCTTGTTTATCTCCTGTTAAGTCCATGGCGTACGTGTCAGATTGAAGTTCATGATGACGCGACTGCATATTTGTTAAAGGACTTACAGCAAATGTGAGCACAGAAAAAATAAGTAGAATAAGCGGTAATGAATTTAAATCACTAAGAGAAGTGATTTTTAATGCTTTCCCCCATCTCTTAATCACAAAGCTAGCAAAATGTTTCGTTAGCCATAAACCTACAATCGATAAAACTAAGGCTGAAGCAATCCCTACATAAATATGTTTCTTCACATAGTGACCCATTTCGTGCGCCATGATAAACAAAATTTCACGTTCCGTCAATTTATTAAGAGTAGTATCCCATAACACAATTCTTGAATTAGAACCTATTCCCGTTACATATGCATTGAGAGAGTTCGTTTTTTCAGACATGTTTACTTCATATACATGCTTAGCAGGTATATGAGCTTCATCTGCTAAATGCAAAATTTTCGTCTCCAGCTCTTTATTCTTTAATGGATAAAAATCGTTATATAACGGATCGATAACCACTGGTTGAATAAACGTCAAAAATAGCGTAAATGGAATAGATACTAGCCACGCATACAGCCACCATCTTTTTGAAAACTTACGAATGAATGCATATAACACAGCAATCACTAAAAACATCGTGGCATAGTTCACCCAAAAATCTGTAAAAAGATCTTTCATCCATCCTTGGAAAGGTTGCGTCGTAATATGGTAAGCCGTTGAAAGCTTATAGCTAATCCAGTCCATAGGAAAAGAGTAGATCAGCAGCAGAACAGATAACCAAAATACATAAATAGCAGTTTGGAGAAGACTGAAACGACTGACGTCTTTAGACCACTTATTCACTTTCTTAGACACACCTAACACTAAAATTAAAATAAACCCTAACCACTCATATGGAATTCGGATAAAAAAGAGCGCATCTCTAATCTTTGAATATTTTTCGGTTAACATAAGTTCTCTTGCATTCATAAACGTAGCCGGATCCACGCTGGTACCTTTTAATGATTGTGGAATAGAGGTGTCACTTATATAAAATAAATACACCCATATACAAGCTGCATACACAAGAAAAACTCCGATGGACCACAAAACAATTTTTTTCACGCATTCCCCTCCTTTTGTACAAACAGTATTCTGTTATTACTATTGTAGGTTTTTTTTCGAAATTTAGAACAAGCGTTTAGAGATGTGCTATAGGAAATGCAAATTGTGAAGAGAAAATCATAGAAAAACGAAAAACAGAGTTTATTCTTTTGTCTAAACTCTGTTTACAAACAAAAAAAGCAGTTTGCATATGCAAACTGCTTTTGAGATGACCCGTACGGGATTCGAACCCGTGTTACCGCCGTGAAAGGGCGGTGTCTTAACCGCTTGACCAACGGGCCAGTATGGCTCCACAGGTAGGACTCGAACCTACGACCGATCGGTTAACAGCCGATAGCTCTACCACTGAGCTACTGTGGAATATGGTGGGCCTAAGTGGACTCGAACCACCGACCTCACGCTTATCAGGCGTGCGCTCTAACCAGCTGAGCTATAGGCCCATTATTTGGAGCGGGTGATGAGAATCGAACTCACGACATCAGCTTGGAAGGCTGAGGTTTTACCACTAAACTACACCCGCGTTACTTAAGATGGGGCGACTGATGGGAATCGAACCCACGAATGCCGGAACCACAATCCGGTGCGTTAACCACTTCGCCACAATCGCCGTCTTAAAATGGTGGCTCGGGACGGAATCGAACCGCCGACACAAGGATTTTCAGTCCTTTGCTCTACCAACTGAGCTACCGAGCCCCAAACAAAATGGCGGTCCCGACGGGAATCGAACCCGCGATCTCCTGCGTGACAGGCAGGCATGTTAACCGCTACACCACGGGACCACTTTGGTTGCGGGGACAGGATTTGAACCTGCGACCTTCGGGTTATGAGCCCGACGAGCTACCGAACTGCTCCACCCCGCGATGATATGAATATGATATAAATAAATGGCGGAGGAAGAGGGATTCGAACCCCCGCGGGCTTTAACACCCCTGTCGGTTTTCAAGACCGATCCCTTCAGCCGGACTTGGGTATTCCTCCGTATATTTATAACAAATGTAACTTATATGGTAGCGGCGGAGGGAGTCGAACCCACGACCTCACGGGTATGAACCGTACGCTCTAGCCAGCTGAGCTACACCGCCATATTATTCGTTACAATTATTTAATTTCATTGGTGGAGCCTAGCGGGATCGAACCGCTGACCTCCTGCGTGCAAGGCAGGCGCTCTCCCAGCTGAGCTAAGGCCCCATAAATGGTCGGGAAGACAGGATTCGAACCTGCGACCCCTTGGTCCCAAACCAAGTGCTCTACCAAGCTGAGCTACTTCCCGTTTATGGCGCGCCCGAGAGGAGTCGAACCCCTAACCTTTTGATCCGTAGTCAAACGCTCTATCCAATTGAGCTACGGGCGCTTTATATGGAGCGGAAGACGAGGTTCGAACTCGCGACCCCCACCTTGGCAAGGTGGTGTTCTACCACTGAACTACTTCCGCTTATTAAAATGAGCCATGAAGGACTCGAACCTTCGACCCTCTGATTAAAAGTCAGATGCTCTACCAACTGAGCTAATGGCTCTCTATGGCTGGGCTAGCTGGATTCGAACCAACGCATGACGGAATCAAAATCCGTTGCCTTACCGCTTGGCGATAGCCCAATAAAATGGTGGAGGGGGGCAGATTCGAACTGCCGAACCCGAAGGAGCGGATTTACAGTCCGCCGCGTTTAGCCACTTCGCTACCCCTCCGATATAAATGGTGCCGGCAAGAGGACTTGAACCCCCAACCTACTGATTACAAGTCAGTTGCTCTACCAGTTGAGCTACACCGGCACGGTGGTGGAGGATGACGGGATCGAACCGCCGACCCCCTGCTTGTAAGGCAGGTGCTCTCCCAGCTGAGCTAATCCTCCAAATATCATACACAACATTAAATGTGTATATAAGTTTTTTACAAATGAGCCAAATAAAAAACCCCTAGACTCTTTTACAAGAGCATAAAAAGGGGTCTTATTCATTGCCTGGCAACGTCCTACTCTCACAGGGACAAAGTCCCAACTACCATTGGCGCTAAAGAGCTTAACTTCCGTGTTCGGTATGGGAACGGGTGTGACCTCTTCGCTATCGCCACCAGACAAGAGATTGCTCTCTCAAAACTAGATAACAATTTGCTGAGTAAAGCTTACGCTTTTAAAAGTTTGGTTAAGTCCTCGATCGATTAGTATCAGTCAGCTACACATGTCGCCACGCTTCCACCTCTGACCTATCAACCTGATCATCTTTCAGGGATCTTACTAGCTTGCGCTATGGGAAATCTCATCTTGAGGGGGGCTTCATGCTTAGATGCTTTCAGCACTTATCCCGTCCACACATAGCTACCCAGCGATGCCTTTGGCAAGACAACTGGTACACCAGCGGTGTGTCCATCCCGGTCCTCTCGTACTAAGGACAGCTCCTCTCAAATTTCCTACGCCCACGACGGATAGGGACCGAACTGTCTCACGACGTTCTGAACCCAGCTCGCGTACCGCTTTAATGGGCGAACAGCCCAACCCTTGGGACCGACTACAGCCCCAGGATGCGATGAGCCGACATCGAGGTGCCAAACCTCCCCGTCGATGTGGACTCTTGGGGGAGATAAGCCTGTTATCCCCGGGGTAGCTTTTATCCGTTGAGCGATGGCCCTTCCATGCGGAACCACCGGATCACTAAGCCCGACTTTCGTCCCTGCTCGACTTGTAGGTCTCGCAGTCAAGCTCCCTTGTGCCTTTACACTCTACGAATGATTTCCAACCATTCTGAGGGAACCTTTGGGCGCCTCCGTTACATTTTAGGAGGCGACCGCCCCAGTCAAACTGCCCACCTGACACTGTCTCCCGGCCCGATCAGGGCCGCGGGTTAGAATTTCAATACAGCCAGGGTAGTATCCCACCGACGCCTCCACCGAAGCTAGCGCTCCGGCTTCTCAGGCTCCTACCTATCCTGTACAAGCTGTACCAAAATTCAATATCAGGCTACAGTAAAGCTCCACGGGGTCTTTCCGTCCTGTCGCGGGTAACCTGCATCTTCACAGGTACTATAATTTCACCGAGTCTCTCGTTGAGACAGTGCCCAGATCGTTACGCCTTTCGTGCGGGTCGGAACTTACCCGACAAGGAATTTCGCTACCTTAGGACCGTTATAGTTACGGCCGCCGTTTACTGGGGCTTCGATTCAGAGCTTCTCCCAAAGGATAACCCCTCCTCTTAACCTTCCAGCACCGGGCAGGCGTCAGCCCCTATACTTCGCCTTGCGGCTTCGCAGAGACCTGTGTTTTTGCTAAACAGTCGCCTGGGCCTATTCACTGCGGCTCTCTCGGGCTATACACCCTACCAGAGCACCCCTTCTCCCGAAGTTACGGGGTCATTTTGCCGAGTTCCTTAACGAGAGTTCTCTCGATCACCTTAGGATTCTCTCCTCGCCTACCTGTGTCGGTTTGCGGTACGGGCACCTCCCGCCTCGCTAGAGGCTTTTCTTGGCAGTGTGGAATCAGGAACTTCGGTACTATAGTTCCCTCGTCATCACAGCTCAGCCTTTATGATGAGCGGATTTGCCTACTCATCAGCCTAACTGCTTGAACGCGCATATCCAGCAGCGCGCTTACCCTATCCTACTGCGTCCCCCCATTACTCAAACGGCGGGGAGGTGGTACAGGAATATCAACCTGTTGGCCATCGCCTACGCTTTTCAGCCTCGGCTTAGGTCCCGACTAACCCTGAGCGGACGAGCCTTCCTCAGGAAACCTTAGGCATTCGGTGGACAAGATTCTCACTTGTCTTTCGCTACTCATACCGGCATTCTCACTTCTAAGCGCTCCACCAGTCCTTACGGTCTGACTTCGCTGCACTTAGAACGCTCTCCTACCACTGACATCAAAGATGTCAATCCACAGCTTCGGTGATACGTTTAGCCCCGGTACATTTTCGGCGCAGAGTCACTCGACCAGTGAGCTATTACGCACTCTTTAAATGGTGGCTGCTTCTAAGCCAACATCCTGGTTGTCTAAGCAACTCCACATCCTTTTCCACTTAACGTATACTTGGGGACCTTAGCTGGTGGTCTGGGCTGTTTCCCTTTTGACTACGGATCTTATCACTCGCAGTCTGACTCCCATGGATAAGTCTTTGGCATTCGGAGTTTGACTGAATTCGGTAACCCGTTGGGGGCCCCTAGTCCAATCAGTGCTCTACCTCCAAGACTCTTACAACATGAGGCTAGCCCTAAAGCTATTTCGGAGAGAACCAGCTATCTCCAGGTTCGATTGGAATTTCTCCGCTACCCACACCTCATCCCCGCACTTTTCAACGTGCGTGGGTTCGGGCCTCCATTCAGTGTTACCTGAACTTCACCCTGGACATGGGTAGATCACCTGGTTTCGGGTCTACAACCACATACTAAACGCCCTATTCAGACTCGCTTTCGCTACGGCTCCGCCTTATCAGCTTAACCTTGCATGGGATCGTAACTCGCCGGTTCATTCTACAAAAGGCACGCCATCACCCGTTAACGGGCTCTGACTACTTGTAGGCACACGGTTTCAGGATCTCTTTCACTCCCCTTCCGGGGTGCTTTTCACCTTTCCCTCACGGTACTGGTTCACTATCGGTCACTAGGTAGTATTTAGCCTTGGGAGATGGTCCTCCCAGCTTCCGACGGAATTTCACGTGTTCCGCCGTACTCAGGATCCACTCAAGAGGGAACGAAGTTTCAACTACAGGGTTGTTACCTTCTTCGACGGACCTTTCCAGGTCGCTTCATTTACTTCGTTCCTTTGTAACTCCGTATAGAGTGTCCTACAACCCCAAGAGGCAAGCCTCTTGGTTTGGGCTAATTCCGTTTCGCTCGCCGCTACTCAGGAAATCGCATTTGCTTTCTCTTCCTCCGGGTACTTAGATGTTTCAGTTCCCCGGGTCTGCCTTCAATATCCTATGTATTCAGATAAAGATACTGTTCCATTACGAACAGTGGGTTTCCCCATTCGGAAATCTCCGGATCAAAGCTCACTTACAGCTCCCCGAAGCATATCGGTGTTAGTCCCGTCCTTCATCGGCTCCTAGTGCCAAGGCATTCACCGTGCGCCCTTTCTAACTTAACCATTAGCGAATAAATGGTACAACATAAAGTTGTGTTATTTATTGGTTTGATTAAAGAAAAGTTTCACTTTTCCTCAGCAATTACTGTTATCTAGTTTTCAAAGAACAAAACAACTGACTTCAATCACATCATGATGAACATCACTGTGATATCTACGTG